>NZ_JAWDIX010000001.1:0-1976705 GCF_032380675.1 Anaerolentibacter hominis
ACCATGAGCATGGGAAGCACGGTATTCGCAAAGGATGTAACCGACAAGAGCACGACAGAAGTGACCAAGGATGGAACCAGCAATGACATGACGTTAAAGGGAACGGTAGGAGAGCCGGGAGCAGACTTAATCAGCGTGGTACTGCCATCCAGCATTAATTTCCAGATCGGGACAGATGATGCTGGTAAATTTAAGAACCTGATCACGTCAACGGGAACAATTACGAACAACTCTACAATCGGAGTAAAAATCGAGCTGGCAGAAGTAAAGGATAACGGAGGGCTGTTAGGCCTGGTAGACCTGGCACTGGCGCCGAAGGATGAGGATAGTGCAACCGTAATGACAACGTATAAGCTGTCTGCCCCACTGGCAACCCCGGTGGAGCTGGCAACGAACCTGGAAAAAGACGGAACCCTCAGCCTGAAAGTATTCGGACAGAAGAATGACGCGGATGGAGAGATTGCAGCGGGGGAATACAACGTAGTAACGACGTTAAAGGTAACTGCTGTGCCAAAGGCAGACCCGGCACCGGTAGAATAATCTACATAAGGAACCAGATCAAAATCAATAAAAACGAAACATTCTGTGCTTATTGTAAAAAGTGAAGGGAGCGTGAAAACGCTCCCTTCTGTAGCAATAGAGTAGATGAACTTAATTAGCCGAAATATCTCTTTAACAGACCAGCAAACGCTTTGCCGTGTCTAGCCTCGTCTCTTGCCATCTCATGAACGGTGTCATGGATCGCATCCAGGTTCGCTTCTTTGGCCCGTTTTGCCAGGTCGAATTTGCCGGCGGTAGCACCGTTCTCAGCGGCAACTCTCATCTCCAGGTTTTTCTTTGTGCTGTCGGTAACCACTTCACCGAGAAGCTCCGCAAATTTAGCGGCATGTTCCGCCTCTTCGTAGGCAGCTTTCTCCCAGTATAAACCGATCTCTGGATAGCCTTCTCTGTGAGCGACTCTGGCCATAGCCAGGTACATACCAACCTCAGAGCATTCACCTTCGAAGTTAGCTCTTAAATCTTTTTTGATATCATCGGAAACATCAGAAGCAACGCCGACGACATGTTCAGCAGCCCAGGTCATATCGGAAGACTGCTCTTCGAACTTGGAAGCAGGAGCTTTACAGATAGGGCAGAAGTCGGGAGCGGAATCCCCTTCATGAACGTAACCACAGACTTTACAAACAAACTTTTTCATAATACTTATCTCTCCTTTTATTTATGTATATAATAAAATATTTTTACTGTGCAGTAATAGTAATCATTACTGATATTTATATAATAACCAACTTATGCCAATTTGTCAATAGTTTCATAAAACTTTTTTCTAGACCGCTCTATATGGCCGCAGGCCACATGAGCGGTCTGTTTTTCTAATTCTCAGCGGTTTTACAGCAATTTCCGCAAATACCATAGAAATAAGTGGAATGTCCCTCGATTTTCCCATCAAATGATTTGGACGCCATCTCGTTGATCATGTCCATATCCGGCAAATCCAAATCCAATACCCTGTGACATTTATTACAGATGAAATGATAGTGGGGGGAAGCATTTCCGTCAAATCGGTCGCCCGACTCTCCGCAGGACAACTTCTGTATCTCTCCGGTGTCCGTCAGTAAATTAAGATTGCGGTATACCGTGCCAAGACTGATATTCGGATAAATCTCTCTAATGTGAGAATAAACCGTGTCTGCTGTCGGATGTTCTTTTGTACCGGCCAGGTAGGTCTTGATCGCCTCACGCTGTCGGCTGAACTTAAGTGCTGGCATATATCAATCCTCCTCTCTTATCAGTAATAGTTATTAATTTCATTATATGAAGGAGAGGGGAGAATGTCAAGTAAGAATTCTATTTAACGTAAAGTAAGATACTTTGCGACATTTCATAATGAAATACAAAAAATAGGCAGATTGGATGATAAAAATGGCTTAAAAATGAGGCGGTTAAACTCATTTAACCCCTCTGATTTAGTTTTATATCTGATAAAAAGAAATGTCGTATAAGTACAGGCAAATAAAAAGTTGAGACAGGCGTCGGCTAAGGAGAAGGCAGATGGTTGTCTTAGGCTGTTGTCTGGGAAAGAAGGGGGAATGGATATGGAGAAAAAGGAACTGGCAAGGATCACATTCCGGACGGGATTGATGGGCTACCGGAAAGAAGAAGTGATGGACTTTCTGTACGACCTTCTGGAACAGATGGAGGAAGAGAAAAAGGAGCATGAGAGAGAACTGAGGAAGAAAGAGGAAGTGCTTCTATTATATAAGGAAGGAAAAGAAAGCGCGGAGAAGATCTATGAGATGTTCCTGGAGCAGATGAAGAGGAATGAAAGCCTGTACGGGGAGACGAGGGAGCTAAGAAAAGAAGCGGAGATGCTGAGGGAGAGAAAGAAAGAGCTGGAAGCAGAGCTGTCCGGGTACCGGGAGAGGAAAGTGGAGCGAAGGACAGGAAGGGAAGTGCCTGTATCTGCCGGAAGAGGAATGAGCATCGAAGAGTTCGAGAGCAGGAGCGGAAGGCTGTTAGGAGAGGTATTTGAAGAGGCCAGAAGAGAGGCGGAGGAGATCCGGAGAGAAGGAAGAGAAGAGGCAGGGCGGATCAAACGGCAGGCGGAGGAAGAGAGAGAGGAACTGAAGAGACTGGTAAGAAGAAGCCGGGAGGAACTGAACCGAAGCGGGGAAGCATACGAGAGGCTGCTGAGTGAGATAGAGGAGCAAGAGAGAGAGGGCCGATGGGAAGAGAGAGGCTTGCAAGGCTGAAGAGGCTGGTAGAAGAGGAAAGAAGAGAGCTCGGGAAGAGAAGAAGAAGGAGAAGGAGAGCGGTTGTGCTGGCAGGAGCAGCGGCTGTGCTGGCGGTGCTCTACGTGCTGACGCTGGGAATCGGGATACGGATGGTATGGGGAGATTCGATGTACCCGTCGTACCAGGAGGGAGACGTGATCGTATACCGGAGAGGGAGAGAGATCGAGGTAGGAGAAGTAGCGGTGATCGAGACGGGGTATGGGAAGCTGCTGAAGAGAGTGGCAGGAAAGAGCGGAGATAAGATAGAGATCGAAGAAGGAAGCGGGAAGGTAAGAAGAAATGAGGTCACGCAGGAAGAGAAGTATGCGGTAGGAAAAGAGAAGAGTGAGAGCAGCATCGAGTACCCGTATGAAGTAGGGGAAGGAGAGGTGTTTGTGCTGGGGGATAACAGGGAGAGTTCTCTGGACAGCCGGAGCAGGGAGTTTGGAGTGATAAAGGAAGAGCAGATCAAGGGGAAAGTGGTCTATGTGTGGAGAAGAGTAAGGAATCGGATGGAGTAGGGAAAAGACAGAGGGAAGCTCTGAGAAGATAGAGACGGGAAAAGACAAGAAAAAGAAAAGGTGAGGGACATGAGAGAGAGAAGAAACCAGAAGAGAGCAGAGCGCAGATGGGGCTGGCTGGCGGGGCTGGCGGTGATGGTAGCAGCGGGGGTGCTGTTAATCAGCGGAGTAGGAAGGGTACTGGCGCTGCGGGAGAATGGAAGAGAAATCGGAAGTATCGGAGAGCTGGAGAGATACTTAAGCATAGAGAGTGAAGAGTATGAACCAGGGGGGAAGTATGTCCTGACGGCAGATCTGGACCTGACAGGAAGAGAGATCACGATAGGGGATAACGTGGAGCCGTTCGTGGGAGAGTTAGACGGAGCAGGCCATGAGATAAAA
Source organism: Anaerolentibacter hominis (assembly GCF_032380675.1). Taxonomy (NCBI): domain Bacteria; kingdom Bacillati; phylum Bacillota; class Clostridia; order Lachnospirales; family Lachnospiraceae; genus Anaerolentibacter; species Anaerolentibacter hominis. Next base: position 3,677 of record NZ_JAWDIX010000001.1, read on the forward strand.
GGATTGAGCAGGCCGCTGTTCGGGAAAGTAGGGCAGGGGGCGAAGATAGAGAACCTGGTAGTAGAAGGAACGATAAGAGAAGGAGAGCTGTACGGAGCGGGAGAGGGATACATAGAAGGGTATGGACTGTTAGCGGCGCATATAGAGGGAGCGGAGATACGGAATATAGGAGCAGTAGGAGAGATCGAGATAGGGGATAGAGCCGAGAGAGAAGTGAGGGTAAGGAAGGGCAATGAAGAATTAATAGAGAAGAAGGAAGAACCGGGTAAGTCAGAGACAGGGAGTAATGAAGAGGGAACGAATAATAAGGAAGAAGGAATAACGAAGAAGGAAGAACCGAATCAACCGGAGCAGGAAGGTAACGGGGAGGGTATAAATAAGGAAGAGCCGAACATACCGGAAGATCCAGAGGCAACAGATTCGGCAAATCCGGAGACCGGGAGTAACGGAGAAGGAACGAATAAAAAGGAAGAAGGAATAACGAATAAGGAAGAACTGAGTAAGCCGGAGCCGGAGGGAAATCAACCGGAGCAGGGAAGCACCGGTGAGGAGTTAAGTAAGCCAGAAGGGACTGGAGAAGCTGATAAACCGGAGGAACCGGCAGTGGGTGAGCCGGAAGCAGTTGTGGACCCGGTTGCGAAGTTATTTGGGCCGGTGAAGGCGATGGCAGCGGAAGCAGATATCGTGAATACGGAGGAAGATACGTCTGGAACGGGGGAGGGGACCAATGTACCGGATACCACACCTACAACGCCGGATACCGGAGATACCGGAACAGTACCCCAGCCGGGAGAACCCGCGGAGGGAGAAGGGACAGGAACCCCGGATGTACCGGAGGTAAACCAGCCGGAAGGACCAACAGAAGGGCCAGCAACAGAACCAACCGACCCGGATGTACCGACGGAGCCGGAAGCACCGGTTGATCCGGCGCCGGATCAGAAGGAAGATACCACCCAGCCGGAAGAGACGGCAGGGGATGAATACATAAGAACGACGGCAGAGGAGGTCTGTGTGGGCGGCCTGATCGGCGTGAGTGAGGGAGAGAGCCTGATCCAGAACTGCTATGCATTCGTGAAGATCACGAAGAAGGGAAATGAGACCGCGGCGGCAACCGGCGGTTTTATTGGCGTGTTAAAAGAAGGAGGCCGGATCGAGAACAGCTATGCGACGGGAAGTGTGGAAGGAGCGGCTGTACTGGGCGGCTTTGCGGGAATCAATGAAGGGGGAATCGGAGCCTGCTATGTATCGAATACGTTAGGGGCAGGAGAAGAAAGAGGAGCCTTTGCCGGAAGATACGGAGAGAGAGCAAGTGCAAAGGAATGTACCTATGACTACCGGATGAGCTGCGGGGAGGATAAGCAGGCGCAGAGGAAGGGAACGGAAGAGCTGACGGGAATCCAGGACAGCCTATCCGGAGAATGGCATTATACGGAGGGAGCGTATCCGCAGCTGCCGTATTTTGCGTTAAACGAAAAGATAGAAATACAGAAGAAATCGAAGGCGAGCGCGATCGCGCTGCAGCTGGGAAGCGGAACGATAGAGGGAGTAGAAGGAGAGATTGAGTTAGTCCGGGAGATCGAGGGAGAAGCGATTGAATGGAGTGCGAGCGGGGATATTAGCCTGACGGAAGAGGGAAAGGCAGTTTTAAAGAGCAGCGCAGAAGAAGAGGGGATAAGTGCGCCCGAAGAAGGGATCGTTTACAGTGGAGTACTGCGTGCTGCGTTGGGGGCGGAGGAGAAGGACTTTAGTGTTAGTGCGCTGAGTGAAAGACTGGAAGAAGAACGTGTTATTAGAATTTACAATGCCGCTGACTGGAATAGGTATTTTAATGATAAAACTCCTTCCAGCGTATCTAAAATGACAATTGAACTGATGACCGATATAGACTTTGGCAGTATAACGACTTCGTATAATTCCAAAACATTACCCTTTATGGGTACCTTGAAAGGTAATGGGCATACAATTTCTAATTTACAAAACCCACTCTTTGGCTACATTAAGGATGCGACAATAAAGGATCTGAGAATGTATTGGGGCAGTAGAGTGATGTCTTCATCAACAGAGGCGCATTTTGGATATATTGCAAAAGAAATAATACCTGGTAAAGGTGAAACATTAATAGAAAATGTAAGATTACAGGATGGAAATCATCGGTTTACCGGTAAAGGAACTACATTTTATAGAGGCGGATTTATTGGCTATATACCAGGAAGTGCACAGAGCCCGGTTATTTTCCGCAATTGTGAATTAAATGAGTATGATACAGATGGAATCTCGAATTTGGGTGGATTTGTTGGACGAGGCTCCTATATTTCCTTTGAAAATTGCAAGGCTACAGGACATATTACTAAGGGAACTGGTAAATATGTAGGAGGATTTGCCGGATATCTGGAAAATAGTAATATAGAAAATTGTACTTCCGAAGGATTTTCTTATAACCTGGCACTATCCGGTACTGATTATGTAGGGGGCATGGTTGGTTATGGGAAAAATATTACTATTACGAATTCTACAGCTGGAATGAGGATAGATCCATCCAGAACAGGAAAATACCGGGGCGGCGTTGCGGGATACTTAATTGATTCTAAAGTAGATAAAACAAATGCGGCACAGAGTGGAAAAAATCAAGGTGAACTTCTTGTGCAGGGTGGTACCGGATATGTGGGTGGATTTACAGGCTATGCAGAAAGAAGCGAATTTTTTGAATGTAATGTCAACAAGGTCAAAATAACCAGTATTGGTTATTCTGTAGGAGGGTTTGCTGGTAATTTAAAAGACTGTACTGTTGTAGAAAATTGTTACGTGACAGCGAGAATCTCTATTATCACTTCAAATGATATACCGTCCGAAGTTGGTGGCTTTGTAGGATATAATCCAAAGACTAATATAAAAAATTGTTTTTCTCAGACCGAAATAGAAAACCCTGTAACGTATACACTTGGTGGATTTGTTGGCCTGAATGGAGGTAACATTGAAAGCTGTTATAGTAATAGCTTTATTACAGGTGAACTTAAAGTTATTGGATTAACAATAGGGGGTTTTTGTGGCAGCAATAGCAGTGGAATAATTAAGGATTGTTATTCCACTGGTTTGATAGAAAAGAATTTAGTGGATAGTTTATTACGTTTAGGAGGTTTTGTTGGATATGTGAGGTATTCTCAAAGCCAGACAATTGTTAATTGTTATTCAACTGTCAGGGTAGAAGATGGATATAGTTTTTTTGGATCGGAAACAGATTGTTCAGATTGTTTTGTGAATTGTTATTATGATAAACAAATAGCAGGAAATCTCCCGGAAGGCCCAACTGACATGAGTGGAGTTGAGGGAATAAATACAAGAGATTTTTTAAAGTCAGATATGAATGGATTTAACAACAGAGAAGAATGGCTGCATACAGAAGGATACTATCCAGAACTAACATATTTTAGTAATTCTGAAAACAGAGGCCTTCAAACGTTATCACAATTGTCGGTTCAACCTTTAATATTACCTGAAGGGGAAAGTTCAATAGATCTGACATTACAAAGTAAGATTACGTATTATCCGGATGAAACAGGAAGTTGGCGTTCTGATCCGGCAGAATCAATGAAATTTCAGAATGGAGTCTTGACGATTGCCGAAAACGAGGAAGGATTAATAAACTCGGCAAGGATTATTTACACAAACGAGGATGGTTACAATAAGTATTTTAAAATAAATTATTCCTCTCAATGTACAATTAAATCTCTTGAGGACTGGGAATTTTATCTGGGGGATGGTGTGCCCTCTGAAAACTTCAACAGATGTTATAATCTGGAATTTGAGGGTGGACAATGCGATTTCAGTACTTTGAAAAATAGTGTGGGAACGACAGATCATCCTTTTACAGGTATTATAAATGGGAATAATCAAAAGATTACTGGTCTGAACCGACCCCTATTCAATACAATGAGCGGGGGAACAATAAAGGACTTGGCGATTGAAACGAATATACAAAGTACCGGAGGGGAAACAATAGGAACTTTGGTTTCAGAGATTACGGGAGAGCGTAAAGGCGAGATTACGAATTGCAGGGTATCGGGATCGATAAATGGGAAAGGAATTACAGGAGGACTAATAGGAAATGCAAATCTTTCGAAAAATAGAGTGACGATTGACAACTGCAAGATTGATTTATCTCTTGCCGGCGGACAATATACTGGTGGAATTGTTGGATATGATCAAAATACAGTAGTCATAAAAAATAGTTCTTTTACCGGCCGGGTTAAGGGAGAAAGCTATACAGGTGGTTTGATTGGATATAGCTCAGATCACACTGATGTATCTGCCAAAATTGAGAATTCATTTGTTCATGGGAGTATAAAAGGCGGTAAAGAGTATACCGGTGGGCTTATAGGGTTCCTAAAAACCGGGTTAATTCTTAACTGTTATATGGATGGTGAGGTTTCAGGAACAGATTATGTCGGTGGTACCATCGGCTGTCAAAAAGGACTGTCTACTCCAAAGATATTAGCGCAGCAGGTATTTAGTAATGTTGTCGTTTCGGGAACAGACTATGTTGGTGGCTTTGCCGGTGCTACACAGGGAGTAATAAAAAATTGCTTTGCATCTGGCTCGGTACAAGGACGTTATATGGTGGGCGGCTTTGCCGGAAATGTATCAGACTTTGGTGCTTCTAACATGGCTAAATTAGAAAATTGTTATTCTTCCTGCTATGTCGAGGGGGATACTTATACAGGTGAATTTGCTGGAAGCCCCAGTATTAGCGCAAGCTGTTTTACCAATTGTTATTATGATATACAGATGTCAGGAATTAAGATAAGTGATACAACAACATCTGTCGAGTCGGGTAAAACAACGGCTGAAATGACATCTGCAAATATAGATGGACTTCCCGGTATCAGTGACCAGAATGATATTTGGATTCTTGAATCAAATCAGTATCCGCAGCTGAAGACATTTGCCGATAACAGCCAGACAAGAGATATCTCAAAGGCATCAACGACAGCAATTTTTCTGCCAGAGGGAGAAACCGTACGTACGTTAACCGGACCGATTGTAATCAGAACAAACGAAGGCACGTGGTATGGAGAGCCAGAGGGGGCTATCTTAATTTCGGGACAGTCGGCAGAGGTCATTTCATCCGGAAGAACGGAACTGCTCTATAAACTGGGAAATGCGAGCCGACGTTTTGTAATTAATGCCAGTGGAACGACGATCAGAATTACATCTTTCGAAGAATGGGATAAGTATCTGGGAAGCAATGCTACCAGTGCCAGCATGAAGGGTTCTTATTTACTGGATTTTTCAGGACAGACAGAGGACTTTTCTAAACTTAAGATTAGTGCTGGCTCTGAAGAAAATATTCCATTCAGCGGAAGTCTGGATGGAAATAACCAGATAATAACCGGGCTTACAGTACCTTTATTTAATTATATAAATGGGGGAGAGATTAAAAATCTGTCCCTGAGTGGCGTTAATATTCATTCAAACAGCGATGATTCGTTAGGCAGTCTGGTGAACACTATTATGCCCAGCAGAGTTTCTTCGATCATAAATTGCAAAGTAGAAGGACGGATCATACATGAAACCTCAGGAATGGCTACTGGAGGTCTGATCGGGAGTATTCAGGGAGTAAGTGGAAAAATAGTTCATCAAGTTGTGAATTGCAGCAGTAATACAGAGGTTAAGGGCGCAATAAATACTGGTGGACTGATAGGAGAAATTAGTTCAGGAGAAATAAAGAGTAGTTTCAGCGGTGGAAATATATCTGGAAACACCACAACCGGAGGATTTATAGGAAAGGCAGAAGAAACAACGATAAATAACAGCTTTTCCTTCTGCGCGGTAGAAGGAAGGGATAAAACCGGCGGTTTGATAGGAGAATATAATGGGGGCACGATCAGTGACAGCTATGCAACAGGATCAGTGTCAGGTTATCAGTATACCGGCGGCCTGGCTGGGCTCGTGGCATCAGGGACTATACAGGATACATACAGTGCAGGCACGGTTACTGGAAGTTTGGATACAGATCCAGTATGCGGAGGAAAGACAGGAGGTTCTTTTCCAAGATGTTATTTTGACAAAAAGATAACAGGCATGGATAACAGCATTGCCACATCCTATGGGAAAACAACACAGGAGATAGTCGAAGGAACTGGTTTAGCAGGAATTAGTGATGATGCTGTTAACTGGACACTCTCACCTGGCCATTATCCAAAACTAGTTGCTCTGAAATCATCGGAAGCTTCGGATATTTCAACATTTACAATTACATTTGCAAACTCTTCAGATACAGCTAATAATGTCACTTCAGATATTACGCTGTGGGACTCCGACGATAATTGGAGTATTACACCTTCTGGAAGTATGTCAATAGCCGGTGGGAAGGCTTTACCGGTAACAGGCGGTACAGCATATCTTCAGTACAGGAAATCTGGCATTGGCAGAGATTTTACGCTGAAAGTAACCGGAACAGTAATTATTATCAGTAATTATGCTGATTGGGATCAGTATCTGGGGACGAAGGCAACAAAGGCGTCCCTCGGCGGTAATTATCGTTTGTCATTTGGTGAGGATGGCTGTGATTTTGGCGCTATGCAGGAAAGCTGCGCGGCGAAACCGGAACGGGCATTTTATGGTTCTTTGGATGGAAATAAACAGGTAATTAAGAATCTTTCACAACCGTTGTTTGGTTATATTGCGGGAGGCAAAATCTCCAATTTAACTCTGGAAGGAACCGTGTATGGTTCAGGAGAACAGCCTCTTGGAATGCTGACTGGAATTATTCGGGGTTCCAATACTGTGATAGAAGAATGTCATGGTAAAGGTGCCGTTATATCAGACATAACTGGTAACGATGTGACGGGTGGTCTGATCGGACGGATCGAAGGGCTTAATCATACAGTGATTAACTGCTCATCGGAAACAGATGTTTCTGGTAATAACGTTGTTGGTGGATTAGTCGGAGAATTTAGCCACGGAACACTGGAGAATAGTTATGCTTCCGGAATAGTAGAAGGTAATTCTTATTTGGGAGGATTAATCGGATGCCAGGAAGAAGGAAGTAGTGTTAAAAATTGTTTTGCTTTCAGTGATGTTAAGGGTAACGCTTATCTTGGAGGACTAATAGGGCAGGGAAACAGTGGATCAGCGGAATATTGTTATGCAAGCGGCACAGTTTCGGGAAAACAGACAATCGGCGGATTTGCAGGCAGTAGTGCTCTTACCATAGCATCATGCTATTCTACAGTTAAAACAGTAGGAACAGACAAGACAGGTGCATTTCTGGGAGAGCAGCCTGGAGGAAGCGTTGATGGGTGCTGTTTTGATAAGCAGATCAGCTGTACAGAAAAGGCAGTCGGCAACTCTTCTGGTACTACATCAATACAGGCATTGCTGACCAAAGAAATGATCGGACCGGATGGTATGGGAAGTATGGGAGAAGCTTATGCTGGAGACTCATGGGCAAAGACAGATAAGCTGTATCCCCGCTTAAAGGTTTTAAAGGATAATGAAACAGCTGTTATATCAGCAGTCAGTCTGTTCCTTGCGGACAGCCTGGAGAACGGTTCATATGAGACATTAAATACGGTTAAAGAAACAATTGAAATTCCGTTAATGAGCGGAGATTATCAATTTATATGGAAAGAAAAGCAACGGCCGGAAAAAACAACAATAAACAGAAATGAGGTTAATTTTACCGAAGGGGGACGATACACGTTATCGGTTCAGCTTTCTACAGGAACCAGATCTAAAAATTTTGATTTAATGTTCATTGGGACTGTAGTTTATATTCATAATTTGCAGGAGTGGGAGCAATATTTAGGCTCGGGGGCAACAGAAGAAACCCTATGTGCAGACTATATCCTGGATTTTGAAAATAAGAAATGTGATTTTTCGGAGCTTGTAAAAAGTTCTGCAACGACATCGTTAACCTTTAAAGGTACCCTTGATGGTAAGGAACAGGTTATTTCTCATTTAGCGAGGCCTTTGTTTGATAAGATTCTGGACGGAACTGTTCAAAACTTAATTCTGGAAGGAGACATTACATGGACTACAGCAACCGGAATATCAAGTAACATGGGAATGCTGGCCGGTACGGCAGGGAATGAAACTGGTGTATTGAAGATAATAAACTGCCATGCCTCAGGGTCGATTAAGGTGTTTAAAGGAACAAACAATTACTGTTCTGCAGGCGGGCTTGTTGGTTCTGTAGAATGTGATACTTCAAGGTCAAATATCATTAAGGGCTGTACTGCAAATGTTAAGATAGACTCCGAAACAAACAGTAACAATGGCGGATTGTTAGGCAGTATATATGGGGGATTCGTTCAGAACTGCTTTGCTATTTCTAATATCTCGGGATACTATGCAGGCGGGCTTATAGGCTCTGCAGGAGAAACGAAGATAGATAACGTATATGCGACCGGAATATTAAAAGCTGAATATGCAGGCGGGCTAGGCTATGAGATGTATCGCTGCATCGTCAGTAATGCATATGCCAGCTGTCAGCTGCCAAACGCAATATACAGGAGTGGTTTTGTCTCTACATTAAGCGGAACTAGTACATTTAATAATTGTTATTATGATAAAGATATATCAGGTACCAAACAAGCGGTTTTCAATAATAGTAATACAGGCTCAAAGATAGAAATTATCGGATTAACTACGAAAGATCTTACTTGTGCAGATAATCCGGAGGTCGTATTTTCAGATGCTTCATTTTGGGACAGACAGGAGGGGATATATCCGCAATTGTCTTGTTTTTCCAGAAAAGAAAGTTTAGTTCAGCCTGCATCAGAGGTATCAGCGACAACTATTATATTATCGTCCGGTGATGAATACCATACGGTCAGACATCCCATACAATACCAAAAATTATCGTGTGATATTATAGATCCTTCGGGGACATTTACATTAACTGAAAATACTGGATCAATAAGAGAAGACATAATTGGCAAAAAAGTTTCCTCTATTCTTTTTTCAAAAGAGAAATATCAGAAGGAGATATCCATGACTGTAATTGGAGCCCCTATTATGATACATAATCTTGATGAGTGGGAGAGGTACTTGGGAGCGAGTGCTTCAGCCGAAACGCTGGATGGAGTCTACCAATTGGACTTTGCCGACAAAACTGCTGACTTCAGTGCTCTTTCAACAAGTGCGGGAACTGAGATGTTTCCTTTTACCGGAATATTGTTGGGTGATAATTATCGTATTGTAAATCTCAGCAAGCCACTTTTTGGAATAATATCAAGTGGGCAGATTTATGATCTTAGTCTGGAGGGAGATATACAGGTTACTCAGCATAACGTTGGAATGCTTGCAAAACAAATTATAACCACTAGTGAGAATCTGTATGGGGCGAAAATCTACAATTGTTCTGTGACAGGCAGCGTTGTTGCTCCCTTAAATAATAATACATATATGTACGGTTGCATCGGTGGAATGGTTGGATTTATCGGTAGCCAGAGTGCCGGTGGAATGGATGCAAAAACAACCTTTTTTGAAAGATGCTATGCAGATGTAGAGGTGAGTGCTTCTTCAGGCGGCGGCCTCGTCGGCGAGGCGATAAATACCGATTTTAATGAGTGTTATGTGAATGGACGGATCAACACTAGCGGAGGTCTGGGATCTGGAGGAATTGTAGGATATCTTCACCCAGGAACAATAAGAAATTCCTATGCGGTAGGATATGTTACAGGATATTTTAATGGAACAGGAGGACTGGTAGGATACCTGAGCAATAGTTCTAAACTCGAAAAATGGCTGGTTAATTGCTATTCGGCAATGAGGCCGATTGGAAAAGGTGACACGGGGGCTTTGGTTGGAAGATACAGTAATCCGGACCAGGTTGAGAACTGTTACTTTGACAGGCAGATAACTGGTCTGGAATTAGGAACAGGCAGTGGTCCTGCACGTGATAATATGATTCCTTTCACTACAAAGGAGCTGGCAAAAGGAAGTAGAAACAACCTTACCGGATTTATTGACAATCCTGTTTGGACAATAATAGATGGAAAATATCCACAGCTTACTTGGTTTGCTGAAAGTAAAGATGTGAAGACACGCAGCCAGTCGGAGACCTCTTCAGTACCCATTTTTCTTGAAGATGAGGGCGCTGAATATGTTAAAAATTCATTTGCCTATGAAAATCGTTCGGGAAATTGGAGTGTACAGGGAGAAGCCTTAACACTTGCTGATGGTATAGCTACACCGATGGAGACAGGACGGATTATATTGAACTACGTAAGTGACTCTGGATGTCGAAAAGATTATTTATTGGATCTAAAGGGTGAAGCTATACTAATTCGCAATCTTAAAGAATGGGAAAAATATCTGGGATCTGGTGCTGATGAAGAGTCCTTGCAGGGTGTTTACCAACTACGATTTGCGGAAGGAGTCTGTGATTTTTCCGAATTATCAGCCAGTTGTGGACTGGATGAAAAATATCCATTCAGAGGGACTCTGTTAGGTGAAAACCAAAAAATAACAGGCTTAAAAAAACCATTATTTCAGTTCATTACTGATGCAGAGATTCGGGATCTAAGCATAGAAGGACATATAGCAAGCAGCAATGGTTCGGGACTGTTGGTTGAAAAAATAGTTGACGGGGGTGCCTGTAAGATATTGAACTGCCATACTGATGGCTCCGTGACAGGATACACAGCGTCCGGCTTAATAGGAAAATTAACGGGAGCAGGTCATTTAATAAAAGAATGCTCGTCGTCGGCAACAATCAAGGGTTCATCTGTTTCTGCCGGAATACTAGGATATGCGCAGTCTTATAGTGGCTTCACCATGGAAAATTGTAAGGTGACCGGAACTATAATGGGTTTGGGTGGCTACAGCGGAGGATTAATTGCACTTTTAGATGGTGTCAAAGCTGAAATCAAAAACTGTTATGTAGAGGCGGATATATCCGGTACATCAAGTATAAACGGAGGCCTTGTTGGAGCTGGCACTAATACTGCCGGAGCTGCGACGATTGAAAATTGTTACCATATAGGTAACATCACCGGAAAATATGCGGGAGGCTTAGTCGGAAGAGATACATATAATATAAAAAATTCTTACCATGTTGGCGATATATCAGCAGTAGTTAGTGGTTATGCAGGAGGTTTGGCAGGATATTATACCGGTACGATGTCTAACTGTTTTTCGGTCGGCAAGGTTAGCGGAATATATGCAGGGGGGCTTTGCGGTTATCTGAAAGGCCAATCAACAGTAACGAACTGTTATACGACCTGTAATGTAGAGGGTATCAATACCACATCGTACCTGGGCGGTCTGATTGGTTTCAACAGCGATGGGAGTGGTACTTCACTAAATCGGGTATTTAACTGTTATGCAGCCGGTAAGATAGGACTATCCAAAACAGTGACAAATCCGAGCATATTAAATATGGGTGGCATCATTGGAAAATCCGAAAAAAGTATAAATCCCGAAAATTGGAACAACTGTTATTATGATATGCAACTGGCTGGTACATTAAAAGGAATTGGTGTTGGAAGTACAGAAGAAATAGCGAGCGCAGGCGCTAAACTGACAACTGAGTTAACTGGAACTGTTGCCGGAAATCTGGGACTAGAGGAAGATGTTTGGCTATTTAATGAACATTTGTACCCGCAGCTGAGGATATTCTCTGAGAACGAGAAGTCGGCTGTATTGTCGGAAATTTCCACTGTTGCTATCTATCTGGCTAATGATGAAACTTCAGAGGACTTTAAGAGTGGGTTTGAATATTATGTCGGTAACCCTGAAAACTGGAGCGAAACAATGGGAGTCATTGATTTTCTCAATGGCAGAGCATCTATCAAGCCGGAGTACACAGGACCACAGTATTCTTTTGATATTGTATACCGAAAAAATGGATTTTCACGAACATTTTGTCTGGAAAGTCAATTGAAAGAAGGTACGATTACCATAACGTCATTAGAATTATGGGAAATGTATTTGGGAAGCAATGCGACGAAGGCATCTCTGCAGGCAGACTATATATTAGATTTTCCTTCAGACAGCTGTGACTTTTCAAGTTTGAGCTGCAGTGCCGGATATATCTCGTCCAAAATTGGGGACTTCACTGGTACTCTGGATGGAAATTACCAAAAAATAATTGGACTAAAGGTGCCCCTTATATATTCACTTTCAGGGGCATCCGTCAAAAATTTATTGCTGGAAGGGACAGTGGCAGGTAAAGGGATGCTGTCGACAGCCTGTACAAATTCTACTTCAATTATCAACTGTCATGTGACAGGAGTCGTCTCCGACGTGACAAATGGAGTAGGAGGCTTGTTAGGATCGGCAACTAATTCGACTATTACGGGATGCTCTTCTAATACTTCGGTCACAACATCTTCAAATACTGCTGGAGGGCTGATTGGTACCGCCACAAATTGTATTGTTGATAGTTGTTATGCAAACGGAATAATTACAGGTCGCTATGAAGTCGGAGGATTGTTGGGAAATGCGTCTAAAGGCCGTGTGAATAATTGCTATGCGGTAGGACAGGCCAGAGGAGAAACGATGGTAGGAGGGCTCTGCGGTAAACTATCATCAGCGGATAGTGATTACAACTATGCTGTGGTACAGATATATGGCGATCTGACCAAATGCGGCGGGTTAGTTGGGGATGGCGCAATTTCCACAAAAAATGTATATGACAAGCAATTCTCGAATGTAATGAAAGATCTCGGAAATTTCTCAGTTACTATACGTGGGAAATTAACAAACGAAATGATAAACGATGGCCTAACAGACTTTGCGGCGAACGGAGATTACTGGATAATGACTCCTGGGGCTTATCCCCAGCTTAAGTTAATGAAGGAGAATTTATTTACTGAAGTTCAATCAGCATCCAGGGTATCTTCAACATGTATTTACCTGTCAGATGGAGAAACAGCCGAAACAGCTAAGAGCCCGATTTCTTATGATTTAACTTTGCCGGGAAATTGGGCAGGAGAACGTTTAGATAATATTAATCTGGAAAATGGAACTGCTGTTCTGACTGGAAAATATGCAACTTTATCTTATCAGGAGGAAGATTATACAAGGCGTTTTGCTCTGCAAAATCCAAATGCTGAAGAGAAGGTTATAGTAATTCATACTTTGGAGGAATGGGAAACGTATCTTGGAAAGGATGCAACGGAAGAAACATTAAAAGCAAGTTATCAACTGGATTTTACAGAAAGTGGAGGAAAGGCAGATTTCTCACAGTTGAAAGAAGGCGGGAGTCTGGTTAACTCACATGTATTTACGGGAACTTTAGATGGAAACGGACAGACGATAACCTCATTACAAGTGCCACTGTTCAAGTATATATTGGGAGGAACGATAAAGAATTTGTCTGCAGAAGGAAATATAACCAACACCGATATTAGCACTGCAACTAATACAATGTCGATGGTGACGGACTATGCGATTGGAGGTTCAACATTCCGGAATATCCATATATCAGGTTCTCTAAATAATGCTAATAGTAAATATGTGGGTGCGCTCATCGGATATTCGGCGGGAACAGATACTGATCACATGGTTCTAATAGACAATTGCTCCTCTGATGTAACAATAAACGGAACAGGTAGTAATATTGGCGGATTATGTGGTTATGTGATTAATACCAGTTTCAGTAATTCCTTTACTTGTGGAAGTATTACCTCAGACAAAGGATATATTGGCGGCATTGCAGGATACAGTTTGAAAAATAGTACCATAGACAATTGTTTTACGATGTGTTCTCTTGTAAATACGTCTGTCACTAGTTCAGATGGTGGCGGTGGGTTGGTTGGCTGTGTAAATGATACCTTGACAATAACAAATTGTTATTCGGCAGGCTATATACAGGGTCAAAGCGTTGGTGGAATTATTGGCAGGATATCAAGCAGCAGTTCCTTAAATTATACGAGTGTTCAAAACTGCTATACATCTGTTTGCGTTAACGGCGGTGGTGATTCCGGAAGCTTTATTGGGGCTGCTTCACAAGTTAACAGTAAGAGTGTTATTGTCAACTGTTATTCTGATTTACAAGTGAATGGATATAATAGGGGAAGTGCTAATACGAATATTTCGGATGCAGTATCTATGAAGTATACACAGGAGATGACAGGTACGGTACTCTCTGGTTTGACTGCCGAGAACGGTTGGATTATATCCGAAGGTTTGTACCCTAGGCTTGCAGTTTTTGGAGATACGCCTGAGTCTATTGTCAGTGCGATTCCTATATATCTTTATGCAAATACGGAAGATGACTGGGATAATGCAAATGGACTAACCCAGGACTTTACCGTACCTACAACCATTCAGGGAAAGAATGTTACCTGGACTTCCTCGGACGACTCCATCGCTGTGATAAATCCCAAGGGAGAATCGGTATTTAAAAACAAAACAGGAAGTTTTACGGTAAAGGCCACAAGAGACGGAGCCAGCCGGGAATTCCGGTTAAATGCCATTGTTCCGATCTACTCCACCATAGACTATGCCGTGACGTTACCGGCGGTGGAAACAGCAGATGCCGCATGGAGCCGGGCTGACCTGCTTGCAAATGGGGAAATAACCGGTATAGCAGACCGGACCTTCCCGCGTTATAGTGTGTCCTCTACGGACGCTGGATTTGAGCTGCCGCAAACCTATACGCTCACTGACACAGCTGCAGTTGCCGCCAATTACAGTACCTACGGTACCGTAAATGCCAACTCTAAGCTGGGCTTTGCCCTGGAGACGACCACCGGATCGGAGATTGACCTGTCCCAGGCCCTGAACAGCCCGATAACCGGGGTGATCGGGATTAAGCTTTACAATGCGGCGGCCTACAACTGCCCGGATGATCAGTATTTCCGGATTATCCTGGAGGTGCCGGATGACCGGTCGGTGGCCATCAACGTGACCATTCCGGGTATTCAGAATAAGCGTTTGGATATCACGGTGCCTGTACCAACGCAGATCAGTCTGCAGCCGGGTATCCGGAGCAAAGCTTATACCCAGGAATGGACGGCACAGAATAATACCGCCTATCCTCTTACCCTGACCCTTGCGGCAGCAGCGCCGGGAGAAGCGGCCGGAGAGGACGGGGTAAGCCTGAAGCTGATCACTCCGGAGATAGCCATCCGGCCGGGAGAAGAGCTGATCACGGAGGGTGTAAAACTTGGCTTGTCCTACACCGAAGGAGACGGAGAGGAAATGAAAGAGACCTGCCTGTACTACAATCCGGCGGAAGGGGCGGCACAGCCGCAGATGAAGTTTGGAGCAGGCAGGGCGCAGAACCTGAAATACTTCCTGGAATACAGCCCGTACTATACGGGGACAAAACGTCATTTCAGCTACCAGATCCGATACAATGCGGGAATACCCGAGGAGGATGTGGAAACAGGAGGATTTGAGGTAAAAGAACCGGCAGCGGAAGGAACGTCGCCGGCAGAATAAGGAGGCAGGAAGGTTGAACAGAAAGAAGGGAAGCCTTCTTGCAGCAGGAATCGGATGCGTTCTGATCCTGAGCATAGGAGCAGGAGTTTTAAGCGGCTGGATTCGGCTGCCGGGTAAGGTGCAGGAACAGCTGGACTTAAGGCGGGAGGCGGATGCCGTGGAAGGGGCGATCCGGGAAGAGGCGAGAGGGAAGAAAAGCTTCCGGATCGTATTAAACCAGGAACCGAGGATGAAGGAAGGGGAGAGGGAATGCCCGCTCTCGTATGAGAATCCGGAGGGAAATGAGTATGAAGCAAGAGTAAGCCTGTATGATAAGGATGGAGAACTGATGGGTCATACGGGAGTAATCAGTCCTGGGCAACAGGTAGAAAAGATAAAGCTGAGCCAAAAGCAGAAGGCGGGAGAATGGCCGGTTACGGTACAGATCGACCTGTTTGAGAAAGAAGAAAGCGCAGGGAAGCTGACGGTAGGGATTGTGCTGTATGTGGAAGAAGGAGGGAAAACAGAGATTGAAGAATAAAAGAGCAGGTCTGCTGCTGATTGCAGGCATGATGACATTCCTCCTTGGTACAGCAGGAGTAAGGGCATCGGAGAGCGGAACGACCTTAAACGGGACGATCGAGCCGATGCTGCTAAGCGTGACCCTGCCGGCAGAGGTACCCTTTGTGCTGGATACGAATAAGTCGGTGGATGTGACAACCGGGCAGACCCAGGCGATCAGCCCGACAGAGGCAAAGATCATCAATGATTCCGCCCTGCCGGTGAAGATCAGTGTGACCGGTGCGGCGGTCACAGACGGTCCGGCAGGGTTTTACCTGGCCGGCCGGCTGTCGGAGGTAAAGGCCGGAAGTGTGTTCCTGGCCCTTAGAAAGGCGGGAGAAACCTTTGAAAATGAGGAAGCCCTGGAAGCCTATGCCCTGCGGGTACCGGCGGAAGGGGAAGAATTGACCATCCCGGTGATGGAAGTAGGGGCAGAGAGGGAAGAAACCCTGTGTATCTATGGAAAGGGAGCGACCAATGCAAAGCTAGGGGTGTATGGATTCCACGTGGAGACGACCCTAAAGGTAGAGCTGGTGAGGGAGGAAGCCCCGTCAGAATAAGAACGACTTGAGAGAAGAAAAACCACGGAGGGGAAAGGCGGAAGGAAGATGAGGGGAAGGAGAATACTGATCAGTGCGATAGCAGCGGTGCTGCTGCTGGGAGGGATCTGTGGAAAAACAGCCGGGAGCCGGACCGTACGTGGAGCGGAGAGCACAAGCGGAGAGGTGGAACTGCGTGGAGAAGTGACGAATAAGAGCTACGTGGAGATCACGGTAAGGGAGACTACGGAAGAGGGGAAAGGGCTGTCCGGAGTCGTGATCAGCAGTGAGGGGAAGGAGATCGTACGGACGGGGGAGAGCGGAAAAGCAATCCTGTACGGGCAGCCGGGGACGGTATACGGGCTGAAGTTTGAGAAGGACGGATATGAGAGCCGGAGGATAAGCTATGAGTTTGTAAAGAGCGGCGGAGAAAAGCTGACGGTGGTGTTAAAAAAGAGCGGGAGCAGCGGAGGAGAGGGCGGGGGAGTGATCATCATCCCGACGCCGGATACCCCGATTGATCCGGATCAGCCGGATGTCCCGGATAACCCCGATAACCCGGACGATCCAGACAACCCGGATGGCCCAGATCATCCCACGGACCTGGACGATGAAACGGACCCGGGAGACGATGGGAACAACGATGGAACCGGGGAAGAGCCGGACGGAGAAGGAAACGATAAGGGAACCCCAGGTGGAAATGGAAATGGAAGCCGTCCGCCGGCGGGGGATATCCCAGCGGGAAACATAGACGGAGGGGAGATACCGGAGGAAGGGGTTTCGGAGGAATGGATCGGGCTGAAACCGGAAGAAGGGGAAGATACGGTCCGCCTGGACGGGGAGACCATCCGGAAGTCGGTGGAGAAGGAAGCAGGGATTAAGCTTACGCTGCCGTGGAAAGAGGGGAAGGAAGAGGAGATCGTGCTGACGGCGTTCCGGGAGGAAGAGCAGAAGAAGCTGCAGAACCATACGATCGAAGTATCGTACCAGGAAGGGATCGTGATCCGAGTCCCGTATGCGGAGACCACAACGGTAAAGGGATGGATTCCCCATAACCTGAGGGAACTGTCGAAGGAGAGAGAGCTGCCGGTAACGGTAGTATTTGAGAAAGAGAAAGAAGAACAGGGGAAGCTGGTGTTTGAGCCGGAGTTCTTCCGCGGGACGGACAGCGACAAGTTAGAGATCGGAGCGGAGTACAGCGGGGAAGGGACGAGCCTGGTGCTGGAGCCATGCCTGGACTGCCGGGAGGACGGAGAACTGGTGGTACCGAAGGAAGCCTTTAGGAAGGCGTCGAAGGAGAAGATCGGTCTGAGAGTACGGCTGTATAACCCGCAGATAGAAGAGGACCTGTGGTATGAGTGGATCTTTGCGGGGGAAGAGCTCGAAGAGGGAAAAGAGGAAGACCTGGACCTGTACATCCATCCGAACCCGGGAGAGGGGGAAGCGGTATGGAAGCAGATCCGCGGGAAGAAGGCGCAGGTACTGAGCTTTACCCATCACGGGGAACTGCCGGGGAAGGCGGTGCTGCGGATCAAGAACATGGCAGGATTCCGGGAGAAGGAGCAGGTAGGCTTTTATTACAGCAATCCGGAGAACGGGGAGCTGGAATGTATCAAGGAGGAAGTGAGCCAGGACGGGGAAGGGTATTATGAGGTGGAGCTTAAACACTGTTCCATCTATACGCTGATGCGGGAAGGAACGGGAGCATGGCCCTGGATGGCAGGAGGAGCGCTGATCCTGCTGCTTGTACTGGTACTGGTGATAGGAATAGAGAGAGCAAGAAGGAACAAGAGAAAGCTGACCCAGAGGAAGAGAGAAAGAGAGAAAAGAAAAAGGGAAGAAGAGACGGATGGCAGAGAAGAGTGAGAAAAGGAATAAAGCGGTAATCATAGCAGCGGTACTGGTGGTTGTGATCATCATAGCAGCGGCGGTCCTGTTCTACCTGAAGAAGCAGAGCCGGTATGACGATAAGCTGGAGGCGAACGCGGTGGTAGGGACGATGCCTGGGAAGAGTGAGGAAGAGATCGAGGCGGAGTTAAACCGTCAGGTGAGTGAGAAGATGATCGCGTTTACGCTGAACTCGAACCCGGTGTATGCGGACGGGAAGGCAAAGGGGAATATCTTATTTGAGAACCCGAAGTCGAACGGGAAGTATACGAGGCTGGAGGTATACCTGGATGAAAGCGGGGAACTGATCTATGAGACGGGGCTGCTGGAGCCGGGGAGTTATGTGCCGGAGGGAGAGTTAAAGAAAGAGCTGAAGGCAGGGGAGTATGCATGTACGGCATACATCCATGCGTACCGGATAAGTGATGAGAGCTACCTGGGGAAGGTATCGGCAGGGATCACGGTAACGGTAGAGAAGTGATAGAGAAGTAGGTCTGAAAGGAGACAAAACAAAGAGCTCCTTTTTGATAGAGAAGCAATAAGCAGAGAAAAAGAGACAGATGGAGGGAAAGGTATGAAGAAGAGAATGATAGCAATAGTGCTGGTACTGGCGCTTACCATGAGTATGGGAAGCACGGTATTCGCAAAGGATGTAACCGACAAGAGCACGACAGAAGTGACCAAGGATGGAACCAGCAGCGACATGACGTTAAAGGGAACGGTAGGAGAGCCGGGAGCAGACTTAATCAGCGTGGTACTGCCATCCAGCATTAATTTCCAGATCGGGACAGATGATGCTGGTAAATTTAAGAACCTGATCACGTCAACGGGAACAATTACGAACAACTCTACAATCGGAGTAAAAATCGAGCTGTCAGAAGTAAAGGACAACGGAGGGCTGTTAGGCCTGGTAGATCTGGCACTGGCGCCGAAGGATGAGGATAGTGCAACCGTAATGACAACGTATAAGCTGTCTGACCCGCTGACAACCCCGGTGGAGCTGGCAACGAACCTGGAAAAAGACGGAACCCTCAGCCTGAAAGTATTCGGACAGAAGAATGCCGCGGATGGAGAGATTGCAGCGGGGGAATACAACGTAGTAACGACGTTAAAGGTAACTGCTGTGCCAAAGGCAGACCCGGCACCGGTAGAATAATCTACATAAGGAACCAGATCAAAATCAATAAAAGCGAAACATTCTGTGCTTATTGTAAAAAGTGAAGGGAGCGTGAAAACGCTCCCTTCTGTAGCAATAGAGTAGATGAACTTAATTAGCCGAAATATCTCTTTAACAGACCAGCAAACGCTTTGCCGTGTCTAGCCTCGTCTCTTGCCATCTCATGAACGGTGTCATGGATCGCATCCAGGTTCGCTTCTTTGGCCCGTTTTGCCAGGTCGAATTTGCCGGCGGTAGCACCGTTCTCAGCGGCAACTCTCATCTCCAGGTTTTTCTTTGTGCTGTCGGTAACCACTTCACCGAGAAGCTCCGCAAATTTAGCGGCATGTTCCGCCTCTTCGTAGGCAGCTTTCTCCCAGTATAAACCGATCTCTGGATAACCTTCTCTGTGAGCAACTCTGGCCATAGCCAGGTACATACCAACCTCAGAACATTCACCTTCGAAGTTAGCTCTTAAATCTTTTTTGATATCATCGGAAACATCAGAAGCAACGCCGACGACATGTTCAGCAGCCCAGGTCATATCGGAAGACTGCTCTTCGAACTTGGAAGCAGGAGCTTTACAGATAGGACAGAAGTCGGGAGCGGAATCCCCTTCATGAACGTAACCACAGACTTTACAAACAAACTTTTTCATAATACTTATCTCTCCTTTTGATGTATAGTAGAATTTATAATATAAATGGATCAGAAGTAATAATAAAATAGTAATCATTACTGTTATTGATATGATAACCAGTAACTGGAATTTTGTCAATACTTATTTTGATTATTATTTATCCTGTTTATAATTGGATTAAGGTGTCAAAACGGTGCTTTGTCCTGGCTTTATACCAAATGGATATATAAACAAGCTTACCTATCCATATATGGTATGAGCCTAGCACCAAAGAGCTTTTGATATTCTAATCTAAATGGCAAAAAAGTATGAGACCGGTGAAACAAATGAGGGTCGGAAACGGTATTCTTTCTATATATATAGGGCACAGGAAATGCATTATTTTAAGATATTCCGCAGACGGCCAAATATGCTTGACATCCATGCCGGACCGTGATATATTGAACTAGCGTGGGAAAAGGTCTTTTTTTTATGCCTAAAATTAGGAAATAGTAATCGAAATCGAACAGATGGAGGTGTCGAACATGCGCGTAAAGATTACATTGGCATGTACGGAGTGTAAACAACGTAATTATAACATGACAAAAGAAAAGAAAAACCATCCTGAAAGAATGGAAACTAAGAAATACTGTAAATTCTGCAAGGCACACACATTGCATAAGGAAACTAAATAATTAGTCTTCATAAAAAGGAAGTGAAAAAATGGCAGATACTACTGCAAACACAACGGAAAAAAGTAAAAAGAAGAGTTGGTTCAAGGGTATGAAATCTGAGTTCAAGAAGATTTCCTGGCCGGCAAAAGATATGGTTTTAAAACAATCCGCTGCTGTTATCGTTATCACTATCGTTTTGGGTCTGATTATTTCAGTATTGGATACTGTGCTTGGATACGGAGTCAATTTCTTAATCGGATTATAAGGAGTAGGTGATTTTGTATGGCAGATACGCATTGGTACGTAGTGCATACCTATTCCGGATATGAGAATAAGGTAAAAGCGAATATAGAAAAGACGATTGAAAACAGAAAGCTGCAGGATCAGATCCTGGAAGTTTCAGTTCCGATGCAGGATGTTGTGGAAGAAAAAAATGGTGTCAAGCAACTGGTTCAGAAGAAGATGTTTCCTGCCTATGTTTTGATTAACATGGAGTTAAACGATGACACCTGGTATGTTGTGCGCAACACCAGAGGTGTGACCGGATTCGTCGGACCGGGCTCCAAGCCGGTGCCGCTGACAGAAGAAGAGCTGGTAAGTATGGGCCTTCGCATGGAAGCTGCTGAACCGCTCTATCACATTGGAGATACCGTAGCTGTAACTTCCGGCGTCTGGGAAGACACGGTTGGTGTTATTAAGACGATCAATCAGGCTAAACAGAGTGTTACTATTACGATCGATATGTTTGGCCGTGAAACTCCGGTAGAATTAAATTTCGAGGAGATCAGACAAATGTAAGGCAAACGCCTTGCGATATATTCCCGCCGGGTTTATGGACCCGAGGGGGAACAAATCATCCGGGCAGCCGGATGGTGGGAGGGAAATCCCCGTAAAAACCACATTATTAGGAGGTAGACTATCATGGCAAAGAAAGTCACAGGTTATATTAAGTTACAGATCCCTGCTGGAAAGGCAACACCGGCACCACCAGTTGGTCCCGCTCTTGGTCAGCACGGAGTAAACATTGTACAGTTTACAAAAGATTTTAATGCAAGAACAGCAAATCAGGACGGAATGATTATTCCGGTTGTTATTACTGTTTATCAGGACAGAAGCTTCAGCTTTATCACGAAGACTCCGCCTGCTGCTGTATTATTAAAGAAAGCCTGCAATATTAAGTCGGGTTCCGGCGTGCCGAATAAAACAAAGGTTGCATCTGTTTCCAAGGCTGACCTTCAGAAGATCGCGGAGATTAAGATGCCTGACCTGAATGCAGCTTCTATCGAAGCGGCTATGAGCATGATCGCAGGAACTGCACGTAGTATGGGAATCACAGTGGAGGATTAATTCCTGCACTTACTCAATAAATCAGAATTAGGCAGAAAAAGAGATTTTTTTCCGATAGGGAATCATCCCGTGAACGTTTTTGTGGGAGGGTATACACAATGAACCGGCCCCACGCAGGATAAACCGGCGTGTTTGCTCCCGATATTACCACTAGGAGGTTAATGAAATGAAAAGAGGAAAGAAATATGCAGAGGCTGTTAAGGCAATCGACAAAGCGATGCTTTATGATCCGGCGGATGCAGTTAAATTAGTAAAACAGACAGCAGTTGCAAAGTTTGATGAAACGGTAGAAGCTCACATTCGTCTGGGTGTGGATGGCCGTCATGCAGATCAGCAGGTACGTGGTGCGGTTGTACTGCCTCATGGAACAGGTAAGACCGTTCGTGTTCTTGTATTCGCGAAGGGCGATAAAGTAGCAGAGGCAGAAGCTGCAGGTGCTGATTTTGTGGGAGGCGATGAGCTGATCCCGAGAATTCAGAATGAAGGCTGGCTGGATTTTGATGTAGTCGTTGCAACTCCTGACATGATGGGTGTTGTAGGCCGCCTGGGCCGTGTACTTGGACCGAAAGGTTTAATGCCAAACCCGAAGGCCGGTACTGTTACCATGGATGTTACAAAGGCTGTTAACGATATTAAAGCCGGTAAGATTGAATATAGACTGGATAAGACTAACATTATCCACGTTCCGGTTGGAAAAGCTTCTTTCACAGAAGAGCAGCTGAACGATAACTTCTCAACCCTGATGGATGCTATTGTTAAGGCAAAACCGTCAGCAGCAAAGGGTCAGTATTTAAGAAGTATTACACTTGCTTCTACAATGGGTCCTGGCGTGAAAATAAATCCGGTTAAATTCTAAGGATTGCTTGACAATAAATAAAATATTATGTTATAATCCATTCGTTTTGAATGAGTTATATAGAACTGCCGAAGACAGTAGGTGCCGGTGTGAATGTTCACACAGCAAGGCATAAGAAGACAACGCCTACCGAGGAGTAAATCAATCGAAAGATGATTCAATCCCGTCTGTCTTTGCAGACGGGATTTTTTTCGCTAAACGAAATATTCTTGTTTTTGGCGGTATACCTGCCCGGTTACGGACAGAAAAATCGAAAAGGAGGTATATCAGAATGGCAAAGGTTGAATTGAAAAAACCGGTTGTTGACGAGATCAAAGGCCAGGTTGAGAATGCAACAGCTGCTGTGTTGGTTGACTACCGCGGTCTGACCGTAGAAGAAGATACCAAACTTCGTAAGCAGCTGAGAGAAGCTGGTGTCGTATACAAGGTATATAAAAACACTATGCTTCATCTCGCATTTGAAGGAACGGTTTTTGAAGCTCTGGACAAAGATCTGGATGGCCCGACCGCAGTGGCATTTGGTATCGAGGATGCTACCGCTCCTGCCAGAATTCTGAATAAAGCATCAAAAGAGATGCCGAATCTGGAATTCAAAGCAGCAGTAGTTGAAGGCGTTTACTATGATGCAGCAGGTGTGAAGCAGGTTGCGGACATTCCTTCAAGGGACGTGCTTATTTCCAAACTGCTTGGAAGCTTACAGTCACCGATTACGAATATGGCACGCGTACTGAAACAGATCGCGGAGAAACAGGGAGAAGTTGCATAATTGATGCAGCGTAATTGAAGTTAATTAGATAAAATATGGAGGTATTGGAAATGACTACTCAGGAATTTATTGAGGCTATTAAAGGTTTAAGCGTATTAGAATTAAATGATTTAGTAAAAGCATGCGAAGAAGAATTTGGTGTTTCCGCAGCAGCAGGCGTTGTTGTTGCAGGTCCTGCAGCAGGCGGCGAAGGTGCAGCTGAGGAGAAATCTGAATTTGATGTTGAGCTGACAGAAGTTGGCGCAAGCAAAGTTAAAGTTATCAAAGTGGTTCGTGAGATCACAGGTCTTGGCCTGAAAGAAGCAAAAGACTTAGTTGACAGCGCTCCGAAGGTAATCAAAGAAGCTGCTGCGAAAGAAGAAGCAGAAGAAATTAAGACAAAACTGGAAGCAGAAGGCGCTAAAGTTACTCTTAAATAATTGTAATACTGTAATAAAAGCGGACATCCGAGAGGGTGTCCGCTTTATCGTTGTATAGGAGCCGAATAGAGAACAAAGCGAATAAGCCCACAGCTAACAGAACAAAGCGGGCAAGCCCACAGTGACTTCCCTAACCCCTCAATCTTTGAGGGGCTTGCACGCTTTGCGCGCCGAGCGTAGTCAGCTTCGCTGACGTTCTCCTCTTCCGCGAGTGCGCATACGCAATTGCGCATAGAATATTTTTTATTACATCGGAAAGTTCTCCAAACTTTCCGATGTAATAAAAAAGGAGCACTCATTACTGAGTGCTCTGTGTTCTCGTTCGTATATCAGAAATTACTCTGCAACATTCTCGCCGATGCCATCAATCTGTTTGTGAAAATTCTCGTTTTCGCTGA
Source organism: Anaerolentibacter hominis (assembly GCF_032380675.1). NCBI lineage: Bacteria > Bacillati > Bacillota > Clostridia > Lachnospirales > Lachnospiraceae > Anaerolentibacter > Anaerolentibacter hominis. Next base: position 28,277 of record NZ_JAWDIX010000001.1, read on the forward strand.
CAACCAGAACAGGCTGGCTGAAATCCAAAGCATACATACCGATGTAGCTTTTTGCATCGATGATAATCTGGCTGTCCAGACTGTGGAATGCCACATCATCCGGGCAATGTGTTGCAAGACGCTGTACTTCCTGTAATTCGTTGATAGTTTTAAATAATTTCTTTGTAATCATGATTGTTTCACCTATCCTTTTTTTATTCTCAAACTCTTTTTCTCTTTACGCCTGCATTATAGCAGGAATAATATTGTAATTCAAGAACATATTTACAGAAATTACCGTAAAAAATGTACAAACTGTACAATAACAGAGCGGAAAGAGAAAAAGATTATTTGGTTCTTTTTATAAATGTGCATGTATCCGCTTCACATCAATTGGAACAGAGGAGAATCAGCCGCCTGTCGTCATGATGCCCCGCAGCTACACTTTAGTATAAGCGCATACATTAAATTTGATTCTGTTTTTTTCAAGGGGCTCCCCCGCGGGCTCCAATTTGTATCGGCGCTGATAACCGATGTATGTAAAAACGGCCGGCTTCCCGGCCGAACCTCATGCGCAATCTGCTTTCTGATAAACTTTCCCTGTAAAAGACTCCTGTAGAAAGAAAAAACACCCAAAGGTGCTTGACTTATTGACAACTGTATGATAAGATGAAAAATGCACTATTGTGGTGTAATAGGCTATTTTGCAGATATATTTGTATTATATCATAAAACTGTAAGATTGCAAAGAAATTTTGAAATTCATTCGGAATTTTGTAGAAAAAACACATGTCTACTATAATAAGATCAAGGGGTGAAACATTGATGGTAAAAGACAGGATACATCCAATCAAGGTCGGAAACAATGTGAGAATGAGCTACTCCAGACAGAAGGAAGTTCTGGAAATGCCCAATTTGATTGAAGTTCAGACCGATTCCTACAAATGGTTCCTGGAAGAAGGCCTGAATGAGGTGTTTGATGATATCTCACCGATTGAGGACTATAATGGCCACCTTAGTTTGGAATTCGTTGATTTCGTGTTGTGCGAGGACGATGTAAAGTATTCCATTGAAGAGTGTAAGGAACGGGATGCAACCTACGCGGCTCCGCTGAAGGTAAAGGTGAGACTGCACAACCGGGAAACAGATGAAATCAATGAACACGATATTTTCATGGGCGATTTGCCTTTGATGACGAAAACCGGTACTTTTATTATCAATGGTGCAGAGCGTGTTATCGTCAGCCAGTTAGTTCGTTCCCCCGGAATATATTACGCAATTGGACATGATAAGATAGGCAAGACATTATATTCCTGTACGGTTATCCCCAACCGTGGCGCATGGCTGGAATACGAGACGGATTCCAACGATGTATTTTATGTACGTGTGGACAGAAACAGAAAAGTTCCGATTACGGTACTGATCCGTGCTCTTGGAGTGGGTACCAATACGGAGATTCTGGAATTATTTGGCGAAGAACCGAAATTAGTTGCCAGCTTTTCCAAAGATGCATCCGAGACCTATCAGGATGGTCTGTTAGAGCTGTATAAAAAACTGCGTCCAGGTGAGCCGCTTTCTATTGAGAGTGCGGAGAACCTGCTTCACGGTATGTTTTTTGACCCCAGAAGATATGATCTGGCGAAAGTCGGCCGGTATAAATTTAATAAAAAGCTGATGCTGAAAAACCGGGTTGCCGGGTTTGCACTGTCAGAAGACGTTGTTGATTTCACAACAGGTGAAATCATTGCTGAAAAAGGCACGATGATTACGGAGGAGCTGGCGGATACGATCCAGAATGCGGCTGTTCCGGCCATTATTGTAAAAGCGGAAGACAGAGATGTGAAAGTCCTCTCCAATATGATGGTGGATTTGAACGCCTTTGTGGACGTGGATAAGAAATCTCTGGGAGTGAGCGGACTGGTTTACTATCCGGTTCTGGCTGCTATTCTGGAGGAACATCAGGATATAGAAGAGATTAAGGAAGCAATCCGCAAGAATATTCATGAATTGATTCCGAAGCATATTACCAAGGAAGATATCTTTGCTTCCATTAATTATAACATTCATCTGGAGTACGGCATCGGAAACGATGACGATATCGACCATCTGGGCAACCGTAGAATCCGTTCTGTGGGCGAACTGCTGCAGAACCAGTACCGCATCGGCCTTTCCAGAATGGAGCGTGTGGTCAGAGAACGTATGACGACTCAGGATATGGAGGGTATTTCTCCCCAGTCACTGATTAACATTAAGCCGGTTACGGCAGCGGTAAAGGAGTTCTTCGGAAGTTCCCAGCTGTCCCAGTTCATGGATCAGAATAACCCGCTGGGTGAGCTGACTCACAAGAGACGTCTTTCCGCATTGGGCCCGGGCGGTCTTTCCAGAGAGAGAGCCGGATTTGAGGTGCGTGATGTTCACTACTCCCATTACGGAAGAATGTGTCCGATCGAGACGCCTGAGGGACCGAACATCGGTCTGATTAACTCTCTTGCTTCCTTTGCGAGAATTAATGAATATGGATTTATTGAAGCACCTTACCGTAAGGTGGATAAGACCGATCCGAAGAATCCGCGGGTTACGGATGAGGTTGTGTATCTGACGGCAGACGAAGAAGATAAATTTGTGGTTGCACAGGCGAATGAGAAGCTGGATGACAATGGATATTTTGTCAGCAATAATGTATCCGGCCGTTACCGCGAGGAAACCAGTGAGTTCCAGAAGAACAAGATTGACCTGATGGACGTTTCTCCGCGAATGGTATTCTCTGTAGCTACAGCGATGATTCCTTTCCTGGAAAATGATGATGCGAACCGTGCGCTGATGGGTTCCAACATGCAGCGTCAGGCCGTGCCGCTTCTGATCACGGAGGCTCCGATTGTAGGAACCGGTATGGAAGCCAAGGCTGCACTGGATTCCGGTAACTGTGTAGTAGCACAGGCGGACGGTGTGGTAGAGCGTTCCGCGGCGAATGAAATTATGATCCGCCAGGATGACGGACAGATGGTGACTTACCGTCTGGAGAAGTTTGCCAGAAGCAACCAGGGAACCAGCATGAACCAGAGGCCGATCGTCCGCAGAGGCGACCGCGTCAGCAGGGGAACTATTATTGCCGACGGACCATCCACGTGCGCAGGCGAAATCGCCCTGGGTAAGAACCCGCTGATCGGATTCATGACATGGGAAGGCTATAACTACGAGGATGCTGTATTATTAAGCGAAAGACTGGTGCAGGAAGATGTTTATACTTCCGTGCACATTAATGAATATGAAGCGGAAGCCAGAGATACTAAGCTGGGCTCCGAGGAAATCACCAGAGATGTTCCGGGTGTCGGTGAGGATGCCTTAAAGAACCTGGATGAGAGAGGTATTATCCGTATCGGTGCCGAAGTGCGCGCCGGGGATATTCTGGTGGGCAAGGTAACGCCTAAGGGTGAGACGGAGCTGACAGCAGAAGAGAGATTGCTGCGTGCTATTTTCGGCGAGAAGGCCAGAGAAGTCAGAGACACTTCCCTGCGTGTTCCTCACGGAGAATTCGGTATCATTGTAGATGCCAAAGTATTTACCAGAGAAAACGGAGATGAGCTTCCTCCGGGAGTGAATCAGACCGTGCGCATTTATATTGCCCAGAAGAGAAAGATCCAGGTAGGCGATAAAATGGCGGGACGTCATGGTAACAAGGGTGTTGTTTCCCGTGTGCTTCCTGTGGAAGATATGCCATTCCTTCCCAACGGCAGACCGCTGGATATCGTTCTGAATCCGTTAGGCGTGCCCTCTCGTATGAATATCGGGCAGGTTCTGGAGATTCATCTGAGTCTGGCTGCCAAGGTACTTGGCTTTAATGTGGCAACACCGGTATTTGACGGTGCGAACGAGTACGATATTATGGATACTCTGGAACTGGCGAACGATTATGTCAACTCGTCTTTGGAAGAGTTTGAAGAGAAATATAAAGATATCCTGGACCCTGAGATTATGAAATTCCTGCTGGAGAACCAGGATTACAGGAAGCAGTGGTCAGGCGTACCGATTAACAAAGATGGCAAGGTGCACTTGAGAGACGGCCGTACAGGAGAATACTTCGACAGCCCGGTTACCGTTGGTTTCATGCATTATCTGAAACTCCACCACCTGGTAGACGATAAGATTCATGCCCGTTCTACCGGACCTTACTCCCTAGTAACACAGCAGCCTCTGGGCGGTAAAGCTCAGTTCGGCGGCCAGCGTTTCGGTGAGATGGAGGTTTGGGCTCTGGAAGCATACGGCGCGGCATACACCCTGCAGGAGATCCTGACTGTGAAGTCGGATGATGTGGTGGGACGTGTGAAGACCTATGAAGCGATCATCAAGGGTGAGAACATCTCCAAACCGGGTATTCCGGAATCCTTCAAGGTACTGTTAAAAGAGCTGCAGTCCCTGGCGCTGGATGTGACGGTTCTGGATGAAAATGGAAATGAAGTCGTAATGACGGAAAATATTGACTATGGTGAAGATGATTTCTCACCGCTGATGGGTGAAGAGAAATTTAAATCTGACCATGAATCCTTCGAAAATGCCGGATTCCGCGAGAGCAGTGTGGATGAGTTAAATTCCGACGATATCTTCAGCACATTTGAGGCGGAAGAGGAAGAAGACGCGGAGCTGGATGATAACTTTGCAGACGTCGAAAGTTTCGGCGAGGAATAAGAAGGGAGAGCGTTCAATGCAGGAAACAAGTAATGTAAATCAGGAATTGACCTATGACGCAATCAAAATTGGACTTGCTTCACCGGAAAAAATAAGAGAGTGGTCCAGAGGGGAAGTAAAAAAACCTGAGACCATTAACTATAGAACCCTGAAACCTGAGAAGGACGGACTTTTCTGTGAGAAAATATTCGGGCCGAGCAAAGACTGGGAATGTCACTGCGGCAAGTATAAGAAGATCCGTTATAAAGGTGTGGTTTGTGACCGCTGCGGTGTTGAAGTAACCAAGGCGAGCGTGCGCCGTGAGAGAATGGGCCATATTGAGCTGGCTGCTCCGGTGTCGCATATCTGGTACTTCAAGGGAATCCCCAGCCGTATGGGACTGATCCTGGATCTGTCCCCGAGAACTCTGGAGAAAGTATTGTATTTTGCTTCTTATATCGTACTTGATCCGGGCGATACCAACCTTCAGTATAAGCAGGTGCTGTCCGAGAAGGATTTCCGGGATGCTTATGATGAGTTCGGTGATACCTTCCGTGTCGGCATGGGCGCTGAGGCGATTCAGGAGCTTTTGTGCGCGATTGATCTGGAGAGGGAATCTCTGGAATTAAAGACGGGTCTTAAGGATTCTACGGGACAGAAACGTGCCCGGATTATCAAGAGACTGGAAGTTGTGGAGGCATTCCGCGAGTCCGGGAACAGACCGGAATGGATGATCTTGAGTGTTATCCCGGTTATTCCGCCGGATCTGCGTCCGATGGTACAGCTGGACGGCGGACGTTTTGCCACGTCTGATATGAATGATCTGTACCGTCGTATTATTAATAGAAACAACCGTTTGAAACGGCTTCTGGAGCTGGGTGCTCCGGATATTATTGTCAGAAATGAGAAGAGAATGCTTCAGGAAGCGGTAGACGCCCTGATTGACAACGGCAGAAGAGGCCGTCCGGTAACCGGGCCAGGTAACCGTGCATTGAAATCTCTCTCTGATATGTTAAAGGGTAAACAGGGCCGTTTCCGTCAGAACCTGCTGGGCAAGCGTGTGGATTACTCCGGACGTTCCGTTATCGTTGTAGGTCCTGAGCTTAAGATTTATCAGTGCGGACTGCCGAAAGAGATGGCGATCGAGCTGTTTAAACCTTTTGTTATGAAAGAGCTGGTATCTCAGGGTACCGCTCACAATATAAAATCAGCGAAGAAGATGGTAGAACGGCTTCAGCCGGAAGTGTGGGATGTGCTGGAAGAAGTAATCCGCGAGCATCCGGTTATGTTAAACCGTGCTCCTACACTGCACAGGCTGGGTATCCAGGCCTTTGAGCCGATCCTGGTTGAGGGTAAGGCGATCAAGCTGCATCCGCTGGTATGTACGGCGTTCAATGCCGATTTCGATGGCGACCAGATGGCCGTGCATCTTCCGCTGTCTGTGGAAGCACAGGCGGAATGCCGATTCCTTCTGCTGTCTCCGAATAACTTGCTGAAACCTTCCGACGGCGGTCCGGTGGCGGTTCCGTCTCAGGATATGGTTCTGGGTATTTATTATCTGACGCTGATGAAGCCGGGTGATAAAGGAGAAGGCCACTTCTATAAGAATATAAATGAAGCGATTCTGGCCTATGAGAATGGGTTTATTACTCTTCATGCACAGATTAAAGTCAGAAGAGAAGGCGTGAACGCAGAGGGACAGAGAGAATCCAGAATTATTGAGTCTACTCTGGGACGTTTCCTGTTCAATGAGATCATCAGTCAGGATCTGGGCTTTGTAGACAGAAGCAATCCGGATAATTATCTGAAGCTGGAGATTGACTTCCATGTTGGCAAGAAACAGTTAAAGCAGATTCTGGAAAAATGTATCAATACCCATGGTGCGACCAAGACCGCGGAGACTCTGGATGCGATTAAATCACTGGGTTACAAGTATTCTACTCGTGCGGCGATGACAGTATCCATTTCCGACATGACCGTTCCGGATGAGAAAAAACAGATTCTTTCCGATGCGGAGGATACGGTTGAGCTGATCTCCAAGAACTTCCGCCGCGGCCTTATGACCGAGGAGGAGCGTTATAAAGCAGTAATAGAGACCTGGAAGGAAGCCGATGACAAGATTACAGAGGCGCTGCTGACAGGACTTGATAAATACAATAATATTTACATGATGGCAGATTCCGGAGCCCGTGGTTCCGATAAGCAGATCAAGCAGCTGGCGGGTATGCGTGGATTGATGGCGGATACATCAGGCCGTACGATCGAACTGCCGATCAAGTCCAACTTCCGTGAGGGGCTGGACGTACTGGAATACTTTATTTCCGCCCACGGCGCCAGAAAAGGTTTGTCCGATACAGCGCTGCGTACAGCCGATTCCGGATATCTGACCAGACGTCTGGTGGATGTATCGCAGGATCTGATCATCCGTGAAGTGGACTGCTGTGAGGGCAAGGACGAGATTCCGGGGATGGTTATCAAAGCGTTCACGGATGGGCGTGAGGTGATTGAAAGTCTGGAAGAGCGTATTACAGGACGTTATGCGTGTGAGACCCTTTGCGATGCCGACGGCGAGATTATAGTCAAAGCGAACCATATGATTACTCCGAAACGGGCTGCCAGAATTGTGGCAACCGGTGTGACCACCGTTAAGATCCGTACCATCCTTACCTGCAGATCCCACATCGGTATCTGTGCGAAATGCTATGGGGCCAATATGGCAACCGGCGAGGCAGTTCAGGTGGGCGAGGCAGTAGGAATTATCGCGGCTCAGTCGATTGGTGAACCCGGTACACAGCTTACCATGCGTACGTTCCACACCGGCGGTGTGGCCGGTGACGATATCACACAGGGTCTTCCCCGTGTCGAGGAGCTGTTTGAGGCCAGAAAGCCGAAAGGACTTGCGATCATATCTGAGTTTGCGGGAACCATAACCATAAATGACACGAAGAAAAAACGTGAAGTAATTGTTAATAATAATGAAACAGGAGAGTCCAAGACTTATCTGATTCCTTATGGTTCCAGAATTAAAGTGACCGACGGACAGATCATTGAGGCCGGTGACGAGCTGACAGAAGGTAGTGTCAATCCTCATGATATCTTAAAGATCAAGGGTGTGCGTGCCGTACAGGATTACATGATCCAGGAGGTTCAGAGAGTTTACCGCCTTCAGGGTGTTGAGATTAATGATAAGCATATCGAGGTTATCGTACGTCAGATGTTAAAGAAGATCCGTGTGGAGAATAATGGAGATTCCGAATTCCTTCCGGGGACCCTGGTGGATTCACTGGAGTTTGAGGATGTGAATGAAGAACTGGAGGCCAAGGGGCTGGAGCAGGCGGACGGCAAACAGGTGATGCTGGGTATCACAAAGGCATCTCTTGCTACGAATTCCTTCCTGTCGGCGGCGTCCTTCCAGGAGACTACAAAGGTTCTGACAGAGGCGGCGATAAAAGGTAAAGTAGACCCGCTGATCGGGCTGAAAGAAAATGTAATTATTGGTAAATTGATTCCGGCCGGTACCGGTATGAAACGTTATCGGAATGTAAAACTGGACAGTGACATCAATGATTCTTATAACCTTGTTCATGATGAGGGTCTTAATCTGGATGAAGAGCCGGATGAGATTACAGAAGCTCTGGACTTTGTATTTGAAGAAAAATAGCAGTAAATATGCGGGATTCGGTCCGAATGGACCGGGTCCCTTTTTGCATTTTGGGATACATTAATAGAAACAGCAGGACGATAAAATGGGCTAAAATTGTCTCTTAATATAAAAAAGTACCAAATTTATTATCTGAATTGGAGAGGAAATAAAATTAGTTTTTACATATTGAATAACTTTTATAAAAATGTTGAAAAAAATTTGTCGATTTGTTATAATAAGGATTGTCAAGTTAAGAACGGGTTATGAATCATCTAAGGTTTAAGAAAATTAAGTTCTGCAGCCCCATATTTATCTTTGCGGAGCTTGAGGATGACTCGGAGGATTTGGCGAAACTTAATTCAGGAGGAGAGACTATGAAAACAAAGTTTACAAAACTTGTAGGATTGCTGCTGGTTTTAACCCTGGTATGCAGTTCTCTTGTTGGCTGCGGCAAGAAGGATGACGGCGCTGCTGACGACAACAAAGGTGATACTAACAATGAAGCTCAGACACCTGCCGGTGATGACAAAGAAGCTGATAACGGCGGTGAAGCAGCAGACAACCTGAAAATTGCATTGGTTGGACCTATGACAGGTGACAACGCTCAGTACGGCAAACAGTTCGAGCGTGGTGTAAAAGAATACCTGGAAGTATACAATGCAAAGGGCGGCACACAGGTAACTGTGGATATCTTCGATGATAAGAACGATGCAAAAGAAGCAGTAAGTATTGCGAATAAGATCCTTTCCGACGGTGGCTACATGGCTATTATCGGGCCGTTCAGTTCTACATGTGCTCTGGCTATGGCAGAGGTTACTGATGAAGAGAAGTTAATCACAATTTCTCCTTCTTGTTCACATGTTGACTATGTTAAATTGTATGACTATACATTCCGTCTTTCCCATGTTAACGCATTGGAAGGTGAATGTGCAGCTCAGTACATAAAAGATACATGGGGCAGCACCAAAGTTGCCGGTATCTACACCAACAATGACTGGGGCATCGGCGTTGACGAGGCTTATGTTGCAAAATGTAAAGAACTGGGAATGGAAGTTGTTGCCAATGAGTCCTTTATCCAGGGCCAGACAAAAGACTTCTCCGCAGCTCTTACCAAATTAAAACAGGCCGGAGCAGAAGCTGTTTATTACATGGGTCAGTATACAGAAGCAGGCGGACTGCTGAAACAGATCAAGGATATGGGTATGGATATTCATACTATCATCACTACTTCTTCTTATAAGATTGAGACTCTTCAGCTGGCAGGCGACGCAGCAAAGGATGTTGTATTCCTGAATGGTTTCTTTGAAGATCCGGATGATAAAGAATTCCAGGATTTCAAACAGTTGCTGAAAGACAAATATGATGTAGCTGTAGATAACTTCGTACTGCGTGCTTATGATGCAGCCGACTGGTTAATGCAGGCTTATGACAAGTGTAAATCTACTGATCCTGACACCTTAAAACAGGCTTTATGTGATGTTGGTGCAGCTGGATTTGAAGGTATCGGCGGCGACTTTACTCTGAACGAAGAGCGTAATGTAATCCGTGAATTCTATCAGTTCCAGTGGAATGGTAAATCTGGCGATGAGCTTGGTTTCGAGATCATGCAGTAATTACATCAAATTAAATATTAAAATGACGAAATAAGTTTTTTCAAAATCCTCAAGAAGTCTTTTCTGCGACCTGGAAACAGGTCGCAGAACAATTATATAGGGAGCAATGAGGGGGGAAAGCTGCCTCCGGTTGCGGATGCGTGATCCGGAAATCGAAGGCAGGACAAGATGGAAAAACGAATAGAGGAAAGCAGGTGAAAGGGTGTTTCTACAGCAGGTTATTAATGGATTGACAATCGGAAGCTCTTACGCGCTCGTAGCGGTTGGTTATTCCATGGTTTTCGGCGTGTTGAGGCTGACGAACTTCGCCCATATGTCCGTATTCATGCTGGGTGGATACATAGCGGCTGTTGCTTTGCAGGGAGGTCTGGGCCTTCCGCTGGCAGTTATATTGTCTATCGCGGGCTGTGGTATCTTCGGCGTACTGGTTGACCGGTGTGCGCTGATGCCGATGAGAAAAAGAGGGGCTGCCAGAATATCTTATATGATTTGTACGATCGGTATTTCTACCTTTCTGCAGAACCTGATTATGATTGTTTTCGGTTCAGAGGCTATCCCATTCAAGGAGGTCTTTACGAGAGGACAGTTTACAATCGGCAATGCGGTTGTCAGTTATCTTCAGATCTTTACTATGGCATTGACACTGCTCCTGATGGCGGGGATGTCACTTCTGGTTTACAAAACGAAGATGGGTTCTTCTATGAGAGCAATCTCTCAGAATGAGGTTGCTGCGAAATTGATGGGCGTAAATACAGACCGTGTTATTACCTTTACATTCTTCCTGGGCAGCGCGCTTGCGGCTGTGGCAGGTATCATGTTCGGTATGTACTACTACAGTGTTGACCTCCAGATGGGCTTTACAGTTGGTATGAAGACATTTGCTTCTGCTGTACTGGGCGGTATCGGAAGTCTTCCGGGCGCGGTTGTGGGCGGTTTCTCCATTGGTGTAATGGAAGCCCTGTTCGCCGGATATGTCAGCTCCGGTTTCAAGGATGCTGTTGGTTTTATTGTCTTAATTATTGTTCTTATTATTAAACCTTCCGGTTTGATGGGACAAAAGAACGTGAGCAAGGTATAGGAGGAGAAGAAATGCAAAAGCATAAAGGTTTAAATCCGAAAATTCGTATCGGAATTTTTGTGGTACTGATTGCATTGGTTGTTCTCTTCCCGTTCTATGCACCGGATCAGTACCTCGTACGTGTGGCAACGCTTTGTGTCATGTATTCTGCGCTGGCACTTAGTCTTAACTTGATTACCGGATTTATGGGCCAGGTATCCCTGGGGCATGCAGCCTTCATGGGAATCGGCGCATATACTTCCGCCATATTGTCCAGCCGCTTTGAGTGGCCGTTTCTGTTAACTATGATCTGTGCACTTGTGGTAGCGGGAATCTTTGGTATGCTGTTAGGTTTCCCGGCGCTGAAATTAAGCGGTACCTACCTGGCAATCGTTACATTAGGTTTCTGTGAAGTGGTTCGTCTGGTTGAATTAAACTGGGTTTCCCTCACACGTGGGCCGATGGGTATGACAGGTATTGCAAAACCGGTTATTTTCGGAATCCAGATCAAGAACAACACCGGTTATTATATACTGGCTTTAATTCTGCTTGTTATTGTAATGGCAATTGTAATGAATATCGTTAACTCCCATGTGGGACGTGGCATCATGTCCGTGCGTGAGGATGAGATCGCTGCAGCGGCTATGGGCGTAAACCTTCGTAACTATAAGGTTATGACGTTTACCATTTCATCTGCTCTCGCCGGTATGATGGGTGCGTTCTACGCACACTATATGAGATTTATTGATCCTTCGGCGTTTAACTTTGACCAGTCCACCGGTATGCTGAGTATGGTTATCCTCGGTGGTATGGGCGGCGTTCCGGGCAGCATCCTGGGTGCGGTTATTCTTTCGATTCTGCCTGAGGCCCTGCGTGATCTTTCCAATCTGCGTATGCTGATCTACGGTCTGGTTATCGCGGTCATGATGATTTTCCGTCCACAGGGTATTCTGGGCCGGAAGACATTCTCTGATTTCCTTGGAATCCGCAAGAAATATGCGATTTCAGATGAAGAGGCTGCAAAACTGTTAGAGGAAGACAACTAAATGATGGGAGGAAATGAAATATGAGTGCAATGCTAGAATTAGTGGACGTTACCCAGCGTTTTGGTGGTCTTGTTGCAGTTTCAAAGCTGAACATCAAGGTGGAAGAGAACTTGATTACCGGCCTGATCGGACCGAACGGTGCCGGCAAGACAACGACTTTCAATGTAATTACCGGTGTCTATAATCCGACCGAAGGCAAGGTATTCTTTGAGGGAAAAGAAATTACCGGTAAACCAATTCACGAGGTAACGAAGTGTGGAATGGCTAGAACATTCCAGAATATTCGTTTGTTTAAATCATTGTCCGTTCTGGAGAATGTAAAGATAGGTATGCACATCCGGGCAAAATCAGATTTGTTCAGCGCGATGTTCCGTCTGCCAAGAAGAAATAAGGCGGAGAAGGAAATCAACAAAGAATGTATGAAATTGCTGGCGCTGACCGGACTTGCAGGAAATGCGGATGATCGGGCAGACAGCCTGCCCTACGGTGCACAGAGGCGTCTGGAAATCGTACGTGCCATGGCAACCGGTGCAAGGCTTTTGCTGCTGGATGAGCCTGCTGCAGGTATGAACGAGCAGGAGACAGCAGAATTGACGGCATTTATCCGGGAGCTTAAGAATGATGGCTACACGGTATTGCTGATTGAGCATGATATGAAACTGGTTATGAATCTCTGTGATTATATCTATGTACAGAACCAGGGTGAACTGATTGCTTCCGGTACTCCGGCTGAGATACAGTCAAACAAAGCGGTTATCGATGCTTATCTTGGCGAGGAGGTGTAGGAATGGGCGATAAAAAAGAGATCTTAAAAGTTGAGAACTTAAAGGTTAACTACGGTGCAATCCGTGCCCTGAAGGGTATAAACTTATCTGTCCGGGAAGGACAGATCGTAACCCTGATCGGTGCCAACGGTGCAGGAAAAAGTACTACGATGAATACGATTTCCGGTATTGTACATGCAGCGGAAGGTAAAATAACCTTTGACGGCAAGGATTTGACCAATAAGGCTACCGATTATATTGTAAAAAGCCGTGTCATCCTGTCTCCGGAGGGACGTCAGGTATTCCCGCAGATGACGGTTCTTGAGAATCTGATGATGGGAGCATTGACTGTTACCGATAAAAAGATGGTGGACGAGACACTGACAACAGTATATGATCTGTTCCCGATTTTGAAGGACAGGCAGAAACAGGCGGCCGGAACTCTTTCCGGCGGTGAGCAGCAGATGCTGGCGGTAGGAAGAGCCATGATGGCAGATCCAAAGCTTCTTATGCTGGATGAGCCTTCTCTGGGTTTGGCACCGCTGATTGTCAAAGATATTTTCGAGCTGATTAAAAAGATTAATAAGATGGGCACAACCATCCTTCTGGTAGAACAGAATGCGAAGATGGCGTTGTCTATTTCAGACTATGGATATGTTTTGGAAACTGGTAATATTGCTATGGAAGGCAAAGCTTCTGATCTGATGAATGATCCGAAGGTTATCGATGCTTTCCTTGGCGGTATCTAATAACCATATTTCACAATAACGAAGAGAAAAGGAGAAAAAATTATGTCTAAAGTTAAAAATGTCCCGAAGATTACGGATGATCCTCAGGTTAATATTAGAAGATCCGATATCGAGCAGAGAGCAGAATGGTTCTGGTTCATGAACGATGAAGCTGAAAAACGCGGCATCGACTGGGAAGAGTACTGCAGACCGGCTATCCGCCGTGTAGGCTGCTTCCGTGGTGAGGAATCCATGGCGAATTTCAAAGATCGCGGAGACCTTCAGGAACTGTTGAATATGTTCAGAAATAATGAACTGGGAACAAAGACATTCGAGAAAGAGTATGTAAAAGACACTCCGGAAGAGATCATCATTGACCATCACTATTGTCCGTTAGTAGCTGCTTGGCAGAAACTGACCGATGATGATGATCTGCTCTACAAATGCTGTGATGTTGCTATGGAAGGCGACAGAGGTATCTTCAGCCTTGTAGAAGATGCAGAGTTCTTCCTGGACAGCACGATTGCCGATGGCAGTGATGTCTGTAGACTGAGATTGCGCAAGAAAAACAAATAAGGAGAATGTTATAAATGCTTAGTAAGGATGACTGTAGCAAGTTCGCTGCGATAATGAGAGAAGAGATGCTCACTGCTCTGGGCTGTACGGAGCCAATTGCAATTGCTTTTGCTGCTGCAAAGGCAAAAGAAGTGCTTGGAGAAATTCCGGACCGCATGGTAGTGGAATGCAGTGGAAATATTGTTAAAAATGCAAAGGCAGTTATTGTTCCTATGACAATCGACCTGCGCGGTATGGCTGCTGCGGCTTTAGTTGGCGCGGTAGGCGGAAGCTCAGATCTGAAACTGGAAGTTCTGACAACAGTAACAGACGATGATCTGAAATTAACGAAAGAGCTTCTGGATAAAGGCATCTGTGAAGTAAAGGTACTGGATTCCCTTGCAAAATTACATATCATTGTAAGCTGCTTTAAGGATGATAAGAGTTCTAAAGTAGAGATTATGCATACGCACGACGGAATTGTTCACATCGAGAAAAACGGCGAAGTGATCTATGATATCCCTCATTCTGCGGAAGAGCTGGACGAAGGCATGACCGATCGTTCCTGCCTGACGGTAGAAAAGATCCTGGAGTATGCCGATACCGCTGATTTATCAGAGGTGGAAGATCTGCTGGAGAAACAGATTGAGTGCAATTCAGCGATTGCCAAAGAAGGACTTACCAATGACTGGGGTGCAGCTGTTGGCAAGACTTTGATCGAGACTTATGGAAATGACGTGAAGATCCGTGCAAAAGCTGCTGCGGCAGCTGGCTCTGATGCGCGTATGAATGGTTGTGAGATGCCTGTTGTAATCAACTCTGGAAGCGGGAATCAGGGTATTACCGTATCTGTTCCTGTTATCGAGTATGCAAAGGAACTGGGCGTATCCAAAAAGAAACTTCATCAGGCGCTGGTAGTATCCAATCTGATCGGAATTCACCAGAAGGCTAAAGTCGGCCGTCTGAGCGCATTCTGCGGTGCAGTCAGTGCCGGTACGGCAGCTGCCTGCGGCATCGCTTATCTTCAGGGTGCGGATGCTAAGATCATTGGTCAGATCATTGTAAATGCTCTCGGCAATGTAGGCGGAATCGTATGTGATGGGGCGAAATCCTCCTGTGCTGCGAAGATTGCTTCCTCTGTTGAAGCTGGTTTGATCGGATATGAGATGGCAAAGAAGGGAAGAGGTTTCCTTCCTGGAGAAGGCCTTGTAAAGAGTGATGTGGAGAAGACAATCGACAGCTTCTGCCGTATGGCAAAAGATGGCATGCAGGTTACCGATGAAGAAATTCTGCACATCATGGTAGAAGACTAAAAAACATAGTAATGTCTGAATCCGGACCGGTATCCGGTCTGGCATGACGGCAGGATAAGATAAGGGGATTCCAATTTTGATTG
Source organism: Anaerolentibacter hominis (assembly GCF_032380675.1). Taxonomy (NCBI): domain Bacteria; kingdom Bacillati; phylum Bacillota; class Clostridia; order Lachnospirales; family Lachnospiraceae; genus Anaerolentibacter; species Anaerolentibacter hominis. The sequence continues at coordinate 43,720 of NZ_JAWDIX010000001.1, forward strand.
GGTCCCCTTTCTTTTCAATCGAAAATAATGCAGGCAGGAACGGGTGTCTGCGAAAGGAGGAGACTGCATGAAAAGAAGAGAGGACCTGAAGATTTTTTTGATCGGGGTAGGATATCTGGCCTATTATATTACGCCTTGTTACCGGGCAATTCTGAGAGATAATATCGGCAGTCAGATGATAGGAATAAAAGGAAGTGAAAGAGGGTTAAAGGAGCGGCAGGAGCTGTTTCCGTTTCCTCTTCAGGTGCAGAATACGAGGGCTGCACTGGATGAAATGAAACCGGACCTGATACTCCTCGCACCGAAGCCGGATCAGATACCCGGTATCATGGAAGAAGTATTGATCCCTTATTATGAAGATTGCAGAAAGGCAGGGGAGATTCTTCCGGATCTGTATTCGTTTGCGCCGGACCCTCAGGTGTCCTATTTTTATGATAAGCTGGGCGGAGATGTGAACGAAGCTAATCTGCTTCCCAATATGGTAAATGAACTTCACGGTATTAATGTGGCACCTGTAGGAGTCTCTTTTATTTCTTTTGATGAACGGAGAGAATGGCCGGAAGAAAATAAAAAACTGGCTCTGGATTTTCTGAAACCAACTGCTACCGTGATTGAGGTGCCTGCAAAATATGCGGTACCTTTTCTGGCCCTGAAGGTTGCCAGCCATACGACTTATGAGATGTGCTTTATTCTCCAGGATGTGCTGAAAGAAAAGGGGATTGAGGTGCCATTGGCAGCTCTGGCCAGTGCTATGAGGACGTATCATCGAGAGAATTTCAAAGATATTGATCCAGCGCTGTATCCATGTTCGGAGGATGATGCACCGGAAGAAATCAGGGTATTTATCTGCGAGATGGTTCAGGGCTGGTACCGTGGTATCGTACGCTATGCGGTTTCCATTGGGATGGATGAATGGATTGCCAGACGGATGGCCGGAGGCACGATGGAACTTCATTTGATGACGATCCAGATGGAACCCAGGGAAGTACTGGATCAGAATGTGGCAAATCACGCCACAAAAGGCGGCGTGCTGGAGAAGGCGATCATTACGTTTGATGAAATTGGATATCAGTATCTGACGGAGGTCTTCCGGCACTTTATGGAGGGATATCCGGATTCGGATTTTGATGTTAAAATAGAGCAGCTTGCGTTTGATGTAACGAAAGCGGTTTCGGATCATGGCATGACACTTGGCAAACTGAACCAGAAGTGATTTGTACAAATCTATATGGTGCATTTTTACAGGACATATGCTATGATTATTATATGGCGGGCCTTGTCAGACAAGTGGACGCTAAATCAACAGACAGCTTTGGAAAGGAAGGTTTTGTAAGATGAAAATTGGTTTTATTGGCTTGGGAATTATGGGGAAACCCATGAGTAAAAATCTTTTAAAAGCAGGTTATGAGCTGATTGTTAATGATATTAATCAGGCAGCGGTAGAAGAACTGGTTGCAGCAGGTGCGAAGTCTGCAGCGACGGCAGCTGAGGCAGCAGCTCAGTCTGATCTGGTTATTACGATGGTTCCGAATTCTCCTCAGGTAAAACAGGTGGTGCTGGGGGAAAATGGCGTTTTGGAAGGCGCGAAAGAGGGATTAATTCTGGTAGATATGAGTTCAATAGCTCCTCTGGCATCCAAAGAAGTGGAAGCAGAGTGCGCTAAGAAGGGTGTCAAGATGCTGGATGCTCCTGTATCCGGCGGGGAGCCGAAGGCTGTGGACGGAACTTTGTCTATTATGGTTGGCGGTGACAAGGCGGTATTTGAGAGCGTGAAGGATATTCTTCTGGTGATGGGCGCCAGTGCCGTATATTGCGGTGAAATTGGTGCCGGCAACACAACGAAACTGGCTAATCAGGTTGTTGTAGCGCTGAATATTGCGGCTGTTGCAGAAGCATTTACTCTGGCAAAAAAGGCAGGCGTAGATCCGGATCTGGTATATCAGGCTATCCGCGGCGGACTGGCTGGTTCTACGGTTATGGATGCGAAAGGAACAATGATGCTGGAAGACAATTTCAAACCTGGATTCCGCATTGATCTGCATATTAAGGATCTGAATAACGCACTGGAGACCGGCCATGGCGTGGGTTCTCCGCTGCCGCTGACTGCAGCTGTTATGGAGATGATGCAGACTCTGCATGCAGACGGATTCGGCAACGATGATCACAGCGCTCTGGCAAAATATTATGCAAAGGTATCCGGTGAGAAAATCTCCGATAAATAAGTAAAGTTTAATAAACGGCATTATGCCATAAGGGAACCTTCTCCAAGGATTAATTGTGTGAAGGTTCCTTGTTTATACTAAGACGGTTCGCGAAGCGTGCCGGCGTTTGAGGAGGATTGGGTATGAAATATTTGGTTTTAGGAGCCGGAGGCACCGGCGGCTGTATTGCTGCTTATCTGGCGGAAGGCGGAATGGATGTTACCATGATAGCCAGGGGAGCGCATCTGGAAGCAATGAGGGCAAATGGATTTCTGGTAAAGGGTACCAGAATGGGCGATCTCTGTCTGCGCGAAGACAAATTGAAGCTTGCGACAACAGAAGATTATGAGGAAAAGGCAGATGTGATTCTGCTCTGCGTGAAGAGCTATTCTGTGGAAGAGCTGGTGCCGTTTATGAGAAAAGCTACCCATGAAAAGAGTCTGATCATACCGATTCTGAACGTAGTGAATACGGGTGAAGTGCTGGCAAAGTGGCTGCCTGAACGGACAGTGCTCAGCGGATGTATCTATATCGCATCCTATATCAGCGCACCAGGAGTGGTGGAGCAGCTGACTCCGTCTTTCCGTGTTGTTTACGGGGACCGGGAGGGGACCGCCGACAAAGAGATGATGGAGGCGGTGGCGCAGGATATGCGCAGCTGCAACATGGATATAGTAGTAGCTGAAAATATTGCACAGGCCGCTTTCGATAAATTCTTATTCTTATCACCCTATGCGGCAGCCGGGGCTTATCTGGACGTACTCTCTTCTGAATTTCAGAAGGAAGGAGAAGCAAGGGATTTGTTCGTTGCTCTGTTAAAAGAGGTGGTTGGGATCTCCAAAGCGCTGGGCTATGACTATGGAAAGGATATGGTCGCTGCTAAGACAGACCACCTGAAGGTTTTAAATCCCACCTCCACGGCGTCTATGGTGAAGGATGTGAAGAAGGGCGGAAAGAGTGAGATTGACGGCCTTGTGTTTGAAGTTGTGAGAATGGGAAGAAAACTGGGTGTACCCTGTCCGAATTATGAAAAGGTTGCCGCCCATTTCGGCTACACTCTTTAAAGAAACAGGAAAGGTATGAAAATGATGAGTATTAGAGAGGATGCAGACAGGATTATCAGGCAGTCGATCCGGGAAATGCTTCCCAATGAAGCGGTGGAACGGGCTCTGAAACAGAAAAATCTGGAGGGTAACGTTGTTGTAGTCGCTGTAGGAAAAGCCGGATGGACGATGGGAAATACAGCAAAGACGGTTCTGGGTGATCAGGTTAAGAAGGGAGTTATCGTAACGAAGTATGAACACTCTCAGGGTGATATAGAGGGATTTACCATTATAGAAGCGGGGCATCCGGTCCCGGATGAAAACTCTGTGCTGGGGACTGAGAAAGCCATAGAGGCGGTGAGCGGGCTAACGGAACAGGATACAGTTGTATTCTTGATTTCCGGGGGTGGCTCTGCGCTCTTTGAACGTCCTCTTGAAGGCATTACCCTGGATGACATTCAGGATGTAACGAAACAGCTGCTGCGCTGCGGTGCTGATATCGTGGAGATTAATACTATAAGAAAGCATCTGTCGGCGGTTAAGGCAGGGCGATTTGCAAAGCTCTGTGCACCGGCGAAGGTTTATGCTATTGTGCTTTCTGATGTATTGGGTGACCGGCTGGATTCCATTGCTTCCGGACCTGCCTATCCGGACAGCTCTACCTGTGAGGAAGCCCTTGCTATCGTGAAGAAATATGGCCTGACCTTTGATGAGCGCATCATTAGCAGGCTTGGACAGGAGACTCCGAAAGAGCTGGATAATGTGGAAACGGTGATTACAGGAAGCGTTAGCGAACTCTGCCGTGCGGCCGCGAAAGAGGCGGAGGTATTAGGCTATACACCCTATATACTCACCTCCACGCTGGACTGTGAGGCAAAGGAAGCCGGAAAGATGCTTTCCTCCATTGCCAGAGAGATAAAGAGCAATCCGGGCTGTGCATTTAAAGCTCCCTGTGCGGTTATTATGGGCGGCGAAACAGTAGTGCGCATCACCGGTGAAGGTCTGGGCGGCAGAAACCAGGAGCTGGCCCTGTCGGCTGCGGACGGAATTGCAGATCTGGGTGATACAGTGGTATTCTCCATTGGTTCCGATGGAACGGACGGGCCAACCGATGCGGCGGGGGGTATGGTGGATGGCGCTACGAGGAAACGACTTTCGGAGAAGAACCTGCAGATCGGCGAGGTGCTTGCGCAGAATGACTCTTATCGGGCGTTAAAGGAAGCGGGTGATTTGATTATAACCGGGCCTACGGGCACGAATGTGAACGATGTAGCGGTACTGTTAATAAAATAATATTTGTTATTGTAAAAAGATCCTGTAACAACAGGGTCTTTTTTTATTGTGTTTAAATTGTGTGATTTGTGAGTATATTTGGCCGCTGACACGCGCATCAGTTTCTGAAATATTCCTTTAAATAGGGGATTTTGAGCCTTTTTTGCCAGTGAATTGCTGCTTAACCATAAAGTAAGATACTTTACGACAGTTTTTCGGGACAAATTGACAGAAAATAATAAAAGATGTCGAAAAATACGGTGCGGAGGTTGAAGTGGAAATGTCCATTTTGTTGCCTTCTGTTTTGTTTATTTCATCTGAAATTCAGAGAGGGTTTTACGGCATACTATGAAACACATAGGCTAAACAAAAGACAGGCGTCTGCCATGGGGAGTGCAGATGGTTGTCTTACGCTGTTGTCTGGGAAGGAAGGGAGAAAATAGCATGGAGAAAAAGGAAATAGGCAGAATTACCTTTCGGACAAACCTGTTCGGCTATCGAAAAGAAGAAGTGATGGATTTTCTCTATGACCTTCTGGAGCAGATGGAAGAAGAGCGGAAGGAATATGAAAGAGAATTAAAAAATAAAGACGAGGTACTTGCCCTCTACAAAGAGGGGAAAGAAAGTGCGGAAAAAATATATGCGTTATTTGTGGAACAGATGAAAAGAAATGAAAACCTGTATGGGGATAACCGGGAACTCCGGAAAGAAGCAGAAATGCTGAGGGAAAGGAAGAAGGAGCTGGAGGCAGAACTGATAGCATACCGGGACCGAGAGGAAGAACGGAACATTATCGGGAAGCTGCCTGAAAGAAGGCATATTGGACTGGAAGAGTTTGAGAGCAGGAGCGGCAGACTCCTGAGAGAAGTATTTGAAGAAGCGAAACGGGAAGCAGAGGAAATCCGAAGAGAAGGAAGAGAAGAGGCAAGACAGATTCGAACACAGGCGGAGGAAGACAGAGAGGAACTGAAACGACTGGTGAGAAGAAGCCGGGAAGAGTTAACCAGGAGCGGTGCGGAGTACGAGAGGTTGTTAAGGCAGATAGAGGAGAAGGAAAGACAGGTAAGATGAGAGAAAACCGGATAACAAGTGTATCGGTAGAGAGACTGAAAAAGCTGGTAGAAGAAGAGCGAAAAGGTTTAGGAAAAAGGCGTAGAAGGAAACAGCTTGTAAGTTTGGGGATCGTGCTGTTTGCGGCTATTTTCCTTATCGTGCTGTTCCGGGAAGTAATCGGGATGCGGATGGTATGGGGAGAATCCATGTATCCATCCTATCAGGCGGGAGATATGATCGTGTACCGCCGTACCAGGGAAAAGATCCGGATAGGAGATGTAGTAGTGATAGAGACCGATGAAGGGGAGCTGCTAAAGAGAATAGCGGGGCTGCCCGGAGATATCGTGGAAATAGAAGAAGGAAGCGGGCGGGTGAGACGGAATGAAATCACCCAGGAGGAACTGTATGCGATAAGAAAAGAGAAGAGCGAGAGCAGTATTGAATACCCGTATGAAGTGGGAGAAGGGGAAATCTTTGTGCTGGGGGATAACAGAGAGTATTCGATGGACAGCCGGAATAAGGAGATGGGGAACATCCGGCTGGAACAGATCAAGGGGAAGGTTATCCTTGTCATAAGAAAGATAAGGGATGGCAGGAACGAGTAAGAGCATGAAGATGCGTCTGACTGGAACAGAAAAGGTACCCCGGAGAGGGGAAAGAAATAGAGATAAACAAAGATGGAAAAGGTGAGGGACAGATGAGAGAGATAAGAATCCGGAAGAGAGCAGACCGAAGATGGAGCTGGGTGGCAGGAATCGTGGTTATGATAGCAGCCAGCGTACTGTTAATCAGCGGGGTGGGGCATGTTCTGGCGCTGCGGGAGAGTGGAAGAGAAATCGGAAGTATCGGAGAGCTGGAGAGATACTTAAGTATAGAGAGTGAAGAGTATGAACCAGGGGGAAAGTATGTCCTGACGGCAGATCTGGACGTGACAGGAAGAGAGATCACGATAGGGGATAATGTGGAGCCGTTCGTGGGAGAATTAGACGGAGCAGGCCATGAGATAAAAGGATTGAGCAGGCCGCTGTTCGGGAAAATAGGGCAGGGGGCGAAGATAGAGAACCTGGTAGTAGAAGGGACGATAAGAGAAGGAGAGCTGTACGGAGCAGGAGAGGGATACACAGAAGGGTATGGACTGTTAGCGGCGCATATAGAGGGAGCGGAGATACGGAATGTAGGTGCAGTAGGAGAGATCGAGATAGGGGATAGAGTAGAGAGAGAAGTAAGGGTAAGGAAGGGCAATGAAGAAGGAATAAGTAATAATGAAGAGGGAAAAGGGAATAATGAAGAACCGGGTAAGCCTGAGACAGGGAGTAATGAAGAGGGAGTAACTGAACCGAAGCCGGAAGAGAATGGAGAGAATGTAAATAACGAAGAAGGAAAAGGGAATAATGAAGAACTGAGTAAACCAGAGACGGAAGGGAACGGGGAGGATGTAAATAAGGAAGAGGGAACAGATAAAAAGGAAGAAGGAATAACGAATAAGGAAGAACCGAATCGACCAGAGCAGGAAGGCAACGGGGAAGGAACGAATAAAAAGGAAGAAGGAATAACGAATAAGGAAGAACTGAGTAAGCCGGAGCCGGAGGGAAATCAACCGGAGCAGGGAAGCAACAGGGAAGAGTTAAGTAAGCCGGAAGGGACTGGAGCAGAAGAGAAACCGGAGGAACCGGCAGTGGGTGAGCCGGAAGCAGTTGTGGACCCGGTTGCAAAGTTATTTGGGCCGGTGAAGGCGATGGCAGCGGAAGCGGATATCGTAAGTCCGGAGGAAGATACGTCTGAAACCGGGGAGGGGACCAATGTACCGGATACCACACCTACAACGCCGGATACCGGAGCAGTACCCCAGCCGGGAGAACCCGCGGAGGGAGAAGGGACAGGAACCCCGGATGTACCGGAGGTAAGCCAGCCGGAAGGGCCAACAGAAGGGCCGGCGACAGATCCGACTGTCCCGGATGTACCGACGGAGCCGGAAGCACCGGTTGATCCGGCGCCGGATCAGAAGGAAGATACCACCCAGCCGGAAGAGACGGCAGGGGATGAATACATAAGAACGACAGCAGAGGAGGTCTATGCGGGCGGCCTGATCGGAGTGAGTGAGGGAGAGAGCCTGATCCAGAACTGCTATGCGTTCGTGAAGATCACGAAGAAGGGAAATGAGACCGCGGCGGCAGCCGGCGGTTTTATTGGCGCGTTAAAAGAAGGAGGCCGGATCGAGAACAGCTATGCGACGGGAAGTGTGGAAGGAGCGGCTGTACTGGGCGGCTTTGCGGGAATCAATGAAGGGGGAATCGGAGCCTGCTATGTATCGAATACGTTAGGGGCAGGAGAAGAAAGAGGAGCCTTTGTCGGGCGATATGGAGAGAGCGCAAGTGCAAAGGAATGTGCGTATGACTACCGGATGAGCTGCGGGGAGGATAAGCAGGCGCAGAGGAAGGGAACGGAAGAGCTGACGGGAATCCAGGACAGCCTTTCGGGAGAGTGGCACTATACGGAGGGAGCGTATCCGCAGCTGCCTTATTTTGCGTTAAATGAGAAGACAGAAATACAGAAGAAATCGAAGGCGAGCGCGATTGCGCTGCGGCTGGGAAGCGGAACGATAGAGGGAGTAGAAGGAGAGATCGAATTAATCCAGGAGATCGAGGGAGAAGCGGTTGAGTGGAGTGTGAGCGGGGATATTAGCCTGACGGAAGAGGGAAAGGCAGTTTTAAAGAGCAGCGCAGAAGAAGAGGGGACAAGTGCGCCCGAAGAAGGGATCGTTTACAGTGGAGTACTGCGCGCTGTGCTGGGGACGGAGGAGAAAGTCTTCAGTGTAAGTACAGAAAAGGTCCTGATAAAAGATGAGACAACAGTCATAGAGATATACTCTCTGGAAGATTGGAATAACTTTTTCGATAATATCGTATCTACTACAGTATTAAACCAGAATATCGAAATTATGAATGATTTGGATTTCAGTGGTCTGGGGAAATCTGCCTGTTCAAATGTGAATGTATCGTATAGAGGAATTGTAGAAGGTAATGGATATCAGATTACCGGTTTAAGGGTGCCCTTATTTGAATCGTTAGAAGATGCAACAATACAGAATCTGACAATTTCTGGAACAGTATCATCTTCTTCTGATCATGTCGGCCTGCTGGCAAGGCGGGTTGTCCCAGGGGCAAGTGATATGTATACCGAGATAATCAACTGCCATGCTGAAGGAACGGTGAAATATCTTGGCAGTACGGATACCTGCTACACAGGAGGAATGATAGGATTCATTGAAAGTACTGTTGATGGAGACGGTGTCATCATAAAAAATTGTTCTGCTAATGTTGACGTATCAGGCTATTTTTGTATCGGAGGATTTGTTGGAAAAGGAGACCGAATTACCTTTGAAGATTGTCAAAGCTATGGCAGCGTTTACAGTCCAGTTGGCAGCAAAAAACCAAGTGTAGGTAAGGCGGGAGGAATTGCCGGAGATTTATCCAATAGTAATTTATCAAGATGTAAGATTGATATTCCATATATGGAAGGGCGTTTGGATATCGGTGGTGTAGCAGGGTATGCCTTGAATTGTGCTCTCGATGAGGTGACAGGTTCCGCAGTTATTGAAATATTAACGGATACCAGTTTGGGTGGTAATAACATCGGCGGCATTCTGGGTACAGGGAAAGGGATAACTATAAGCAATAGTAACTTTACAGGTAAAATACATGTTAACTTTGGAGATTTGTATAAACGGGCTTTTAATATTGGCGGTTTGTGCGGAACTGTTTCCGGAGATTTTTATATGGATAATTGTTTTACAAATAATTGCGTTTTGGAGGTAGACAGTGATGCTGGAGGTTTGATTGGACGGATAGATCAAGGGAGTGGATCTATCTTGAACTGCTACGTGGAAAATGTCTACATAACAGGATTAAATGACATCGGAGGTCTGATTGGAGCCGGTACTTTAAAGAATGGAACAATTAGAAATTGTTTTACTTCAGGAGTAGATTTAGCTGCAGGCGGGGGTAGCATTGGAGGATTTGCGGGGATACTAACACTTAATAATAGTGAGATTGATTCCTGCTACTCAAGCGGCCGTATAAAAAGAGGTGACCAGACGGGAGGATTCATTGGTGAGATTTCAGGGAATGAAGAAGCGATTATACGCAATTGTTATACAGATGTAAGCGTAAATTCAATACAGGCTGGGCAATCAAGTGGATTCATTTTTGTGTTTTGGACAGTTGGTTCATATGTTCGGTTTGAAAATTGTCTGGCCAATGGAGCTCTTATAAGAGGAAATACAGTGAGTAATCCGAGTACGAATGGATTTATACGATGGTCTAGGAACTCTGAGAAAAACTGCTATTATAACGAAGAGTTAACAGGAATAACAGATTCAGATGATACAGATGACATAATAGGTATTTCAACAGCAAATTTACTGTCGGGAACCCCCATCCAGGGATTTGAGGATGAGTCCGTATGGTTATGGGAAGCCGGACGATATCCGCAGCTGACCGTTTTTGCAAAATCAGATCAGGAAAATATACGGAAACAATCCGAGGTTTCCTCTATTCCAGCTGTATATTTTACAAATGAAAATACTCCCGCTGCTGTCTCAGATGAGCTCTTATTTAATACTCAGATAAATGGGACATGGGAAATAGAAGACAATGTACTTTATATAGATAATAATAAGTTGAAAATTGATGAAAGTCTGAGCGGGCAAGAACGTGATGTTAATCTGGATTTTATAACAGAAAGTGGTTATAAGAAGCTAATGATACTTCATGTAGATGCTCCGCTGATAATCCGTTCATTAGAAGACTGGGACCGATACCTGGGGACTGGTGCTACAGAGGAGTCTTTAAAACAAAACTACAAGTTACAATTTGAGAATCAGACATGTGATTTTTCAAATTTGCAGGGAGACGGTGTATTTAAGGGGAAACTATATGGCAATAATCAAACAATTACCGGGTTAAGCAGGCCTTTATTTTTAAGCGGAGAAGATGTCGCGGTTATTGACTTAAATCTGGAGGGCAATATAACTGGATCAGGCTGGGCTGGACTCCTTTTTGGAAAGGTATATTTTAAATCATCTTATAACGGGGATAAATTATTACAGGTAATCAAGAATTGTCATGCATCAGGATCGGTAAGTTGTAATACGAACTTAAGCACATATGATACGGATGGAGCAGGCGGTCTGATAGGATATGTGCGTAATGAGGCATATGATAAAGGGCTGATTATTAACTGTTCTTCAAACGTAAATGTTAGCGGAACCAAGAATGTTGGAGGCCTGATCGGATATCTGTATGCATACTCCTCTAGTGTTAAAGTCAAAGATTGTTATAGTACAGGAAAAGTATGGGGCCAGACCGCTGTGGGCGGGTTAATTGGTAATACATATAATTTTGCTTTACCTGATGAAGATAGAGGTATTACGAATTGTTTTGCCATGACAGATGTAGAGGGGATTGAAGCAGTAGGCGGATTGCTTGGCCAAATAAGATACAGCAGAGCCGTAGATTGCTATGCGTCTGGTACCGTGATGGGAAATAGTAAAACCGGTGGATTATTTGGAAGTGTTGGTACATATGGCGGAGCTTTTAAGAATTGTTATAGTTCTGTAACGGTTTCCGGCAAGGAATATACAGGCTCTGTCATCGGTTTTTCGTCAAGTGATACTTATGAGAACTGCTATTATGATAAACAGATGGCAGGGGTGTTAAACAGCAGTGGAAATAATAGTGAAGTAGTAGATTTGACGGGGATTTCCGGGTACAGCACACAGTCAATGACCGGCGAAAATGCAAAAGGGATGGGGCTTGATGAAAAGTACTGGAGTTTTTCAGTGGGTCATTATCCCCAACTGAATATATTTGACGGCAGGACTCCTTCGGATCTGTCGTCCATAGCTATTTATCTAACAGAAGGAGAAACGGTAATTGACCCAGTTGGAGCAATACAGATTGACAGTGCTGCCGGGAACTGGTCCTCTGCACCGGACGATGCATTTACGGTAAACGGATCAACGGTTACATGTAATAATAAATATGAAAAGGCACTGCTGTCCTGTTCGTTTGATGGTTTTAGTCGAAGTTTTCTGTTTGGCTCTTCGAGTGGAGAAGATATTGTTTACACGATTTATTCTATAGAAGATTGGAACCGTTATTTAGGGATTGGGGCAACTCCGAGGACTTTGTCGGCAAATTATCAGCTGGCGGAAGGCGGGAATTATGATTTTTCATCCTTAACGATAGGCACAGGAACTGAGTATGGTGGATTTACGGGTACCCTCGATGGTAAAAATCAAACGATAACGGGCCTTCAGGTACCATTATTTAATGTACTTGAAAATGCTACAATAAATGATTTAAATGTGGAAGGTAATCTGATTATTGCGAAAGGCGAAAGAACAGGATTATTAGCTAGCATGATGGCAGGGGGAGAGGTGAACAATTGTCATGCCAAGGGAGAAATAACGTGTGAAGATGATGTATGGGGTTATAATCCAAAAGGAACCGGAGGCTTGATTGGGGTATCCATCGGAACAACCAATGTAAGAAACAAGGTACTATATTGTTCAGCTAATGTGGATATTGTTCTTGAAGAAAATGCGGCAATCTATGGAACTGGTGGCTTGATTGGAAAGTGCGACTATACGAATATCAGTTATTCCTATGCTTCAGGGAATTGGCTAGGATATTATGAGACTGGTGGCTTGATCGGAAACTGTTCCAACTCAACAATTACACAGTGTTTTTCTAATGGAAGCGTTGAAGTTAGAAATTCAACTCCCTATGCAGGCGGCCTGATTGGAAACTTATCTTCTTCTACGATAACAAACTGTTATTCTACTGCTGCGGTGGCAGCACTTAATCGGGCAGGCGGATTGATTGGAAACGCAGAGTCGGCGTGTACTATTTCGGGATGCTTTGCTGCCGGTACGATAAAAGAAGCAACTAACAATCCGAATAGTAATACGGTAGGCGGTTTAATCGGTAAGGCAGCTGGTACAACGTTAACTAATTGTTACTACGATTTGCAGATGACGGGTATGGAGCAGGTTTCAGCTGGTCTGAAAGCATTATCGACAGAAGAAATGTGTCAGGCAAGTATTGGCGGAATTACAACAAATTCGACAGTATGGGAACGCACTGCGGGATATTACCCACAGCTGAAATATTTTAAGAATAAAAATGTGAAAGCATCTGAGATTTCGTCTATTCCTTTAAAATTCGCCAATTCTGGGGCAAAAGCAAGCCGTGTAGAAGGAGATATAGATCTTTCAGCAGGAGAATTTGCGGGTTGGTCTTTTGAACCGGAAACACAGATAACAGTGAATGAACTGCAAAAAACTGCAACTCCAATATGGAGTGGTGAACTGGTTGTCCGATATAAACAGTCGGGTTTTGAGAAACGATTTTTACTGACATTGAAAGCAGGGAACAGAATAATTCGCAATTTGGCAGATTGGAATTATTATTTAGGCCCGGATGCTTCGGAAGAATCTCTGGGAGGCGACTATCAATTGTCCGCTGACGGGGACTTTGACTTCTCTACGGTTGAACAAAGTTCCGGTGTATTTACAGGAGAATTAGAAGGAAACGGACAAAAGATATACGGTTTAAAGATTCCTTTATTTAAAGAGATATCCGGCGCAGTATTCCGTAATCTGAATCTGGAAGGAAAAATTGAAGGGACGCAACAGTATACAGGTATTTTAGCGGGGCGAGATATAAATGAAGGAACAGAACTGAAAAACTGCCATGTAGAGGGCGAGGTAAATACTAGTTTTCCTGAGGACAGCAATTATTATATGGGTACCGTCGGCGGTTTCATTGGCTATACAGTGAAAGCCAGTTTTATGAATTGCAGTGCGCAGGTGAAACTAACAGCATCGGAGAATCCGGGAGGAAGTGCTTATATTGGAGGATTGGCTGGATACGGGGATTCAATAGAGGCGGCAGATTGTGATGTAAAATCAACAATCATTAATATGGACGACAGCCGATGTATCGGCGGCATGTTCGGTAAAGTTATCGGTACGATTACAAATTGTACCTCAAATAGTGATATACAAAGCAAATCAGGCGCGGGTGGACTAATTGGAGAAGTTAGTTATAGTTCAACTGCAACAACAAGAATTACTGGCTGCTCCTTTGACGGCGCAATTTCAGCGGTATCCTGTGCGGGAGGTCTAATCGGATATGCCTCTAACAGTTTGACGATTGATCAATGTTCAGGGACTGGTTCTATCCAGGGGGGCACCTCTGTCGGAGGTTTTATTGGATATGCCAGTTATTCGACGAATGTTAGCAATGGCTATTTTGTGGGAAAGATAAAGGGCAGATCAGAAGTGGGAGGCTTAGTAGGCCGTGCCAATAATACGATAAATATAACGAATTGTTTTTCATCCGGAATGGTGGAAGGAACACAGTACGTAGGAGGGCTGCTCGGTTTTGGAGGGTCATCAAGCGGTAAAATATTAAGGTGCTATGCTGGAAATACTGTCTATGGAGTTGACACGGTAGGAGGCATTGCCGGAAGAACATATAATGTAGTTGAAAATGTTTTCAGTACTTCTGTTGTCAGGGCAGAGACAAACAAGGGTGCATTAATCGGATTCCAGTCACCTGCGGCTACTACAAACTCATGTTTTGACCTGCAAATGGCAGGCTGTACAAATGCAGTTGGAAATGCGACGGTTGGTGCTTCTGTTACCGGAAAATTAACAAGTGAATTAACCGGTACTTCTATCAGCGGTATGAGTTGGATTACAAGCAACAGCAGCTGGACCTGTTCGGAAGGACTCTATCCACGGTTAACTACATTTGCGGCCAGCGAGGAGGCGCTTGTAAGCGCAGTACCGCTTCTGCTTGCTGTGAATGCAGATGGCACATATGATTCTGCCGGAAATCTTACCCAGGCTTCGGTTGCACTTCCATCTGCGGCAGGCGGGCAGAATCTGACCTGGAAATTGGATGGAGAACCGGCAGATAGTTCGGTGCAGCTTATATTAAGAGAACAATTCCTTACTGTCTCTATCAATGGAGGAACGAGAGAAAAGATATTTTTACTTGTTAATTCTAACAGCCATACTATTCCGTTGAAAAATCTGGAGGATTGGGAGAAGTATCTTGGAAAAAATGCCGATCCGGAGTATTTAAGCTGGGATTATACTTTGGACTTTCCCGGAGAAAGCTGTGATTTTTCTGGATTGACAGCCAGTGTAGGAACATCAAAAGCACCTTTCACCGGATCTCTGGAGGGAAATAATAAGAGAATCACAGGTTTAACAAAACCTTTGTTTCTTTATATGAACGATGCCAGCGTCAGTAACCTGATTCTAGCGGGAGATATTTCTGAGTTCAGCTCCAATTATGTTGGGATGCTGGCGGGGACAATCGCCGGTGAGAGTGGTACAAGCATCGTCAATTGTCATGTATTCGGCAGTATTTCTGTGGAAGGCACTGATTATATCGGTGGAATCGCCGGTTATGTAAAAAGTGTTCCGGGAAAATCTGACAGAATTCATATCTTTCGGAATTGTTCTGTAAATGCCGAATTAACAGGGCAGAAATACATTGGAGGAATTGCGGGCTATGCCCAATGTACCTCATTTGAAGCGTGTTATGCGTCAAGTGCTATTACTGCAGATACCTATACAGGACAGATTGTGGGCAGGGCGTATGGATCTACAATGAAGAATTGCTATGGCAGCGGGAATATCAGCGGTAATCTTTCAGGTGGGCTGGCGGGGGATTTATACAATGGTATTATGAAAGACTGTTATTCGTCTGTCCAGCTTTTGTCTAAGAGTGAAGCAGGAGGTCTGCTGGGAAGTGTGACAGGAGAAGACAATACAATTGATCACTGCTATTATGATATGCAGCTTTCTGGCACTGATATCGGAATTGGAACAGGAACTATAAGCGAAACCATTAAAATAACCGGTATGGGGACTGACGAATTAATAAATCAGTCTGCTGCGCTATTTACCGCGGAAAGTCAGAATTATTGGCTGGACAATGCATCCCAATATCCTCAATTAAAACAGATTGCCGAATCAGCGGTACCTGAGGTAAAAATTGCATCAGAGGTGTCCTCCTATACAATTCTATTAAAAAATGGAGAATCTTCACGGCTGTCCAGGAGTGGTTTTGAATACAAGGAGGGATTATTTAACTGCAGTCAGGATCAACAGACCTTTCTTCTGAATAATGGATCTGGTACTGTATCAGACAGTATAAAGGGTGGAAAAGTTCAGACTACGCTTTATTTAGAGAAGGGAGGGTTCAAAAAGGCTATTTCACTTACCGTTGTTGGAACTCCCATACAGATAAGAAGTTTGACTGATTGGGAGACTTACTTCGGGACAGGAGCAGACCCTGAAAATCAAGGAAAAGTGTATGAATTGAACTTTGCCGGTGCAAAAGAAAACTTTGAAAATCTGTCTGCCACGACCGGTACAAACGATGAACCATTTTGCGGGATAATATATGGCAATAATAATGTTATATATAATCTTGATAAACCATTGTTTGGGGTTGTTGATGGAATGATTATTAACGATCTTACCTTAAAAGGTGACATAGCCTCCGACAGTAAAAGAATTGGGCTCCTGGTGGATAATGCTAAAACTGTTGCAGGGGATATTACTCTGAATAATTGTCATGTCTATGGAACAATTGAGGCAACTGGCACCAATGTTTACGCAGGCGGGTTTATCGGAGCCGCGCTGACCGGGACATATAATATAGTATTAAATGAATGCTCATCTGCTGTAAAAATGTCAGGATCATTATTAGCAGGCGGGGGATTTATAGGAAGAGCCCTTAGTGTAAATGTCGACAATTGTTTTACTAATGTAGAGATAAAGACGACAAATACTTCGGTTAATGGTGACGGCGGCGGTTTTATAGGCACCTGCGGCATTTTAGCAGTCTGTAATAGCTACACAAGTGGATCACTATGTGATTTCACCAGTATGGGCGGATTTGCAGGACAGGTTGAAGAGGAATTTACAGCTGAGAATAGTTATTCCGCAGTGTCTGAACAGGGGGCAGCACGCGCAGGTGGACTGATTGGCGAGGTAAACGGTTCCTATACAATTTCTTCCTCTTATTTCGACAGCCAGTTAAGCGGGGGTACGGCGGCAATCGGCGGATTAACAGATGAAAACAGTTGGGGAAAAGCAACAAATGAGATAACCAGCTCTGCTATGGCCGGAAATCTGGGAAGCAACTGCTGGTATTATGAGGATTATAGTTATCCCCAGCTTAAAGTAATGAAATCATCTGCCTCTGAGCTGGTCAGAAATGCGTCCGCTGTCTCGTCTGCGGCACTGTTTCTGAAGGATAAAGAAAATTCTCAGCAGGTTCAGAGTCCGATGACATATTGCACCACGGAAGGTACCTGGTGTTCTCAGATTCCGGAAGCAGTAAAGATAGTAAATGACCAAATAATCCCCATGAGATCAAACCGGATTAATATTACCTATTCCAGTCAGGGATTGACAAAGACCATAGCTATCCGGGTCATTGATAATTCTTTGGCAACTTCTATCCGCTCACTGGATGACTGGGAGCGGTATCTGGGCAGAGAGGCTACCGCTGACGATTTGAATGGGATATATCAACTGGATTTCACAGGTGATGAATGTGATTTTTCGACACTGGAAGTTAGCGTGGGGCTTACTTCTGATAAGCCATTTACCGGTATGTTATTTGGAAATAATCAGACAATAACCGGATTAAAAAAGCCACTGTTTCAATATATTTCAGGGGCGACATTAAGTGATATCATTGTAAAAAATGGAGAAATTCGGCTTAATACAACGGAAGAGCATGTAGGAATGTTGGTTGGAACCATAATTTCAGGAAAATCCAGCTGTGTAGAATCATGTCACGTTTCAGGTATTGTTGAAAATGGCGTGAAGACATCTTACTATTCAACAGACTTGGGAGGAATGATAGGAAGAGCTGAAGGAGGCGAGGGGAATCCTACTATAATCAGCAATTGTTCGGCCGACGTAGAAGTGACGGGGATGAGATCCAACAAAGCAGGAAAGGGCGGTCTTCTTGTTGGATTTACAAACTGGACTAATATAAGTCAATGTCATGTCATCGGGAGGCTTGCTGGCAATTTAGAATCGAACGGAGGTATATGTGGTTATTTCAGGAATGGAACAATAACAGGTTGTTCTGCGGATGTCGTCTTAAAGGATTGCAGGCAGACGGGTGGTATTGCCGGTGCGGCAGTAGATGACTGTAAAATCATAGATTGTCATGTGGAAGGAAGCATATCGGGAGATAATTACCTGGGAGGAATTGTGGGCTACCGTTCAGGCGTAGTCTCATCCTTCCAGATTGAAAACTGCTATATGCAGGGAAACATAGAAGCCAGCAATGTGTCAGGCGCGGGCGGCATACTTGGATATGGCGCTGCACAATTTAAAAACTGTTACTTTAACGGGGATATATATGCGGTATTCGGATCTGTTGGAGGGCTGTGCGGCTATGCGGGAATGAACCTATCGGCTGAGAACTGCTATGCAGTAGGAAATCTACAGGTGGAGTATCCTGGTTATGGCATAGGCGGATTAATTGGAAATACCAGCTATTCGTTTACTATGACAAGATGCTATTTTGCTGGTCTGGTAGAAAAGTACTATGAAAAACCAGATCAGCAGACGGCAGGCGGATTAATTGGGAACTCCAGTAAAAGTAATAATATGTCCTATATGACAGACTGTTACTTTGATAAGCAGCTGTCAGGAGTTGCTTTAGCGGTTGGAAATAAAAAGAGTGAAGATACAACTGCGCTTGGGCTCAATACTTCTGAGCTGACAGATACACCTTCGGGTTTTACAACAGAGAATGGCTGGTTTTTAAGAAAGGGATATTATCCCCAGCTTACTGTATTTGCCGGGTCAGATGTTGCACATCTGATAGAACAGTCGGCTGTTTCCGCTGTGGCTGTGTATCTGCCTGAGGGTAGTAAAGCAAACTGTTTTACAGGTTCTGAATTTACATATGACAATACGCTGCCGGGAACCTGGAAAGAAAGGAGTAACTATATAACTTTCGCATCCGGAACAGCGAACTTTCAGGAAAGCTTGAAAAGTAATCAGGAGCTTCGAATTGTTTATGAGGAAAATAATCTGGAAAAATCCTTTGTATTACGGCTGGCACAGGATGAAATTACGGTGATATCTTCATTGGAAGACTGGGAGCATTATTTAGGAAGCGGAGCAACTCCACAGACGCTGCTGTATAACTATCGGCTGGACTTTACGGACAATACATGTGATTTTTCAGAACTGAAGCAGAGCTCGGGTATAGTAAATTCATCCGGTGGCAAATACTTTGCTGGCGCATTAGATGGCAATAACCAGAGTATCACTGGACTGAGAATACCGTTATTTGATGACACATTGTCCGGCGCAGAGATAAAGGATTTGAAAATCGTTGGTACTGTAACGGGAAGAGGAATGTTGGGGAATACATTAACCGGGGCAAAGATAACCAACTGCCATGTCAGGGGAAGTGTTTCCGGTATGGGTAATGTTGGCGGACTTAGCGGCTATCTGGGCAGCTGTACCGTAACAGAATGTTCCTCGATGGTGGAAGTACATGGTACAATCAGTGCCGGCGGCTTTGCCGGAAGAATTAACACCGGAAAGATAGAAAAATGTATGGCCGGCGGAAACGTACAGGGAGAGGATTCAACAGGCGGCTTTGCAGGCATTACAAATAGCGGAACATACACCAATTGCTATTCTACAGGATCGGTAACTGCAAATGGCGAATACGCTGGTGGATTTGTAGGAACTGCGCTTAGCAACTTGAACGGAAAAAGCTGTTATGCTTCGGGAAACATTATTAATTTATCTGGAAATTCCGGTGGTTTCGCAGGTAAAGGCCAAAGCTCAGTAACCACCTTTATCTATGATCAGCAGATTTCCGGCGTTGAATTGTTTTCTTCTAATCTGGAAAAACGTACAGGGAAAGGAACCGCCGACATGACGGGAAGCGGAATTACATTAAGCGGATTTTCAGATAATGAAGAGTGGGTTCTGACTGATGGATACTATCCTCAATTGGCTGTCTTTGCGAACAGTATAGATGAATATGTTAAAAACATGTCTTCTGTATCAACAGCAGCAGTAATAATAGCTTCAGGTGAAACCGGCTGTTCCGTGCAGACCCCACTTACATTTTCACCAAATCTATCAGGAGTCTGGCGCGGTGATCCGGATCGTAGTTTAGATATTGATCCGGATGAGCATCGTATCACTCTGCTTGCGGATGATATTGTTCGTGTTATTTACGGCCTGGACGGAGTCGAGAAATCTTTTCTGTTTAGTAAAGGTGCGTTAAGAGATACGATTATCATTCATAACCTGGATGAATGGGAACAGTATCTGGGGACAGGCGCGGATGCGCTAAGTCTTTCCAGAAATTACAGGCTGGATTTTGGAGAAGAGAATAGCTGTGATTTTTCCGGTCTCAATACCTCCGTTGGCTATGGATCGGACACCACGTTTACCGGGACTCTAGATGGTAACAACCAAACTATTTATGGCCTTGATATCCCTCTTTTCTATATTTTAAGAGGAAGTATAAAAGATCTGACACTGATTGGGAATATCTCTTCAGACCAATATGAGGCAATGGGGATGTTAGCCGGTGTAGCCAGGGGCATGATGAATAAAGAATTAATTATCGAAAACTGCCATGTCCAGGGTAAAATTGCGCAGGTGGCTTTAGATGATCAAAGTAAAGAATCTTTCACCGGCGGGCTGCTGGGAAAGATTGACAATGTTGATGTTTCGTCGGCAAATTACCCGGCTGTATATGTAAAGGGCTGTTCAGCAGAGGCAGTGGTAGAAGGGCAGAATTATGTGGGTGGTCTTGTTGGAAACAGCCGGAAAGGGAAAATTGAAAACTGCAGTGCAGAGGGTAGTATATCCGCAAATTATTCTGTGGGAGGTCTGATCGGATATACCTTATATACGAATATAGACAACAGTTTTTCTGACGTAGAGATTGAAGCGAATAGTAACGCAGGAGGCTTGATTGGTCAGTCAAGTAATGCATTGGTTGTAAATCAAAGTTTTTCTCTGGGAAATATTACAGCCCAGTCCGCTACAGGCGGCTTCATCGGAAGCGCATCGTCGGGAATAGAGGTGTCGGATTGTTATTCTACAGGTAATATCAGTACAGAGCCAGGAGCAACAAAAGGCGGTTTTATCTGCACATTATATGGCGGATCTTCTTATACGAGCATTATTAAAAACTGTTATATGAGTGGCCAGCTGCGAAATTCGAATAATACAGGTAACCAGGGTAGCTTTGTTGGCAGTCTCTCCAGTCCCGGATATATAACCTTTGAGAACTGCTATTTTGATATCCAAAGATCCGGAATAACAAAGCCATCCGCCAATATGGCAGTAATTACAGGTATTTACGGAAAAACAACAGCGGAGATGGTAAATAATCCTCTGGATGGCCTTACTGCAGATCATGGCTGGGTAATGGAAGCTGGATTATATCCGAGATTAGGGGCTGCCGCTGACAGTCCGGAGGTTGTTACCGCCGCTATCCCGATTTATGCATATTGCAACAGTTCTAAAACGACGATTTTCGACAGCTTGTATGGGATCACAGATGATTTTAGTGTACCGGTCAATATTTTGGGGAAACCTGTGAGCTGGAGCAGTTCGGATGTGACGACTTTGGTGATCAATCCATCTGGTGAAGCGGCATTCAAAGGTAAAGGAACGGAAACTACTTTAACCCTGACTTACCAGGGGGTCAGCAGGGACCTTTTTATCCGGCTGATAAAACCTATGGAGTCCTGGGAAAAGGCAAATGTTACCCTGCCAATTGTTGATAGTGTGTCAGCTGAATTCAGTAAAGTACTGATAGGAAACATTAATGCGAGAACAGTGTCTTCTATTGATGTCAGCAGTGTTAACAGCGCCTTTGAGGAAGCGGCCGCTTATCAGGCGGAGCAGACTGATACCATCACCGCCAACTACAGCACCTATGGTACCGTAAACGCCAACGCAAAGCTGGGCTTTGCCCTGGAGACCTCCTCAGGCACAGAGGTTGACCTGTCCCAGGCCGTCACCACGCCGATCACCGGTGTGACGGGCATCAAGCTCTACAACGCAGCGGCCTACAACTGTGCGGAAGATAAGTATTTCCGTATTATCCTGGAGGTGCCGGATGACCGGTCGGTGGCCATCAACGTGACCATACCGGGAATAACGAGCAAAAAGTTAGACATCACCGTACCTACCCCGACGCAGATCAGCCTGCAGCCGGGTATCCGGAGTAAGTCCTATACGGACGAGTGGGAGATAAAAAATGATACGGCATATCCTCTGGCTGTGACGCTGGCGTCTGTAGTACCGGGGAGCGTGCCGGGCGAAGAAGGCACACTTGGCCTGGTCGATCCGAGCATACCGATCCGTCCGGGAGAGGAGCTGATCACCCAGGGAGTGAAGCTGGGCCTTGCCTACACGGAGGAGAACGAGGGAGAAAGCGTCGAGAAAGGGATCTATTATAATCCTGCAGAGGGAGCAGAGCAACCGGTACTGGGCCTGGGAGCGGGAAGAATCCAGAAGTTTAAGTACTTCCTGGAATACAGCCCCTACTATACAGGAACCCAGAGAACCTTCAACTATCAGTTAAAGTATGAGACGAAGATACCGGAATACGACATAGTACCGGGGAATCTGGAAGTAAAGGATGCGCCGGCGGGAACAGAGACCCCGCCGGCGGAGTAAGGGGGAAGAAGGTTGAGCAGAACGAAGAAGCGCCTTCTTGCCGCCGGAATCCTGGGAGGCCTGCTCCTGATACTGGGAGCGGGAATCCTCCTGGGCTTAATAAAGCTGCCGAAAAGCCTGCAGGCCAGTCTTGACATGAGAAAAGAGACGGATGCGGTAAAGGGAAGCATAAAAGAAGAGAGCAGGGGAAAAGAGAACTTCCGGATTATTCTGAACCAGGTCCCCACGATCCGGGAGGGAGAGAAGGAATGCAGCCTGGAGTATGAAAATCCGGAGGGAAATGCCTATCAGGCAAGGGTAAGCCTCTATGATGAAGAGGGAAACCTGGTAGGGAACACAGGGATACTGAAACCTGGAGAGCAGATAGAAAAGGTAAAGCTGAAGAAGAAGTATAAGGCCGGAGAATGGCCGGTCACAGTGCAGATCGACCTGTTTGAGGAAGATCATACGAATGCGGGGAAACTGACGGTGGGAATCACCCTAAGGGTACTGGAAGAGAAGGAGGAAGGGGAACAGAGATGAGAAGAAGAGGGAAAAAGCTGGCTCTGTTTGGCCTGGGAATCCTGATTGCATTGATAGGTACGGCGGGAGCAAAGGCATCGGAGGGGACGACAAGCCTGGAGATAACAATCGAGCCGATGCTGCTAAGCGTGACCCTGCCGGCAGAGGTGCCCTTTGTGCTGGATACGAATAAAGCGGTGGATGTGACAAAGGGGGAGACCCAGGCGATCAGCCCGTCCGAGGCAAAGATCATCAATGATTCCGCCCTGCCGGTAAAACTGAGCGTGACGGGAGTAAAGATAATAGACGGGCCGGAAGGATTTTACCTGGAGAAGAGGTTATCAGAAGTAAGAGCCGGGAGCGTCTTCCTGGCCCTTAGAAAGGCGGGGGAAACCTTTGAAAATGAGAAAGTCCTGGAAGCCTATGCCCTGCGGGTACCGGCGGAAGGGGAAGCCCTGTCCATCCCGGTGATGGAAGTAGGGGCAGAGAGGGAAGAAACCCTGTGTATCTATGGAAAGGGAGCGACCAATGCAAAGCTAGGGGTGTATGGATTCCACGTGGAGACGACCCTAAAGGTAGAGCTGGTGAGGGAGGAGCCTCCTCAGGAACCGACAGAATGAAATCAGGTATATGAGACAGGGAAAATGCCACGGGGAAAGGCGATAATGAGATGAGGAGAATAAGAATTCTGATCGGAGCAATTGTTTGTATGCTCCTGTTAGGGGGAAGCCGGGGAATAACTGCCGGAGGCCAGACCGTAAGTGGCAGTGGAAGTTCAACAGGAAGCATGGAGCTAAAGGGAGAAGTCAGGGAAGAAACCAGTGTGGAAATCACGGTAAAGGAGAATTCGGAGAAGGGCGGCGTCCTGGAAGGAGTTAGTATCAGCAGCGGCGGGAAAGAGATTGTAAAGACCGGTGCGAGCGGAAAAGCCCAATTAAAAGGCATACCTGAACTTACATATGAGCTGACTTTCCAAAAGACTGGATATCAGAAAAAAACCATTCAGTGTACATTCCCGAAGACGGGAAGTGAGGAGAAGACCGTGCTGTTGAGCAAAGACAGCAGCGGCGGAGACGGAGGGGGGATTATCATACCTACCCCCACGCCAGATCCGGATAACCCTGATCATCCGGACAATCCGGATGACCCGGACGACCCCAATGATTCTGGAAATACGGCGACCGATGGAGAAAACACGGATCATGACGGAAATACATCGGAGGAAGACGGCAGCAGCGGAGAATCCGGAAACAAAGGAGAGAATGGCAGCAGCAGTGGCAATAGCAGCGGGAACGGTAAATTCGAAAAGCCAACGGTAGATTTAGGTGATAATGAGCTGCCGGAGGGTGTCCCGGAGCTGACGCCGGAAGAGATGATTGGAGTGGACCCGGAGGAAGGGGAAAACCATGTCATATTGGACGCGGAGACAGTCAGGACATCGGTAGAAAAACAGTCAGGACTAAAGCTGAATCTTTCGGATGAAAAGGGGAAAAAGAAACCGATTGGGATTTCAGCATTCCGGGAAGAAGAATATAGAAGAATCAAAAGGAATACAATTAAGATTTCTTATAAAGAGGGAATTGTCATTCGGGTACCCTATGAGGAAGAAGGGCTGGTGGCGGATGGGTGGATTCCCCACAATCTGAGGGCACTGTCCAAAGAAAAAAGAATGCCGGTAACCGTATTATTTGAACAGGGAGAGGAAACGAAGGGACGTGTGGTCTTCGATCCGGAGTTCTTTGACCGGTCCGTTCATGACAGGCTGGAAGTTGGCGTGCAGTACGATGGCAGTCATGTTGATATTGTACTGGAGAAATGTACGGATTGCCGGGAAGAAGATGAACTGTTGGTTCCGCAGGAAGCCTTCCATAAGGTATCTGACGAAGGATTGGGGCTCAGAGTACGTATTTATAATCCGCAAGTAGAGGAAGACTTGTGGTATGAATGGAAGTTTGAACCGGAAGATCTTAAGATGATGACACAGGAAGATATTGATCTTTTTATCACCCCAAACCCAGAGGCAGAGGACAGGGTATGGAAGCAGACAAAAGGGAAAAAAGCACAGATTCTGACCTTTTCCCATCATGGAAGCCTGCCTGGGAAAGCAGTACTCAGGGTTAAGAATATGGCCGGTTTCCGGCAGGGCGATACGGTGAATTTTCTGTATAGCAATCCGGAGAGCGGAGCCCTGGATACGATGAAGGAAAATGTAGTTCAGGACGGGGACGGCTTCTACCTTATAGAGCTGGAACATTGTTCCTCTTATGTACTGATGCGGGAAGGAAGCGTCCTGTGGCTGTGGATCATAATTGGATTTATAACCATGCTGGTGATCCTGTTATTGTTTGTGCTAAGCCGTAGGGAAAGAAAGCGGAAAGAATTGACAGAATACACAGAAGGGACAAATAAGAGAGATGGAAGAGACAACGGTGAAACGGAACAATAAGTGGCTGATTATTATTATCCTCTTGCTGCTGGCTGTGACAGCAGGGGTCGTGTGGTATCTTTTGAGGGATAAAAAACAAGAGGATAAAATGGAAGCAAATGCGGTAGTAGGGACAATGCCTGGTAAAAGCAACGAGGAGATCGAAGCGGAGCTGAACAGGCAGGTTAGTGAGAAAATGATCGCTTTTACAATCAACGCGAATCCGGTTTATGAGGATGGAAAGGCAAAGGGAAACATCCTGTTTGAAAATCCGCAGTCAAATGATAAATATACAAAACTGGAAGTATTTCGGGATGATACCGGCGATTTGATATACGAAACAGGTCTTTTAGAACCTGGGAGTTACGTCCCGGAGGCGGAACTTGAGAAACCGCTGAAAAAGGGAGAATATGCCTGTACCGCATATATTCATGGATACCGGATCAGTGATAATGGTTATCTGGGAAAAGTATCGGCCGGTATCAAGATAACGGTTCAGAATTAAGATCTTGAAGGGAGCCACCCGAAGCGGGGGAAGCCTTTATGATAAAGAAAGAGACAATAAGCAAAAAAGGAAAAGAGACAAACGGAGGGATTGAAATGAGAAAAAGAGTTTTAAGTGGTATATTAGTGCTGGTGCTGACACTGACCATGGGAAGTACAGCGTTAGCTAAGGAGACTACAGATAAGACAACCAAAGAAGTAACCACAAATGAGAGCAGCAGTGAAATGAAGCTGGAGGGGAAAGTAGGCACCCCTGGAGCTGATCTGATCAGCGTTGTGCTTCCTTCAAGCATTAACTTCCAGATCGGTACAGAAGGCGAGCAGGCATTCAAAGAGATCATATCCGCGACAGGAACGATAGAGAACCTTTCAACAAGTGATGTGAATATTACTCTGGAAGAGGTAACCGATACGAAAGGGCTGCTGGGAATGGTGGACCTGGCGCTGGCTCCTGTTGATAAAACATTAACGGATGCAATGGCGTCCAATATGCTGGTTGTCGGAACAGCTAGGAATATGCTTCTGGGCAAAGTAGCGGCAGGAGGAGGCACACTGCCCCTTAAGGTATTTGGTCAGGCTAAGGCCAGCAGTAAGATCGTAGATGGAGAATATAACATAACAACGATATTGAAGGTGACTGCAGTTACTGCTACTCCATAAATGCAATAAATACATATAAAATGCTTGTTGTCTACATGAATAGGATCACGAAAAGGGATTATGCAAGATCAAATCTTGCGTAATCCCTTTTTTAATAATATTAGTATATCAATAATATATTAGACGTATTACTTGAAATATTATCAGTAAAATGCTATAATAATACTCAACACAAACTTGTCATACAAGTGGTGACGGAATATCAAAGGTTGATGAAAGGAGAATAGTAGTATGAAGAAAGCAATATGTTGTATTCTTGTGTTATTACTAGTGTGCGGCAGCGTTATTGGCTGTTCGAAAAAAGAGGATAACGGAAATCCTGGTGAAACCGGTCAGACAAGCGGAAACAAAGATAGTGAAAAATCAGATAACATGGATGCAGAACAGCCTAAGGAAGTAAAGCTTGCTCTGGTTGGGCCTATGACGGGAGACAATTCCCAGTATGGGATTCAGTTCGAACGTGGTGCCAAAGAATTTATGGAAGAATACAATGCAAGAGGTGGGACACAGCTTTCTATTGATATCTTCGACGACAAAAATGATGCCAAGGAAGCGGTGAGCCTTGCAAATAAAATTATTACAGACGGCAGCTATGCCGCTATCATCGGTCCATTTAGCTCCACCTGTGCGCTCGCCATGGCAGAAGTAACGGATGAAGAAAAGATGATTACGGTATCCCCCACCTGCTCTCATGCAGACTATGTAGCCCTGTATGATTATACTTTTCGGCTTCCCCATGTAAATGCCTATGAAGGAGAAGTGGCAGCGGAATATATGCAAAATACATGGAGCACGAAGAAGGTTGCGGGTATTTATTCAAATAACGACTGGGGAATCGGGATAGATGATGCCTTTGTAAATAAAGCGGAAGATCTGGGAATGGACGTTGTAGCCAACGAATCATTTATACAGGGCCAGACCAAGGACTTTTCTTCTATCATCACAAAGATCAAGCAGAATGGCGCAGAAGCCGTATATTATATGGGACAGTACACAGAGGCCAGCAGTGTCCTGAGGCAGATCAAGGATATGGGACTGGATATCGAGGTGGTTATTACGACTTCAGCCTATAAGCTGGAAACTCTGGAGCTGGCAGAAGGCGCAGCAGCAGATGCGGTATTCTTAAGTACCTTTTTTGAAGATCCTGATAATGAGAGAACCGCTGCTTTCAGCAAACTGGTCAAGGATAAATATGATTCTACCCTTGACAACTTTATTCTGCGATCCTATGAGGCCGCAGACTGGATCATGCAGGCATTTGACAAATGCCAGTCTACAGATCCCGATACCCTGCGTCAGGCTATGATTGACGTTGGAAAAGCGGGAATCGACGGTATGAGCGGACCGTTTACAATGGAAGACGACCGCAATATCAAACGGACCTTCTATTACTGTAAATGGAACGGCAAGAACGGGGCAGAACGTGGATTTGAACTGGTAAAATAAAAGGATAAGCGCCCTTTATAAATAAAATAACGCTCTGTCTCAGCCGAGACAGAGCGTTATTCTTTGTGATATAGGAAACTGCGTTCCCTATATCACAAAAATGCTCCGCAGGATGCACACTCGCGTGAGAAGAGAAAGTCAGCTAAGCTGACCACGCTCGGCGCGCAAAGAGTGCAAGCCCCTCATAAGTGAGGGACTTGCACTCTTTGATCTTTCAGAAACAATCTTAACGAAACTGATTCATTTCAGGTATATATTCATAATCAATTGCAGACATTTTCTGTAGAAGCTCATCTTTGTTGAGCTTTAAATCGTCGCAAAGTTTGTCCAATGATGAATACTGATCCCTCAGCTTCATATTTGTGAAACTGAGCAGCATTATAGGATCTTTTGGTATATACATAATTTCCCCCTGTCTGCCGCGGCGTGAAGATGATATAGATGGCCGGCGGCATGGTTTCCCCGGAGTTTCTCTTTGCTAACATTGTACGACAAAGACAAAGTTTTGTGTCTGGCTGTCCTTTCGATTTGACGAACACGCAAAACTCAAGGATATAAAAACGGTTCCTGGCCATAGGCCAGGAACCGTGATAGTTTAAAGCTGATTATTACTCAATAATTCTAGCAACACGACCTGAACCAACTGTACGGCCACCTTCACGGATAGCGAAAGTAAGACCCTGATCCATAGCGATCGGATGAATCAGTTCAATTGACATTTCAACGTTATCGCCAGGCATACACATCTCAACACCATCCGGTAATGTGATAACACCGGTAACGTCAGTTGTTCTGAAATAGAACTGAGGTCTGTAATTGTTAAAGAAAGGTGTATGACGGCCACCCTCGTCTTTTGTCAGTACGTAAACCTGAGCTGCAAATTTGGTATGGCATTTGATGGTACCCGGATGAGCAAGAACCTGTCCTCTTTCGATTTCGTTTCTCTGAACACCACGAAGCAGAGCACCGATATTATCACCAGCCTGAGCCTCATCCAGAAGTTTACGGAACATCTCGATACCGGTTACAACAACTTTACGGGTTTCTTCTTTGATACCAACGATTTCAACTTCTTCAGATACATGAAGGACACCACGCTCAACTCTACCGGTAGCAACAGTACCACGGCCGGTGATGGAGAATACATCCTCTACAGGCATCAGGAAAGGCTGATCTGTAGCACGCTTCGGATCTGGAATCCAGCTGTCAACAGCTTCCATTAACTCCAGAATCTTGTCGCCCCATTCGCTGCTCGGATCTTCCAGAGCTTTCAGAGCGGAACCCTGGATAACAGGTGTGTCATCGCCCGGGAAATCATACTCTGTTAACAGATCTCTGATCTCCATCTCTACTAATTCAAGTAATTCCTCATCGTCTACCATATCACATTTGTTCATGAATACTACGATGTAAGGAACACCTACCTGACGGGAAAGTAAGATATGCTCTTTTGTCTGAGCCATAACACCATCGGTAGCTGCAACAACCAGGATAGCACCATCCATCTGAGCTGCACCGGTGATCATGTTCTTTACATAATCGGCATGGCCTGGGCAGTCAACGTGAGCATAGTGACGATTCTGTGTCTCATATTCAACGTGAGCAGTAGAGATTGTGATACCACGTTCTCTCTCCTCGGGAGCTTTATCGATCTGGTCGAATGCAATTTCTTCGCCAGTTCCTAATCTAGCATTCAGGGTTTTTGTGATAGCAGCTGTTAAAGTTGTTTTACCATGGTCAACGTGGCCGATGGTACCAATATTACAGTGTGGCTTATTTCTTTCGAATTTAGCTTTTGCCATTTTTAAAGTCCTCCTTTACCTTGTCGGTACCGCATTCTGCGGAAAAATAATTTTTATTATTTTACTTTTTTTGGAAATGATACTCTTTTTGCAGTATCGTCATATATGCCTAATTATATTTCAACTCAGCATATTTTTCAAGTATTTATTATCCCAGGCAAAGCCTGTAAATACTGATTATTTCTCGGGTCTGCTAGCCAGAACCTTCTCTGCAATATTTTTCGGAACCTGCTCGTATTTCTCGAAGAACATAGAGTAGTTACCACGGCCCTGTGTCTTGGAACGCAGGTCGGTGGCGTATCCGAACATCTCTGCCAGCGGAACATAACCACGGATCAGACGGCCTCCGCCGATATCATCCATACCTTCGATACGTCCGCGGCGGGAGTTGATATCACCGATAACATCGCCCATATAATCTTCCGGAGTCGTAACTTCCACTCGCATGATAGGCTCAAGCAGAACAGGATTGCCTTTCTTCATTGCATCCTTGAACGCCATAGAACCGGCGATCTTAAATGCCATCTCACTTGAATCGACCTCATGGTAAGAACCATCGTATACATTCGCATGAACGCCCAGTACAGGGAATCCGCCAAGAATACCGGCCTGAGTAGCTTCTTCAATACCCTGGCCGACAGCAGGGATGTATTCCTTCGGAATAGCACCACCCACAACAGTGGATTCGAATTTAAAGGTTTCCTCACCATTGGGGTCCATAGGCTCAAATTTAACTTTACAGTGACCATACTGACCACGTCCACCAGACTGTCTTGCATATTTGCTGTCCACGTCCACCGGATTTGTAAAGGTTTCTTTGTATGCAACCTGAGGAGCACCAACGTTAGCCTCTACCTTGAATTCACGAAGAAGACGGTCTACGATGATCTCCAGATGAAGTTCACCCATACCGGCAATGATCGTCTGACCGGTCTCTGTATCTGTGTGAGCACGGAAAGTAGGATCTTCTTCCGCAAGTTTTGCAAGAGCTTCGCCCATCTTGCCCTGGCCGGCCTTGGTCTTAGGCTCAATAGCCAGTTCGATAACAGGCTCGGGGAATTCCATGGACTCCAGGATAACCGGATGCTGCTCATCACAGAGAGTATCACCGGTAGTCGTAAGTTTAAACCCTACTGCGGCAGCGATATCACCTGCGTAAACTTTATCCAGCTCGGCACGCTTATTCGCATGCATCTGAAGAATACGGCCTACACGTTCTTTTTTCTCCTTTGTTGCATTCAGTACATAAGAACCGGAGTTCATAGTACCGGAATACACACGGAAGAAAGCAAGTTTTCCTACAAACGGGTCGGTCATAATCTTGAATGCCAGTGCGGAAAACGGTTCGTCATCAGAAGAGTGACGCTCTACTTCATTGCCGTCCATATCCACACCCTTGATAGCAGCGATGTCGGTAGGAGCAGGCATATACTCAAGGATTGCATCCAGAAGTTTCTGAACGCCCTTATTTCTGTATGCAGTACCGCAGCAAACAGGCACGGCTGTACATTCACAGGTACCTTTTCTAAGTGCTTTCTTTAAATCTTCCACGGACGGCTCTTCGCCCTCCAGGTAAGCCATCATTAAATCATCGTCTAATTCACAGATCTTTTCGACTAACTCTGTTCTGTAAAGTTCAGCATCATCCTTCATGTCTTCCGGGATCTCGGTAATGGAGATATCCTCACCCTTCTCATCATTGTAGATATATGCCTGCATCTCAAACAGATCGATAATACCCTTGAACTCATCCTCTTTGCCGATTGGCAGCTGAAGGATAATAGTGTTTTTACCTAATCTTGTTCTGATCTGCTCAACTGCGCCATAGAAATTGGCTCCCAGGATATCCATCTTATTGATGAATGCCATTCTGGGTACGTTGTAGGTATCAGCCTGACGCCATACATTTTCAGACTGAGGCTCCACACCGCCTTTAGCACAGAAAACACCCACAGCGCCGTCCAGTACACGAAGGGAACGCTCTACCTCGACGGTAAAGTCAACGTGTCCAGGAGTATCAATAATATTGATACGATGCTCTAAAGCACCCGGTTTTGGCTGATTGTTTTCCTGCATGGTCCAATGGCAAGTCGTAGCCGCTGAAGTAATTGTGATACCTCTTTCCTGTTCCTGCTCCATCCAGTCCATGGTAGCAGTACCTTCATGAGTATCACCAATCTTATAGTTAACACCGGTATAGTACAAAATACGCTCGGTAAGAGTTGTCTTACCGGCATCGATATGTGCCATAATACCGATGTTTCTGGTTCTCTCTAACGGATATTCTCTTCCAGCCAAAGATTTTTCCTCCTTGTTATTCATACACCAAATGCTGTCCGTCTCCGGAAGCAGCAAAATCAAATAGGCTGAAACTAAGTTTCAACAAATGCAGACAAGACATTCCGGCAGACCGGCCTGCTTGTCATGAATCAAAGACACAAAGGCCTGAACAGATTACCAGCGGTAATGAGCGAATGCCTTGTTTGCCTCTGCCATTTTGTGCATATCTTCTTTTTTCTTAACAGATGCACCGGTATTGTTGGATGCATCAACGATTTCATTTGCAAGTCGTTCGATCTGAGTTTTCTCGCCTCTTTTACGAGAATACTGTGTGATCCAGCGAAGTGCCAGAGCCTGTCTTCTTTCCGGTCTTACCTCGATCGGAACCTGATAGGTAGCACCACCGATACGTCTTGCCTTTACTTCCAGAACAGGCATGATATTATTCATTGCTTC
Source organism: Anaerolentibacter hominis (assembly GCF_032380675.1). NCBI lineage: Bacteria > Bacillati > Bacillota > Clostridia > Lachnospirales > Lachnospiraceae > Anaerolentibacter > Anaerolentibacter hominis. The sequence goes on from NZ_JAWDIX010000001.1 coordinate 76,152, forward strand.
TTCAAATACTTCTACCGGATCTTTGCCGGTTTTCTCCTGTACCTGATCGAATGCTCCGTATACGATTTTCTGAGCAACACCCTTTTTGCCATCCAACATGATATTGTTGATGAGCTTTGTAACAACTTTATTATTGTATAAAGGATCTGCTAATACGTCTCTTTTTTGGATATGTCCTTTACGTGGCACGTTACTTCCCTCCTTTAAGAATATTCATTCTCTTGTCTCGGACTGATCAGTCCGGGTGTGAAAAATACATTTCCACACATAGGTACTCACATGAACTCCTGTGTTCGCGCACGGTTAACATTTATATCTGAACCCGCAGGCTAAATAGTAAAAATTAATCCGGCACTTTTAACAATCAGAAATGACTGTTTACAGATTAGTGAAATCCCTATCACCGACTCCAGGTTTATTATTTACCTGCTTTCGGTCTCTTAGCGCCGTATTTGGAACGGGCCTGTCTCCTGTTGGCAACACCTGCTGTATCCAGAGTACCTCTGATGATATGGTATCTGGTACCAGGTAAGTCTTTTACTCTGCCGCCACGGATCAGGACAACACTATGCTCCTGTAAGTTGTGGCCTTCACCAGGGATATAACTCGTAACTTCCACACCGTTGGAAAGACGAACTCTGGCAATCTTTCTAAGAGCTGAGTTAGGCTTCTTAGGGGTTGCTGTTCTAACTGCAGTACAAACGCCTCTCTTCTGAGGAGAAGACTGATTTGTCTGTTTCTTTCTCAATGAGTTGAATCCATGCTGAAGAGCTGGAGAAGTAGATTTCTTTTCGATAGTTGTTCTACCTTTTCTGACTAATTGGTTAAAAGTTGGCATTAATTTTCACCTCCTGCATTGAAATATGTTTTTGCAATTTACAAATGGGCGCACCTATATCGTATACCTATAAAATGCACGCTTATTGAGTATAAAGCCATTTCTGGTAATTGTCAAGGGATATTTTCCTTGTGTTTACCGGCCTTTTTTCGCTTTTTAACGAAATGGAAGAGATGATTGACATATAAATAGGAAGAAAGTAATTTGATTCAGACACAAAATATGGCGGGGAACTGTTCTATACTACAAAATATGGAGTGGTTTGGCGAGACTACTTGACGCGGGCACAGAAGAAGGAATATAATGAATTCCATATTGAAATGTAATTCCATTATTGGACAAGGAGGAACCAGACATGGCTGTTATTACGAAGGAAATGACGATCGGTGAAATTCTTAGAATAGATCAGGGGCTGATTCCGGTGCTCATGGCATCGGGAATGCACTGCATTGGCTGCCCGTCAGCACAGGGGGAGTCTGTGGAGGAAGCTGCTATGGTTCATGGCATTCCGGCAGATGAGCTGGTAGCTAAGCTGAATGAATATCTGGCTACAAAATAGCACAGAAAAACAAACGCCGGTACACTTGGTGAACCGGCATATTGTAAATAAAAGCCTCCGGGATAACCCGGAGGCTTTTATTTACAATAAGAATTCCGCAGACGGAATTAAATGGACTGCTGTTACAGACATCTACATGACGGAAAGAACCTGAAGAGCACTGTCCTTCACTATGGGTTCGTAGTGTTCGCGGATGTAGTCGCATGTGGCATACGTGGCGGAAACAGATCTGCCGTATTCGGTCATGATGTTGCAGATCTTATTAAATTCTTCCGGGGTATGGTCCGACTTATCCACAATCAGATAGTAGACGGAGGAATCGGTATCTTTATAGACACTGTTTACTCCATGATAGAAGTTTACAATGACACCGGCAAGGTGAATGATATCTTCCAGGGAGGAGAAGGAATAAATCTTGGTCAGATGTATCTGAATATTAGATTCTGTACTCTCTCCATCCACTGGTGCATCAGAAGAATCGGACGGTTCCGTGATCACGGAATCCGAATCATAGTAATCATCGTCCTCTTCTTTTTCTTCACCGTTTAATATCTGATTTATATGTTCAAAACAATTTAGTATCTCATCTGCATAGGATGCAGACGGCTCTTCTTTTTCTTCAGTAGGTTTATCCTGCGTAAACTTGGAAAAACGGGTATCCAGTTCATCCGGGTCCTCAATCTTGGTAATGACAAGAACCAGACATTCTCCCGACACCGGGATTGCCTCGATCATCAGAGGAATATCCTCTGCTTCAAAACCGAATTCTGCAGCAGCCTGCTGCATCATATCCCGGAATAATTCCTTGGCCCGGTCTGTACCGTAAGCCAGTTCGCTAAGACGAAGATGTCTTCCCAGCAAGTCATCTTTGTTCAGGGTACAACGAATCTGATTATCACTGATTTTTTCTATCTTCATGGTATCACTTCCCTTTTCACAAAAACAATTATCCTTGCCTTCACCCAAAGTATAAGGGATAAGTTTCTATAAGTCAATACTGAGGGCCGATGGCCAAATCTGGCAGAAATCATAGTGCCTTTTTAATACATTTATGCAGAAACCCGCAAAAAGATAATAAATCATACACGTCAGGAAGAATAAATTATCTTTATAAAACGGGGATAATATAATCAAAACAATAAATATGCTATACAACATTGCTAAAAAATCAAATATAGTATTGTAGAAATGCACATATTGAAAAATAGTCAGACAGAAGCTATAATAGGGGCATGAGATTTAAGGAAGACAGCAGTTCTGACTGAGAGAAGCTGTCTGAAACGGGTGCGGCAGAGGAAAGGGGGAGTATAGCAACCGTATGGTTTGAAAAGTACCGCATTATCAGTCCATTGGGGCAGGGAGCCACTGCCCGTGTTTTTCTTGCAGAGCATATCAGGATTCATGCACTCAGGGCGATCAAGCAGATACCGAAGCAGGACATTACAGCCCGGCAGGTGATGCAGGAAGTGCAGATTCTGAAAAATCTGAGACATCCGGGAATTCCTCTTATCTATGATGTGGAAGAAGATGAAAAATATTCTTATATTATTGAGGAATATCTGGAAGGCAAATCTTTAAAAGCTTACCGTCTTGAGCGGGAGAGCATCAGGGAGAAAGAAATTCTCCATCTTATTATTCCAATATGTGAATTAATCCAATACCTGCACGAATGTGAAAACCCAATTGTCTATCTGGACCTGAAACCTGAAAATATTATGGTTTGCGGAAACAGTTTAAAATTGGTTGACTTCGGGGCCTGTGCGTTTCTTAAGGAGCAGAAAGATCAGCGAAAATTTTCGATGGGAACCGTAGGTTATGCTGCCCCGGAGCAGTATCTGGAACAGAAACCGGACAGAAGAAGTGATATTTATGGAATCGGAGCGCTTCTTTTGTTTCTGATGGGAACCAGATCCGGTTATTCGGAATGTTTGTGCGGGATAGTGGATCGGTGCATGCAGCAGGAACCGTGTCTGAGATTTCAGACGATACGGGAACTGAGAGAAAACTGTATGATATTGCAGCATACCGGAAGCCTTGAATCTCTGGACATCTCAATCGCAGGAGCCCAACCCAGAACAGGAACAACCTATGTTTCGCATCTGATCACTTCCTATTTAAATAGAAACGGCATTCAGACGATTTATAAAGCGTACAATTTGAAAACTTTAAAAGAAAGCAGAAACAGATATGATGAAACGGAAGGATGGCCCGCGCAGCAGCACACAGAGGCCAGAGAGCATCCAGGTATATACCGCTGCGGGGCTTATCCTGCCAGGAAAATGTTAACCAGAAATAAAGTAAAGGTCACAGTACGGGATTTTGGCGTTTTAACGGAACAGAACAAAGCGAATTTTCTGAATGCAGACTTAAAGTGTATTGTGATGGGAAGCAATGATAGAGAACTGGAACAAGGTGAACAGGCTATCCGGAGGCTGGCGGAGCTGGCTGATGTGCAGTATCTGTTTAATTTTACAGGAAAAAAGCGGTTTCGATGGATCGAGCAGAATATGAAAGGACACCGCTGTGTAAGGATACCTTTGATTCCCCGGGGAGAATGGGGATGGAATAACAGAGAAATAACTGCTTTTGCAGAAAGACTGTTAGAACAAACTGGACTCCTGAAAAGAAAACGGTACAATCGGGCTGGAAAACCTGACAAAAATAGGAAAGGACTGGAATCGGATGAAAAAACGAATTCTCTGGAGTAAGATACGCCGGGAAGGCACCAGGGTTCAAAAAAAGATGATTGGAATCCTTGGAACCGGACCGGGGGCCGGAGTCACCCATACCGCGATAGCGGTTGCCATGTGTCTGACAAAACGGGGAGAGAAGACAGCTCTGCTGGAAATGAATCACAAGGGAGCATTCTCCATACTGAGGCAGGTTCTGTCAAAAGAACAGGAAAATGGATGGTTTTGCCTGAAGAATACGGCGTTTTATCCACAGGTTACCCGGAATCGGCTGCCGGAAGTCCTAAACCGCAGTTACAGTTGTTTTGTCCTGGATTTTGGCTGCGATGAGATTTGGCTGCGGGATGAATTCCTGCGATGCGGTACGAAAATAATAATTGGCGACTTGTCGCTTTGGAAACTAAAAGAGACAGACGACTTTTTAATGAGGATAAGGGATATTGAAGCTTATAAAACATGGAGTTATCTGGCTGTGTTCGGCAGCGTCTGGAATAAGCCGGGATTCCGTAAGATCCCGTTCTTCAATGACCCTTTTCTTCCAAACGAAGGGGCAGACCGGTTGTTCTGTTCTGTTTTGTAGGGAGGGATGTGATCCTTTTGCTTAGACATAATAAAATAATCCGGGCTGCTCTGACTGGAGCGGGCCTGACAGCCCTGTTTTTTTCTGTAGTCATCGGAATTATCTATTTTAATAGGAAAGAAAAAAACAGTCTGGAGGAACCTGATCCTGTACGGACTCTTGTACGCCTGAGCAGGGATGTGCAGGAGGGAGAAGAGATTTCGGATAACGATGTAGAATTGATAACTGTCCGCTCAACGGAACCGTCAATAGCATCGGGGAACCTCAGAGAAGTTGTTGGAAAACGGGCCAAAGTCTCTCTGAAACGCGGCGGCATTCTGAATGGTGATGTTTTATATGATGGAGAAAAGATAGAGGATGATCTGAGGCTGAGACAATACCGGTTTATCCAGCTGACGGATAAATTAAAACCTGGTGATTATGTCGATGTGCGAATTTCATTTTCCAGCGGAGCAGATTTCATCCTGCTGTCAAAAAAGAAGATCCAGGACATTACATTTCAGAATACGGAAGCCGGGACCGAAGACGGGCTGTGGATTCAGGTCAATGAGGAGGAAATGCTGCGCATGTCCAGCGCGGCGGTGGATGCCTATCTCCATGAAAACTGTACAATATATGCCATCTCATACATATTGGAGACACAGGCAGAAGCAGCCGTAAACTATCCGGTAAATGAAGTTGTGGAAAAATTACTGGAGGACGACCCGAATATTGCAGTAAGAGCGGAAAATTATCTGGCCGATCGTAAAGACCGGAACTCAATCGGCAGCCGGGATGATCCGGCAAAAGGAGAAACGAATCAAAATGTGCCGGAGGAAATACCAGATCCAATCCGGTATTTCGACTGATTGTTTTACCTGATCAACATAACACATATACCATCTCACTTAGTTATATTTAATAACCTTCTATCTGAACCGGCAGGAAGGGGTAAGCTATCTGCCGGAGAAGTATAAACTGCAGCTGTTGTTAATAGTTGTTGGTGTACCCCCGAATATTCAATGTATACGCTATTAGTCATTTTAACAGAATCAGGCGCCGTGTAATGAAAAGGAAGAAATTCCGTAAAGGTACTCCATACCCGCGGCAGTCTGAAGAGATTGAAAAACCGCCGGCAGTCAGATTGCCGGCGGCTTTTTATTACATACGGCGTGCAAAGCGTATAAGCCTCTCAAAGATTGAGGGGTTGGGGTGCCAATGTGGACTTGCCCACTTTGTTATACAAAAAATTGTCGAAATACAGTGACTCCTAAAAAGAAAAATGGTATAATGAACAATAACTGAGCGATAGCGAAGTTATTGTTCACTACTCAAAGGCGAAGCATTTGAGTAGAACCCGAAACCTGAGCGATAGCGAAGTTATTGTTCACTACTCAAAGGCGAAGCATTTGAGTAGAACCCGAAACCTGAGCGATAGCGAAGTTATTGTTCACTACTCAAAGGCAAAGCATTTGAGTAGAACCCGAAACCTGAGCGATAGCGAAGTTATTGTTCACTACTCAAAGGCGAAGCATTTGAGTAGAACCCGAAAATTTGTGAGGTGCGAAAACAGGAATTGAGCGGCATATTAGACGAACCGCTGAAAATATAGAGCAGAGTACGAGAAGGAGGCACACCGTGGAGGACTATAGAACAAGACATATGCGCCGGGCCAGAGAAAGAAGAAGGAAACAGATGATAACACTTGCTGTGTTGGTTGCGGTGGTTATTATCGTAGCAGTTTCTGCGATTATGCTTAAGAAGATGGGGCCGAATAAAGAACCGGCAGACCTGAATATGCATTATAAACTGGGGTCAGACGAGGTTATGCTGCTGCTGGAGAATAAAGAAGCTGAGGAACGGGGCCGGCTGATCGACGGACAGGTTTATGTTGATTATGAAACGGTGATCAATCATTTAAATAAGAGATTTTATTGGGATTCTAATGAAAATCTGATTTTGTACACAACGCCTACTGAGATCATAAAGGCGGAAGTAGGAAGCAAGAATTATTATGTTGTTAACAGTAAGGAGACGCTTAGCCACACTATAGTGAAGACAGAGGGCGATAAGGCGTATCTCTCACTGGAATTTGTGAAAAAGTTTTCTAACATAGAATATCAGGTGTATCAGGACCCGAACCGGGTGACGATTCAGTACCAGTGGGGCAATGAATTCCTGTACTCTAAGGTGAAGAAAGCCACACAGCTTCGGACTGAAGGAAACGTAAAGGGAGCGATTATCAAGGAACTGGCCGCCGGTGATGTTGTCCGTTACCTGGATGGGAATGTTGAAGGTAAGTTTGCGGAGATCATGACGGAAGATGGCCTGATCGGCTACGTGAACTTAAAACACCTGGAAGATTCTTATTATGACAGCAAGACTTCGGATTATGAGGAACCGAAGTATAAGAGTATAAGCAAGGATGAGACGATTAATCTGGTTTGGCATCAGGTTACGAACCAGACGGCAAACGATAATCTGCTAAATATGCTTTCTGGTACGAAGGGGGTTACTACCGTTTCGCCGACCTGGTATTCGGTAAATGGCAGCGATGGTTCCATTTCATCCCTTGCGAGCCAGAGATATGTGGACAGAGCTCACAATCTGGGCATTGAGGTGTGGGCGCTGGTAAACGATTTTGATAAAGATGTGGATATGATGAAAGTGCTGTCCACCACATCCAGCCGGGAGAAATTAAGCAATGAGCTTCTGGCGGAAGCAATTAAATATGGTTTTGACGGTATTAACGTGGACTTTGAAAATATTAGCCTTGAAATGGGCAGGCATTATATTCAGTTCCTTCGTGAATTGTCCGTCAAGTGCAGGAATAACGGTATCGTTCTTTCTATTGATAATTACGTTCCGTCTCCCTATTCAGAGTACTATGACCGGGAGGAGCAGGGCATTATCGCTGATTATGTTATTATCATGGCATATGATGAACACCATGGGACTTCGGAAGTGTCGGGGTCCGTTGCTTCCCAGCCTTTCCTGGAGAAAGCAATTGAGGATTCGCTGACAATGGTGCCTGCGGATAAGCTGATTATGGGGATTCCGTTCTACACCAGACTGTGGCAGGAGAAGGCAAAGAAGGACGGAACCGTCAAGGTGTCCTCCAAGGTTTACAATATGACAAATGCCCAGAAGCTGATGAAGGACATGAAGGTCGATCTGATCTGGGATGAAGACTGCAGTCAGTATTATGGCGAATATACCACCTCTGAGGGTACCTTCAAGATGTGGCTGGAGGATGAAAAATCCATTGAAGCCAAGATGAAGGCTATTTATAACAATAAGCTGGCCGGTGTGGCAGAGTGGAAGCTGGGACTTGAGTCGGACGGCGTGTGGAATGTCATTCAGAAGTATGTAAATTAAATAGTATTATATCCGGGAGCTGCTGCGCGAAAGCAACAGCTCCCTTATTTTGCAGGGAAGTAATAAAGGAAACGGCTGTCTCATAGAATAAAAGGAAGAGACAAAGAGCGGTTTGCAAAATGAAAATAAGAAAAGTTTTGTTGCTTGTCATTCCTCTTTTACTGTTTGCTGTGGGCATAACAACCAGTGCCGTAGTCGCCACGAGGGGAGAGATTCAGGACGACAGAAAAATTGTGATTGCGCTGGATGCAGGCCACGGGGGCGATGATCCGGGAAAGATCGGAATTAACGGCGCGCTGGAAAAGGACATTAATCTTTCCATCTGTTATTATTTAAAGGAGTTCCTGGAATTAAATGATATTGAAGTGGTACTGACCAGAACGGATGAAAAGGGACTTTATGAAGCCTCTGATCAAAATAAGAAGACTGCGGATCTGAACAGGAGGCTGAAAATTCTGGAAGATGAAGATGTGACTTTTGCTGTGAGCATCCATCAGAACAGCTTTGAACAGGAGAGTTCAAAGGGGGCTCAGGTCTTTTACTACACCGGTTCGGAAGACGGGCGTCAGATGGCGGAGATGATTCAGCAACAGATCATTACCGGTATCCAGCCGGATAACCACCGGGTAATTAAGCCGAATGATACGTATTATCTGTTAAAAAACTCCTGTTGTCCTCTTGTAATTGTGGAGTGCGGCTTTCTGTCGAACCAGAGCGAAGCAGAACTGCTGTGTGAGGAAGACTACCAGGAGAAAATGGCATGGGCCATCCACATGGGCATCATGCAGTACATAAACAGTGAAATGAAATAGATTCCTGGACCATGGAATGGGTTCAGGCATAATCATAGCGCCGATGTACGAAGGTGTGAACCCTTTCGTAATCGGCGCTAAACTGTGCGTCTGGTATAGTCTGTGTTCTTATTTATAGGCGAGTTTATAGGCGAGACCGGGCAGCAGATCAGTTTATTGAAATTTTCCGTTACTGCCCCATCAGAATCTGGGCTGCCTCCCGCAGCGTAGTAACTTCTCCCACGTTGCCGGGGAAAATCACATAGGGGGTGTGGGGGAACAGACTTTCTTCTCCTGTCTGCCAGACGGGAATGCCGGGACGGATCTGTCCCATAACAGTTGCCCGCTTAACCCGGAGGGCCTTCGTTCCCACATCGCTGGATGTAATACCTCCTTTTGCAATGACAAAGGCGGGAGCGGTTTTAAGATTGCCCACAAAAGACTGTACCGCATCCGAGATGCGGACAGAGCGAAGCAGGGCTTCTTCCTTTGTATCGTGATCTATGGTCAGAAGTTTCCGGTTCGTATAGACAACAGCGGTCTTCCCTGCGTCGACGGCTTCCTCACAAAGCTCCTGAACCCGGCTGATTTCATCCTGCCATTGTTCTGGAGAGGCAAGAACAAGATCCGAGCGGAACTCAATTCCAAGGAGACCAGAAAGGGTCAGGAGTTCGTTCAGCTGAGCGGTCGTCTTGGCTGTATGGGAACCGACTACAATGATACCTCCCTTTGAGGTATCACGGGTTACCATATCCTGACGGGTCAGCAGAGGCTTGTCTGTAATGCCGCCGAGGACTTTGACGATAGCGGCGGCCGTCCGGAACAGGTAACGTTTTCCCGCGGCCATGGCCCGGTAGAGGGCAGTACAGAATACTTTTATATCACAATAATCTATGGCGTTGACGATGACCTTCCGAAATCCGGTGACATCCAGCAGCAGACGGGTTATCCCATCATAGTCCATAGAACGCAGAAGATCCAGAGAGATGCAGGTAACCTCTGAGGCCGGAAACCTGCCGCCGGTTTTTTCTTCAACATAAGCGGGCAGCCCGGAAGAGTGATAACCAAAGGTCTTATCCCCGGCAAACTCTGTTTCCCCGGCGGGAACCAGTTCATCACCATACTGCACATAATGGATATTATTTAATGTAAAACGGCCTCCTTCTTTAAAGAAGGGGCAGAGAATTTCGCCGTCAATGGTACGTCCGCTTTCTTCCTCGAAAACCTCTTTCAATACTTCGGTTTCAAGCGGATAATGCCCTCTGAGCGTAGAGTCGCTCCGGCTGATCACAATCACATCCAGGCCCATTTCAGCAGAGACTCTGTGAATACGTCTTGCAATCTGTGTATGTACCTCTCTGGTCTGCGAGGCGGTAAATCCCCTGGAATTTGTCAGAATATAAAACAATTTATTCTGTTCACCCAGACCCTGGCGGATACTTTCCTCTTCCCAGTCTGTGTAGACCGAAATGCCGTGGACAGTCTGGACACCGGTAGGATCGTCATCCAGTACAATAATTTTGCACGGGTCAGATGCAATTTCTTTCTGAAGCAGAATATCTGCGGCAGCTTCATCAATGGATGGAAACTGGTTTAAAATATCGGTACGGATCGAAGCCATAGTAAATACCCCTTTCAATATATGATTTAACTATACCTTTTTTACTCCAGCCCATCAATGACCGATTTCAGATATTCAATCCCAATTCTGGGACTGGACAGTACCGGTTTATCAATATGGGCCAGCAGCGGCAGCAGGACAACCATGCTGCCCTGGGCGAGGACAACCACGTCGTTTTCCCTGGCGGCCTGCTCGACGGCCCCAATTACCATTTTATTGTGTGTTTCTGCGTCTCCTTTTTTAATCAGGATATCCATCGCTCCATCTACCAGGTATGGAGTCAGAGTTATTTCTTTTCCCTGCTCCTTTGCAGTTCTGATAATATTGCTGCTGCTGGGCTTTACTGTGGTGGCTACGGTGGCCACAAGGCCAATCTTCCTGCCGCTGTTTACTGCCTTTACCGCCATCCCCTTGTCTATGCTTACAATCGGAATGGAGCAGAAATTCTGAGCCCAGGCGGCTACCTCGCTGACAGAAGAACACTGGTTCAAAATGACATCAGCACCCATTTCCTCCGCAAATTTAAAATACGTGGACATGCGGTGACGGATATAAGGGGTAACGCCGTGATTTGCCACCACTTCATCCAGCAGGCTACTGTCGATAATTTCCTGTACCACTGCCTTCGGAATGATTTCGGCAATCAGATCTTTTAAGTCTTTGGAAGAAACCGCACTGGTTTCAACAATCACAATTTTCATAATATCGTCATATACGGGCTGCTGCTGACAAGAGACCGGGAGGGTGCAGTCCGCATAACTCCTTGTTCCTGAATTTCCCGGCCCAGAACGGAGTATAACTACTAAGTTTAAATTCATAACGAAGTTATACTGCGCAATCTGTATCCTAACACAATTTTCATGGTTTGTAAACAGAAATCTGATATGGATTTGTCGGAGGTAACATTGACAGGATACAGAAAAAAACCTATAGTTGAGTTAAGATAATGAACAAAGGAGAATCGTATGAGCAAGGGAATATCTCAAATCCGGAACAAGTATAATACTCTGTCCAGAAAGCAGAAAGAATTGGCCGATTACATTCTTCATAATATGGAGCAGGTAACGCTGATGACTATGAAGGAACTGGCCGACAGCTGTGAGACAAGCGAGGCTACCGTAGTGCGGTTCCTTCACAAGCTTGGATATGACTCCTACCAGCTGTTTCGTATGGACATGGTAAAGGAATATTCCGAATTGATGGGAGCGCCGGCACAGTACCGCATCCAGATTGAGGACGGCTATCAGAATGTCTCTCCCACCGACTCGGCCGGAGAGATAAAGTGCAAGGTAATGCATGCGGCATCTGCGGCAATTTTGGGCATTGAAAGTCTTGTGGATTCCGAACAGATTCAGAAAGCGGCGGACTGGATTCTCCATGCCGGGCAGATACAGTTTTTTGGTTCGGGAGGATCTTATATCATTGCCCTGGATGCGTTTCACAAGTTCTTTCGTCTTGACCTGCCTGTTTTCTGTGATTCAAATTCCCATTTTTCCCTGGTCAAGGCCGGTATGCTCACAGAGAGGGATGTAGTCCTGCTGATATCTCATACCGGAGAAAGCCTGGAGATCCTGGCCTGTGCAAGAAATGCCAGAAAATGCGGGGCAAAGGTGATTGCGCTGACTAGTTATATGAATTCCAGCCTGGCTAAGATGGCAGATCTGACTTTATTCAGTTCCCATAATGAACTGGAGTATTACACGGATGCAATGGTTTCCCGGCTTATCCAGCTGGCGGTACTGGATATGATCTACCTGGTGGTGCGTATTCAGATGGGGGATAAGGCCACGGAAAACCTGGCCAGGGCAAAGGGATCTATCACAGAGGTAAAAACCAGAAGACATTCGTAATCAGGAATGTTATGCCGCGCGGGCGGCGCCTGATGCCACGGATTTGACTTAAAAATGGTATATTTTATCATAGAAGTAGATAAGACTCCCACCTCTATAGGCGGGGAGTAAATAACAAATTCGTCTTGGTGGGAGCCCAGTCTCCTTCCAAGATAAAGCCTACGGCGGCTCGCAGCAAGTACGCCGAGGCGTACTTGAAAAGAGATAAAGGGGAAGGAAGTAAATCCACATGGATACGATTGTGCAGAAAATAGATTTGGACCGGTATACCGGAGAAGAGCTGCAGGACGCTGTGAAACTGCTTCGGGAGGGAGAACTTGTGGCATTTCCTACCGAGACCGTTTATGGGCTTGGGGCAGATGCCCTCCGGCCGGAGGCTGCCGCAAAGATTTACCGGGCCAAGGGGCGGCCTTCCGACAATCCGCTCATTGTCCATATTGCGTCTATGGAAAGCCTTCCTGTGCTGGCGCGGGAGATTCCTGAGAAAGCTCTTAAACTGGCTGATACATTCTGGCCGGGACCGCTTACCATGATATTTCCAAAGCAGGAACGGGTTCCTTTGGGGACCACGGGGGGCCTTGATACAGTGGCAGTCCGGATGCCAGGTCATCCGCTTGCCAAAGACCTGATACAACGATCCGGCTTATTTATCGCGGCGCCCAGTGCCAATATCTCAGGACGGCCGAGCCCGACCATGGCGGAACATGTATATGAGGATTTTAAGGGAAAGATACCGCTGATTCTGGATGGCGGACCGGTTGGAATCGGTCTGGAATCTACCGTCGTGGATATGACCGGCGATATACCGGTTATTTTAAGGCCCGGCTACATTACAAGGGAAATGCTTCAGGAGGTCGTTGGCAGAGTGGAGACGGACCGGGCTATCCTGGAAGAGAATGCGCAGCGTGATTTCGCACCCCGGGCTCCTGGGATGAAGTATAAACATTATGCGCCGAAGGGCAGTATGACTATCGTCGAGGGAGAGCCTGATGAAGTGGTTAAAACCATTAACCGTCTGGTGGAAGAGAAGCTGAGCGAGGGGTTCCGGGTAGGCGTAATTGCCACAACCGAGACGAAGGACAGCTATCCGAGAGGCATGATCCGCGTGATCGGAAGCCGTGCTGATGAGGATTCCATAGCCAGAGGGCTGTACGGGGTTCTGCGTGAGTTTGACGATCTTAAGGCAGATTATATTTACACGGAAGGGTTCGAGGAGGAAGCAAGGCTGGGACAGGCAATTATGAACCGGCTTTTGAAAGCCGCGGGTCACCAGGTGTTAAAGTTGAAGCGGTTCTGAATATGAGACAATATTGACAGAGGTGTGGGAATGGCAAAGTATAGTAAAGTGATATTTATTTCCAGGGATGATGTAACCCGGGGACCTATGGCGGAGGCTATCTATAAGCGGCTGGATACCACAGGGGAGACGAAGGTTTGTTCCAGAGGCCTTGTAGTGCTGTTTCCGGAACCGGTTAACCCCAAGGCGGAGATGGTTCTGGAAAATCATGAGACTGCATGTACCAAGCGGATATCACGCCAGCTGACGAAAGATGATTGTACAGAAAATACTCTGTTTCTGACTATGGACCGCAGCGAAAAAGATATGCTCATCCGCAATTACGGACAGGCGGAATATGTCTATACTTTGACAGAATATGTGGCTGAGACGGAGGAACTGGCCGATCCCTACGGCGGAACACTGGTGGATTATCAGGAATGTTATGCTCAATTGGTACGTTTGCTGAAAAAAACATTGTATCGTATCAACGAAGTGGAGTAATATAAGGAAAGCAGGCGCTGCAACACACAGGTATATTTCTGTGTCAGGCGGTGTGCTGTTACAATAGAATTGTAATTTCAAGAAAGGAATGAATGGAATATGAAAGTAGCAATTGGCTGTGACCATGGCGGATATGAATTAAAACAGGAAATTAAGAAATATTTAGAGGATGCGGGATTTGAATATGAGGATTTCGGGTGTGACAGCCCGGCGTCCACCGACTATACCATTTATGCCAAGAGAGTAGCGCGGGCAATTCTGGACAAGAAGTGTGACAAGGGGATCTTGATCTGCGGTACCGGAATTGGGATATCCATTACGGCAAATAAGTTTAAGGGAATCCGTGCGGCGCTCTGCAGCGACTGTTTCAGTGCTCAGGCTACCAGGGAGCACAATGATGCCAATATCGTTGCCTTCGGCGCCAGAGTCGTAGGACCCGGTCTGGCAATTAAGATTGTAGATACATTCCTTCATACCGAGTTTTCCGGGGATGCAAGACATGTTGAGAGAATTTCTCATATAGAGGAAGACTGATTGCAGGACCAGACGTGATGAATGATCAGAGGACAGGACGGCAGATGCATAGCGCCGGTTCCTGTCCTCATTTTTGCTGCTTAGTAAAGTTCTTATTCAAGGCTCGTTGTCTTCCAGCACCTTCTTTAAACGTTCAATCTCTCCCGTATAGGCGTAATCCAGAAGTCTTCCGAGGCGGCGCATTGCCTTTATGGCAAATTCCTGTGAGACAATCCCGGTTTCCAGGCAATCCGCCAGTTCATCCAGATCCATAACTTTCAGCGTGCCGTCCGGACGGATAATCAGATCCAGAATCAGATCATGAAATATAATGGAATTCTGCTCTGCGCGGTATTCTGTGTCAATGATATCGCAGTACCAGTAAACCAGGTGATCCTCCCGGTCGTATATTTTGCTGATTTTAAAACCATCTTTTAAGAAGTATGCAGAAACGCCCCGAACAAAGTCGGGACGTGGTTTGAGCGTGTTCCAGCTGGTCAGGATCAGATCCTTCTGGCACAGCAGTATTACATCGTCTTTTAGATGGACGATTTCGTTTGGTATGTAGCGTTTTCGAAACAGATCCAGATTTTCACACAAAGTGTGTTCCTCCCCTCTCTGGGAATTATTTTTCCTGTACCGCAGCAGCCGGTCATGATCAGCTGATGCACGGCCGGAATTGGATAAAATTGAATAAACTTTTGATAGAAACCGGATGATTCTGAATCAAATGAAATTTAACTGTATTATATCAGAATTCATGCAAGATTGAAAGCGTTAATTACAATAAGACGGCACCCGAAGCGCGCCGTCGTTTGTTGCGTACTTTATGAGAAGAAAGTTCGTTATTTATCAAACAATTCAGCAAAAAAAGCCGGGAATTACAGGATTATGGAAGAAATCTCCGCTTTCCGGGCAGACTTAAGTTATTGGACAGAAAATAAGAATTGAATTTGTAAGATATATGTTAAAAAGTAAACAAAGCAGGATGGGATTTCCTTCATATTTTAGTTATATTTACTAGACATTTTTCGGGAAAGAAGATATAATAAGGATGTTTGTTCAGACGGTTATCCTGCGGCGATCTGCTGTCAGGATGAAGGTACAAGAGTGTATTCAGGGTGGAGAATCGGCAGATTTTCCAGGAATATTGACCGGGACATGAAGGGCGGACTTTTAATCTGAGCCGGAGGTGCTTCCTTCCAGGCTGAGCGCGGCGGTATTTGACAGTATAGAAAAGGAATATGTGGCCATGAAGAATAAGAACAGACCGGTGGTTAGGGCATTGTCACTGATTTTACAGTTGGGTATTACGATGATGGTGCCGATTTTTCTTTGTCTGTTTGTGGGAAGCTGGCTGGATAAAAAGCTGAACACGAACTTTCTGGTCATTCTTTTTTTGATTCTCGGTATGCTGGCCGGATTCCGGAATGCGTATTACAGTGTGAAGAGTTTTTTGAAGGAAGAAGACAAAAGCGAAACGAAGTAGAGGATTGAGTATGGCAGAAGAAAAACGGACGTTGATTGGTATGCTGGCGGGAATTGTGATTTATGGAATTGCAGCCGGTGTGGCAGCAGGTTTTCTTGTGCAGGATAAGGGCCCTTTTATCGCGGGAATTATTTTCGGCTGTGCCGTAGGGGGCGGATTAGCGGTTCATATGCTGTGGGGCCTTGACAGGACCCTGCTGCTGAACGAAGAATACGCAGCGCGCTATGCCAGGAAACTGACCGCAATACGAATGCTTCTTATGCTGGCGGCAATTGCAGTGGCGGCACTGCTGCCGGAGATCTTTCACGTACTGGCCGTGGTGATCGGCCTGTTCGGGCTTAAGATTTCGGCATATTTGCAGCCATTTATGGACAAATTGATTTTTAGAAAAATAAATAAAAAAGGAAGGTGAGAATGTGAATATAGGGATGGCAGGCCTTGAAGTGGCAAAGGCCTCCGCGGACTTGGATGTGGGTATTAACGGATATCTGGAATATGAGCTGTTCGGCCAGAAGCTTTATCTGACCAATACGCATATCTGTACGTTGATCATTATGCTGACCCTCATCGTGTTCGCCGTATTTGCCAACCGGGCGGTTAAAAAAGCAGATCCGAACAAGGTCCCCGGCCCATTTCTGAATATTGTAGAATATCTGGTTTCGGTGATAGATAACATGACGGTAGGATCAATGGGGGAAAAGCACGGGCATAAGTTTTCCAATTATATTGGAACGTTATTTGCATTTATTCTGCTTTCCAATATTTCGGGCATGTTTGGCCTGAGACCGCCGACCGCCGATTATGGTGTAACACTGGCGCTTGGACTGATAACATTTGTGCTGATCCATTACAATGGATTTAAGCACCAGAAATTCGGACATATTACCGGCCTGTTTAAACCGCTGCCGTTTTTATTTCCGATTAACCTGATCGGGGAAATAGCGACACCGCTCTCCATCTCGCTGCGTCTGTTCGGCAACGTTATGTCCGGCACAGTTATGCTGGGAGTGGTCTATGCGATTATACCGAAGCTTATGCTTCTGGTGTGGCCGGCTTTTCTGCATGCCTACTTCGACCTGTTCTCCGGCGCGATCCAGACATACGTTTTCTGTATGCTGACGATGGTATATATCTCCAATGTATTTGAGGAGGAAGAGTAGGCCGGAAAGAGTAAGACCGGGCAGGGCATACTGTCTGTGGGGGACGGCGTTTGCCGGACTTTACACAGTAACATAATAAACTGATATTTTAGAGAATGATTAAGGAGGAATTAAATCATGGGTAATATTACGAATGAAGGTTTTGTTTTGGCATTTTCTGCTTTGGGTGCAGGCATTGCAATGATCGCTGGTTTAGGCCCTGGTATTGGACAGGGTATTGCGGCAAGCCAGGGTGCTGCTGCGGTTGGCCGTAATCCGGGTGCAAGAAGCCAGATCATGTCCACCATGCTTTTGGGACAGGCAGTTGCCGAGACAACAGGTCTTTACAGTTTTGCTATTGCTATTATCCTGCTGTTTGCGAATCCGTTGATTAAATTATTGTAATGGATTAGAAAGGGGACAAAATAGTGGGAAATCTTATAATGGATCAGAGCCTGTTTCTGATGCAGGACAGGATCTTCGGACTGGATTTACAACTGCTAGCGGATGTCCTTGTTACAGCACTTGCTATTTTTGTATTGTTTTTTGCGTTATCCTACCTGCTGTTTAATCCGGCCAGGGAACTGCTCAAAAAGAGACAGCAGAAATTGGCCGATGAAATGGCGGAGAGCCGAAAGAATCTGGATGAAGCGGCTTCTTACAGGGAAGAGTACGATGCGAAGCTGAAAAATGCGAATTTGGAGGCGGCTGAAATCCTGGAGGATACAAGAAAACGCGCTTTGCGGAAAAAAGAAGAAATTGTCGGTGAAGCGAAGACAGAAGCCTCACGGATTGTTGCGAGGGCTGAGCAGGAAGCTGAATTGGAGAAAAATAAAGTCAGAGATGAAGTAAAGCAGGAGATGATCTCGGTTGCTGCGGCGATGGCCGGCAAGATCGTTGCGTCCTCCATTGATCCGAAAACACAGGAACAGATGGTGAAGGATACTCTGGAAGAAATGGGTGAGGACACATGGCTAAGTTGATATCCAAAACATATGGGGATGCCCTGTTTCAGGCAGCTGTGGAAAAACAGATGCTGAATCAGATGGCAGAGGAAGCTGTGCTGATCCTTAAGATTCTGAAGGAGAACGAGGACTTGACGAAGCTTCTGGGGCATCCGAGAATTGACAAAGAAGAAAAAATCCGGGTAGTTGAAACTATATTTAAGGGGCGGATCTCCGATTCCATGACCGGGTTCCTTGTACTGGTAATTGAAAAGGACAGGCAGGAAAAGCTTAAGGAGACTCTGGACTATTTTCTGGAACTGGTAAAGCTGGAACATAAAATCGGCACCGCGTTTGTAACGAGTGCGGCACCGCTCAGCGAGGCCCAGAAACAGCAGGTGGTAAAGCGCCTGGAAGAGACGACCGGATATCGTTCATTTGAAATGAATTATAGAACAGACCCTGACCTGATCGGAGGTATGGTAATCCGGATCGGGGACCGGGTGGTGGATAGCAGCATCAGAACCAGGCTTGATAAGATGGCAAAGGAGCTGTCGAGGATTCAGCTATCGGCCGGAGGGCAGAATAAGTAGGCCCCAAAACAGGATGAGAAGGAAAGAAGGTGCACAAGTATCATGAATTTGAGACCCGAGGAAATCAGTTCCGTGATTAAGGAGCAGATCGAACGGTACAGCGACAAGCTGGAAGTGTCTGATGTGGGAACTGTCATTCAGGTTGCGGATGGTATTGCACGTATTCATGGATTAGAGAAGGCTATGCAGGGTGAACTGCTGGAATTTCCCGGAGAAGTTTACGGCATGGTGCTGAATCTGGAAGAGGATAATGTAGGTGCTGTTTTGCTGGGCGACCAGGTCAGCATCAGTGAAGGGGACGTTGTGAAAACCACCGGCAGAGTTGTTGAGGTTCCGGTGGGCGACTGCATGCTGGGACGAGTCGTGAATGCCCTGGGCCAGCCGATTGACGGCAAAGGACCGATTGACGCCAAGAAGTTCCGCCGGATTGAGCGTGTTGCTTCCGGTGTTATATCCAGAAAATCCGTAGATACGCCGCTGCAGACCGGTATCAAGGCGATTGATTCCATGGTGCCGATCGGAAGAGGGCAGCGTGAGCTGATTATCGGCGACAGACAGACCGGTAAGACAGCAATTGCAATTGATACGATCATTAATCAGAATGGACAGAATGTAAATTGTATTTATGTAGCGATCGGCCAGAAAGCATCCACGGTTGCAACGATTGTTGCTACCCTGGAAGAGCACGGCGCGATGGCCTACACTACCGTTGTTGCGGCTACAGCCAGTGAACTGGCTCCGCTGCAGTATATTTCGCCGTATTCCGGCTGTGCAATCGGAGAAGAGTGGATGGAATCCGGTAAGGATGTGCTGGTGGTCTATGATGATCTTTCCAAGCATGCAGCCGCCTACCGTACCCTGTCGCTGCTCTTGAAGAGACCGCCGGGGCGTGAGGCTTATCCCGGTGATGTATTTTATCTGCATTCCAGACTGCTGGAGCGTGCAGCGAGATTGAATGACGAGCTGGGCGGCGGTTCGCTGACCGCGCTTCCGATCATTGAGACACAGGCGGGAGATGTATCCGCCTATATTCCGACTAATGTAATTTCTATTACAGACGGTCAGATTTATCTGGAAACAGAGATGTTTAATGCCGGTTTCCGTCCTGCTATTAACGCCGGTCTCTCTGTCTCCCGTGTGGGCGGTGCGGCGCAGATTAAGGCGATGAAGAAGATTGCGGGACCAATCCGTATCGAGCTGGCTCAGTTCAGAGAGCTGGCGGCATTCTCCCAGTTCGGCTCCGATCTGGATAATGAGACCAGAGAAAGCCTTGCACAGGGTGAAAGAATCAGAGAGGTGCTAAAACAGCCTCAGTATCAGCCGATGGCGGTTCAGTACCAGGTTATTATAATTTATGCGGCAGTTAAAAAGTATCTGCTGGATATCCCGGTGGAGAAGGTTCTGGAGTTTGAGAAAGAGTTTTTTGAATTCCTGGATACCAAATATCCGGAGATACCGGATTCTATTCGGGATGAAAAGATAATCAGTGAGAATACGGAAGAACAGCTGAATCACGCGATTGAAGAGTTTAAGGCTGAGTTTGCACGGCAGTTGTAAATCATGTAGCACGGTCCGCGGCGAAGAAGACTTTTGCATGCGTACTGTGAGAACAAAGAAGGAACGGGAGCAAATGATATGGCCTCAATGAGAGATATCAAACGAAGAAAGGAAAGTGTACAGAGTACCAGCCAGATTACGAAAGCGATGAAGCTGGTGTCTACTGTGAAGCTGCAGAAGGCCAGGGTAAGGGCGCAGAACTCGAAGCCGTACTTTTCTGCCATGCAGCATGCTGTAACCAGTATGATTGCACTTTCTGAAAATATGGAGCATCCTTTCTTGAAGGGAAATGCTTCGCCGAAAAAGGCGGTCATCCTGATTACTTCCAACAGGGGTCTTGCAGGCGGGTATAATTCCAATGTAACGAAGCTGCTGATGGAGAGCGGCATTCCCGCTGAGGAATGTATGATCTTTGCCGTTGGGAAAAAAGGCAGGGATATTCTGGCTTCCCGGGGATATGAGATCAGGGAAGAATATAACGATGCAATCAACGCGCCGTTGTTTTCCGATGCGGCCGCAATCGGAAAGCAGGTGCTGGATGCCTACGTTTCAGGCGAGGTTGGAGGAATTTATCTGCTCTATACCGAGTTTAAAAATACGGTCAGCCATATTCCGGTGATGGAGAAGCTTCTGCCGATCAACAGAGAAGATTTTTCCGAGGAAGAACTGGGAAATCATCTGACCTTTATGAATTTTGAGCCTGCTCCGGATGAGGCGCTGGATATGATCATTCCGGGATATATCAACAGCCTGATCTACGGCGGCCTGACAGAGGCCTATGCCAGTGAGAACGGCGCCAGAATGCAGGCAATGGATAGTGCGACCAATAACGCGGAAGAGATGATGGATGATCTGGCATTGAAGTACAATCGTGCAAGACAGAGCTCCATCACGCAGGAGATAACAGAAATTGTGGCCGGTGCAGCTGCGATAAGCTGATTGCGGACAGCAGCAGGATACCGGCAGAGATATAGAAGCGAATGAATAATGGACAGGGAAATCGGTTCTCGTTTTTCACTCTTCATTCTTCGTTCTTCATTATGTAAAAGGGGTGAGCGAAAAGAATGGCAGACACGAATATAGGTAAGATCACTCAGATCATCAGTGCGGTTATCGACGTGAAGTTTGAAGAAGGACACCTTCCTGAAATATATGAAGCGGTTAATGTACAGCGCAGAGAAGGCGGAAATCTGGTTCTGGAAGTCGCACAGCATCTGGGTGATGATACGGTACGCTGTATCGCAATGGGACCGACCGACGGACTTGTCCGCGGGATGGAAGCCGTGGCTACAGGCGCGCCGATTACCGTCCCGGTCGGGGAGGAAACCCTTGGCCGTATGTTTAATGTTCTGGGAGAGCCCATTGATGAAAAGGAAGCTCCCAAGGTAAAAGAATATCATCCAATACACAGAAAAGCTCCGTCATTTGAGGAGCAGTCCACTTCCACCGAGATGCTGGAGACCGGTATCAAGGTAGTTGATCTGCTTTGTCCTTATCAGAAAGGCGGTAAAATCGGTCTGTTCGGAGGCGCCGGCGTGGGTAAAACCGTGCTGATTCAGGAGCTGATTACAAATATCGCCACAGAGCACGGCGGATATTCCGTGTTTACGGGTGTTGGAGAGCGTACCAGAGAGGGTAACGATCTCTATTATGAAATGATAGATTCTGGTGTTATTGACAAAACTACCATGGTTTTCGGCCAGATGAACGAGCCGCCGGGAGCCAGGATGAGAGTAGGTCTTACCGGTCTTACTATGGCGGAGTATTTCCGTGACATGGGTGGTAAGGACGTACTGCTCTTTATTGATAATATTTTCCGTTTTACCCAGGCAGGTTCAGAGGTTTCCGCCCTGCTTGGCCGTATGCCGAGTGCCGTAGGCTATCAGCCTACCCTGCAGACGGAGATGGGTGCGCTGCAGGAGCGTATTACTTCTACTAAAAAAGGTTCCATCACATCGGTCCAGGCCGTTTATGTGCCTGCGGATGACCTGACGGACCCTGCGCCGGCGACTACTTTTGCCCATCTGGATGCCACGACGGTACTGTCACGTTCTATCGTGGAGCTGGGTATTTACCCGGCGGTTGATCCGCTGGAGTCCACTTCCCGTATCCTTGATCCCAGAGTGGTGGGAGAAGAGCACTATCAAGTGGCCAGAGGCGTGCAGGAAGTACTTCAGAAATATAAAGAACTGCAGGATATTATTGCAATTCTGGGTATGGATGAGCTGTCGGAGGAGGACAAGATTACGGTAGCAAGAGCCAGAAAGATTCAGAGATTCCTGTCCCAGCCATTCTCAGTGGCGGAGCAGTTTACAGGCCTGCCCGGCAAATATGTGCCGATTTCTGAGACAATCCGGGGCTTTAAAGAGATTCTGGACGGCAAACATGATGATATTCCGGAGAGCTATTTCCTGAATGCAGGCAGCATCGACGATGTACTTGCCCGCACAAAACGTGCTTAGAGCACAGGGAGGAAGCAATGGCTGAAAACGGATCTTTTCAATTAAAAATCATTTCTCCGGACCGCGTTTTTTTTGAAGGAGAGACTGATTTTGTAGAGTTAAATACAACGGAAGGGGAACTGGGGATTCTGAAGAATCACATTCCGCTGACGGCGATACTGGCTCCCGGAGTTCTGCGAATCCACAATGGCGGCGATGTAAGAGAAGCGGCGCTGCACAGAGGGTTTATGGAGATCTTGCCGGAGGGCGTTATGATACTGGCCGAGGTCTGCGAATGGCCGGAGGAAATTGATATTAACCGGGCAAATGAAGCAAAGATCCGGGCTGAGAGACATTTAAAGAGCCCGGGATATGATTTTACCCGGGCCAACGCGGCTCTGATGCGGTCTCTGATCAGACTCAGGGTTGCGAGGGATAAAAATTAAGAATGAGGGGTGCGTTCGATATTGCAAAGAGTGGGATTTGCAGTATCGAATGCACCCTGTTCTTTTTATCATGGAAGTAGATAAGACTCCCACCTCAATAGGTGGTGAGTAAATAACAAATTCGTCTTGGTGGGAGCCCAGTCTCCTTCCAAGTACGCCGAGGCGTACTTGAACTGACTGTATAACAATGTATATCAGATGGGAGGGAGTGCCTGTCAGGCCTGCCTTAAGTAGTTGTTTCGCATCTGGTGGTGCCGGTAACGGAAGCGGCGGTATACCAGTTCATTTAACAGCATGGAGGTTACCAGTTCATCCGGATAGGCGGCGTCCTCGGTCGTTCCGCAGTTTCCAATTACTGTTTTCACAATCCCCAGAATTGTGACTTTATCTGGATATTCATCAAATATTACGCTTCCGGCAAATTCTAATTTATCGCATTCATTTTCTATACAGGATTGCAGATCTCTCAGATGAAGCGGAAGCATGCTCTTAAAGTAAAGCCAGTCGTCTTCCATATCGGCGATGTCATTTCCGTAAAAACAGTAGAATCCATAGGGAAAATTGTTGCCCTTTGCATATTTTTCCATTTGGGACATAATTAGCTCCTGAAAATCCTTGTTATTGTATTCTATGATCGGGACGCAAAAACAGTGCAGAATTTCACAAAACAACCGGTTTTGTGCGGTTATGGAAACCCCTTCTCCCCTTGCACTTTGCAAAAAAAGTCGGTACAATGAATTTTATCGGACCTATTGAGAAAAATAAAACTGATGGCAGCGCTTCGATATGGAGGAAAGAATGAAGCATATTTATAGATTTCTGGTATTTTTTCTGGTGTTTGGAGTATCTTCTTTTTTGTGGTACAAGGTTCTCTGGGCAGGAACTCAGGATTTTGACGTGAATTTAACAATTACGGAAATGGCAGATGCATCGTTTCCTCTTGTTACGATAAAAACAGGGGAGGAGACGATTAACAGCCTCCACGGCTATGCATCTGCTCTGGATGCCTCTGCGGTGCGGAATAATATTACGCCTGTGGATAAGGAACAGGCTTTTTTTGTATATATGGAAGAGGCCGCTGCAAGACCTAAGAAAGTAAATTATGAGATCAGAAGCGCAGACGGGGATAGTATTCTGGAGTCTGATTCGATTCTGGCCCTGGAGAAGGATGACGATGGTAACCGGTACGTGAAGATTAAGATACAGACCGGGCTGACCGAAGGAGAGGAATATCCGGTACGGATTACTCTGGTAACTGATACGAATAAAAAGATCCATTATTATACACGGGTGAAATACTATGAGGATGGCCACCTGGAAGAAAAGATTGATTTTGCCCTGGATTTTCACAGCAAAACGCTGGATAAGAAGAAGGCGGAGGAGCTGTCCCGCTATCTGGAACCAGACCATAAAGTCCAGTCGGAGTCTCTGCATGAGGTTACCATTGGTTCTCAGCTGAATCTGGTGAGCTGGGCGGAGATGGCGCCTGAGGTAGTCACACCTGTCGTACCTGCGGTAAAGGAAATGAACCCGGAAACAGCCTCCATTGAGCTGGATTATATGGTCGCCTCAACCGGACCGGCCGGGCAGGAGCTGTATACGGTAAAGGAATTTTTCAGAGTAAAATATACGGCGGACCGGATGTATCTGCTTAGCTACAGACGAACCATGGAGGAGGTCTTTGACATCAGCCAGGCGAGTCTTGCCAAAAGCGAGCTGAAGCTTGGAATTATAAATGAGGATCATTTTTCCTTCCTGGCAGGCGAGGACGGCAGCAGAGTCTGTTTTGTGGCGAATCATGCCTTATGGAGTTATGATCTTAATCTGAATAAGGCGTCGCTGGTCTTTTCCTTTTATCAGAATCCGGAGACTTATAAATGGGAGGGATATGATCAGCATGAAGTCCGTATCCTGAATATGGATGATGACGGCAACATAGACTTTATGGTTTACGGCTACATGAACCGGGGGGATTACGAAGGGAAGGTGGCTGTTATTCTGTATCGGTATTATGCGGCAGAAAACCGGATGAAAGAGAGGGTATATATCCCGGTTTCCGTTCCCTATCAATTTTTAAAGGAAGAGATTGAGCAGTTCGCCTATGTATCCAAGTCGGAGATATTTTATTTCTCCGTGAATCACCAGATTTATGCCTATAATATGACGACCAGGGACTGTGAAATTATCGCGCCGGACGTGTCGGAGGAGAGCTTTCTGGCATCTTCGGAGGGCGGGTATGCCATCTGGCAGAACAACGTGCAGGCCCAGGAGTCTACGGAGCTGATACTGCAGGATATGGAGACCGGCAAGCAGAATCGATTCAGCGCCAGGAAAAATGAAAACATCGTGCTCCTTGGTCAGACGGAAACGGATATGGTCATCGGTTACGTGAAGACCAAGGATATCCGGGAGAATATAGACGGTTCTGTTACAGTTCCGGCCTATGAGGTCGCAATTATAGACAGTGCCGGAAATACTCTGAAGAATTATAAGAAGAAGGGGATCTACGTTGCGGGGGTTCAGGTGGAGGACCACGTGGTTTCTCTGAATACCGTAAAAAAGAATGGAAACGGCTACGAGGCGAGAAAGACAGAATATATTATCAGCCGGTCGGAGAACGGCAGCGAAGCGGTAACGCTTTCCTCCAGAGTGACGGACCGGGCTTTGACCGAATATTATTTATCCCTGCCGGAAACATTTAAGATGGAGGGGCTTCCGGAGCAGGAGAAGGCGCTGAATACGGTAATCGTCGAGGATCTGACTTTGCGTCTTGAGATGCAGCAGAACGATACCGGACGGTATTATATCTATGCCTGGGGCAGCATTATGGGACACACAGATTCAGCTGCCGAGGCAATTACACTGGCGGACGAAAATATGGGAGTTGTGGCGGATGGAACGAATCGGATTATATGGGAAAGAGGCGGCAGGGAAAGCCGCCATGGTATCCAGAATATTGCCGCCCAGTATTGCTCTTCCGGTGTTACCAGCATGGGAGCCTGCCTGGCTATGATTCTGGACAAAGAATTTGTAACTGCCGATGCTGCGGATCTTTCCGCGCAGAAGGGCTCTGCCCTGAAACTGCTGAATGAAAACCTGTCTGCTTTGCCGGTTAACCTGACCGGATGCAGCCTGGATGAGGTCTTATATTTCGTGGGGAAGGACCGTCCGGTCATTGCTTTGAAAGAAGGTCAGAATGCAGTATTGATTATTGGATATGATACCGAATATATTAAATTTGTGGACCCTGCGGCGGGCAGAACCCAGATTATCCGCCTGAGTGCCGCACAGGCCCAGTTTGAGCGTGCGGGAAATGTATTTATCAGCTACGTGAAATAAATCCGGACAGGAGGAACGTATGGACGAGAGAATCAAACTACTGGCGAAAAACCTGACAGGTTATTCCATGAAGGTAAAGCCGGGTGACAAGGTATATATCAATTACACGGGAGCCAGCACCGCAGAACTGGCGAGGGCTGTGATCAAGGAGGTCTACGCGGCCGGCGGCCTGCCCTTTGCCCACTATATTGATCCTGCGGTGGAGCGGGAGATACTTCTGGGATGTACAGAGGAACAGATTCGCCTGATGGGAGAGCTTGCATCCCGGGAGATGGAGCAGATGGACTGTTATGTGGGGATACGCGGGACGGACAATGTGTCAGAGTATGCCGATGTCCCCTCCGGAAAAATGGAGCTATACAGCAGGTACTTCAACAAACCGGTGCATACGGACCGGAGGGTTAAGAATACCAGATGGGTAGTGTTACGGTATCCGAATTATTCGATGGCTCAGCTGTCCAATACCAGCCTGGAGGCCTTTGAGGATTTCTATTTTCAGGTCTGTAACCTGGATTATTCTAAAATGGCGGAAGCGATGAAGCATCTGGTACGCATTCTGGAACAGACTGACCGCGTGCATTTGAAAGGACAGGGAACGGATCTGAGCTTTTCGATCAGGGGAATACCGGCGGTGGCCTGTGCAGGGGAGATGAATATTCCGGACGGGGAAGTATTTACCGCGCCGGTGAGAGATTCGGTCAATGGGACGATCAGCTACAATACACCGGCGGTCTACCAGGGTTTTACCTTTGAAAATATTTCTTTTACCTTTGAAAACGGCAAGATTGTAGATGCCAGAGCCAACGATACTAAGAGGCTGAATCAGATCCTGGACACGGATGAAGGGTCCCGTTATATCGGGGAATTTGCCATAGGAGTAAATCCATATGTGACGAAGCCGATGAAAGATACACTGTTTGATGAAAAGATAATGGGTTCGATCCATCTGACTCCGGGTTCCTGCTACGAGGGGGAAGCAGACAATGGAAATCATTCTGCAATCCACTGGGATCTGGTTTATATTCAGACTCCGGAGTACGGCGGCGGTGAGATCTATTTTGATGATGTACTGGTGAGAAAAGACGGAATGTTTGTTATTCCTGAACTGACGGCGCTGAATCCGGAAAACCTGAGGTAACGATATAAGGAAGGACGTGAGAACGTTTGCAAAATAAAAAAAGAGTTATTTTAATCGTCCTGGACAGCTTTGGCATCGGGGAGATGCCGGATGCAGGAAACTATGGGGATGAGGGCAGCCATACCCTGAATGCTGTGCGCAGGAGTCCGTCTTTATCGATTCCCAACCTGGAAGAGATGGGGCTGTTGGCCATTGACGGACAGGAACAGGCTGGGAAGGCGGCAAAAGGTGCCTTTGCCAGAATGAAAGAACAATCTGCCGGAAAAGATACTACAACCGGTCACTGGGAAATCGCCGGTTTGATCTCTCATAAGGCTTTTCCAACCTTTCCGGAAGGATTTCCGGCAGAGTTGCTTGAGCAGCTTGCCAATGAGACCGGAAGAGGCATCCTGTGCAATAAGCCGTATTCCGGCACAGATGTAATCCGGGACTATGGGGAGGAACACGTCCGGACCGGGAAACTGATTGTTTATACCTCCGCTGACAGTGTGCTTCAAATTGCGGCCCATGAGGATGTGGTGCCGGTGGAAGAGTTATACCGGTACTGCGAAATAGCAAGAAGGCTCTGTACGGGACCTTATGGTGTCGGCAGGGTGATTGCCCGCCCCTTCATCGGGGAGCCCGGGAACTTTACCAGAACCACAAGACGGCATGACTTTTCCCTATCTCCGGGAAAACCCACAGCGCTTAATGTGCTGAGCGAAGCCGGACTGGATGTAATATCCGTGGGGAAGATCTATGATATATTTGCGGGCAGCGGAATAACAGAGTATGTGAGGACGGCCGGCAATACGGAGGGGATTGAGCGGACGCTGGAATATATGGATCAAGACTTTAACGGCCTGCTGTTTACCAATCTGGTGGATTTTGATATGCTGTACGGCCATCGGAATGACGTGGAGGGCTATGCAAAGGCACTGACGAATTTTGATGGTTTTCTGCCGGAGATCAGGAAAAGGATGAGGCCGGATGATATTTTGATGATCACGGCAGATCACGGCTGCGACCCAAGCACACCGTCTACGGACCATTCCAGGGAGTATACACCTCTTCTTATGGCAGGCGAACGGGTGAAAGATATCAATCTGGGAACCCGGGAGTCCTTCGCCGATATCGGCAGGACGATTGCCGACTATTTTGAGGTGGGCAGTCAGCTGGACGGAAAATCATTTCTGGAAGAGATAGAACAATAAAAGGAGGAACAGATTATGGCAATGACACCTACCCCGCACAACGAGGCGGTCAGCGGCAGCATCGCAAAGACGGTATTAATGCCGGGGGACCCTCTGCGTGCAAAGTTTATCGCAGAACAGTACCTGGAACATGTAACGTGCTTTAACAGTGTGCGAAATATGCTTGGATTTACCGGAACCTATCACGGCAAAGAAATATCCGTCATGGGAAGCGGCATGGGGATGCCGTCCATCGGGATTTACTCCTATGAGCTGTTCCACTTTTATGATGTGGATGCGATTATAAGAATCGGCTCTGCGGGGGGAATTGCGGATGATGTAAAGGTGCACGACCTGGTCATCGGCATGGGAGCCTGCACGAACTCAAACTATGCCCTGCAGTACCGCCTGCCGGGGACCTTTGCCCCGATCGCGGACTACGGTCTGCTTCGCCGGGCCGTGGAGGAAGCAGAGGCTAGAAACCTGACCGTAAAGGTGGGGAATCTGCTCTCATCCGACACATTTTATGATGATAATAAGGAAGCCAATGAAGCCTGGAAACGAATGAATGTATTGGCGGTGGAGATGGAAGCGGCGGCACTTTATATGAACGCGGCCAGAGCAGGGAAAAAGGCGCTCTGCATTGCGACGATTTCCGACCATGTATTTACAGGGGAGGCGCTTTCCTCCAAAGAACGGCAGGAGGGCTTCCGGGACATGATGGAAGTGGCGCTGGAACTGGCATAGCAGAGGGATGGAGAGGCTTGGTAAACGGATGATAAAAGCGGTAGCTATGGATATGGACGGCCTGATGTTTGATACGGAGGCGCTTGCGCTGGAGGGCTGGAAACATGTAGGAGAACAGCTGGGGATAGACATACCGGAGAGTTTGATTATGGAGATGGTAGGTCTGGACGTGGATCAGTCCGCGGCGGCCTGCGAACGGCATTACGGCTGTCGGGTTGATTTTGACAGCTGGCGCAAAATGCGCATCCGCTGGGTATGGGACTATATCGAAGCAAATGGGATGCCGGTGAAGCCTGGCCTTATGGAACTTCTCGGGTATCTGAAGGAGCGCGGTTATCTGAGTATTGTGGCGACTTCAAGTCATCGGTACGCGGTGGATTTTTACTTTGAGAAGGCGGGGCTGACAGACTATTTCGATCAGATTGTAAGTGCGGAGGCTGTACG
Source organism: Anaerolentibacter hominis (assembly GCF_032380675.1). Classification (NCBI taxonomy): domain Bacteria; kingdom Bacillati; phylum Bacillota; class Clostridia; order Lachnospirales; family Lachnospiraceae; genus Anaerolentibacter; species Anaerolentibacter hominis. Next base: position 106,180 of record NZ_JAWDIX010000001.1, read on the forward strand.
CCTGAGAAAACCGGACCCGGCTATTTATCGGAAAGCAAGCGAAATGCTGGGAGTAAGGCCGGAGCAGTGTATGGCGCTGGAAGATTCTCCTGTGGGGATTCTGGCGGCCTGCCGGGCAGGAATGAAGCCGGTTATGATTCCTGATCTGATCCGGCCGGATAAGGAGACAGAGAAATTGCTGTATGCCTGTGTGAATGATTTAACGGAGGTGATACCTCTGCTGGAACGGGACAGACAGAGCCATGGCTGATTGTATAAAGGAGAGTGGAAACGATAGAAGAAGTAAATGTAAAAGTATTGATTGCGGAGGCCTATGAGGCCGTTAAAAAAGCATATGCGCCCTACTCGCATTTCTGTGTGGGAGCTGCCCTGCAGGGCAGCAATGGCAGAATCTATCATGGATGTAATATAGAAAATGCTTCGTTTGGAGCGACAAACTGCGCAGAGCGGACTGCTATTTTTAAAGCAGTTTCTGTTGGAGTCACGGATCTGAAGGCCATAGCCATCGTGGGCGGGCCGGAGGAAAAAATAAACGGGTCGGAGAATCCGGTTCTGGAGTACTGTGCGCCCTGCGGAATCTGCCGCCAGGTTATGATGGAATTCTGTAACCCGGATACCTTTCAGATTATCCTGATCAAATCGCCGGAAGAATACAGGATCTTCACCTTAAGGGACCTTCTGCCGGAGGGTTTTGGACCGGGCAACCTGAAATCGGAATAACAGTCGGAGGGAGGCTGGAAGTTGGAAGAAAACAGAGTACTGGAAACCATAAAGAAACGCCGGAGCGTGCGGCAGTATAAGCCGGATCAGGTAGCGGAGGATGAATTGCAGGCGGTGCTGGAAGCGGGGCGCTGTGCACCCAGCGGAGGGAATAATCAGACCAGCCACATTCTTGTGATTCAGAACAAAGAGGTATTAGAAGAACTAAAAGAACTTGCCCGGCTGGAATTTGCCAAAATGGAAATACAGGAGGGAATGTATAAAAGCCTTCGTTCCACCATCCTAAAGTCCAGAAGAGAAGGATATGATTTTACATATGGAGCGCCGACTCTGATAGTGCTTGCCAACCGAAAGGGATACGGCAACGCTATGGCGGACTGTACGGTGGCCCTGGAGAACATGATGATAGCGGCGGTTTCCCTGGGCCTTGGAAGCTGCTATATTAATCAGCCTCACTGGCTGGATGAGAACCTGAGTGTCCGCGCGTTCTTTCTTCACCTGGGCATGAAGGAAGACGAGACAATCTGCTGCGCGCTTGCCCTGGGATATCCCAGACAGAAGGGCGGGATGCCGGAGCTTCTTCGAACCGGAAATCCGGTGACTTATATAAAATGACAGTGCAGCAAATAAAAACAGCGTCACAATATGCGGCGCTGTTTTTTTGTTAAGACCGCCTTGCGGCAGTGAAACTGTTATGTCAACCGTTTGTATTTCATTTAATAGTGCTGCAGCGGTGTCTTTTCATTGGTTGTTACGAGGAAAATAGCAACACCGATGGCAGTACAGATAATACAGAAATAAAAGACTGCATTCATACCGAAAGCGTCCAGGATAAAGCCTCCGCCCAGATTACCGATCACATTCGATACACTCACCATCGCCACGTTGAGGAGCGCCTGGCCCTTCACCTTGTCGCTGCCCTTCATAAGGCAGTTACAGTAATAGGTTACCGCAGGGATAAACAGGGCAAAGGAAAGCATCTGGAAACACTGGGCAAAATAGACCATGCCCACGCTGGATGCCTGATAGGTAAGAATTGCCTTGATCAGGAAGAAGAAGGCGGAAATCTTTAACAGCAGCCCGCAGTTAACCCGGCGCAGAAACACATTGGAAAAGGCCATAACCGGCAATTCCAGAACGGCCGCAATACCCACTGCCATGCCGAGGTGAGAACTGTCGCCGCCCACCCGTTCGATGATGGAGATCAGATACGTGTTAAGCGTCTGATGACTTGCTTTTAAGATAGCGATACCGATCAGCAGAAAACAGAACATTTTATAGTCCCGGAAGAACTGGAGAATACTTTTTTTATCCCCGCCGGGTGTTACTTTTACGGAAGTCTCCCTCTCCGAATTACCCGGCATATGGAACATCAGCTTCTTGCCGGAGTGGATGTGCTTAAATGCCGGATGAAACGAGATGGTAACGGCAATCAGAAGTATGAAACCGAAGATGAAAACCGGAAGAGTCACTTCCGGGCTGGTAACGGCAATCACATAACCCATACCTGCGGACATGAATGCACAGGCGGCGCTTCCGATCCCTCTTGCAAGGCCGAAGTTTACGTCGATGCCGTGGTTGATATAGGTATAGCCCATCGCCGTGATAAATGGCTGTATCGTATAGAGAAGGCAGAGCAGTATACAGTATAATATTCCGGCCGTCAGAATATGGCGGGGCAGAATGAGCACCAGCGCTACTATGGCGATAGAAATAACCGCGATGGAGACGACTACCGTGTGAGCGGTAATCTTCTCTGAACGGTCCACCAGAGCGCCCAGATAAGACTGGAGAAGAATGGATAATACAGCAGCTATGGATATGACGATACCCACCTCGGAACTGTTAAATCCACGGCTTTTCAGGAAAACGGTCACAAAGCTGAAGATACAGACGTGAGAGCACCAGTAAATCGCCTGGACAAAGGAATAGTGAAGTGTCAGCTGTTTGGCAAGTCTGCGGAATGTGTTCATGCTGCCGCCATCCTTTCTTTGCGCTCTACCTTTTTCGTGATATACCAGGTGAGTATAAACCCGGCGGCCGCAATTGCCACACATATGATAAGCAGCACCTTAACGCCCAGTGTATCTATAATCTGCCCACCGAACAAACTGCCAAGGGTGGTGCTTAAACCGACTGTGGATGCACTCAGCAGAGCCTGCGCCTTCACCTTGTCGCCTGAATCCACCAGAATATTCGCAAAGTGAGTGGAGGCTGGCAGGAATACGGCAAAGCTTCCTGTCTGCATAATGGCGGCTAAATAGATCATTCCGGGGTTTAGGGCAATCAGCATACCAGCCGCCTTCAGAATGTAAAATATACCGGAAAAGCGAAGCAGCTTTGTGCAGGAGAACTTCTTCATGATGACAGTAAAGAACATCATAACCGGAAGCTCACAGGCGGCAGCAATCGCCAGCGTATTTCCTACGGTTGAGCTGTTTCCGCCTACATTTTCCGCAATGTTATATAAATATGTATTAATGCATTGATAAGCAGTCATCAGCAGGCAGCTGGCGATCAGGAATATGGTAAAATCTTTGTTCCGTTTCAGCAAAGCGAAGGAACCGGAGCCTGTCTGATCCAAAGAATTATCACTGAGCTGCTGATATATAGTATTAAAGCGGATCTTTATTTTTTTACGTGAGTGCAGGTGCTTGGGTGAAATGGAGAAAAACAGCACCAGTATCAGAAGTATGGTAAACATCAGTATCAGAATCGGCATAATGCACTGAGAACCCCAGTCTACGATCAGATATCCCAGGATGGTGGAAGTACCGGCACAGCAGATGGAACCGATCCCTCTTGCCAGGCCGAAATTAACATCAATTCCATGGTTAATATATTCATAGGAGAGAGACGTTAAAAACGACTGCAGTGAATAGAGCAGAGCAGTCAGCATCATAAAGAGTGTAAATATAATTGAAATCACATTGCCTGGATAAATCATAGTAAGAACAGCAAAGACCAGAGATGCAAAAATAAGACCGCCCGTCAGAAAACGCAGCGGCAGACGCTTGGAACGGTCTGCGACAGCCCCAAAGACAGCCTGGAAGATAATAGAGAGAATAGAGGCGGCAGCCACCAAAACCCCAATCAGGGAATAGGAAAATCCCCGGTCGGATAGATAGACGGTGGTAAAACCTCGAATACACATAAATCCCATCCAGAAAGTAGCCTGAATGAAAGAATAGTGAACAGTAAGTTGCCTGGCTAATTTCGTCGTTTGTTTCATAAATTGTATGCCCCCATGTCCCATCCCTGTTGAAAACCGCCGGTATAAAAACCGGCTGCGTTTGGTGTTAAATCCTTGTTAAAACCCACATGTGTTATTTTAGTATAGTTTAGCTGGAAATACAAGAAGAACCCTTAAGAAAATATGCTTATTTCCAGAAAAATATTAAACTGTTTGCTGAGTATATTCAACATCTGGAATATGACTGACAGAGCAGAAACCAAGAGGTAAATTGTCCTGAAAATATTGTGCGGAAACCAATAATCAAGTATACTATATAGTATTAGAATAATTGGAGTGGAGGTTAAATATGATACAATTTAATGTAATTATGAAATCGGCAGCTCTTCAGACCAGAGTCCATGTGAATGTGCTGCTTCCGGAAGTTTTTGATACCCACCGGTTCGGTGAGCTGATGCCGCTCTATCCGTTTGATACGAAATTTAAGACACTGTACCTGCTTCACGGGGCATATGACGATTCTACCTGCTGGATCAGACGTACGAACATTGAAAAAATTGCGGATGAGAAGGGATTTGCCGTCGTTATGCCTGAGGTGGGGAACAGTTTTTACTGCGATATGGTACACGGCCCCAACTGGTATACTTTTATGACAGAAGAACTGCCGCAGGCAATGCGCAGGAACTTCCCTCTCTCCGACAGGAAAGAGGACAACTTTATGGCCGGCCTTTCTATGGGCGGCTATGGAACTATGATGATTTCTCTGAATCATCCGGAGCGTTTTCAGGCAGTTGCCAGCATGTCAGGCGCTCTGAATATGGCAAGGCAGATCACGGATCTGGAGCAGAGGATTCCGGTGAATGATATCTGGGGATCTATAGAAAACTATAAGGGAAGTCAGTATGATATCATACATATGCTTGAGAAAGCGAAGAATGAGGGAGTTGATCTGCCCAGGATGTTCCAGGTGGTAGGCACCGAGGACTTCCTGTATGACCAGAACATGGACTTTAAGCACACCTGTGAAAAACTGGGGATTCCGGTTCACTATGAGGAACTTCCGGGCGGTCATGACTGGGCGATATGGAGAAAATATCTGCCGATCATCGTAGACTGGATGTTTGACGAGAAATAATTGAATGATGAAAGGGTATCGGGTCAATGTCTGACGCCCTTTCATAAGAATATATAATAGGAAGCGCCAGGCTGCCCGATCAGCCTGGCGCTTCTTTCTCAAGTAACTGCCTAAGGCTGTTACTGTTTTGCCTTCCTTGCATTTGCAGGCAGGAGCACTGCAAGAGTCATAAAGAGCACACCGGTAATCAGCAGTCCGCTGAAACCGAGACCAAGAAGCGCAGGGTATTTTTCCGACAGAGTGAATAGCGTCATCTTTCCGAGATCCATTGTCCCAAAGAGACCAAGTGACTTCCAAAAGCCGTAAGTTATGCTGAAGGTGAACGCCCCCGCCAGACCACCCAGCACAGTGATAAGTGCCTTGCGGATACCACCGCCGCCGGAAGCGGCTACACAGGTGCCGGGGCAGGAGCCGATCCAGCCGAAGCCGACTCCGAATATCAGCCCGCCTGCAAGCACACCCAGGTTCGCTGTCTTAATGCTTAGATGGGAGAGATCAAAGATCCCCAGTGCATTTGCAGCAAAGAGCAGAACGCTGGACAGTCCAATAGCAAAGAGAATAATTTTCATAAGTGAAAGATCCCGCAGCCTTAACATAGACACAAGCTTTACAGGATGGGATGCCCCTGTAAGATAGAGAGCAAAGCCAAACAGACTGCCTAATATAATTGCCAGTATAATATTCATATTTACCTCCTTATATCCTCCTATGATTGCTTTCTGTGAACCAGAATAGCCGTCGGTATCGCCGCTGCAAAGACAGCGGCGGCAAATAAATAGCCGCTGACGCTGCCCTGCATCATACCGCTCATCATATGACCGCTGGTACAGCCGTCAGCCATTCTCGCCCCATACAGCAGGATGAAACCGCCGATAAATGGCGGCAGATACCGCCTCCAGATACTTTTACGGACAATGGGGCATTGCTGATTTTCAGTTATTTGGCTGCCGTTTTTCTTTTTGCGCAGCAAATGTGCGGCATAAGCACCAAGCGGAATTGCCAGCACAAAGATAAAGTCGTAATTCATTGGGTTCTTTATATTTGCCGCCAGCTTCCCCTCACTTTTGTCATAGTAGGCATTCGTGCTTTTGTAACCCGACTCCCTTTGAGCATCCTCGGCAATAACCGAGGGGTCAACCGTACTGTGTATCATACCGCTGAGTACCGAAAACTGTGTGGATACGCCTACAGGTTTTACCAGCAGAACAGCGAGAAAAAATGTCAGGCCCAGCAGCGCAGCCGCACCCATCCATTTTTGTTTTCTAAACCATTTCATAAAATCAACCTCGTTTCTGTTTCATGTATTTTGCCTGCTCAGTATAACCTGAAACGCAATGAGATACTGTGACAGGATCACAAAACATAAGAGGTTAATATTCCCATTTTATAAAATGAAGTTGAGTCTGCGATAGAGACAGGATAAGTTATAAGCAGCGGTTGATCAGTTAGATGCAACTTGAAGTTGCACGATTGCAACCCTGTGTTGGTAGATATATACGAGAATGTGCAATAATATAAAAGAAAACAGAAAGGGGATATGCATATGAGTTTTGCGGATAACTTAAAACAGATCAGAAGGGATAAAGGCCTGTCCCAGGAGGATCTGGCTGAGCTTCTGGACGTGAGCCGCCAGGCAGTATCCAAGTGGGAACAGGGTATAGGATATCCGGAGGTTGAGAAACTGTTGGTACTGTCCAATCGTTTGAATATATCTCTGGATGGACTGATGGCGGCTGAAATTGCCAAAGAGACCAGCAGAGAGAATCCCGAAATAACAGGTAAACTTATTATTACATCGCCCAATGAAAATGTGATTGTAAACTGCTATAAAGTGGTTTCTTCTCAAAAAATGAAGGGAAGAAAAGATTCACCGAAATATGCCTTATTTGGCGTGAGCAGTGAGGCTTCCTCTTATTGGGGAGAGCCTACAACATTTCTGGGATGGTACGCGCAGGAGGAAGATATAGCGAATGAAATAAGCGGAATTCAAAATGCTATTTTGAAAGGAATTCCCTCTTATGAACTGAAATATAGTGTGAAGGTAGAAAGACATGGCTTAAGCATGAAGATTGTACAGGAAAAAGAATCAGAATGAAAGGATGAGAGATAGAAGAATGTTAGTGACCGAAAAAAGCAGGCGTGCGCATTATATAAATACTGCGCACGCCTGTTTTTATTATTTGCATAATTAGTTTAGCTTTTTCTGTTTCACAGCCTCAATAGCGGCAGAGTATAACATAACCAGGGCAGCTGAGAGTAGAATTCCAGCGGCAATATCAGTAGCCCAATGCACGCCCGAAATCAGCCTTCCGACTACCGTTACTGTAAGCAGCACAACCGATAGAATCTGCATCAAAACTCTTAATCCGGGTTGTTTTATTCTTCTATGGAACTGTATCATCGCGGTGCCTAAAATACATAGTACAATGAAGGTATGTGAGGAAGGATAGGACGCTTCCAATTGGCCTTCCATGAGAATAGGGCGATAATTTACAATAAAAATTTCGAAAAAAACATAGATAGCGGCAGCTGCGGCGTAAGAGGCGCCCAACAGTAAAATATCCGTATCTACTTTCGCAAAGCTTTTTCGCTTTATTAATTGCATGAGACCAAAGGCTCCGAATCCAACTGCCTCCAGCAGTGCAATCACGCTAACCCAGTCCGTAATCTTGTCCCAGATAAGATGAACCCCTATTTTCTCGTGCATAAACTGGTTCATAGATGCCAGACCTACAGACGAACTCTGAGGGCCCACCGATGCAACATCCACTTTCATAACCAGAAAGGTAAAAATCAAAAATAATAAGAACAGCAAACCTGAAATAATAAACTGCCTGCGAGCTTTCATAACAGAACCTCCATAATTATCCAGGCCTTTGTGACTGCCTGTACAAAGGATATTCTACCATATTATTTGTCAATTTAAGCACCATATTTATGAAAATTGTCTTAAGGTTCCTTAGTTGTTGCAAATTCTTTAAGCTGGAATTGGGACAAAATAACGTATTATTGCAGGAATTTTAACAAATATTAAGATATACTGAACTTGGATGCATCTTTATTGAGCCTGTGATATGATAAAAATATAGTATTGACAGCGTGTATTCGATCGTTGCCGATGCGAATACCTATGAATGAGAGATAGGAGGAAGAACAATGAAAATAAAGAGATTAGCTTTTCTGATGGCAGCCGCACTGCTGATTTTTACAACAGCGTGCAGCAAGCAGATTGATGAGCCGAAGGACGATCCCAAACAGGAGGAACCGAAGCTTCCAGACACGTCATCCGGACAGGATGACGAAGATTCGAAACCTTCCGGAGAGGATTCGGAGAAAGGGTACTACGGAACATTTAAGGTAACACAGCTGGTTCGTACCGCACCGGTATCAACCTTTGCTGCCGGAGATGAAGCAAAGTATATCGGTACTATTCTGACCTATGATAAAGGACAGTTTTCCTGGGGAGACCAAAGCCACAGTGATCCCGTTTATACAGAAACTACTGTTGCGGGGGAAGATTTTTCAAATGACTACAAGAATCAGCTGACCTTTAAAGATCTGGGCCTGAATGAATCGGAGGTCGTACATGTGTCGGCAGGAGCAGATTTTTTCGGTTCTGATTTTTATGTAAAAGATCAGGATACCTTGATTGTCAGCATGGACGGTGCTTTCTTTGAAGCGGTGCGAAGTACAGGAGGAGATTCCGACCAGCCGTCTAAGGAACCGGTAGAAAGAGCAAAACTATATGAAGGTATTTATTTTGACGACGATGTCTATCGATATGCAAGCGGGGAGGAAGAGCCGCCGGAGTATTTTTATCAGATCAGCATTGCAAATGTGACAGATACTTCGTTTGACTTTATCGTCTATAAGTATTACGAAGCCACCGATAAAGAGGAGAAGGTATTAGATAAGAATACTGCCGTTATGAGCGAGGATGGGACTAAGGCAGTATGTGAAAGCGGAGATAAAACCATTACGTTTACCTTCCCGGATAACCATAATGCCTATCCGGATGTGACAGATTTGGAAGTGACCGGGATTGATTTTCTGAAGGGTAAGACCTTTGTAAACAATAATATTCCGGGGCATGAATTTGGATGATCCAGAAACAATTGAGAGATGATAGGCTGGAAGATTTCTTTCAGCCTATTATTCTGTTGTAAAATCAGAGCACACCTGTCTCTTTGGCATGATTCATATGGATTCCGATGTGGCCTATACCCAGAATCAGAGTACTGATTAACATCCAGATTACGTTGCCGTAGATTCCCAGCAGAAGGAATGCTGCAATGGGGAGCAAGGCAAGAGGAACCGGGATGCCCGCCATCCGCCGGTAGAAATTAGCCATAGTGGGCTGACGGAAGTACCGTACCCAGCAATATTCATATAGCAGCATTATCAAAAACGATATAAAGAGCCATACATTGCGCCAGCCCGCGGACGGGTTTATGTTAAAGTCGGAAAAGATAAGGGCGCAGCAGGTGGTCAGAACCTGCCCGGTCTGTTCTAAGATTCCCAGTATCCGGTTTTCACCTTTGGACGTATAGCCCTCCGGCTTTCTGCGGCTCCAAAGCATATTGGGAAGAAACAGCATCAGCAGATAGATCAGTCCCACATATGAAAAGCCAAAATGTCCAAGCATAATGAATTTCTCCTTTTAGAACGGGATAAGACTAACATTATCATAAACCATACAGCCAATCGCTGCAAGGAAATAGAAGAGTTTGAGAGACTTAGCTATTGATTTGGCGGAAAATGTGATAAAATAGTCTATAGTTGGAAAACAAAGGAAAGAAGGGAAGAAATTGGAGATTCTGAAAACGTTTAAGAAAAATTATGTGGTCGTCGCGGTTCTTTATATGCTGTTTGGACTTGTACTTCTGATCTGGCCTGAGATGTCTCTGATGACGATCTGCTACAGCTTTGGCGTGATCACCATTGTGTTTGGCATCGTGCGTCTGATCGGTTATTTTGTGAAGGATAGTTTTGTGTCTGCATTTCGGTATGATCTGGTGATCGGGGTGCTGGCTGTGGCAGCAGGTATTTTCATTTTGATCAAGCCGGATTTTATCGCCTCCATCCTGCCGGTAGTGCTGGGAATCTTCATTATCGTAAGCAGTATGATTAAACTGCAGAATGCACTGGACTTAAAACGGTTTCACTACGATAACTGGTGGGTTGTAGTAATTTTCGCAGTGCTGACTACGGTGCTCGGCATCATTATTATTGTAAATCCTTTTGAAGCCGCCAAGATGGCGATGATGTTTGTGGGCGTTGCGCTGGCTGTAGATGGTGTCTTGAGCCTGATAAGTCTGCTGTGGGTATCCAGGCAGATTAAAAAGCTGAAAGAGAATACGGAAATCATAGAGATGGAAGATTAAAAGTAACTTTGCTTAAAATAAAAGGCGTCCGGATTAATCCGGACGCCTTCTCAATGTTCTATTCGTATTTATTTACGGAACGTTTTACATAGGACGTATGAAGAAGTTCATGTGCTTTATGACTTCCGGGCTCGCCCAGGAATTCTGCATATAATTTCTTCAGGCTTTCATTCTCATGAGATTTACGTACCGGCATGCTGGCATCAGCATCATACAGAGCTTTTGCACGAAGGGCACGGATATCATTGAAGTTGCGGACACTTGCCGGAACCTGAGGCTGACCGCCGCCGTTTACACAGCCGCCAGGACAACCCATGATCTCAATAAAGTGATAATTGGCTTCACCGGATTTCACCTTCTCAAGCACCTCTCTGGCGTTTTTAAGACCGGATGCAACGGCTACGTTTACATCCATGCCGGCAACATGATAAGTAGCTTCCTTCACGCCTGCCACGCCTCTGACCTCATGGAACTCCGGATCAGGGAGAGATTCGCCGGTCAGGGTTTCCACCGCTGTTCTTAATGCCGCTTCCATAACACCGCCGGTAGCACCGAAGATCACAGCGGCACCTGTAGATTCGCCCATCGGATCATCGAATTTTTCTTCCGGAAGGGAAGTAAAGTCAAGACCTGCACGGCGGATCATATTGGCCAGCTCTCTGGTGGTCAGGGAATAATCCACATCGGGAACCCCTGCCGCATCCTCATCGTCACGGCCGATCTCAAATTTCTTAGCTGTACAAGGCATGATACTTACCATGACAATATCCTTCGCATCCCAGCCCATCTTCTGTGCATAGTAGGTTTTCGCCATTGCACCGAACATCTGATGCGGAGATTTACAGGAAGATAAGTTCTCTGTCATATCCGGGAAATAATGCTCACAATATTTGATCCATCCTGGTGAACAGGAGGTAATCATCGGCAGAACACCGCCGTTTTGTACTCTCTCGATAAATTCATGCGCCTCTTCCAGAATTGTAAGGTCGGCAGCCCAGTCGGTATCAAATACGCCGTCAAAGCCCATACGGCGCAGCGCAGCAGCCATCTGGCCCTCTACGTTGGTACCGATCGGATAACCGAATTCTTCGCCCAGGCCTGCACGTACAGCAGGAGCGGTCTGAACCAGAACATGTTTCGCAGGATCTGCAATCGCTTCGAATACTTCGCTGGTTGCGTCCTTCTCATAGATAGCGCCTACCGGACAGACAGCGATACACTGACCGCAGGATACACAGCTGGTCTCGCCAAGCCCCATCTCGAAAGCACTTGCGATATGGGTATTAAATCCACGCTCATTGGGGCCGATAACTCCGATGCCCTGTACATTGGCACAGGCAGCCACACAACGTCTGCAGAGGATACATTTATTGTTGTCACGTACCATATGAACAGCGGAGGTATCCAGAGGATACTCTACATTTTCGCCCTGATAGAAAGCAGAATCTTCTACTTTTAAATCCCGGCAAAGTTTCTGCAGTTCACAGTTGCCGCTTCTCACACAGGAGAGACATTCTTTTTTATGATTGGAAAGGATCAGTTCCAGAGTTTTTCTTCTGGAGTTTAATACCTTTGGTGTGTTGGTCCATACTTCCATCCCGTCGTTGATCGGGTATACACAGGAAGCTACCAGAGTTCTGGCACCTTTAACTTCAACAACACACATACGGCAAGCGCCGATTTCATTGATATCCTTCAGATAACATAAAGTGGGGATATCGATGTGAGCCATCTTGGCGGCCTGGAGAATAGTAGAACCGGCAGGCGCGGATACATCGATACCATTTATTTTGATATTTACGTTTTCCATACTTTACCTCCTAGGCTTTTGTTATAGCACCGAATCTACATTTTTCCATACAAGCGCCGCACTTGACACATTTCTCCTGATGGATGAAATGCGGCTGTTTCACAGTACCTTCAATAGCACCGTTCGGACAGACTCTTGCACATAGTGTACAGCCCTTACATTTATCAGCATCGATGGTGAAGGACAGCAGATGTTTACAAACACCGGCCGGACACTTCTTATCTACAACATGAGCAACATATTCGTCTCTGAAATAACGGAGTGTGGAGAGTACCGGGTTCGGAGCTGTCTGGCCCAGACCGCAGAGTGCGTTCTCCTTGATATAGTAGCAGAGCTCTTCCATCTTATCCAGATCTTCCAGAGTACCCTGGCCCTTGGTAATCTTGTCTAACATCTCATAGAGACGCTTTGTACCGATACGGCAGGGAGTACATTTACCGCAGGATTCATCAACGGTGAATTCCAGGAAGAATTTCGCGATGTCAACCATACAGTTATCTTCATCCATAACGATCAGACCGCCGGAACCCATCATGGAACCGATGGAAATCAGGTTGTCGTAATCAATCGGAATATCAAAATGCTCCGCAGGGATACATCCGCCGGACGGACCGCCTGTCTGAGCTGCTTTAAATTTCTTGCCGTTAGGGATACCGCCGCCGATTTCATCGACTACTTCGCGGAGGGTTGTACCCATCGGGATTTCCACAAGACCAGTGTTGTTGATCTTGCCGCCGAGAGCAAATACCTTGGTTCCTTTGGACTTCTCGGTTCCCATGCTGGAGAACCACTCAGCGCCGTTCAGAATAATCTGAGGAATGTTGGCGTAGGTCTCAACATTATTTAAGATGGTCGGACGCTGGAACAGGCCCTTAACTGCCGGGAATGGCGGACGGGGACGAGGCTCACCGCGGTTTCCTTCAATGGAAGTCATAAGTGCTGTTTCCTCACCGCATACGAACGCGCCGGCACCCAGACGCAGATCAATATCAAAACAGAAATCAGTTCCAAATATATTCTGGCCCAGAAGACCATACTCTCTGGCCTGTTCAATCGCGATTTTCAGACGCTGTACAGCGATCGGATACTCTGCACGTACATAGATATAACCCTGTGTAGCACCAATTGCATAACCAGCGATGGTCATGGCCTCCAGGACTACATGCGGATCGCCTTCCAGAACGGAACGGTCCATGAATGCGCCCGGATCACCTTCATCGGCGTTACAGCAGACATATTTCTGAACCTGTCCTCTGTTGCCGCTGGCAAATTTCCACTTTAAACCGGTCGGGAAACCTGCGCCGCCGCGGCCTCTCAAGCCACTGTCCAGAATAAGCTGGATCACTTCGTCGGGAGTCATAGTTGTCAGAACCTTGCCAAGAGCCTCATAGCCGCCGGTTCCTATGTACTCGTCAATCACTTCCGGATTGATGACACCACAGTTGCGAAGTGCGATTCTGTGCTGTTTTTTATAGAAGGCAGTTTCATTTAAGGATTTAATTCCGTCTTCTTCAACAGTCTCATTGTATAACAGACGAGTAACAATTCTACCCTTCAATAAATGTTCTTCTACAATTTCCGGGATATCTTCCGTTTTAACCATAGAATAAAAGGCAGCTTCCGGATAAACAATCATGATGGGACCCAGAGCGCAGAGGCCATGACATCCTGTCTGAACAACAGCCACTTCGTTGGTCAGACCCTGTTTATCAATTTCTTCCTGCAGTGTCTTCATGATTTCCAGACTTCCTGAGGAAGTACATCCGGTTCCACCGCAAACCAAAACGTGTGAACGATACATATGTTTTTGTCCTCCTTAGGATTCGAGATTTGCAGAATTAATGGTATATTTATTGACAATCTGACCGCGGATCAGGTGCTGTTCCACCACTTCCTGTGCTTTCTCCGGAGTCATTTTAATATAAGTAACTTTTTCTTTGCCGGGCTCCATAACCTCGACAATCGGTTCATACTGACAAAGTCCGATGCAGCCCGTCTGGGTTACAACAACATTATCCAGCTTCTTCTCGGCAACGGCATCTGCCAGTGCGGTCAGAACCGGTCTTGCCCCGCTGGCAATACCACAGGTAGCCATACCTACAACAACTCTGGTTTTGGCCTCATTATCTTCGGAACGCATATTAACCTGTGCCTGCATTCTTTCACGTATAGCCTTAAGTTCCTCAAGACTCTTCATAGGGTTTACCTCCTTATACTCAAACGTTGACGCCCTGATCAACTTCCAGTTTATTTTCTGATAAAAATTCTTTTATGTATGCGGAAACATCCGGAGAAGAAAAGGAAATATCTTCCCCCAGAATCTCACGAAACTCCCTGGTGTCCAGCGTGAAGCTTCTGTCGTCAAACCGGTAGGTATAGACAAAATCAATTTCCGGATGCATAGTCACCATCATATGGATCGTGCCGGTCATATCTCCAAGAGGCATCCTGTCAATATGAGACAGGGTAAAAGAAGCGATCACCACAGTCCCCGCATTTAATACGGATTCAATGGAAAAGCTTCCGCCGGTGCTTTCGGCAGCCTGCTTGAAAAACGGCACTCCAAGACCTACTTTCCTGGTAGTCCGGGTGGTGAAGAACGGGTCCATGACTTTCTGTATCTGTTCCTTCGTCATCCCGCATCCATTGTCCCGTATGGTCACTGTTAATGTGTCCTCTGACGTGTCCACCGCAACGATGATTTCCACAAGATCTGCCTGTGCCCGCACCGAATTCTCCGCTACATCCAGAATATTCAGAGAGATTTCCGTCATCATAGGCTTAATATTTTGCCAGAATATCGTCGAGATCGTCTACCGTAAGCCGGCCGTAAACCTCATCATTGATCATCAAGACAGGCGCCAGGCCGCAGGCACCTACACAACGGCAGGCATCCAGAGAAAACTTGCCGTCCGGTGTACATTCACCGCTGGCAATTCCCAGCTTTTCGGAAAGCTTGTTGAAGAGATCGCCGGAACCCTTAACATAACATGCGGTACCAAGACAGACTGAAATTGTGTTTTCCCCTTTCGGATTTAACGAAAACTGGGAATAGAAAGTAGCAACACCGTAAATTTTTTCAAGCGGAACATTCAGTTCATCGGAAATCATGGTTTGAACTTCAATCGGAAGATAACCGTAAATTTCCTGCGCCTTCTGAAGGATCGGCATTAAAGAACCTTTATCGTCTTTATGCTCGGCAATCATTGCACGAAGAGCGGTTTCCTGCTCCTTCGTTCCCTGAAAAGGCAAAGATTGTTTCTTAGAATCCATTTTAAACCTCCTCAATTCCGGGATCTTACCAGGAAGACCCCCTGTGTTAGACATAAGCCCTCCCTGCCTGCTGGCAACAGCCCTTGGGCAAAGAAAGGTAACAGCTTACATAAAGCCTGTGTACAAACAACAAAACAAGACATCTCAGCATTAATTCCGAGGTGCTTATTGATCCAAGCCGCGGTAAAAACCACAAGGCTTTGTACATCCCATATGTTAAAATTATGTCAATGATATAAGATTATAGCATAGGAACAGCCAAAAATCTACAATGTTAAATATTTAACATTAATTACCTCAAAAAATACAAAATAATCTACAAGGCCGTCAGAATACAATTCTAATTGAAAAACAAAAATAGCAATGTTATACTAAGAAGTAATAAAAAATGCACACAATTTAGTGGAAATGTTACGAACGCGCCATGTAAGAATACAAAGCTGTAACTGGACGAGGAGCTCGCTCCTCAGGGACAGTTGCAGGTTTGTATTCTTAAGCGGCGAAGCCGCAAAGCGAGCAGCAGCGGAGCAGATGCGAGCTTTAACATGGCGCGGAAACAGAGAGCAGAGTTTGTATTTTTACATGGCGAAGCTGCAAAGCGAGCAGATGCGAGCTTTAACATGGCTTATTTCACTTGGGACGGGTTCATAAATAGCATAGCGAGCAAACAGAGTCTCTCCGGATCACCGGCTGGGACTCCTATATATAAAGGAGGCGGATTATATGACTGTTGGAGATATAAAAGAGATACTGGGTGCCAGCCTGATTTGCGGAGAGGAGTATTTAAATAAGGAAGTACATACGGCCTGCGGGTCCGACATGATGAGCGATGTACTGGCCTATGTAAAGGACCAGTCCGTGCTGCTAAGCGGTCTGTGCAATCCACAGGTAATACGAACGGCAGAGATGATGGATATCGTCTGTATTGTATTTGTAAGAGGAAAGAACCCGGATGACGGGATGGTTGACCTGGCAAAGGATGGGGGCATAGCCCTGATGACAACACAGCACAGGATGTTTACAGCCTGCGGTATGCTGTATGAAAAAGGACTGCGGGGAGGTACTCGTATTGGCTGATGCAATTAAACTTCACTATGAGGTATCGGGCGAAGATTTTACCCGGGCAGGGGAGGCCTCCAGTGATGTAAAGAAAAAACTCAAGCAGATGGACGTGGACCCCGATGCTGTGAGGAAGGTGGCCATTGCCATGTATGAAGGAGAAATCAACATGGTCATTCATGCGAACGGCGGGGATATTGACGTGGAGATTCGTCCGGATGAAATTATCATGATTTTAAAGGATGTTGGTCCTGGAATTGAAGATGTCGGAAAGGCAATGCAGGAGGGATATTCCACAGCACCTGATAACATCCGTTCTCTGGGATTCGGGGCTGGGATGGGCCTGCCAAACATGAAAAAATATTCGGATGATATGAAGATTGACACCGTGATCGGGACGGGAACAACGGTTACGATGAAAGTTTATATATAATGAAGAATGAAAAATGAATAGTGAAGAACGGTGAGAAAGAGTAATGAAGAATGAAAAGTGAATAGTGAAGAACGGTGAGAAAGAGTAATGAGGAATGAAAAGTGAATAGTGAAGAACGGTGAGAAAGAGTAATGAAGAATGAAAAGTGAATAGTGAAGAACGGTGAGAAAGAGTAATGAAGAATGAAAAATGAATAGTGAAGAACGATGAGAATGACAATGAAGTTTTTCGTTTTTCATCCTTCATTCTTTACTATTCATTAAAAAGTGGAAAGGGGGCTTCTTCGAATGGATAAGTTTTTTAATTCCGTGCGTCTGGATGAGAGCCTTTGTAAGGGTTGTATCAACTGCATTAAGCGCTGTCCTACCCAGGCGATCCGGGTGAGGAACGGCAAGGCAGTGATTACGAAGGAATTCTGCATTGACTGCGGGGAGTGCATTCGGATTTGTCCGCACCATGCGAAGCATGCGATTTATGATCCTCTCAGTATTATGGATCAGTTTGAATATACGGTAGCACTGCCAGCTCCTTCCCTTTATGGTCAGTTTAACAATCTGGAGGATGTGAATGTTGTTTTGTCCGGGTTAAAGGATATGGGGTTTGATGACGTATTTGAGGTGAGCGGGGCGGCGGAACTTGTTTCTGAGATGTCCAGGGATTATGTCCGCACCCATAAGGATCAGTGGCCTCTGATCAGCACGGCATGTCCTTCGATCGTGCGCTTGATCCGGGTACGCTTTCCTAATTTGATTGAGCATTTAATCCCTATCGAGGCGCCGATTGACCTGGCGGCTTCTCTGGCCCGCAAGAAGGCCGCGGAGGATACAGGACTTTCTCCGGACAAAATCGGGATTTTGTTTATTTCTCCCTGTCCGGCCAAGGTAACCCATACGAAGAGCCCGCTGGGCATTGACCACAGTGAGGTGGATGGGGTGCTGGCGATCAAGGATGTCTATCCGAAGCTTCTGCCCAGCATGAAAAAGGTAGCGGATAATGTGGAGGAACTGGCCATTGCCGGTAAAATAGGAATCGGCTGGGGAAGCAGCGGCGGAGAGGCCGGCGGTCTGCTGACCGACAGCTATCTGGCTGCGGACGGTATTGAGAATGTCATACGGGTGCTGGAAGATCTGGAAGATCAGAAATTCGCCAATCTGGAATTTATTGAACTGAATGCATGCAACGGCGGCTGCGTCGGCGGTGTGCTGACGGTGGAGAATCCTTACGTGGCTAAGGTGAAATTAAAACGGCTGAGAAAATATCTGCCGGTGGCCTGCAATTATATGGACGATGAGGATGGAATTAATGGTTTCTGGACCGACAAGATCCAGTATGAACCGGTATTTAAATTAGGGTCTAATATGAAAGAAAGCATTGAGAGAATGGCAGAGGTGGACCGGCTTTGCGCCAAATTCCCGGGGCTGGACTGCGGTTCCTGCGGGGCGCCCACATGCAGGGCTCTTGCTGAGGATATAGTCCGGGGAGTGGCCCATGAAAGAGACTGTATTCATATTCTGCGCGAGTATATACATAAGCTGTCCGAGGATATTTCTTTCCTGGATCACGATTACAAACCGGAATAGGGCTGCTAAGACAGAAGGAGAAGATATGACAGTAAATGAGCTGAAGGAAAAACAGATTTTTGAGACGGTGCAGGAAAAGGGAAATGAATCGGCGGAGATTACAAAACCATTTTGCTGTGACCTGCTCAGTGTGGCAATGAGTAAAGCACCTGCCGGATGTGCGTGGGTAACGATTATGGGAAATATAAATACCCTGGCGGTTGCCTCCTTGACGGAAGCGGCCTGTATCGTCCTTGCGGAAGGAGTACAAATGGATGAAGCTGCGGTGGAAAAGGCCGCGGCACAGGAGATTCCGGTATTTTGTACGGACAAACCGATCTTCGAGGCGGCGCTGGAAATAGAAAGGCTGCTGTATGGCTGAGCTGGCCTATGACCTGCACATGCATTCCTGCCTGTCACCCTGCGGAAGCGAGGATATGACTCCGGCAAATATAGCGGGAATGTCGGCTTTAAAGGGATTGGATGTTATTGCACTGACAGACCATAATACCTGCCGGAACTGCCCGGCCGTAATTGAAAATGCCAAACAGTACGATATACTGGTTATTCCGGGAATGGAATTAAATACGGTGGAGGAGGTTCATGTTGTCTGCCTTTTTCCTGAATTAAAGGCGGCTATGGAGTTCGATTCTTACGTATATGAACAGCTTCAGGCATTTCCCAATAACGAGGAGATTTTCGGCAGACAGGACATTTATAATGAAAAAGATGAACGGATCGGCACAGAACCGAATCTTCTGATTAATGCGACGAATATTGCCTTCGACGATGTCTATGATCTGGTACATTCCTATGACGGAATTATGATACCGGCCCACGTAGATAAGAATGCCAACAGCCTGCTTTCCAATCTAGGCTTTGTTCCTCCGGACAGCCGGTTTCGGTGTGTGGAAATAAAAGATGCCGGAAAAACGAAGGAAATACTCCTTAAGAACCCTTATCTTGGGAGCTGCTGTGTTGTCCACGATTCGGATGCCCATTACCTGGAGGATATCAGCGAGAGGGAGCATTTTCTGACAGCGGAAAAAGAGGGAAGGAGCATACTGAAAGCATTGATTCATCAAGTGGAGTGACCGTAAACTTTATAAAAATAAACTGTAATACTAAATTTAATAATATTTTAGCTTGCAGAATTTAAAAACTAATGTTATATTAATAGCCAGAAAATATAGTGCAATGGGGCACATGGTGAATAGGCCATGTGCCCTCTTTTTTATTTTAGCCGGGTTATGCCCGGGGATAGGAGAGATAAGTATGGATGATATTGACAGAAAATTAATTGGTTTGCTGCAGGATAACGCCAGATACTCTTTAAAACAGCTGGCAGAACAAGTCTTCTTATCTTCTCCGGCCGTTTCATCCAGAATTGAACGTCTGGAGCGGGCCGGCCTGATTGTGGGATATCAGGCTCAGGTTGATCCGCAGAAGCTGGGATATCCGATCACGGCGTTTATTAACCTGGAAATGACGCCGAAGCAGAAGGAAACATTTTATTCCTTTATCCGTTCCTGCCCTAATGTTCTGGAGTGCGATTGCGTGACGGGAATGTATTGCATGCTGATCAAGGTGGCATTTTCAAGTACCCAGGAGCTGGATGCATTTATCGGTCAGCTTCAGCATTTTGGAAGCACACAGACACAGATAGTATTTTCCACAGCCGTCCGCCCAAGAGGCATTCAGATAGGACAGTGCGGATAAGGCATCCTGAGGATATCTTTACGTGAATCGCGGTGTCATACGATCTGTAGAATACTGTAATCATGAAATAAATAATTTGTTACAGACCGTGTGTTTCTTGTTTCCTGAGGGCTGGTGTGATAAACTTCAGATTAGGGAAATCATGCGGATAGGAGGACTATCTAAACTTATGTCTGCATAAAGTTTTTGATAGTCCTTTTATTTGTATCTATGGGTAAAGGAGAGGGATTCATGTTTGATGTTTTGGTAATCGGTGCAGGGGTCATCGGATGTGCAATTGCCAGAGAATTGTCTGCCTATCAGCTTCATATTGGGGTGCTGGAGAAGGAAGAGGATGTCTGCTGCGGTACGTCCAAGGCAAACAGCGGAATTGTACATGGCGGATATGATGCTTTGCCCGGGTCTGATAAAGCTAGATTTAATATAGAGGGCAGCCGAATGATGGAACAGCTGGCAAAGGATCTGGATGTTCCCTATAGAAGAAACGGCTCCCTTGTTGTCTGCTTTCATGAAGAGGACAGAGGGAAACTGGAAGAATTGATGGAACAGGGAGTACAAAATGGCGTTGAGGATCTCCGGATTATCGAGCGTGAGGAAATCCGGAAGATGGAGCCAAATCTGTCGGAGACAATTGTGGCGGCGCTGTACGTCCCTTCCGGTGCTATTATCTGTCCCTTCGGCCTGACCATAGCACTGGGTGAAAATGCGGCGGAAAATGGTGCGGAATTTATGTTTCAGGAATCTGTGACAGGTATTGAGAAAAAAGAAGGTTATTTTGCGGTACATACAGCCACGGGCAGCTATAAGACCCGGACGGTTGTGAATGCAGCCGGAGTTTATGCCGACCAGATTCACAGCATGGTATGTGAAAACAGTTTTAGCATTGTGGCGCGCAAGGGCGAGTACTGCTTATTTGATAAGGTGACCGGAGGCTTTGTGGATCACACAATATTCCAGCTTCCCTCTGAGATGGGAAAGGGAGTGCTGGTGACCCCTACCGTTCACGGAAACCTGATGGTGGGGCCAAATGCCAACGATATGCCCGATAAAGAAGAAAATAATACAACGGCGAAAGGCCTGGAGGAAATATTGACAAAGGCTTCGCTGACGGCGGAACGGATTCCGGCGCGCAGTGTCATCACATCCTTTGCCGGTTTGCGTGCCCATAACCGTACCACGGAGGACTTTATTGTGGGTGAGGCGGAAGATGTTCCGGGATTTTTTGACGCAGCCGGAATCGAGTCGCCCGGTCTGTCGGCTTCACCGGCAATTGGTGTATATATAGCCGGCCTGGTAGCCGGTAAACTAAAGGCGGAGAAGAAAGAGAACTATAAGAAAACCAGAAAGGGAATTATCCCGTTTGCGGAGCTGAGCGAGGAAGAAAAAGCGGAAGCTATAAGAAGAAATCCGGCCTATGGAACGGTAATCTGCCGCTGTGAGACGGTCACTGAGGCGGAAATAGTTGATGCGATCAGAAGGCCTCTGGGCGCCAGATCCCTGGACGGAATCAAGCGCCGAACGAGAGCGGGGATGGGCAGATGCCAGAGCGGTTTCTGTATGCCTAAGGTGACGGAGATACTGAAAAGGGAGCTGGGATATGATTATGACAGAATAACCAAAAGCGGCCCGGGTTCCGAGATTTTATATCACAAAAATAAGCAGAACGACTGAGTGACAATTCCCGGATCAGCAGTCCGGAAGATTTGACGGGGGTTAGACATGATAAGACAGGATGTAGTAACGATCGGCGGAGGACCCGCCGGGCTGGCCGCAGCTATAGGGGCGAAGCAGGCCGGTGCGGAGAATGTTCTGATACTGGAAAGGGACTGCCGTCTGGGCGGAATACTGAATCAGTGCATCCACAATGGATTCGGACTCCATATGTTTAAAGAGGAACTGACCGGGCCGGAGTATGCGGAACGGTTTGTACGGCAGGCAGAAGAACTGAATATACCGTCTCTTTTAAATACCATGGTGCTTGACATTTCTCAGGGAGAGAACGGAGATAAAATAATTACTGCGGTGAACAGGGAGGGGCTGCTTACGATTCAGACGAAAGCAGCCGTGCTTTCTATGGGATGCAGAGAACGCCCCCGCGGGGCTTTGAATATTCCGGGATACCGGCCGGCGGGAATCTATTCTGCGGGAACGGCGCAGCATTTTGTTAATATAGATGGAATCATGCCCGGCAGGGAAGTGGTGATTCTGGGTTCCGGAGATATCGGCCTTATCATGGCGCGGAGGATGACGCTGGAGGGCGCCAAGGTAAAGGTAGTGGCGGAACTGATGCCCTACTCCGGAGGATTAAAGAGGAATATCGTTCAGTGTCTGGATGATTATGGAATTCCCCTGAAGCTGAGCCATACCGTGACGGCGATTCATGGGAAAAAACGTCTGGAGGGGGTGACCCTGGCCAGGGTAGATGAAAACAGAAAGCCGGTTCCCGGCACAGAAGAATATATTTCCTGCGACACGCTGCTGCTGTCGGTGGGACTGATACCGGAGAATGAATTATCTGCCGGAATGGGGGTGACCACGTCGCCGGTGACTTCCGGACCTGTGGTATCGGATAATCTGGAAACAAATATTTCCGGCGTTTTTGCCTGCGGAAATGTTCTTCATGTACATGATTTGGTGGATTATGTGACAGAGGAGGCTCTGCACGCGGGGAAATGCGCGGCTGACTATGCGGGCGGGAAGGTGCCGGGACAGGGAAGAGAAATAAAGCTGTGCCCGGAAGGGGGAGTCCGGTATACCGTGCCGGCTTTTATACGGCCTGATGAGATGGAAGAGAAGGTAACGGTGCGCTTCCGGGTGGGTAACGTCTATCAGAATCAGTATCTGTCTGTTTATTTTGACGACAGGAGAGTACTGCACCGCAGACGGCCGGTTATGGCGCCCGGCGAGATGGAAGAGGTTACCATCAAACGGAAGGACATTCTGGAAATGGATGGTCTGAACCAGATCCGCATCACAATTGAGGAGGCGTAGAGCATGGCAGTGAAAAATCTAACTTGTATTAATTGCCCTCTGGGCTGTGAGCTGGAAGTGGAACTGGATGACTCCGGCCAGGTAATCTCGGTCAGAGGCAATACCTGCAGGAGAGGAGAAGAGTACGCCAGAAAAGAGGTCAGCAATCCCACACGTATTGTTACTACCACGGTTCCGGTTATAAATGGGGACCTTACGGTGGTTTCAGTAAAAACACGGTCGGACATACCTAAAAATAAAATTTTTGACTGCATTGCGGCGATAAAAAATCTGTCGGTGGATGCCCCTGTCAGGTCCGGCGATGTTGTTTTAAAGGACATTGCGGGAACCGGTGTGGATTTGATTGCGACAAAGTCGGTGGAGAAAATCGAAAGCAGCAGGTCATAATATGAAGGATGGGAACATAGAATAATCAAAAACAGAGGTGATCTTTGTGGCTGATTACAGAAGAATGGTTTCCTATCTGTATTCTTACGAAAATGGTGCGAAGACAGAGAACATTGGATTTGTCAGAGTTGAAAGCAGAAATAATCAAAGCAAAATAACCGTGCACTGTAAAGTGACGGCAAATGATAAGAGTGCATTTCCGATTTACTTTATCTGCCCGGGCGAAAACGGCTATACATACGAAAAAGTCGGGATACTGCCGGTAGATAACGGAATCGGCGATGTACAGATTGTTACGGACAAGGATATCACAGCAAGAAGTGGTCTCCTTGTTTTTGTTTCCCTGCGGTATTTCCTGGGGACAATATGGCAGGAGACAGACATTACGTTTGATCACTTAGAAGAACTGGTCGAACCTGTACCGGTTCAGATGCCGGAAGACAGGGAAATGGAAAACAGAACAGAGGAGGAAGCCGGCGTAGCCGCTGCAGAAGTTATCTCTGCACAGATTCCGGAGCCGGCACAAGAGATCAGGACAGAAGAGATCATACAGCAGCCGGATGAACTGACTGAGGAGGAAGCACACACGGCAGAAGTAACAGAGGAGGATATTTCTGACGAGATAGTTTCGGAAGAAGTAACAACGGAGGAAATGCCTGTGGCTGAATCTCCTCAGGAAGAGCCGGGCGTACAGGAGAATACGGGCAGACCGGAACCAGAAGATCCCCCGGAGCATCTGGCGGATGTGGAGGAAACACAGATTTACAGCCAGATGACTGAGGCAGATGAACTGGAAGGTAGAATGTGGCAGGGAAGACCAGGCTGGCCGCCGATGGGACCAGGGCCGGGGAATCCGCCGCCACCGCCGGGACGGCCGCCGATGGGACCAGGACCAGGAATGCCTCCGCCACCGGGACGGCCGCCGATGGGACCAGGACCAGGAATGCCTCCGCCACCGGGACGGCCGCCGATGGGACCAGGACCAGGAATGCCTCCGCCACCGCCAGGACGGCCGCCGATGGGACCAGGACCGGGAATGCCTCCGCCACCGCCGGGACGGCCGCCGATGGGACCAGGACCGGGAATGCCTCCGCCACCGCCGGGACGGCCGCCGATGGGACCAGGACCGGGGAATCCGCCTCCAAGGCCGGGAAGACCGCCGATTGGGCCGGGATGGTGGGGAAATAACCGGAGACCCATGCGGCCGGGAAGACCCATGGGGCCTGCCAGATATACCAGCCCTGCAACTCCCTTCGAGCCGGAGTATGCACAGAAGATGGATGTGGAGAGGCCGGAACATGCCGAGAGGATTGAATTTGTGAAGCAGGACGCAGAGCCCGCAGCAGAGCAGATGGTGAGCCAGCAGGCAGGAGGAAGGCAGGAGTGCCCCTTTCGCTTCATGTTCGATGAATATCCTGCTGTTGCTCCTTTTGATGAGCAGCAGGGCCGGATAATCCGGATTGAACCTAAGGACATTGAAAAAATGCCGATTCAGCTCTGGGAGTATGCGAACAACAGCTTCTTGCTGCACGGATATTATGGATACCGTCATCTTATACTTCAGGAAAACCCTGATGGGACCTATTATATTGGAGTTCCCGGTGTTTATCATCCGCGTGAGGAATTTATGGCGAGAATGTTTGGCTTTTCCAACTTTGTTCCGATCAGCCAAAACCAGAGTGAAGGATTTGGATACTGGATGAGAAAAATTTTCCCGTGGTAATAAGACCATATTTTCAAGTACGCCTCGGCGTACTTGCTGCGAGCCGCACGTCATGCTTTGCATGACATAATACATCTGTGCGCTCTGCAATCCGCCGGAGGCTTTATCTTGGAAGGAGACTGGGCTCCCGCCAAGACGAATTTGTTATTTACTCACCACCTATAGAGGTGGGAGTCTTATCTTCTTCCATGATAAAAGGGCGCTGCTCCAGCCAGGAGCGGCGCCCTTTTCATACTCACGTAAAAGGAGAAAGTCAGCTAAGATTACCCGTTTTGTTCCAAAGAGGCAGCTATTCGGAGTCTCCCTTTACTGCGTGGACAATGCTGCTGAAAATGCCGAAGAGTATACCGGTGACAACAAAGATAATCCAGCCGCGTCCCCACCAGCCCCAGACAAAACCGCCGATGACATAGATGCCGGCCACGAGAGGCCATACAATCGAGGCTACCACGCTGATGATACGCTCGGATTCCTTATTTTTCTTCGAATACTCATTTATCTGCAGCAGGCGTTCATAGGCTTCTTTGCGCGTTCCGGTAAATATAAAGAGAAAAACGCAAATGGCTACAAGAACCAGGAGAATACATACACTGAACGCCGAAAACTCATTTAGAAAGACAGAAGAGATAAGCAGCGGAATCGGTGAAAAGATGCAGCCCAGAATAGCAACGATCAGAAGAACCGTAAAAGTGGGGCGAAAGCGGTCCAGAAGCTCCTGAACGTAAGCCCTGTCCTGATAACTGAGTGTAACACTGCCCTTTTCAATATATTTATATCGCTCTGACATGGCTCCCGAATAGATAAAGAGAGCAACACCAACGCCGACCAGCAGAAGCAGACAGCATACGCCCAGAACGGAAGAGGTACTTTCTGAAAATCCCGGCGTGATTTCTCCCATCATGGCCACAAATATCAACAGTGCCGGAGCCAGAATACAGCAGAATGTTCCGATTCCTACCAGAATCCCCGTCTGTTTCTTGGTGTCCAAATAGCCCACAACTTCATCATGAGAAATAGGAATCTCAGTCTCATCCTGTTTATCTTCCGGCTTCAGGTTGTAGGCCTGCATGATTTCGTCGATATTGCCAAATTCCGAGATCACAGTACCTATGGCTTCATTTTCAGATTTCCCCTGAGCCTTCAGCTCATTGTACTTATCCTCCATGTTGGATAGAATCTCTTCCTTAAGATCCTGCATCTCTTTTGTCTGCGGAAGCCGCATAAACATATTTTCCACATAAATTCGAATGGTTTCCATTAAAACTCCCCCTTAATAAATACACTGATTACTTCCTTCGTCAGTTTCCACTCATCACATTTTTCCTTATAATAGCCTCGGCCCGCATCAGTAATCCGATAATATGTTCTGCGCTTTCCGAACGTCTCATTTCCATAATAAGATTCAATATATCCATTTTTCTCCAACCGGTTAAAAGACGAATAAAGAGTAGTCTCTTTGATGATATATTTATCCCTGGAACGTTCTTTGATTTCTTTGGAAATTTCGTAGCCGTAGGAATCGCCCTCAGAAAGGATACAAAGGATGATGGTGTCATTATATCCACGAATCACATCGCTGCTGATCAAAATACCACCTCCATCTGTACGGATAAGCAACAGTTCCCGAATCCGTATCTACTTCATTTGATGTAGTACGTCTGTCGTGGTAGTTAGACTATAGCACGATTACTACGACAGGTCAAGTAGTTTATGAAAAAAAGAAAATAATGTGGTTATGAAGCACTTTGACAGCAAAATTGGGAGCATGTATAATAGGAAAACAGAGGGAGAAAGGCGAATAGAATGGAGAGCCGATGGTGGGGATAAAAATGAAGAATGTATGGAAAAGTGATGAGGGATATAGAAAAAATACAGAACAGTATTCGAAAAAAGACGGAGCAATGGCATTAATTCTATGGGGAATTATGCTGCTGGCATATTCTTTGTTAGCCTTTCTTGAGATGAAATTTAAAGCGGTTGGGGACCACATCCTGCTGACCGGATGTATATTTAATACAGCTTTAATTGGGATAGCAGTTATAGTTCTGAAATGGAATAAGCAAACGCTCAACAGTGTCGGGCTGGGCGGGGGAAAATGGAAGACAAGCTGTATCATGGGCGCCATTCTTGCTGTTATTGTGTTTATGATGAACTGCGGCCAATATCTGATTCAGGGAAAACGCTTAATCCCTGCAGGGGAAATAACGTCGCTGGCGGTTTATTATCTGCTGGTAGCTGTTTGCGAAGAATTGATTTTCAGAGGCTATATAGGGACAAGGATACAGGGGATAATTAAAATTAAATGGATTTCTGTCTGCGTGACAGGCGTACTGTTTGTCTTCATGCATTTTCCATATCGAATCATAGCTTATGGGATGTCGGTTCAGGCTATCTTCACGGATAATGCCGGCTGGCTGATCGATTTATTTGTGATTCATATTATATGGAATTTTATCTACAGGAAAACGAATTCTCTGTACGGAGCCATTATTCCGCACTGGGTTTCGAATCTGGCTTACAATATCATATTAAGATAAAAATCAGGGTGTCAAAGCTATGCTTTTGACACCCTGATCAGATTTTTCAAGTACGCCTCGGCGTACTTGCTGCGAGCCGCCGGAGCTTTATCTACTTCCATGATAGAATAATCGAAACGAATGCACGCCCTTAAGCAGGCAGTTCAC
Source organism: Anaerolentibacter hominis (assembly GCF_032380675.1). Taxonomy (NCBI): domain Bacteria; kingdom Bacillati; phylum Bacillota; class Clostridia; order Lachnospirales; family Lachnospiraceae; genus Anaerolentibacter; species Anaerolentibacter hominis. Next base: position 134,250 of record NZ_JAWDIX010000001.1, read on the forward strand.
AGCGGGACACAACTTTATATAAGATTATGGATAAAAGGAACAACAAAGCAGCGATACCGAAGGTTAAAAGGAGAACTCCGGAAGCTGTCATATAAAGTGCAGGCACCATACCGATTCCCGCGGCGCCGATGCTTGCGAATACCACAATCATGGTGGGTGCGCTTTGTTTCACAACCTGTGTTTCATTTGTCCAGTTGTAATTAACCAGCTTAATATTAAGCAGCATGCCGACAACACTCATAAAGCAGCTGAAAGCGGCCGGCATAAGAATGTAGGACAGCAGTTCAACCGGAGATGCCTGAAAAGCCAGGTAAAATAAAACGGCGCTTATTATAATAGCCGGAATATTTAAGAGGAGATTTAAGACAATCTTACTTTTATAAATAGTCTTCGGGGCAACCGGAGAGGATTTCAAAATCCATATCTGTCTGCCCTCCAGGGACAGGGAGGATGCGGTGGAACAGCACATACCGCAGCAAAAGCACATGAGAAACGGAACCATGCGGGTTAATATGTCGGAACCGCCCGGAATCTCCATAAACTGTTCAATTACCTTCTGCCCGAAAAAGAGGGAGGCCACCGCGGCCAGCAAAAGCAGAAGCGGTCCGATTGCGGTATTCATAACGTAAATAGAAGAGGAAAAATACCGCTTCCTCTCTTTGCGGAATAACGCCTGGAACTGGGAGGAGGTTTTTAACTCCGTCAGCCGGTAGTTTTTCCTGGTATGGTGGGAGGAAAGCAGACTGCAGATCGATTTAAACTTCCAGCCGATTACGATACAGCAGACAATTAAAATACCGACAGAACACAGCAGGAATAATGCGAAGAATATAAAATTCCCTCCCTGGATACCAGATACATATAATCTGGTCAGCGGATAAAAATGGTTGAGCTGCGCCATAAACGCCTGGCTGATATCCGCGATAAAATTCATATTGTAGAGACTGCCATTCATGGAAAATACCATAATCAGGACGACAAGAGCCATGGAAAGCACGATGGTTACCAGATTTTTAAAACGGAACCTGGATGCTATAAATGCAATCACAGCGCCGATCAGCATGGCCAGTACAATGGGGATCATGGGGATAAACAACAGGGAAATCAGAAAATAAATATAAAATACCGGACCAGGGCTTTGGAAGTAAATATACATCACCAGCGCCGGAATCATAACCATCAGGGAAGCTCCCAGATCCAGAATATAGAGAGGAACAATCCGGCTGGCCACAACTGTGCTGGTTTTTACCGGAAAGGACATGACAATGTCATAATCTCTGCTGTTAAAGATCGTTCCGTTCGCTTTGTAGGTGGTGGTAAAAAAGATGACAAAGCTGGTCAATGCGAAGCACATGGGTAAAATCAGATCTCCAAGGCCCATTACTCCCAGAGAATAGCAGTAGGCGCCCACATAAAATATCATCATCAGGCCTACCAGTACAAAGGCAAACCCCATAAAGACTGACTTGGCTCCTGCTTTTTGCTTGGAGTGGAGCGCCTTGTTGATGCCAAACAGCCTCAGCAGTTCTATTTTAAAGAGGCTTTTTCCGCTAATCCTCATGGCCGATCACCTCCATAAATACATCCTCCAGACTCTGATTGCCTCTCAGCTCTTCCATATCTCCGTCGGCCACGAGACGGCCATCCTTGATAATCGCTATTTTATTGCAAAGCTTTTCTGCCACATCCAGCACGTGTGTGGAAAAGAAAATGGCGCTGCCTTCTTTGCACATCTCATGCATCATATTTTTCAGCAGAATCGTTGCTTTTGGGTCCAGGCCTACGAAAGGCTCATCCAGAACAAGGAGCTTTGGCTTATGAATCAGGGCAGATATGATTGCCAGTTTCTGTTTCATACCGTGTGAGTAGGAAGAGATCAGGTCTCCCAGAGCAGGAGTAAGTTCAAAGGTATCGCCGTACTCCCGGACCCGGCTCTCCAGATCTGTTTTGGAGACTCCATAGATGTCTCCCACGAAAGTCAAGTATTGAATGCCCGTCAGATGATCATACAGGTCCGGATTATCGGGAATGTAGGCCATGATCTGTTTACAGGCCAGAGGTTCTTTCTGAATGGACTTCCCGTCAATAAGTATAGTTCCTTCATCGAAATCCATCACACCCACAACCCCTTTAATTGTGGTTGTCTTGCCGGCTCCGTTATGACCAATGAAACCGTAGATGTCCCCGGGCATGACGTGGAGGCTCAAATCCTCCACCGCCTTTTTGCCCCCTTTATATGTCTTTGAAAAATGCTCAATACGCAGCATAACGAATCCTCCTTGTTTTGAAGTAATAATGAAAAATGAATAGTGAAGAACGAAAAAGGAATAAGTAATAGTAAGGAATAAGTAATAGTGAAGAATGAATGACGATATGCTATTCTTCTTTCGCTTCTTTTTTTACTTTAAGGTGTAACCGATAGGAATATATGATAATAAAAACCAGTGTGATTGCCTGCATGACACAGATAATCCGAAATGCTATGGTGCTTATGAACATACAGGTAGCCAGCAGATCCGCGATACCCGTTAGCACAAATAAGATTCCTCCGATCCGATGGGTCTTGATCCAGACGATATCGTTTGATACGATCCAGGGCAGGCGGATTCCCACATAGCGGTTGCGCCGCAGTTTGGGAAAGATATTTCCAAGCCCGATAAACAGTATTCCCAGGATAAGATTCATGGTCAGCAATGTGTTTGATCCAGAGCCGGACGAGGCTCCCGCGCTGACCCGGAAGGCTCTGTATATCCAATCGTACTCTATGACGTGAAAGGTCAGTATGGACAGAGCGTTTACGATTAATATTACTTTCGTATTACCCTCTTCTTTTTTTTCTTCTACTCTGAGCAGCCACATGAGAAATACACCAAATCCCACGGTAAATAACGGCAGCATCCAGAGCTCGCTGCGGCTTCCGTAGCGGTCTATCATCCCGGCAGCATTCATATGTGCGGGGATTTGTTCCGGCAGCCGGTGATAAACCAGGGCAAGGACGATGACAGGCATTATCATGAACAGCCACATCAGGGATTTCATAAATTCATAATGCCTGGGCAGGGAGGCAGTTTTATTTTCCCTTGTATCAGAGACTGCCTCATTTGGAAGATTCATCTGCCGTCACCGCCTTTCTGCTTCCCTGTAATTTTGACAGCCAGAGTATGGCTTCATCCAGGACAGAAGCATTCAGATCATAAAGGATATAGTTACCCTTTCGGCGTTCCCTTATCAAATCTGCCCTTTTAAGCTGGGACAGATGATAGGATATGGTAGCGCCGGTCATATCAAAATGACTGCCGATTTCGCCTGCAGACATTGACCGGATTTTCAGCAGATCCAGAATTTCTCTGCGGGCCGGGTCAGACAGAGCCTTAAATGTTTCCTGAAAGCCCATGCAAGATCAGATCCTTTCCTTTATAAGTATTTAGATAAATTTCTAAATACAATATAAACGCAGACCATAGAAAAAGCAATAGGTATTTAGAAAGATATCTAAATACCTATTGCCAAAAATGTAAATAACTTGAAATCTAAAAAAAGGAGCGCTGATAAAAGCCAATTAATAAGATGGCGGCGAACGGCAAAACAATGTAAAACAAAGGTTCCAGCTTTAAAATTCCTGTTCCTTTCTGATCATCCGAACCGGTGAATTGTGCTAAAAGGCCCGGGCAGATCAGACGGAGGGAGGCGAAGAGCAGATATCCAAGAAGTACACCTGCACTGTTGGCGAAAAAATCATCAATATCGGTGACGCGGATGAGAAACATCTGCCATATTTCAATTGCAGCGGAGACGAAAGCGCCCAGAATCAGCGTCTTATAAAATTTACGGCAGCTTTGCCAGAACAAGGGAAGCAGAAAGCCCAGCGGGATAAAGAGCACGATATTGGCGATAAACCCTCCGTTGGTAATATCCGTAAAAGGAACCAGGTTAATGGGACCCTGAATATAAGGGGTAAAACCGCTCAGCGGTGAGATACCGGTCGCATTAAATACTGCGATTGCGGTTGCAGAGTAAACAAGAATTCCAATCTCGTGCAGAGGATGAAACCCATGACGTCTGGCCTTTCCGGCGATTAGAAACAATATTTGAAATATCAGGACCACAGGCAGAATCCTCATACAGTAATTGCCGAAGCCGTCCAGATAGGATAATAAAAACATAATCATTCCTCCAGTAATCTTTTCTTACTTTCAGTATAGAGACTATGTCCGGAAAGATCATTGAGAAATAATGAAAGAATATTATGTTATTATTAAGGAAATTTGATTAAGGTATGAGCAAAACCCATATCTCCATGCTTGCAGGGTCAGCGGTTACGCCGGTATACTTTTCCGCAGAAAAGGGCTGAATTTGAAGATGATGCCCCGGAAGCCATGTTTCAAGAAGATACTTTAATGCCTTATCAATCGCAGAAGTCCGAAGTTGTGCGAAGCTTTCAGCTTCAAATCGGCATACGGCATACTCTCCGGCAGGTAATTCCCAAACAGTTAATCCATTTGGAACAGGCGCGCTGCTGTTTGCAGCGGCAGCCGCACCTGCAAAGTAAATAAATGTACCGTCGTTTTCGTTGCTCATCATAGACGTACCTAATTCTACGCCGTTTGGCAAAAAACAGGCAAGACTGTTCTTTTGCATGTGAAAATCATCCCAAATCTGTCCCGGCCCGCTTATTCCGGTCGATTCACCAAAGCTAGCCTGCTCAACGGAAACTTTGCTGGAAATCCCGATGTATGTTTCCGGCATATCAAGCGTTCGTCGGGTAATCTCTATAACAATGTCGTCCGTTATGAGCGGAACATTTTCGTCAATCATGGTATAGCCGAGCAATAGATCAGGCTTCATAATCTGATTCAGATGAACAGGATTATTCCGGTATTCCTCCGGCGTTATACCGAACGCCCGCTTGAACGATTTTGTGAAATGCTCGTGGCTGTTAAACCCATATTCGAGGGCAATGTCCAGTATGCGCTTGCTCTTATCTTTAAGTGTTTCACACGCCCTTGCCAACCTGCGCATTTTGATATACGAATTTACCGGGCGTTTCACAAGGCGGGCAAACAACCGTTGAAAGTAAAAGGGAGAAAGGGCTGCAACCTTTGACAGCTCTTCGGGCGAATGGTCTTGCGCCAGATTCTCCTCGATGTAATCCAAAACCTTTTGTATAGCTTCCCATGCATACATAATACAACCTCCAATTTTTATTATGTATTAACTATACACGATAGAAAAAATGCCTGCTTGTTCATCAATGCCCTGTTCAGGTCGTTTTTCACATCAGTATGTAATTGCCGATATATAATCAAAAAGGAATATCATTCTATAGTTTTTCCTGCCATTTGCATAAAAGCAGGCGGTCTTTTTATGTTAAGGAAACCCCGACTTAACAGAACGATCACAAAAAGGATGTTGAAACATAATTTATGCATGTTTCAACATCCTTTCGAATAATTTGATAGCTAATCCTGGTCTTTACAAAATATAATGGCGAATTGATAGTAGACTAACGGTATCATAATGCCTGCTAAGAGGTTAGTAAACCTGGTTACAACTTGCTCAAATGTATCTACTACGCCATTAATAACGAAAATAGACAGTATACCAGGTAGCGCACTAATACCAGGCGTTAAAAGACCAGACCAGCCAAACTTTATTTTAACTAACACGATATTACCTACGATCAGCCCTAGGACGAAATGTGTAACTGCATAGGCTATATCATAAATAGAAAACAATTTTATAATTGAAAGAACAGTAATAAATAAAAGAATAACAAGTAATATACTTAATAGTTCTAAAACTAACCTTTGATTAAAATCAAAAAATAAGTATTTAACTTGATTACCATTATAATGATAAGGACGCCCAAAACCAGTAGCAGTTTCTACAACGAGGCGCTTTCTATACCAAAAAGAAACCAAAAGTGATATAGCAATAAAAATTGAAACCGGAAGATATATCCTCTTTTTCATATGGACCTCCTTACCTTCAGGATGATTAATTTATGATGATAGGACTTTGCGATACTTTTTGACCAATTACCTCGGCTTCATCTGGATCAGCACTTATGGATAAACCGGCGGTACCAGTAATGTCAATGCTGGCATATATAGAGATATTAAGTCTAGTATGAATATATGCACCATGCAATGATACCTGATTAATACCATACGTGTTTTGGAATGTTGTATGTATATATCCGGAAGCTAAGTAGTATGTAATGTCCTGACCTGAAGAATTTGCTCTAGTTTCACTGGCTGCAAACTCACTATAACCGCAATGTGCAGTATTAGGGTAGGCAGAGACAGATAAGGAACGTGTGAAATCTCTTGATCCGGTAGCCCCATATGCAGTATAGGTAGCAGTGCCTTTATTTCTGCTGTCGGAGGTGTATAAATAACCGTCGGAAGCCCCCATAATTGCGGCATCTGTAAAGGTGTAGAATGGAGCCTTATCCCAATAAAAATAGTAATCGGCTCCGACTTTACGTGTATTTCCACTCTTGCTGGTAGTTACATTAATGAGAGAAGAAGACAAATTAGCCGAAACAGCACGTAATTCTGCCTCAGAGCCTGAAAAATTTCTTATAATGTTAATCTCTTGATCTGAATAGCCTCTGTTATATAAATATTCATCCGAAGAATCTTTAAGATCATAAACAAAGGTAGCAGGGTCAGGGCCAAGTAATGATTCTTTTCATAAATAATAAATCCCATTGGAATCACCCCTTCATACTTTGTTTGCCATCAGTATACAGGGCAAATCTTAAATTTGTCTTACCTGATTTAAACCTTCCTGGAAAATCTGGTATAAAACGATACTCAGAATCCATAATAAGAAAAAGTTACCTGAATCATGATATTTAATATAAGGAGATGAGATTTCATATGGCAGTTTCCCATAAAGGTGCGATCAGTTTCGGACTGGTACACATTCCGGTGGCGCTGTATACGGCGACCCAGGACAATGATATACATTTTAATCAGCTCTGCAAAGAGGATAACAGCAGAATCCGATACAAAAAGATCTGTGCTTCCTGCGGCAAGGAAGTGAAGTCGGACGATATTATTAAAGGATTTGAATACGACAAAGATAAATACGTTATTATCTCAGATGAGGATCTGGAGAAAGTGAAGACGGAGAAAGACCGTACCATCCAGATTCTGCACTTTGATGATCTGAGCCACATCCGGCCGATTTACTATGACAAAACTTATCACACCGTACCGGAGGCCGGCGGAGAGAAGGCCTTTGAATTGCTTCGCAGCGCCATGAAGCAGGAGAATAAGGTGGCGATTGCCAAAACGGTGATGGGCAATTCCGAGACACTGTTATGTATTATTCCTACCGACGACGGCATCCTGATTGAGAAAATGTTCTATGCAGATGAGATCAAGGAGATTCCAAAGAGTTACACCAGGCCGGAGGCAAATGAAGCGGAGCTTACCATGGCGAAAACCCTGATTGAAGCGATGGTAAAGCCCTTTGAACCGGAACAGTACCGGGATGAATATCAGATCCGGTTAAAACAGCTGATTCAGGATAAGATTAATGGAAAAGAGATTGTAGCGGCGAAATCAGAGGAAGAGGGCAATGTCATCGACCTGATGGAGGCATTGAAAAAGAGTCTGGACCAAAGCACGGGAGCTTCCGGCGAACCTCTTAAAAAGGACGTTTCCTGATGGCGGGATTGGACATGCGCAGTATTGACCCCATGCTGATTGGGGCAACTTCGGAAGCCTTCGACGATCCGGCCTGGCTCTATGAACTGAAACTGGACGGAGAGCGGGCGATTGTTTATCTGGAGAAGGACGGCACGGAATTAAAGAATAAGAGAAATAAGAAAATGCTGCCGGTCTTTCCGGAACTTAAGAATCTGCATGAGATGGTAAAAGAACCCTGTATTCTGGATGGAGAGTATGTGGTGATGACAGACGGCAAACCGGATTTTGCGGCCCTGCAGCGCCGTTCTCTGATGTCTAATCCGTTTCGTATCGAGCTGACCGCCAGAAAATACCCTGTTTCCTTTGTGGCATTTGACGTGCTGGCGGTTAATGGAGAACGGCTGATGGACCGGCCTCTGACCAAACGAAAAGAAATACTGGCTGAATTAATCCGGAATGAAAATGATCAGATTGCCCTTTCCCGTGTGGTCGAACAGGGCGGATGTGCCTTTTATGAGCTGGCCAAGGCAGCCGGACTGGAAGGGATTGTGGCGAAGAAACGGACAAGCCTTTATTATCCCGGCAAGCGGACGAAAGAGTGGATCAAGATTAAGAACATGAAGGACGATGACTTTGTAGTCTGCGGCTGGATTGACAAAGCGGAGCATGTCAGCAGTCTTGTTCTGGGACAGTACCGGGATGGGCAGCTGGTCTATAAAGGGCATGTCACGCTGGGGGTGAGAGGTGATAATTTCCGGAGAATCCGGAGTATGGAACAGGTGGAGAAACCTTCATTTGATATTCCTAAAGGCAATGAGGGCGCGATATGGATCAGGCCGGAGATCGTCTGTACGGTCAGCTATATGGAACGCACGGAAGCAGGAGGGTTCAGACACCCGGTATTTAAAGGGCTTCGGGATGATAAGACAGCAAATGAATGTGTTGAGACTAATTAAAAAATAAGGATGCCGTTTCATTACCGTTGTGATAATGTTACGGCATCCCCTATAAAATGAGATATCAAATAAGCTGCGGCTCCGGAATTTATTCGTAATAGTCCGGGGCTGTCTTTAAGGTCTGGAAAAACTCATAATCATGGGCAAAAATGATTTCGGCATCATATTTCTGCTGCAGTTTTCTTACCTTCTCGATGGACTTAAAGTAAGCTATATTATCATAGAGCAGTCCGGAAGCCTTCGCCGGCGGCCCGAAGATTTCCTTCGTATAGATGCAGTCCTGAGGCAGAATGACAGTTTTGCTCTCCAAATGTACCACCAGTCCCAGAAGTCCGGGCGTATGACCCGGAAGATTGATCACTTCAATGCCGGGCGCCAGAGTGAAGTCTTCCTCCACCAGATGATATTGTTTCACGGACACATCCATATCTGCCTTGATGTAACCTCCGTGTGTTTTGGGGTCCGGATTTAAGCGCACCTGAGTCTGACCGTGCATGAAGTCAGCCTTCGGCACATATACATCCGCATGGGGGAAAAGATGAAGATTTCCGGCATGATCCAGATGCAGATGAGAAATAACTACCGTTTTCACATCCTCAGGAGAAACACCGCACAATTTCAGCTGGTTTTCCAGCCGTTCCTCTGTTTTCTGGTACAGCGGATAGATTTCCCGGAGATTTTCCGGCCAGTATCCGTTCATCGCTTCCGGATTGCTGCCGGTATCATAGAGAATGTAGCCGTCATCGGTCTGAATCAGGAAGGTCATGACCGGGAGCTTGATCCATTCATTCTGAACGGCCGGGCTGCTGTATGTGCCGACGGTAGCTCCCGCCACCACATTATTTTTATCGGTTTCCAGATAACCGGTATTGAGTACATATAATTTCATAGGACCATCCTTTCTGCTATCCAATGACCGCTATTAATATAATTCTTTGTAAATCTTATAAACCCGGTCTCTGTCTAACTCTGTAAAGTTGTTGGCCATCAGACGGCCCTGGGTCGTCATAACACTTTCTGTAAAGTCGGTGAGATCCTGCTCGGTCACGCCATACTCATGAAGCGCCTTTTTCGGGAGAATATGATTCAGAAGACTTTCCAGCTCATCGTATACATTGGCAACCTCACAGCCGAGGAGGTTTGACAAATAATCATTCATATCAGCCAGAGCGCCGTCGCAGCGGATCTCCATATAATTTTTCAAAACGCCGGTAAACATCGCATAGTTGGATTCCCCGTGGGGTACATGGTAAGTACCGCCCAGAGGATAGCTCAGAGCGTGAACAGCGCCGCAGCCTGCGGTGCCGAAGGCGATTCCGGCATAGTTGCTGGCAATCAGGAAATCTTTTAACAGCGGGATTCTGGCATCCGGGCCCTCCTTGGCAATGGTCTGATAACCGCGGATAATCATCTCGATCGCTTTATAGCCAAACAGACGGGTGTAAGGAGTGGCTTTCGGTGACAGGCTGGATTCCACCGCATGCACCAGTGCATCGATAGAGCTGGTGGCAAATACAGGGAACGGCAGGCCCTTTAACAGTTCGGGGATAAGAACCGCGCTGCTGGCAAACATCGCCTCAGAAGCCAGTCCCATCTTGGTGCCCAGACGGGTACGGTTGATGATGGAGAGGTTGGTTACTTCGCTGCCGGTACCGCAGGTTGTGGGGATGATGACCAGATCTTTCTTTCTCTGCAGGCTTGCGGCATTTTCGTACAGATCGTCTACTTTTTCTCCGTCGGAAACTGCCATCACTTTTGCAATGTCGATGATGGTGCCGCCGCCGATGGCGATGATACGCTTATAACTGTATTTTGCGGCGTCATCCAGAATGGCGTCAATCATCACATCGGTGGGCTCTCCCGCACCATATTTCTCCTGGAAAATCGTGGACACGGGGAGACTTAAATCTGCAAAATAAGGATTGTAGATAAAGGCGTTGGTCAGTACCAGATCGCCTTCCCCCAGCTGGAATTCCTCGGCAAAAGCCTTGCAGGTATCAAATTCATAGAGATCCGGTCTTAAAACTACTTCTTTCATTCTTTTCCTCCATTCCGGATTGATCCGATCTTAAATTCAGATTCAATCCCGTTATTCCTTTTTCGTTCGATGGTTAAACGCTTTTCAGGAACTTGCGCTGATAGCTGTAGATTCCGGGCGCACAGGTAAACTGACCGAAATACGCAGGGGTTGCCGTAATTACTACACGGTGTATCATATCGGCAAATTCAGGTTCCATCAGCATTTTGTCAATATCCCAGTAAATCTGAGGATAATTGGTGTTGCAGATAATTAATTTGGTATCCGGAAGATAGGACTGACGCAGTACACGCAGACTGTGGCGGACACTGTCCAGGCCGTCGAAGCCCTCCGAAGTTGTCGTCTGGCGGTAAGCGACCAGAGCCCTGGCCTTCGCCGCAATATCCTTTAAGGATAAAGAGGAGGAAGCCGGCAGTACATCGGTTGCAATCATAAACTGTTTCAGGTTCTCTGCATAGCGCTCATCGCCGGTTACTTCCAGTTTATCTAATAATTCCTTCATTTTCAAGGTGTCAAGGTGCCTTGTTTCAACAAATGCGTTTATAAAGTACGGTTTGGCCAACAGGGCAAGCGCAGTCTGGTGCGGGTCAAACATCAGGGTAAAGTTAACACGGTAACCCTGGCTGGAGAGTTTATAGGCAAAATTATGCCCGAAGAAATTGTCTTCCACAGAACCGCCGTCATAAGGAATATCAAAATTTCCATCCAGGAAGCTGCCTACATTGTCTTTATTCAGAGGCCCGGTATGAGGAACTTTCACAACCAGCCGATAAGGAGTCAGGATTTCCTCACAGCGCGCAATTTCTTCCATCAGTTCAGATTCCGGCGCGAACGGGTTATTAACCTCCACACTGATGTCCACGCCCGGCCCCACGATCCGGCACAGTTCCTCCAGCACTTCGAAACGGTCTTTAAATTGTCCTCCGATGTTCGCCTTGGGATTATTCAGGAAATGTTCATAAATAATCTGAGGATTTGTTGTCAGATTGGCAATCATATCTTTCATTACATTTATTTCAAAAGGATTGGCGCAGTTAGCAGAATAGAGCACCTTGGTCGGGCGTTTCCTGCCGTTAGAGGCATAGGAGATATCCCGGGCCAGATCAACACGCATGCTGCCGTCCTGGCTGAACATAAGATCCGGGCGGAACCCGGCCGGGATTTCCCCATCTGTCATCTGATTTTGAAAGGTATGTACGACCTTGGTAAATTCTTCTGTTACACCCACAAACTTAGTAAAATCACGAACTTTCCTATAATCTTCAAACGAAAATTCCAGATCCTTTATTCTGTTAAAGCTGTCTTTGTCTGTATCCGGCATAACCGACAGTTTATCCGCGCCGATCAGGCTGCCTAATGTGCATTTCATGCTGCTTATATTCATATCTTTGTTCCTCCTTTAAATGACCTTATCAATAGAGATTAAGCTCAGAATAGTATCGAATTATCGAAATGTCAACAAAACGAAAGCATTTTTCTGTATATTATCGAAATTAAGAAAATATCTAGGCAAATCTAATGATATATGGTATAATTCGGACGAAAACAATAGAAAAAACGATAGATAGAAAGGCAAGAACAGAATGAAAAACTCCAATGAACGCAGAAATCAGATTGTCCAGCTGCTCCAGAAGAACGGAGCAATGACGACGCAGCGGCTCTCTGAACTTTTGAAGGTAACGCCCGCCACGATCCGCAGGGATCTGGACTTTCTGGAGAATGTAGGCACGCTGACCCGTTCCTGGGGCAGAGCTTCCCTCACTCCTTCGGTTAATGTGGCGCCGCCTACCGCTGTGAGGGAAGAGAGGTTTATGGATGACAAGAAACGGATCGCAGAATTTGCGGCACAGTTTGTCCAGGCAGGGGACTCTATTATTTTGGATTCCAGTACAACGGTACTGGCGATGGCGGATAACTTGAAATCAATATCGCCGCTTTCCGTTGTTACTAATTTTATTCCGGTTGCATACGCATTTGCCAACAGCAGTATATCCTTGCAGTATACAGGCGGCTTTTTTGAAAATGACATGATGTCTCTGATCGGACCGGACTGCGAGACTTTCTTTCGGTCTATTTCAGTATCGAAAGCCTTTATCGGAACGACCAGTGTGCGGGCCAGCCAGGGCTTTGCGGTGTGCTCACCCTTTCAAAGCCAGGTAAAGCGGTGCATGATTGAGGCGGCCAGAGAGGTCTATCTGTTAATGGACCCAAGTAAGGTAGACGCATTCGGCATCAATCAGTTTGCTAATTTCAGAGATATCGACTATTTAATTACCACAAGGCCGCTAAGCCCATCCCTGGAAGAGCAGATGAGGGAAGCGGGCATGAAGATTCTTTATGCGGACCGTATGTGAAAGGGTGTATGAAAGAAGCAGATTGACTTGACAGACAGCGGTAGGGTAAGATGAAGATATAGCAGATCCTGTTTGTCTGCGTGACTGTTATGGGAAGAGGAGGAAATGCCTTTTGTTTATTATATTCGGATTTCGTTCCAAGCTGAAACGAGGATGCTATCTGGGCATCCACTACTGCTCTGCCTGCCGGGATTTCAGGCATTACTATATTATGAGAGAGGTAAAGCAATTTACCTTATTTTTCATTCCGGTGTTCTGGTGGACGACCGGCTGGTACATCGGCTGCAGCAGCTGCGGTACGGGGAGAAAAATAGACAGGCAGCAGGCGGAGGAGCTGGCAGCACGTTATCAGAACCAGCCTCAGGAGCAGCTGTCTTATGATATCTATCAATATGCTTCGAATCAGGCGATGAACCTGGAAAATTCGGATTTATCCCTGGAGATCGTTCTGGAGCGCACGAAAGAGCATTTTCCGGGTGTTATCCTCCCGGAGCCGGAGCTTCGGACATTGATCAGAAATGTGCTGGCGGTGCAGGAACACCGGAGAAACCAGCTTCAGGTTCAGGATGACATATTCCAGAATTAAAAATTTATAGATCATCAAAAATACCTTGAATCGCGTCGGCTATATTGATGATGCCTGCCGCTGAAATTCGATCTGTCTTGAAATAACCTCTTACTTTTAAATCCAGTAAAGCTAATTTCTCAAGTAGACTTTATGTTAAGAATAACGATAGCAAAGGCTCCATGGACGATATTCATCACAAGGAGCCTTTCTTAACGCCGTTGTATTATAATCCGCGGATTTCCGCTTTCTTTACATACTTTTCCATAATATCTTTAAAGCGGACCATAGATTCTTTGTCCCAGGCAGTCATACCCTGCGTGATCAGATCGCCGGAATCCTCAAAACACTGGAGAAAATAAGCATCTGCACCGTTAAGCCAGAGGCCGATGCTCTCAAAATCCGCTGCCGTATGTAATTCCTTTACCACGGTAGTACGGAATTCATAGGTGATATGACCTTCCAGCAGGTAATCCACAGATTCACATATCTTACTTAGATCCGGATTTTCGATCCCGATTGTCTTCCCGTAGCTTTCCCTAGAATTTTTCACGTCCATGGCCACATAGTCGATAAGCTTCTCCTGTATCAGATATTTCATCATAGCAGGATGGTTGCCGTTGGTGTCCAGTTTCACGTTCAATCCCAGTTTTTTAATCTTTTCTATAAAAAGAGGAAGATCCTTTTGCAGGGTTGGTTCACCGCCTGTGATACAAACCCCTTCCAATATCGTACGTCTTTTTTTTAACGCGGCCAGAACCTCATCCTCGGGGATATAGGGCTGGGAAGCCGGGTTTATGACAAGAGAGGCATTGTGGCAGAACGGACAGCGAAAATTGCATCCGCCGGTAAAGATGGTGGCGGCCAGATGCTCAGGGTAATCTAATAGTGTTGTTTTATTAAAACCATGAATCTGCATAATTTGTCTCCTTATTTAATGGTCAAATGTATATCCGGCATCTGTAAGGGCTCTTTTTGCCTCCCTGAACTGTTCTTTTTTAACCAGTATATAGTCGGTATTGTAGGTGGAAATGGCAAAGACACTGATTTTATGTTCTGCCAGTATTCCGGTGAGGCGGGAAAGGATACCAATCAGCGAAAAATCCAGTTCACCCTCCACGCGAAACGCGCGCCAGCCTGGCTCACAGACCGCCGCATTGTCAGGAACAGACCCGGAAAGGCAAACCAGAGAGAGTTCCTCCTCTGTTTTACTGATGAAAAGATAGGGGTCATTATAATCAATCTGACTTAGGTCGTACAGCTTGCAGACAGAAAATTCTCCGTCCAATATCGTTAAATTCATCCTGACACCTCCTGTGTTTCGTACAAATATTTTACCACAGAATAAAAGATAAGTCGAATGTGGCCATCATAAGAATTCTTCGTTTGTTTTCGGGTAAAATCTATGATAAAATGACTAGCAGTATAAACTATGTCGGGGTAGACTGTTATCCCGGCTGTTTGTTATGTTGAGAAAAATGAAAAGACTGGTGAAAATCGCCGATAAGCTATCAGAAGAGGAAAAATAACATGCATATTATCGTGGGCCTGGGAAATCCAACAAAACAGTACGAGCATACCAGACATAATGTGGGCTTTGATACCATAACAAGAATAGCAGAAGATTATAACATTTCAATGGATATAAAGAAGCATAAGGCAATCTGCGGCAGGGGAATGATAGGCGGAGAGAAGGTCATCCTGGCCAAACCTCAGACTTTTATGAACCTTTCCGGGGAGAGCGTTCGGGAACTTATGGATTACTATAAGGTTACTCCGGAGAAACTGATCGTGATATACGATGATGTCAGCCTTCCGCCGGGACACCTGCGTATCCGGAAGAAAGGCAGTGCAGGCGGGCATAATGGGATTAAAAATATCATTTCCCATCTTGGCACACAGGAATTTCCGAGAATAAAGATAGGTGTGGGTGAAAAACCGCGGGGCTGGGATCTGGCAGATTATGTCCTGAGTCATTTTAATAAGGAAGAGGAAAAAGTGATGGGAGAGGCCATCAAGCGGGGCTCCGAGGCGGTGGAGATGATACTGACTCAGGATGTTGACGCTGCGATGAACCGGTACAATGGCAATGTGGAAGCGTAAAACTGCGCGGAATGGAGTATTAAATTGAGAACATTTATGGCGCCTCTGGAAGGGCTGAGTGAATTTCAGATTATTCGGGAGCAGGTTCAGAAGCAGAACCTGCCTATTTCTGTGTCCGGCTGTATTGATTCACAAAAATGCCATTTGATGTACGGGCTGGGGGAAGGCTTTCAGTACCGCGTTATTGTAGCAGCAAATGAGCTGAAGGCGAAAGAGATATGTGAGGAATACCGCCTGTATGATAAAAAAGCAGTGTTTTATCCGGCCAAGGATATTATATTTTACAGTGCGGATGTCCATGGAAATGCGATTGTTGCGGAGCGGATGAAAGTGATCCGGTCCCTGCTTAAGGAGGAGCCCTGCACCATTGTCACAACATTGGATGCTGGCATGGATTCTATCCTGCCGTTAGAGACAATACGGAAAAATATTCTGCAAATTAAGGAAGCAGAAGTGATGGATCTGGATCAGTGGAACCGGGCGCTGCCTGCCCTTGGGTATGAACGGGTGCCGCAGGTGGAAGCTTCCGGTCAGTTTGCCGTCCGGGGAGGTATTCTGGATATATTTCCTCTTACGGAAGAAACGCCTTACCGTATTGAACTCTGGGATGATGAGGTTGATACGATCCGGGCATTCGACGTGGAGAGCCAGAGGTCCATTGAGCGGGTGGAGAAATTAACCATCTACCCCGCTTCTGAGTTTATTCTGGACGATGCGCGGATAGCCGCGGGCTGTCTGGATATTGAAGCAGACAGAAAGAAGCAGACGGCCATACTGCGGGAACAGGGCAATGGTGAGGCAGCGAAGCGGCTGGATACGATTGTGGAGGAACTGAAAGAAAATTTAAGCTTTCTGTGGACTGGTTTTGGGCTGGACAGCTATATCCGGTATTTTTATAAGACAACAGTATCTTTTTTTGATTACTTCATAGGAAAAAACGCCATTTTCTTTCTGGATGAGCCGGCAAGAATGATCGAGAAAGGCGAGGCGGTGGAGACCGAGTTCCGGGAGAGTATGTCGAGCCGTCTGGAGCATGGCTATCTTCTTCCCAGGCAGACGGAGGTGCTGTTCGGTTATCGGCTGATCCTGGAGAAACTAAATCATCAGAATTCCGTCCTGATCAGTATGATGGAGGCAAAGATTCCGGGCTTTGATTTAAAAGGGAAATACAATCTGACGGTAAAGTCGGTAAATCCGTATAATAATAATTTTGAAATATTGGTCAAAGATCTGAAGGACTGGAAGAAAAAGGGATACCGGGTGCTGTTGTTATCTGGTTCCAGAACCAGGGCAAAGCGCCTCAGCGAAGATCTGCTGGACCGGGAACTGACCGCGTTTTATACGGAGAATCTGGACCGGGAGATCCAGCCTGGAGAAACGATGGTTGCCTATGCGCAGCTCAGACGGGGATTTGAATACCCACTGAGTAAATTTGTTATGATCTCTGAGAGTGATATTTTCGGAGCGGAGAAGAAAAAAAGAAGAAAGAAAAAATATAATGCCGCCGGCAAATCCATCCAGAGCTTTGAAGAATTAAGCGCCGGTGATTATGTAGTACACGAGAATCATGGCCTGGGTATTTACCGGGGAATTGAAAAGATTGAGGTGGATAAAGTCACCAAGGACTATGTGAAGATAGAGTACGCGGCCGGAGGCGTTTTGTATATTCCCGCAACCGGTCTGGAAGTGCTGCAGAAATATGCAAGCAGCGACGCGAAGAAGCCGAAATTAAATAAACTTAACTCCATCGAGTGGAAGAACACGAAAACAAAGGTCAGAGGCGCGGTCAACGAGATTGCAAAAGAACTGGTGGATCTGTATGCGGTGCGGCAGGCCAGGGAAGGCTTTTCCTATGGGAAAGATACCGTATGGCAGAAGGAGTTCGAAGAACAGTTCCCTTACGAGGAGACGGACGATCAGCTGATGGCTATTGAAGCGGCCAAGAAGGATATGGAGAGCAAGAAGATCATGGACCGTCTGATCTGCGGGGACGTGGGCTACGGCAAGACAGAGATTGCGATCCGGGCCGCCTTTAAAGCGGTATCTGACGGCAAGCAGGTTGTTTTCCTGGTCCCGACTACTATTCTGGCCCAGCAGCACTATAATACCTTTACCCAGAGGATGAAAGATTACCCGATCACGGTGGAAATGCTTTCCAGGTTCCGCACGCCGGGAGAACAGAAGAAAATTATTGAAGATCTGAAAAAAGGAAGAATTGATATTATTATCGGAACACACCGTGTATTGAGCAAGGGGGTCGCCTATAAGGATCTGGGTCTGCTGATCATTGATGAGGAACAGCGGTTCGGTGTGACCCATAAAGAAAAGATCAAGCAGATGAAAGAAAATGTGGATGTTCTGACGCTCTCCGCCACACCGATTCCAAGGACTCTTCACATGAGTCTGATCGGGATACGTGATATGAGTGTTCTGGAGGAGCCTCCGGTGGACCGAATGCCCATTCAGACCTTTGTTCTGGAGCATAATGATGAGATTATCCGGGAGGCCATCAACCGGGAATTAGCCAGGGGCGGACAGGTTTACTATGTTTATAACCGGGTCAACAACATAGCGGAGGTGACAGCAGAGATCGCCAAGCTGGTGCCGGATGCCACGGTAGCCTTTGCCCACGGCCAGATGCACGAGCGAGAGCTGGAACGTATCATGTTTGATTTTATTAATGGTGAGATCGACGTGCTGGTTTCTACCACGATTGTGGAGACGGGTATGGATATTGCCAATGTAAATACGATGATTATTGAGGATGCGGACCGTATGGGCCTTTCCCAGCTCTATCAGCTGAGAGGCCGGGTGGGACGCTCCAACCGGACGGCCTATGCTTTTCTTATGTACCGGCGCAATAAGGTGCTGAAGGAGGTTGCCGAGAAGCGGCTTCAGGTTATCCGGGAATTTACGGAACTGGGATCGGGATTTAAGATTGCCATGCGGGATCTGGAGATCCGGGGAGCAGGAAACCTTCTGGGCGCCAGACAGCACGGGCATATGGAAGCCGTGGGCTATGATCTGTACTGTAAGATGCTAAATGACGCGGTAAAGCGTCTGAAGGGTGAAGCCACTGCCGAGGAAGCCTTTGACACATCGGTGGATCTGGATGTAGACGCATTTATCCCAAACAGCTATATGAAGAGCGAATTCCAAAAACTGGATATGTATAAGCGGATTGCCGATATCGAAAATGAAGAAGAATATAATGACATGCAGGAAGAACTGTTAGACCGGTTTGGAGAGATGCCGCAGGCCGTAAGCAATCTGCTTCAGATTGCCCTGTTAAAAGCCAGGGCGCATAAAGCCTATATTACCCAGCTGGCCCAGAAGGGAAATCTGGTTAAAATTGTGATGTTTGCCAAGGCCAGGGTGGATGCCGGAAAAATCCCGGCATTGATAGAAAAATATAACGGCGCATTGAAATTTTACGCGGAGGCAGAACCGAATTTCCATTTTCAGCTTGCTTATCAGGAACCTGAGAAACCGCCGGTGCGGCCCGTCAGGACTGTCCGCAGAAATGGAATCTCCACCCTGACAAGGGAACAGAAGCTTAAAACGATAACGCCTGTCAGGCAGCCGGAGAAATTGACAAATGCTTATGTATTTGAGAGAATAAACCAACTGATTGAGGACATGATGAAATTACAGGAGGGATTGGAGGCGCTGGAACTGAATTCGGCCTCAGCGGACAATCCAAATTAAGAAAGGTATCTGAGTATGAGAAAGCAAGGTCCCATTGTAAAAATACTTCTGTGGATGCTGCTGGCGGCAATGGTGCTGACCGGCTGCGGCAAGAAAGATAAGGACGCTGAACAAAACGGGAAAGGCGGGATCTCTGTATCCGGGGAGGTTGATCCGGATACGGAGATTCTGAAAGTAGGACTGACCGGAGTGTCCCTGCGGGAACTTTATGTTTATGTGCTTCATCTGAAAGAACAGTATGAGCCGGTGCTGGGAGACAGGGTCTGGTATCTGAATACCGGTGACGGAGATAAGACGGTGGAACAGCTTGCCAAGGATCAGCTTCTGGAAACGGTTACAGAGGTAAAAATCATAAATAAAAATGCCGAGAAAAATGATATCAAGCTGGACGAGGAAGATGAAAATACATTAAAAACCGCGGTCAGTACTTACTATGCATCTCTGGATCAGGAGGCTAAGGATAAGTATGGTATCACGGAGGAAGTCCTGTACCGGGTATACCGGGAAAATATGCTTGCAGAAACAGCCTTTGAAATCATGACCAATGATCTGGATACCGATGATCTGGTGAAAGATGTGAGAGAGATTCATACGGCATTTTTCTATGTGAGCGGAACCGATGCGGCTGCTGAAAAAGAGGCGAAAAGCCTTCGGAAGCAGGCACTCAAAGAAGAGGATTTTACTGCTTTTGCCAGAAGTAATTCCCAGAGTATGGTGACGGAGCATACGTTCGGACGGGACGACACTACTTTGGAACCTGCCTTTGTGGAAGCTTCCTTTGCCCTTTCCACCGGGGATGTCAGTCCGGTAATTAAGGGGGAAGAGGGCTATTATGTCATTTACTGTGTCAGCGATAACGATGAAGACGCTACAACCAAACGGAAGACAAGCCTTATCTTAGAGGCACAGAAGGAGTCTTTTTACCAGACTTACGCAGAGTGGGCAAAGGATATTAAAGTGACGGTGAATTCATCCGCGTGGGACAGCATTTTTATCAGGACGAACTAACAGCCGGGTCAGCAAAAGAGCTGTTAAAATGCCGGCGGCAGCACCGGCCAGCACGTCGGTGAAATAATGCACCCCCACATACATTCTGGAAAATCCAATGGCAGCCGCTAATATGCCGGCTGCCATTCCTGCTTTTCGGTTCAGGGAAAAGAGTGAGGCTGCGGCGGCAAAGGAAGTCATGGTGTGGCCGGAGGGGAATGAAAAGCTTCCGGGAGGCTGAATCAACAAATGAATAGAAGGACAGGCGGCAAATGGACGGGTTCTGGCAAAGAGCGGTTTTAAAATATGGTCTCCGAGCAGCGCTGAGAACAGCAGAGAAAGACAGATCAGGCTGCCGGTCTGCCGGTATTTTTTACTCGCCAAAAGGCAGAAAGCAAGAAGAACCCACAGGAAACCTCTGTCTGCCAGATGGGTCAGAAAGATCATAATACGATCCAGCGCCGGGGTGGAAAGAGACTGGATAAGATGCAGAATAAACTCGTCAAAGACCTGAATCGGCTGCAATAGAAAAACCTCCCTTCTATGTAATTTCAGCCGAACTCTGATTATTATAAAGGATAAGACAATATGAAAAGAAATCTCATACTGGGAATCGCTTATGATGGAACCCGCTATCAGGGCTGGCAGAGAAACGAAACAATACCTTATCATAAATCTATTCAGGGACAGCTGGAACATTGCCTGTCCGCGCTGACTCATGATCCGGTACACGTAATCGGAGCCGGAAGGACGGATAAGGGGGTGCATGCACAGGAACAGACTGCAAATTTCAGAACGGGAAGCAGCATTTCCTGTGAGGAGCTGAAACAGGAGTGCCGTCTTGCGCTGCCTTCTGACATCCGCATATTGTGGGTTAAAGAGGGCAATATGGAGTTTCACAGCAGGTTTGATGCTCTGGGAAAACAATATTCCTATTATATAGATATGGGGGAAGACAGAAGAGTGTTTGGACGGGAGTATAGTACCTGGCTGCCGGGAGAGGTGAATCTGGATGCGATGCGGGCAGCAGCCGGGCAGCTGGTCGGAACCCATGATTTTAAGGGGTTTTCTTCTCTGGGCAGCACGGAGAGAGATACGGTGCGCCGTCTGAACTTCATAAAAATAGATTCTCTGCCCGATCACAGGCTGAGAATCTGTATGGATGGAGATGGTTTTTTATATCATATGGTCAGAATTTTGTCCGGCACTCTCCTGGAAGCGGGCCGGGGCCGCATGTCTTCTGAACAGATACAGAAGGTGCTGAGCATAAAAGATCGGAGCATGGCGGGGCCGATGCTGCCCGCCTGCGGCCTTTTTCTCGATAAAGTAAGATATCCCCTCTAGGGATGGACTTCCAAAGGATCAACCCCGTATACCTGAACGATGTCGAAATAGGGAGAGTTTAAAATATTATCTGGTATAACCAGGCGGCCGCCGTTGGAATCAATATCCAGACCCGCCCCATAGAAAGAATTCCAGACTAAGAGGGCACACTGTGTTCCCCAGATGCTGCCGGGCTCCTGATATTTTCTTCCCAGAAATCCAGAGGTAATGCGGTAGGGAATCCCCACCATATTCTCCTTAGCAAAGGCTGCGGCCTTCGTAGCGAGGCCTGCATATTCTTCCTTCAGACGGAGCACAATGACCGAACCATAGCCCCGCCATCCCTGTACATCCTGAAGGCTTGATGTGACGCCAAGCCCATAGGCTTCGAGTGATTCATCCCCGCCGGCGTCTGTCACGATCCCGGAGTGGCCAAGACGTATGCCGAACAGGTGGGTGGAACGGGTAATCAGAACATCACCATCATAAAGAGGGGCAAGTTCGAAGCAGTAAGGGCTCTCCAGACTGGTATTATTTAACATTTCCTGCCGTACGGGAAAAAATGCGGTGCTGCATGTGACAGTCCTGTCTTCAAAAAAGTTTTCCTGAAAACGAAGCATCGTATCTATATAATCTTCTTCCCGCTTCAGATCATCTACAGCAGGCTTTCCAAGTCCGGTCTGATAAAATAACACTTCATAATCGCCGTCGCTCAGGGTGTCTTTCAGCAGAAGCGGCATGATGTCTGTTTTGGGATAATCCGGCTGTATGCTGGCATCCTTCTCAATCGTAGCCCCCCATATACTTAAGGCCAGAAAAAGAAGAAGCAGTGTAAGCAAAATCCCCGCGGGGATTTTGATCCACAAGCCTCTTTTTTTTGACTTTGCGATTCCGGAATTAATAGCAGGTATGGTTTCTTTCAATGGATTCATCTTCTCTCATGTGCGGATTTCATCAGTCGTATTCAATGATTTTTCTTTGGGCAGCGTGACCAGGAATGTGGTGCCTTTTCCGGGCTCGCTTTCAATCCGAATAGTTCCATTATAGAAGTTAACGATATGTTTGACAATAGAAAGGCCCAGTCCGGTCCCTCCCATTTTTTTGCTGCGCCCTTTATCCACACGGTAAAAACGTTCAAAAACCCTGACCTGATCTTCTTGTGAGATGCCCATACCATCATCTGAAACAGAAATAAGAAGATTGCAGGCGTCCTCTCTGACCCGTACCCGGACGGAACCGCCCGGATGATTATATTTAATGCCATTACTGATCAGATTGGACATCAGCTCCCTGATCTGCTGTAAATTTGCAAATATAGAAGCCTGAGAGCAGTCTACCGTTACGGTGATACCGCAGGCTTTTGCGAGAGGACTCAGGGAATCCACCACATCATCCAGCAAAACCGGCATACGGACCGGGGAGAAATCCACCTGTGTTTCCTTTGTCTCCAGCCTGGAAATCATCAGAATATCATTGATCAGGCCGGTCATGTTGCTGGCCTCCCGAATAATCCGACCCAGCGCATCCTTTTGTCCTTCCCTGCCGGGGATCAAATCATTAGCCAGCAATTCCGCGTAGCCTTGAATGGACGTAATCGGAGTTTTCAGCTCATGCGACGCATTCGAAAAGAATTCCTGCCGTACCTTCTTTTCAAATTCCAGCTTGTCCAGGTAATCATTAATATCCTCTGCCATGGCAACGGTGGTGTCTGCGATGACATTGAATTCCTCATACCGGTATTTGCAGAAATGAAAGTCCGGCCGCCCGGTTTTCTGCGTTTTCATTTCCTCCGCAATCTCATTTAACGGCCTGGTGATATTTTTGGTAATGCCCACAGCCAGAATCATGGAAACACAAAAAGAAACAGCCACTCCCGCAGTCAGAATAGGCAGCAGCGCCCTGGCATAATCAGAAGACGCGGAAAAGGGAACCGCGATACGCAGGATGTATTTGCCATTGTCTGCAAGTCTGGCAACGTATAAAAGATTTTTATTTAAGGTGGAGGAACGGCGGGTAGAATAGCCGGTACCGGTTTCGATGGCTTCCCTTATCTCCTCCCTCTCCAGATGATTTTCCATGAGGGAAATCTGAGGGGCCTCCGTATCGGCATAAACCTTACCGGTCAGATCCAGCACAGTGACACGGCTGTCCTTTTCCAGGGCATTTTCCCCCAGCCTGTTGATCTGAGGCTGAAGTTCCTGCGCATAATCCAGAGAATAATCTACCGTACGAAGAATGGTTCCCATCGTCTCAATATTTGTCTTAAGCAGATGATTACCTGTGACATAGTAAAAAACCGCACTGCATAACAGCAGTGCGAAGAGTAAAACAATTATAAACCGGGTAAAAATTGCTCTTTTCATCTTGCGGCTACCCCTTTTTCATCTTATGGATCACATTTTAATCTTTGTCATACAGAAAACGGTATCCTACACTGCGGATCGTTTTAATGTACTCGGATGCCTCCGGGCCAAGTTTCTGGCGGAGCGTTTTAATATGAATATCCAGTGTTCTGGTTTCCACACTGCAGTCAAAGCCCCATAATCTGTCCAGCAGTTCCTCCCTGGACACAACCCTTGCATGGTTCGTCATCAGGTAGTGAAGCAGTTCATATTCTTTATAGGTAAGCCCCACTGGCCTGTCGCCCACTAAGACCTCCCGTGTATCGGTATTCACGGTCAAACTGTTCATGTTCAGAAGTGTTGGACGTTTTTTATATTTCTGAACACGTCTTAACAGGGAACGCACTCTGGCTGTCATTTCGAGCACGCCGAACGGCTTGGTGATATAATCATCTGCCCCGTTATCCAGACCGATTACCTTATCGTACTCCTTATCTTTGGCAGTTAACACGATAATTGGAATATCTGCAGTGCCTGGCTTTTCCCGAAGAATGCGGATTGCTTCCAGACCATCCATCCCGGGCAGCATGATATCAAAAATCGCCAGATCCGGAATGGTCTTTTCCATTTCCTTCAGAGCCGGTTCTGCGGCTTCAAAATCCATAACATCAAATCCATAACTGGTCAGGGCCAGATGAATCATATCCCGGATGTTTTCATCATCCTCTATTACAAATATTTTTTCCATGTTGACTCCTTAAGGTGGGTTAGCTGCGTAATATTACGAATAATTTCTAAAATAAACAGGTCCCTTTTCCATTTACTGCGTAAATCGAAACAGCGTAAACGGGTCCCTTCTCAATTTACTACGTAAATCGAGAAGTAGCGTAAAAGGGTCCCTTCTCAATTTACTGCGTAAATCGAAGCAGCGTAAACGGGTCCCTTCTCAATTTACTACGTAAATCGAGAAGTAGCGTAAAAAAGTTACTTTGTAACTTTTTTACTTTATTATAATTCACTTTGTACGTATTCTGCAATATTAAGTGAGTGATCCGAAACGCGTTCCAGGTTGGTGATGGCATCCAGGAAGATAATACCGCTTTCCGGCAGACATTCATGGTTGGAGAGACGGAAGATATGGCGCTCTCTTAAATCGTCTTCCATATCATCCACTTCTTTTTCCGACTGCTGCACAATGGTAATGGCAGCCGCATCCATATCCTTTCTGGCTTTGATTGCATTTTCCAGACCCTGGAGTACCAGGCCGGAGATCTGATTCAGTTCTTCCGTAGCCATCATGGAGAAACGAAGATCTTCATCAATTTTTGTTTTTGCAAGTTCAGCCAGGTTCTCACTGTGGTCACCGATTCGTTCCAGGTCATGAATCGTGTAGAACAGATCTTTAACCAGAGCATATTGATATTCGGTCAGGGACATATTATCAATCTGAACCAGATATTCCGTCAGCAGCTTTTCCAGCTGGTTGATTACCTGTTCGTTCCGAAGCACGCTGTCAACCAATTCAGGGCTGTTTTCCATGACGGAATCCACCGCGTCCTTGAAGTTACTATAGGTAATGCTGGCCATATGAATGACCTCCCGGTTGGCGGCCTCGATAGCAAAAGCAGGGGTTGGGGTATGGGTAACACGGGTATCCAGACGCCTTCTGACATCCGCAACAATATCTTCCGATTCCTGCGGTGCTTCTGCTGTTTTCTTGTCCTTTAAGAGTACGCCGGACAGCTTGACGAGACCTTTGGCAAACGGGAACAGAATAATAGTATTCGTAATGTTGAATATGGTATGGAAAATTGAAATCTGTACCGTATTAATGGAGCCTGATGCCCAGGCCGGGTTAAATCGGAATATGATAAACATAATTAAGCCGAAGAAAACTGCTCCGAACACATTAAACAGCAGATGGATAACAGCAGCACGTTTTGCTGTTTTCTGTGCACCGGCACTGGAAATGAGTGCGGTCACACAGGTTCCGATATTCTGACCCAGGGTAATAAATACGGCTGAATTCCAGTTGACAATACCGTTTAAAGCCAGAGTCTGTAAAATACCCACAGAAGCGGAAGAACTCTGAATGATAGCGGTTACTACCGCACCGGTTAAAATACCCAGAATCGGATTGCTGCCCAGTACACGGAACGCATTCACAAAAATCTCAGAATCACGATATGGTTTAATTGCGGAAGACATTAAAGAAAGACCGATAAACAGCACACCGAAACCGATTAGAATCTCACCAATCTGCCGGCTCTTCGGCTTCTTCGTAAAAATGAGGCAGAATGCGCCGATTCCCACAATCAGCGGCGCCAGAAAATCAGGGCTTAAAACCTGACTCCATTCACTCATGGAAACGATCCAGGCGGTAATGGTTGTACCAATATTGGCGCCCATAATTACGCCTACAGCCTGAGTCAGGTTCATAATACCGGCATTGACAAAGCCGACAATCATAACAGTAGTAGCAGAAGAACTCTGAATGATAGCAGTAATCAGAGCGCCGACAATAACGGCAAGAAAACGGTTGTTGGTAAGAAAACCCATCAGGCGTTTCATCTTATTTCCGGCAGATTTCTGCAGACCATCCGCCATGGTATTCATACCATACAAAAACAGACCCAGGCCTCCGATAAAACTGAAGAGCGTTTTCAAAAGCTCAATTGACATAACTGTAATTTCCTCCTTGTGTATACAATGGCGGAATTCCGGCCGATCCGGGAAGAGAGAATAAGGAAAAACGGAATCAGGATCTATTCATGAAGTATCAGCGGTTCATCTTTCCTTTCGAGAAAGACTCCGTGCTTCCTTCTTCTATCTTCGCCTTTAAACGTCCAGATAACTTAACCATTGTTTAATCATAATTTAACCCCAGTTTCATAGTAGCAATACCTTGTAAAGTCATCACGGGCATTATGTAAAATCTGGGTAAAATTTCGAAGCTACGAGCCACATATAATCAGAGCGCGAAGCAGCTGCAAAGCTCGCTTTGCAAGCTGCTTCGCGCTCTGATTATGTACGGCGACAGCCGTAAGCGAGCAAGCATGAAATGCTTGCGTAGCTTATGTGGCGAGAAAAAGTCAGTACGCGGGCTTGCTTATCAAGCCGTTTTTCCCTTTGATTATGTACGGCGACAGATCAAAAATTGCGGCTCTTCCTGCTTTTAGCATAAACCAATTGCCAAAACCTATACCAGACTTCAAGTTGACATTTCCTTTCCCTGTGTTTATAATCAATTTGTGCAGGATTCCGGTGCCACGCCGGAATCAGCTTAAATTAACAAGACATCCCGGCAGACCGGGCTGTTTTAAAAATCAAATAGCGTAAGCTAGGGGCGCCCGTAGGGCTGAGACGAAAGATAGTCCCTCATTACTTGATCCGGATAATGCCGGCGTAAGGAAGCTAATGATAAGGTTTATAACCGGCCGCTACAGCGGTAAAGGTTCTTTCGTACCCCTCCTGCAATTCAAGTTGAAGGAGGTTTTTTTATGTGGTGGGAATTTTTTGCAACAAAGTACACAAATGAATACCAGGAGGTCGTATATAGCCCGACAACAGCAGGTTATATCGCCATGGTTCTGGTTATGCTGGTATTTTTATGTCTGGCCCTCTACTTCGGGAAAAAGAAGGCACAGAAATCCATAACGACAAAACAGCTGGTATTTTCAGCAATGGCAATGGCGCTGGCCATGGTTACGTCAAACTTGAAATTGTTTGACATGCCGATGGGCGGTTCCGTCACACTGTTCAGCATGTTTTTTATCTGCCTGATCGGTTATTGGTATGGCCTTAAGGCCGGACTGATGACTGCGGTCGCCTATGGAATGCTGCAGCTTATCATTGATCCGTATATTTTAAGTATTCCGCAGCTGATCTGTGACTATCCGCTGGCTTTTGGCGCGTTGGGGCTTTCCGGTATTTTTTCCGATAAAAAGAATGGCCTGATGACCGGATATGCGGTGGGCATTCTGGGAAGGTTTTTCTTCTCCTTTTTATCCGGCGTCATCTTTTTTGGGTATTATGCCCCGGCGAGCATGAATCCGATGGTGTACTCCTTTTTGTATAATGGAGGATATATCGGAGCGGAAGCACTGCTTACCCTGGTCGTACTGTTTATTCCGGCAGTGTCGAAAGCTGTCCGGCAGGTCAAGACGATTGCCCTGGCTTAAGGTAGGAGCAATGGATGCGGAATCCTACCTCTGATATTTTAAACTGATATGTATAAAGGATGCTGCACATGCGGCGTCCTTTTTTTATTACATGGGAAAGTTCTCCAAACTTTCCCATGTAATAAAAAACCCTCCGGGGGATCGCACTGCGGCGGAAAGGAATTGCGTTGCCAGAGCAACCCGCCGCAGGCGGAGAATCCCGCAAGCGGGATTCTATGTTCTTACATAAGAAAGTTCTTCAAAGATTTGTTTAGACACCTTAATCCTATAAAGCGACAAATTCTCAGGTTTATATCGTCAAGATGACCGGATTGTGATATACTAAATTCCGGGTTCATACGGGTGACGGGTAACGTATGTTGCGTTAAAGGAGGAGTCTGGATGGAATATTCAATTTATGAACTCTTATGCTTCTTTATTATATATGCATTTTTAGGCTGGTGCAGTGAGGTGGCGTTTGCAGCACTTCGAACAGGGAAGTTTGTAAACCGTGGATTTTTAAATGGGCCGGTCTGCCCGATTTACGGGTTTGGTGTGGTAATTGTGGTGATCTGCCTCACCCCATTGAAAGAGAACGTACTTCTACTGTTCATTGGAGCAGCACTGCTAACGTCCGCTCTGGAATTTGTTACCGGCTTTGTCCTTGAGAAAGTATTTCATGATAAATGGTGGGACTATTCCGAACGGCCGTTTAACATAATGGGCTATGTTTGCCTGGAATTTTCGATCATGTGGGGGCTGGCCTGTATTTTGATCATGGACGCGTTCCATCCGATCGTAACTAAATTTGTCAGAATGATTCCGTTCCGGCTTGGCGTGGTGCTGGCAGTAATCTGTCTGAGCGCATTCCTTGTGGATTGCCTGGTAACTGTCACTACGATTATGAAGCTGCAGAAGCATCTGCGGCTGTTGAATGAAATTTCCGGCCGTCTGAAAGTGATTTCGGATGCGATTGGTGAGAATATTTCGGATGGCGTTACGGAGAAAGTGGTTCCTGCTCTGGAAAATGCGAAAGAAAAGGGAGAGGAATATAAGCAGGAGCGCGCGGAGCGTTCGAGGGAGCATGAGGAAAGGCTTGAAACCTACCGCACGGACTGGGAAAATAAGAAGGCTCTTTATCGTCAGGAACTGGATGAACTTAAAGGTCGTTACCGTCATCTGACGAGTCAGAAGGTTTGGGGAAGAGAGCGTCTGCTCAATGCCTTTCCTAACCTGAAGAACGGAAAGGCGGGGCAGCTTTCAGATTCAATACATGATTATATGATGAAAATAAAAGCCTTTTTTGATAAGAAAGGATCTGTTTAATGAGGAAATGGATGTTGGTTGCCGCCGGCCTGGTTCTGCTGACCGGGTGCAGCCGCTTGCCGGAAGATGATTATGGATACAAAATTCAATCTGTAGAGATGGCCCCGGCGGATGTGGCAGAGACAAATATAGTCAGTGCGGCAAAGGCCGAGTACACCTATGTGGAAGATAAAAAGGGAGAAGAATACGCGGTTGAGATCAATCCGGAGCTTCCGCAAAGTTCGTTTGACCGCAGCAAATTGAAAAAGAAGAAAGAGTATTACTCTTACGGAAAGAAATCCGGCGTGGGTGTAGATGTATCTACCTTTCAAAATACAATAGACTGGAAAAAGGTGGCTGACTCCGGTATTGACTTTGCCATGATACGGTTGGGAATACGGGGCTACAAAACGGGACGGCTGGTATTGGATGATAATTTCAGGGAAAATATAAAGGGAGCAAAGAAAAATGGTCTGAGGACGGGCGTTTATTTTTTCTCTCAGGCAATTAGCCGGGAAGAGGCGGAGGAAGAAGCTGATTTTGTACTGAAGGCTCTGAAAAAGTATAAGATTGACGGCCCGGTAGCGCTGGATTCGGAGCTGATAGACAGCAAGAATGCCAGGACCGGAGATTTGACCAGAGAGGAAAGAACGGATTTTTGTATCGCTTTCTGTGAAAGGATTGAGGAAGCCGGCTATACACCTATGATTTACGCAGATAAAGCACAGCTTCTGGCAGAGCTGGATACAGAAAGGCTTACTGACTACATGATCTGGTATTCCGACTTTGGGGATAAGCCGGATTATCCATATGAATTTGCCCTCTGGCAATATACGAACAAGGGGAAGGTTCCGGGGATTAAGGGAAATGTGGATCTGAATCTGTGGATGGAATTTAACGAAGAATAGGCAGGGGATTTAGAGTGGTAAAAAGGTGTACGCTGGAGTCTCCGGCGGGACTGATTCTGATTGAGGAAACCGACGGGGAAGTAACCCGGATCGGATTTACAGAGGAGCAGATAAAGACGCCGGATCAGTCACCGGTTCTTCACGAGACGGTGAGAGAGCTTCTGGAATATTTTGAGGGAAACAGAAAAGAATTTGAACTGCCGCTGCACCCGTCAGGGACTGCATTTCAGAAAAAGGTTTGGGATGCTCTTAAGGAGATCCCTTACGGCGAAACCCGCTCCTATAAGGAAATTGCCCAGGCGATAGGCAACCCTAAAGCCTGCAGGGCTGTGGGTATGGCCAATCACAATAACCCCATCGGTATAGTAATACCATGTCATCGGGTGCTGGGGGCCAATGGTGCCCTAACCGGCTATGCAGGCGGTTTGGACAAGAAGGCTTCTTTGTTGTTTCTGGAACAAATGCACTGCGACAAATTAGGAGAAGAACGCTAAAGAATGTTTTCCGATAAGAAGAAAATAGTATTCTGGCTCTGTCTGGCCGCTGTGACTCTTGCAGGAGCCTTTGCCTTAAAGGAATATATTGTTCATAAAAATTCTATGCCTTACTGCAGTGAGTGGTATAATGAAAAGACGGAATTGTTTGAATGTCCGGTAGCGGAGAATGAAGATTTATGGCAAAGTATGAGTATACAGGAGTGCATAGAGAGCCAGCAGATTCCTGTTGACATATTGCCGTGCTTAGGGGAACGACGTCATACACAGTATCAATAGGTTATGCTGTGTATGACGTTTTTTGTGCCCCCTGGGATACATACTTTGTTTTTTGCAGAGGCGGCAGGGGGAGAGGCTTTACGGAGATGGGGAAAGGGACCAGAACCATACATGTGTCCTAACTTGTACGGTTCTGAACAAATGGCTTAACTGCCGGGTTTTACGGGCATTATAGGGGAAATCCTATAAATAAATGGATTTTCCTCCTGAGATTTAGTATAATATTAACAATCATGTGGTACTGTCGCCGGTAAGTCAGAGCAGACAATTTTTTGGCCTGCCGGCGCCTGTGTTACCTGGAGAATACAGTTAAATTAAGTAGCATGTAAACAATGTATGGGCTACAGGAAATAGGAGGACAAGACAATGAACAATGTACCAGAGGTTAAATTAGGACTCGTTGCCGTGAGCAGGGACTGCTTCCCTATGACTCTTTCCGATAAGAGAAGAGAGATTTTGGCGGACAGATATACTGCGAAATACGGTGATATCTTCAACTGCAAGACCGTTGTGGAGAACGAGAAGGATATGTTAAAGGCGGCAGCAGAGGTGAAAGAAGCCGGATGCAACGCGCTGGTTGTCTATCTGGGGAACTTCGGACCGGAATCATCGGAGACCCTGCTGGCTAAAACCTTCGGCGGACCGGTTATGTTTGTTGCAGCGGCAGAGGAGACCGGAGAAGATCTGCTTGACGGCAGAGGAGACGCTTACTGCGGAATGTTAAACTGCAGCTATAACTTAAAGCTGCGCAATATCAGAGCGTACATACCGGAGAAGCCTGTTGGCACAGCCGATGAGCTGGCAGATAAGATTCATGATTTTATCCCGGTTGCCAAGACCATTATCGGTTTAAATAACTTAAAGATAATTACATTTGGACCCAGACCTCAGGATTTCCTGGCATGTAATGCGCCGATTAAACAGTTGTACAACCTGGGTGTGGAAATTGAAGAGAACTCAGAGCTGGATCTCTTTGAAGCATATCATAAGCATGCCGATGATCCGAGAATTGACGGGATCGTGAAGGAAATGCAGGAAGAACTGGGAGAGGGAAATAACAAGCCTGGAATTCTTCCCAAACTGGCACAGTATGAGCTCACCCTTCTGGATTGGGTGGAGGGACACAGAGGAAGCCGCGAATATGTAGCGATTGCCGGTAAATGCTGGCCTGCTTTCCAGACCCAGTTTGGATTTGTACCATGTTATGTAAATGGCCGTCTGACGGCAAAGGGGATTCCGGTTTCCTGTGAAGTGGATATCTACGGAGCACTCAGTGAGTATATCGGAACCTGCATCAGCGATGATGTTGTAACCCTGCTGGATATTAACAATACCGTTCCTCAGAATATGTATGATGATGAAATTAAAGGGAAATACGATTATAAATTAAGCGATACCTTCATGGGCTTCCACTGCGGAAATACATCTGCTTCCAAGCTGAGCAAATGCGGCATGAACTATCAGCGGATTATGGCCAGAACACTTCCGGAAGAGGTAACACAGGGAACGCTGGAAGGAGATATTATACCGGGCGATATCACATTCTTCCGCCTTCAGAGCACAGCGGATGCCAAATTAACCGCTTATGTGGCCCAGGGTGAAGTGCTGCCGGTTGCAACCCGTTCTTTCGGCGGAATCGGTGTCTTCGCAATCAAAGAGATGGGACGTTTCTACCGTCATGTACTGGTTCAGAAGAACTATCCTCATCACGGTGCGGTGGCGTTCGGACATTTCGGCAAAGCTCTTTTCGAAGTATTTAAATATTATGGAGCCGACGTAAACTTTAACCAGCCTCAGGGTATGCTCTATCCTACCGAGAATCCATTTGAGGATTAAGAACGGATGAGATAGCCATCCGGGCCAATGGAAAGCGGCTCCGGTAAGAGGCAGTATTGATAGAAAAGGACGGAGGTAAATGTAAATTGAATTATTTAATTGGTATTGATCTGGGTACGTCCGCCACAAAGACGGTTCTGTTTGATGAAACTGGCGCGGTCATTGCTTCTGTATCAAAAGAGTATCCTTTATATCAGCCTCAAAACGGTTGGGCAGAGCAGGACCCTCATGACTGGAAAGACGCTGCGATAGAGACGATTGCGGCAGTCATGAAGCAGTCCGGCGTCAATAAAGAAGATGTGAAAGCACTTGGTATCTCCGGACAGATGCACGGACTCGTCATGCTGGATGAAAACTGCGAGGTGATCCGGCCTTCCATCATCTGGTGCGACCAGCGTACTGCAAAAGAATGTGAAGAGATTACGGAGAAGGTTGGAGCCAGGCGGTTGATCGAAATCACCGCGAACCCCGCGCTGACCGGATTTACAGCCTCAAAGATTCTCTGGGTGCGCAATAATGAGCCGGAGAATTACGCGAAATGCCGCCATATTCTGCTTCCGAAAGACTATGTGCGCTATGTGCTGACCGGAGATTTTGCCACAGAGGTTTCCGACGCTTCGGGTATGCAGCTTCTGGATATTCCAAACCGCTGCTGGTCCGATGAGGTGCTGGAAAAACTGGAGATAGATAAAGCCATGCTTCCCAAGGTTTATGAATCTCCGGAAGTGACAGGAAAAATAAGCCGGAAAGCGGCAGAGCTGACCGGATTGTCGGAGAATACTTTAGTTGTCGGCGGAGCCGGGGATAATGCGGCCGCAGCGGTAGGTACCGGCATTGTAAAAGATGGACGGGCGTTCACCACGATCGGAACCAGCGGCGTGGTATTTGCCCACAGCAGCAAGATTACCATTGATCCGAAAGGCAGAGTACATACATTTTGCTGTGCCGTTCCGGGCTGCTGGCATGTAATGGGTGTTACCCAGGGCGCCGGACTGTCTTTAAAATGGTTTAAGGATAATTTCTGTGAAGATTATATTGCCAGGGCGGAAGCTGCAGGCTGTGATCCCTATGATTTTATTAACGCGGATATTATGGATACCCCGGTGGGGAGCAACAAACTGATCTATCTGCCTTATCTGATGGGGGAGAGAACCCCTCATCTGGACCCGGACTGCAGAGGCGTATTTTTCGGTCTGTCGGCGATTCATAAAAAACCAGATTTTCTGCGGGCAATTATGGAGGGTGTTTCCTTCTCCCTGAAAGACTGCAATGATATTCTGGTGGAGATGGGAGTCAAGGTGGATGAGATGATGGCCTGCGGCGGCGGTGCCAAGAGTCCGATCTGGCGTCAGATGCTGGCGGATATGTATAATTGCAGTGTGAAGACTGTTTCTGCACAGGAAGGTCCCGCACTGGGTGTGGCAATCCTGGCCGGTGTTGGAGCAGGTATCTATTCCAGCGTGGAGGATGCCTGTGAGAAGATGATCAACACAGATAAATCCTGTGAGCCGGTTCCGGAGAATACGGAGAAGTATAATAAGCTTCATGAGATTTATAAAGCACTTTATCCAAGCCTGAAAGAGCAGTATAAGGCGCTGGCGGGACTGGATTTATAAGACTGAGAAAAAGATTTGAGAGCAGTGATTTTGACCTAGAAAATCACTGCTCTTTTTTGTTTTATCTGCATGGAAATATTTCCCTGTTTCATAAAAAAAGACCTTGCTAATTTTATACCGGGGGGGGTATAATGAAGAGGAAAACAAAAGGGATACACGTACACTGCGATTCGTGATTAACGTAGACAGCTGAGGGTATCATCGCAGCGGCGTACAAAGGGAGCAGAAACTATGATGACCTGTTCACTTTGCTCATGAATGGAGGGAAATTAGAAGGTATGAAAAATCTAAAGAAACTAATTACATTACTTCTCTGCGCGGCTATGATCGTAGGCGTGACACCGGCAATGGCCAGGGCGGAGGAACCCCCAGTGGATACGTCCACAGCAGTCGCCAGAGTAAATGACGATGTAGAATATGGGTCGTTAGCAGAGGCAGTTGAGAATGCTAATGCCGGAGATACAATCACGCTTCTTGTGGATGTTTCTCTATCAGCAACTCAGGAAATTAATAAAAACCTCACATTGGACTTAGGCAGTAATACAATCACATCGACTGTAGATTCTTTTGGATTAAGAATCACTTCTGGGTCTGTGGAGGTTAAAAACGGCACAATATCAAGTAGTAAATATGGTATAACTACAACTCCTGATACAGCTCCTACTCTGACACTGACTGATTTGAATATTACGGCAGAACTGAGAGCAGTGCAGAATAACGGAGGTATTGTAAACATTAGTGGCGGCACGTATGTAAGCCAGGGTGAGATGACTCTCTTCAATAATAAGGAAATGCATATCATTGGAGGTAACTTCAGCACCAACAGTACAAAAGATGGAGATGCGGTTCTCTATTGTACCGCCGCTGGAACGAATACCTATATTTCAGGCGGAACTATAAGCAATCTAAATGGATATGGTGTAGCATCGATGGATGGCGCAAATGTAACGGTAAGCGGTACAGCCGATATCAGTGCCAAGGTTGCAGCTCTGGGTGGCAATAACACTGAGGCTACAGAGAATTTTACCGTTACCGGCGGCACATTAACGGCTTCTGATGGTCCGGCTATCTTCTTCCCATCAGAAGGAATTCTGAATATTTCCAGCGGTACGATCACCGGTAAGACAGGTATCCACTCCCTGATGGGTACTATCAGTATTACAGGAGGAACCATTACAGGAACCGCAACCGAAAATGGGCCGGATATGGATAATTATCCCGCTACAGGTTCCGGTCCAAGATATGATGGCTCTGCTTTGTTGCTGGTGAAGAATAATTATGATAAATGTCAGAACAGCAACGCCCTTACTGTAAAGATCTCCGATGATGCAATCCTGAAGGGTGGAACTGCTGCGATTAATATTTTAGATGCAGGTAAGTATGAGCAGACATTCAGCATGAGCATCTCAGGCGGTACCTTCTCTTCTAAGCCGGCAAGTGAATATATCACTTCCGGTTATGAGGTGAGAGACAACGGCGACAATACATTTACCGTATATTATCCCAGCGTTTATGTACCTGTTGGGCCCACACCGGATGTTCCTAAGACAGAAGTCGATACGAAACCAGACGGCTCCAGTGTAACAACTACGACACAGAAAGATACAATAACCGGTGTAGAAACTAAGACAGATGTGATTAAGGATAAAGACGGAACAACAACGGCCAATGCAGAAGTAAACGCACCGGCCAGAGTCAATACAACCGGAAATACTGCTAAGGCGGAGATTACTTCCCAGGCGGCAGACAAACTGGTTGAACAGGCTAAGAAAGCCGAAAAAGAGGCGGCTGATGCAGGCGCGAAAGAGGTAAAGACAACCATTACTATTACTGCGTCTCTACCTGCAGGAACAACACAGGTAGAGACCTCCCTTCCAGCAGAGACGGTGAAAACGATTGCAGAAGAGACCTCCGCTGATCTTAAAGTAACTACTACTGCGGGAGACATCACGTTAGACAATGAGGCTCTGAAAGCGGTAGCCGGACAGGCTGAGGGTGAAACTGTAAAACTGACAATAGAACAGATGAAATCAGATGCTTTGCCGGAGGCGGTAAGAAGCAGAATCACGGAAAATACGTTGGTTCTGGATCTGAATCTGGAAACCGGCAAAGGCAAGGTAAGCGACTTCGGCGGCGGCACAGCAACGGTGGCAACGCCGATCCCGGAGGGGCTTGATCCTAAAGATGTAAAAGTGATGTTCATCAATGATAAGGGCGAAGCAGAAGAAGTAAAGGGTACGATAATTGAAATAGATGGTAAATCTTATTATCAATTTACCACGGGACATTTCTCCTACTATGCACTTTCCGATAGCAAGACGGTAGATTCAGCAGTTGCTGATACGAAAGCCAAATTAACGGCAGCAGTAAAGGCATCCAAGATTAAGGTTTCAGCGAAATCCGGCAAGGGTTATATCAAGCTCAGCTGGAAGCCTGGCAAGGGTACGGATGTAGATTACTATGAAGTATTCCGCTCCACAAAGAAGAGCAGCGGATATGGTAAGAAAGCATTCCATACGACTGCAAATGAATCAAAAACAACCTATAAGAACAGCAAGAAACAGCTGAAAAACGGAAAGAAATATTATTATAAGGTCAGAGGCGTAAAATTAATCGACGGTAAAAAAGTTTATACCAAATGGTCAAATGTAGTAAGCAAAACTTATAAGAAATAATGCTGCATGAATTAAGGGCTGACGCTTAGGCGTCAGCCCTTTCTCTGTAAGGAATTCTTATTTACACTGGTTTTGCTGCTCCGCCGGACTGTGCTTGATATGTCTGACAGACATGATCACAATGCCGATAAAAATAAAAATGGCTGCCATTCCAAAATAGACGACTGGAAATTGATCCGATAAGCTCCAGGAATCGTTCACCCCGGGAAGCTGATCCATTCGCATGTTTGTAAACCGTTCGCCGGCGTAAATGCCAAGTATACTAATTCCCGCTATGATGCAGGCATTTAATTTTGTCAGTTTCCGGATGACGGCGAGCAGCCCGAAGATGGCGAGCCAGCATATGCTTACTGGAGCGGCAAAGCCTGATACCCAATACTGGGGAGCAGCCAAATACTGATTGGCAACCAGCTCAATTAAGTACAGGTATGGTATGGTCAAAATACAGACGGCACCGTACAGAAGAAGAACCCGGTGCTTCCCGCCTGTTAATGCCAACAGTAAGAGCAGATAGGCGAAAACACATCCACCTGCCGCTATCAGCGACCAGTTTAGTGTCCGGTCTATCGCATAGTTGGTAATGAAACAGACGATGATCGCGATTCCAAAGGGGACGGATATATAAATACTAACTAATTTCTTTTTCTGGTTCATATCACACTTCCTTTTCTGTGACTGGTCTTAAAATACGATCCATCGCGGAGACTATAAATTCTCTTGGATATTCAATGTGTTCCGAGGATACCAGGAGATTCTGGAACGCAAGCCCGTCGATAGCCGCTGTGATAAATGTGGTTAATTGCTTTACTGGAAGATCCGTGAGAAACTCTCCGTTGTTAATACCGGAGGCGATGAGGCCGGCTATGAGATTGTTGAAATGCTCGTAACCATCGCGGATCAAATTCTTGACCGGACTTTCGTTCGAATATGCTTCCAGATAAAACTTAATGGGGAAGAGGCACATCATGGCAGAAGCAATGGTATCGGATTCACCGAGTATAATCAGGCGGAGCTTTTCATATGCGCTTAATCCGCTGGCGGCAATTTTATCCGCATTGCCGATGTATGCCTGGTAAACGCTCTTGACAGTTTCCTCGATTAATGTGTTTTTATTTGGAAAATACCAGTAAATGGCAGCTTTTGTCAGGCCGGTAGCCTCAGCAACAGAAGCAAGACTGAAATCAGCCATACTTTTTTTGATCATGAGTCCGATGGAAGCCTGAATAATGTCATTTTTCCTCTTATCATAATTCTCAGGAATCTTTTTTCTAGCCAATTGTTATGGTACCCTCCCTTTTATATTAATTAACTGACCGATAGGTTAATTATACAGAGACAGGTGCAGTGTGTCAATATAAATGCTTGGAAATGCTGTATGCCGCCGCCCTTTTTTTTCTTGTGCCAATATGTTACACTAATAAAATCAGGAAGCAAGATATTTAGCAGAGTTTTTACGTATACATAGTTTACGAAGTGATAGCGAGGAATGATTATGGCTGCTTATGTAGAAGTAAATGACGTGAAAAAGACGTATAAAATGGGAGAAATTGAGATCCATGCGGTGGACGGTATGAGTTTTTCCATAGAAAAGGGAGAATTTGTCGTTATTGTCGGTCCCAGCGGCGCAGGTAAGACAACAGTTTTAAATATTCTGGGCGGCATGGATACGGTATCTTCCGGACAGGTCATTGTGGACGGACAGGATATCAGCTCTTATGCTGGAAAGAAGTTAACCCAGTACCGGAGAGATGATATCGGCTTTGTCTTTCAGTTTTATAATCTGGTGCAGAACCTGACGGCTGTGGAGAATGTGGAGCTGGCGCTTCAGATCAGTAAGAATCCTCTGGATGCTGAGACCGTGCTGGATGAAGTGGGGCTGAAGGAGAGGATGTATAATTTTCCGGCGCAGCTTTCAGGGGGAGAGCAGCAGAGGGTTTCTATCGCCAGAGCTCTGGCGAAGAATCCCAAGCTTCTGCTCTGTGATGAGCCCACCGGTGCTCTGGATTATCAGACCGGCAAGGCTATTTTAAAGCTGCTGCAGGATACCTGCAGGGAGAAAGGAATGACAGTAATTGTAATTACCCATAATTCGGCGCTGACGCCTATGGCGGACCGGGTGATTAAGATTAAGAACGGCAAGGTGAGCAGGACCACTCTGAATGAGAACCCCACACCGGTAGAAGAAATCGAATGGTAAATGAACAGCAGGAAGGGTTTTGCGTATGAAGGGAATGCTTTGGAAAGATTTTAAGATGGAGATCAGAAAGAGCCTGAACCGGTTCTTTTCGATTTTTCTGATTGTGGCTTTGGGCGTCGCCTTTTTTGCGGGAGTGCGCGTGTCGGAACCTGACATGACGATTTCCGCAGACACCTATTTTGACAGTGAGAACATGATGGATATCCGGGTTTTAAGCACGATGGGGCTGACCGAAGGCGACCTGGAGGCAATACGGGATATCGAGGGGATCAAAGAGGTACAGGGAACCTATACGCAGGATGTTGTGGCTTCCTCTGGTGATAACCTGTTTAATGTGAAGGTTATGGCTGAGAGCAGCGGAATTAACCAGATGGAACTGGTTGACGGCAGACTTCCTGAAAAGACAGGGGAATGTCTTCTGGATAACCATATGATAGAGAATTACGGGCTTCAGATTGGGGATAAATTGAAGCTTTCTTCCGGAACGGACACAGAACTTGACGAAGTGCTGGGGCAGGAGGAATATACAATCGTAGGAACGGTAAACCATCCCTATTATCTGTCTCTGGACCGGGGTACCACCAATATCGGAGACGGCAAGCTGAATGGTTTTCTCGTGGTGCCTGCCGGTGACTTTACACTGGATGTCTTTACAGAGATTCTGGCTACGGTGGAGGATGCGGCTTTATTAAACTGCTATGAAGATGAGTATGAAGACCGGGTTGAAGAAGTAAGGACCGGAGTAGAGGAGATTGCAGACAGCCGGTGTAAACTGCGGTTCGACGATGTGAAATCAGAGGCGGAGGAAACCCTTGCGGATGCTAAGAATAAGCTGGCGGACGCGAAGGCAGAGGCGCAGGAGAAGCTTTCCGATGCAGATAAAAAAATTCAGGATGCTCAGAAGAAAATTGATGATGGCTGGGAAGAGGTTGATAAGCAGGAAAAGAAATTAGATGACGGTAAAAGGGAGCTCGCTGCTAATGAAAAGAAGTTAAGCGATGCCAAGAGAGAGCTGGAAACGGGTCAGAAAGAATATGAGGATGGCCGGAAGGAAATAGAAGAAAACGATAAAAAGCTGGCAGAGACTGCCGGGCTGCTGGCTGAGAAAGAAAAAGAGCTTATAGCTGGGGAAGAACAGGTTAGCGCAGGAGAGAAGGAGCTGGAGCTGGCTCAGGCTGAGCTGACCTCTCAGAAGATGATACTGGAAGATGCCAAAGAAAAACTGGCTATGCTGGAAGCACAGATTGCCCAGGGAGTTCCGGGGCTGGAGGAAACCTATGGCGCGCTGAAACAGGAAATTGAGACGGGAGAGACGCAGATCTCGGAGGCGGAACAGACGCTTGCCATAAAAGAGGGCGAACTGGCCCAGACGAAATATGCGCTGGGTGTTGCGCGTGAACAGCTGGATACAGCGAAAGAACAGCTTTCTCAGGGACAGAAGGAACTAAATAAGGCGAAAAAAGAACTGAAAAAGGCCGGCAAAACGCTGGAAGATGGGAGAAAAGAAGTTGCCTCCGGTGAAAAACAGATCAGGGAGGCAAAGCAAAAGATCACAGATGGGGAACGACAGCTTAAGGACGCGAAACAGGAGCTGACGGACGGTCAGAGTGAACTGGAAGATGCGAAACAGGAATATGAGGATAAGAAAAAGGAAGCTGACGAAAAGATAGCAGATGCAGAAGATGAGATACTGGACGGAGAAGAGGAGCTAAATGATCTGAAGGCGCCGGAATGGTATGTTCTGGACCGGAATTCCGTACAGACTTATGTGGAATACGGTCAGGATTCAGAGCGGATCGGCGCAATCGGAAAAGTATTCCCCGCCATTTTCTTTCTGGTTGCGGCACTGGTCAGCCTCACTACCATGACCCGTATGGTGGAGGAAGAGAGGATTCAGATCGGGACGCTGAAAGCGCTGGGTTACGGAAAAGGGTCCATTGCCTCCAAGTTTATATTCTATGCTTTGTTTGCCAGTGTGGGAGGCAGTATATTCGGTGTTCTGATCGGTGAGACGGTGCTGCCTAAAATTATCGTCAGTACCTATGCAATTCTTTACAATGGACTGCCCAAAGTGCTGACCCCGCTCCATGCGGGGTACGGGATCAGCGCAACCTTATTGGCCGTGGGCTGTACCACTTTGGCAACGGTATTTGCCTGCTACCGGGAGCTTGCAGAGCGTCCGGCAGAGCTTATGAGGCCGGAGCCGCCGAAGGAGGGGAAACGGATCTTTCTGGAACGGGTTACCTTCCTCTGGAAGAGGCTGAACTTTACCAAGAAGGCTGCAGTCAGAAACCTGTTCCGGTATAAGAAAAGATTCTTTATGACGATCTTTGGAATCGGCGGATGCATGGCTCTTTTGATGGTTGGATTTGGCATCAGGGACTCTATTTATGTGGTTTCTTCGGAACAATATACGAATATTCATCTTCACGACGGTTCGATTCAGCTGGATACCGATGCCGGACAGCGAAAACGGGATGCACTGGATGAATTAGTAGCGGAGAGGGAAGAAATCGAAGATTCCATGAAGATACGGGATGTATCTGTGGATGTGGGCAGCGGACAGACGGAGAAGAGCGCGTATATCTATGTGCCGGAGGACCCGGAACGGATGAAGGACTTTGTTTCAATCCATAACCGGCTCTCGGGAGAGGAATACACCTTGACGGACCAGGGAGTGATCATTACTGAAAAGCTGGCAAAGGTGCTGGATGTAAAAGAGGGCGGTACGATCTACATAAAGACGGATGAGACGCATAAAAAAGAAGTCAGGGTGGATCATATCGCGGAAAATTATCTGTACCACTATGTATACCTGACACCCAAGCTGTATCGGGACATATTTGACGAAGAGCCGGAGTACAATGAGATTCTTATCAATAATGTAAACCGGGATGAGGATATGGAAGCGGAGCTGGCAAAGGTGCTTCTGGAAAATAAAGCAG
This sequence comes from Anaerolentibacter hominis, assembly GCF_032380675.1. Lineage (NCBI taxonomy): Bacteria > Bacillati > Bacillota > Clostridia > Lachnospirales > Lachnospiraceae > Anaerolentibacter > Anaerolentibacter hominis. The sequence goes on from NZ_JAWDIX010000001.1 coordinate 176,705, forward strand.
TTAAGGCGGTTACCATGACCAACTTTTTCCAGGATAAGGTGAATGATATGCTCCACAATCTGAATGTGATTGTATGGGTATTAATCATTTCAGCAGGCCTGTTAGCATTCGTAGTACTCTATAATCTGAATAATATTAACATTAATGAGCGGAAACGGGAGCTGGCGACACTGAAAGTGCTGGGATTTTATGATACAGAGGTTGCAAGCTATGTGTATCGGGAAAATGTGCTGTTAACCACAATCGGCGTGGCTGTTGGTCTGATACTGGGATTTTTCCTTCACAAATATGTTATTATCACCGTAGAAATCGATTTGCTTATGTTCGGGAGAAATATATCTGCTGCGAGCTGTTTCTACAGTGCGGTGCTGACTTTTGTATTCTCTGTATTTGTCAATTTCGTCATGTATTATAAATTGAAGAAGATTGATATGGTAGAATCCATGAAGAGTGTGGAGTAAGGGTGTATAAAACTAAAATTTCCGGGAGGCAGGGATGCAGGCATCCAATGCTCCCGGAAATTTTGTTTTGTACGTTCGGATTGACAAAAACAGAGACAGTCGTTGACGCCCCTGTTTTTGTCAATCCTTATGTATTAGATTGTGAGTCTGCCGTTTTCAAAGCACAGGCTTCCTTCTTGTAACAGATCATAGCTGTTCGGCTCCAGGTGCTTTAGAATTTCCTCTGACACCCAGAGGGTATCAATGTGAAGAGTATTCTCGATTACCATGACTTTGGCCTTCTCCGGAGTTACAGCGCCTATGGTGCTGAAGGCCATTTTGACGGCATCCTCCTCAGTTGGGGCATAGACCGGGATTTTGCCCCGTTCCAGGAACGTGGTGTGGATCAGATTGGTGTAGGTGATATCCTGTTCTATACTGTCTGCAAGCTCCTTTGTGGTGATATCTGCCAGACCCACTCCCAGGCCATTGCCGTCGGAGGATTTGGAGAGGCGCAGGACGACCAGTTTGTTCACATCCGGGTAATCTGGTTCCGGTATGCCGTGGATACGGATGCGCCCTATGGTTTTTGTATCCATTCCGGTACCGCTGTAGGACTTTCCCATTTCTTTGACCACCAGAACATCAATCTGGCCGAAGGGGAGCTTTGGCACCAGTGTATGAGCGGTTTTGAGAAGAGCGGCATCTTCCTCCAGCAGATTTTCCGGTTTGACCGCCTTTAATATGCTTGTTTCTTCTTTTGAATTTTCCAGAATGGCCAGGCCGCCGATGAAAGGCATCTGTTTTGCCGCCTCTTTAAATACGAGAGGGATGGACTGTGCCAGTCCATATTTATGTACTTCTGTGGCGCCGGTTTTATTTCCCAGACCGATAGAAACCATTTTCACCAGGCCGCTTTCATTTTCCGCAATGAAATCGGTGTGGGGTTTTACCCGGTTCACCAGTAAAACGCCATCTGCTTCATACGCAACCTTATCCATATAGACCGGACAGCCATTGGAAGCTGTCCCAAGGAGTACGGTCTCCATAGAAGAGCGTATTTCACAGTCCATAGACTCTTCTGTAATCCCATAGTGGGAGAGTACCCGGATCTGGCCCTCAGGCGTGGCGCCGCCGTGACTTCCCATGCAGGGGATGATAAATGGAGTCCCGCTGTGTTCTCTGATATAATCGCAGATGTGAAGGGTGATATCCGCAATATGGCTGATTCCGCGGCTTCCGACCGTGACACCGATTTCTTTCCCCGCAACATCCAGAGAAAGGGTATCCAGCTGGGTATTAATTTCCTTCTTTAAATCCTGGATGGAGGGGTGGTTGTAGTGCTGTCTGATCTGATATAATCTGGGCTGATTCATCGTTGAAATGCTTCCTTTCTAATCTTATATTATGAAACAGGGGAATAAGTACTGAGGGTATCCTCGTCCTTTAACTGGAGAAATCCAGTAGCTCCGGGGCCGCTGCCGTCATCTGCGATCAGATAACGGGGGGCCTCCGACAGGGCGGCAGCCAGATACCGGATTTTTTCCTTTTTTGTAATCAGGTTTCGCATATGAATATAGATTTCATTCATACGGACAGCCGGAAGCTGGGCAATGCAGCCAGGGCCTCCCGGGGCGGACAGCAGGGTAAATCCCTCACGCAGTTCGTCCACAGGACCTCCGGCAGCGACCGGGGAGATATGAGGATCTCCTATGATACCTCCGCAGGAACAAGCGATATCCCGCATACGTAACACGGCCGCTGCACCGATCACATCTTCCGGCAAAGCAAGTTCCAAAAACCGGGCAAGGTTCAGATCGATCTTAACCGGATCTTTCTCCGGAGGAAAATATGGATTCGGCGGCAGTTCTAAATTATCCTTACGTTCACCGACGGCTCTGAAACCCGCAATCAAGAGGGTATCTCCGGCGGCCGTCCTCAACGGTTCATAAAAACTGATTAGCATACCTGCGCGGCCTTTCATTTATTTAAATATGGCGATGTCCTTAACATTTCATGAAAGCGGCTTAACCTGGTTGTCATAGAGAGCAATCACCGCATCGGCCATAGCCAGGTTAATCTCAGATAAAGGACAGCCTTCTTCATAAGAATGACAGAAAGCTCCAATTGCAGCCATAGCTTCTTCATATGGTCCGGGGACATTAATAAGAAGCGAGTGACGGGTTGTCCCAATAATAAGCTTGCTCCAAAGATGACCGTTTTTCCCATAGATCTCGCGGCAGTATTTATCCTCCAGCAAGTCTGCCATAACTGTGTGGGTGAAGTCCTTGCCGAGCGTGTCGCTGAAACGGTGACCGCCGCCGGACCCGCCGATCAGGACGATCAGATGAACTTCCTTTTTAACCCAGGAATCAATTGCTTCCCATATTCTGTCCTCGCTGTCCAGAACCGGAGGAATACGGCGGATATCCATACATGGATTCAGAGCCAACAGCCGGGCCATGATACCCGGACTGTCCGTATCCAGCACAATGCCTTCTTTTATTTCATTTCCGGTTGGTATAATTACCGCGCTGCCTATCATAATTTCCTCCATTCTGCTCCCGGTTATCTTCCGGTGATCCACCTTTCCTTTGCGCAGGCGGAGACCGGCTTATCCGGAATCTGATCAAAGTCCACCGGCACAATCCGTTCAGCCTGAGATAGTCTTGTCACTTCACCGGCGGTGATGCCATCACACAGAGCGACCGCCTGTATCAGGCCGGAAGGATCTTTTAAGACTGCTTCCGGGTCCAGACCGTAGACATCCATATCGATAGAAGTACCGGTCACCCCGATGACACGTACGGTGCTTTTCAGCTTTTCGGAAAGAAGGGCTTCCAGGCTGCGGGTATCAAGACCCTTAACGGTTAATCCTGCTATTTTTAGTACGGTTTTGTCCGCATGTACAATCACATAAGAATTCTGGTCCATACTGCTATATCCTTACTGTCAGGCTTCGTGTTTCGCAGAAATCCGAAACAGCATACTCGCGGCCTTCGCTGACGCCAGGGATCAAATCCGGTGCGTGTTCAATAATTTCTTCCGGCGTCATGGCAGGATGTGGCTCTAAAAGCCAGTCCTTTGTGATCCCCACACTTGCCAGCTCTTCCCATGCGGCCGGTGTGATATTGTCATATGCAATCTCGCTTCCAAGCGCTCTGGCCACAGAGAGAACGGCGGGCGAGCAGCCGATGTCTTTTCCGGGCACCAGACCAAGAGTAAGAGCTCTTAGCGTATAGCGTGCCAGAACCGGCTTCTCCGCCACAATACAGGGAATGTCACGCTTTAGGGTCTTTGCATATTCTCCTGAATTGTGCGCGGTATCCCCTGCTCCAAACTGACGGTGCGGGAAAACCCTTCCATATTTTTCTTTTACTGTCATGCCGATGCCAACAGAGATCACTTCGCCGGTATATCCGAACAAGATCCGTCCATTCGTCATGATTTCACGCTGGCCCAGATAGGGCAGCAGTATTTCTTCCATTGTTACAATATTCATCATCTCGGTTGCCGAGTTATTGTTGGAGGCACGGCCTGTTATGACAACATTGTGTACGGGAATCCGCTTGTTGGCCGGATTCGGCCCCCGGTATAATTTCCTGCCGGGATACAATGCCTGCCACTGTTTTAAGTGGGGCTCCTCCAGAACCAGCTCCGGTGAATAAGGCATCTCTTCCATAGATAAAATTCCAAAGTCCGGATTCACCCGGCCCCTGTCTCCTGCGCCCATACGAATGATGGCGCTGTCTACCATAATACCGTCGCTGGTGGTAGTGACCGCATTCATATCGAAAATATTGATTCCCACCGGTCCGTCAAACTCTGCGGCGATCATCCGTATGGCGTCTTCCGGGGTAAGACCGCAGGATACCACGTCCTGATTGTCCACAAATACAATAGTAAGCGGAATAATTTTATTTTCTCTGATCCCTTCCGGAATCAGTTTATAGGTTAATGTCTTCATATTTCCTTCTTTCGTCTCCACTCTTCCTCTGTCCTTTTTCTGGTTTCACTTCTCAGTGCTGTCCGATCTTCGGCCTGCGGTCATCAATATTTTTACAATCGCCCAGTTCATATTCCTCAGTGGGATGGAGAATATTAATTACTTCCAAAATGGCCTTTTCCACATGGCCGTCTTTATCCATGCCCTTAATAATCACAGTGTGCATTGTCTCAGGGACACGGGGCATAACGACCAGTTCAACATGATCCACATTTCCGTCGCCGGCGATTTCCTCCACACCCGATTCGATCCGTCCGGTTCGCAATGACTGCATCTTTGCGCTGGTGAGATTTTCCAGGCCTCTGATGGTAATATTTTTATCTGGGGTATTCTTCTTAACCGCCCGTTTCATCTTTTCAATAAATTCCGGCAGTTTCGTATGCATTAATTTCATATGCCGCTTCCTCTCTGATTGAATTTCAATCATTATTTTAGCACAAGCCGGTGAAATAAAAAACAAGATGTACAGAAAAAAGGCCGTTTCGAAGGAATTTCCTCTGAAACAGCCTTGCCAACTATGTAAATAAAATTCTGCCCGGACATTAATCTTTCACAGAAAGGGGCAGCGACGTCCCGGACAGTATATTTTTTTCATAGGACGCTGCATCCATTGGCCGTGCACAGTAATACCCCTGAATATAGTCGCAGCCGACTTTTTCCAGAAATTCAAATTGCTCTTTTGTCTCCACACCTTCCGCGATAACCCTCATATTAAGACTGCGCACCAGTGCGATGGTCCCGGAAATAATCGTCTGCGCTTTCTGATTATGGATCATATCATCAGAAAAGCATTTATCCAGCTTGACGGTGTCAATGGGAATGTTCTTAAGCATATTCAGGGAGGAGTATCCTGAGCCAAAATCATCCATCTCAACCACAACACCATTTTTATGAAGCTGATGAATGACATTGAGAAGAACCTGCTCCCGTTCAAACAGCATAGTCTCTGTCAGTTCCAGTTCAATACAGGAAAAAGGAATGCCGCTTTCTCTGATAATGTCCACGTAGATATGTACAAAATTCGGGTTGTCCAGCTGGCGGCGGGAGACATTGACCGAGACAGGCGGGACCTGATATCCCATATCCAGCCATCTTCGAATATGACCACAGGTTTCCTTCAGTACATAACGGTCCAGCTCCACAATGGAGCCGCTTGCCTCGAAAACCGGAATAAACTGACCTGGCATGACGATAGTATCATCGGCTGTTTTCCAGCGTACCAGCGCTTCTGAACCGTCAAACTGCTGTTTGCGGATGTTATATTTAGGCTGAAAATAGATGACGAATTCATGATTCTTCAAAGCATCGCCGAATCGGTCCTCCATCTGCTTGTTTAAGATCAGCTCCTTACGAAGTTCATCGGTATAAAGCTCAAATTGGGATACGGAGCTTCCCTTGATCTTTTTCTGAGGAATCTTGGCCCGGTCCACCATACTTTCAATATCGGTCTCATGATTTTCGATTAAATAGACACCGGCCGAGATCACAAGGTTATAATGTTCATTGCTGTCCAGAGTCAGCCGGGTCTTGAGCATATCTGAGAATAATTGAAAACGGTCGCTGAGTTCCTGGCGGTCCCGATACGAGGACAAAACAACAAAATGATCATCAATGACCCTGGCAGCAGTCTCTCCCTCCCTCAGGAAGCTCTGGATCGTATTCCAGATATAGCGTAGAGCCGCATTTCCCTCCTCATAGCCATAAACATCGTTTATATATTGAAATTTATTGATATCCATGCTGATCATGGCATAATGTCTGCCGTTATTATGTTCCAGTATATGGGCGGCATCCAGACGGAACTTCCCGTATGTACTTCCTCCGGTGACAGGATCAATATAAGCCAGGCGTTCTATCTCCTGAAAATTCTTAAACCGCAGCCGGATAATAGAGGCAACTAAGAGAATTACAATAGCGCTGCACAGGATAATGAATGCGTAGCTTAAAGGCAGTACGCCGTTTGTACGGGCATTCACAACTTTTACAGGAATGACGGTGAGAAGATACCAGTCGTTCACATCCAGAGGCTGATAGTACAGATATTTTTCCACATCGTGATAAAAGACAATACAGCCGCTCTCCTTCTGGCTCATTTTTTTTGCCAGTTCGTCAGCTGCCTGGAGATTTTGTTCATCTGTCTCCATAAGTGTATCAATAATATTTGAAAAACTGCCGAAACTGCCGGAGTGGTCGGAACCGATGATCCGTGTGCCGTCGCTTTTTACCACATAGGAATAACCGCTGCCCTGAAATGTCGGGGCGGAAAGTGCCTGATGATACCATTCCGTAGAATAGGTGGCAAATAATACGCTGGCGACCCTTTCGTTTTCCACAATGGGAGCACTGTACACTGTAATGCTGTCCCCGTTTATCTTGTCAATCAGTGTGTCGGAAACACAGGTCTCACCCACCATGGAACGCTGAAAATAGCTGCGGTCTGAAATATTCATCTGCTGCCGGTCTGTTGTAACCACGGAGCCATCCGGGGCTGCGATACCCATGCGCCGGAAATGGTTCGTATCTGCAATGACTGTCAGCATGTCTATCCTCTCCGCATCCGTACCATCTATCTCTGCCAGCATGGAGGCAATATTGTAGACCACATTCCGAACCTTTTCCACTTCTTTTTGGAGAATAGAAACATTCTGATTGGATATTTCGCCAAGTGTATTCAGTGTCTGTCTGGTAGACTGTGCAGTGAGATATTTTGCATAGGAAATAGTGGCTGCTATGACTACAAAGGCAGACAGTATGATATATAAAATAAGCCTTCGTTTATAATGAGAAGCTTTCTGCGAAGCAGAAGTTGCGGGAATTTGTCTGGGTTCCATGAAAAAATCCTTTCATAGAAGAGCGGATGTATCTGTACATCCTCTTCATAAGGTAATACATACGAAAAGTATGCCGGTTCAAGATTTATCTGTATTTTACATCAGAAACGTTGATTTGTCATGGATTATGTAAAAGAAACACAGTGACCATATAATTACAAAAGGATACCTGCCGCTTGCCGGCAGATATCCTTTAAAGTCAGAGGTATGTAAATATCAATCGTCTTTAGTCCTCGACACTATCATACTGGACGCCGCTGATGAAACGGCAGGCCTCCTTCAGAATCTTCTTTACATGTCCATATACGATAGAAGTATGGTGAATATAGGGACCATAGATGAATTTTTTCTCCCATTTCACCCAGTTGTCCATTTTAGCCCAGAGGTAAGTACCTGTGGTATAGGTGCCCTCCACGGACTCTGCCTCGTCGGCAAACAGATAATACTGCCCTCTGTCCGAATCGAAACGGACAATGGTGATCGGACCTTTTTTCAGGGCAAAGTTTTCTCTCGCGTTAATCAGTCCGGCGGTTGAAGCGGAATCTTTTAAAGAATATGGAGCATTGCCGCAGTGCCACATCAGTTCTGTGTTATCGTCATCCCTGCTTCTGACGGTGAATTCACCGAAGAAGGAGGATTCACGGAACCGAACGGCAGCTTCCGCCAGAATGGAACCGATGGTTCCAAGTACATCTGTTTCACAGCCAAAGGGGATACCCATATCTGTCAGATCACCGACTGCAATGCAGGGGATCGCATGGATGGCATCCAGAGTCAAAGTCCAGCACTCCATTGTGAGGCCCGACAGATTCTGCTCTTTCACCAGATCCAGCAGAGCCAGCTTTAAGCAGGCGGTATTTCTTAACATTTCTTCATCCGGTGTCTGCGAACAGTCAAACCGGTTTTTAATATCATCCAGTGCCGCCTGGGCCTGTTCCGGCCGGGTCTCGAAAATCTGGTCCATTTTTGCCTTAACCATAGCTATATTAATGGGAACGACTTCAATACCGAAATTCTCCATCAGTTCATTCTCATTAATCATAACAGTAGTGAAATATTTCGGACGGTTGCTGATCTGGCCGATACGCATATCCCGGAAGGTCTTAACCACATTAACCACTGCCAGAAAATCGTAAAAATCATTCTTAAATACCGGATCGGTAATATCACAGTTTTCAATATAAGAATACGGAATGCCATAGCGGCGAAGAATACGGCTGGTAGCGAAAAGCCCGCACTGGGTGTCTAACGGCCTGCCGCCGTCTTTTGCTATCTGAGGATCTCTCGGCCCCCAGAGAATAACCGGTTTATTCACCAGCTTGCATACACGGCCGGCAACCTCTTCACAGCCGAAATTACATTGAATGATAAAAACAGCGTCAGCTTTTTTCTCTTTCATATATTCAGCAATGGCATCTGCCTCGGCTACATCCCTTGCTACGCCCTCGTCATTAATAAAATCAATATCAATTACTTCGATGTCAGCTTCCTTTTCCAATGAACGCAGATAATCAATAGCCATATTTTTAACGGCTACCGCAGCCTCCGGCGGAAAAGCTCCCTTTCTTTTGGCAGGAATTCCCCGGCGGATCGGCAGCATGGCAACACGGAGTGTTTTGTTTTTCTCATACAGTGGCATAATCGTTCGTCCCTTCTTTTCTTATGTGTAATTTATGCAGGTCTATTATTTTAAATATGAATTTGCCGCGTCGATGGCAACATGTACCCGGTGCAGCTCCACGTCGGTGGGAAGCGTACAGTCGGCGCCCAGGATAAAACGATCTGTACCAAATTCATCCATCACACTATGTACGGCCTTAATGATATCCTCATCGCTTCCGTCTACCAGAACTCCGGAGCGGTCGTCCAGCCCGCCGAGATAAACCTTATCCTCGCCGAACAGTTTTCTGCCTTCGACCAGAGACGGATTGTCCGAATAAATACCCCAATTGTAAACAGCGGCAGGATATCCGGCATAGCGGTTTAAGTTCAGTCCATCCTTGCACATGTGAAGAATATTGCAGGGCGCATCCTTTACGGCATTTAAAACCTGAAGGTCAAATGGTTTGACAAACTCTTCATATTCTTCATCCGTAAACATAAATTTTTCACCGCCCAGGGCAGCATAGTAAATACCGTCGCAGCCAGCCTTTACACATTCGGCAGCCAGATAGGACAGATAGTCCGCCACAACTCCAAATGCTTTTTTAAGTCCTTCCGGATTCTCACGAAGCATTTCCGGCAGCATCATTCTTTTTTCATTATAGTGGTTCACGCCGCACAGACAGTGGAATGTGGAAGCCACAATACCGTGAATGGTGGCAACCATAACAGCTTCGCCCTTCATTTTGCCGCAGATTTCCTTCACCAGCGCGATCTGGTTAACAATAATCGGATCATCCTTTGGAATCGGTTTGATATCGGACCAGTCGGCAGCTGTATTAATCAGTGGGTTTTTGGGTATCGTATTCTCATTCATAATTTTACATATGGAAGTTCTGCTCTCTTCAAAAAATTTTAAATGCATGGACACAGCAGGCTCTCCATTCTCAAATCCTTCTGGAAAATGAAGCCAGAAGCCGGAGGGAATCTCGTCTGGTTTTTGGCCGTTTAAAACAGCCAGTACACGTTCTTTCTTAGTCATAGCAATACCTACCTTTCTTTTTTCTGTGCCGTCTGAAAACAGGCAGGACGGACAGACTATATAAATAATAAAATTATTTTACCATATCCAGAGTAAAAAATGAACGGACGAGCTGTGGAAATTTTAGAGCACCTGTGAATAGAAGAAATGTAATTGGGACAAAATGTTAGCAGTAACAGTGCCGGAAACCGTATACGAGTTATTTGCATAGAATAATGAGAAAGATAAAGTATATTTTTAAATCCATGGTAAATACTAGAACTATATGACGAGGCATTTGTACCAATAACTCACGAAAGGATTGTAGTTATGAAAGCAACTGGAATTGTTAGAAGAATCGATAATCTTGGACGTGTGGTACTCCCTAAGGAAATACGGCGGACACTCCGTATCCGGGAAGGAGATCCATTGGAAATATTTACCGGGAAAGAAGGAGAAATTGTTTTAAAGAAGTATTCTCCGGTAGGCGAACTATCACAATTTGCAAAGGAATATACGGAAGCTCTCTCTTCGGTGACCGGCCTGTCGGCATGTATAACCGACCGTGATCAGCTGGTAGCCGCAGCAGGACCAGGGAAAAAAGAGATGACAGGCAAGGCAATCAGCAGACAGCTTGAACTTGCTCTGGACCAGAGAGTATCCGTAATGTCAAAAGCCGGGGATAAAAAATATGTGAAAATTACAGATGAGGAAGAAGAACCCTTTGCCTGTGAAATAATTTGTCCAATCCTTTGTGAAGGTGATGTTATAGGCGGCGTCCTCCTGATGTCCAGGGAAAAAAGCCAGACATTCGGAAACGGAGAAATGAATCTGGCGGAAACCGCAGCTCAGTTTTTGGGAAAACAGCTGGAACAGTAAGGAACAGCCCCTTGATAGTATAAATATTAAGAACTGAACCAGTCCTATGTTATGCAGCATGGCTGCAAATGAAAAAGACAATAAGATTATATTTTGATATAGATATCTCCCTTATAAGATTAGAAAAGCCGGAAAACGATAATAGAATGTCGTTTCCCGGCTTTTCAGTTATATCAATATGTGATACATTACTAATGAAGAATGAAAAAGAAAGAAGGAAGAACTAAAATTGTTCATTATTCATTTTTCCTTCTTCCTTAAATAGTTGGGTGGTGGTTTCAATACGAATTTTAATGATCGCGGATGATTTTACCGGTGCGCTGGATTCCGGCGTTTCTCTGGCCTGTGCTGGCCTGAATACGGTTGTTTCTCTGGGGGATAAGGTTTCTTTTGACGCGGATGATGTACAGGCACTGGTGATCAATGCAGACTGCCGCCATGATGAACCTGAGATGGCTTTGGAGAAGATGAAAGCTATATTGAAGCAGTGGAGCGGGGGATTTGAGGTTTGTTATATGAAAACCGACTCTGCCCTGCGGGGAAATATTTCCTCTGCCTTTCTGGCTGCATCGGAGGTGACCGGCAGACGGATTTTGTTTATTCCGGCTTTTCCGGACGCCGGAAGAGTAACAAGAGGCGGAAAACAATACATAGACGGCGTGCTTCTGGAAGAGTCTTCCTTCCGCCTGGACCCTCTTAATCCTATGAGGACAAGCCGGGCAGATGAGATTGCCAAAGGAAATACCAGGCTGGAAATCAGGATCTGCGAGCCGGATGACGACCTGCCGGGGGATGGAGACGTTGTTATTTTTAACTGTGAAGACAATAGAGATTTGGAAATCCTTAGAGATAAACTTAAGGGTTCGGCCACCCGATGCGTTCTGGCGGGATGTGCAGGATTTGCCGCACAGATTCCGGCTATGCTTGACCGGAAGACAGAGCATATACAACAGATGTTCTGCGCGGGACCGATGCTGATTTTCAGCGGCAGCGCTAATCAGGCTACGTTTGACCAATTAGAGACAGCAAAAAGGGCGGGTGTTCCGGTTCTTGTTATGCGAACGGAGAACGATCTGTCCGAAGTGAAAGAAACGGCAATTGAATATCTGCGCGGCGGAAAAAGCGTTATATTAACGACAGCTGTCTGCAGGGAGGATGTATCGACGTCGGTCATGTCATCAGAACAGATATCAGCACTGTTTACCCGGCTGTCGGAACAGATTTTTAAGCGGTATATTCCGGAGAAGTTCTGTATCATCGGCGGAGATACCTGTATGGCGGTTTTGAACCATTTCGGTGTAGAGAGGGTCCGGGCTCTGTGTGAGATCGAAAGGGGCGTTCCCGTATCGGAATTTGATTATCGGGGGAAACAAATAAAACTGGTGACGAAGTCAGGAGGATTGGGTTCGGAGCAGGCAATTTTAAACATGATACGGTTTTTCAGGTGACGTTAAGTTTAAAACAAAGTAGTTTCAAACTACTTATTTACAATAAGATGATTTGCGAAGCATATCATCGTGTGCTGTGCGGTATCGCAGGTAAACCTGTGATATGCATGGGCTTATAAATAGTATAACGATCAGAAGAAAATGAAATGAGGAGGCCATGCAGACACGTTATTCTTCTGATTGTGATAAAAATGCATGGAAACAGATTATGATAGCAGTTACGATGGGAGACGGAGACGGAGTCGGTCCGGAGATTATTCTGAACGCCTGGTGCGAGAGGGAAATGGACGGGGAATTTGTTGTGGTAGGGGATTATTCCGTGCTGGATTACTGCAGCCGAAAGCTGGATTATCCGGTGAAATTTCATATTGTGTCAGATCCCTCACAGTATCAGGAAGGTTATTTGAATGTTCTGGATATGGGGATGGTCAGCGAGGGAGATTTGACTCCCGGCAAGGTGAATGCAAAGGTAGCCGCGGCTTCGAGAGCCTATGTGGTAAAGGCTACGGAGCTGGCATTAGAGGGGAAGGCAGGAGCGGTCTGTACGCTGCCTGTCAATAAAGAGGCAATCCGTCTGACCGATCCGGATTTTACCGGCCATACGGAATTAATCGCGGGAATCTGTGGACAGGACAGTTATACGATGATGCTGGCCTCGGATAAATTGACGGTAACCCATGTAAGCACCCATGTTTCTATGGAACAATCCATTCGGAATGTGAAGAAAGACAGGGTATACGATGTGATCCGTCTGACCTATGAGAATATAAAGCGTTTTAAAGCGGAACCTTATATAGCGGTAGCTGGTCTGAACGCACATGCAGGCGAGGGAGGCGCTTTCGGACGGCAGGAACTGGACGAGATTATCCCTGCGGTTGAACTGGCGAATCAAAACGGGATGAAGACAGCCGGTCCGATTCCGCCTGATACCGTATTTTTAAGAGCATCCAGAGGTGAATTCGACGCAGTAGTCTGCATGTATCACGATCAGGGGCATATACCGATGAAACTTCTGGATTTTGACGGCGGAGTGAATGTATCTCTGGGCCTGAAAGTGATCCGGGCGAGCGTGGACCACGGGACTGCTTATGATATCGCCTATCAGAAGAAGGCATCTACGGGAAGCTTTGTTAAGGCGTTTGAATACACGATGAAATTAATGAAGAATGAATAGTAAAGAATGAAGAGTGAATAGTGAAGAACGGAAGGGAAAGTGAAAATTACGGCAAAGCCGCAAGTGAAAACGAGCTGCTCTGCAGCTCGGTGAAAACCGTTCTGTGAGCGGGTGAAAGAGTGGAATTATTCATAATAATGTGATTGGGAGATGGTGTTTTGTATTCGTTTGAGGATTTTAAGGGTATTATTGCCAGGCTGCGGGCACCGGATGGATGCCCCTGGGACAGGGAACAGACCCATGGGAGTCTGAGGGACTGTATGATTGAAGAGGCCTATGAGGTTGTGGATGGCATAGATCGTTATGAAAAGACCGGTTCTTTTGAGAATCTCCGGGAGGAGCTTGGAGATGTTCTTCTGCAGGTTATGATGCACAGCCAGATCGGTGAGGAAGAAGGAATTTTTACCATTGAGGATGTCATTCATGAAATCAGTGAAAAGATGGTGAGAAGGCACCCGCACGTGTTTGGAGAAGCAGAGGCAAAGACCAGCAGCCAGGTATTAAAAAACTGGGATGAGATTAAGAAGCAGGAAAAAGGGGAATCCTCTGTGTCAGAAAGCCTGATTTCCGTAGCCAGAGCTCTTCCGGCGAATATCAGGGCACAGAAGGTGCAGAAGAAAGCGGGTAAGGCTGGCTTTGATTTCCAGAATATGGAAGAGGTGCTGAGTAAGGTCACAGAGGAACTGTCGGAGACAATGGAAGCCTGGGAATCCGGCGACCGGAAACAGATTGAAGAGGAATACGGTGATTTTCTTTTTTCTGCGGTGAATTTATCCAGGTTTTTGGGCGTAAATGCCGAAAATTCCTTGACAAATGCAACGGATAAGTTTATAAGTAGATTTAAGAGTGTGGAGGCAGCAGCGTCTTTAAAAGGCCGTTCTGTAAGCGAGATGGATATCGACGAACTGAATGAGCTTTGGGAGAATGCGAAGAGATAATGTTGCCGACACTTTTTTCATGACAAGGGGACGGGGAAGCCGGAGACTTGTTGACGCTGATGGGCCGGTTCGTGGGACTGCCCCGAATTTATCATATTTATTTATTTTTAGGAGGATTTATCATGAATAAGACTGAATTAGTTGCTGCAATTGCAGAGAAGACACAGTTATCCAAAAAGGATTCCGAGGCTGCTTTAAAAGCATTTGTAGATGTTGTTACAGATGAATTAAAGAAAGGTGAGAAGATCCAGTTAGTTGGCTTCGGTACTTTTGAAGTTGCTGAAAGAGCTGCAAGAGAAGGCAGAAACCCTCAGACTGGCGAGACTATGAAGATTGCTGCTTCCAAGACTCCGAAATTTAAAGCAGGCAAGGCTTTAAAGGATGCTATGAACTAAGACATGCGTCTGGACAAATTTTTAAAGGTTTCCAGAATCATCAAGAGGCGTACGGTGGCGAATGAAGCCTGTGATGCCGGAAGGGTTCTGGTGAATGGTAAGGTGGCGAAAGCTTCTGCTGCTGTTAAGGCCGGTGATGTCATTGAGATTCAGTTTGGCAACAAAGCCGTTAAGGTGGAAGTGCTGGATGTGGCCGAGACAGTCCGCAAGGACGATGCCAAAGAGCTTTACCGTTATATTTAACGGACAGTAGAGTGTCCCCCTTAGCCGAAAGAACGGCTGCTCAAATCGGAATAAAATAGAAGTCCCTTCATATACTTAAGCAGACAAGGATATGGAGGGATTTTTTATGGAAGAAAAGGAAAAGATTAGAACGGGTTCACATAAGATCAGCTTGTCGGGCCGGGAGATGTGCTACCTGACCGGCGTAAATGATGTCCTGTCCTTTGATGCCGAAGAAGTTCTGCTGGAGACCATTGACGGGGTCTTAATGATACGTGGTCATGAACTACATGTAAACCGCCTGTCCCTGGAAAAAGGTGAGGTGGATGTGGACGGACGGGTGGACAGCATGACCTATTCGGACGGGGGACACAGTAAATCGGGCGAATCCTTTTTTGGCCGTCTGTTTAAATAAGTATGGAAGAGCTTTTAGGACAGTTTCGTTTCTTCCTGGTCTCGGGTATCTGGGGCATTATCCTGTCTGTAGCCTATGATTTGCTGCGTATTTTCCGACATCTGATTCATCACAGTAATTTCCTGACCGGTGTGGAGGATCTTCTTTTTTGGATTGTAAGCGGCTGCCTTGTGTTTCGTATGATTTACCTGGAAAATAATGGAGAAATCCGGGCTTTTGCCTTTATTGGACTGTTGATCGGAGCACTTTGTTACTTTTCTGTTACAAAAGGATTGAAAAAGATAATAAACCGGGTTAGAATGAGTGTAAGAAACCGCAGGAGGCGAAAAGATTGGTCAGGAAGAAGAAGATAAGAAAGAGACGGATTGGACTTTGGATCACATCTTTTGTTGTGCTGATCTTATGTTGTTTCGCTACATATAAGCGGATTAATCTGGAGAATGAGCGTAAGACCTACGAGGACCAGATTGCTGCGCTGGAGAAACAGAAAGCCGATCTCGAGAAGGAATCAGAAGAGATTAAGGAATACGGGGCTTATGTCCAGACGAAGAAATATGTGGAGGAAGTTGCCAGAGACAAGCTGGGGCTGGTTTACGAGGACGAGATTATTTTTGAAGGCGGAGAAGGCGAAGAGTAAGCCGGGTTCCTGATATTAAAAATACATAATGATGACCATGGACCGGCTGTTTATTGCAGTCGGTTTTTACGTTTCAGGAAGGCGGTGAAACTCTGCGGTCGAAGCAGTAATGCAGGGTTCACCGCTTCTTTTTTATGAATTTACAGGTGGAATCTCCTAAAAGAAGTAAGCTTCCTCTATTCGGGAAAAAATCCTTTTTGAAGGGATGGACTGTCAAAAAGTTTTTGAAATACTGTCCCATTGTTTGACAAATACCGAAGACAAACTGTCCTATAATTACGGTCAGATTTTGATCAGGAGGTAGAGCAAATGGGTACGCAGATCAGCTCGGATATTTGGATGAAAGGAAGTCTGGTGGTAATAGGAGCAGCAGTAATTCTTATATTACTGAAACTGAAAAAAGCCAGAATCACGCCGGTGGGGTACAGTTTAATAGGAGGAATCGTTACCTTTTTGGTATCGCTGGGAGGCAACGTATTAAAACAACCGTATGAGGAAGCTATTTTGTTTTCTCTATGGGAAGGAACACTGGTATTTACCGGTATCGTAGCAATCTTTATTGCAAAGCAGATTATACTCTGGCGTCCGCAGAGAAAGGAAGAACGGGACGACGAAGCGGTAGAAAAAATGGTGAAGCAGAGACTGGGGGAATTTTCCGACTCATTCCAGAAACTGTCCAAGACATTTACTGATTTATCAGAAACTAAAATATCGCCCGGTAAAGAGGATGTGGAAGGGATCTTTCAGGATTTGTCCCAGGGAATATGCAAAGACTGCACCAACTGCAGTTATTGCTGGCACAAAAACTACTATGGAACATACCAGGCGGCCTTTATGATGCTGGACACCGCGTGGCAGAAGGGGGTGGCGGATACCGGGGACGTGCCGGCGGCCTTTTACAGCCAGTGTATCCGTGTAGAAGATTTTCTGAAAGAAACAAACTATTCTTTGTCAAAGGCCAAGATGAACCTGCGATGGCATAACAAGCTGGCGGAGAGCCGGGAGGCTGTGGCAACCCAGCTGGGCCAGGTCGCGGAGATTATGGATCAGTTTTCGCAGAATATGTTCCGGATTGAAAAATTGAGCAAGAGCGAGGAACAGAGAATCCGGAGGTATTTAAAGAAAAATCATGTGGATTTGAAAAAAATCACGATATGCACCAGACCGGACGGCAAAAAAGAAGTGGACTTAATGATACGCAGCTACGGCCGCCGCTGCACGCTGTCAAAGGAGGTGGCGGGGTACTATGGAGATCTGTTTGGAAAGAGATACAGGCTGGCCGAGGGCACTAAAAATGTAATCGGAAAAGAATATGATACGGTTAGTCTGGTAGAGGATGTAAACTTTAAGGTGCTGACCGGTGTGGCGCGAAAGACCAAGAGCCATGAGGAAATCTCCGGAGATAATTATTCGGTTATCCATCTGGATTCCGGGGAGGTCGTGATGTCTCTCTGTGACGGTATGGGAGCAGGAGTGAAAGCCAACAGGGAGAGCAAATCAGCCATTGAACTTCTGGAACAGTTTATGGAGGCCGGATTTTCAGAGGAGACAGCGCTGAAACTGATCAATTCCATGCTCGTTTTAAAGGGAGAAGATCAAACCTGCTCCACAATGGATATGGGTGTGGTGAATCTGTATTCGGGTATGTGTGAGTTTGTAAAAATAGGCGCCGCTCCTTCTTTTATCAAGAGAAGCAAGAAAGTGGACATCATAGAAAATGCATCTCTTCCTATGGGCATTTTAAATGAGGTGGACTACCAGTCTTCTTCTATCAAATTGTACGAGGGTGATTTTTTAATCATGATGACGGACGGCGTACTGGATGCCATCGACGGGGAGGACAAAGAAGTGAGGATGGCAGAGCTCCTTGAGAATATTCCCAGTGCAAACCCAAGTGAAATTGCGGGTTTGGTATTGGATTACATAGCGGAGGTTAATGAGGGCGAGATTCGGGATGATATGACGATCCTGGCGGCAGGCCTCTGGAAACGGTAGGAATAGCTTGAAATATAAATGTGCGGGCGGTAGAATGGAAGAGGGCAATGAATAAGGAAGAATGAAGAACGAATAATGAAGAACGTGGATAGAGCGTGAAGTGAGTGAAAGTTGCAGCGAAGCTGCAAGTGAAAGTGTTCCTTCGGAACAGTGAAAACAAGAAAACAAGTTTTCCCGGTGAAATTGCAGCAGAGCTGTGAGTGTAAAGGGCAGTTATATAGCAGCGAAAAATGAAAAACGCGGATAGAGCGTGAAGAAAGCAAGGGCAGTTCAGGATAAAACAGGATGGCGATGGAGTTTAGGAAGAAGGTTCTGGAGTTTATTGAGAAGTATCATATGCTTTGTGCAGGAGACAGGCTCGTTGTTGGCATCAGCGGCGGGCCGGATTCGGTCTGTCTTTTTGATGTGCTTTTGGATCTTGCTGCGCGGTATGGTCTGACTCTTTTCGGGGTACATGTGAATCACGGTATCCGGGGAGCAGAGGCGGACCGGGATGCCGAATTTGTACGGGAGTTATGCGACAGCCGGGGCGTTGAACTGACAGAGGTTAGGAGGGACGTTCCTTCCCTCGCTGCGCAGAGCGGGGAATCCCTGGAGGAAGCAGGACGCCGTGTGCGTTATGATGCATTCGCGGATACGGCCAGGAAAAAGAACTGTAATAAAATAGTCTTGGCCCACCATAAAAATGATAATGCGGAAACGATACTGTTTCATCTCTTTCGGGGAAGCGGTCCCTGCGGACTTACGGGTATCGCACCTGTGAGAGACAATGTTATCCGTCCGTTGCTGGCGGTAACGAGGACGGAGATCGAAGAATATATAATAGAGAACCGGCTTTCCTTCTGTGTGGACAGTACCAATGCGGATGTGCGCTACACAAGGAATTGTATCCGCGGTGAACTTATTCCGCTGGCGGAAAAGAAGATTAACAGCCGTGCTGTGGAACATATTGATCAGGCGGGCCGGGAGCTGGCTGCTCTGCAGGAGCTGGTTATGGAGCTGACGGAAGATGCCTGGGAGCGGTGTGTGCAGCTGAATGGGGGAAATTATTGTATTTCTGTCTCTGCTTTCGCAGAGGAGAAACAAGTGATCAGAGGAGAGTTGATCAGAAAACTTCTGCGGGAGGCCGGGAATGGCCTAAAGGATATTACAGCAGAGCATATCCGGGCTGTCTGCGCGCTGGCCAGCAAGGATACGGGCAAGATGGTGTCGCTGCCCGGGGGGATTCTGTTACGGAAGGATTATGAGAACATCATACTGGAACGGGCGGAAGAATCTGCGGCGGAGCAATCTATTTGCATGCAGGTGAGTATTCCGGGGCGTCTTTTTCTGCCGGATTCCGACAAAATATTGGAGTTTTCCCTAAAAAGCGGCAAAATAGGAGAGGCAATACCGAAAACATCTTGTATAAAGTGGTTTGATTATGATAAAATAAAGAACATGATTTTTTTAAGGACCAGGCAGCCCGGCGATTATCTGGAGATTAACGCCGCGGGAGACAGGAAAACCCTGAACCGGTATTTTATAGATGAAAAGATACCGTCGAAGGAGCGGGACAGCAGGCTGCTGCTGGCATCCGATCATCATATTCTTTGGATTATAGATGGGAGAATCAGTGAATACTTTAAAGTGTCTGATGCCACCCATACAATTTTAGAGGTAAAGTTATCAGGAGGAACAAAAGATGGAGAGAAAAATCAGTGTGTTGATTTCCGAGGAGGAAGTGGACGCCAGGATTAAAGAGATCGGGGCGCAGATTACAGAAGAATACGCGGGTAAAACCGTTCATCTGATCTGTGTGCTGAAAGGAAGTATGTTTTTTACCTGTGAGTTGGCGAAACGGATTAATATACCGGTGACTATTGACTGTATGTCGGTTTCCAGCTATGGAAATGAATCGGAGAGTTCAGGCCGTGTCCGTATCGTGAAGGACCTGGATGAAAGCATTGAGGATAAAGAAGTTATTATCGTGGAGGATATTATTGATTCCGGCAGAACACTGAAGTATCTGATGGATATGCTTTCCGCGAGAAAACCAGCTTCTCTGCACTTATGTACTCTTCTGGATAAGCCGGACCGCCGGGTGACCGATGTAGCGGTAGATTACTGCGGTTTTGAGATTCCGGATAAATTTGTAGTGGGCTATGGACTGGATTTTGCACAGCAGTACAGAAATCTGCCTTATGTGGGAGTAATTGAAGATTAGGGAATTTAAGGAGGAGAACCATTGAAAAAACAGATAAAAGGCGGTGGCTTTTTTCTGGCAATCATTGCGATTGTACTGGTTTCATTCTATTTGTCTTCCGTGTTGTACGGCGGGAATTCGAAACAGTATAATTTTGCAGATTTTCAACAAGATCTGAATGCACAGAATATTGAATTTGTCGACCTATATCAGAACCAGGAGACACCTACCGGCCAAGTGGGCGTACTGCTGAAAAATAAGGATAATCACAGCTTTTATGTGACCAATCTGGGAGAGATAGAACAGATGGTCAGAGATGCGGGCATTACGCAGTATGAGGTGCATAATATCTCCAAGCCGGGCTGGTTCTTTACCAGCGTGCTGCCTTATCTGCTGGGATTTGTGCTCATTCTGTTTCTGTTCAATTTTATGATGAACCAGGCGGGCGGCGGCGGAAACAGCAAGATGATGAATTTTGGAAAAAGCCGCGCCAAATTATCCACCGACGACAATGGAATTACATTTGCCAATGTAGCCGGACTTGATGAAGAAAAAGAGGAACTCAGGGAGATTGTAGATTTCCTGAAGGACCCGAAGAAGTATATGAAGGTGGGTGCCAGAATCCCCAAGGGTGTGATCCTGGTGGGACCTCCCGGAACTGGCAAGACGCTGCTTGCAAAGGCAGTGGCAGGGGAAGCGGGAGTGCCGTTTTTCAGTATTTCGGGATCTGATTTTGTTGAAATGTTTGTCGGCGTGGGCGCTTCCCGTGTCCGCGACCTGTTTGAGGAAGCCAAGAAGAATTCACCGTGTATAGTATTTATTGATGAGATAGATGCAGTGGCAAGACGCAGAGGCACAGGCCTTGGCGGCGGCCATGACGAGAGAGAGCAGACCCTGAATCAGCTTCTGGTTGAGATGGATGGATTCGGTGTAAACTCCGGCATTATTGTAATGGCGGCCACCAACAGGGTGGATATCCTGGACCCGGCCATTCTTCGTCCGGGCCGTTTTGACCGGAAAGTAGCGGTGGGCTATCCGGATGTGAAGGGAAGAGAAGAGATCCTGAAAGTCCACTCCAATAAAAAGCCTCTGGCTGAGGATGTGGATTTGAAACATGTTGCCCAGACAACCGCAGGATTTTCAGGAGCAGACCTGGAGAACCTGATGAATGAGGCAGCTATTTCTGCGGCAAAGGATAACCGCTCCTATATCGTCTCCGAGGATATCACCAAGTCTTTTATTAAAGTAGGAATTGGTACGGAGAAGAAGAGCCGCGTGGTGTCCGATAAAGACAAACGGATCACCGCCTATCATGAGGCGGGCCATGCAATCCTGTTCCATGTGCTGCCGGATGTGGGGCCGGTTCATACGGTTTCCATTATACCTACCGGTATGGGTGCGGCAGGTTATACGATGCCTCTGCCGGAGCGGGATGAAATGTTTAATACCAGGGGCAAGATGATCGAAGATATCATCGTATGCCTGGGCGGGCGTATTGCGGAGGAACTGATTTTCGATGATATTACCACCGGTGCGTCCCAGGATATTAAGCAGGCGACTCAGTATGCCAGAAATATGGTGACCAAATACGGATTTTCCGAGAAGCTTGGTCTTGTAAACTATGAAAATGACGACGACGAAGTCTTTATCGGCAGAGATCTGGCCCACGCCAGAAGCTACAGTGAGTCTGTTGCCGGTGTCATCGACAATGAAGTAAAAACAATGATTGATAAATGCTATGCAAGAGGAAAAGAGATCATTGAAGAGAACTTAAAGGTGCTGCACAGCTGTGCGGAACTGCTGATTGAAAAAGAGAGAATCTCAGGATCAGAGTTTGAAGCACTTTTTGTATAGATCCGGCTGCCGAGAGGCTTGGATCTGATATAAAATATAATGATACAGCAGGCGGGAAGCCCAGGGGATACGTAATGTGTCCCCTTTTATCGCTTTTCGGATCGTTTTCATGGATTAAGAAATACAGGGAATACTTTCAATAGCGAACCTTTGCGAAAGTAAAAGAGACCTGTCGATATTGCAATTATAGATTAGAAAGCAGGAACGTGGTATGAGTAAAGACGCCGGGAAAAAAGACAGTATGATTTCAACCGTGAAATGGGACCGTTTGGGTCTCTGGGATAAAATCAGGATGTACACAGAATCGGTGATGCCGCTTTTTCGTGAGAAAAGTCTGTTCAGCGACGGAACGAAGCAATTCCGCAATCCGCCTGAACCGGACCCCTATGAGGATGTTACAATCCGGCTCCGGGCTCTGGCCGGTACTGCAGATCTGGCTACGCTGGTGAGCGGTGACAAAGAATATTCCATGAGCGTGGCACAAGAGAACGAGCTATTTGAATATTTTGAGTGTACGATTCCGCTTCAGGACCGGAAAATAAGCTATTATTTCCGTGTTGTTGCGGGTGGAGCTGTTTACTACTATAACCAGCTCGGAACCGACACAGTCCGGAATGAAGAGTATGACTTTGAGATTATACCTGGCTTTCATGTGCCGCGCTGGGCAAAAGGTGCGGTTTATTATCAGATTTTTGTAGACCGGTTTTACAACGGGGATACCTCCAATGATGTGGAGACCGGAGAATATATTTATATAAATCAGCAGACCAGCCGGATTACGGAATGGAGTAAATATCCCGCGGCAATGGATGTGGGACATTTCTACGGCGGGGATCTGGCCGGCGTGATGAAAAAGATGGATTATCTGGAACAGCTGGGCGTGGAGGTCATTTACCTGAACCCCATTTTTGTCTCCCCCTCAAACCACAAATATGACATTCAGGATTATGATTATGTAGATCCTCACTACGGAGTGATCGTGAAGGATGGAGAGGGCCTGCTCAAAGAAGGAGAGACTGACAATACCCATGCGCTAAAGTATATCCGCCGGGTAACAGACCGGGAAAATCTGGAGGCGGGCAATGAGCTGTTTGCGACTCTGGTGGAGGAAGCCCACAACCGGGGAATGAGGGTCATTCTGGACGGTGTATTTAATCACTGCGGTTCCTTTAATAAGTGGCTTGACCGGGAAAAGATTTATAAGGGGCAGGATGGATATGAAACCGGTGCTTATTTATCGGAGAGCAGCCCCTACCGGAAATATTTCCGTTTTATGGACGATAAAAAGTGGCCGGACAATGGCTCTTATATCGGCTGGTGGAACCATGATACCCTGCCGAAACTTAATTATGAAGAATCCGAAGAACTATACAATTATGTCATGCAGATAGCCAGAAAATGGGTATCGCCGCCTTTTAATGCCGATGGCTGGCGGCTGGATGTGGCGGCAGACCTGGGCTTTTCCCTGGAGTTTAATCATACGTTCTGGAAAGACTTCAGAAAAAATGTAAAGGAAGCCAATCCCAATGCCATTATTCTGGCGGAACATTATGGGGATGCAACCGCCTGGCTGCAGGGGGACCAGTGGGATACGGTGATGAATTATGATGGGTTCATGGAGCCGGTGTCCTGGTTTTTAACAGGGATGGAGAAGCACAGTGACAGCCGCAGGGCAGATCTGGAAGGGGACGGAGAACTGTTTTTCCGGTCTATGCGCAGATATCTTTCCAGTACGCAGCCTCAGTCCTACCAGACGGCGATGAATGAACTTTCCAACCATGATCATTCCCGTTTCCTTACCCGTACCAACGGTCAGGTGGGAAGGGTTGCATCCGCAGGCTCTGAGGCCGCGGAGGAAGGGACTGACAAAGCCCTGATGCGCCTGGCGGTTATGATCCAGATGACATGGACCGGTGCTCCCACTGTCTATTATGGAGACGAGGCGGGGTTGTGCGGCTGGACTGATCCGGATAACAGGAGAACCTATCCCTGGGGCGGAGAGGATCAGGAGCTGATTGATTATCACCGTGAGCTGATCCATCTCCACAAGAGCTATAACGCGCTGAAGGAGGGCTCTCTGATTGCCCTGGATGCGCAGGAAAACTATATCTCATACGGGCGTTTTGACAGTAATGACCAATTTATTGTTGCCATAAATAAAGGGGACAGCGAATTGACCGTCACCATACCGATCTGGATAGCCGGTGTTCTGGATAAAGACCGGCTGGTCAGCCTAATCGCCACAGACCGGGACGGATACAGCCTGGAGGCTGAGATGTATGACTCCTATCAGGGAAAAGTAGAAGTGACGCTGCCGCCCTGCGGAGGCATTGTATTAAAGAATACAAGGGCAATATAAAAGGAAACGGAATAAAAAAGCGGGCCGGAACCGTGGGATATACGGTTCCGGCCTGCTCATAGCATTACCGCCATTAAGTGTACAAAGCACTGTTTTCATCCCTTATCCCAAGACAAAAAATCTTGCTATTTGCCTGATGTATGGTATAATAATATACTAGTTTACAGTATGGATGGGTTCCCGAGTGGCCAAAGGGGGCAGACTGTAAATCTGTTAGCTACGCTTTCGAAGGTTCGAATCCTTCTCCATCCATTTGGAAATTGCTGCTTTTGCGGCGGTTTTCTGTCAGCCGGCGTGGCGGAACTGGCAGACGCACAGGACTTAAAATCCTGCGGGACTAATCTCTCGTACCGGTTCGATTCCGGTCGCCGGCATAAAAAAAGCACGATCCAAGGGATGGTGTTTTTTTTATGCCATAGCAATAGAAAAAATTATAAATTTCTTTGCAAGGAATTCCTCCACCGTGTCGTATTATAAGTGAAGGACAAAAAAACCAAATAAAATTTATGGAGGAATTTAAGAATGAAAAAGAGAATTATGACTTTATGTATGGCAGCTATGATGGTGTTTGCATCGGTTTCTGCAATTGGCACTGAGGCCTCTGCGGCGGCTTATACATGTCCGAACGGGAATCAGGCATGTATTGATAATGGGGCTTGTCTGAAAAAGTGTTCCGGCCACAGCACGAAAAAACACCATGTAAAACACAGCAACCATCATAATGGACATCATAAATCCCATGGCGGATGTTATTAATTTCCCACGTGGTACAGGAAAGCCGAAAGAAATTCAAATAAGAGGAAAAAATGCAGGCTGCCCGCTTGTCTATGGTACGATACGGGCGGCTTTGCAGGAATAATCCTGCATCTGCAAGGGTATTGTCATGAGAGAGGAAAGCGAAGCAGTCCACGCGGTAGAAAAGTACTCGGATTTGATCCGGCGTATTTGTTTTCTGCATCTGAAAAACCGGAATGATACAGAGGATATAGCTCAAAGTGTGTTTTTGAAGTATATCCTTTATCAGGGTACCTTTGAAAGTGACGAGCATGAAAAGGCCTGGTTTATCCGCGTGACGGTCAACACATGCAAGGACTGGCTTAAAAGTCTGCTTCGACACCCGGCCGTGCCCCTTGACGTACTGTCGGAGGAGGCGCTGGCGGTATCAGATGATCATCATGAGCTGCTGCAAACCGTACTTTCCCTGCCATCCAAATATAAGGATGTTATTTTCCTGTTTTACTATGAAGGGTATACCGCGGGAGAGATCGCAAACATACTGGGCAAGAAGGAAAATACGATTTATTCCCTGATGTCACGGGGCAGGGCACTTTTGAAGGAACGGCTTGGAGGTGATGGACTTGAATAATAATCTAAAGGATGCCTTCGGGTCTATTCATGCTACGGAGGAAATGAAACAAAATACGACTGAATTTCTGCGAAGCAAGATATCCGGCCAGCAGCGCAGAACCCGCCGTGCGCTCAGGTATGCGGTTATATGCTGTGCAATGTTGTTTATGGCTGTATGCGGGCTGGGGGGATATGTTTTCTATCAGACGCCGGTATCCTACATCAGCATCGATGTGAATCCGTCTGTAGAACTGGGACTTAACCGGTTTGACCGGGTGGTAACGGTAAAGGCTTATAATGAAGATGGCCACAGGGTACTTGAGGATCTGGATATCAAGAATAAATCGTACCAGGAGGCTGTGGAACTGCTGCTGTCAGACACAACCTTTGAAGGTTATTTGAATGATGATTCTCTGCTCTCCTTTACTGTGGTATCTGACAAACAGGAAAGCCTGATGGACGGTATCAAGCAGTGTGAGGGCTATGGAAAGGTCAGTTCGGAGTGCCATGGAGCCAGCGAGGAGGTTGTGGAGGAAGCCCACCACAGCGGACTGTCCTTTGGTAAATATCAGGCATATCAGGAACTTGCCAAATATGACGATACGATTACGCCGGAAGACTGCCATCATCTGAGCATGAGAGAGCTGAAAAAGCGTATCAGTGAGTACACCGGTGAGGATGTGGATATTGTAGATGAGGATGACGGTGAACATCATGAAGAAGCGGATGATGGTGAACACCATGAGGAAGAAGATAAAGATCACCATGAGGAGGAAACCGATCGCGGTAAGGAAAGCGGACATCATGGTGATCATTGATAATTATAAATAGAAAATTAAAATAGTTATTAAAGCAGGCGGCCTGGCATCATTTTGCGGGGCCGCCTGCTTTTTTGTTACATAGGAAAGTTCTCCAAACTTTCCTATGTAACAAAAAATATTCTATGCGCACTCGCGTAAGAGGAGAACGTCAGCGAAGCTGACTACGCTCGGCGCACAAAGCGTGCAAGCCCCTCAAGATTGAGGGATTAGGGGAGCTGAGGTGGGCTTGCCCACTTTGTTCCTCTATTTTGGGTTACAGCCTGCTTCCAACGGAGAGGATTAATCGTCACTGAGGCAGAGAATAACCGCAGCATAGAATTGATTCTTATCATATTGGATATCAAGATAGCCCTGATATTTTCTGGTTATAGCACGGACCCTCTTTAATCCTATCCCATGGAGGAGCGGCTCTGGCTTATCGGATATATAATTACCGCCGTGGGTGATAATATCATTGTTTTTAGTATTTTTACACTGTACGTGCAGATAGGACCCCTTCACATAAAGTTCCAGCCGTATGCCGCGGGGCTGTGAAGCCGGTATTTTAGTGCAGGCATCCAGTGCATTCTGAAAGAGATTATCCAGCAGGCTGCAAAGATCCCCGTCCTCGATAGGCAGTTTCGAGGGCAGCGGAGCAATCTGGAACTCTGCCGTTATGTTTTTCTTACCGGCCTCATCAGACAGGTTTGACAAAATTGCGTTGATAAGCGGGTTGGCACAGTAACGGGAGGGAAGCACAGTTTGCTTTAGAGATTCTGCGATCGTACCGGAGAGAGCTTCATATTGTCCGGTATCACAATAATATTTCAGGGTAATCAGGCTGCTTCGCATGTCATGCTTCATTTCCCGGAGAGTCTCCAGATGTCCGGCGAGCATCTGATATTGATTCTTCTGCTGAACCGCAAGTTTTTCTGCCATTAATTCTCTTTCCCTCAGGACAAGGTTCTGCCGCCTTGTGGAAATAAAATCGGCAACCAGTACCCCGGCTAAAATCAGGATCTGCAGAAAACCGGCGGATTCCAGCGGCCAGGCACAGAGCACAGGCTCATAGAGCGGAAAGAGGCGTTCTAGTATCAGTGTGGAGGCAAAGAATACAACACCCAGGAAGAGCGGATAGGAACAGGGAGTACGTTTATGAACCGCTCTGCCGGTGACAGCCAGCAAAGCTGCGGCCGACAGCCATTTATAGAGCATGAGGCTGCGGCTGTAGGCAATCATAGTCTGGGCATTGTCACCCATAAAAAATAGCGGGAACAGGATGACCCAAAGGCAGATGAGAGATCCGGCGATACCTGTCAGGATAAACCACCGTCCGGGAAGGGCCAGAAGACAGCCCACCATGAGAAAGAGAGCCAGTATCATAGCATAAAGGCCTGCTGTTTCCAGGGTATACCAGAATTCACCCGCTTGTCCCAGGGCGTGAATCGCAATTCTTCCCATACTGCATGTATAACCAAAACAGAGAAGCAGATAGGAGGAACCGAGCAAAGCACGATGACTGAATAATTCCGCCAGAAAAAAGAGCAGCCCGACCAGCACAGCGATTGTGCAGGCGGCCGAAGCGAGGATCAGACGCAGGGAAAGCAGCCGCTCGACGGCTTCCGGTTGACCAAAAGCGGGAGGATAGACCATACCGCTGTAAAGGTGGGTGCTATCACGGACGTTTACAATAATTTCTATCTTTTCTGAGGCCTCAAACGTAACGGATGTGAGCCGGGCGGCAGGTGCTTCACCGGAGACACCGGCCAATTTCATCTGTTTGCCATTGATCCACAGGACATAGGAGGAGAAGATTTCCGGCAGTTCCAGCGTGTACTCCCGGACCTTCGCCGTGGTAAAGAGGGTGAGCCGGTAGGTGGCAGTTCCATGGGGGGAAGCATGTAAGTCTCCCAGTTCAAAACCACCGTATTGGCCCAGGAAGAGGTATGCATCCGGATAGCAGCCTCCCCGGGCAAAATCATCCGGGGTTAAGGTTTTGTATTGATAGAACTCCCAGCCGTCCCACAGAAACCGGAGAGGGAACTGATCTGATCCGTGCTCCTGCAGATTTAAGACCCCCTGGCTGGCCTGCGTGCCGGGATAGGTATATTTATTCCCATAGAGGAAGAGGCAGCAAAACCAGATGGCACAGATGGAAATGGTGAGAAACAACAGGAAAATGGGGAATGAAAAAATGTTTTTCTTCATAGGCGTTTCGCATCCAAATCTGATTTTATTTTGACGGTTATAAGAGCACCGGATAGGAGGATAACAGTGGTGAGGCAGACAGCCAGGACCGGGACAGATCTGTCTTTCACAGAGGCAGGACTTCCTTCTGTATAGAATGTGTCAGAAGTATCGCCCTCACAGGATATGGTATAAGTTCCAAACTTCGTCAGGGAGAAAGAGGGACAGGTGCCGGATTCAGATGGTTTTATGGCAGCGCCATCCACGTCGGTGCAGCAGGCCCCATCCTCCATGCCTTTCAGTATCAGAAGGAAAGGAATGGGCAGGGAAGCCAGAGGCCGCCCATCCAGCCAGAGACGGATGTCCCATTCGCCGGCTTCCGGAGACTCAAACAGGATAGAAATATTTTCCATATCTCTCCATGCCTTTTCTGCCAGTATTTCTGCCGGTATAATAAGCTGTGCAGTATCGTGAATAAATACCAGCCCGGAGGGGGTTGCCGCCGCCATCATCTCCAGCTGGGAACGGGAATAGGTAATGGCTTTCTCCGGCAGTTTTTCAGGGACAGCCTGCTGGGCAGGCGGGGTAGAAGAAGCCGGGACAGCGGAAGTAATAGGGACAGATTTTTGAATGGCAGAATTGTTTTCTTCTGAAACTGAGAATATACTGCCGGCCCACCGCCTGACCGGATATGAGAGCTTTTTCTTATGAGAAGAAAAACGAGAGGGCAATGAGGGAAGTGGAATGTTAAAGGGATCTGCATCGGGCAGGGACTCCTGCCCCTGCTCCGGATCGGGGATCGGTATGTACGGCATATCTGCTGCCGGAGGGGAAGCCTGAAACGGCGGCTTTTGCTCTTCGCGGTCTGAACCGTCCCGGTCGCCTTCAAATGGTTTTGTCACATAACTGCCATCCGTTTTCAGCGTTATATCCAAAATGTTACTTTCCTGTTCCTGGCCGCCGGAGGTGATAAGGGCCTTGAAGCGATAGGATACTTCTGGCTGTAACTCATAATCCAGCCATATATTTGTAGATTTCCAGGTGACCAGTTCAGGTGCAACCGGAACCCAGACCCCTTCCTGATATAAGTATAGAGCGACATGGTCGGAGTGATCCAGGCGTCTGGACAGGATGAAACTTCCTCTGTTCTCATTATAAGTAAAATAGCGTAGAATTGGGGTACCGGGCTTTACTACGACGATATCGCAGGATACTTCCAGGGAAATAGAGTCGGGTATAGCCCGGGGAAGACTAGGGATCAATATTCCTCTGACCGGATATACGCCGGTATCCTGGGTGGTGATTCCCTGTACTTCCCAATGAATAGAGCAGGGAACGGCCAGAGAAGAAGCTCCCTTAAGATCCAGTAATATACGCGTATCTTCCTTTAGTAGGAGCGGGCCGCCCTGCTCAAAGAACATAGCTGCATCTGGAAATAGAGCTTTGGATGTTAAGGTTCGTTCTGCGATCTCTGCATCTGGCGAGGCCGGGTCGGCAAAACAGGTGTCCAGTATTACAGGAATCCCTTCTGATACCACCTTGCTGCCTTCCCCCTCCGCCGTGGTGTCGCAGTATTTCAGATTTACGGGACCCTGACTGCGTATGGCACAGCTTTCGGCACCAGACACAGATAGAACAAGGGAAGAAAGATTGATACCGCAGGGAGCCGACACCGCGGCAGCTCCGGTTCCCTCTGCTCTGACCAAAGTATCCTCACCGCCGGCAAATCCGTCCGGAGCCAGAACCTTAACCGCAGCAGCATTATTTCCGCGTACAGAGATGGAAGAGGCGGAGAGCTTTAACAGTCCCCCCTCGGAGACAACAAAGCTTTCAAGGCCGTCCCTCTCATTTTCAAAATGGATGCCCTCTGTATTTAGAAGCACAGCATGGGGAATACGTATCTGGTATCCATTCATATAAACCCGGACGGAGGTTCCGGCTGTGCTTTTTAGCAGAAGGGCAGAAGGCCAGTCGAGATCACAGCCAAGGGTTATTATTTCTTCGGAAGAAACGGTTTCTGCCCATTGAGCCAGCTCCTGGGGAGTGTATACGATTATTTTTTCTATTTCTTCTGCTGCAAAAGAGGAGGCGGGGAGTAACAGGGCACTGAGAACCATCAGCAGCAGGGTGCTGAAAACCACTGGACCATAGAAGACAGACTTTATTATTGACATATATCATATTCTCCTTTTTGATATCCAGTATAGCGGAACAGGCAGTAAGTACAAGAAAAGGAGAAAGGAAATATTTACCATGTAATAGGGAGGTGTTTCATTGTATCAGATTGCAGTGTGTGATGATAAACAAGAACATTTGGATGAGATATGCCGGATGACGGAAGAAATTCTCCGGGAATTAGGACAGGAGAACAGGATCAGCCGGTTTCACAGCAGTGAAGAATTAAAGAGCGAACTAGGAGGAGGGACAAACTACGATCTGCTGCTTCTGGATATCCTTATGGAGCCTGAAAATGGCATGGAGCTGGCGAAAGAACTAAGACAGAAACAGGTCAGGGCGAGCATTGTATTCATATCCAGCAGCCAGGAGTATATCCTGGAGGGATATGGTGTGGAGGCGGTGCGCTATCTGCTGAAACCCCTGGAGAAAGAAAAGCTTAAAGAGGCAATTCAATTTGATATTGAGAACTACTTTCGAGGCAGAAGCCTTACGGTCAGAGGCCAATCCGGCATCAGAATGATTCCCCAGCGAGAAATCATCTATCTGGAATCCGACCTGCACACGGTTACAATTCATGTAAAGAATGGGGAGGCAATCTATGTTTCAGGAAAACTTTCCGACTATGCCGGCCAGCTTTCCCCCAGGCGGTTTGCCCGCTGTCATCAGAGCTATTGCATTAATATGGAAGAAATACTTCAATTTAGAAGAAATGAGATTTTATTGACAGATGATACAAAAATTCCGGTAGGCAGAAAATGGTATCAATCTTTCCGGAGCAGTTTTCTGCATTTGCAGTAATAAATATGCCGATTCTGCGGGTCCCCCTGTCGTTTCTGCAATATGCCTTTCCAGATGCGGACTTCCGGGATATACTTGAATTGATATAAGAAAGTATTGTACATATGTACATATACACATAGTAAAAAGAGCAGCCTATCGACATAGGCTGCTGCAATTATATCGCGGTTATTCGTCAAGTAAACCACTTGACGAATTCTCCGGGTCCCGTTAGGCTGCTCTTATTTGGGAAAACGGAGCGGCAAAAGCCCCCATCACCCCATCCGTATAACCTTACTTCGTTCTATATTTCACAGACAGCACTTCTCGGTATCTGCCTCATACCTCCCAGATCCTCCGGTTTTTGCCCGCAAAATAGCAGATCCATTTTCTGCATGGCATTCATTTTATGCTCATCCAGTGAATGAACATATCGTTTCATTGTTGTCTCCACCCTGGCATGTCCCAGGATCTCACTCAATGTATTGATATCCATACCCAGCTCAATGGCCCTGGTTGCAAACGTATGCCTGAGGCAATGATAATTGGCATCCCTGATCCCCGCCCGTTCTAATACCCTTTTAAAATAAAACTGATGGGAGCGGGGCTCGTAGAACTTTCCATTTTTCTGGCAAACCACAAACTCTCCCGATCGTCCCCCGCCAATGTCAAGTTCTTCTTTTCTATGCCGGAGCATCGTATACAGCAGCTCCGGCATTGGGATTTTCCGCCGTCCCTTCCTGGTTTTGGGCTCTCCGATTACGATTTTCGTTCTGTTTTGTGCCGTTTCATCCATAACTTCCTGAATTCGCTGCAGTGTATGGCGTACCAGAATAAAACGATTAGAAAAATCAATATCTCCCCAGGTCAGTGCCGCCATCTCTCCCACCCTCATTCCGGTGTACAGACAAATCCAGATACCCAGAGATAAAATCCCTTCTTCCCGATACAGTGCACTCTCTAATAAGAATTGTTCCGGCCGTGTTAAAACTCTCATATCCGGATCTCTGGCACTGGGAAGGCGGACCCCCTGACAGGGATTGTAAGGAATTCTTCCATAAACAACAGCCTGATCCAGGGAAAGAGACATCAGACTGTAAATATCATGCAGTGTCTTTGCCGAAAGCCCGCCCTTGCCGTCCTTGCGTCCCCGTTCTCCCAGACTGTGAAAAAACTCCTGAATTAGTTCTACATTAAGAGCTTTAAGCGGATACTCCCCCAATGCGGGCAGCACATAGTTTTCGCTGTTATAAATATAAACCGCATAGGTAGATTCCTTGGTATCATCACCCGGACGCCGAAACGTCCGTATCCAGCGCATCAGCCAGGCCCCAAATGTTCTTTCGTCCTCCCTCCCGTTCTCATCCTCTGATAACCGGCGGATGGGGTGCGGCGCCGGGCAGTATTCCTCTACACCACGGGGGAGTATAATATATGGCTTGTTATCCCCCGCATAATTTGCCGTTTTATCATAACCTATAATCTGTGTCATCCTGCATCCTCCTGATCCTCTGCATAGCCCAAGTCCGGAACCTCCTGTAACCACGTTACCAGAATACCCTGCCCTGCCAAAAAGTGCTACCTTCTTGTATTCTGTTTCCTAAATTAGTCATAAAAACACAAAAAAGTTATACTTGTACTCAAAAAAAGACAATAACCAATTTTTAAATCTTGAGATTCTTGTTAAAAGATGGTATACTTTTTTATATTCAATAATATTTTGATGAACCGGATTAATTTTTTATTCGTCAAGTGGTTTACTTGACGAATTCTCCGGGCCTTTTGTCGTCTCCTAAAATAGGAAAGATATACCTGAGATTTTTTATTATTCGATAGTATGACCGGAAGAGAGGTGTTCTATACGACTGATACAACAACTTTTCAGACTGTTCTGTTCGGTTACAGCCCAAGACAGATTCTCTCCTATCTGGAGCAGCTGTCAGAGGCTATGGAGGAAGAAGAGCAGGAGTATAAAACCCGCCTGGCGCAACAGCAAGAGCAGCTGCAATTTTATAAGACAAGATATGAAGAACTGGGAGAGACGGTCAGTACATTCCGGTCTTTTATGCTGTACCGGGAGAAGGAACAAAAAAGGATGGAGCAGGACATAAAGAAGCTGTCGGATGAGCTTAGGGATGCATACAACCAGGTAGAGCTGTGCCGGCAGAGGGAGGCAGACGGACAGCCCGATGAGGATGCCTCATATGATGAGACGGAGGCTGCCCGTGAGGAGGAGGGTCTCCGGATGCGGTTAATTGAATTGAGAGATTTCTGCGGGATGATACTGCGGCAATTAGAGATGCAGGATGGGATATAGATGTCGGAGGAAATCAGGGGCCAATTGAAGCTTCAATTATTGCTGGAGAAGAAGAAATACAGGAGAAGGCATATCCGCAGAAGCCTGATTCTGACAGGAACACTGACAGTAATTTTATTGGGGATTGTCATTATCATGAATGTAGTAATCGGCATCGATATGGTTTCCGGAGAATCCATGTATCCGTCGTTGCGAAGCGGAGATATCATTTTTTACCGGCGGGGAGGAAGCCTGGCGAGCGGAGATGTCGTAGTGTTTCAGCAGGACGGAGAGGATCTGGTAAAGCGGGTAGCGGCTGTTCCGGGTGATACAGTCGAGATTGACGGCAGGAGCGGGAGAGTTATCGTGAATGGGCAGATGATCCAGGAACCGTACGTGATTGAGGCGGATGAGACAGAAATCTCGATTCCGCTGACTGTGCTGGATAATCATTACTTTGTTCTGGGAGATAACCGGGAGATATCGGTGGACAGCAGAGACCAGAAGGTGGGCACAGTGCCCGCAGATCATATCCGCGGGAAAGTATTCCTGGTTCTGCGGAGAGAATAGCGGATAGGAATAGATAAAGAGCAGACGCAAACTATGGCAGGATATGTACAGAAAATATTGGAGGACGAGGACACATGAGCCGAATCATGCTGAAGATGAAATCACAGAAGAAGGGAATCACAATTGTCACAGCTCTATTGCTGACGACGGCGCTGTTGACAGCGGTTATTTTGTATAACATAGGAATAGCCAGGGCCCGGACGGAGGGAGAGGTGGAAATTGCTTCCTATGAAGATCTGGATCGGTATCTGGTGGATACGGACAGCCCGGAGTATAATCCCGGGGGAACCTATATCCTGACTGCGGATTTGGATGTGAGCGGGCTGGGCCAATCGATTGGGAATAATTACCGGCCCTTTACCGGGATACTGGATGGGGACGGGCATGTGCTAACAGGCCTGAACAGGCCTCTTTTTGGTGTGGCCGAAGGTGCAAAGATTGAGAACCTGCTGCTGGACGAAGTGAAGATACAGTATCCGGCTACCTATTACGATGGGGAAAGATACGTGGACGGGTACGCGGCACTTGCCGCATATGTGACGGATAGCCAGATCAGAACCTGCGGAGTGATAGGAGAGGGCTATATATACGATCCTGTTGAGAGTACATTTGAGACAGAGCCGGAGAAGGCAGAACTGCCTGAAGAAGACCAGACAGACGGGCAGCTGAAGGAAAAACCAGAAGATGAAGAAGGAATGCAGCCCGATATAAAACCAGGTGAAGGAGAGAACGCCGACCTCGGGACAAAGCCGGAGGAAGGAGAGACCGCCGACCCCGGGACAAAGCCGGGGGGAGGAGAGACCACTGACCCTGAGACAAAGCCGGAGGGAGGAGAGATCACCGACCCTGAGACAAAGCCGGAGGGAGGAGAGACCGCTGGTACCGGAACAAAGCCGGAAGAGGGAGAAACTGCCGACCCCGGAACAAAACCGGAGGGAGGAGAGACCGCCGGTCCCGGGACAAAGCCAGAAGAAGATGCAGTCCAGCCTGATACATCGTCTTCTGATAAGGAAGATGCAATCCAGCTGGATGCGCCGTCGGGGAGCGCAGCGGGGGAAGAGAGCGGGACAGAGTCAGAAGACAGCCAGACGCAGGGAGAGATGAAGGGTTTGCCGCAGGATCTGGTCCATGTGGGAATACAGACAGCGGGCAGCATGACCGGGACTCCCGCACAGCCGGAGGAAGGCCAGGGCCAAGATGCGGCTGGGAACGACAGCCCTGATCCGGAAGAAGAAAGGAAGGAACCGGCAGCTGAGGAGAAGGCAGACGGGGAGAGCGATAAAAAGGATGAAACTCCAAAGGAAGATAAACCATCTTCGGGGGAGGGAGAAATAGATAACGGTCACGAAGGAAATAAGGATAATGCCTCCGGAGAGCAGGTGGATGATATACCGGAAACAAAGCCTGGTGAAGAACAGAAGGAAGAGAAGCCGGAGATTCCCGATGAGGATAAAGAAGGGCTTTTGCCGGATGTTATCAATGGAATGGAACCGGTGGAGAGAAACTTTATCCTGGTACAGGCAGAGGCAATCCGTGCCGGGGGACTAGTTGCCCAGGCAGGAGGAGAAAGCCTGATTTCAAACTGTTTTGTTCTTATTACAATGGGGGATGGACGGACGGTACAGCAGGGAACGGACGTACTGGCCGGAGGCCTGATTTCCTTTATCGGTGAAGATGCAAGAGTTGAGAACAGCTACTCTACAGGCTTGCTGGATGTGGGCAGAGCCGGAGGCTTTGCGGGAGAAAATCAGGGGATAATCCAGAATTGTTTCACGACAGCAACCCTTGGGCTCAGCTGCGAGAGTAAAGCAGCTTTTAGTGCCGCAGACAGCGGTGAACAGCCGGGATGTGCCTACGATATACAGATGGCCTGCGCGGGGGACAACGGCGCCGAGGGCATTACTACTGCGCAGATGATCGGTTCTGGCGCCCAGGTACCCGGGGGCAGCTGGTACCGCACAGAGAATGCCTACCCGCAGATTGATTATTTCGCCGGGAATGAGAACCGGACATTGCAGCTGCGGTCAAAAGCATCGGCGGTGGCAATCCTGCTGCCGGAGAATACCAGCCTGGACGGTGTACTGATACCGGAGGGGGAAGCCGCGGAGATAGAACTGCCGAAGGAGATTGATGGAGAAGAAATCAGATGGAGCGCGGACGGGGATGTAAGAATTACGGAGGAGGGGAAGGCGGTTCTGGATATTCCCGGAGCTGAGAATGGAGAACAGGATACAGAGGAGAGCCAGCCGGAATCCGGTCCGGAGAATGAGGCCGGGACGGATATACTGCCCTTCGGGATGCTCAGTAAAAGCCTGGGAACAGCCTCTCTGCCTGACGGACCGGTCCCATTGTCGTCCGGGAAACTGGAGGACGAAGGGCTGGCTGTTTCGGAGGAGAGTGTCATAGGGGAAAGTGAACCGGCGGAGGGAGAAGCGCATATAGTCTCCGGTTCTATTACTGCTACGCTTGATACAGTATCCCGTACCAGGAGTTTAAGTGCTTCTGCAGTCCCCAGGGCATTGTATGCAGATTGGTTTGCGGTGGGTGAAGCTGTTTATAATGGAACACTTACAGGAACAGGTTTCCTGCCAACCGGAAGCGGAACAGAGTCTGATCCCTGGATAATAGGGACACCGGAGGCCATGGCGACTCTGGCATTTAGGATGAAGAATGGTATCGTGGCTGCCTGCTCTCTTAAGCTGACTAATGATATCGACCTGACCGGAGAGGACTATGGCGGATCGGAATCTGTCCCTCTGCTGTGGAACGGATTTTCTATCTTTACCGACGCTATCTTCGAAGGAAATAATATGACGGTCAGCCATATGAGAATAATAGAGGCTGCAACTGCGTCAAGGGTCGGCTTTATCGGGGGCGCTGCAAACTCCACGATACGGAACCTGAATCTGGATGAGAGCTGTCTTATCGAGATAGCGGAAGGAGGACCATCATCGGGCGCCTGTTCTATAGGGGGACTGACCGGAGAGGGGGCGGGGAATCTTATCATTGATAACTGTAATATAGCGACTCAGATCCGGGTAGGGACCGGGGCGGCAGTGACAAGCAGCAATAAATGCTACATAGGCGGGATAGTAGGCCAGGACCAGGGTAACATCACCGTAACAAACTGCAGCCGCCCGGCAGGCGCGGATATAATAATATACGATGCCGCTGGTTATAACATAGCCTGCGGTGGACTGGTCGGATATCTTTACCCTCAGAGCAGGGTGATAAACTGTTATGTGACCGGGAATATAACAGAAACAAAGGGAGGAAGAACACTGGGAGGTATTGCCGGTGTGATGAATAGCGGGAGTCTGGATTTTGTTTCTATGGAAAACTGTTACTATTTCGGAACGATAACCAGAACGGACAATACAGCAGGATCCCTTGTCGGAAAATGCAGCGGGACGATTCAATATTGTTATACGGCTGGAAGCGCTACCCAGGTAGGATCAGGTCAGGCGACGTTAAACCACTGCGGTGCAGTTAGGCCGAGTAGCGGAGGTGGGTTCGAGCCGATTGCAGCCGGGGACGGATACTTAAGTACCGCAGGCACACTGAGAGAGAACCTGGATGCTTATGTAACAGCAGCCAATCAGACGAATGCTGGATTTTTACCCTGGAGGGAGGCAAGAAGCGGGGAGAACAAGGATTGGCCGGTGTTCCGGAGGGAGTATGGCAAGTGGGCCGACGCAGCGGAAGCGGTAGAAAGCGGGGCACTCAGAAGCCTGCGCCCTTCCCAGACGGGAACGCGGGAAGATCCGTTTCAAATCGGGACTGCGGAGGCATTGGCCTGGTTTGCCAGTATGGTAAATAATGGAACGCTGGGTGCGGAAAACCAGAATGTGGTTGTGACGGCAGATCTGGATCTTTCAGGAGATATCTATGCGCCTGGCGGCGGCACGGACGTCCTGAGCTGGGAACCGATCGGGACGGACACGCATCCCTATCAGGGTACCTTCTATGGGGGCGCCCACCGGATCGATCAGATGACTATATATCTTAACCAGACTTCAGGGGGGATAAACGAGGGAAACAGTATCGGCCTTTTCGGCGTGGCGGCTGGAAACGTGCAGCTAAGTTCGCTGGAAGTAAGGGGAAGTATAAATAATTCAGGAATTGACCTGATGGTAGATAGCTATACGGGAGGCGTCATAGGACGTATAAAATCGTCGGCCCAGGTGACTCTGACCAATTGCTCTTATATCGGAGAATTAAGAGAGGGAGCCGTTTACGGAGGCGGCCTTTTCGGCTGTGCGGAGGCAGGAAGCACGGTTACCTGTAAAGGAAGTTTTTCTGCCCTGCAATTAAAAGACAGCGAGATAATATATGGAGGCGCAAATGGCTGGGCCGATTCTTCTGTAGCATTCAGCGGGGAACTCTGGTATCTTCTGGATGTTGTAGTTGGCGGGGTTGATGTTCCATCGAACCACGGGTACGATTCGGGAGCCATGTCTTCGGAGGAGCTTGTTCAATCGATGAATATGTCTGGCGAAACCGAACTGTGGCAAAAGGAACAGAACCTCACGTTTGAACGGGAACTTCTGGCATTGGGGACCGCAGACTGGTCCGATGTCGGGCGTGAGATTGAGGCGGGAGTGCTGTGGTCGAAGCCTCAGGGGACAGGGACACCAGCGGAACCGTTTCAGATCAATACACCGGGGCAGCTGGCCTGGCTGAGCCTTGCAGTGGCAGACGGTCTGGCCTCCAATGGGACAAACGCCCTTCTTGCGGCAGATCTGGAATTGTCGGGAATAGGATACGGGGGTACATTCGCTGAGCCTCTGTCGTGGATACCGATTGGAATTGGGGCGAAACCATATACAGGAAGTACATTTGACGGGAATCAGCACACCATCAGCAGAATGTATAGCGAAGTGACAGAGAGGAACGGTATCGCCGCAGGCGGACTGTTTGGCATAACAAGCGCGAGCTGTATAAAGAATGTGACGATGGATGGGTCCTGTACCGCGGAGCCGGGGACCTATGCGGGCAATGCGGAAATCTTCCTCGGGGGACTGACAGGACAGGGGAATGAGAATACATCGATATTAAATTGTAATATCAGTACTTCCGTCAAAAACGGCACGGCCGCAGCAGGGAAATATGGCGGAATTGCCGGCTCTCTGTCGGGGAGTGTTGTGCGCAACTGCAGCCGGCCGGCGGGTTCGGCTATTACTATAACCGGAACGCTGGCGGCGAATGCCTATGTGGGGGGCATCGCAGCGGAGGTCAAGACCGGCGCCGGGGTGGAGAACTGTTATATGACCGGAGACCTGACTCTGCCCGGCAATACTGTCGCCTGGGCAGGCGGAATTGCGGGAGATGCGCAGGGCGGAACCATCCGAAATTGTTATACGACTTTGGAAGTATATTCCGGTAATAACTGGGGCAGTATCGCAGGGACCGGGACAATCACTGCGTGCTATGGAAAGATTAGTCCTTTGGTTGGCGCAACAGGAACTGCAAAGTCCTGCGGAACCTTTCAGAACCCATCAGATGCGGTGGAAGGACTGGAGGAGGGACAGACCCTGATTGTGCCAGGCGGTGATTTGAAACAAAATCTCAACAGGGAGGCAATACAGCTGCAGCAGAGAGCAGGTGCGGAGGTTACCTATTCTGGGTGGCAGACATCAGAAGGAATAAACGGAGGCTATCCGATTTTTGGGTCGGCGGCGCTTGATTGCGTGGAGAGTTGGGGAGATGTGGGGTATGCACAGACGAAGGAAGGCCTGGAGAACACCACAGTTTCCTTACCCGGAGGCGGGACAGCTCCAGCCCTTCACTGGAATGGAACTGCTTGGGAGGTGGCGTCACCGGAGGCACTTGCCTGGCTGGCGTTTCAGATCAATACGCTGACACAGGAGGAATTCAACACGGCATACACCGGGTCTGACATGAAGCTGCTCATGGATATCAGCCTGATCGGAACCGAATATGGGGGCAGTGCAATGGCTCCTCTCGCCTGGGAGCCGATGGGGATTAAGGGTACCGGTGCTATAACGGCATCGCCCTATGCTTATCAGGGAACTCTGGACGGTCAGGGCCATAGCATAGAAGGCATGAGAGCAGCAGGCGGTGCGGATTCTGCATCAGGATCATACCTCTACGGCGGTTTCATCGGTGTGTTGCTAAACGGCACGATAAAATCCCTGACATTGAAGGATGCGGCGGTTACAGGCTATTGGAAGACTACGGCGGGCGCTTTTGCGGGTTATATGAGGGGTTCTGTGCTGGAAGACTGCACCTTAGACGGAACAGTGAACCTGGATCTGCCGGAGACAAACTCAGTCGGCGGTTTCGTCGGCAGCAGCACGGGTGCAGCGGCAGCAAGAAATACAATTACCCGCTGTGAGAACAGAGCTTCGGGCGTCATAAGAGGAACAGCGGTGGGGGGCATCTGCGCCACAGGTGCATATACAACAGTAAATGGCTGCAGCAAGGGGCCTGGCATCCAGATTGAAGGTGAGAACTTTGCCAGCGGCCTGGCTGCAATATCTAGTAATAGTACCTGGACAAACTGTGATGTGCAAGGTAATCGTGTGAATTCTACCG
Organism: Anaerolentibacter hominis; assembly: GCF_032380675.1. NCBI lineage: Bacteria > Bacillati > Bacillota > Clostridia > Lachnospirales > Lachnospiraceae > Anaerolentibacter > Anaerolentibacter hominis. The sequence goes on from NZ_JAWDIX010000001.1 coordinate 217,819, forward strand.
GCACCAAGGGGGTGGCCGGCGGCCTAATCGGCCAGATGGGGGTCAATTCCACTGTCAGCAAATGCTATAACAAGGGGACTGCCGTCTACGGGGAGGTTAACGCCGGCGGCCTGGCGGGGGTAGTTAATGGCAAGATGATCGAGATAAACGGCAGTTACAGCGTTGCGGAGGTAACAACGGGCAGCACCGGTATTGCGGGAGGGCTGGTTGGAGAGGGAAAAGGTAGTGCAACTACGATAACCATCACGAGCTGCTATAGCGTGTGTCAGGCGGCAAAACTGCTGCATGGAGGAACCCTGGGGACCTGGACGATCACAGACAGCTTCTATATGGCTGATACAACTGCAGACAACGAGGATGGCTCGCTGGCCCGCACAGACGCACAGATGCGCAACTGGTATGTACCATACCGGCTCAATGGCAGTCATTACGTGGGGGATGCAGCTTCAACTGCACAGACGACATGGACACTGGACGGCAGCGGCAGTTCGAAGACGAACGGCGGCTACCCGGTCTATGGAGATTTAGCTGCCCTTACCAGCTGGAGTGATGTGGGACAGAGGCAGACGGAAGAGGAATTAAAGGCTTCTGCGGTTACCCTTTCGGGCGGCGGTTCTGCAAATGCGCTGTCCGGCAGCGGCACCAGTTCAGATCCCTGGAAGATTGCTACGCCGGAAGCGTTGGCCTGGTATTTTTACAAAACCAATAGTGATCCTGCTTATCGGGATGACGCGGTGGCTTTAATAGATGAGATTGATCTCTACGGAACCGACCATACCGGCAGAGATTCTGCTAATGGCATTACAGATGCCCTGAGCTGGATACCGGCTGCAGCATTTACCGGGGTGTTTGACGGCGGCGGCCATACACTTGAACACCTGTACCGAACAGGAAGCCAGGATCGTATCGGAGGAGTATTCGACACGGTACTGGGAAACGCGGTGGTCCGGAATCTGCGGCTCGGGACGGGCCTGGTGAAGGGCGGCGCGTCCGCAACGGTCGGGGGCATTGCCGCAACGGCCGGAGAGACAGTTACATTATTGAATGTCTGGAACTGTAACACGCAGGTACAGGGGGAAGACACGATGGGCGGTCTCATCGGTACTCTGTCCGGGACGATCGACATGCAGTGCTGCATCAATCAGGCGCCTGTGTCAGGTACCGGCAGCACCGGTGCGGGCCTGATTGGCAATGCAGCAGGCGGCGGAACAATAAAAAACTGCGCTAACCTGGGTAAAATAGAGAACCAGGCGGGTATTTCAGGAGGTATTGCAGGCTCGTCTTCTGGCAGCCTTACGATACAAAACTGCTATAATGCAGGCCTGATTTCTGCTGGGGGAACCGGCCGCAGCTACTGTGCAATCAGCGGCGGAAGTGCAGCAGTGACAAATTGTTACTACGATAAAACGGCATCTGGCACGGCTCTGAATATGGATAAGGGAGAGCAGGCGCTGTTAACACAAGTGATGACAGCGAAGATACTTCCGAGCTTGCTGAACGACGGCTTGGCAGGAGAGAATCTCTGGGTTATGGACAGCAATGTTACACCGGTTAATAATGGCTACCCGGTCTTCGGCACGGCTGCGGAGGCGGTCAACATTCAAAGCTGGAGTGACGTAGGAAGTCTGGCGAATGCCCCGGAAAGCGGGGATGGAACCTCCGGAAATCCATGGCAGATTGCTATACCGGAGGAATTGGCCTGGCTGATGTATCAAGTGAATTCGGCTGTTTTGGATGAGAGCCATCAGAATGCGAAACTTACCGGGGACATTGATCTTACCGGGGCCGCTTATGGCGGTACAGGGGCACAGCCGCTCGCGTGGGAACCCATTGGGACAGAAAGACCGGATAATCCCTATAAAAATTCGGTGTTTGATGGAGGAGGGTTCACGGTAGACTACCTATATATTAGCAGCAGCTCAGATTATACCGGGCTTTTTGGCATTATTTCCGGAGCTACGGTTCAACATCTGGGAGTCGGCGCGAACTCCAGCATTTCCGGAAGGTTTGGTGTTGGAGGAATAGCAGGATCGCAGAAGAACGGCCTGATTCAGGACTGTTGGAATCAAGCGTCGATTACAGCTAGTGTGCAGGCGGGCGGAATCGTCGGATCACTTACCGGTAACGGTACGGTTCAGAAATGCTGGAACAGCAGCGCCATCCAAATATCCGGAGACTCCTCGGGCAGCGCCGGAATCGTCGGCCTGGCAGGCACTAATGTAATGGAAGAAATACAGACGGTGTCCGACTGCTACAATACAGGGAATGTGAAACAGCCTGCGACCGCCAACACACACTATGTAAGCGGCATTGTATGCGCGTACGGTAATGTCGTCGTAACAAATTGTTACAATGCAGGTAAGATTGATGAGAATAACAATAGCGGATATGGGATCAGCGACGCCAGCAGCGGGGTAAGCAACTGTTACACAGTGAAAGGTTATGCGGCAAATCCCGGCGAAGGAGCGAAGGAGATAACTGTTGCACAGCTGAAGTCCTGGGGGGCGGCGTATGCCTTAAACGGGGGAACGACAGCCGGAGCCTGGAATCTGCCGGACGATGACTCTGTCAATCAGGGCCTTCCCGTGCTGAACAGCACCGTAAATCTTCGTGATGCCAATGACTGGCAGGAGGTCGGAGAATGGGTGGAAATCACGGAAAACAGCTATAAGCCGACCCAGACCGGGGCTGACGAGGCAAATGCTTATAAGCTTAACAGCCCAGAAAGCCTGGCCTGGTTTGCCTACATGGTCAACACTCAGAACAGTGCCTATGGCGCCAAATGTGCGGCATTTACCGGAAGCCAAATGGAACTGGATCTGAGCGGTGCAGCCTACGGCGGCAGAGCGCCAAGCGGAACCGACTTTTCTGGCTGCCTGGAATGGATTCCAATTGGAAGTCATGAGTCAGAACGACCCTTCAAGGGAGTTCTGGACGGAGTAGGAGCTAAGATCTCCAATTTATATATTAATACCCCATCCACACCAGATGTGGGATTGGTGGGAACCCTCACCGGAGGGACAGTAAAAAATATAGGAGTGGCCAGCGGAAGCATCAGTGGCGATTCACATATAGGCGGAATTGTAGGATATTTACTTAATGGCACCGGAATAGTGCAGAACTGTTTTAACGGTGCATCTGTGATAGGTTCGAGTTATAACTGTGCCGGCGTGGTAGGCTGCACTTATAATGCGTCGGGATCAAAAATATTGAACTGTTATAATCTGGGAACGGTTATTGTTAACGGTACTGCAGGCGGTGCCGGCGGCGTGGTAGGTAAGGCTCATTCAGGGAACAACACAATAGAGGACTGTTATAACCTGGGGAATGTGACCGGGCAGAAGCAAACGGGCGGTATTCTGGGCTATATTGAAAGCGGAAACAGTTATGTAATAAAAAATTGTTACAACGCAGGAAGAATTACAACAAGTGATAACGGAAGCAGCGGAGCCGTGTGCGCAAGCACAATTGGCGTCACAAACTGTTATTACGATAAGGAGACCAGCGGCTTGACAGGAGCCGGTACAGCGAAAACCACCATTGAGATGAAAGACTTCCAGATTACCCAGCTGCTCAACACAGACGACAGGACCGGCACTGGAAGAGTATGGTATTGTGCCCTGGACGGAGACTCGAGCAAAGGCTATCCCTGTCTGACGAAAACCAGCACAGATTTAAACCTCACCCTTCCAATTATTGATACTCTGGCGAAGAACTGGAGCAGCTCCACGATAAGCCAGTTAAGCGGAGGCAAGATATTATATTTTGAACAGGTGAAGGATGTCAATTTAGCATTAACCGCAGAGGATGTGGTTGACCTGACGGTGCAAGCGCAAATGAATGCAAAGTATTCCTTCTCTGGAAGCGACTTCGCTAACAAAACGCTGGCATTGGAAGCCGGCGGCGTATCCATGGATAACCTCAGCCGCGGTGCGGCAGCCACGGATGGCACAGTCACTCTCTATAATGCCGCGAGCTATAACAAGCAGCAGGCAAGATACTTTGTCCTCGGGGCTGAGGGCTCTGACGGGAAGTTCTATGAAATCTTGCTGACGGTCCCCGCGGTGACCGAAAAGACCTTAAGTATTGACCTGCCGGTAAATGTCAGTATTGATCTGAAGCCGGGTATTGCCAGGAAATCTTACACTGCGGAGCAGACTGTTATAAATTCGTCTGCGTTTCCGATAGCAGGAAAGATATCCGGGGTAACAGCAATAACCGGCAAGGATGTGCAGCTTACCCCGGTGGCTGAGACAATAGCCATCGATGAGACACAGGAGACTGACACGGCGGGGGTGAAGCTGGGGGTAGAGTTCACTGATCGTGGAGGGAATGACTACTACTACAGACCGGGAAATCCAATTCCCTTTAATTACAAGCTTCTACTGGGGGGTGCTGAGGGCTCCGCCAAATACCGTTATCTAATGGAATACAGTCCGCTGTATACGGGGGGAGAAAAGAATTTCGGATATACCATTTCCTATTCCTTCTCTGTATCAGAGGAAAATTGCGGGGTAGGCAGCAGCAAGGTGGGTCCGATAGAGTAACCGGAAGGATAAACAGATTCAAACAATTGATTGACGCAGTGCATCTGCAGTATGCAGAGGGATTAAGATGAAAAATGGAAGCAGCAGTATCCGGGATATTTTAGAGCGGAGACAGAAAAACAGGGGGAAAAAGAGACGGATTTTCTGGATTGTCTCGATTGTTCTTGCGGCTGATATCCTGGTGATGGGGTTTGTCTTTCTGGCGGCGTATAATGGATGGCTGCGCCTGCCGGACGCTATACAGGCCAGAATTGATATCCTGCCGGATGCGAGAGCAAAAGATGGGAGACTCCATGACGGCACAGGAGAACCGGTGGAGACAGGAAATTTCAGGGTCCTTCTCAATCAGCTCCCAACGCTCTCTCAGGGAGAGCGGGATTTAAATCTTCAATATGAAAATCCTGAGGAGAATCAGTATAGCGCCCGGGCTTCGGTCTATCTGGAGGAGACGGGGGAACTGCTGGGATATACCAGGCGTGTTGATCCGGGAAAATATGTTGAGAACATCCGCCTGAGCCGGGAACTGCCTGCAGGGGATCATCCGGTCACGGTGCGGATCGAGCTGTTTGAAGAAAAGAAGCCCGCCGGGAGGCTGTCCCTCAATTTATCCATATGGGTTCCGGAGTAAGAAGGAGAATGCAGACAGATGAAAATGAAAACCTTACGAAAGATCCTGCTGATCCTGCTGATTCCACTTTCCATTATAGGAGCGGCCTTTGCCGGATTCTATGCCTATCGGATCATAGCGGAGCAGAAATCGGCAGAGACAGCGGGGCTGGTGCAGGATCCCAACGCCAGAATCGGAACTCTGGATCAGACTGAAGCAGAACGGATCAGGGAGCTGGAAGAGATCGTGAATAAAAGTATGATAACCATGTCGATCAATGCCACGCCCTGCTTCCGGAACGGGGAAGGGAACCTGATGCTGGAGAACCCTTCTGAAAATGGCAGCCGCATAACAGTGGCACTTTATCCCAGGGGAAAAGAAGAACAGGAAGAAGAGAAACTGTATCAGTCGGGGGCGCTGGACCCGGGGCAATATATCGACAATGTACGCCTGGACAGGGAACTCGCAGCGGGGGAATATCCCTGCACCGCATATTTTCTGGCGTATGATCTGTCGGATGACAGCTATATCGGAAAAGCGGCAATAGAAATTACGATCTATGTGGAGGAATAAGGCGGGGTGAAAAACAGAAAAAAAAGGATGTGGACAATCTCCGCCGGAATAATTTTACTTGCGGCTGCCGCTTGTATTCTGACATTTCAATGGAAAAAACCGGAGAAAAAAGAGCTGGGATACGAGCAGAATGTGGTGGTCGGCAACATACCGGGCAAGACAGAAGCGGAGCGGCTTGCAGAATTAGAAGAGATTGTAGACCGGGGAATGCTTACGCTGTCCATTAATGCGACGCCCGCCCTGTCGCTTAGCGGGGGCAGTATGGCAAACTGGCTGATCGAAAATCCGTCTAATCAGGGCAAATTGATCCGGGTGGAGGTATCGCTGGAAGACACGGGAGAGATTATCTATCAGACAGGATTTATTAAACCGGGCAGCTATGTGGCTGAGGCCCCGATGGATGTGAAACTGGGTGTGGGGCAGTATACCTGCCTCGCCACGTTTTACGGCTATGATCTGGAAAATGAAGAACTGATTGGTCAGGCAGCGGCGGAAATCAAGCTGACTGTGCAGGAATAAAGAAAGGAGAATAGAATGCGGCGGAAGAAAACAATAAAATGGCGGATAGCAGGCTCCTGTCTCCTTCTGTTCCTGTTCCTGCCGGTCGGGGAACGGGCAGTTCAGGTGGCGGCGCAAAATAGCCGTATGGGTACAGGAGAAAATATATATATGTCCTCATCCTCTGTGTCAAACGAAGATAAAACGCTGGACACCGCCACAGGCAGCGGGGATATGCAGACAGAATTTACCGGGCAGATCGCTCCTACGATCATCAGTGCTGAAGTGCCGGTGAAGGTAAGCTTTCAGGTAGATCCGGGCACCGTCTATCAGCCGGTGACGGCAGATGGACAGACACTGGAACTGAGCAGGATCATCAACCCAAGCAATGCGCAGGTCATTAACACTTCGACGGTACCAATCCGTGTCAACGTGGTATCGGTAGGACGGGAACAGTTTATACCGGGAGCGGATGCAAACCCCTACAACAAAGACTGGGAACTGCCCAACGACTTCAGCCTGGTCGGAAATCTGGATGGAATGAAGGCAGGCAATGCCCTGCTGGTGGTGGGAGAGGAAAATGAAACCTTTGCCAGTGAGGCAGCTTTTTTAGCGAGAGCCCTCGTGCCAACCGAGGCGGGGGAGAACCCGACGCCGATCCCGGTCATGGAAGTGGACGGGATTACCAGCGGCAATTTGGCGCCCAGCAAGAACCTCTGGGTATACGGGCGGGTCGTCAGTAATCATTATTATGGCCACTATAGCTTCAACGTAAGCATTACCATACGGATCGAGAGCATATAGGAACACCGTCAGAGGGGAGGGGCGCAGGCCTGCAAACTCCCAGGCGGGGGCAAAAAAAGATCTAAAAAAGAGAAACAGGAGGAAAAGGAAAATGAAAAGAGGGAAAATGGCTTTGGCTGTTGTTCTGGCTTTGGTTTTAACCTTAAGCGGTTCGGCAGCAGTTCTGGCATCATCGAATCCAACGATGGCAGAGAAAGATCTGACTATCACAAACGGAAGCGCTACATCGGATACAACCTTTAATGGGACGATAAAGGCCACACAGATCAAAGTGACGGTGCCCACAGCGGTCGCCTTTGATATTGACCCGACAAAAGAGGCGACAGCTACAAATACACAGATCACTCAGCCGGATGGTATTACAATCACCAATAAATCAGCGGTACCGATATGGGTAAGAGTTACCAATATAGCCGCGTCCTCAGGAGTTACACTGGTAGACAATGCAACTGCGTTATCTGCGGCAAAGAGCTTAATGTTTGGATTGAAGACAACATCTCCCACAGATTTCAGCACAGCCGCAGACTGGCTGAAGGGAGGGGATGCTAGTGGTGTAGGTACGATTACCGGTAATTATTATATTAATGATGGTAGCGCTCTGGATGCCTCTACCGCGGATAGCGCCGACGGCGGTGCACTGACCATGAAGATCTGCGGACAGACCAAATATGGCTGGAAGGCTGCGGATACCTTTACGGTGACGCCCACCTTTACGGTATCTGTCACGCAGCCTACTCCCTGATGAATTCTGCGGCAGGTGCTAAGAGTTAGAAGCAAATCCAGCGATAAAAAGGAGGGGGTGTGATGAAAGAATGAGTCGGAGAATTAGGCGGATTCTGACTTTATGCATGGCTGTACTTTTGACCGTGCTTTTGTCTGTCACGGCAATACAGGCATCTGGCTCTGCTTCCGGAAGCCAGAATATCTCCGGTCATATAGAAGGCAATGGAGATATTCAGCTGGAAGGGCAGGCAAACCCTCTGGTATCGTTGGATGTAGAGGTTAGAGGTGAAAAAGCCGACGGCCCTGTACTTCCGGATGCCTGGGTGGCGGTTCAGGAGAAGAGCAACGGCGTCGGATGCGATTCCAGCGGCCGGGTCAGGATTACTGGCCTGTCCAGGACGATAGAATACGATATTTATGTGACCTGCAGCGGATATAAAGACCGGACGGTCCGTTATCAGTACCCCGCCGGCGATTCGGATGGGGATGGGATTGATTTCCTGCAGGTAGTAATGGAAAAAGAACAACAGGGAGGCATTATCATCATACCTCCCATCCATCCGGATAACCCGGACGAGCCGGACAATCCAGATAACCCGGACAATCCAGATAACCCGGATAATCCCGACAACCCGGACAACCCGGATAAGCCGGACAATCCAGATAACCCGGACAATCCAGATAACCCGGATAATCCCGACAACCCGGACAACCCGGATAAGCCGGATAAGCCCAACCAGCCGGATAAATCAGATGGCAGCGGAAGTTCCAGCCAGCCCGGCCGGCCAGACAATTCCGGCGGCGAGGGAGACGGCAGCAAGCCCGCCGGCGGCGAGAAAACAGAAAATACCGGACAGGAAGAAAATGGAGAAAGCACTTCCGGGGATGAAACGCCGAAAGGCCCGGACATTGTGCTGGAGATTCCCGAGGGGGAATCTGAATTTATAATCACCAGGGAAATGATAGAACAGTCGATCGAAAACCGCAGCGATCTGCATGTGGTTTTTAAAGACAGAGATGGACAGAAGAAGACCTTCGTCTTTCCTGCGTTTAACGAACACGACGGCAGGGAGCTGTTGGGAGATAATGAGCTCAGGATAATTAAAGGGGAAGACGGGGAATATGGCGTCTGGCTGATTATTCCAGATGGAGATGAGGACAGTGTAAGTGCCGCGGTTCTCCATAATGTGGAAGAGCTGGCAGCAAAGAACAAACTGCCGCTGGGAATTCTGATCCGGAATAAAGAAGGCGACAGGCAGATTATAATTCCTGGAGAGGTACTGGAACATGAGACCTTTTTGGAACAGGATCTGCTGGTAGAATACAACCGTAAAGAGAATACAGCCAGTTTGGTATTTACCAATCAGTATAAAGCCCACGGGGATACGGCAGACATGACGGTACCAGAAGAAATCTGGAATATAGCGGAACAAGAAGGACTTAATTTGATTGTGCGCATCTATGACCCGAAGGATAGCAGCACGCTGTGGTATGAATGGATCTTTCGGACAGAAGATCTAAAAGATGTAAATGCCCAGGACATAGATCTGTTTATTCGGTCGGAACCGGACCCGAATGATCCGCTCCGAAAGAAGCTGAGACGGAGAAAAAGCCAATATCTGATCTTTGCACATCATGGAGAGCTTCCTGGCCAGGCAACCCTGCGGGTTAAAAACCAGGTGGGGTTTGAGGATGGAGAGCCGGTAGATCTGGTTTATTATGAGGATGAAACCGGTCAGCTTAAAACAACAGATTCGGGACTCGTCCCAGACAAAGACGGCTTTTATACAATGGACTGGGATCACTGTTCCAGCTGGGCCCTGACAGGCAGCCCGAACCTATGGTGGCTGTGGATAGCGGCAGGAATACTGACGTTGTTTCTGCTGATTCTGGCGCTGTTTCTCAGAAAGCATAAAAAAGAGAAAGCAGATTTAAACAGGCTGGAAATTTCTGAGGAAAAACTCGAAGCGGAGCCGGAGCAGCCCGAAGCGGTAACGAAGCCGGCAGAAGCAGAAACAGAGGAAACGAGCCTGGCAGCAGAGCCGGAAGAAGTGCAGCAAGAGAAACAACAGGAGGAGCGGCAGGAAGAGATAGGATCATCGGTTAAAAAACCGAAGGATACCGCAATAAATGATTCTCGGAACAAAGGAGGTAGGCAGGAATGGCAGAACCAGAACAGACAAAGCCTGAGATACACCAAGGGCCGCAAAAGAAAACGAAAAAGATATTAAAATGGCTGCTGCCGCTGGTCCTGGTAGTTGTAATTGGAATTGCAGCAGCACTTTCCTGGTACCTGTCCCACAGAGAAGAGAAGATGGAACCAAATGCGGTCGTAGGGATGATGCCGGGGAAGAGCCCGGAGCAGATTCAGGAAGAGCTGGACCGGAAAGTTGCGGAAAATATGATAGCATTTTCCATCAATGCGAAGCCGGTCTTTCCAAGCGGAAAGGGAAAAGGGAATATTCTCTTTGAAAATCCGGCCTCCAATGAAAAACTGACCAGAATGGAACTGTGCCGGGATGATACAGGTGAAGTGATTTATGAAACCGGCCTGATGGAACCGGGCAGCTATGTCCCGGAGGACACGCTGGATATGGAGCTGCCGGCAGGTGAATATGCCTGTACCGCCTATATCTATGCCTACCGGCAGTCAGACGAATCGTTTATCGGCAAGGTGGCGGCAGGAGTGACTGTAATGATAGAGAACTGACGGGGAGCAGCCCAGATTACTTGTAATTCTGCACGGGAGAACCAAAAGGAACGGCCCGTTTAGAATAAATTTTGATGGAAACCGGGCTTCACCACCCGGACGAACAGTAAGCAGGAGGAGAGAAAGGAGAAAAAATATGAAAAAGAAATTATTAGCATTAGCGCTGGCGGCAGTGCTGACATTAAACATGGGAGTTGTTGCCATGGCAGCAGGCGACACACAGTCTGTAAACGGAACAGGAGACCAGGGCGGGGATATACAGCTGGAGGCTGCTGTCCTTCAGGGGGCCGATCTGATTCAGGTTGTCATGCCCACCAAAATTAATTTTAACATTAATACAGATAGCAGCACTTATTTTGATGAGTTGATTTCCGGCAGGGGGACGATTACCAATAACTCTACAAAAGCGGTGAAAGTAGAAATCGTAGGAGTGCAGGATAGTGGTGTATCAACTCTGCTTACTAAGGCCAAAATTGCTCTGGCACCCTCTGATAATGCATATGTAAATGATTCCATGACGAATAAGGAAAAAGGTGAGGCAGTTCTGGCAGGTTCCAGCCCGAGCTATAAGCTGACTACCAGTGTGAGTCCAACCGCTTCTATCACATTATTCGACAGCCTTCCCACCAGAGCGAGCAAGTCTATCGAGGTATTCGGTACAGAGGAAACAGCCACCACAGCGATTGACGCTGCTTCTTATACCGTAGTAACCACACTGAAGATCAGTATTGCATCTTAATAAACAACGCTACTTATCATGATGTTTCCTTCGGGGGACAATACTGTTTACTGAATCAAATGGTGAGAAAACCGAGCGGCCCCGGGAGGGGCTGCCCGGACAAAAGAGCCCGGAGGAAACCGGACTTTTCTGTGCGGGCAGGTAGCAGGAGCTGCGGCAGAAGGAAAGGACAGAGGGATGGAAGAGAAAAGAGAGGAAAGAGCAGAATTAAAGAGGAAAGACAAAATAATAAAATCAAAGAAACCGGATAGAAAATGGGGAATGATCTTATTGCTGGCTGTTCTGCTGGCTGGGGCTGTCCTGCTGATTGTCAGACTCTGGCCGAAGGAGCAGGAACCGGCAGGAGAAACGCCGAATTATGCACCTAATGCTACCGTGGGAGCACTGCCCGGCAAGAGCGCCGAGGAAATCCAGAAGGATCTTGATGAGAAAGTGAAGGAAGGAATGATTGCGTTCACTATGAATTCCAAACCGGTATTTCCTGACGGAACGTCGGCAGGAAATCTGATGATGGAATGTCCGTCCAGCAATATTGATAATATTGAATTTGTAATCCATAGAAATGATACGGGAGAGGAGATATACCGGTCGGGGATTCTAAAGCCCAATCAATATATTCTGGAAGATAAACTTTCGGTAAGCCTGCCCAAAGGAGAATATCAGTGTACTGCAGATATAAAACTGATTGACGATGAAACATTAGAGGAAAAGGGAATGGTCCAGGCCGATGTACTGATAAAGGTAGATAATTAAGGGCAGAAAGGAGTGCTTGGTGGGACAGAATACGTGGAGAAGAGATCATCTGGAGAAACTTGCCGGAGAACTGGTCGGTGCTTATTTTGAAGTTTGTCATGACAGAGACATCGTTCGCCTTCTGTCCCCTGACATTTGCTGGATCGAGACGGGAAATGACGTAATATACCATACGAACAAAGCTATAGCAGAAGAACTGTCCGGCCAGCAGTTTACAAAAGGGGCATTTATCATAGAAGAGCATTATGAGACCATTGCCTTCTGCACGGAGTTGGCCTGCGTAGTCGCAGATCTGAAAATATCTGCCGGTAATGCAGATAAAATTACAAGGGGTATACCGCTGCGGTTCAGCATCCTGTTTCAAAGAGGAAAGGATGGGATACAGATTGTTCATGCGCACAATTCTATACCCAACCCCGGACAGGCGGGACAGGAAGATGCATTGACCGGAATCTGGAATATGGAAGGCTTCGTCAGAGAGACAAAGAAGATTCTGGAACGCAATGACAGCCAGCAGTATGTATTGATAAAAATAAATTTAAACCGGTTCCAGCGGGTTAATCGTCTGTATGGATACAGTTTTGGCGACAGGGTACTTAAGAATATAGCAGAAAATCTGCTCAGATGCTGCGGACGGGATGAGCTTTGCTGCCGTCTGGAAAAGGATAACTTTGCACTGCTCTGGAAATATGAGGACAAGGAACAGCTGGATCAGCGGATGACTCAGACAAGAGAAGTGCTGCTGGATCAGCGGATTAAAGAGGTTATGACTGTAGAGCTTACTTTTTCCGGTGGTATTTATCTGCTGCAGGACCGGGAAAAAGAAACAATCAAGGACATGCTGGATAAAGCCGCGGTTGCACTGGATAGCCTGACGGGGAAGAGGGAGAATGAGTACGCTTATTTTGAGCCGGATATGTATCGTCGGAAGGAATTTCAGAACAGATTAATGCAGGAGGCACCGCAGGCACTCAAAAAGAAAGAGTTTCAACTTTACATTCAGCCCCAGGTAGATGTGAAGACGGAACGTATCGTAGCGGGGGAGGCTCTGGTGCGGTGGAAACGGGAAAATGGAGTATTACTGATGCCGCGGGACTTTATCCCTCTATTTGAGCAGGAAGGACTGATACTGGAACTGGACTTTTACATGCTGGAGCTAGTCTGCGCCAGGATAAGAAAATGGCTGGATCTGGGCTATGAACCGGCAAGGCTCTCGGTCAATCAGTCCAGACTTCATGTGAAGGATGCAGGCTATATTGACCGGTTTTGTGAAATAACCAAACGCTATGCCATCCCAAATGGGACAATTAGCTTCGAACTGACCGAAAGTGCTTTTATTGAAAATGAAGATGATATGTACCGGGTAGCCCGTGAACTGCATGAAAAAGGATTTGCACTGGAAATCGACGACTTTGGGACAGGATATGCTTCTTTAAGTATTATTAACCGACTGGAGGCAGATGTTCTGAAAATAGACAAGAGTCTGCTGGAGGGATTAAAAGACGAAGCGGGAAACCGCAGCTACAAAATATTAAAGAAAGTAATCGAAATGGCTCATGAGACCGGAATGCAGGTGACTTGTGAGGGAGTTGAAAAAAGAGAACAGGTAGAATGTCTGAAAAAACTGGGCTGCGATATGGTGCAGGGATTTTACTATGGCAGACCCATGCCGGCAGAAGAATTTGGACTGGTAATGCAGAAAAATAAGTCAGATAACATAGGGATACAAAGGAGGAGCCTGCAGGATGGCAAGACATAAAAAGATCAGAAAGATCGGAAGTATGCCGGAGTACGATAACTTTGGGCCATTAGAGCGATTGGAGGACAAAAAAGAGGTTGTCACAATGCTGGTGGACGAATATGAGGTTATTCGGCTTATAGATATGTATGCCTACAGCCAGAAAGAATGTGCGGAGAGAATGGGGGTCGCAAGAACCACGGTACAGTCCATTTATGAACAGGGGCGGCATAAACTGGCGGAGGCGCTGGTGACCGGCAAGTCATTAAAGATTACAGGAGGTAATTATGAACTTTGTCCGGAGATGGATATTGATCTAAAAGTAAAAGAACTGGTAAAATAGAGAGGGCAGTTTCGGCTGCCCTCTCTATTTTATTACAATAAGCAGGATCGCGAAGCATACCTGCGTTTGATACAATAAGACGGTCTGCTCTATCCCTCTGCCGGAACATCGTCCGGCTGATATTCTTTTACACGCAGTGCGCGGATTGCGTTGAGAATTGCGATAACAGATACGCCTACATCGGCGAATACCGCGTCCCACATGGATGCAAAGCCGATAGCGCCGAGAACCAGAACCAGTGCCTTTATTCCCAGTGCAAACACAATGTTCTGATGAACAATGCGAAGGGTCTTTCTGGAAATCTGCATGACAGTTGCAATCTTGGAAGGTTCGTCTGTCATGATTACTACGTCTGCGGCCTCGATTGCCGCATCAGAACCAAGACCTCCCATGGCAATGCCGATATCTGCTCTTGCCAGTACCGGAGCGTCGTTGATCCCATCGCCGACGAAGGCTAATTTGCCTTTTTCTCTGGTTTGATTCAGAAGTTTCTCCATATAGTCAACCTTATCGGCGGGAAGGAGTTCTGTGTGCACTTCGTCCAGACCGAGGCGGGAAGCCACCTTGCGTCCAACCGCATCGGAATCACCGGTGAGCATAACCGTCCGCCGTATACCAGACTGCTTTAAAGCGCGTATTGCCTGGGAAGCATCCGCTTTTAATTCATCCTCAATCAGAAGAGCACCCAGGTAACGGCCTTCTTGTGCTACATATACAATCGTGCCAGTCTCTTTGAGCGGAGTATATGCAATATTTTCTGCTTCCATCAATCTGGCGTTTCCAGCCAGGACTGCCTTATTATCTACCTGAACTTTTACCCCATGACCCGCAATTTCCTGCACTTCACGAATTCGGGAGGGTTCTACTTCTTTGCCGTATGCTTTCCGTATGGAAAGAGAGATTGGATGACTGGAATCATGTTCTGCACAGGCTGCCAGCTCCAGGAGTGCGTCCGCGTCAATACCCTTAGCAGGATACAGCCCTGTTACAGCAAAAGCACCCTTTGTGAGTGTACCGGTTTTATCAAATACGACGATCTCCGTTGAGGCCAGGGCTTCCAGATAGTTACTGCCTTTAATTAATACGCCGCACTTGGAGGCACCGCCGATTCCGCCGAAGAAGCTTAACGGAACCGAAATGACAAGGGCGCAGGGGCAGGAGATAACAAGAAAGGTTAAGGCACTGTGAATCCAAGGGCCAAAGCTCTGACCGGTTATAAGAGGAGGAAGAACTGCCAGAAGCACAGCCGCAATCACAACGGACGGAGTGTAATAACGGGCAAAGCGGGTAATAAATGCCTCGGATTTGGATTTTTTACTGCTGGCGTTCTCCACCAGATCCAGAATTTTGGCAACGGTGGATTGCCCATATTCTTTGCTGACTCTGATCTGCAGTGTTCCGGTTTGATTGATGCAGCCGCTGATCACATCAGAATCAGGCCCCACATCCCGGGGAAGAGACTCACCGGTTAAGGCGGAGGTATCCAGGGCAGAACGGCCTTCCAGCACCACGCCGTCCAGGGGAACCCGCTCACCTGGTTTAACGATAATCGTTTCGCCTATTTGAACATCTTCCGGGTCGACCTCCTGAGGAACTCCATCCCGAATTACATTGGCATAGTCTGGCCGGATATCCATCAGGCTGGAGATCGAACGGCGTGATTTATTAACGGCATAGGACTGAAACCACTCACCAACCTGATAAAACAACATAACAGATACGCCTTCTGCATAGTCGCCCAGGCACATGGCACCCACTGTAGCCACAGCCATAAGAAAGTTTTCATCGAATACCTGACCGTGAAGTATATTTGTAACCGCCTTCCAGAGAATATCCCAGCCGATGACCGCGTAACATAGTAAAAACGCGCCGAAACGGGCGGCTGGTCCAAGCGGCAGAAGCACAGCAAGCAAAAGCAAAGCCGCGGCTGCAAGAATCCGGTATAATTGTTTTTTCTGCTTTCTTGTCATAATGACACCCTCCCACTATTTCTCAAATCACTTATATGCGGACAGTAACATCTGGTTCTATTTTATGAATCAATTTAACTACTTCTGCCGCAACGATATCAAAACGGTCATCCTCCGCATCTAACATCATGTTCTGGCTCATAAAATTTACTTCTGCTTGATTAACGCCGTCCAGTTTCCTGACTGCATTTTCTATCTTGGCTGCGCAGTGCGCACAATCCAGATCAATTAATTTCACATTCTTCTTCATGGTTATTGTCTCCCCTTTTTCATAGTTACATTCAATGATTAAATGATTGTTTAATTGTTGATTATAATATATGATAAATAACAAGATATGTCAACTGTTTTCTTAAATTAACTTTTTAATGAATTCAAGACCTATACTGACCGGGTATCCTAAAATAATATGGAAAAATCCGGATTGCCATCATGAATGAGAAAGAACAGCCGCCTTCTTTTTGAAATGGCAACTGTTCTTATCTGCTATGACGAAAGAATTACTATATAGTTTTTAAAGACACTAGTAATGAACCGTAGCTAGACTGTTTTTATTGCAATAGAAATACATTCATCGCAACCCTTGCTCCTATCAACATTTGCAATATGACAGCTGAATTTCTTACCTTCTTCAATCATGTGAATAAATGCCAATGAATAGTACCGGGGAATATAGCCTAATAAATCTTCTGTTTCGTTCGTTACACGAATTGCATTTTCGTCAAAAGGATTATCAAGCTCTCTGTTTAAAAAAACTTCATCCCCTCTTGTTACATTAATTGCATTGGAACAATCATCCCCTTCACATCCCAGGTAATGCCGCACCCCCGCTAAGTAAAATACTTTTTCAAATCCACTGTCTAAATTTAAAATAGGATCAATAAAATAAAGGTTATCAATAGGTAATTTAGCACCGCTTCTCTTTAGTAATTGATATACATCATATTCCTCTAGATCATACTTTTTTAATATATTGTCAATGTCTTTCCTCTTTCGATCAGGTAAACGGCTAGAAAATACAGGAAATAATTCATTACTTTTATACACTCTATCTAAATCTTCAAAAGAAATCAACGGCGTGAATCCTGCTTCCTGCGCCTCCTTGATTTCCCCATAATATTGGAACTCATATTGCCCATTTTTACTTAATCGGCCAATAATATATTGACGTCGTGTCTTATCACATTTCCAAATTAAATACAAGAAGTCTTTACCTTCATTAATTGTCACTATACTTCTCCTCTCCAAAATAAACTTTACGCATCATGTCTACCTTACATAATAAAAATTTTGTAATAAGTTCTTTCTTTTTATTAGATAAGTCCGGTTCTATATAATACCTTAATATATCAGAAATTTTTTCTTCTGTCAGTAGTAGTATAATTTGTTTTGCTAATTCGCTGGTCTCTTCAAAATAATTTTCCTTTAGATAACCTAAAACCTCAAGATGTGTTGGACGTTTATCTTCATCAACCGTACGACGAATTAGTGATCTTGATTTTGTATCTACAAGGGCCCACCACCTTTTTTTGTCTTTTCCCAGATAATTATCAATTTGATCTTCCTGGACGTAAGCACATAAAGATGAACTATTATCATATAATGGAGACCATCTCATCTGCATTCCATCTGAGATTATCGCCCAATTGCTTTGATGGCGGTCTGAATTTCCAATCAGATAATCAAATAGAAGCATGTTCAGAAAGTCTTTAATGGATACAAAATCTTTAATTGAGTTCACTATCATCTCTATAGAATATCTACGCTGTGTCACTGTATCAATAAACTTTTCTGGATCATAATATGAATTCTTATAATAAATCAAGCTAATTCCCTCGATGAGAATTTCACTTGATTTCTCAACAATATTATAACTCATAGAACCAACTCTGCCGTTAAACATACCCAATTCAAATTTAGCGCATGGGATTTCTAATAATGTTGCAAGCTGGTAAGAAATACACTCGGATATATGATCGGTGGTTCCAGAGTCCTTCCTGAACTTAAACAGTCCCGTCTGTCCTGTATCAGGATTTTGCAGCCATATCTTTTCACTTCGGCCACTTCCTTCTGATGTCCCGTTATATTCTTCCCAATATGAGAAATCTTTCAACGTACCACCTCCAACACTGAATACATCGTAACAAATTGAATAACCTAACTCCTTCTCGTATCTAATTATAACAAATTAAAATGTAAAAGTATAGTTATTTTAGAACGTTTGTTCTTTTTCTTCGCACAACCATTATTAATCAGGAGATCAAGCCTGTTTTTCGATCTCCTTTATCATTTTCTGACTTATGGTGCGTACATTCATTCCGTTTACTTCAATATGATCGTCTACTGTAATCACAAGACATTGCTTTCCATCGATAATCCGGGTTTCAATCAAATCGGTTCGTTCCGGGTTGACCTGAATGACGATATCCGGTGTCTGAATACTGAATTTGCGCAGATTGGTGATGTTGGATGCCAGGAGAGAGGTCTGTTCTCCGGCGGTGGTATCATAATCTTTTTCAAATTCTTCAATTTTTTCATCCGCCACACCGCTCTGTTCCAATACCTTCTTTACATCAGTTTTAGAGAGAAGAAGCGGTTCCGGATCATCCTTTTTCTCTTCAATCATTTCATTCAGGGTATCGTGAATGGTTTTAACTACCTGATAACTGCACTCTTCCCCCAGGGATTCTTCCAAAATTGTATGGAACGTTTCCTTCTGGCTTTCCGCAGACATGGGGACAGCGCTTCCAAGCACCTGCTCGATAAAATCAGGCTGCAGTTCTTCCGGTTTCCGGCTGTAATAGAGAACACCGTGGATATCCGCCGCCCTGTCGTTAAAGACAGGGAAGAGAAAGCCTTTTGCCGGGGCATCCACAATCCAGTCCCGGATGCGGTCTTCGATACTATTGGTGCTGGCATTATAACACAGACCGGGCTTGGTTAATTTGACAGGACAGATACTGCAAAGTATGTATTCATAGACGTTGTCCGAAGCGTCGAACATTTCGGTGCCGTCTGTGGCCTTGCCGGGGATATCATAGGTGACGTGGATCAGCAGGATCAGATAGTTCTCCCCGTAATTATAGCTGGCGATTACCTGATCGTAGAATTCTTCCAGCAGCATATCATCCTGTAACTTGCTGTTTCGAAGCTTTAAGAGGAACTCCTGTCTTCCGCCGGGCAGTTCCTGCTCCAGGGGGAATTCCATATTGAGCAGGTTTTTGCCGATTGTACCGGATAACGTCTGCTTAAATAAATCCAGATATTTAAACACTTCTTCCTCCGGCAGACAGAGAAAGGTTTCCTTCAGTTCCAGTTTCTTATTTTTATCACCGTCCACATAGCAGCCGCATACCTGAGAGATGGTGCAGCGCTCCGGCGTGAACTGTTTTCTTATTTCCAATACTTCTTTTTTGTTCATACAAGTAACTCCTTTTATGTAAGATTCAACTGGTCTTCTTGTCATCGGCAGACAGGATATTTCCTGCCGTGTCATGGTATTCATAGTACCACAGCCCGGACTTATTTTCAATTTGGTTTCCAGCCGGATCTCTGTGTTCTGAAACCTCTGCTTAGCTGAATATGGTTTAAGGAGCTTGTGAAAATCAGAATAATAAGGGGACTCATATATTGAAGCAACTGCTGCTGATCGGACTGTCCTGGCTGATACTGTGCGGCCTGCCGCTGCGGCCGGTTACCGAGGTGTGGTTTGAAAAACCAGGAAATGTGTATACCGGCGAAATTATCCCGGTTCGGAAATACACTTCTTACCGGCGTCATGAGCCTGTTCTGGAGCTGGAGAAAGATTATATGGAACGGGAACGGATATGGTATGTGAGCAGTGATCCGGCTGTTATCCGTGTGGCAGGCGATGGCAGGCTGCAGGCCGTGGGTGAGGGGAAAGCAGTCGTTACCGGCGAAAATGCCAGGGGTATCCGGATAGAGCGCGTGTTTTACGTAAGCAGGAAATTAACGCTGTCATTCAAGAGGCGGCAGGCCGTCCTTGGGGAATCGGAACGTAACCTGCTGGAAACATTTGGAGAACCGGATGTAACCGGAAAGTCCTGCTATGGAGAATGTTCTTATCTATATTGGGACGAAGATGAGGGAATCTGCATTTTTTATATTTCACAGGGAAAGATTGCAGGCTTTTATACGGATGTAACAGAGAACCTGCTTCGTCTGAGCCAAATTGAGGACTCTGAGGATATAGCGGCTTCGGCCTGCACGGTCCAGTATTATACGGATCAGATAGAGGACCGGCCGGTGGGTGTCCGTGTTCTGGATACTGCATTGGAATATAATCAATTTGACAAGACGATTCTTAACTACATGGAACAGGAAATATTTTTTCTCTCTAATTCTCTTCGTATAAAGTACGGATATGTCCCATTTAAATGGTCAGAGAAAGCGGCGGAGTGTGCGGCTGTGCGAAGTGCGGAGATGGCAGAAAGGGACTATTTCGATCATATAAATCCTGAGGGTGTCACACCCTTTGACCGGATGAAGGAAGCAGGAATTTCTTATCAAAGCGCGGGAGAAAATATAGCAGCCGGTTACAGGGATTCGGTAGAGGTAAGCTTCGGATGGCTTAATTCA
Organism: Anaerolentibacter hominis; assembly: GCF_032380675.1. Taxonomy (NCBI): domain Bacteria; kingdom Bacillati; phylum Bacillota; class Clostridia; order Lachnospirales; family Lachnospiraceae; genus Anaerolentibacter; species Anaerolentibacter hominis. Next base: position 238,423 of record NZ_JAWDIX010000001.1, read on the forward strand.
CCGGGGCACCGGGAGAACCTGATGAATCATAATTTCCGCTTCATGGGTATCGGTATAGAGTATGCTGCCTATACGGAATACGGCAGTTATTATACACAGATGTTTTACCAATAAATGTTGTACGCTCTGCTTTTCTGTTATATACTAAAAAAAGATATGTGGACGAAAATTGATGAGAACGGATCGGGTAATTGAAAATGAATCACAAAAGAAAATGGAATGCATGTCTGCTGTTTGTGCTTGTGTTGTTTGTGCTGTTTTCTCCGGCCACGCCGGAGAGAAGAACGCCGGCAACAGTGGAGGCGGCCTCTGTTAAGTTCAATAAAGAGAAGCTGATGCTTTATGTGGGCAATACATTCAAATTAAAGCTGAAGGGTGTTTCTGAAAAGGTGGTATGGTCCACCAGCAGAAAGAGCGTGGCTTCGGTGAGCCAGGCCGGAATGGTGACCGCAAAAGGCGAGGGTAAGGCAGTCATTACGGCAAAGGCAGGAAAGAAAAAATATACTGCGGCCGTTACGGTGAAGAAAAATCAGCTGACCTATACTGCTCTGAAGCTTGGCAAGGGGGAAACCAGAACGCTGAGGCTGAAAGGCGACGGCATAAAAATCAACTGGTCATCTTCTGATTCCAAAGTGGTTTCTGTAGAGAAGAATGGAAGGATCAGTGCTAAAAAAGAGGGAAAAGCAGTTATTTGCGCCGCTGCAGGCGGACAGAACTATTATTGTCAGATTACGGTTGTCCCGGGTGAATCGGGTGCCGGAAAACTGAAAGTATGGGGCAGGAATCTGCGTATCGGCGATACTGCGAAGGCTGTTGTCCGGGATTTTGGCGAACCGGACCGTACTGATAAATCTTATTATGGGGATAGCACTTATATCTATAAAGGAAGCTATACCGGGTATTTCATGGTATATATTCAGAAAGGAAAGGTTATCGGCTTTTATACGGATTCCGAAGATTTTACCTATGACGGCATATCTTATGGAGACAGCCGAACCAAGTTGTCCGGGCATGCAGAATACGATGCAGAAGTCTTTGCCGATGATATTGGTACCGGGAGGGTAACAGGAGTCCGTATCATGCAGAAGGACATCAAGCCTAATGAATATACTTCCCGTATACTCAAGGATATGGAGCAGGAAATCTTTGACTTGACGAACTCTCTTAGGGCAAGAAATAATCTTCCCCTTGTGAAGTGGTCGGATCAGGCTGCGGCCAGCGCGTTAAATCACAGCAGGGATATGGCCGAGAAGGATTACTTTAACCATACGTCAAAGGACGGAAAGTCGCCGTTTGACCGTATGAAAAAGAATGGGATCAATTATATGGCCGCGGGAGAAAATATTGCTGCCGGGTATGCTGACAGTGTAACGGTCTGCTATCAGTGGTTTCAATCTGAAGGGCACCGGGCCAATCTTCTGGACGAGCGGTTCACTTATCTTGGGGTGGGTAATGCTTATGCCGGAGATTCCTACTATAAGATTTACTATACACAGAATTTTTATAAATAAGGAACGAACTGAAGTATCCGGAACCTGCGGTGACAGCTGGTTTAAGGTTCCGGATACTGTGGTAAAAATTTCCCGGGACCTGCTTGACTTGGCCTGTTGTGTATGTTAAAATTGAAAAGCATGAAATTGGGACATGTGAATGTAACTGGATACGCCCAGATAGCTCAGTTGGTAGAGCAGAGGACTGAAAATCCTCGTGTCGCTGGTTCGATTCCGGCTCTGGGCACTATGAAAAAAGAGTCTTCAAGGGTTTTACAACCTTTGGAGATTTTTTTACGATTTAGGAAACTTCCGGGGAGGCTTTGGTAATGAACGTTTTGCTTGCTGCTGTAAACGCCAAATATATTCATTCAAATCCGGCGCTGTACTGCCTGAGGGCTTACGCGTCGGAATACAGAGAGTCCGTTAATCTGACGGAATACACAATCAATATGGAGCAGGATGATATCCTTATGGATATATTTAAAAGGAAACCGGATTTTCTGGCGTTTTCCTGCTACATCTGGAATATCAATGTCATTTGTGGGCTGGTAAGGGAGGTACACAAGATACTGCCGGATACGCTGTTATGGCTGGGAGGCCCGGAGGTGTCCTATGATGCGCCGGCGAGGCTTAAGCTTCTCCCGGAACTGACCGGTATTATGGTGGGAGAGGGAGAAGAAACCTTCCGGGAGCTTATGGCTTATTATATAGAAGGAAAGGGTGCTCTGGGTGATATCCGGGGGCTGGCATATACGGACGAAGGAAAGCTGATTCAGACCGGGGAGAGGGAGCCTTTGGATTTAAGTCTGCTGCCTTTTCCGTATGAAGACTGTTCGGAGTTTGAAAACCGCATCATTTATTATGAAACCAGCCGCGGGTGCCCCTTTTCCTGCAGCTACTGTCTTTCTTCTATAGAAAAGAAGGTTCGGCTCAGAGACTTTGAACTGGTAAAGAAAGAACTGTCCTTTTTCCTGGACAGGAAGGTTAAACAAGTTAAATTCGTGGACCGGACGTTTAATTGCAGCCGGCCTCATACGAAGGCGATCTGGGAATTTATCAGGGACCATGATAATGGGATAACCAATTTCCATTTTGAGATTACGGCGGATCTTCTCTCAGAGGAGGAACTGGATCTTCTGAACCAGCTCAGACCCGGGCTGGTTCAGCTGGAGATTGGAGTACAGTCATCCAATGAACGGACCATCGGCGCGATCCGGAGAAAAATGGATTTGGATAAGCTAAAGCATGTGGTTTCAAGGATTCAGGAAGGGCATAATGTGCATCAGCATCTGGATCTGATTGCAGGCCTCCCCTATGAGGGCTTTGCTTCGTTTGCCCACTCCTTTGATGACGTTTACGCGATGAAGCCGGATCAGCTGCAGCTGGGTTTTCTGAAGGTTCTGAAAGGATCTTATATGTATGAGTCCAGGGAATCAAACGGACTGGTTTACAGGGACAGGCCTCCCTATGAGGTACTGTATACGAAATGGATATCCTACGGGGAATTGCTGGAATTAAAGAAGGTGGAAGAGATGGTTGAGGCCTATTATAACAGCGGACAGTTCAGCTCAATTATCCGGTATCTGGAACACTTCTACCGCAGTAAATTTAACTTATATCTGGAACTTGGCAATTTCTACGAGGAAAAGAAGCTTGATAAGATCAGCCATTCCAGAATGAGCCGGTATTCAATTTTGCTGGAATTTGTAAAGGAAAAAGAAATTGGGGATATAGAAACAGCGGTTTCGCTGCTGATCTATGATCTGTATGCAAGAGAAAATCTGAAGAGCCGTCCGGAATTTGCACCGGATACGGCAGTTTACAAGGACAGGGTACGGGAGTTTTACCACAATCCTGACAATATTTTATGTTATTTAGAAGGGTATCAGGGATATGATATCAGACAGATTTCCCGAATGACCCATATGGAGCACTTTTCGATCGACATTCAGGCTGCTGTCCGGGAGGGAGTACGGCGGGAGCGGGATTATTTCATTTTGTTCGATTACCAGGAGAGAGAGCCGCTTCATCATCAGGCCAGAACCTGGGAGATAGAAGCATGAAAAATGAAAATTGCAGCGAAGCTGCAAGTGAAAATGTTCCTTCGGAACAGTGAAAGATTCCTTCGGAAGTGAAAAAGTGGAAGGACGGGAAGAGGGAAGTGAAAGGAGAGAAGCTTTGGCGAAGAGACAAATGACGAAGAAGGAACGGGAACGGATGCTTAGGATTCTTTCCTGTCTGGATGAGCAGTATGGTACGGAGTATATTTGCTATCTGAATCATGAGAACGCCTGGCAGCTTCTTGTGGCTACGATGCTGAGCGCGCAGTGCACGGACGCCAGGGTGAATATTGTGACGAAGGATCTTTTTGTGAAGTATCCTTCCGTGGAGGCTTTTGCGGGGGCTGATTTAAAGGAGCTCGAGCGGGATATCCATTCTACCGGATTTTATCACAACAAGGCGAAGAATCTGATTGCCTGCGCGAATAAGGTACTTACGGAGTACGGCGGCGAGGTGCCTGAGAGTATTGAGGATCTGGTTAATCTTCCGGGAGTCGGGCGCAAGACGGCGAATGTGATCAGAGGAAATATTTTCCATGAGCCCAGTGTGGTGGTAGATACCCATGTGAAGAGGATTTCCAGCAAACTGGGATTTACGCGGGAACAGGACCCGGTTAAGATTGAATATGATCTGATGGAGATTCTGCCGAAGGAACACTGGATTTTGTATAATATCCATATTATTACGCTGGGAAGGCAGATCTGTACGGCCAGAAGCCCGAAGTGCGAGGAGTGTTTTTTAAACGAATTGTGTCCGGATTATCAGAAACGAAAGGCAGTGGATTAGATTGATTGAACGGTTTGTAGCTCTGGATCTGGAGACGACAGGCCTGGACCCGGAGAAGGATAGTATTATTGAGGTGGGGGCTGCCCGCATTGTGAACCGGAGGATAACGGGCAAGTTCTGTGCTCTGATTAATCCGGGACGCCCGCTCCCGGAGAGAATCGTGAAGCTGACCGGCATCACAGATACTATGCTTGCATCTGCTCCTGCGGCGGAACCCGTGCTTTTCGCGCTGTATGATTTTCTGGGAACGGATATCCTGCTGGGCCATAACATTTTATTTGATTACAGTTTTTTAAAAAAGTATTACAGCACCAAAAAGATGGAATTTAACCGGATGGGAATGGATACATTAAGATTAGCCAGGAAATTCTGCGCAGACAGAGAAAGTAAAAGCCTGTCCAGTATGTGCGGCTATTATCATATTACGAATGCCAACGCACACAGAGCCTATGACGATGCGGTGACGGCGGCAGGGTTGTTTTTTAAACTTGCAGAGGAGTTCGGGGAAGCAGATGCCGGAGCTTTTGATCCGGAAAGTCTGGAGTTCAAACCCAAAAAGCAGGGACCGATTACTGCTGCTCAGAAAAAATACTTGAATGATTTAATAAAATATCATAGAATGAACATAAATGGCCTGTTGGAAGCTGTCGAAAAAACACAGGTGGAACAGCTGACCAAGAGCGAAGCCTCCCGCATGATCGACAGGATTATTCTTGAGTTTGGCAAGATGGTCTGATCGGAATTGGGCTCCTTCGGGTGCATAAAGGAACTACATATTACTCAAGCTATAAAAGACGGCCGGATTTCTGACCGCACAAAGAAAGGGTTGGGATTTTCCATGAATTTTTTCAGTAGTAAAACGAAGAAGATTATATCGACAGTTATTATTGTTCTGCTTATTATCGCAATGGTGATTCCGTCGATTATCAGTATATTTCAATTGTAAGATCACGAAGGAAAGGCACGGGTGTTTGAATGAAGAAACTTAACAAAGCATGCATATATCTTTTTGCATTCCTGTTTCTGTTCCTTCTGTCCGGCAGCGGCTCCCGCGTACGGGCGGCTGAGGTTAATAATACGGCGCCGAAGGGGATTTATATTGCTTCCCTGGATGTGAGCGGGAAGACAGAAGAAGAGATTGTATCCGAACTGGATCAGTATAAAGAGACACTGAATAAAACCAAGCTTAAACTGGATGTAAGCGGCACGGTGAAGGAGATTACACTGGCGAAGCTGGGTTTTATTCTGGAAGATAAAGAGCTGGCGAAGGAAGCGGTGACGGTCGGACAGACCGGCAACCTGATTAAGCGCTTTAAAGTTATCAAGGATCTGGAACGAGAGCCTCTCACTCTGGAACCTGAATACTCCATTGATGAAGCGAAGGTTGATTCATTTATTAAAAAATGCGCGAAGCTGGATGTGAAGGCTAAAAATGCCGGATTATCCAGGGAAAACGGACAGTTTGTCTATACCGATGCTGCGGTGGGTAAAACCCTCAATGCAGAAGAAACCAAGAAGGCTATTTATGAGGCAGTTGAGAATGGCGTGAACGGCGAGGATCTGAGTGCTGCCGCGGTTGTGGAGGAAGAGCAGCCCAAGTATACGCTTGAAGATGTGAAGCAGTGTAATTCTGTGATTGGAACCTATACGACCAATTTTGTATCCTCCAACTCCAACCGGGCGGCCAACGTCGCGAATGGCGCCAGACTAATCAACGGGAGCGTCATATATCCGGGAGAAGAATTCTCCGTATATAAAGCGGTTTCTCCGTTTACCTCTGCTAACGGATACTTTATGGCCGGCGCATACCAGAACGGTGAAGTAATCGACAGTATGGGAGGCGGAATCTGCCAGGTGTCTACGACCCTCTATAATTCCGTGCTGTATGCAGAGCTGGAGGTTACCCAGAGATCGGAACATTCCATGATTGTCACTTACGTGGAACCGGCCAGGGATGCGGCGATATCCGGCACTTACAAGGACCTGAAATTTGTAAATAACACGGGTGCGCCGATTTATATTGAGGGATATACTCAGAACAGAAATATTACCTTTACGATTTATGGGAAGGCCAAGGAACCGGGACGGGAAGTGAAGCTTATATCTGAGACTACAGGTATTACACAGCCTGGCAAGGATAAGGAGACGAAGGACCCGACGAAACCGGAAGGTTACCGCAAGGTGACGCAAAGTGCCCATATTGGCAAAACAGCCGTACTGTACCGTGCTATTCTCCAGGATGGCAAGGAGATCAGCAGGGAGCTTGTCAATAAGAGCAGCTATATGGCCTCTCCGCGCTATGTTACCGTTGGGACAAAGAAGGAAGAGCCGGAAGAGGACGAGAAGGACGATCCGGATAAGGATACTGGGAAAGATACTGGTAAAGATGCCGGGAAGGATACCGGGAAAGATACGGGTAAGGATACCGGAAAAGATACCGGAACGGATACGGGTAAGGATACCGGAAAAGATACTGGCAAAGATGCCGGAACAGACACCGGAAATGTTGATAACGGCGGCAATTCCGGAGCAGAGGGAACTGCTTCTGAGAATCAGGAAGAGCAGGAATAGCTGCTGTTGGGAGAATCACATAATTATTTATGATATTGAAACGGGAGGATTGATGTCAGTCAATCTTCCCGATTTGTTAAAAGAACAGGAAAGAAATGTGAGATAGAGATGAAGATTGGCAAAGTACCGGAGAATGTCCTGAAACGGACGGTTTTGAAACAAATACACCACACCCGCGAGGAAGTTCTGGTTGGAGCTGGTGTGGGCGAAGACTGCGCGGTAGCCGCTCTGAAAGAGGGAGAGGTGTATGTCCTGTCCACCGATCCGATCACCGGAGCAATTAATGAGATTGGCAAGCTGGCCATTCACATAACAGCGAATGATATCGCAGCAGGCGGGGCGGAACCGTTCGGCGTGATGCTGACGATCCTTCTGCCTGACGGGACGGAGGAAGCGCAGCTTCGGGATATGATGAAGGATATGGAGAATACCTGCAAAGATCTGGATATTCAGATTATGGGAGGCCATACGGAGATTACCAAGGTTGTTACACAACCGGTTGTTATGGTAACCGGAATGGGCAAAGCCAGAGAAGAGTCCCTGGCGCTTTCCAGGTCCATGAAGCCGGGGCAGGAGCTGGTGATGACCAAGTGGGCAGGACTGGAAGGAACGGCTATACTGGCATCGGAACGCTATGATGAATTATGCGGGGCGCTGCCTTATGAACTGGTAGATCAGGCGAAAGCAATGATAGATTCTATTTCTGTTGTGAAGGATGCCAGGGTCGCAGCCTCTCTGGGGATACATGCGATGCACGATATTACGGAGGGCGGAGTGTTCGGCGCTCTCTGGGAAGTGGCTGAGGCATCCGGGACAGGGCTGGAAGTGGACCTTAGAAAAATTCCGCTGAAACAGGAGACGGTAGAAATTTGTGAATACTATGATCTGAATCCCTATATGCTTATTTCCAGCGGCTGTCTGCTGATGTCTGCGGACCGCGGCAGTCTTCTGGCAGAAACACTGGCGAAAGAGGGAATACCCGCCGCTGTGATCGGCCGGGTAACGGAAGGGAATGACCGCATCATTATAAATGGGGAAGAAAAGCGATTTCTGACTCCCCCGGCTAGTGATGAGTTATATAAAATTATATAAGAAAGGAAGATGGTCATGAGAGAAGAAATCCTGAAAATAATAGATAAGAACAGCAAAGTCGCCCCGGCGGATATTGCCGCCATGCTGGGCGCATCTGAGGCGGAAGTCGCCGCCGAGATCGTCCGTTTGGAGGAGGAGCAGATTATCTGTGGATATCCGACACTGATTAACTGGGATAAGACAGACAGCGAAATTGTAACCGCGTTAATCGAAGTGAAAGTAACACCTCAGAGAGGGCAGGGCTTCGATAAGATTGCAGAACGTATCTATCGCTTTGATGAAGTATACGCCGTATATTTGATGTCGGGAGGATTTGACCTGACTGTGCTGATACAGGGGAAGAGCATGAAGGATGTGGCACGTTTTGTATCTGAAAAACTGGCGCCGATGGACTCAGTACTAAGCACTTCAACACACTTTGTTCTGAAAAAATATAAAGAACACGGGATGGAACTGGTACACTCAAAACAAGAAGGAAGGATGTTGATTACACCTTGAGAAACCCATTATCACAAAAAGTAGTGACAATAGAGCCGTCAGGAATAAGAAAATTTTTCGATATTGTAAGTGAGATGAAGGATGCGATTTCACTCGGCGTTGGAGAACCGGATTTTGATACACCATGGCATATAAGGGAAGAAGGCGTATACTCTCTTGAAAGAGGACGTACCTTCTATACATCTAATGCGGGGCTTAAGTCGTTAAAAGAGGAAATTTGTAAATATCTGAAGAGACGTTTTAATCTGAACTATGATTCAGAGCATGAAGTTATGGTTACGGTTGGCGGAAGTGAAGCCATAGACATAGGTCTGCGGGCTATGCTGGACCCGGGCGATGAAGTATTGATCCCGCAGCCCAGCTATGTTTCCTATCTGCCCTGTGTGACACTGGCGGATGGTGTTCCGGTCATCATTGAACTGAAGGAAGAGGATAAGTTCAAGCTGACCAGGCAGCAGCTCCTGGATGCGATTACACCCAAAACCAAAGTGCTGATTTTGCCGTTTCCCAATAATCCTACCGGCTCGATTATGGACAGAGAAGATCTGGCCGATATCGTAGATGTTATTATCGACAATGATCTGTTTGTGATCACGGATGAGATTTATTCTGAACTGACTTATTCCGGCAACCATGTTTCGATTGCGGAGTTTCCGGGAATGAAGGAAAGGACAGTCCTGATTAACGGCTTTTCCAAGTCCTATGCGATGACTGGATGGCGTCTGGGTTATACTTGTGCTCCGGCACAGATTCTGGCTCAGATGTTAAAGATTCATCAGTTTGCGATTATGTGCGCTCCTACCAACAGCCAGTATGCGGCTGTGGAAGCACTGAAAAACGGAGATGACGATGTGGTTACCATGAGGGAAGCTTACAATCAGAGAAGAAGCTTTCTGGTAAAGGCGCTCCGTGATATCGGTATGGACTGTTTTGAACCGGAGGGTGCTTTTTACGTATTCCCCAATATAACCAAATTCGGGATGACTTCCGATGAATTTGCAAACCGGCTTCTTCAGGAGGAAAAAGTGGCGGTTGTTCCAGGCACCGCGTTTGGCGCCTGCGGGGAGGGCTTCTTAAGAGTTTCCTATGCGTATTCCATTGAGAATCTGAAAGAGGCACTGGAGCGTATTGAGCGTTTTACGAAAAGACATATGCCGGAGGGCAGATAAAACGTAATCTGATACTGCAGCATCACATTCGTTTTAAATTCAAGAATAATAAGGGATGAATACCGATGATAAATATTGTGCTTCATGAACCGGAGATACCGGCAAATACCGGTAATATCGGGCGAACCTGTGTGGCTACAGGAAGCCGCCTGCACCTGATTGAACCGCTGGGTTTTCAGATTAATGAAAAACAGCTGAAGAGGGCCGGAATGGATTACTGGGATAAGCTTGATGTAACGGTTTATGATAATTACGCAGATTTTCTGGAGAGAAATCCCGGGGCCAGAATCTTTATGGCTACCACAAAAGCAAGACAAACCTATACAGAGGCGGAATTTCCGCCGGACTGTTATATTATGTTTGGAAAAGAAAGTGCCGGTATACCGGAGGAAATACTGGTGGAGCATGAGATGGACTGCATCAGAATCCCGATGATAGGGGATATTCGTTCTCTTAATCTGGCAAATTCTGTTGCCATTGTGCTGTATGAGGCTCTGAGACAAAACCAATTTGATTCTATGAAGCTTCAGGGGGATCTGCACCGCCTGCATTGGAAAAGCGAAACATAAGAATAAACGCCAGTACGCTTTGCGGGCTGGCGTTTTCTATTGCTGCGGAAAGTCATGTTCCTTTTGAAATGGATCTTTCAGGGGAATGGTTACTTCGATTACTGTGATGGTATCCTGATGATAAACATGGAGGATGCCGTGATAGGACAGGACTATTTTGCGGATATGCTCAAGACTGCCGTAGGTCTTTACTTCTCCTTTTCTGCGGAAGGTAAAAGAATGACTCCGGGTTTGAACAGGGACAGCTGCACTGCTGTATTCCAACTGAAGAACAAGGACCGTATCGGTTGCATCCATCTGAAGGTCTACATAACCGATTCCGGCGGGAGCGGTAAGTGCGGCCTCACCGGCATATTGAAGCAGATCTCCCAGTATGAGACATAAATCGGAGTCGGTAAAGGGTGTCTTGTCCACGCGGACATCATAGTGAAACGCCACTCCGGCGCTGGTAAGAGTATGTTTGGCCTGAGTCAGGAGCGCCGACAGGACAATGTTGTCGAGAAGAACGATGTTATCCATATTTCCGATCAAACCGCTGATTCTGGAAATAAATTGTTCTGCTTCCTCTGTCCTGCCGGCAGCCAGATAAGATTCCATCGTGGCAAGATTATTTTTAATATCATGGCGGAGAGATCGCAGCGTGTCGAAATTATTTTTCAGATCTTCATAATACCTGTCCTGTACCTTCGCAATTTCCAGTTTGCGTCTGGCATCCAGTTCAGACTGAAAACGCTGGACGGAATGGGTATATAGAGCTACGATAATCAGAATGATCAGCAGCACACAGACAAAAATCACACCGATCAGCTGTTCAAATGATTCTTTTGAGTAAGAAGCGGTACTATAATATTTAATTACGAATAACAGAAAAACCGAGGATAGCAGAATAATTGCCAGAACATTTTTCAGGTAAGGATTTTTGGCAGCAGGTGCATGTCTGTCACGGACGATCCGGAGCAGCAGATAGAGAATCATGTGGGAAAGCAAATCTGCAAGACACATAAACAGCGGGTCATATACAGCTTCCCCGATGGAGATATGAAGAATTCGAAAGAGAAGGGGAAGCAGCAGGACGGAGAAGAGCGCAATCAGTACCGGTTCCAGCAGTGAATAAGATATCTTCAACAGGACCGAACCGGTAAAACAGATACATAGAAAAGAAATATGAACCAGAGTGAAAAGGATCATATCGATCAAACGTCTGAATAAGAAAACGGTAGACAGCGCCGATAGAAGAATAATAAGAAGAATACAGAAATTAAAATACAACCGGTACTTCTTCTGATCCAGCCGAGCGGGTTTGCGAAAGCATTTATATAATTCAACATAGAGAACAAAATCCAGAATGTTTAATATCACTGTTGGGATGAAAATGTAACTCATAATTAATCCTCATTATACTTAGCGTCTCTTCGTACAGTGGAGCTATCTCTTATTTAACTATAACACCAGACAATGAAATCGAAAATAATATCTGTTCTATTTTGAGATAGGAGGTGATTAGACTGAACGAAATGAACGAAAAGGAACTGCGTTATGCCGGGAAATGTACCGGTATCGGACATTCGTGGTTTGAGATTATCTGGCAATGGATTTTTGGCTGAGGTGTGATTGTTCTACATTGACGCTGTAAACGAATACTCAAAGGGAGCTGCTTTTAAAGCAGCTCCCTTTTTGCTATATGGTAAGTGTTTCTTCTGTAAAATCGGCAGGATGGGAAATGTAAAATTACGTCATACCCGTGTAATAGCGCTTATTTTGAGTATTTCATATTTTACATACCTTTAACAATACTTCGATTTCATATTTAACATTGCAGATTTATGATAAAAGACGTAAACAGAAAAGAAAACAAAAATAATGTATAACAGAAATGTAAGGGAGAGAAAGAAATGAAGAAAATAACATGCTTTATCCTGGTATTTATGCTGGCAGCTATGGCGCTGACCGGTTGCAGTAAAAAAGACAGCGAAGCAGGCCAGCAGCAGATGGGCCAGACACAGACGCCGGTACAGGATAGTGAAGACACGCCGGATAACACAGATGATAAGGATCAGAGCGGTTTTGATACGACACAGGATATCTCCGTTGTATCCAGAGAAGATGGCTCAGGAACGAGAGGCGCTTTCATCGAATTGTTTGGTGTGGAAGAAAAAGATGAAAATGGTGAAAAGATTGACAGGACAACGACCGAGGCGGCTGTTACGAATAATACTTCCGTTATGATGACCACAGTGGCCGGCGACCCCTATGCAATCGGTTATATCTCTCTGGGGTCTTTAAATGAAACTGTGAAAGCTGTGAAGATCGACGGGACAGAAGCCAGTGTAGAAAATATTAAAAGCGGTACTTATAAAATTGCGCGTCCCTTTAATATTGCTACGAACGGCAATGCAAGCGAAGCCGCACAGGATTTTATCAGTTACATTATGAGTGCACAGGGACAGCAGGTCATCGCCGATAACGGTTATATCCCGGAGGACAATATGCCGGCATTTGAAGGCGGTAAAGCATCCGGGAAAGTTGTTGTGGCTGGTTCCTCATCGGTTACTCCGGTGATGGAGAAACTGAAAGAGGCTTATGAAGCGATCAACAGCAATGTGACTATTGAGATTCAGCAGAGCGATTCCACCACAGGTATGACTTCAGCAATTGACGGAATCTGCGACATCGGTATGGCATCCAGAGAATTAAAAGACAGTGAGCTGGAAGCTGGCCTTAAGGCGACTGTCATTGCCATGGATGGTATCGCAGTCATCGTAAACAATGAGAACACGATTGAAAACCTGACCAGTGATCAGGTGAAGGCAATCTTTACCGGCGAAACATTAAGCTGGAGTGAAGTTCAGTAATAAGCAGGAAATGCTGTCAGAAATCACAGTGTCCAGGATGAGTAACATGACAGAGCCGCGGGTGAGAAACATCCTGCGGCTTGCCTGGATGTTGTTCTTCAAAATCTGAGAAAGAATAGATGGAAATGAAAAATTATAAGGAAAAAATTATGAAGGGCGTTTTCGCCCTGGCTGCCTGTGTTTCCATTCTGGCAGTACTGCTGATCTGCGTTTTCCTGTTTTCAAACGGCCTTCCGGCTATGAAGGAAATAGGGGCATTCAAATTCCTTCTGGGAACAGAGTGGAGGCCATCCAATGATATATACGGCATCTTTCCAATGATTCTGGGAAGTATTTATGTGACCGCGGGAGCTATTTTATTCGGTGTTCCCATTGGATTGTTAACCGCTGTTTTTCTGGCAAAATACTGCCCGAAAAAATTATATAAAATCTTTAAGCCGGCCGTGGATCTGCTGGCCGGGATTCCATCCATCATTTATGGGTTTTTTGGAATCGTTGTGGTGGTACCATTGATTCGGGATCTTTTTGGAGGAAAAGGATTGTCCATGCTGGCAGCTTCTCTGCTGCTGGGTCTGATGATCCTGCCGACGATTATCAGCGTTTCGGAATCTGCTATCCGGGCTGTACCCGAAAGTTATTACGAGGGCAGTTTGGCTTTGGGCGCCACCCATGAGCGAAGTATCTTTTTTACATTGATTCCCGCAGCCAAGTCCGGCATTCTTGCTGGTGTGGTTCTGGGAATAGGCAGAGCGATCGGTGAAACAATGGCGGTCGTAATGGTAGCAGGCAATCAGCCGAGAATGCCTGCAGGTATCTTAAAGGGTGTCAGAACCCTGACTACGAATATTGTCATGGAGATGGGATATGCGGCGGATCTGCACAGAGAAGCTCTGATTGCAACCGGAGTCGTCCTGTTTGTCTTCATTTTGATTATTAACTTTTCATTCTCATTATTAAAAAGGAGGATGCAGTAATGGTTTCTGTAGAGACAATAAATCAGCAGTCGGCAAGACAGAAGTTAAGGCTGTTTAAAAGAAGTCCTCTTTCCTTGCTTCTTTTTCTTCTGGTTATTCTGGCTGCGGCAGTAACGGCATTTCTGATGCTGTTTTTGATTTCTTATATTTTGGTGAAGGGTATTCCTTATTTATCCGCAGATTTATTTTCTCTGCAATATACTTCTGAAAATGTGTCGCTGGTACCGGCTCTGATCACCACAATTTATATGACGGTACTGGCGCTTCTGATAGCAGTGCCTCTGGGTGTCTTTTCCGCTATTTATCTGGTGGAATATGCAAAGAAGGGAAATAAACTGGTTGAACTTGTCCGGCTTACTACAGAAACACTGTCCGGTATCCCTTCTATTGTCTATGGACTATTCGGTATGCTGTTTTTTGTAACCGCTCTGAAGTGGCGGTACTCTGTGCTGGCAGGCGCCTGTACGGTAGCGATCATGATCCTGCCGTTGATTATGCGGACGACAGAGGAAGCGCTGAGAGCGGTGCCGGATACATTCCGGGAGGGCAGTTTTGGTTTGGGGGCCGGCCGTTTGCGCACGGTATTCCGGGTCGTATTGCCGCCCGCCATACAGGGAATTCTGTCAGGTATCATTTTATCAGTGGGACGGATCGTGGGAGAATCCGCGGCACTGATATTTACGGCAGGTACGGTAGCCCAGATACCAGGCTCTCTGATGGATTCGGGAAGAACGCTGGCCGTCCATATGTACGCTCTTTCATCGGAAGCATTTCACATTAATCAGGCTTACGCCACAGCAGTAGTGCTTCTGATCATTGTAATTGGAATCAATGCGGTTGCCGGTTTTGTGGCAAAGAGGCTGACAATAAAAACGAACGAATAAGATAAAGGGAGTGCGCTAGATTGAAAAATTAGCTTGATAGCTAATTTTTCACACGGCTATTTGTGCCGGAGCGTCACAAATAGCATTGATGCGACACCAGAAATCGCCTTCGCGAATTTCTGGTGCGCGATTCCTACGCTACGCTCCGGAATGGAGATTGGGATGAGTAAACTGGAGGTTTCCGGCCTGGATTTGTTTTATAAGGATTTTCAGGCATTAAGGAACATAAATATTTCAATGGCTAAAAATGAGATAACCGCATACATCGGACCGTCCGGATGCGGGAAATCCACACTGTTAAAATCCCTGAACCGGATGAACGATCTGATTGAGGGCTGCCGTATTACCGGCACCGTAACACTGGACGGGGAGGATATCTACGGCAATATGGATGTCAATCTGCTGCGCAAACGGGTGGGAATGGTATTTCAGAAGCCGAATCTGTTTCCCATGAGTGTGTATGATAATATTGCCTACGGTCCGCGGACCCATGGAGTTAAATCCAGAACCAGGCTGGATGATCTGGTGGAACGTTCGCTCAGATCCGCGGCGATCTGGGATGAGGTAAAGGATCGGCTGAAAAAGAATGCCCTGGGGTTGTCAGGAGGACAGCAGCAGCGTCTCTGTATCGCCAGAGCGCTGGCCGTACAGCCAGAAGTACTTCTTATGGATGAGCCCACCTCGGCACTGGACCCGATTTCTACATCGAAGATTGAAGAACTGGCGATGGAACTGAAAAAAGACTATACCATTGTTATTGTGACCCACAATATGCAGCAGGCTGCCCGTATCTCGGATAAAACAGCCTTTTTCCTGCTGGGTGAAATTATTGAGTTCGGCGAGACGGAGCAGATATTCTCCATGCCGGGGGATAAACGGACAGAGGACTATATTACAGGGCGGTTCGGCTAAAGAAAAGATTGGGGGTATAGAAAATGCGAAGTCGATTTGATGAAGAACTGGACCAGTTAAACAGGGAGCTGCTGGAAATGGCTGCGCTGTGCGAGAACGCCATCAGCCGGACCACCAAGGCCCTTCTGGAGGGAAATGTTTCTCTCACGGATGATGTACTGGAGCTGGATGAGGAAATAGACCACAAGGAAAGAAAAATAGAGAGCCTGTGTTTAAAACTGCTGTTACAGCAGCAGCCGGTTGCACGGGACCTGCGGCAGATTTCATCCGCACTTAAAATGATAACGGATATGGAACGAATCGGAGATCAGGCGGCGGACATTGCGGAGATAACCTGTCTGGCCAATTCCATTCCGGAAGTGAATACCATGCATATTGGCGAGATGGCCAGGGGAACCATAAAAATGGTAACGGAAAGCATAGATGCCTTTGTAAATCAGGACCTTGAGCAGGCCAGAGCGATCATCGCCTATGATGATGTGATTGACCGGCTGTTTGATCAGGTCAAACTGGAAGTCATTGATTTAATTAAAAAGGATGCCCGCTACGGAGAATGTGCAGTGGACCTGCTGATGATTGCAAAATATTTTGAGCGGATCGGGGATCATATTACCAACATTGCAGAGTGGGTGGAATTCTCTATAACAGGACACCATGAAGGAGAGAATGACCGATGATTTATTGTGTGGAAGACGATAGCAGTATCCGGGAACTGGTTTTATATACGTTGAATTCCACCGGCTTTGAGGCAAAAGGGTTTGCCGAGGGGGCCGGGCTGTGGGAGGAGATCCGGAAGGAGAAACCTGACCTGATCCTGCTGGATATTATGCTGCCCGGCGAGGACGGGATTTCAATCCTGAAAAAGCTTCGTTCCGGTATGGAAACGAAAAAGATCCCCGTGATTCTGGTGACTGCCAAGGGAGAAGAATACGACAAGGTGATCGGTCTGGACAGCGGGGCGGATGACTATGTGACCAAACCCTTCGGCATGATGGAACTGGTGTCCAGAATCAAGGCGGTACTGCGCAGAACGGCCGATGGAGAAGAGAGAGGCAGGCTGGAAACAGATAACCTGATACTGGATATAGAACGGCATGAGGTGACGGCGGAGGGAAGAGAGGTCAAATTGACGCTCAAGGAATTCGATCTGTTAAAGTGCCTTCTGGAACACAAGGGAATCGTGATGACCAGAGATAAACTGCTGACGATGATCTGGGGCTATGATTTTGACGGAGAAACCCGGACGGTGGATGTTCATATCCGTACGCTGAGACAAAAACTCGGGGAATGCGGGGATAAAATAGAAACCATCCGGGGTGTGGGCTATCGGATCGGGGCATCGGGCAGATCGTAAGAGAGATTCAGGAGCGGGATAAAATATGGCGAAAACAGGGATGAGTATACGATGAAAAAGAAGATATTAAAAAATATGATCTGGCTGGTTTTGATCACGACGGTTCTGTGCTCCGCTGCACTTTCCGGGGTGATCTATCAGCGTTTTTATACCAGAATGAAGCAGGAGGTCCGGAGTGAGGCTTATTATCTGGCCCATGGTGTGGAGATGGCAGGCAGGGACTACCTGAATAAGATCAACAACAGGGAAGATAATAACCGGATCACGCTGATTGGGTCAGACGGTACCGTAGTATTTGATAATCAGGCCAACGAGTCGGCTATGGAAAACCACAATGACCGGCAGGAGGTGATAGATGCCAGGGAAACCGGCCGGGGAGAGCGTCAGGGTATATCCAGCACACTGGGAAGCAGGACATATTACTATGCGGTCGCCCTCGGCGATCAGAGCGTTCTGCGGGTGGCCAACACCACAGGCAGTGTGTTCTCCGCGCTGTTATCCTGCCTGCCTCTGATTTTGCTGATTGTCGCCGCGGTCATTATACTTGCCGTTCTCCTGGCACGGGAGCAGACGAAGAAAATAGTGGGACCGATCAATTCGATGAATCTGGACGCACCTCTGGAAAATGATGTGTATGAGGAGATATCTCCTCTGCTGATCCGGCTGGACCGGCAGCAGAAACTGATTGACGCCAATATGAAAGCACTGCAGGAGAAACAGGAAGAATTTGCCGCGATTACATCCCACATGCAGGAAGGCCTGATCGTAATCAATGAAAAGGGCACAGTGCTTTCCATCAACGCCAGTGCAAAGCAGATGCTCCGGGCCAAGGATAAGGACTATATAAACCGCCATATTCTGACGGTGAGCCGCAATCTGAGTCTGTCCAGGGCCATCGGCAGCATTTCTGACGGCAAACCCTTTGAGGGCAGCATGATAATCGGCGAGCGGCAGTATCAGCTTATGGCTAATCCTGTTTTTAAAAACGACAGGATTGGCGGAGGTGTTCTGCTGCTGGTGGATGTCACAGAGAGGGAAGCCAGAGAACAGCTCAGAAAAGAATTTTCGGCCAATGTTTCCCATGAGCTCCGAACCCCGCTCACTGCAATCTCAGGATATGCGGAGATCATGAAGGACGGGTTGGTCAAGCCGGGGGATATGACGGCATTCTCCCGGAAAATATACCAGGAGGCCAGCAGGCTGATCCATATGGTGGAAGATATTATTCAACTGTCCAGGCTGGACGAGGGGGAAATCAACCTGCCGAGGGAAAATGTGGATCTGTACACGCTCTGCGAAGAAATAACAGGACATTTGACAGAAGAGGCAGGGAAAAAACAGGTTCTGCTCTCAGTGACCGGAGAACATGCTTCCTATTACGGTGTCCGCCAGCTTCTGGAAGAGATGATTTATAACCTGTGTGAAAATGCGATTAAGTATAACCGGGAGGATGGGACAGGGATCGTTACCGCATCGGTCTACGAAGACTCCGTGAGTGCAGTTGTCACTGTGGAGGACAATGGAATCGGTATTCCTAAAGAACATCAGGACCGGGTATTTGAACGTTTTTACCGGGTGGATAAGAGCCATTCCAAAGAAACAGGAGGAACCGGACTGGGACTTTCGATCGTCAAGCATGCCGCCCGGTATCACGGCGGAAAGGTCCGCCTGTTCAGCGAGGAAGGGAAAGGGACCAGGGTAGAAGTAATATTGTTAAAAAAGAATGAAAGCCGGTAACTGCAGCAGACAGGTATCGGAAGGAAAAGGGCTGCGCCCGGAGACGATCTCCGGCACAGCCCTTTTCCTAATAAGATTAGAAGAATTCAGAATGTATTCTAGTTTGCGTTAGGAGACCGGTCTGCCCGATGTTTGTTCTTACATAGGAAAGTTCTCCAAACTTTCCTATGTAAGAACAAAACCATCCTATGCGCACTCGCGTAAAAGGAGAAAGTCAGCAAAGCGGACTACGCTCGGCGCGCAAAGCGTGCAAGCTTCTCAAAGATTGAGGGGCTAGTGAAGCTGCTGTGGGCTTGCTCACTTTGTTCTGCGAAGCAGCCGTTCGTACATGACAGCCATAAGGATTAACGCCATCAGCAGATAGAACGGAAACAGCCGGACACTGATGTGGTTGGCAATCAGACCGAACAGAGGGGGCATGATACATGTGCCTATGTAGGCACTCGCCATCTGCACTCCGATAATCGCCTGGGAGCGGTCTGCGCCGAAATGCTCCGGCGTGGAATGAATAATACACGGATAGATCGGAGCGCAGCCAAGACCGATAAAAATAAGACCTGCGAGGGCGGATACTTCTCCGAAGGGAAGCAGCATTGCTGCAACACCCACGGCCACCAGAACAAGGCCGAGGCGGATCATCTTCCTGTCATTTAACTTGAGTGTGAGGAAGCCGCTGACCGCCCTTCCTGCCGTTATGCCGATAAAGAACATGCTGGCGAACTTGGCGGCCGTCTCCATAGATAGGCCATTATTCAGAACCAGATAACTGCTGGCCCAGAGCCCTGTGGTCTGCTCCACGGCACAGTAAGCAAAAAAAGTAATCATGACCTCTTTTGCACCGGGAATCCGGAGAATCTGGCGCAGCGACAGGGCTTCCCCTGGCGGCGTGTCGTTCTGCGGCGAGGTTGAGGCTTCTGATGAAGGCCGCCTGCTCCAGAGCGGCAGGCTGAACAGCAGAATCGCTGTCAGGGCAATCTGTAAAAAGGAAATATAGCGGTAACCCATATTCCAGCCCTGGCCCCCGGTCAGGGCAAAACTCATGATATATGGTCCGATGGAAGCGCCCACGCCCCACATACAGTGAAGCCAGCTCATATGCCGGCTGGCATAGTGGAGCGCCACATAATTATTCAGGGAGGCGTCCACACTTCCGGCTCCAAATCCATAGGGGATCGCCCAAAGGCACAGCATCCAGAAGGAATGACTGATGGAAAAACCGAAGAGTGCGGCGGCCGTCATGGCAACGCTGATTGCCGTGACTTTGCCGGTGCCGAGCTTCCGGGTAAGACGGTCGCTCTGCAGACTGGATATCACAGTTCCCACGGCGATAATCATGGATATAATACCGGCATAGGAAACCGGGACGCTGAATTCCGTATAGATAGCCGGCCATGCCGAACCCAGAAGAGAATCGGGCAGCCCCAGGCTGATAAAAGACAGATAAATAACTGCTAATAATAAATGCACCATATTGTGTTCCTCCTAAACTTCTGATATGATTATATCATCATAAATGACGGAAATATAGGAATAAAGTCCCTAAATTATAGGATGAAACCGTCAAAATGGAGGTAAAAATGGCCCTATCTCAGTGCGATATAAAAATAAACAGTCAGGGAAGAGAGCTTTTGGATCATGGAAATACAATGTTTCCGGCCGCCTGCTATCTGGATGATTTGAGGCAGCAGCCCGTACCCTGGCACTGGCATGATGAGCTGGAGGCTGTAGTGGTGGCGGAGGGGCAGGCTGTTGTAGCAGCAGGCACGGAGAAACACACGCTGCGGCAGGGAGACGGCATTTTTATTAATGCCGGCGTTCTTCACGGAGCATGGAATGCGGGCGGCTCGGACTGTTACTTTCATTCTGTCGTATTTCATCCGCGTCTTGTAGGGGGGAGCATAGACAGTATTTACTGGCAAAATTATATGCAGCCTCTGCTGGATGACAACTTTTTAAAGAGTTTTCATATGACCTGCGGCACAGATGGATGGGAAATGGAGGCGCTGAATGCGGTGGAGGGGGCGTGGCAGGCGTGCGCCGCCGAAGAAGCTGGCTATGAATTTAAAGTAAGAGAGGAATTGTCACGGTTCGTCTTTCTGATGACCGGGCATCGGAGGATGGCAGAAAAAAAGCCTTCGGAGAAGGCACTGCGGGATGGGGAGCGGATTAAAATAATGCTGCAGTATATCCAGGAGCATTATGCAGAAGATCTGAGTACAGTAATGATTGCAAAAAGCGCCATGATCAGTGAGAGTGAATGTCTGCGCTGCTTTCACAGCACAATCGGGACTACCCCCAAACAATATCTGAAACAGTTCCGCATACAGAAGGCAGCCCAGCTTCTCCTGAAAACGGACGAGAAGATTGTTATGATCGGCACCCGCTGCGGTTTTCAGGAAATGAGTTATTTTGCGAAAACATTCCGGGAGCTCTGCGGCTGTACGCCGTCGGAATATAGAAAGAAGAATATCGAACTATGATAGAGGGGGAATTGCCTGACAAGGCAGTTCCCCCTCGAACGCTATTTGGAAAGCGGCAGAGAAAAGATAAATTCACTGCCCGCGCCCTCTGTACTGATGACATTGATATTTTCATTGTGGGCATTGATAATCTCTTTTACAATGGACAACCCAAGTCCCGTACCTTTTTTGTCCTTACCCCTGGATAAATCTGTCTTATAAAATCGGTCCCATACCTTATTGATGCTGTCCTGGGGAATTCCGATTCCTGCATCTTTCACGGATACAAAAAGCTTATTTCCACGAATTTCTGTCTTAATCTGAATGGAAGAATTCTGATGGCTGAATTTGATGGCGTTATCAATCAGATTATAAAGCACCTGCTGTATTTTGCCCAGATCTGCATCCACAAGGGTTTCTTCCTCTTCAAAAATCAGATTCAGGGTAATCCGTTTTTTCTGCCCGATCCCCTCAAAGCTCTCAGCCGTCTTTTTGATAATATGATTTATATCAAAGGATACGATATGAAGGTTGGCGTTTGTGCTTTTCATACTGTTTAATTCCAGCAGATTGGTAGTCAGCTTAGTCAGCCGTTCCGTTTCAAATAAAATAATATTCAAGTATTTTTCCTGCATTTCCGGCGGAATGGTACCGTCGATGATCGCCTCCGCATATCCTTTGATGGACGTCAGCGGTGAGCGGAAATCATGGGAGATATTCGCAATAAATTTGGACTGATATTCTTCCAGGTTGATGATACGGCTGGCCAGAAAATTAACCGAATCTGCCAGATCCTTGAATTCGTCATCTGACTTAACTCTGATCTGCTGCTCATAGTGTCCGGCAGAATATTCCTTGGCTCCTTTGGTGATCTTCCGGACCGGAATCGTAATGGCTATCGAAAATAGCAGAAACAGGATAAACAGTGAGGCTGCAATCAGCAGAGTTGACAGATTGACTACGTTCATGTAGGTCGTGACAGACTCTTCGATCGAAGCGTAAGATACCAGCATCACGATATAACCCTGTATTGTATAATTCAGGGATACCGGAAGGACAACGCTGATCATTGGTTCCGTAATTACATCCCCCATCAGCACATTTTCCGAAAAGCGCTGAGAGAGAAAATCCTCATTTAATTCATCTATACTCCGGGGCTGCTCCGGCGTAACACTGCTGCGTGTATCCAGGATCAGTTCCTTCTGGCGGTTTACGATCCATATCCTGGTATCAAGGGCAGTATCAATTGTGGTCAGCTGCGTTTTCAGATAATTAAAGGTCATAAGGTCACTAAAGTAGTTTTCCATATAACTTTCTGAGAGCACGCCGGCCTCTTTATAGAGTACATTTTTTTTCTGTTCAATCAGAGAATTCCTCAGGTAGGTACAGCCAAAGGTGTTGAAGATAAAAAACACCACAAGTACCATAATTAAAAAAATAAATACAAACTTTGTATGCAGTGTTTTACGCATTGACCGGTATCCTTTCCTCAGGCTTTTTTTACCTCGAATTTATAGCCGATTCCCCAGACCGTAGCCAGACGCCAGGCTTCGTGATCCTTAATTTTCTCCCGGAGCCGTTTGATATGAACGTCTACCGTCCTGGTGTCACCGATATATTCATAACCCCAGATGTGATCTAAAAGCTGTTCCCTGGTGAACACCTGATTCGGATGGGATGCCAGGAAATAAAACAGCTCCAGTTCCTTGGGAGGCATTTCCACGTTCTGCCCCAGATAGTTCACGCTGTAGTTGGACTGGTTAATAATCAGATCCGGATACTGTACAT
The DNA here is from genome assembly GCF_032380675.1 of Anaerolentibacter hominis. Classification (NCBI taxonomy): domain Bacteria; kingdom Bacillati; phylum Bacillota; class Clostridia; order Lachnospirales; family Lachnospiraceae; genus Anaerolentibacter; species Anaerolentibacter hominis. Next base: position 261,622 of record NZ_JAWDIX010000001.1, read on the forward strand.
AATCGCCGGTCTGTTCCGGCAGCTTTTCCACCGGTTTGGGCGCCGGCTGGAAACGGCGCAGGACCGCCCGGACACGGGCCACCATCTCTTTGGAATCAAACGGCTTGATAATATAATCATCCGCCCCAAGTTCCAGGCCCAAAACCTTGTCAAACACCTCGCCCTTGGCAGAGAGCATTATGATCGGGACAGAAGACGTCTTTCTGATCTCCCGGCACACTTCATAGCCGTCAATCCCCGGCAGCATCAGATCCAGAAGGACCAGATTAGGCTCATAGGTACGAAACCCCTCAATAGCCGCCTCGCCGTCGTTCACAATCATTGTATCAAAACATTCCTTGGTCAGATACAGAGAAATCAGCTCTGCAATATTGTTGTCATCATCCACGATCAAAATCTTTTGTTTATCCATAGAAACCCCCATTAGAATGAAAAAGGAAGAAGGAAGAATGAATAATGTGCTTCATTCTTGAAAGCTGTTATTCATTTTTCACTATTCCTTCTTCATGCATCTTTATTTAAAAACAACAACCGTAACACCCGTACTGCCTTCCCCGAATTCTCCCAGACGGAAGGACTTTACATAGGACGTTTTTTTCAGATGATTATGCACGGCATTTTTCAGTGCGCCGGTACCGCGTCCGTGTATAATGGTAACCTGAGGCATGTGAGCCAGATAGGCATCATCCAGATATTTATCCAACAGCGGGATTGCTTCGTCTGTTGTTTTCCCGATGAGGTTGATATCCGGAGAGATTGTGGCGGATTTGGACATTTTTATCTTGCCTCCGCCTGTTTTTCCGACTCCCGGGCCGGTTACTGCCGGCTCGTTGATGAGTTCCAGATCCTTTATATTAACCTGTGAGCGGAGAATTCCCATCTGGACATAGAGATCTCCCTTGGCGTTGGGGAGTGTACTGACCGTACCATTCAGATTCAGACTTAAGACACGGACAGAGTCTCCTAATCTCAGATCAGAGGGCTTTAAACTGCCCGGCTTTCTGGAAGCGCCGATGGCAAGCTTTTCCTGTGCGGAACCGAGGCGCTTGTTCAGCGCGTTGCGTTCCTGCTCCATTTCTTTGGAAACGCCCTCTCTGGACCATTTGTTGTATTTCTTAATTGTCTCGTCTGCGTAATCCTTAGCTTCCTGAATAATATCTCTGGCCTTCTCATTCGCTTCTCGCAAAAGCCGTTCTCTGGATTGCTCAAGACGTTCCTGCTTACTCTTTAACTTCGTATTCAGCGCTTCAATTTCTTCCTTGTAGGCTGAAATCTGAGCCCGCTCCTGCTCCATAATAATACGGTTCTTCTCCAATTCTGCCAGAAGATCCTCAAAGTTCTGAGCTCCTGTTTCTATATGGGTCTTGGCGTCTTCTATAATTTCATCAGAAAGGCCTAATTTCCTGGAAATTGCAAATGCGTTGCTTTTACCGGGAATTCCGATTAGCAGCCGATAAGTAGGTGAAAGAGTTTCCACATCAAACTCACAGCATGCATTTTCCACACCCTCGGTAGAGAGAGCATATACTTTTATCTCAGAATAATGAGTGGTAGCCATCGTACGGACACCGCGCTTCTTTAAGAAAGAAAGTATAGAGATCGCCAGCGCCGCGCCCTCGGTAGGGTCTGTTCCGGCTCCAAGCTCGTCAAAGAGCACAAGGGATTTCCGGTTTGCCCGTTTGAGGATAGAGACCGTATTTACCATATGGGAAGAGAAGGTGCTCAGACTCTGCTCTATGCTCTGCTCATCCCCGATATCCGCATAGACTTCCTCAAAAACAGCCAGCTCAGAATGATCGAACGCAGGGATATGAAGACCTGCCTGGCCTAACAGGGTAAACAACCCAGTTGTCTTTAAGGAAACAGTCTTACCGCCGGTATTGGGACCGGTGATGATTAAAAGCGTAAAATCCTGTCCCAGTTTAATATCAATGGGGACAACCTTCTTCGGGTCGATCAGCGGATGCCGGGCCTTTTTTAAGTGAATAAAGCCCCGGGTGTTAAATTCCGGTTTGGTCGCTTTTAATGCTCTTGCCAGGGCGGCCTTAGCAAAGATAAAATCCAGGCGGGCAAGTGTCTCTACATTTATTTTAAGATTTTCTGTCTCCAGGGCGGCCTTAGCAGAAAGTTCCTCCAGTACCTTCTGGATTTCTTCCTGTTCCTTCGAGGCCAGTTCGGCCAGATCATTATTCAGCTTTACGACAGCCATCGGCTCGATAAATACCGTGGAGCCGGAGGAGGACTGGTCGTGAATCATGCCGGGAAAGGAAGAGCGGTATTCCATTTTTATAGGAAGACAGTACCTGCCGCTTCGCATGGTAATAATTCCATCCTGCAGCATGGTACGGGATGAATTTAAAATCTGATTTAACGTGGTATGCACTTTACTGTTCGTATTCTTGATCGCCTGCCGGACTTTGCGCAACGCGGGGCTGGCCTCGTCGCTGACCTCCTCCTCGGACACGATACAGCGCTTGATTTCCTGATTAAGAGGTGTAAGAGGCTCCAGTGCATCAAAATCGTTCTGAATGGAATCTGGTTCGGCCTCTTCCGAAACGTTGGTTCTGCCATAGGATTTCGCCTTGGCAGCGATATCCAGACAGCGGCTTACAGCCAGAAGCTCACCCATACCAAGGGTTCCGCCTATTTCCAGATGCATAATCGAAGGACGGGTATCACGAAGACCGGAAAAGAAAAGCTTGCCGTTCTTCATCACCCGTGTCAGGGCATCGGCTGTCTCAGACTGAGCTGTCTCGATCTCCTCCAGTGAGGACATGGGGACCAGCTTTCTGCACTGATCCTTACCCAGGGCCGAGTCCGCATATTCCGTTAATCTATCGATAATTTTGTCATATTCCAATGACCGCAGTACTTTTTTATTCATATTTAACTCCAACCATATTTCTGCTTATTCAAGGGTGAATCCCCGGCTGTCCTGCCGGAGTAAAGGACCGGTTGTCCTGACGTTCTGATACTTGTCTGAAAGGAGCCCGGACAAACGGCTGCTCTCTGTACGAACGTCTTATTCGAATGAGAAGAGTTTCCAGGGTGAAACTCCCGGTTTTTCTTGTATTCCTTATTATTTTACTCTATAATAATTTAAAACACAAATTATTTTGTTTCACAGGACGCACTGCGGCAGAGCAGAATTTTTCCGCTGAAGCAAACTGCCGCAGGCGGAGAATTTCACAGGCAGAATTCTTTTTTATATGAGGAGAAAAGCTCATGTCTACAAAAGAACGTGAGGGCGAAAACCCGGAACAAAAAGAACAGGAAGAATACTCTTTTATCCAGGAAAAGGTTGTACCAAAGAAGAGGAATAAACTGAAAAAATTTGGTATTGCTCTGCTGGTTACACTATTGCTGGCTATCATTTTCGGCCTGGTAAGCAGCCTTGTTTTTTATGTGTCAGGAAACTTTATCAAGGATGCATTTTCGCGGGACGACGGTAAGCAGAAGGTTGTGCTGGATCAGGACCCTGACCCGGGAGATACGGAACCGGAGGATAAGCCGGGAGATACGAAGCCGGACGATACGAAAAAGGAAGACGAAAAGGACGGGGAAGATGAGGAGGCTGCACTGGAAGATTATGCAGCCGCATACACGAAATTAACGGAGGTGGCCGCAAAGGTAAATCAGTCGATCGTAACGGTAACCGGAGTGACCAGCGGGACAGACTGGTTCCTGAACAATTCAGAGAAAACGAATGCGACGTCCGGACTGATCTATGCAGAAAACGGCAAGGAGCTGCTGATTCTGGTAAACCGGAGTAAAATTATAGATGTCAATGAGATAAGAGTTACGTTCCGTAATCTGGCGGTATCTGTGGCGGCGCTCTACGATGCGGACCCGGTAACCGGACTTGCGGTGGTCGCGGTGCCTATGAATGAAATCAATGCGGAGACCAAGGAGAGCTATAAAATAGCAGACCTGGGAGAATCCTATACGCTGACTACGGGAATGCCGATTCTGGCTCTGGGCAGCCCCAATGGATACTTATATTCCATGGAGCCGGGTATCATTACCAACCGGAAGTCGGAGATCACCGTGGTGGATAATAAGCTGGAACTGTTTAACACGGATGTAAACGATAATTCCAACGGAGACGGTGTGATCGTAAATCTGGAAGGGCAGGTTGTGGGTATTATTACCAGCCAGTTTAAGAAGGATTTAAATAAAAATATTTCGACAGCCATCTCTATTTCCAAGGTGAAGCCTCTTCTGGAAAATATGGCGAACCAGGAAAGCCGTCCCTACCTGGGCGTGGTGGGCAGCGAGCTGACCAACGATGCGGCCAAGGCGCTGCACGTACCTTATGGTATCTATATCACGGAGGTGGAGACTGGTTCACCGGCATTTGAAGCCGGTCTGCAGAGAGGTGATATTATTACTCAGATGGATGACGTCATAATCAGTAATTTTGTGAATTTCAGGACTGCGTTGACAGAGGCCGGGCCAAATCATAAAATGAAGATGACCATTGTGAGGACCACTAAGACAGTGGACAATGTGCTGGATATGGAAATTACGTTGAAGGAACAGAAAAAATAAGACACAGACCCTCTCGGGAAAATCTTTCTGGGAGGGTGTTCTTATGACATTATAATTGAGAGAAAGGTGCAGGTATAACATGAGGTATATCAAGGAGTTACGTGACGGAGAAATGATACAGGAGACGTATCTGTGCAAGACAAAGCAGTCCCTGAAGACAAAAGCGGGAAAGAGCTATTATTCTCTGCTGCTGCAGGATAAAACAGGAACGATAGATGCGAAAATATGGGAATTGTCCAATGGTATAGATCATTTTGAGGCTATGGATTACATAAAGGTGGATGCACAGGTTGTACTGTTTCAGAATTCTCCCCAGCTGAATATCCGCCGTGTGAGAAAGAGCTCGGCCGGGGAGTACGATATGTCAGATTATATGCCCACCACTGAAAAAAATGTGGAGGCAATGTGCCGTCAGTTAAACGACTACATCGCCAGTATTGAAGAACCCCATCTGAAGCAGCTGCTGGAGAAGTTCTTCGTGGAGGATACTGCATTTTTAAAGACCTTTATCAATCACTCCGCGGCGAAAACCGTCCACCACAGCTTTATGGGCGGACTGCTGGAGCATACGTTAAGTGTAGCGGAAAATGCCAACTATATGGCGGAGCACTACACCTATCTGAATCGTGATCTGCTGGTGTCAGCCGCTATTTTGCATGATATCGGAAAGACAAGAGAGCTCTCCGCTTTTCCGGAAAATGATTATACCGATGACGGCCAGTTTTTAGGCCATATTTATATGGGAACGGAAATGATTTCCGACAAAATCAGGGAGATTTCCGGTTTTCCCGTCATCCTGGCAGGAGAACTGAAACACTGTATCCTGTCCCATCACGGTGAGCTGGAATATGGTTCCCCGAAGAAGCCTGCCATCGCGGAGGCGGTTGCCCTGAATCTGGCCGACAATATGGATGCGAAGTTACAGACACTTCTGGAAGTGTTAAAGGGCGGAGAGGAAAAGGCGGAGTGGCTGGGCTACAACCGGCTCTTTGAGTCCAATATCCGCAGAACTACAATATAAGTTCTAAGCTGAGGATTAATAATGGAAGAAAAACGGATCTGGAAGAAGAACGACGAATTAATACTGACAATTGAAGATCTGGGATCAGAGGGAGAGGGCATAGGCCATGTAGATGGCTATGCCCTGTTTGTCAAAAATGCGGTCCCGGGCGATAAAATAAAGGCGAAAATAATCAAGGCCAAGAAGAACTACGGCTATGCGATCATACAGGAGCTGATGGAGCCTTCGCCCTGGAGGGCGGAACCGGTCTGCCCCATTGCGGGCAAATGCGGCGGCTGCCAGATGCAGCATATCTCCTATGAAAAACAACTGGAATTCAAGCGGAACAAAGTCTATAACTGCCTGAAACGGATCGGCGGCCTGGAAGACATAGAAGTAGAACCGGTGATTGGAATGGAGAATCCCTATCACTACCGCAATAAAGCCCAGTATCCGGTGGGCCTGGATAAGGAAGGCGGTCTGATCACGGGATTTTATGCAGGCCGCACGCACACGATCATGCCGGCGGACACCTGTTATATTCAGCATCCTGTCAATGAAGAGATTTTAAGGATCATCAAGGACTTTATGAGAGAATACCGGATCAAACCCTACGATGAAAAGACCGGAAAAGGGCTTGTGCGGCATATCATAACCCGCGTGGGTTATTCTACGGGTGAGATCATGGTCTGTCTGGTGATTAACGGCAGCAGCCTTCCCCACAGTGAGAAGCTGACAGAACGTCTTGCGCAGATCAAAGGGATGAAAAGTATCTGCCTGAACATAAATCAGGAGAATACGAATGTGATATTAGGGGAAAAGATCATTCCCCTTTTTGGAGAACCTTATATCTGTGACTACATTGGGGAGATCAAATACCGGATCTCGCCTCTCTCTTTCTACCAGGTGAATCCGGAGCAGACCAGAAAGCTCTATGAGAAGGCTCTGGAATTCGCAGGGCTGACCGGGAAGGAAACGGTCTGGGATCTGTACTGCGGGATCGGGACCATCTCTCTCTTTCTGGCTAAGCAGGCAAAAAAGGTCTGCGGCGTGGAGATCGTACCGAGGGCAATTGAGGATGCAAAATGGAACGCAAAGGAAAATGGAATCGATAATGCGGAGTTTTTTGCAGGGGCGGCGGAGGACGTGCTTCCGGCTGTTTACAAAGAAAGCGGCGGCAGCCTGCGGGCGGATGTGATTGTAGTGGACCCGCCGAGAAAAGGCTGTGAGGAAAGCCTTCTGGATACCATCGCGGACATGGAGCCGGAACGGATCGTGTATGTGAGCTGTGATCCGGCAACCCTGGCACGGGACTTAAAGTATCTGGGCAGCAGGGGGTATAGGGTGAATAAGGTGCAGCCCGTGGACATGTTTGGGCATTCGCGGCATGTGGAAACGGTAGTACTTCTGGAACGGAAAACGTTGTAAATCAAAGGGTTCCGGGGTTTTTAGTGAAATATGTAGGTGTGCTTATGGGGCATTTTGAGCTAAATATGTTTCCTTTTACTGTGCTGGGGTAAGAAAAATAAACATTTTGGCAAAATTTATTTATGGGTACATAATATGATAAATTGGATATGATTTTATAAAATGAAGAAAATATAATTCTATACTGAGGAGTGTGTACCTAGAATGCTAAAGATATCACACATGAAAGGTATTATAATTACAGAAATTTTGTTTTTCTAGAGGAACAAGATATTAGCGGAATGCTGGGAAGATATGTTGCCTAAATATTTGTAAGGAAGTAAATAGATACTCCTTTTAATAAATAATTGATTTGTATTTTGTCATGTAGTATAAAACTTCTATTCACAAGAGGTTGAAATCCAGGTACTTCTAAAACCTGAATTGCAGTAGAATAAAAGGGATAGACGGGGAATCTGTGTTTCAATGTTCTTAGATAAAAAAATAAAGAAGGGGAAGAGAAGATAAATATCATGCAATACATCTGGCTTTCTTATGATATTTTTAATTCTTATGGTGGAGTCGCAATTTCTAAAGTCACAGATAAGAATTTATGGATGAGAAGTTATGAGATATGGGGGCACGCAAATGATTTAATTGAGGCATCTGAGGAAGAGTTTTTTTTATCAGATGGAATAACGAATTTAAAACGTTCTTTAAATCATAGATTACAGTTGATTGAAAAAATGTATCAATTTAAGAAAATAGATTTTGCATATAAACCAAAAGGATACTTGGAATTACTAGAGACATATGGTTTAGTAAGACCATATATTATGAAAGAGTTATTAAAGATACGAAATGGAATTGAACATTATGATGAAAAACCGCCTAACAAGCTTAGATGTAGAGAACTGTCCGATGTTGTTTGGTATTTTTTGAAATCCACAGATAATATTGTGCAAGTAATGAAATATGTGATTGAATTTATTATTTTGGATGAATGTGGTGAGGAGACAGAATTTAGGTATACAGTTCAGTTGGATTGGGATAGACATTATAATCTAGAAATTAAAGGTTTGTTTCCAGCAGAATATATTTCACAAGGTAGTAATGAAAAATTTATTAAGGTAGAAAAGCTACAAGACAAAATATTATATCAATCTAAAGGAAATAGTGGGGGGATTGTTAATGGGAAATTTTCATTGTCAAAAGAGGATTATCATATGTTATTAAAAGATATTCTAATGTATGCAAGTTAGATTGAAGTTAAATATGATTGGATAAAAAGAGATGATATAATTTTGCCGATTTATAAGTGGGTGAGTTGGGAAAGGTAATAGTTAAGTTTTGCTATGTAGTATAAAAGTTGACTTTCACCGCATGTGGAGACGGTATGCTTACTGTCAAGAAAAGTCTAATAAATCAAAGATTTCTGTGATTTTGGAAGAAAAATGGATGTTAGTTTCTGTTTCCGCAGAGTGAAGATATAATCATAGATTTACCCCAGGGGATAGGCTTTGGAGAACAGGAGATATACATTCGGGCGAAGGGATACTTTTTCGCATAAGTTATTTCACGTTATGAGGATGAGAAGATGAGTATGATTTTGAAAATTTACAAGAGTATAGGAAAGCACTGTACTTGCTTGCATTACTTGATAATAGAGGGATAAATTAGTTGATTTTCCGCGCCAGTGTATGAGTTACACAGTTAAATATTCTAACGAAGGCTTTGCAAATCAAAAGGCAGAGGATTTTAGACAGCTTACCGAAAAACGAGGATTCATTTCAAAGAAAATATATTTTCTGGAGATGTATACTTCGTTAATAGCATGTTTAAGTAGAATATTTATAGATGGTTCAAGTTCTATGTCTTTGGAAGGTTTTTATTTTCTAATGGAACAAGTATAAAGTTATGTCGGGGCTGCAGGAGGTACAATGGGAAAAATAATTAAGGAAACTATTCATGCTAATGGGATAGATATTGGAATTTATACGCAAGATTTTGAAAATGAATATATTTCGTTGACAGATATTGCACGATACAAAAGTGATGACCCAACAGCGGTTATTCAAAACTGGATGAGAAATCGAGATGTGATAGAATTTCTGGGATTGTGGGAAAGTCTACATAATACAGATTCTAAACCCCTCGAATTCGAGGGGTTTAGAAAACAGGCGGGAGCAAATGCATTTACAATGTCGCCCAAGAAGTGGATAGAAGCTACAGATGCAATCGGTATTGTTTCAAAAGCAGGACGCTATGGCGGAACATATGCCCATAGCGATATTGCTATGTCTTTTGCAACTTGGATTTCACCTGAATTTCAGTTATATATTATGAAGGATTACAGGAGACTAAAAACAGATGAGAATAGTAGGCTGTCGTGTAACTGGAATTTGAACAGAGCAATTTCAAAATTAAATTATAGGATACATACGGATGCCATTAAGGCTAATTTACTTCCATCGGATTCCATCGGAATTAACTCCTGCACAGATAGCCTATACATATGCGAATGAAGCAGATATATTGAATGTCGTTTTGTTTGGAAAGACGGCGAAACAGTGGAAGGATGAAAATCTAGGGGCGAAAGGAAATATGCGGGATGTGGCAACACTAAACCAGTTATTGGTGCTTGCGAATCTGGAAAGTTACAATGCTGTACTGATTAAGCAAGGAAAAAATCAAAAAGAGAGAATGAAATCACTTCGCCAATTGGCAGTACAACAGCTACAGACGTTGGAAACGATGTGTTTAAATAATTTGCCTAAATTAGAAGTTGATCAATAGAAGAAGTAGACAGTATTAAAATGTTTTAAGCTAAAGTGGATGTTGTTTTGCTATTTACTGATCATGAAAACGGTGGTGTGAAGAGTATGAAACGATATGTTGCGCTACTAAGAGGTATCAATATCAGCGGAAGAAAAAAGATCACAATGGCTGAATTGAAAGAAAACCTAGAAGATATGGAATTTGAGAACGTTGTTACTTATCTGAACAGCGGCAATGTTTTATTCTCCTGCAATGTTGCGGATGAAGCTGAGATTTCCCGTAAAATCGAAGAGATGATAAGGGATAAGTTTGGTCTTGAGATACCGGTGTATGTCAAGGATATGGAATTTATAAACGATATACTGAGCCATGCACCAAGTTGGTGGGGTACGGACAGCAAAGAGATTTATGACAATCTGATTTTTGTAATACCGCCTGCAGATGCGGAAATGATAGTTGATAAAATAGGCGAACCGACGGAAAATCTGGAGAAAATTAAAATCTATAAGAACATCATTTTCTGGTCCTTTAACCGAAAGAGTTATTCAAAGGCAAACTGGTGGAAGAAAACAGCAAGTGCCGGTATAGGAGAATGGCTCACCATCAGAACTGCGAATACGGTTCGGAAATTAGCTGATCTGGACCGAAAACGGAGTCAACAGCATAAGTAATGGCAAGTTAACTTTTAGTTATGGGTGGCAGAGCTTTGCCGGGCGAGGTAAAACCTATGATAAATTGGATTATGAATAACAAGGAATGGATATTTAGCGGTGTGGGGATAGCAATCCTGTCGGCTGCTTTCGCAGGATGGAAAAAGAAACGGTCTCAGAAAGGCGACGGGACGATTCAGGTAAGTGGGGATAAAAATATAGTTGGTGACGGCAATGTTGTCCAGATTTATGCTGCCGCCCCTGTAAAAAAATCCAGAATAAAGATTGTGGATATTACGGTAAATGATGAAAGAGAATTTATCGTTGATATTAAGCTGAGGAATACAGGGGATGAAGTGGCTTTTCTGAAAAAAATATCTTTTGATATTATGGACTACTACGATTTAGAGAATCCACAGGTGACGGAATTTCAGATGATAGGCCCTTCTGCCGAGTATGATGTGATTCTGGACGACAGGCCCAGACAGGAGTTTAGCATCTCACAGAGTATAGGTCCTAATGAAGTGGACCGGTTTGAGTTAAAGATGGCAAGCTCTACCGCAGAAGCACGGATGGCAACGATCTATTATCTGTCGTTGTCTATCATCTATGACGAAGATGATAAAACTGAAAAATCAGGAAATTATGTCTGGGCTGTGATGTCCAACCAAAGATGGGCCGGTTGTTACATTAACCATATGAATATGGATATTGCTCGTAAAAACTATTTGAAGCTTGTGGAATTTAATCAATACGACGGAATCAAGAGTGCAAATTTTAACGGTATTCTAAACAGCTATGAAACGAACAAAGCGGATTTTTATTAAAAGGGCGGTATTTGTTAATGAATTACAAAGAACAGATCAATCCGGAATTAAAGAAAATCGCCAGAAATGTACCCTATAACAAGGTGGTTATAAAGTGTGCCAATATGTTTCAGGCTGTATCCTTCCGTTTAACAAGGATTCCCAGGGAAATTAAGAATCGATGCATTACTGTCGAAGGATACAAGGGGCTGAAATATAGGGTGGATATATTTGAACCATCAAATGTAAGAGAAAAGCTGCCCTGTTTGATCTATGTGCATGGAGGAGCATTCAGCTATAAGGCTTCTGCCCATCACAAAAAGCTTGCATGTATGTATGCATTGAAAGCAAAATGCCGGGTTTATTTTCCGGATTATCATTTGACGCCCAGATATCCCTATCCGGCTGCGTATGATGATGTTTTGGCGTTATATAAATGCATCATGGAGAAGTCAGAAGAATTTGGTATTGACAGTGAAAAGATTGGATTGGCCGGAGATAGCGCAGGGGGATCTATTGCTGCATTGATTTGTAACAATTATGAACATGAAAATTTGAAACAGCCCTGTGCTCTAATGATGGTATATCCGTTAACCGGCATAGATATGCAGACGGATTCGATGAAAACGTTTTCAGATACTCCGCTATGGAATGCAAAGAATAACAGAAGAATGTGGTTATATTATTGTAAGAATTTGAACGCTAAGGATGCATACGGAACTTCTCCAATGCACTGTGATTTGCCTTCAAAAATACCAGATACATATATCGAAACTGCAGAATATGACTGTTTGCATGATGAGGGTATCTTATATGGAAAACGCTTGCGGGAAGCAGGGGCGAATGTTGTAATAAATGAAACCAGAGGAACCTTTCATGGATATGACTCTGCCTTAAACACGAAAATAGCGATGAGCAATATTGAAAAGCGCATTGCATTTTTGAAGCAAGGGTTCCATGATGGTTCGGCAATCTGAAAATTGCAGGGAGGAACGTATTATGAATGCAATCATACGTCAAGGCAACGGGGAGTATTACTGTTCTGCTGTATTTGGCTGTTATGACGACGGCAAAGAAGCGTATAGCTACGGTATGTATTATATTGTTTTGAATCAAAATAAGACCAAACTGGTCAAACAGCCTTTGTTTCATCCGGACCGGAGTCAATCGCTGGATAAAATGGTGCTGATCTTTGATGGAGATCAGACAAACTGGGTAGTGGATGAGAAAGGATTCGGCGGGGTTGATTTCCTTCCGAAGGAAGAAAGCCTGAGGATTGTGGATACGGGAAGAATCGATGATGACTTGTTGAATAAATGCCTTCAGATGGATTCGTCTGTACAATTTAGTGAGTACAACGAGATAAAAACAGAGCAGGATATGGAACGCTTTATGATGGTCACAGGCGGGTTTCATGACGCTGTGATCTCAAAGCTTGAGCAGAAGCAGGATGGTTCAGTCTCTGTGTCATTTGACGGCATTTGGGGCTGCTCTGTTGAGATTTATTTTCAAGGTGATGTTACTTATTGTACGGAAAGCAGAAATCCGGCTCTCCATGACCCGTACTGGTTTGATGCTTCTGTACTTATGGAGAATGGATATTTTATTTTTGTGGACGAAGAAAATGTGAGCGCTGATGTGATCAATGATAATTACTGCTGGTTCAGGGCGAAATCCATGGCCTATCATCTTATCCCGGAATAATCTATTGTGCGGAATGGGAACCAGGTGAAACAAGATGGCTGATAACCGGAAAAATATAGATAAATAGGAGGAATCGCAGCATGTATTCCATGAAAGAGCGAGCCAGAAAGATTCAGGAGTTTTGCATTGCCCAGAATACAGCCAACCCGTTTCAGATATTCAGAGCTGCTGCGGAACAAGAGTTTATAAGGATACATGGGCCGGAACATCATATATTAGACGGCGCCTGTATTCTGACGGCATTTCGGAATGCAGGAGGAAAAATAGATTTAAAGGAGGCACTGGCAAAGCTGACGGATCAGGGGATGCAGATGCCGGGCGCCATATGCGGATTTTGGGGTGTCTGCGGATCTGTAACTTCAATCGGGGCGGCCCTTGCCATAATTGACGGAACCGGCCCCCTGACGTCTGATTCCACATGGGGAGATCATATGAAGTTTACCTCCGATGCGCTGGCAGTTATGTCAGATGTGGGAGGCCCAAGATGCTGTAAGAGAAATGCACTTATTTCTATGGGAGAAGCAGTTGATTACATTAATGCTGCTTATCATCTTAGACTGGAACAGGAACAAGTAGTTTGTCACTTCAGTCATAAGAATGAACAGTGCATCCGCTCAAAGTGTCCATTTTTCCATGGGCAGCAGGATCTTGTCCTGCGTCAGACCTTCTAAAACCATTTCTTTCTCTTGAAAAACCAAACCATAACACCTACGATCAGGATACTGATTCCGATGACCACCGGATAACCGTACTCCCAGCGCAGCTCCGGCATACCCACAAAATTCATCCCATACCAGCCTGCAATTAGAGTGAGAGGCAGAAAAATGACGGTTACTATCGTAAATATTTTCATCAGATCATTCTGATGGATAGCGAGCTGAGACTGATAGGCTTCCCGCATCTGCATTACCATTTCCTGCAGGTCCCGGACCGCGTTCAGATACCGGTCTGTACGGGATTTCAGCACGGTAAGGCGTCTGACGGCGATATCAGATAATAACTGATTATCATTTGCCGCCATTTCATCGAATATGGTATTAAGCTGTTCATAATAGCGTTTGCGCCGGAGCAGCTCCTTCCGCCACAGAGCAAAGTGTTTTGGGGTATCCGGTGTACCGGACTCCAGGAGTCGGCTTTCCTCATCGTTTAATGTCTGTTCGAACCGTTCCAGAGAATCCATATCGCCTTTCAGCAGGCGGCTGAAAAATCGGTACAAAAACAGACCGTTTTCCAGGGAGCCGGCCTCCTGAATGTCCTCGGCAGCTGTCGTTACCGTCTGTGTGACCAGATCACTCTCACAGAAGAAAAGAAGATAGTCCCGATCCATATAGATGATTATTTTGGGTGTATCTATCTCATTCCCATGGACGTTATAGTAATTAAAGGCCAGCAGATTGAAGTCATCAAAGGACTCGAAACTCTCCGCCTCACATGCGTGTATATAGTGAAAGACTTTAGGTTTCATCAGGGAAACGGCTTCATCCATTCTGGAAAACGGCAATATTTTAAACATATTTCTCCTCCGTCATGTACAGGTATAATATTCATTAGAAATTATACCATAACTGCAAAACATTATGGAACCCTCGGAGGGATGTGCACTTCGCGCATTGGAAAAAGGCCTTGGGCCTTATGCGCTCCGGCACAGGTATAATGTCGGCAGACCCATCGGATTAGAACAGGTCCTAAAGCAGCTGTACATGAAATGCTGTTGTCTGAGGGGGAATACTTGCTGTCTGAAAGTTTGCATGGGTTACTCTGACCATCTGTCCGGGCATGAGGGAGGAAAAACGAATCGGAGCGCCAAAACGATTGGTAAATGTAGTTGCGTTTGTTATGATAAACCGGGTTTGATCATTCCAGTTCCTCGGATTTTCCGTTAAAATATATCTGTTTTCGAAATCAACCAGGACGATGCGGCCTGTTGTTGCTGAAGGAGATGGCTGAGGCTGAGGGTTTCTCTGAACAGCAACCAGAAAAGCGTTGGCCTGAGGCGGTATGCTCATTGTCATCTGGGGAGAAATCAGGGCGCTAATCACCATACCACGCTGCAGGCAGCATACACACATGTTCTGCCGGAGTGTATTAAATATAACAGTACCCCTGTTCAGGTTCAGCCGGATTCTTTGTACATTCATATTATTGCGTCCTGGTACAGTATAAGAAACCAGTATAGACCCGCTGCCATTGTTCATACACGACACATCTTCGATGACCGCGTTATCAATCCGCATCATGTTTCCTTGGGGAATCATGGTTCTCAAAAGCTCATTAATCATGGAATATGACCACCAATTGTTTTACACTATGTTATGCACTTGCTGTTGAAACGTGAGTTTTCGGCGCTTCGATCCTGGCGGCCGGCAATGACGGCGTTTATTGCTGCATTCCGAATAACGTTAACGGAGAACACCGTATACTATAAAGTAAAGAAGTAGTTACAGGTTATCGGTATGCTTAAAGAAATAGGTTATCAGCGGGAAGCCGCTCTGCGCTATGCGAAACAATGGGCGATGGGTAGAAATCCCCGCTATCTGGATTTTGAACATCTGGGAGGCGACTGTACAAACTATGCCTCCCAGTGCATTTATGCCGGGAGCGGCGTCATGAACTATACTCCGGTGACTGGATGGTATTACAACAGCGCATCGGACAGGACGCCAAGCTGGACCGGGGTTCAGTATCTCTATAATTTCCTTGTGGGAAATAAATCCGTGGGGCCATATGCGGCTGAGACAGGAGAATCAGGAGCAGTGCCAGGAGATATTGTCCAGCTGGGAAACAGCAATGGATTTTATCACAGTCCGGTCATTGTGGCTGTGGATGGCGGGCGCATTTATGTGGCGGCCCACAGTTATGAT
The DNA here is from genome assembly GCF_032380675.1 of Anaerolentibacter hominis. Classification (NCBI taxonomy): domain Bacteria; kingdom Bacillati; phylum Bacillota; class Clostridia; order Lachnospirales; family Lachnospiraceae; genus Anaerolentibacter; species Anaerolentibacter hominis. The sequence continues at coordinate 277,379 of NZ_JAWDIX010000001.1, forward strand.
GCATATATGCGTCCGCTGGATTCTTATATTTATGAGAAAGCGCGCTTTCTTCACATTCAGGGGGTACGTAACTGGCAGTAACAATTTTTACGATTGGAGGATACCGGATTGAAGGGGTTAGAACGGTTTATCAGCGCTCAAGAAGAAAGCTACGGCCGGGCGTTGCTATAGTCAGTGACAATCCGGTTTTTCAGCAGGTACTGGATAAATATTTTAATGGGGAACTGGATGATTTTACTGTCAGGGCATTATCGTAAGAAGGGTTTATCTTGTAGGAGATAGCGTCGATGGACATCAATGCTATCTCCTCTTGTGCTTCGTCCTGTGTTCAGATAAAATGGGTTCAGGTGAAATTATGATTCAGGCGGGGAGCAGGTCAATGGAACAATACTACTACAACCATATGAATAAACTGGAACAGAGTGTATATTACGCTATGAGGAACGGGCTTACCTCCTTAGCCCCTTCATTTTTGGTACCCCGGATGGAGAGCAGGGAGCTGACGGAGATCTTTTTCAGACTGCGGCTGGACTGTCCGGAAATTTTCTATGCAGTTGGTTTCCGCTACAGATTTTACCAGGATTCCGGCAATATTGAGATGATTCCTGATTATCTGTTTGATAAATCCAAGGTTAAGGATCATCAGAAAGCGATGGAAGCCCGGGTTGAGAAATTGGTTCGTCCGGTCAGGAGTCTGACGGAATGGGAGAAAGAAGAATTTATCCACGATTTCATCTGTTCCAATGTCAGGTACGATAAATTGAAGAAACCATATTCACACGAGATCATCGGACCGCTCGGTCAGGGAGTCGGGGTCTGCGAAGGGATTGCGAAATCGGTGAAGATTCTCTGTGACGCTCTGGGGATCTGGTGTATCATCGCAGTCTCGGAGGCTAACCCGGAGAAGGAAATCAAATACCGGCACGCCTGGAATATTGTGCGGATAGGCGGAACGTACTACCATCTGGATGCAACGTTTGACAACAGCCTTGGTTATTGCGGAAGCCTGCGGCATGATTATTTTAATTTAAGCGACAGGCAATTGTTCAGAGATCATGAGCCGGCTCTCTATGGGGTGCCGGAGTGCCAGGACGGGGATGCCTTTTATTATAAAGTGAAAAAGCTTTCGTTTACCCGGCAGGAGGACGTGGCGAAACGGGTACTGCAGGCTATCCGAAAGAAAAACTCTTTGCTGTTTCACTGGAGGGGCGGATATCTGACAAGAGAAGTATTATCAGAACTTATTCAGCTGGTGGAACAGACCGCGGCACAAAAGGAAAAATATGCACGAATCCGGCTGAACTGGCCCCAGGCGGTCTTTCAGATTGCTTTTGCCGATGAGCTGCCGGGCGAAGAATTAATTGTAGAGCATGCCAACGAAGGAGAGGAAGAGTAGTAATATCCTTTTATTAAATCCGGCATAAAAACGTAGACGAGGCATCGAAACAGATGCCTCGAAACTTTGTACGAATCAAGTCTCATAACGGATTAAGATCCGCGTGATATATTCTTTCATGTCCTGAATGGCCATTTCGTTCATTCCCTCCTCATAGGCATAACCGGTTAAAGAAAGACCGTTTTGCTCTGCATAGGCTATAATCCGCGTATAAGTATAGGGCAGATTGTCCCAGTCTCCCACACAGAAGGCCATAAGATAATGGCCGGGAGGCATAAAAAACAGTGTATCCTGTCTGACGTTCTGGTCAACTCTTGTGAAAAAGTAATCGTAATTGTCTAAATTTCCTCCAACCACTTTCTCTATGGAGATCATACTGCCGCAGCCTTTTTTAAAGGTAGAAACTTCCTGGGCTTTATGCAGGTGCTCCATCAGTGCGGCAAAATCCAGACCGGCACCTGCGGAAACCGGACTTAAGACCATCCATTCCCCCGGACAGGTAATCTGTTTTATTTGATTTAAATCGGTGTGTTCACAGAGAGACAGCATCTGCTGTTTCTCTGTAAAGATTTCTTTCATCTGATTCAAGTGCCGGATCGCAGCGTCAATTTCTGTGATTTTTTCGGTAATAAGCCGGTTCAGGGCAGCTGCGGAACAGTGTTTCAGATAATCTTTTATCTCGCCGATGGATACGCCGAGTTCCCGGAGGGCCAGCAGCATCTCCAGATCGGGGCTTTGCTGGTAGGTATAGTAGCGGTAACCATTTTTCCCTGTATATGCTGGGGAAAATAGGCCGATCTCATCGTAATAATGGAGAGTTCTCTTATTAATGTGATGGAGCCTGGCAAATTGTCCGGCGGTAAAATAGTAATCTGCGTTCATTTTATAATTCCTTTATTGACTTTACAGTGACTGTATAGTTTATGATACGAAACAGTAAATGGAATGTCAATAAACAGGAGCCAAAGAACGGTAAGCCGATTCCGGCTCTATATGGAGGTTACAATGAAATCAGAAATCAAAATTATTTACCGGCCCTTTGATAAGAGAGATTATAAAGATCTGGAAGAAATTATCAGGAAAACATGGAACTATGACCGGTTTTGCGGACCGAAGACGGCGCAGGCTATGGCCAGGTTATATCTTGCCAGCTGTCTGTCTTCCCAGGATTTTACCTGTGTTGCGGAGCGGGACGGCCGGGCCGTGGGAGTGATCATGGGCAAAAATGAGGAAAAACATCATCCTAAGCTGGGGTACCGTCTGCGCCAGCTTAGAGCCGCAGTATCTATGCTTTCCCGAAAAGATGGGAGACGGACTGCCAAAATGTTCGGCGGGATCGATAAACTGGACCGGTCTTTGCTGGAAAACTGCGGACGTAAATTTAAAGGGGAACTGGCTTTCTTTGCAGTTGCGCAAAACCAGAGAGGCACCGGCATAGGGAAGGAGCTGTTCAGCCGGTTCTCAAGATTTATGAAAGATGAGGGAATCAGGTCATTTTATCTTTTTACGGACAGCACCTGTAATTATGGCTTTTATGAACACCAGGGGATGAAACGGATCGGGAAGAAGATTTATTCGCCGGAGCCATATGGAAAGGGTGAGATGGAGTTTTATATTTACTGCGGTTGAAAAAGGGCCTTGACTTGAAGTTAACTTTAAGTGCTATGGTGAAATAAAATCAAACTATGACATATAGAAAGAAGGATTGAAAATGGATAAAGAGAAGTCTAAAGTTTATTTCACCAAATCAATCACGGCGGAAGGTCTGATGAACGCCTATCATGCGCTGGAGGGAGAACTGAAGGGCAAGGTGGCAGTGAAAATTTCTACCGGTGAACCGGGCGGACATAATTTTCTCCAGCCGGCGCTGATTAAGCCTCTGGTGTCCGAGCTAAACGGGACTATCGTGGAATGTAATACAGCCTATGACGGAAAACGGCGCAATTCTGCAGATCACTGGCAGGCTATCAGAGATCATGGCTTTATGGACATTGCTCCCTGTGATATTCTGGATGAAGAAGGCGACATGCCTATCCCGGTATCTGGAGGAACTCACCTGGAGAATAACTATGTGGGCGGACATTTCAAGAACTATGATTCGATGCTGATCTTATCCCATTTTAAAGGACACGCCATGGGTGGTTTCGGCGGAGCGTTAAAAAATATGTCCATCGGTATTGGTTCTTCTTATGGAAAGGCTGTCATTCACGGTGCCGGGGACCCGGATAAGATCTGGACAGCGGATCACGATTCCTTCCTGGAATCAATGGCGGATGCAGATAAATCTGTGATGGACTATATGGGCAGAGAGAATATACTGTATGTCAGCGTGGCGAACCGGCTGTCTGTGGACTGTGATTGTGATTCTCATCCTGCTGAACCGGAGATGGCGGATATCGGAATTTTTTCTTCGATTGACCCGGTAGCGCTTGATCAGGCATGTGTAGATGCCGTATATCAGTCTGCGGACCCTGGAAAAGCGGCGCTGATTGAGCGCATGGAGTCCAGAAATGCGATTCATACGGTATAGACGGCGGCAGAACTGGGACTGGGCAACCGGGCGTATGAACTGGTAAGCCTGGATTAAATATGCAGTAATGAAATACCCTGAAGACGGACACAGCGATGTGAGTTGTTTTCAGGGTGTTTTTGTCTGTTCAAATGGAAGGCGAATCGGTATAATAGATACATAATCAGGTGTAACGGATCAGGGAGGATAAAGTTTGAAACAAAAGCAGGTTCAAACTAACTTATTAAGCAGCATCGCAGGCAAGCCTGCGGTATGCACGGGGGGTTAAGCAATGATTGAGATTAATAAGGAAAAATGTGTGGGCTGCGGACAATGTGTGCTGGTCTGTCCTTTTACGGTTCTGGAACTGAATCAGGACCGGAAAGCGGAGAATAACGGGAAAAGATGCCTTGCCTGTATGCACTGTGCGGCAATCTGTCCGCAAGACGCCATTACGTATGATGGTGAGAATGCAGAGACAGGGGCTGTGGCGCCGCTGCCGGAGAACACGGCCGGGATGATAAAACAATTTATTTATCAGAGACGTTCCTACCGCCGTTTCCGGAAGGAGCCGGTACCTGCAAAACTGATTGAAAAAGCCTTAGACGCAGCGATGATTGCTCCCAGTGCAAAAAATCAGCATCCGACCAGGTGGATTGTAATAGAGTCAGAAGAAATTAAGGATAAAGTGATGGGGCTTATTCTGAACTATTGTGCGGAGCAGGGTGTGTCGCCGGAAGTGATCGAGGAATGCGATAACGGGAATAACCCGGTTATGGGAGATAATGCGGCGCTGCTCATCGGCATCTGCAAAACAGATTCTCTGAATCCGGAACAGGATACGGCTATTGCGCTGGCGACAGCGGAGCTAATCCTGCAGTCGGAAGGGGTGGGTACCTGCTGGGCGGGCTATCTCACCCGTTTTCTGAATCAGATACCGGAGTGTAAGAAGATTTTGAACATACCGGATAGTTACAAGGCGTATGGTTCAATGATGATAGGATATGCGGATGGACAGCGTTACCGGAAGATTCCGGCCAGGCTGATAAAGGCGGAGATTACTACATTTTAGGAGGATAACTAATGAAAAAAGTTAAAATTACGGTGTTAAAAACTACATTAGATGAAGAACTGGCCAGGGAATATGGTGCAGAGGGTCTTGGAGCCTGTCCGATGTTAAAGGAGGGCCAGGTGTTTTATGCAGATTATGCCAAACCGGAGGGACTGTGCGATGAGGCCTGGAAAGCGATTTATCAGTATGCCTTTGCGTTGGCTCACGGGACTGGAAACGAACTGTTTTACTATGGGGACTGGATCAGGAAACCCGGCGTGGCAATATGCAGCTGCAACGACGGACTGAGACCGGTGATCTTCAAGCTGGAGGCGACGGACGAGGAAGCGGCTGTGAATTATGAGCCGGTAAGATGAACACATATTAAGAAGTGAAGAAGGAGAGCGGAGATTAAAATGAATAAACTTGTGGTAAAAGAAACAAAGGAAGCGGGCTATATCCATCCGGAGCTGCACAGCCAGTTTATTGAGTTCCTGGGCACGTGTATCTATGACGGTCTTTGGGTGGGAGAGGATTCTGAGATACCAAATTATCATGGCATGAGGAAGAGTGCGGTGGACGCTTTAAAGGAACTGGAACCGCCGGTGATCCGCTGGCCGGGAGGCTGCTACGCGGATACATACCACTGGCGGGACGGAATCGGCCCAAGAGATAAAAGGCCGGTTACCTACAATGAAAATTTTGCCACGTTTACCGTGGATCACAATGAATTCGGTACTCATGAATTCATGGAACTGTGCGGGATGGTGGGAGCGAAGCCATGGATCAATATTAACCTGCTTTCCGGCACAGTAGGAGAGATGAAGGAATGGATGGAATACTGCAACCGAAGGGAGGAAACCAGTCTTTCCAGGGAGAGGGCAGCCAACGGCTCGCCGGAGCCCTTTGCGATAGAATACTGGGGGATTGGAAATGAGTGCTGGAACGGCGGCGGCCGGCTGACAGCGGAGAGCTACGCGCAGGAATACCGTAAGTTTGTCACCGCGATGCCCCTGTTTGATACCAGGCTTCCGGAGGGAGAGCGGCCCTATACCATGAAGAGGATCGCAAGCGGTCCCGACGGCAATAAGCCCAGAGAGAGGGTAAGATGGACGGAGGAGTTCTTCCGGAATATGGCCCAGTACCGTCAGCCGCCGGTGGACGCCTATGACCTGCATTTTTATAACTGGTGCGTGAAAACGCCTGAGGAACGGGCGGAATTATTTAACCGGGAGGACTGGTATCGTGTGATCGACAGCTGCCTGGTATTGGAGGATGTGATTCAGGAGCAATATAAGCTGATCCAGGAGGGACTTAAGAAATATCCTGCCTCCGAAGGATTTATGAAACATCCCGCTCCGACCTGTGATCTTGTGGTGGGAGAATGGGGCAACTGGTACCGGTCTTCTTTTGAAGTAAGGCCGGCTCTGTACCAGCAGTGCACCATGCGGGACGCTATCACCAGTGCACTGACTCTTGATATTTTTCACCGGAACTGCAATATGGTGAAAATGGCCTGCGTGGCCCAGACGATTAATGTACTTAATTCACTGATCCTGACAGACGGAGAGAAGTTTCTGCGTACCCCTAATTTTGATGTATTTATGATGTACAAGGTACACCGGGGCGCGAAAGCGGTGGAATTAAATTTATGCCAGGACTACGGCCGGCTGCATACATTTGCATCCCGTAAGAATGACCGGATCTATGTAAATATAGTCAATGCGGATATGGACAAGGAGTCAGAGCTTTCCATCTGCTTTGAAGAGAATACAAAGCCGGTGCAGGTTACCGTTCTCGCCGCAGATGCTCCGGATGCCTGCAATACCTTTGATATGCCGGACCGGGTGAGGGCAAAAGCAGGAAGGCTGCCTGAGAAAAAGGAAGATACCTACCGTATTAAGCTGCCTGCGGCGTCCGTCAGCGTCTGCGAATTTCAGATTATCATGGAAGTAGACCTCAATAGGAGGTGAGTAAATAACAAATACGTCATGGTGGGAGCCCAGTCTCCTTCCAAGATAAAGCCTCCGACGGATTGCAGAGCCGCACAGATGTATTATGTCATGCAAAGCATGACGTGCGGCTCGCAGCAAGCACGCCGAGGCGTACTTGAATTAAACAGGTGATTTCAGAATGAGAGAAGAATTGCTGGAGCGGCTGAGCCGGATCAGCCAGGAGGAACGGGAAATACTCTCCGGCAGCGGACAGGTGCGAAAAGAACTCTATACGACCCGGAAGTATTTTACGGTGGAAAGCCGCAAAATGCTGGAATCGGGACAGTTGATTGCGGTAAGGACCCACACCCGGTTTGTACATTTTCCCAGGCATAATCACAACTTTGTGGAAGTCAGCTATGTCTGCCACGGAGAAATTACTCATGTGATTGAGGGGGAACCGGTTACGATACGGGAGGGGGAGCTGCTGTTTTTAAACCAGCATATCACACACGAAATCCTGGAGGCAGGAGAGAAGGACGTAGCTATCAACTTTATGATTCTTCCGGAATTTTTTGATACGGCTCTGGGGATGGTGGGCCCGGAAAATATATTGGCAGACTTTCTGGTGAATGCACTGAGGGAGAAAAACGGCGTCAGCCAGTACCTCTATTTCCAGGTGTCGGAAAATCTGCAGATTCAGAATCTCATGGAAAATATCACCTACTCTCTCATCTATAATCAGGGAAACGACAGCCGGGTCAACCAGATTACAATGGGGCTTTTGTTTTTATATCTTCTGAATGAGACCCGCAATATGAAGTCGGGAAATTCCAGGCCCTATGAAAATATGATTGCTATGACGGCTCTGAAATATATCCGGGAACACTACCGGGATGCCAGTCTGGGGCAGCTGTGCAGCATGCTGGGCCAGACGATGCCTACGTTAAGCCGGCTGATCAGCAGGGAGACAGGCTATACCTTCAAGGAACTGCTGCAAAAGCAGAGAATGGCCCGCGCCGCCGAATATCTGGTGGAGACAGATCTGCCGGTAAATCATATTGTGACAGCGGTAGGGTATGAGAATAACAGCTATTTTTATCGGCGCTTTCTGGAGTGTTTTGGTCTGACGCCCAAAGAGTACAGGATTAAATACCGGGAAAAAGATAATGTACCCAAATAGAATACATCCTCGAGGTTTGTCAAATCGTGAAAATAAGGACGGTGAATTGTTGAAACACCGTCCTTATTTTTTTATCCTCTGTCCTTTACAATGAAAGAAAATGGGAAAGGCGGGCGGTGAAAATGAAGACTTACAAAGGTTTTAAAATGAAATTATATGACGGTATGGCGGAGGAATATGAAAAAAGGCATAACGCGCTCTGGCCGGAAATGAAGAAAATGATCCATGAATACGGGGGAAGCAATTACAGTATTTTCCTGGACAGAGAGACGAATGTTCTTTTTGGATATCTGGAGCTGGAAGATAAAGAACGATGGGACGCATCGGCGCAGACTGCCATATGCCGCACATGGTGGGATTACATGGCGGATATCATGGAGACTAACCCGGACAACAGCCCGGTTTCGGTGCCTCTTCATCTTGCCTTTCATCTGGATTAAGCAGTGGATCAACCCGGAAAGGCGGTGGATAAGATATGACAGATTATTATCTGGCTGTGGATATCGGCGCATCCAGCGGACGGCACATCCTGGGCCATATGGAGAAGGACCGGCTGGTGCTGGAAGAGATTCACAGATTTGACAATGAACTGGTGAAAAAAGATGGCGAAACCTGCTGGGACTTAAGGCATCTGTTTGAAGAGATTAAGACCGGAATGAAAAGATGCCGGGAGAGCGGAAAAATTCCGGTGAGCATGGGAGTGGATACCTGGGCCGTGGACTTTGTGCTGCTAGATAAGGATAACAGTATCATCGGCAATACAGTGGCCTACCGGGATAAACGGACGGAAGGGATGGACCGGTTGGTGTACCAGAGGATTTCTGAGAGAGAACTGTATGCCAGAACAGGGATTCAGAAGCTTGTCATCAATACCATTTACCAGCTGATGGCGGTGAAGGAAAGGCATCCGGAGTATCTGGAGCAGGCAGACAGCTTGCTGATGCTGCCCGATTATTTTCATTATCTGCTCACAGGAATCAAGAGAACGGAATATACCAATGCCACCTCGACTCAGCTGGTCAGCCCGGTTACAAAAGACTGGGACCGGGAGCTGATACGGCAGCTGGGATATCCGGAAGATATATTTCAGCAGATTGTGCTTCCCGGTACCGGCCTGGGCTGCCTGACGGAGAAGATGCAGCAGGAGGTAGGGTTTAACTGCCGGGTTGTGCTGCCGGCAACCCATGATACCGGCTCTGCGGTGATGGCGGTGCCCTCCGGGGAAAAGACGCCTCTCTATATCAGTTCGGGGACCTGGTCTCTGCTGGGAGTAGAGCGGTTCCAGGCCGACTGCTCGGAGGAGAGCCGGCTGCTTAATTTTACCAATGAGGGCGGCTATGATTACCGGTTCCGGTATTTAAAGAACATTATGGGACTTTGGATGATTCAGTCCCTTCGCAGGGAAGAAGGTAAAAAGTATTCCTATGCACAGTACTGCGAATTGGCGGAAGAGGAAACGATAGATTCAATTGTGGACTGCAACGACGGGCGTTTTCTGGCGCCGGACTCCATGATAGAGGCGGTACAGTCCTATTGTATGGAATCCGGGCAGCAAAAGCCTGTAAAGTCCGGAGAACTGGCAAGGGTGATATACCGTAGTCTTGCCGGCTGCTATGAGAAGGCAATAAAAGAAGCGGAGCAGATCACCGGCATTACATACCCTGTGCTGCACATTGTAGGAGGGGGAGCCAATGCAGAGTATCTGAACCGTCTGACGGCCCGTGCAGCCGGAAAAACGGTCCTTGCAGGGCCGGTGGAAGCGACAGCGATCGGCAATCTGATTGCCCAGATGCTGGCGGCGGGAGTATGGGAAAGCCTCTCGGAGGCCAGAGAATGTGTATATCGTTCTTTCCCGATTGAAAAACAGGAACCATCTAATGCGGAAGTCTAAGGAGCAGGAAGGAGATAGATATGACGACACAGGAAAGATATGAATCGGCAAAGGAATTATATAAAAATATAGGCGTTGACACGGAAGCAGCGGTAAAGCAGCTTCAAACGATCCCTGTTTCCCTGCACTGCTGGCAAGGAGATGATGTGCGGGGCTTTGACCACGACGGACCGCTCACCGGAGGAATCCAGACGACGGGCAATTATCCCGGACGGGCAGACAGCCCGGAAGAACTGATGGCAGATCTGGATGAAGCGTTTAAGCTGATGCCGGGAAAGCATAAATTAAACCTGCACGCGAATTACGCGATATTTGAAGACGGAGAGTTCGCGGACCGGGACGCTCTTCTTCCAAAACACTTTAAGCGGTGGGCAGCGTACGCCAAGGAGCGGGGGATGGGAATTGATTTTAATCCGACGTTTTTCTCCCATAAGAAGGCGGACGATTTCACCCTGAGCAGTCCAAAGGAAGAGATCCGGCAGTTCTGGGTCCGTCATGGGCAGGCGTGTATCCGCATCTCCCAGTATTTTGCAGAGGAGACGGGTGAGCCCTGTGTTATGAACATATGGATTCCGGACGGCTACAAAGACGTGCCGGCGGACCGGCTGTCGCCCAGAGCCAGATTTAAGGATTCTCTGGATCAGATTCTGTCCATACCTTATGATAAATCAAAGGTGTTTGTATGTCTGGAATCAAAGGTGTTCGGGATTGGCCTGGAATCCTACACGGTGGGCTCCAGCGAATTCTGTATTAATTATGCGGCTCAGAAAGGGATACTAAGCCTGATGGATAATGGGCACTATCATCCTACGGAGGTGGTGTCGGACAAAATATCTTCTATGCTTTTGTTTCACGAGAAGCTGGCGCTTCATATAACCAGATCGGTGCGCTGGGATTCAGACCATGTGGTCCTCTTTGATGATGAGACGAAGGAGATTGCGAAAGAGATCGTGCGCAATGATGCATTGGACCGTGTTTTCCTTGCCCTGGATTATTTTGACGCTGGAATCAACCGGATCAGCGCCTGGGTGGTAGGGATGAGGAATCTTCAGAAAGCGCTGCTTTACGCGCTGCTCCAGCCCAATGAAAGGCTGAAAGAACTGCAGGAAACAGGAAATTATACGGAGCTGATGGTACTGCAGGAAGAGTTAAAATTGTATCCCTTCGGAGACGTATGGAACTATTACTGTGAGCGGTGCGGCGTGCCGGAGCGGGAAGATTGGTTTGAAGAAATCCGCCGGTACGAGCAGGATGTGCTGAGCAGAAGAAAAAGCTGGACGATGTAACAGTATTTAGCCGGACAGTAAAATGGTCTGTCCGCAGAAAGGAATAAAATCAGATGAGAGTATTGGACGCCCCTTTTGTGCAGGGATATATCAGAATGGCAAATGACGGCTGGGAACAGGGCTGGCATGAGAGAAACGGCGGTAATCTGAGTTATCGTCTGAAACCGGAAGAAGCCCGGTTAATCCGGGAAGAGCGGAGCGAGGACGGAGAGTGGCAGGAGATAGGGACAAGAGTGCCCGGACTTGCCGGAGAATATTTTCTGGTGACAGGCAGCGGGAAATACTTCCGCAACGTACAGAGGGACCCGGAGGATTCTATCTGCGTTATTGAAGTGGATGAGGCCGGAGAAAAGTACCGGATACTGTGGGGACTGGTAAACGGCGGACGTCCCACCAGCGAGCTGCCCACCCATCTTATGAACCATGAAGTAAAGAAACGAGTCTCAGGCGGTGTCCATCGGGTGATATACCATGCCCATCCGGCTAACCTTATTGCCCTTACCTTTGTGCTGCCGCTGAAGGATGAAGTATTTACCAGGGAACTGTGGGAGATGGCTACGGAATGCCCGATTGTATTTCCGGACGGTCTGGGCGTGGTTCAATGGATGGTGCCGGGAGGCAGAGAGATCGCGGTTGCCACCAGCAAACTGATGGATAAGTATGACGCCGCAGTCTGGGCCCATCATGGATTGTTCTGTTCCGGGGAGGATTTTGACCTGACCTTCGGACTGATGCATACGATTGAAAAATCAGCTGAGATTCTGGTCAAAATGCTGTCTATGAGACCGGATAAGAGACAGACCATATCGCCTCAGGATTTCAGAGATCTGGCTGTGGCATTCCATGTCAGTCTGCCGGAACGATTCCTGTTTGATAAGAAATAACAGCCGTAAATCTACGCATAAAGAGCATCTTAAAAGCCAGGGAACCGACCTTTAAGATGCTCTTTTTTATTTCAAAATTTTATCCTTATATGACAGACCCCACTGCACCATGGTATCCAGAATAGGTTTTAAACTGTAACCGGTCTCGGTAAGCGTGTACTCCACCTTGGGAGGGACCTGCGGATATACTTTGCGGGTCAGCAGGCCCGCCGCTTCCATAGAGCGCAGATGGCTGGTGAGTACCTTCTGGGAAATCCCGGATACCGACCTCAGCAATTCGCCGAAACGTTTCGTACCGGTGAGAAGATCCCGGATAATGAGGACTTTCCATTTATCACCGATCAACTGCAGCGTCATTTCTACCGGACATTCCGGAATTCGCTTTTCCATAAGATCATCAACTCCTTTTCTGACATAAATATACTAAGTATCTGAATAGCTGTATATTATTTTATGACTGTCAAGCTTATTTTTCAAGTGCCAAGACATGGACGGAACCGGCTGATTGTGATAAGATAAAGCCGGATTGACAGCATTACGAACGGATGCAGGAAGGGGAAATCTGCTTCCCTGATAAATTCAGATAAGGAAAGGATCAGCACATGACAATAGAAATTTTGAAACTGCTGGAAGGAGCCAGGAGGGCCAGGGGACTTGCGGTTATCATTGATGTATTCCGGGCATTTTCACTGGAATGTTATATGGCAGACGCAGGAGCCGAAAGTATCATTGCCGTGGGAGATAAGGCAAAGGCATATGAGCTGAAGAAGAAATATCCCGAGGCCCTTTTAGCAGGAGAGAGAAAGGGAATCAAGCTGCCGGGTTTTGACTATGGAAATTCACCGTCGCAGACGGCAGGAGCAGACCTGCGGGGGAAGACAGTCATTCATACGACCAGTGCCGGTACCCAGGGACTGGAAAACGCGGTTCATGCCTCTGAGATCATTACCGGAAGCCTGGTAAATGCAAAAGCGATTTCTGAATACGTCAAATACCGGAATCCGGCGCATGTGTCGCTGGTCTGCATGGGAGTAGGCGGTGCAGAAGAAGCAGATGAAGATAATCTGTGCGCCTGTTATATTAAAAATCTTCTGGAAGGCCGGGATATAGATATTTCCGGTGAGATTGAAGGTCTGAAAACCGGTACGGGGGCCCGCTTTTTTGACCCGATGCTTCAGGAACACTGTCCGGAAGAAGACTTCTGGTTATGCACCAGAACAAACCGGTTTCCTTTTATCCTGGAGGCAGAGAAAACAGAAGATGGATTCGAAATGGTAAAAAGAGAGATTGTAAGAGATGAAAGATTTTAGATCAGATAAGAATCAAGCCTTATCTGTTTGGCAGGAAGGTGGAGAAAGCTGATATGACCGCAGAAGAACAGCGTATTTATTTAATCAGGACACTGCAGGAAGATATGCCGGAGTATAAGGATATTCCTGTTCCTCAGGGTGAGAAAGAGCAGAAGGAGCTGATACGGGCTCTTATGAATGTAAGGCCTCCCCTGCCGGCAGGGGAAGGATTCTTGAAGGTTCAGGATGCCTATTTAACGGCTGAGTCTGATATGCGTGGAGTGATAGACGCAGAGAAGCTCCCGGCTGTCCGCAGCAACCCCAGGATTGCTCTGTGGCGCGGTGATATAACAAGATTAAAAGCAGATGGGATCGTAAATGCGGCAAATAGTGCACTGCTGGGCTGTTTCCAGCCTCTGCATTCCTGCGTGGATAACATCATTCATTCAGCTTCGGGGGTGCAGTTACGCATTGCCTGCAATAAGATCATGCAGGAGCAGGGCCGCCCGGAAGCCACAGGGACCGCTAAAATAACAGCCGCTTATAATCTGCCCTGCAGCTATGTTCTCCACACGGTGGGCCCGATTATCTCAGGACCTGTGCGTAAAGAGGACTGTGAACTTCTGGCAGCCTGTTACCGGTCCTGTCTTATGCTGGCTGCGGAGCATGGCCTTGCTTCTCTGGCCTTTTGCTGCATTTCCACAGGGGTATTTCACTTCCCTCAAAGAAAGGCGGCGGAGATTGCGGTGGAAACGGTTAGCCGGTTTCTGGAACACAATCCGTCGATTCGAAAGGTTATCTTTGATGTGTATACCGAAGAGGACTATGAAATCTACCGGGAACTGCTGGAAGCAGAAACAAAGAGATGACAATACCTGAATATAAAAGCCAGGCTTACCGGCAGATCGGTAAGCCTGGCTTTTATTGAATTTTTATTTTTGAACCTGAACCAGATCATCCAGAGACTTGAACTGATATCCCATTTCCTCCCATTTGGTCAGGAGTTCATCCAGAATATCTGCATTTGTCTTGGAGGTACTGTGCAGCAGGACCACAGCGCCGGGATGAATACGGCCCAGAAGTTTATCGAAGGCTTCTTCCTTCGAGGGCTGTTTATCCTGATACCAGTCTACATAGGCCAGGCTCCAGAAAAAGGTTTTATATCCCAGATCTTTCGCCATCTGAAGATTAGCTTCGCTGTATTTTCCCTGAGGAGGCCGGTAATATTTGGTGAGAGGCTTGCCGGTTGTCTCCTCAAAGAGTTTTTCCAGATCTTCCAGTTCCTTCGCAAAAGCTTCTTTTGTGGATATTTTGGACATGTCCGGATGGTTATAGGTATGGTTTCCTACCGTGTGGCCCTCTTCCACCATCCGCTTTACCAGATCCGGGCTGGTATTAATATAGTTTCCTACAACAAAGAAGGTGGCAGGAGCATTGTGCTTTTTCAGTGCATCCAGAATGGCGGGCGTATTTCCGTTTTCATAGCCTGCGTCAAAGGTCAGATATAAAACTTTATCCTGTGTGTTTTGGGCATAATAGGCATCAAATTTCTTGAGTTCGTCAAATGTGGCATTGGCCACCGGCGGCTGGCCTTCCTGCTGAAAGCTCAGGCCCCAGTTGCCGTCGGCTGATGCCTGTACGGACTGGCTCTGAAAATGAAAGACGATTTTGGCGCCCAGGCGTCCCACAAAAAATGCGGCGGCAAATAGAAGTATGTACCCCAGTACCTTTTTGATACCAGGTTTTTTCAGCTTTAATTTCACGTTAGCATCCCCTGTTATTCCAGTTAATTCATTCTATTATCGGAAAGATAGAATCATGCAGGCTATTTTGACGGGAATCTGCCTTTCCAGCTGTATTTTTAATCGGTGCAGTTGGATGATTGACATTAAATTTTTATTCCGTTACGCTGATAGCATCCAATGGATCATTTATAAACAGAAGGCGTCTTCCTTACTAAGAAGAAGGGAGAGCAGATGATAGAATGGGCCCCCTTAATCTGCGAATCATAAAATGTATCATACCAGATGGAAAATAAATCACTATGAGGCCGGTTATCACTATGGGAAACGGCTTCGGGAACACGGAGCAAAGCTTACTGATATTCTGCCCCGGAAGGAGATTCCGGGAAGAAAAGAGTTCTGCGAGGCGTGTATTTTGGTCTACCAAAGAGAGTACCCGCAGATACTTGCGGAAATCCGGGGAATAGCAGACGGACAGGAGATGCCTTTTTCGGAATTGTCCGAGTTTCTGCTTGGGATGTATAATTATACGGCACAGACATTCTGTACCTGTTTTGCCTGCCGCCAGGATGACCAGGTGATATTCGGGCGTAACAGTGATTTTGTAACTGCCCTGGAGGACACCTATGACAGCTGCTACTATCAGCTGGACGGCTGCTATTCTTTTATAGGAAATACAACCTCCATGTCACAGATCGAAGATGGTGTGAATGAATGGGGGCTGGCAGCAGGTCTTACCTTTGTGTGGCCTGTGGTAAAAGCACCAGGATTAAACGCCGGTTTCCTGGTCCGCTATATTCTGGAAAACTGCAGGGATGTGCCGGAGGCGCTGCTAGCCCTTGAAAATCTGACGGTATCTTCCTCTCAGACTATTACGCTGGCAGACCGGAAGGGAAATATGGCGGTTGTGGAGAGTAATTCGGAGAAACGGAGCGTACTGACACCTTTGCCCGGACAAAGCTTTGTCGCAGCAGCGAATGACTTTCATTCATCAGAATTAAAGGCCTGCCGGGCTCCGGCGGAGGATCTGATTCATTCTGGAGAACGGTATCAAACGGCCTGCGGGGCGCTGAAGGAATTTCAGGGACGCTACAGCGCAGAGTTCGCAAGGGACCTTCTGGCTGGGAAATATGGATTTATGTGCCAGTACGATCGCACAGCCGGAATGGATACGGTATGGTCTTCCTTATACCTTTTAAATGAGAATAAGGTTTTCCGGTGCGAGGGAAATCCTTCCAGAAAGAAATGGCTGGAAGATAACAGATTATCATTTCGTCAGCAATAGCATTTGCTTTTCAGCCCGGAATACGATATCCTAGGGAATACAGATAATTTGTGATCACGAGGTGCAGGACGATGTATGACAAGCTAACAAAGAAAGATATTGAAAAATTAGAAGAGGAAATTGAATATAGAAAACTGGTGGTGCGCAAGCAGGCCATTGAAGCGGTGAAAGAAGCCAGGGCGCAGGGGGATCTGAGTGAAAACTTCGAATACTATGCGGCCAAGAAGGACAAAAACCGAAATGAGAGCCGGATACGCTATCTGGAGCGAATGATTAAAACGGCGGTTGTTATCACCGAGGAATCCAGCGAGGATGAAGTGGGGATGAACAATACGGTGCACCTGTATTTTGAGGATGAAGACGCAGAAGAAACCTACCGTATTGTGACAACCATCCGTGAAAATACATTAAAAGGGCTGATCAGCAATGAATCACCGCTGGGGAAGGCCATCATGGGACACAAGGTAAATGACCGGGTCTATGTAAAAATCAACGACAAGGCCGGTTATTATGTGGTCATAAAGGCGATTGAAAATACCGGGGATGACGGCACGGACCGGATTCGAAGCTATTAGGGGAGAAATCGGTAAGAGACGAAACAGTTCATTCGGTTAAGGGGGGAAGAAGTGTAGAAAAACAAGAAGTTTTCTAGTATCAAATAATTGTATGGAGAATGATTTATATTTGTGATAAAATTTGATTATGTAAACGTGTGGTTAGATTATGGACTTGTGTTTCGCAAGTATTGACGAAAATGGTAGGAAGATATGCTTTCGATCAATCTGTATTATGTTTATATATATTTTTATTATATATTACGCATCGCATAATGAGTAACCACACGTTTTTTAGGATGAAGAAATGGATACAATAGATAAAGTAAAAAGCAGAAATGAACTAGCTGATTTTTTAGATATACCAAGGAAGAAATTATCTTATGTTTTATACATTAAAGGAGTTGACAATTTATATACATCATTTGATATACCTAAGAAAAGTGGGGGCTTTAGACATATATATGCTCCGCAGAAAGATTTAAAAGTGATTCAAAGAAAACTTGCTGAAGCATTGTACAATTACCAAAAAGAAATTTGGAATAAATACAATATCAATCCAAATATCTCACATGCTTTTCAAAAAGAGAAAAGTTTTATTACTAATGCTAAATTTCACCGGAATAAACGATTTGTAATAAATATTGATTTGGAAAACTTTTTTGATTCTTTTCATTTTGGAAGAGTGCGGGGCTATTTTTTAAAAGACCACAGTTTTCAGCTACCATTAGAAGTGTCAACTGTTATAGCACAGTTGACATGCTATCAAGGTAAACTACCACAAGGGGCACCAACTTCTCCAATAATAACAAATTTGATTTGTAATATATTTGATGTAAGAATATCTAAATTAGCAAAGAAATATCGATTAGATTATACAAGATATGTTGATGATTTGACGTTTTCTACAAATAATCAAGAGTTCTTAAACACTAAAAACATGTTTTTTGAAGAACTTGAAAAGGAAATTACCAATGCTGGATTCAGCATTAATAGGAAGAAAACAAGGATACAATATAGGGATTCTAGGCAAGAAGTCACAGGAGTTGTTGTTAACAAAAAACTTCATGTGAGTCGAGATTATTATAAAAGAACTAGAGCAATGGCTTATCATTTGTATAGATCGGGAGAATATTTTATTGAAAATGAAATAAAAGGAACTATTAATCAACTTGAGGGACGTTTTTCTTTTATTAATCAATTAGAATGGTATAATAATAAGTTGAATTTGGAAGGGAAGAAGCTCACATACGAATATCTTAATGGAAGAGAAAGAGCGTATAGTCAATTTATATTTTATAAATATTTTTTTGCTAATCCTAAACCATTAATTGTAACAGAAGGAAAAACGGATGTGGTCTATTTGAAAGCTGCTTTGAAAAATTTATGGAAAGAGTATCCTAATTTAGTAAGTAGAAATTCAAAAGGACAGTTTGTGTACAAAGTATTTTTTTTACAGAGAGGCAAACGGCTTGCATATTTTTTGAACTTTAAAAAAGATGGAGCAGATACTATGAATAATATATATAAATTTTTTTCTAAAGAAGGTGGAGAAAAGTATCCCAATTATATAGAAATGTTTAAGAATTTAGGAGGTGTTGTTCCGTTTAACGCTGTTATTTTGTTGTTTGATAATGAGTTGAATAACAAAAATAAGCCTGTATATAAGTTTGCAAGTAATAAAATTTCTGATGATAGAAAAAAGGAATTATATACTAAAACATGGATAAATTTGTTGGAAAATCTATATCTTATGACAACACCATTAGTCGACGAGAGTGAAGAAAGTGACATTGAAATGTTGTTTGATGAAGCTACACTTTCTCACGAAATTGGTGGAAAGAAATTCTGTAAGAAGGATACATATGATACAAGTAAGTTTTACGGTAAAGAAATTTTTTCCCAATATATAATGAAAAACTACAGTAGTATAGATTTTAGTAGCTTTAAACCATTATTAAATAATATTAATGTGATAATTAAGGATTATAAAGAAAAAATACAACAGTTATCATAATTTGATTCTTTATAGAGGAAAGGGAGAGTTGGGGATTTTATTTATTGAATTTGAGACTGCCGGAAGAAAGACGCCCAATTCGGAAATAGGGGTTCTGTACAATATAATGTGAGCGAACGGACACAAGCATGATTGGAGATGATCGTGAAACAGATGCAAGAAACAGAGGGTGTGACGGAAAGATTGAAATTGAAAGATTAATGGCATCCAAAATTGTGCAGAAGAAATTGCGCTAAAGGAAATCGTATACAGATAAAAATAGGAACCGGATTTCACTGGATTGTGGAGTTCGGTTTTGTTCTTACATAGGAAAGTTCTCCAAACTTTCCTATGTAAGAACAAAACCCTCCGGGGGATCGCACTGCGGCGGAAAGGAATTGTGTTGCCAGAGCAACCCGCCGCAGGCGGAGAATCCCGCAAGCGGGATTCTATGTTCATGTTAATATAATATTTCCGAAAACGGCAATATTATATAAGAGTAGGTTCAGAATGAAATAGATTTATTGCCGATGACGTGATATAATAAATAATAGGTTAAGCGAAATTTGTGTTTGCCAATAGACGGAGGAAATCAGATGCGATATCTTTCAGTTACTGAAATAGCAAAGAAATGGAATATCTCGGAGCGAAGTGTAAGAAATTATTGTGCTCAGAGACGTGTGAAAGGAGCATTTTTAACCGGTAAGACTTGGAATATTCCTGAAAACGCTGAAAAACCGGAGCGTTCTAATAAGAGAAGAGAACAGCCAATTCTGTTGGATATTTTGCAAGACCAGAAGGAAAGCAAATACCCCGGCGGCATTTACCATAAGACTCAGATTGATTTCACATATAACTCAAATCATATGGAAGGCAGCCGTCTGACCCATGAACAGACTAGATATATATTTGAAACCAATACGATTGGCGTGGAAAATGAAGTTCTCAATGTGGACGATGTGATTGAAACAGCAAATCATTTCCGCTGCATTGATAGGATCATTGAACATGCAAAATTCGCTTTAACTGAGAAGTTCATTAAGGAACTGCATTTGATTCTGAAAAGCGGTACCAGTGATTCCAGAAAAGATTGGTTTGCAGTGGGAGATTATAAAAAACTGCCAAATGAGGTGGGCGGCATGGAAACTACACTTCCAGAAAAGGTTGCCGATAAAATGAAGAGTCTGTTGGCGGAATACAATGGGAAGGAAGAAAAGACCTTTGAGGCTATTCTGGATTTCCACGTAAAGTTTGAACGGATTCATCCGTTTCAGGATGGTAACGGCCGTGTGGGTCGGTTAATTATGTTTAAAGAATGTCTGAAATATAATATCGTTCCGTTCATTATCGAGGATAATCTGAAATTATTTTATTATCGGGGATTAAAAGAATGGGATAATGAGAAGGGGTATTTGTCGGATACCTGCCTGACAGCACAGGATAAATTTAAAACGTATTTGGATTATTTTAGGATTGAGTATGAAACAAGAAACGAGGTGCAGCTATGCAAACGATAATTCCAAAAGTGTCAGCCCTAAAGTCCAAAGTCTCAATTTGACACTTCGGAATGTACTTTAGAGAAGTTGGCGGTCTTAGAACTGATTTACAATAACCCGTCAATTAAGCAAAAAGAGCTTGTGGCAGAGACCGGAAAATCTCTTAGTACCATAAAACGAATTATGGAATCTATGCAGAAAAAGGAATATATCCGCAGAGTTGACGGAAAGAGATACGGCAAATGGGAAGTGTTGATTTAAAGAAAAACCGAAAGCTCGAAAACCCTTGTAAAATCAACGCTTTTCAGACTTATGAAGGGATACAGAGACTGTAACAAAGTACTTTTCCTGTACCAAGGAAACATCTTGAAAAATCCTGAAAAGACCTGTAAAATGGGGTTCTATATAACAACAAAGTTTTTGGAAATGTTCTTTAGCAATCTTATTCTGGAACAGACGACAGGCTGAAAAATAGATATTTGCATGTGAATTATGTTGCAGTGCAAAGTTAGATTTTGTGGTAAGCGAAATGAGAAGTGGAAAGTTTTAATAAATTAAGATTAATTTGAACGCTTATGAAGGGAGTAAAACTAGATGATAAAAATACTTTTCGTCTGCCTTGGCAACATCTGCCGTTCTCCCATGGCGGAATTTGTATTTCGTGATATGGCCGTAAAACGGGGACTGGGAGATAAGTTTATCGTAGCCTCTGCGGCCACCAGCTCTGAGGAGATGGGCAATCCGGTGCATCACGGCACCAGAGACAAGCTGAGAGAAAAAGGCATCTCTGTGAAGGGAAAATACTCACAGCTGCTGAAAAAAGCAGATTATGAAAAATATGATTATCTGATCGGAATGGAACAGAGGAATCTTGCCAATATGCGCAGAATTCTGGGCGGCGATCCGGAACATAAGATGTTTTGCCTGCTGGATTTTTCAGACAGGCCCAGAGATATTGCAGATCCGTGGTACACGGGTGATTTTGATAGTACCTATGAGGATATCTGTGAGGGCTGCGAGGCACTGTTAAATTATATTCTAAAAGATCTTTAAAAATGGTTTGGCTTACCATCTTCGGGCGTCAGACATAGAAACGTCCGAAAATGAGAATAAATAATACAAATGATAATTGTTAATGGAGGGGACTATGAAGAAACATCACAACCAATGGGCCAGCAAGCTGGGATTTATACTGGCGACGGCGGGGGCAGCAATAGGTCTGGGAAACCTGTGGAAATTTCCTTATCTTATGGGGCGGAACGGAGGCTTTTCTTTTTTAATTGCCTATCTGTTCTTTATCTGTGTCCTGGGTATTCCGGTTATGCTTACGGAAATGTCGCTGGGAAGAAAGACAAAACATGATCCGGTACATGCTTATCAGGATATACATCCACGTGCAAAAATAGTGGGCGTATTTGGCGTATTGGCTGCATTTTTCATCCTTTCCTACTATAGTGTTATCGGCGGCTGGATTATTAAATATTTCTTTAATTACGCAACCACCCTGCAGCCCCCGGCAAATTTCGATGCTTTTATCGGGAGTACGGGAGAACCGATTTTCTGGCATTTTATCTTTATGCTCCTTACCGCAGCCATCTGTTTATTTGGCGTAAAGGGAATCGAGAAGGCCAGCAAATTTATGATGCCTACGCTTTTCATTATCATGATCGTTATCATCGTGAGAAGTGTGACCCTGCCCGGCGCAGGTGCAGGCCTGGCCTTTATCTTCTCTCCTCAGGGAGCAGAATTTAATATGAATTCGATCAGCGCTGCCCTGGGACAGGTGTTCTATTCCCTGAGTCTGTGCATGGGTATAACAATTACGTATGGAAGTTATTTGAATAAAAGCGCCAATATACCGAAAAGCTGTTTGAGCGTGGCCGGCCTGGACACGGCGATTGCTATTTTAGCGGGTATTGCTATTTTTCCGGCTGTATTTTCCTTCGGTCTTCAGCCGGAGCAGGGACCGAGCCTGATATTCGGTACGCTGCCCAAGGTGTTTTCTTCCCTGACCGGCGGTTCCTTTTTTGCAATCCTATTCTTCCTGTTGATCTTTTTTGCCGCCCTCACCAGCGCGATTGCCCTGCTGGAAGTGGTAGTTTCCTTCACCATGGACAACTGGCACTGGAACCGGAAGAAATCGGTTGTGATTTTAGCCTTTGTTATTTTCCTTTTGGGCATTCCAAGCTCCCTTTCCTTCGGTGTGCTGGCAGACGTTACAATACTGAACTACAATTTCTTCGATCTGATCGGAATGCTTACCGACAATATTCTGCTTCCTCTGGGTGGTATCCTGATGTGCTACTACATCGGGTGGAAGTGGAAACCTCAGTATCTGGTAGAAGAAATGGAGCAGGAGGGTGTGAAATTCAAATTGCAGAAGTTATGGGTATTCTGCATCCGCTTTATCACCCCGATCCTTGTTATAATCGTTACAATTACAGGTTTTGTTTCAATTTACCGGAATGTATTTCAGTAAACTCTTGAAAATGCAAAAGAAAGTGCTAAAATATTGGTATGGAGATATAGCTCAGCCGGGAGAGCGTTCGCCTCACACGCGAGAGGTCACGGGTTCGAGCCCCGTTGTCTCCATACCAAAGCCCCTGCAGTTGCAGGGGCTTTTATTATGCGGAATTTGTGAAAAACCCAGGATTTATGCGGGTTTGCAGGGATCTCTTCAAGAAATTACGGTGACAATTGCCGGCTCACACATACTTCCCGTAATTTCTCCCCATACTAATCATGACAAAGAAAGTAATCCCCTTAATATGGAGGTCAGTATGGAAAAAGACAAACAGGAAGAATTAAACCGCAAAAAGTCCAATGAAAAATTTAACAGCATTACACAGAAAGTGAAACCGGAAAATCAGAACCAGACCCACAACGTCAGGTCAGAGGCAGTGGAACCGAAGATCCGGCAGGTCTGAAAGGGGAAAGTAAAGATCGTGTTAAAAATGAAGATCTGATCCGATTACGGGAGAAGAAGCATTTTACTTCTCCCGTGTATTCTGTTATATTTTTACATAGGAAAGTTTGGAGAACTTCCCTATGTAAAAATATATCCTAGTTAAATAATGGGGAGGGCCATATGGGCAGATTGCTTGGATTTTTACTATATCTGGTTTTGATTGTCCTTTCTTTTTTTATACAGATTATTCTGCATGAACTGGGACACCTGGTATTCGGGCTTATTTCCGGCTATCACTTTGTTTCGTTTCGAATCGGCTCTGTGACTCTGGTGAAGGATGGCGGGAAGATTCGGCGAAAGAAGTTTACCATTCGGGGAACCGGGGGACAATGCCTCATGATGCCGCCGGAGTCGGACGGGTATCACTGCCCATGCCGGCTGTACAACCTGGGCGGCGTTCTGATGAACGGGATTACCGCTGTTTTGTGTCTGGCTCTCTACATAATGTTTCCTGGACTTAGGCCTCTTCGGATATTCTGGCTGGCGATGTTTTTCTGCGGTTTATTTCAGGCTATTACCAATGGATTTCCTATGAGCAGCAGCGGCCTTGTAAATGACGGATACAATGCAGAGAATCTCGCGAAAGACCCTCAGTCGCGCTATGCTTTTTATACGCAGCTGCGGGTTAACGGCCTGCTTCATCAGGGAGTGCGGTTAAAGGACATGCCGCTTGCCTGGTTTCAGGTTTCAGAACAGGACGGGCAGGACAGGACAAGCTATCTTAGGGTTGCTCTCAGGTTATTTGAAGCACAGTATTATCACGATAAAAGGGAATTTGACCGGGCGGAGGATTGTTACCTGAAGATTTTAAAGGATTATCCGGATTTGCTGGAGGTATACCGGTATGAAATCCGCTGTGAACTTTTATTTTATGAACTGATTGGACCCTGCCGGCCGGAGGAAATACATAGACTATACACGGAAGAGCTGAAAAAATATATTCGGAGTACCCGCTGTTATATCTCCAGGGAGAGACTTTTGTATGCCTATGCTCTATTTGCTGAGAAAGACAGTAAAAAAGCGGAAGAACAGTTAAAGCAGGTCTTTAAGACGGCAAAGACCTATCCGGTCAAAGCGGAAGTGGAGAGTGAGCTGGAACTCATCGGGTGGCTGCAAGAACACAGTCCGGCGGAGACTTCCGGTTTATAAATCCTTTAGAATCTGAACTGCTGTTTTGTGCTACTATATAGGTATACGGCGGTTTGGGAAGGAAGGGATAACGTGCGGATTGGATTTATATCTGATATACACATTGATTATAACAGGCATTATAATTTTGTTGACTTAATGGCTGAAGCGGCGGAGAGAAAGCAACTGGACTATTTGGTGTTTCTGGGAGATACCTGTACAGGGGGAAGCAGGACGCTGGAGTTTTATGACCGTCTGGCTAAGCGGACGGCGGTAAAGATCCGGGAGATTCCGGGGAATCATGATCAGTATGTCTGGCCGGTCAAAGGTAAGACCGGGGAACAGATCCGCGCTGAAGCCAGGGTTAATTATCACCTTCTGAACACGCATCCGGAATATTCGCTGTGGAAACATCCGGTTGTGACGAAAGACTGGCTGATCACTGGTCTGTGCGGCTGGTATGATTTCAGCTTCCAGAAGGGATATCCGAATATAGATACACAAAAATATGCCGCCAAATGGGTGGCGGGAGGGCTGTGGCCGGATATCCGATTTATTGACGGAGGCCGGGTCAATGCAGCTTTGGATGCCAGAAGGGTGGAGCGGGACATGGAACTGCTGGCTCCCATTCTTGAGAATCCTGCATACAAAGGAAAGAAACGCTGTGTTGCAATGCACATGATACCTACCAAGCTTCTGGTGACAAGACATCATATTCCATTTTATATGGCGGGAGTGAATTTTCTTGGCAGCGAGAAGTACCGGGCATTTTTTGAAAAACATCGTGTGGCGTTGAGTGTCAGCGGTCATTCTCATATGGCCAAGATAAAGAAGTGGAAAGGGATCACCTACGCCAATGTCTCCCTGGGCTATGGATTTCAGTGGAGAAGGCCGGGGGATGCCCTTGCAGAGATTATGGAAGTTATGTATGTAATTTCTGATGAGAAGGATAGGGTTTCTGCGAATAGTCAGGGCAGTGAACTGGCAGAGAGAGGTGATGCGTTATGAGCTATCCGATGCTGTGGCTGTCGGAGCTGGCCTGGTTTTTGGGCAGAACATTTCATATAATATGGAGAAAACGTCCGTAAGGACGGCGGGGAGGACGATATGTACGAGGATAAACCACTGAGAGAACAAATTTTTTCGATTCCCAACTTGATGGGATATTTTCGGATTCTGCTGATTCCGTTTTTTGTCTGGCGGTATCTGACTGCGGAAACAACAGGAGATTACCGGATCGCAGCGCTGATTATCATGGTGTCAGGGCTGACCGATCTTCTGGACGGCTATGTGGCAAGGCATTTTAATATGGTGACTCAGGTGGGAAAGGCACTGGACCCTTTTGCGGACAAGCTGACCCAGGGAGCGCTGATTATCTGTCTGTCTACAAGATATCACTGGCTGATCGCATTGATTGTGCTGTTCGTGGTGAAAGAAGGCTTTATGGGTGTGATGGGGCTGATCATGCTGCGGAAAAATAAGATGTTAAATGGTGCGAAATGGTATGGGAAGATCTGTACAACCGTCCTGTATGTGGTGATGTTTCTTCTGATTTTACTGCCGGATATGTCGGTTCATGCCGCCAATACGCTGATTGTGGTGTGCGGCGCGGTGATGCTGCTGACTCTGATTTCATACATACCGGTATTTATTAAGATGGGCAGGGACCAGGAAGGCATAGAAATCAATCTGAAATCATGATTTGGACTTGAGAAGGAAGAAGGGCTGAAAGAGCATGATCCTGAGCGTAAGCCGGAGAACGGATATTCCCCATTATTACTGGGACTGGTTTATACAGAGGATGAAGGAAGGATTTCTGTATGTGAGAAATCCGGTAAATTATCATCAGGTCAGTAAAATCCTTCTGACGCCGGAGACTGTAGACGGCTTTGTTTTCTGGAGTAAATATCCGGTAATGGCGGCACGCGCTCTGGATGCAGTTAAGGACTACCCATATTATATTCAATTTACCATTACAGGATATGGCACGGAGGCAGAGCCGGGGCTCCCCTCCAAAGAAAAAGAGATTTTGCCGCTGTTTCGCGGCCTGGCTGATAAACTTGGGAGGGAACGACTGATCTGGCGTTACGATCCGATCTTTTTCAGCAATACGTATACACCGGAATACCATATCAGACAGTTCGGGCGGATGGCCTCCTATCTGGACGGTTATACCGACCGGGTTGTGGTCAGTTTTATGGATTTTTATGAAAAGACGCTGCGCAATACAGGAGGGCTTGGCATCCTGCCCTTTGAACGGGACGCGTGCTATGCGCTGCTGGAAGAACTGGCGCAGATTGCAGCGGCACATCATATGGAACTGTATACCTGCGCGGAGAAACTGGACTTTCATGATGCAAGGCTCCGGCAGGTCCGGCCGGGAAGCTGTATTGACCGGCAGTTGTTTGAGCGCCTTACCGGTATGACCGTCTGCGGGAAAAAGGATCGAAATCAGAGGGCAGAATGTGGCTGCATAGAAAGCATTGACATCGGGGCGTATGATACCTGCCCGACAGGATGCCGATACTGCTATGCCAATGTGTCCTGTAAGAGAAATACAGCCCCTGCAGGAGAGACAGGAGCTGTACATGAGGCATTGCTGTCAGGACATATCGGCCCGGAGGATCAGATAACCCAGCGACGGATGTCCTCGGTACTGGATAACCAGTACCGGTTATTTTAACGCTTTTCTGCAATATTGATAAAAGGCCAGGTTGCGTTTGCCGTAGATAGAGTCTTTCAGGTACACAAAATGAAATTCCCGGCTGGCCTGAAGATCTGTGATTTTAATTCTGGAGAGTTTGCCCTCGGCAAGCTCTTTTTTTGCTGCCGCTTTATAGAGAAACGTAGCGCCCAGATTTTTGCCTGTTAATTCTTTTATGACATTAATGTTCCCTATTTCTGTGTAACTGAGGTTATCTGCCGACAGGTTGTGTTCGGTCAGAACCTGTTCCAGAATCTCTCTGGCGCCGGAGCCGGGTTCCCGCAGCAGCAGAGGCTTGCGGTATACTTCCTCCAGATGATATTTGCCGGAGGCGAGTTCCGAATGAGGGGAGCACACACCAATAAATTTTTCTTCCACAAATGTCTTCCAGGCATACTCTTCTTTATTGAAAAAACCTTCAATCAAGGCGAAGTCCAGCTCGCCCTGATCCAGCATGGAAAGCAGCTCTTTTGTGTTCCCGACTTTCATTGTAATCCGGTATTCCGGGTGATCGGTTAAAAAAGAAGCGAGGATATCCGGCATAATGTATTCCCCGATGGTGGGCGTCGCACCGAAACAAATATAGTCTCCTTCTTTTTCAGGTATGGCACAGATCTCCCGTTTCAGCCGTTTGCTGTCGGAATTCAGCGTACGGATACGGGATTCCAGCAGCTTTCCCTGGTCCGTGAGTGAAAGCTGTTTTTTAGAATACTGAAACAGCTTGACGCCATAGTGCCGTTCCAGATATTGAATATGCTGTGTCACCGCGGGCTGAGTCAGGTGCAGATGCTCCGCGGTTTTGGTATAATTTAATGTCTTGCAAAGTTCCATGAAAGTAACGAGACGTGAATCTAACATAATTTACCTCTGCATATCGCAGGCTTGCCTGCGATACTGCCTGAATGAATAGTTTGAAAGGTACGTTCAAACTTTATACCCCTGCCTTTTCCTATGGGCTTAAGTTTGAATTTTTCTACCTTCTATTTTAATAGAATGAAATGATAAATCAAGGCAAAGGTTTGTTTGCTTATTTAATTTCACTCGTCTCGATCACAAACTTGACACTACCCTCCATTCCGGATGCAATGCCGGAGAAGGACTGGTAGGCGGAGGCTTTTTTCTGAAGAGAGTCCAGACGGTCAGACAGTTCGCCGAGATCATCGCCAAATAGAGATTTAAGTTTCTGAATGCCGGTCCTGTCGAATTCTTTCATTCCCTCTGCCAGCTCATCTGCTCCTTCTGCTAATTCAGAAGTCCCGTCAGCAAACGCATGGATACCGTCAGCCAGGGTTGCTCCGCCCGTTTTCAGCGCACGAGCAGCAGACTGAATGTCTCCGGCGCCATTGCGGAGGGTCTTGCTCTTACCGGTGAGCTCATTGGCCCCTGCCCTCAGGGTAGGTCCCGCTTCTTTTAAGGATGCGGCTCCGGTTAGCAGCGCCTCATTATTCTGTGTGAGTTTGACCGCACCCAGACGAAGGGTTCCCACTGCTTCCGGCAGACTGGCGGCGGAGGAGAGAAGACCCATGAGCGGCGTCACCTGTTTCATCGCGGGAGCTAAGGCGGATAAAGCAGAATTTAGTTCCCTGGTACCCGAAGCCACCTGCTTTGCCCCTGCTTCCAGCTGCGCACCGTTCTTTGATACAACGCCTTTCAGCTGTGCGGTGAGCTGATTCAGCATTTCTTTTTGCTCCCCATCGGGAAGTGATACGGCTATGGCCTGAAAGCCGTTGGCTAAAGAGGAAAGTCCGTCGTTATAGGAGGAAAGCCCGTCTGCCACAGTTCCTGCCCCTTCCTGGAGGGAAGAAAGTTTGTCGGAACTGAGGCCGGAGAGTGCAGATTCGAGGGATGAAATTGCCTGTTTTTGTTCATCTGTTACAGAGATCCCGGCATTTACCGCTTCCTCTAACTGCTTGAGTCCGTCCGCCAGCTCACCTGTTCCATTTACATAATCTGTGATTCCCTCGCTTAAGGTTCCGGCTCCGTCTACATAAGTCTTTACTCCATCAGCCAGCGTATCGGCCCCCTCGGTATAGGCCTTAATACCTGAGTTTAAGGAGTCTGCTCCGCTGGAGAGCTGTGACAGACCATCCGTAAGGGTTTTTGCTCCGCTTTTTAGATCACCAGTCTTACTCTTTAGGGTATCGGCTCCCTTTTTCAGGCCGGCAGAACCATCTGCCAGTTTGCCGGAAGCCTCCGCCAGGTCATCCATAGATTCCTTTAGCTCTTCCAAACCGTCAAAATCATCCAGGTTCAGTTCATCCAGCAGATCACAGGAGGCAAAGGTAAGTGCGGGACCGATTTCCAGTTCGGTTACATCGGCAGTGATGGTAAAGGTATCGGGGAAATCCAGGGTATCCCGGTCAATATCCAGCTCTTTATTTAAACCGGGAAAGGCGATACCTACGGCAATGATGTTCTTGGCGTCGGTGATTAATTTCCCATGTTCGATCCGGACGTTATTAAAATGTTCTGCCGGAAGCATCATAGCGGTAATCATGGTAAATGGAAGATCCTGAGAAGAAAAATGCCAGGTCATTTTCAGACTGCCGTTTTTTCCCGCCAGCTGATCGGCGGTCACATTCTTCCCGTTTAATTCATAGGTAATGTTCATGGCTACGGGCAGCTTTTCTTCTGAGGTGCCCTGGTAATAAATATCGGTGCCGTTTGTCTTCCAGGTCAGCCTCCTGCCGTCCTGGGTAAAGGTCTCTTCCCCTTTTATATTCTCAATCTCTTTCAGAGATGAGATATCATTCAGTTCTGTCCCGGAACCGGCGTTCTTTAACCAGTCGGAGACTACAATTTTACGGATGCTTCCATCTGGATCTGCTGTGGCATAGACGGTTTCATCTTTATACACACCGGATGTTCCGGCAGTTTTCTGACCTTCTTTGGTACCGGAGGCCGATACCGTTTGGATAGCGTCCGCCAGGGTACTGCTGCCTGGAAAATTGAATCCGGCAGCATTTGATGTGGTTTCTACAGGCAGGAACACGGCGGCAGTGACCATGGCACCCGCTAACAGTACCGACAGGCCGGATATGATATATTTATTACTTCTCTTCATCTTAATTCATGGCAAGGGGCCCGGACTGACCGGGATTCTTGCTTCCTCCTTCTTTTATTTTTTTCGGTCCGAAACCGATGGAAGTTTTACAGATTACCTTATCAAACATGAGGAACATGGACGGCAGAACACACAGTACGATAACGGTACTGATGATTGCGCCTCTGGAAAGCAGGGTACAGATGGAACTGATCATGTCTATCTCAGAATAAAGTCCAACACCAAACGTAGCGGCAAAGAAACTGAAACCGCTGATCAGGATGGACTTCATCGACGTCTGATGGGCAATGCCGACAGCTTCCCGCTTGCTTTTTCCTTTATTCCGCTCTTTTTGATAACGGCTGGTCATCAGGATTGCATAGTCGACGGTTGCCCCAAGCTGTATCGTTCCGATCACCACGCTGGCTACAAAAGGCAGGGTGGTTCCTGCGAAGTAAGCAAAGGCCATATTCATGCAAATGGCAAATTCAATCACCGCCACCAGGATAACCGGAAGTGAGATTGAACGGAACAAGATCATAATGATAATAAAAATAGCGGCGATGGAAGCAATGCTTACATTCCTGAAATCCACTGAGGTAATATCTTTTAAATCTTTGGTCAGAGGTGCTTCGCCGATAACCATGGATTCGGAGCTGAATGTTTTGACAATGTGATTCAGATCTTCGATCTGCCTATTCACTTCATCGGTGGCCGTCTGGTAATCAGAACAGACGAAAATCACCTCATAGTCATCGCTTTTCACCATATCGGTGAGATCGGAGGGAATGAAACTATCCGGGATTCCCGGACCCACAAAACTATTCAGGCCGACCGTGTATTTAACCCCCGGAACCTGCTCGATCTGACTGATCAGAGCCTCTTTTTCTTTCGCACTCATCCCGCTTTTCAGCAGGACCATGTGCATATTATTCATATCAAAATGATCCTGAAGCTTCTGGTTTGCAATATTGCTGGGCAGTGACTGCGGCAGAGATTCATCAATCTTATAGTACACATCTACATGGTTGTTGCCGTAAATAGAAGGGACCAGAAGAACCAGGAAGATAAGAATAAAAGCCACATGATGCTTTGTGATAAATCCGGATAACCTTGCCAAATCCGGTATCAGGGGTTTATGGCGCGTTTTTTCTATAAGCTTATCTGATAATAAAATCAATGAGGGCAGCAGGGTGATACAGCAGAGGACACCGATTATAACACCCTTTGCCATGACAATGCCGATATCCCTGCCAAGGGTGAAGCTCATAAAGCAAAGGGCCGCAAAACCTGCTATTGTGGTGATCGAACTGCCGGTTACGGATTTAAATGTATTTGAAATAGCGTGAGCCATTGCCCGGTCTTTTTCGCCCGGAAAACGCTTTTTATTGTCTTCGTAGCTATTGAGCAGGAAGATAGAATAATCCATTGTTACACCCAGCTGCAGGACGGCAGTCAGTGCTTTTGTGATATAGGAGATTTCACCCAGGAAGAAGTTGCTGCCCAGATTATAGAGAATGGATATCCCGATGCTGAACAGGAAAATAAAAGGTACCAGATAGGACTCCATTGTAAGGGACAGAACGGCCAGACATAAAACGGCGGCGATTACCACGTAAATGGGCATCTCGCGCAGGGATAGATCTTTGATATCCGTTACCACACCGCTCATACCGCTGATGAAGCACTGTTTATCACAGAGTTTTCGCATCTGAGCAATTGCTTCCATGGTCTCGTCAGAGGATGTTGTATTGTCAAACAGAGCAATCATCATCGTGGCGTCCCCATGATAGAAAGCAGTCCGGATGTCTTCCGGAAGCATTTCGATCGGCACGCTTAAATCGAATACGTCATCGTACCAGATGACATCTGTTACATGTTCCACTTCTTTTATCTGTTCTTTCAGAACGGTTACGTCCTTTAAAGGCATATCCTCCACGACAACCATGGAGAACGCGCCCATGCCGAACTGATCCACCAGAATATCCTGGCCTTTCATTGTTTCCAGATCGTCCGGCAGATAACTGAGCAGATCATAGTTGATTCTCGTGTTGGCGATTCCGATAAAGGACGGAATCAGAAGCAGGAGACAGATCATCACTATGAGTTTTTTGTGTTTGACGATCTTTTTCGCAAACTGAATCATCGTATTCCTCCTCATTCCCTATTTTTGTGCAGCCGGCCGGATTTAGGACCGGCCGAGAAATGACTACTAGTCAATTTATTCACCGTTATTTGTTATATGCCAAAACTGACCATTAGTCAATTGGATGGACAGAGAATTAATAAAAATTTAATAATATTGACTTTTGGTCAGTTTTGAATAGAATAAAAGATAAGAATGTAATGGCAGCTGCTGC
Source organism: Anaerolentibacter hominis (assembly GCF_032380675.1). Taxonomy (NCBI): domain Bacteria; kingdom Bacillati; phylum Bacillota; class Clostridia; order Lachnospirales; family Lachnospiraceae; genus Anaerolentibacter; species Anaerolentibacter hominis. The sequence continues at coordinate 310,078 of NZ_JAWDIX010000001.1, forward strand.
GGGGGAATGGAAGAAGGGATAAACAGTGAGTAAAGTCGAAGACAAAAAGAAGAGAAAAAAAGATGCGCTCTTTAACACCGCCTTTGAGCTTTTTACTACCAAGGGGATTAATAAAACTGCAATATCGGACATTGTTGAGCGCGCGGGGGTTGCGAAGGGAACGTTCTATCTTTATTTTAAGGACAAATATGATATAAGAAATAAGCTGATTGTCCACAAAGCCAATGAATTGTTCTCCCTGGCGGAGGGAGCGCTGAATCAGACACAGATTTCGGGGTTTGAGGACAGTATGCTGTTTATCATCGACTATATTCTGGACCGGCTGACCGAGGACCCGTCCTTGCTGCGCTTTATCGCAAAGAACCTGGGATGGGGAGTCTTTAATAAGGCGTTGAATCTGCCGAGGGAGAATAATGCGCCGAATTTCTATGAGCTTTATCTGGAAATGATACGCAGAGATAAGGCGGATTATGAGGACCCGGATAAGATGCTGTTTACGATAATCGAACTGACCAGTTCCACCTGCTTTACGACGATTCTGGAGGAAGATCCTTTTTCCATAGAAGAGTTCAGGCCCCATCTGCATCGGAGCATCCGGGCGATTATGAGAGAATATCAGAAGGAGGAAACGGCTTAGCCGGACGAAGAGTATGGGAGAGGTTATAGCGGCAAGAACATTAAATGAACTGTACATTATACTGGATATTTGTTTTCTGATGATTTTGTTCGGTGTACTGATGTATACGAAGCGGTATATGGCGGCAATTGTGGGGATTCTGGGCGGAATTTTATATCTGGCTGTGGATTACGGGATCTTCTATCTGCTGTTAAATACCAGGACAGTACAGGGGGCCGACACTTTCTGGTTTCTGCTTTGGCTTTCCATGAGCTATGGATTTACCAATTTTGTCTGGATATGGCTGTGGCTGGATAAGGATAAGAACCGGCTGGAATGGTCTGTCCTGATCTTGTCGGGCTGGCTGTGCACCGCTCTTCTCAGCCAGAATTTCGGACAGGCTTTTGGAACAATTACGATTTCGAGGGGAACCGGACAGTATCACGGCGTGATGGCGCTGATCCTGTTTGTAGGATATGCTCTGTTGTGTGTTTCTAACATTAAGAACCGGCAGAAAGGAAATACGGTGAATCTGTGGGACATTTTAAGCATAGGTATTCTGGTTCAGTTTGCCTGGGAATTTGTGCTGCTGATTACCGGTATCCGGCCTCAGGGAATTGCTCCATTGGTTGTAAATTCGCTGCTGGAGACCAATCTGGGCCTGCCATACCTGTACTTCATCCACCGGGCTGTGATGAGCCGGTTTGGGGAGGATCTAAAAAGAAGGAAACGGGAATAAAAATCATGGAGTAAATAGGCTCCATCTGTAAAACGCCGCTGCAAAATCTGATTTTGCAGCGGCGTTTTTATCGTAGTGGAAACTACCCTTAATCTCATTTTAATGCATCGGGATTGTCCTCTAACACTACCTTTATTTTAATTATGATACCATTGACCCGTAAAAAATAAAAAATCATAAATCCGGCATAGAAGAAGGGGGAGATGATATGGGTGCTGTAATATGGGCGATTGGAGCAGTTGCCGCGGGAATTCTTGTCTATTTGACCGTAATCTTATTGAGAGGTGATAAAGCGTGAGCCAGACAATTTTACAATATGGCCTGTACCTGGTTGTGCTGGTTGTCCTTGCCATTCCGCTGGGCGCCTACATCGGTAAGGTCATGAACGGAGAGAAGGTTTTTCTGACCAGACTATGCGCTCCCTGTGAGAAGCTGATCTACAGGATCATGCATGTGGACTCCGGGGAGGAAATGAACTGGAAAAAGTATCTGGCCAGTGTTTTAGTGTTTAATGCCTTCGGGCTTGTACTGCTGTTTGCAATTCAAATGCTGCAGGGGGCCCTTCCCGGCAACCCGGAAGGATTTGGCGGACTGTCCTGGCACTTATCCTTTAACACGGCGGTAAGTTTTGTTACCAATACTAACTGGCAGGCTTACAGCGGAGAAGCCTCGCTAAGTTATTTGACCCAGGCGCTGGGTCTTACCGTACAGAACTTTGTTTCTGCGGCAACCGGTATTGCAGTTTTGTTTGCACTGATCCGGGGGCTGATTAAGGTAAGGAAAGAAGGCCTTGGAAGCTTCTGGGTGGATATGACCAGAATCATACTCTACGTCCTGGTTCCTCTCTGCCTGGTAATTTCCCTGCTTCTGGTGTCTCAGGGAGTTATCCAGAACCTGAAACCATACGAAGAGGAGGAATTGGTCGAACCGGTTACACTGGAGGACGGAACGGAAGTTACGACTCAGATTGTGCCTATGGGACCTGCGGCAAGCCAGATTGCCATGAAACAGGCGGGAACCAACGGCGGCGGTTATATGGGGACCAACTCAGCCCACCCGCTGGAAAATCCCACCGCCTTCTCTAACTTAATTGAAATGATAGCTATTTTACTTATACCGGCGGCCCTATGCTTTACCTTTGGCCGGAGTGTAAAGGATAAGCGGCAGGGCATCGCAATCTTTACGGCAATGTTTATCATGCTGGTGATCGCACTGGGATGCATCGCTGTGGCAGAACAGAATGGAACTCCGCAGCTTGCCCAGAGCGGCGCGGTTGACTTAAGTGCCGATAATCAGGCAGGCGGCAACATGGAAGGCAAGGAAACACGGTTTGGCATCGCCACATCCGCCACCTGGGCAGCCTTCACAACCGCGGCTTCCAACGGCTCTGTAAACTCCATGCATGACAGCTACACGCCCCTTGGCGGCATGGTGCCGATGCTTCTGATGCAGCTGGGCGAAGTCATATTCGGCGGCGTGGGCTGCGGTCTGTACGGGATGCTGGGATTTGCTATCCTGACAGTATTCATTGCGGGCCTGATGGTCGGACGGACACCGGAGTATCTGGGCAAGAAGATCGAGCCCTATGAGATGAAATGGGCTGTGCTGGTATGCCTTGCCACACCGATTGCTATCCTGGTAGGGAGCGGCATTGCCGCTCTGGTTCCGGCGGTGACCGACAGCCTGAACAACGCCGGAGCCCACGGATTTTCGGAAATCCTGTATGCGTATTCCTCCTGCGGCGGCAACAATGGCTCTGCCTTCGCCGGGTTTAATGCGAATACTCCATTTTTAAATATTACGCTTGGCCTTGTTATGCTGTTTGTCAGATTCCTGCCGATTACAGGTATTCTGGCAATTGCGGGCAGTCTGGTTAAGAAAAAGAAGGTGGCAGCAACCGCAGGTACTCTATCCACCTGCAATGCAATGTTTGTATTCCTGTTAATTTTCGTAGTGCTGCTGATCGGTGCGTTGAGCTTCTTCCCGGCGTTATCTCTGGGCCCGATTGCAGAACACTTGCAGATGCTTCATTAGGGAGGGTGAATGGGTATGGCTTCCAAAGATCAAAATCCGTATGCAGGGCAGAAGATGTTTGCCCGGGCCTTAAAGGATTCTTTTATAAAACTTGCGCCTGGGACACAGGCCAAAAATCCGGTCATGATGCTGGTTTATATCTCGGCAGTAATGACGACGGTGCTATTTATCATTTCCCTGTTTGGAATAGGGGATGCGCCCTCGGGCTTTACTCTGGCGATTGCGGTTATTCTCTGGTTTACGGTATTATTTGCCAACTTCGCAGAGGCAATCGCAGAAGGGCGGGGCAAGGCCCAGGCGGATGCTCTGCGTGCCGCGAAGCGGGATGTGGAGGCACACAAGATCCCGTCCTCTGACCGGAAGGAAGAGATCACAAAGATCTCTTCCGCTTCCCTGAAAAAGGGCGATATGGTTATCGTGAAAGCGGGAGAGCAGATTCCGGGAGACGGTGAAGTAATAGAGGGAGTGGCCTCTGTAGATGAGAGTGCCATAACCGGTGAATCCGCGCCGGTTATCCGGGAAAGCGGCGGAGACCGGAGTGCGGTGACCGGAGGCACCACAGTGATTTCAGACTGGCTGGTGATTCAGATTACCAACGATCCGGGAGAAAGCTTTCTGGATAAAATGATTGCCATGGTGGAAGGCGCTGCCAGAAAGAAAACACCCAATGAGATGGCACTGCAGATCCTGCTGATTGCCCTCTCCATTATATTTGTGCTGGTTACAGTTTCTCTGTACGCCTACTCCGTTTTCTCATCCGGCCAGGCTGGTATGGATAATCCCACTTCCGTAACATCCCTGGTTGCGCTGCTGGTGTGTCTGGCCCCTACAACCATCGGAGCGCTGCTCTCGGCAATCGGGATTGCAGGCATGAGCAGGCTCAATCAGGTAAATGTCCTGGCGATGAGCGGCCGTGCCATTGAGGCGGCAGGAGATGTGGATACACTCATGCTGGACAAAACAGGTACCATTACCCTGGGCAACCGGCAGGCCAGTGAATTTGTACCGGTGGACGGTGTGGATGTAAAAGAACTGGCGGATGCGGCACAGCTGGCCTCGCTGGCAGATGAAACCCCGGAAGGCAGGAGTATCGTGGTGCTTGCGAAGGAACAGTTTGGAATGCGCGGCAGAAATATGAATGATCTGAATATGGCCTTTCTTCCTTTTACCGCCAAAACCCGGATGAGCGGTGTGGACTTAGCCGGCAATGAGATAAGGAAAGGGGCCGCAGAGGCGATAAAAGACTACGTCCTCTCAGGCGGCGGCAGCTACAGCAGAGAATGTGACCAGGTGGTCACCCGGATATCGCAGCAGGGAGGCACGCCGCTGGTGGTAGCGAAGAACCATCAGGTACTGGGAGTTATCTATCTGAAAGATATTATTAAAAAGGGTGTGAGAGAAAAATTCGGGGATCTGCGCAAGATGGGCATCCGGACCATCATGGTGACCGGCGATAACCCTCTGACCGCTGCCGCAATTGCGGCGGAGGCGGGGGTGGACGATTTCCTTGCGGAGGCAACCCCGGAAGGGAAGCTTCAGACAATCCGCGACCTGCAGGCAAAAGGCCATATGGTGGCTATGACCGGCGACGGCACCAACGATGCGCCCGCCCTGGCCCAGGCAGATGTGGCGGTTGCCATGAACAGCGGCACACAGGCGGCGAAAGAAGCAGGAAATATGGTGGATCTGGATTCTTCCCCCACCAAGCTGATTGATATTGTACGGATCGGAAAACAGCTTCTGATGACGAGAGGCAGCCTGACCACATTCAGCATTGCAAATGACCTGGCAAAATATTTCGCCATTATACCCGCATTGTTTATGGGGCTTTATCCGGATCTTGCAGCCTTGAATATCATGGGTCTGCACAGCGCATTCAGCGCGATCCTGTCGGCCATTATTTACAACGCACTGATTATTGTGGCGCTGATTCCGCTTGCCCTAAAGGGTGTGAAATACAGAGAAGTATCGGCGGGAAAGATGCTTGCAAGGAACCTTCTGATCTACGGTCTGGGCGGAATTGTAACGCCGTTTATCTGTATTAAACTGATTGATATGTTGCTGGCAGCGGTTCATCTGGTATAAATAGTATTCCGGCTGAAAGAAATATGAAGGATGGAGGTTTCATGCATAGATGCTTTTTTTCAGCCGGCTGCAATGAATATGCATGAACAGAGTATGAAGAAAATGATAAAAGATATCTTCCCGAAAGCCGGTATTTTTCTTGGGATTTCCGTACTGCTATGCGGGGTGATTTATACGCTTGCCGTCACCGGGCTTGCCCAGCTGATCTTTCCCCATCAGGCAAATGGAAGCATCATTGAAGTGGATGGGAAGAAATATGGCAGTGAACTTCTGGGGCAGCAGTATACAGACGATTCCCATATGTGGGGCAGAATTATGAACATAGATACGGAAAGCTTTACGGATGAAGAGGGAAATCCGGTTATGTATGCCTGGGCATCTAATTTGAGCCCGGCAAGCCCGGAATATGAAGCGCTCGTGCAGGAGCGGGTGGAGATGATTCAGGAAGCCCATCCGGAAAAAGGAGACGAACCGATTCCGGTTGACCTGGTTACCTGCTCCGGCAGCGGGCTGGACCCGCACATATCGGTGGCCGCGGCTGAATACCAGATACCAAGAATTGCCGGGCATACAGGCAGATCCGAAGAAGAGGTCAGAGAAATTGTAGAAAAATACACGAAGGGCAGGTTCCTGGGATTATTCGGGGAGCCGACTGTCAATGTGCTCCAGGTAAATCTTGCTCTGGATGGAATCTTGAAATAACAGGATCGTGCGGATCGCAGCAAGTACGCCGAGGCGTACTTGAACAGCCGTACTGCGGCAGGGAGGTATCTTATGACTGATATACAGAATAAAATAGCGGCGTCACAGAAAAATGTGGAGATCCGCGAGGGTATTCCGCCTGTTCCGGCGTCTTATGTACTGATAGAATGGATCTTTAACCTGAGCACACAGCAGAACATGAATCCGGAAATATACCGCAATGAGGAGGAAGCTTCCGTCTGGATTATGTATGAGTATTCCTGCTTTAGCTGCGATGATTTTCTGGAGAGATACGGGATTTCTATGGCGGCTCTGTCCCGCACCATGCAGGTTAGCGTAAACGGTGTGCCGGACTGCAGGGATTCTGTGGAGCTGACGGCGGAGTTTTCCGGAGATCAAAAGAGCATATTGCTGACGAAATACAGTATATCCGGCAATAATTTTGATCAGATTATGAATATCTGCATCAAAGTTAAGACAGGCGATGAAAGGATATGCAGGGGAATCTATGAGCTTTTGAAAAATATGGACTTCCGGTGCAGTTACGCGGCAGTATCCAGAACATTGCTGCTTCCGGATCTGGAACAGCTTTCTGACGACTATAAGGATACCTATTACCGATATCTGAAAACAAGCGGAGAAGAGGGGCAGGACTCCATTCTGGATGCACTGACCATTGACCAGCAGAAGCAGCTGTGGCTGCTGTTTCTGAAGGATGGTTTAAGCGCTGTGGAATTTGAATATCTGGAAGGGGAAGCGGATGCCGGAGAAACCTTCCGGCTGCCCTTCTGGGAACTTTCCCTGCGGCTTGCCCTTGGGGAAGCGGGGGTACGGATTAACTATGAGGACAATAATTTCAGAATTACAGACCGGGCCGGGAAGCGGCTTTATTATGACTACAGCAGTGGAACGCCGGCCGAAAAAATGTTTCTGAAAATCTTATTTCCGGCCATACCAGGTCCGCGCAGCCGGTCTTAATGCAATCTTTATGCCTGGACAAAAAATATTATGGCATTCTTATCCCGGAGTCTTTATACTGGAAAGAGGGAAAAGAAAGGGGGTGCCGGCATGGAGGAAGAACACAGGCCGAATCCGGATGATGTCCTGAGAAGGACTCTGGCGGAAGAAAACAGTCAGATCAGAGGAAAACTGAAGATATTTTTCGGATATGCGGCCGGGGTCGGCAAGACTTATGCTATGCTGGAAGCAGCGCATGCGGCAAGAAAAGCAGGCACAGATGTTGTGGCCGGATACATTGAGCCCCATACCCGGCTGGAGACGCTGGCTCTGCTTAAGGGGCTGGAACAGCTTCCGGTCCATCAGATCCCCTATAAGAATATAACGCTCCGGGAGTTTGATCTGGATGGAGCGATCCGCAGACGGCCCAAACTGATTCTGGTGGATGAGCTGGCACATACCAACGCGGAAGGCTGCCGGCACATCAAACGCTATCAGGATATTGAAGAACTGTTAAAGGCCGGTATTGATGTCTATACGACCGTGAATGTGCAGCATCTGGAAAGTCTGAATGACATCGTCACTTCCATCACCGGTGTTGCGGTGAGAGAACGGATTCCTGACCGGGTGTTTGACGACGCAGATCAGGTGGAACTGGTGGATATTGAACCGGCGGATCTGATCGCGCGCCTGAACCAGGGTAAGGTTTATCAGGCGAAACAGGCCGAGAAAGCGCTTCACCATTTCTTTAACGAGGATAATCTGATTGCATTGAGGGAGATTGCCCTGCGCCGGACGGCAGACCGGGTCAACCAGATTTCGGAGAGAAATAAGCAGACCTCCGGACGGGGGGATTATTATACGGGTGAACACATTCTGATCTGTCTGTCCTCTTCCCCGACAAATGCGAAAGTAATCCGGACCGGAGCCAGAATGGCGTATGCGTTCCGGGGTATGTTTACCGCCCTGTATGTAGAGGCGGCAGAGCTTAAGGATATGGAGGAAGAGCAGCGGAAGCAGCTTCAGGGCAATATGCGGCTGGCCGAACAGATGGGAGCCAAGATAGTGACCGTCTACGGCGATGACATCGCATCCCAGATCGCCGAATATGCCAAGATTGCCGGGGTTTCAAAGGTAGTACTGGGGCGGACCAATACCAGAAGGAGATTCTCCTTTTCCAGACTTAATTTTTCCGAACGTCTCTCTCTGCTGGCCCCCAATCTGGATATTTATATTATTCCGGATTATTCGGAGGGCTCCAAAAAACTGCGGAAGGCAACCAGAACAGTTAATAATACAAAGCTGACCTTTTATGACACACTGAAAACGGCGGTTATTTTATGCCTCTGTACTCTTTTAGGATACTGGTTTAAAAATCTGGGATTCAGCGAGGCCAATATTATTACCGTGTATATTCTGGGTGTTCTGCTGACCTCTCTATTTACCCGCAATAAAATATATAGTATTGTATCCTCGGTCCTGAGCGTGCTGGTATTTAACTTTTTCTTTACGGAACCGCATTATTCACTGGCCGCCTATGATACGGGCTACCCGGTTACATTTTTGATCATGTTTATCGCGGCCTTTATTACAGGGACACTGACTATGAGGGTCAAGGAACAGGCCAGGCAGGCAGCCAGAAAAGCATATCGGACCGATGTGCTGCTGGAAACCAGCCAGAAGCTTCAGCGGGCTGAGACGAGGGATGAGATTATCCGGGAAACGGCAAATCAGATGAAGAAACTTCTGGATAAGACCATCATTTTTTATTGCGTGAAAGACGGGAAGCTGGGAGAACCCAGGATTTATGCCAAAGAAAACACCGGTGAAACTATACTGCGGTACAAGGAAGAGGATGAACGTGCCGTTGCCCAGTGGGTATTCCAGAACAATAAACATGCCGGCGCTACGACGAATACGCTCCCCGGTGCCCGCTGCTTATACCTGGCAGTGAGAAGCAATGATACTGTTTTTGCCGTGGCGGGAATTGCGATGGAAGGAGAAACCATTGGCGCCTTTGAGAAGGGACTTCTGATCTCCATGCTCAGTGAATGTGCCCTGGCATTGGAAAAAGTACAGTTGAATGAAACAAAAAATGAGATTGCCATGCAGGCTCAGCAGGAACAGCTGAGGGCTGATCTGCTGCGTTCTATCTCCCATGACCTGCGAACACCGCTAACCAGTATCTCCGGCAACGCGGGTGTACTCATCGGCAACGCGGCAGCTATGGAGGAAGAAAAAAAGCAGAAGCTGTATCTGGATATCTACGACGACTCCATGTGGCTGATCAATCTGGTAGAAAATCTGCTGTCCGTTACGCGGATTGAGAATGGGACGATGAATATTCATGCCGATGCTGAACTTCTGGATGAGGTGATTGCAGAAGCGCTGCGCCATATTAACCGGAAGAGCGTGGAACACAGCATCACGGTTGACTTAAAGGACGATCTGCTTATGGCCCGGATGGATTCCCGGCTGATCGTACAGGTGATTATCAACATTGTGGATAATGCAATTAAATATACCCGGAAGGGTTCACATATTATTATCACGGCAGAAAAAGCCGCAGAGAAAAAAGAGGTTGTGGTGAGCGTTGCAGATGATGGCGGCGGAATCGCCGATGAGGCAAAGGGACGGCTCTTTGACATGTTTTACACTGCGGATAACACGGTCGCTGACAGCCGCAGGGGAATGGGCCTGGGCCTGGCTCTGTGCAAGTCTATTGTCAATGCCCACGGGGGCCGGATATGGGTAGAGAATAACCACCCACACGGAACTGTTTTTAAATTCACTCTGCAGGCGGAGGAGGTTACGCTTCATGAATAAACCATTGATTCTTGTCGTGGAAGATGACGCGGCAGTAAGAAACCTGATTACAACCACACTGGAGACCCAGGGATACCGGTATCATACCGCGGAGACCGGGAGCGAGTCCATTATGGAGGCGGTCTCTCAGCGGCCTGATATTATTCTGCTGGATCTGGGGCTCCCTGATATGGATGGTGTGGATATTATCCGCAAGGTGCGTGCCTGGTCCAATGTACCGATTATTGTGGTAAGTGCACGGAGCGAAGACCGGGATAAGATAGAAGCGCTGGATGCCGGAGCCGACGATTACCTTACGAAGCCGTTCAGCGTGGAAGAGCTGCTGGCAAGGCTTCGGGTAAGTCTTAGAAGAATCGCTTACAGCAATCTCCCGGTGGCAGAGGAGGCTGTGTTTGTCAACGGGGGGCTGAAAATTGATTACTCTTCGGGCTGTGTATATCTGGATGACAGGGAACTGCATCTGACTCCTATTGAATATAAACTTCTGTGTCTTCTCGCCAAGAACGTGGGGAAGGTCCTGACTCATAATTATATCTTGAAGGAGATATGGGTCAATGCCATGCAGAGCGACATTCCGTCTCTCCGGGTGTTTATGGCTACGCTGAGGAAAAAGATTGAAGAGGACCCGTCACATCCGAACTATATCCAAACGCATATCGGGATTGGTTACCGGATGCTCAGGCTGGAAAACGGAAAAGAAGATAATACCGACTAATAAAGAACTCCCGGCGTTAACTGCCGGGAGTTCTTCTATATCTTATAAATTAAATTTTCAGGAGTCGTCTCTGCTTCTTCTGTTTGACCGGTGCGTCTGCCCGGGACCTCTGGATGACGCATAGCGAGCGACACAAGACCGGCGATACATTCTTCCGACAGCTCACAGACACAGGTTGCCGCGTCTTTAACTGCCTGCTCCTCCGGAAGGAGAAGCAGGTTGTGGAAGAAGGAAGAGAGAATAAGAAAATTTGTATAAAGCTGGTTTGCAGGTCTCAGCCCTTTTTCGGTAAGAGTGATTTTACCGTAATGGGCTTTCTCTATCAGATCTTCTCCGGCCAACAATGTCAGCATTTTAGAAACACTGGGAGGCTTTACGCACAGATCATCCGCAATTTCTTTACAGGAAATCTTCTGACCGTTCAGACTCAATTTGCCTATGCTGAATAAATATCTTTTTTTTGAAGCTGACAACATGGAGAACTCTCCTTCTATGTGATATTAAGCAGCCGCTCCGGCGGCAGATGTCTGGCCGGAACCCTTGTAAGCCGGCCGGAACAGCAGAAACACCATCACAGCGAGGCAGATAAAGGCAATTACAGTAGCGGCTGAGAAAGATAATCCGCCGAAGATCAACCCTCCGATCTGGTTAATCATAAGTGCCGATACATACGCTAACAATGTCTGGTAACCAATGGCAAAGAAGGTCCATTTAGAACTGGCCATCTCTCTTTTTATTGCTCCGATTGCAGCAAAGCAGGGAGCGCAGAGAAGATTAAACACCAGGAATGACAGGGCAGCAGCGCCATATGGGAACATAGCGGTAATTTGTGCCAGAAGTCCGGGATCACTCTCTGTGACATCGGCACCCAGGCCAAAGAGCACGCCGAATGTACCAACAACATTTTCTTTTGCCACCAGGCCGGAGACCGTTGCCACGGCAGCCTGCCAGTTGCCGAATCCAAGCGGGGCAAATATAGGAGCGATGAAGGAACCTGCAGCAGCGAGCATACTTTCTCCCTCTTCGACCATGCCGAAGTTTCCTCCTGCAAAACCAAAATTGGAGAGGAACCAGATTACACCGCAGGCAACAAAGATAACGGTACCGGCTTTTATGATAAATGCCTTTCCGCGTTCCCACATATGGATCAATACACCCTTTGGAGCAGGTACGTGGTACTGGGGCAGCTCCATAACAAAGGGGGCCGGGTCGCCGGAGAACATTTTTGTTTTTTTCAGGATGATACCGGAAAAAATGACGGCTGCAATGCCAAGGAAATACATAGCAGGAGCCATCCATTTGATATTCGGGAACATAGCTCCTCCGATTAATGCAATAACAGGTAATTTCGCACCGCACGGAATGAAGGTTGTCGTCATAATCGTCATGCGGCGGTCCTTTTCATTTTCAATCGTCTTGGTGGCCATGATTCCCGGGACCCCGCAGCCGGAAGAAATCAGCATGGGGATGAAACTCTTGCCGGAAAGACCAAATTTACGGAAGATACGGTCCATGATGAAAGCAACACGCGCCATATAACCGCAATCTTCCAGGATGGAAAGGAAGAAGAAAAGAATAAACATCTGGGGGACGAAGCCCAGTACAGCGCCCACACCACCGATAATACCATCAACGAGCAGTCCGTTTAACCAGGGCTGTGCGCCGACATTTTCAAGGAATGTACTCACGCCGGGCTGAATCCAGGAACCAAACAAAGTGTCATTGGTCCAGTCCGTTACGATCGTTCCGAGCCAGGACACAGAGATATAATAAACGATAAACATAACTGCGGCAAAGATAGGCAGCGCCAGGAAACGGTTGGTGACGATCCGGTCAATTTTATCCGAAGTAGTCATGCCGCTGCGTTTTTTATGTACGCAGGTTTTAACAAGATTTGCAATATAAGTATAGCGCTCGTTTGTAATAATACTTTCGCTGTCATCATCCAGTTCTTTCTCCGCGGCGCAGATAATCGCTTCAATGCGTCCTTTTGCCTCTGCGTCAAGAGGCAGATCCGACTGGACTTTTTCATCCCGTTCAAACAATTTGATCGAATACCAGCGGGAACGTTCTGACGGGACCATATGCTCCGTTAAACCGGCAATCTCTTCCAGGGCTTTTTCCACCCGGCTGCCAAACTTGTGGCGGGAGAGTGCCGCGCTTTTAGAACCGGCCAGTGCAATTGCCTTTTCGGCGGCGGCCATAGAACCGGTGCCCTTTAACGCGGATGTCTCTACCACTTCACAGCCCAAAGCAGCGGAAAGTTTCTGAGTATTGATGACATCCCCATTTTTCTTTACAAGATCTATCATGTTCAGTGCAACTACAACCGGGATGCCCAATTCCAGTATCTGAGTTGTCAGATAAAGGTTACGTTCCAGATTTGTACCATCCACCAGATTGATGATTGCTTCCGGCTTATCATGAAGCAGATAATTCCGGCTTACCACTTCTTCCAGTGTGTAAGGGGAAAGAGAATAAATTCCGGGCAAATCGGTGATTGTGACTTCTTTGTGCCCTTTTAGCTTTCCTTCCTTTTTTTCTACTGTAACACCGGGCCAGTTACCCACATACTGGCTGGAACCGGTTAAGTCATTAAACATTGTGGTTTTGCCGCAGTTTGGATTTCCTGCCAGGGCAATTTTTATACTCATTTTATACTCCTCCTTATAGCACTCTATTCTGCCGCACAGTTAGCAGATACTAACTGTGCGGCAGAGAAAAAGGAAACATAATGTCTCCTTTTATTCTACCTCAATATTTTCAGCTTCCGATTTTCGTATCGACAATTCATAGCCTCTTACGGTTACTTCAATCGGGTCCCCAAGCGGAGCTACTTTTCTGACAAATATATCAGTACCCTTTGTGATGCCCATATCCATGATACGGCGTTTTAAGGCGCCTTCGCCTGCCAGCTTGCGGACCGTTGCAGTCTGGCCGCACTTAATTTCCCGAAGTGTTTTCATCTCCCCTGCCCCTCCTTTTATAAAACATAGATACGTGCCGCCATTGCCTTGCTCACAGCGACCCGGGTATCTTTTACACTTACAATAACATTTCCGCCTAACTCAGCTACAACGGATACCAGGGAACCCTCAACAAATCCCAGGCTTTCTAAAAATCGTCTTGTATCGTCCCTGCCCTTTATCACCTTCACCGTATGCATATTGCCTGCGTCTGCCATAGTAAGCGGCAGACAGCCGGATAAAGATACAGGAGAAGAAGATCCTGTCTGTGCAAATGACGTCTGGATTGTCTGTTCCATTTCAATCACTCCCTTAATAAGAATTAGATTCAACTAACTTCTCGGCTTTTTAATAGAGAGTAAGCGATGGCTAACTCCCTTGCTTTTTACAGTTTACTGCGACTAACTAAGAATGTCAAGAAAAAAATGGAAGGATATTGAATAAATCCGGTCTCCCAAGCGGCAAATATTACAATCGAATATCTTTTGTAGAGATCATTAAAGTAGTGTATAATACAATATAATTATACATAGAAACGGAGCGGCGGTTATGGGAGAAGAAGGATTGTGCAGTGATCAGAATTTAAAAACGCTGACAGAACACATCCCCGGAGGTATTTTCCGGTGTTTATTTGATGAGCCGCTCACTATTTTGCAGATGAGCGACAGTTTCCTGACTATGTTTGGCTATACGGCGGAAGAAATAAAGGAGCGGTTTGGCAACAGTTTCTGGAGAATGATAGATGACCGGGACAAGGATGCCGTGCTGGCCGATGTGATTTCTCAGCTGAAAAAAGGGAATACCAAAGAGATAGAATACCGGGTTACCTGTAAAAACGGAGAGACAATATGGGTTCTGGATAATGGACAGCTGCTGCGGGATGAGGATGGAAGAGAATCCTTTTACTGTGTGCTGGTGGATATCACTAGACAGAAGGAAGACCGTGAGGCGCTGAGACTGAGTCTGGAACGCCATCAGATTATCATGGACCAGTCAAATGATGTTATCTTTGAATGGGATATAAAAAATGACATTGCGCACTTTTCAAATAACTGGGAGAAGAAGTTCGGCTATGCCCCTCTCACAGACGGATTCAGAGCACATATATCGGAACAGTCCCATATTCATCCCAATGACCAGCAGGAATTTATGTCTCTGCTGGACGGGATTGCCGGCGGACGGAATTATGGGGAGTGTACGGTCCGCTTTTATTATAAGGAACAAAATTACATCTGGTGCCGGATACGTATGACGGCCCAGTACGATAAAGCAGGCGGGATTATAAAGGCAGTTGGGGTAATCGTGGATGTGGACGATGAGAAGAGACAGCAGCAGCGGCTGATGGAAAAGGCGCAGAAGGATACCTTGACGAAATTTTATAATAAGGGAACTGCCCATCATCTCATACAGAAATATCTGGAGTCGGATAATCCCGGTGTGTCCAATGCGGTATTTATTGTAGATATTGATGATTTTAAGCAGATTAACGATACGATGGGACATTTATACGGAGATGCCTTCCTGGTGGAGATAGCTGGACGGATACGAAGGCTGTTCCGGGAGGGAGATATCCTCAGCAGAATCGGCGGGGACGAATTCATTATTCTGATGAAAGCAATTCCGGATGAGAAAGCGGTAGGGGAGAAGGCGCAGGAGCTTATAACTATTTTCCGGGAGATGGCCTACGGAGCCGGAAATAATAAAAAACGGGCCTCCTGCAGCATTGGTATTGCTATCTCGCCGGAGAGCGGCAATGATTTTGTGTCCCTGTACCGCAACGCGGATTATGCACTCTATCAGGCTAAGGGGGAAGGTAAAAACTGTTATCGGTTCTATCATGCTGGAATGAAAAAGGAGATTCCCAATGCACCCGTGAGGCTTCGTACAGCGCTGGGCGCACAGATTGATTCCGATGAAGCCGGCATGGGCCTGAATAATAAGCTGGTTGAATATGTCTTCCGGATTCTTTATAAATCCATTGATCTTGACGCTGCAATCCACTCTATATTTGAGATTATCGGTACACAGTTTGATGTGAGCCGTGTTTATATTTTTGAGAATTCCGAGGACGATTTAACCTGCAGCAACACGTTTGAGTGGTGCCATGAAGGAATCGCACCGGAGATGTCCAACCTCCAGAATGTCTCCTATGAGAGTGATCTGGGCGGAAATTATATCGAAAATTTTAATGAGGACGGAATCTTTTACTGCCGCGATATCCGGCATTTGTCAAAAGCTCAGTATGAAATTCTGGCGGCACAGAACATCAAATCGGTTCTTCAATGTGCAATCCGGGATAATGGAAGGATGAAAGGCTTTGTGGGATTTGACGAGTGCCTGACGAACCGGTTCTGGACACAGGAACAGATCGATACACTGAGCTTTGTTGCGGAGCTTCTCAGCACCTTCCTGATGAAAAAGCGGGCGCAGGACAGAGCCGAGCAGAATGCAGAGGCTATGGAAATGATTCTGGACAATCAAAATTCCTGGATCTATGTGATACGTCCTGATACATACAAGATGGTTTATATCAATCGAAAAACAAGAGAACTGATTCCGGATGCACAGGTGGGTATGACTTGCTATAAAGCCTATTTCGGGCTTGATCATCCCTGCGAAAACTGTCCGGCCAGAGAGCTCACGGCAGAGAAGCTGAGCAATACGCTTGAAGTGTATAACCCTATGTTAAAGGTCTGGTCGTTAGCAGACGCGTCCCGGATTGTCTGGAAGGGCTCCGACGCAGTTCTTCTTTGCTGTCATGATATTACAGCTTTAAAGAAAAAGGAGAAGCGGCAATAATGTATGCCGTTTCTCCCTTTTATCTATCTTTTTCATATCAGAATACCGCTCTATATTCTGCGTACCGTTTCATGATAAATTTTCACAATTTCATCTAAAACTCCGGCATGATCAAAATCCTGGTGGTATACCATATTAATTTCGCGCATCATACTTATGTTTTCAATGGGCAGCACCTTAAAACGATTTCTTTTCACATCCTCCATACATGCATTTCTGGAAATAATGGAGACACCGAAGTTATTCCGGACCAGGTCCTTGATCGTGGCATTATTATCTACTTCCAGAATAATATTATAGGAGTCCATGGACTCGGATTTACTGATCAGAGTCGACTCAAACAGTGTACGGGTACCGGAATCCGGAAGCCGCAATATTAATTTCTCCTTTTTCAATTCATCCAGTGTAACAATTTCTTTTCTGGAGAGTGGATTATCATTTGAAACAGCTAAAATCAGACAGTCAGTATCCAATAAGATGGATTTATAGCTGCTGTCCACGATATTCCCTTCTACAATTGCGATATTTATTTCGTATGATTTCAGTTTGTTATAAATATTCCGTATGGTATCCGAGATGATTGTGATATGTATATTCGGATTTTCACTGCAGTAAACGGCCAGTATCTGAGAAATAATATTATTTTCTGCAGTGGGCGTCACACCGATGGTAAGTCTTTTAATCGAATGTTTTTCATCTTCCAGGTCACGGCGCATGTTGGCATAGACGGAACGAATCCGTTTGGCATAGTTGACCGCAATTTTCCCTTCATCCGTCAGTTTCAGACCCTTGTTTTCACGATTGAATATTTTGATATTTAACTCCTTCTCCAGCTGCTTGATATGCTGACTCACAGCAGGCTGGGTCAGAGACAGAATCTCCGCGCTCTGTGTGAAGTTGAGCGTCTCGGCAACTGTCAGCAGGGTATCCAGTTTTGGATCGAGCACAACCTGTTCTCCTTTCATAAAGATATTTTATGATTCTATTTCAAATTATAATTATATTTTATTATAAACCTGTAGTATAATCAATAGTAAGTTAAAGAAATATTTACCTTCATTTTACATTAACTTTACATTGAAGGGTATTTTTTTCATGAGCGGCACAGGAGAAAGAACGGAAAAGGATGCCGCACAATTGTGAAAAAGGCAGGTGAGAGGAATGACAGATTTCTATACGAATTTAAATCATGTTTCTGTAGTATTGATCAGTTTGTCGATCATTTTATTTTCCGGATTTCTGGTAACCAGGATTACGAAACGGCTGAAACTTCCCAATGTCAGCGGTTTTATTATCGCGGGTATTTTGATTGGGCCATATGTATTTAAGCTGGTCCCTTCCATTATGATCAATGGGATGGATTTTGTCAGCGATATTGCCCTGGCATTTATTGCATTTGGAGTAGGTAAGTTCTTTAAGTTCTCAACATTGAAGAGATGCGGGGGTAAAGTCATAGTCATAACGTTAATGGAATCACTTCTGGCCGGTGTGATTGTGACTCTGGTTCTGCATTTCGTTTTCCATACTTCATGGAATTTCTCTCTGATCGCGGGTGCTATCGGCACAGCTACGGCGCCTGCCAGCACAATGATGACGATTAAGCAGTATAAGGCGAAGGGGGAATTTGTGGAACTGCTTTTACAGATTGTAGCGCTGGATGACGTGGTGGCTCTCCTGGCTTTCAGTGTGACTTCCGCGATAGCGAAGTCCTCTGCTGACGGCATGTTTCACGCCTCCGATATCTATCTGCCCATACTTTACAACCTGGGCGGTATTGTTATGGGGCTGATGTGCGGGTTTATTCTCACAAAGCTGGTCAGCAACCGGAGCCGCGACAACCGGCTGATAATTGTTATTGCAATGCTGCTGGCTATCTGCGGTGTATGCAGTTTGATCGATATTTCTCCGTTGCTGACCTGTATGGCATTTGGAGCGGTATTTATCAATCTATCTGAGGATAAGAAGCTGTTCCGGCAGCTGGACCGGTTCACACCGCCGGTATTGTCCTGCTTTTTTATCCTGTCTGGTATGAGGCTAAATGTAGCCGCACTTAAGACAGCCGGTATTATTGGCGTTACGTATTTCTTTATCCGTATTATTGGAAAATATGCCGGTGCATATCTGGGATGTGCACTCTATCATCTGGACCCCAAAATCAGAAACAATCTGGGATTTGCCCTGATTCCGCAGGCCGGTGTATCAATCGGTCTTGCAATTCTCGGACAGCGGCTTCTGCCGCCTGATATGGGCAGCCTGCTGACTACGATTATTTTAACATCTTCTGTATTCTATGAGCTGATCGGTCCTGTCAGCGCCAAGGCTGCGCTTGTATTTGGCGGGGCAATTAAGCGGGAGGCTCTGGAATCTTACAAGAAGGAAGAAGCACAGCAGAAACAGGCGGAGAAAGTGCTGATACAGCAGGAAAAGCAAGCCCTGGACGCGGCAAAGAAGCAGAAACAGGCAAAACAGGAAGAAGAGCGTAAGCAGAAGAAACTCCATCAGGAGGCTGAGAAGAAGCAAAAGCAGGCGAAAGCGGAGGAGTCAAAGAAACAGGCCAAAGCACAGGCCGAGAAGAAACGAAAAGAGGCTTCTGATAAAAAAAGCAGCGCGGTAAAAGAAGAGGAAGCTAAAAAATTCAAAAAAGCTTCCGATAATGTGAAGAATTCAAAGAAAGCTGTTCCCGTGAAGAAAGAGGATATCACAGTATCGAAACAGAAATCAGAACCGGTCAACAGCCAGGCTTAATCCAATTCCTTCCTAAATTTCAAGTACGCCTCGGCGTACTTGCTGCGAGCCGTACTTCATGCTTTGCATGACATAATACATCTGTGCGGCTCTGCGAGCCGCCGGAGGCTTTATCTTGGAAGGAGACTGGGCTCCCACCATGACGATTTTGTTATTTACTCACCACCTATTGAGGTGGGAGTCTTATCTATTTCCATGATAAAAAAGAGGAGCTGCATATTCTGCGGCTCCTCTTTGCTGCAATAAGACGGTTTGCGAAGCGTTCCGCCGTTTGTTACGGCTTACCAGTCCTTCGTCAGTTCCAGATTCCAATCCAGTGTGTAAGGATTGCTTTTGCCGCCCTTGAGTGATTCGTAAACCTGCTTTCTGGCATAGCTGGCGGACAATTCATCATTCATATCATCCTCCGACCAGTACTGATAACCATAGAGATAACTCTCCATCATTTCATCCCAGGAAGCAAATGTCTGCTGCAATGTCCGGGCAATTTCCAGGGAGGCATCCAAAGACTCTTCTTTGGTGTAATAGTCTGCTACATAATAAAAACCAAGCAGAGAAAGGGCGCGGCAGTAATCCCAGGCGTCAATGGCGTTTTCTCCAAATTTATCATAGGCATCAGCCACCAGATTAAAATAGACCAGAGTTTCCTCATCCGTCTCTGCCAGCACATCCTGAACTTCTTTGCGGTCCATTTCCAGCAGACCGGCATCATTCAGATATTCAATATCTGCGACAAAATCTGCCCGATGTCCTTCTGTGAGTATCCAGTCCAGCGTTTCATCCGCACTGGCACGGTCTGTGACATCCCAGGAACCCTCCAGCAGCTGTTTGCACAGCTCCTTGGTGGTATCTGTTTTTTTATACCCGCCGATCTGGGTGATATCGCCCTTATTCGCTTCTGTTAATACGGCATATGCTGTATTAAACCAAAGTACGGTATCAGAAACCTTTTCTTTTCCGCAGCCGGTAAGGCTGAGAGAAGAAAATAAAAGAACAACCGCCAGCAGGATGGATATTTGTTTTTTCTTCATTTGTCTTTCTCCTATTGCAGCAGATCATCCGTAACCACTGCTTCATTCAGAACCGGATCAGTCATTTCCGGACTGACAGTAGTCAGCGTGGCCATGGATTCTTCGATGTCTGCAACAGAGGAGTCCGGAGTCCGTGTAATCTGTCTCCAGGTAATCCAGATTCCTAAGCCGACAAAGATAAGGGATATGATATTTTCTGAAAGCATCTGTCCACGTATCTCAGCATCCTGCAGAACATACCAGATAAGCCCGACGGGTAATCCCTCTGCGGCAAAAGCAACTGCAAGCGTTACAAAATCAATGCCGACTGCCAGGATGACAGACAGGACGATGGTGATTGCAACCGCAGCCTTATTTAATTTGCCCTTTAATAATTTGTATCCATAGTATACACCAAGCGGAATTAAAGCATAGAGAAGACTGTACGCTCTCTCCATGAACCAGATGGTGAGGAAACAGGGAATACTGGCGATAAGTCCGCCGATAATACCGCCGATTAACCCCAGAAAATAATTTCCGCCCAGGGAATTCTTCTCAGCATTATTTTTCTCCTGTTCATATATTCCGGTGATACAGCGCTTATGTAGTGGCTGGTATCCGTTACCCATGTGAGCGTAGCTGTCACAGCCTGCGGATTTACAGATCGGACAGGTATCTACAGGACGGATACTGAATACGGAAAATGCATCCAGGACGCCCTGAATGGCACGATCATATTTTTCCAGCTGCTGCTCCGTACGTCCATCTATCAGAATATAAAAATGCTCTGCTCCCAATATCTGATAGGTGGCTATCTGTTTTAAGTTGGTTTTCAATGTCTTGCGGATCTGGGAAAATTCTCCCTGACGCACCGTAAAGACAACTTGAATCATCTTGTTTCGAAGGCTTACGGCGATTGGAAATCCGCCTGCCAGGCCATAGGCGCCTTTACCGGAAACCTTCAGATCTTTTGTGCCGGCAAATGCCTGAAATTCTTGTATCGTCATATGTTTACCAATGCATTTGCAGGTTCAACCCTGCAAAGTCTGCCTCGCATTGCGGCCCCTTCGGACTCGCTTGCAAAAATTAAGGCTGAAAGAGCAGGCAGTATGCATTCCCCTTCTCATAATATTTCTCTCAACCTCACAACTTCCCTCCCTTTCTTCGTTTCTTTTGTATCTCCCATATCGTTAATACCTTAACGATATTTTTATATTATCACATACATACTTTATGAGTCAAATTGGGAATATCGTCATTTTTAACCTGAAAAAGGACCGGAATTTCATCCGGTCCAAATGTTGACTATAAATGATTATTTGGGATCTGCTTCTGATTTTGCCTCGTAAAAGATATCATCCAGCTTACAATGAAGAGCTTTTGCAATCACTCTGGCTCTCAGAGGATGAGTCTGTTCATTTTCTCCCTTTTCTATTCGACAGATTGCATTTGCAGGAAGACCGGCTTTCTGTGATAATTGTTTTTGATTTAATCCGGCTTCCAGACGACGCCTTTTTATTTCTTCTCTTTTTGCAATGAGCATAGTATACCGCCTCCCTGTTTTTCTTTTGTACTTTCCTGAGTTATGTTCTGTCAAAAATTAGTATAAACTTATTTTATTATGCGGGTCTAAGCGTTTCGCCGTCTTATTACAGATTTCTTTAATGTTGAATGTATAATACTTGTACATGTGTACATCATTAATAATGATACAACGTACGTTTGTACGTGTCAACTAAAAAGTAAATTGTTTGTGTACATTCGTACTTGAGCATGATATAATTAAATATTATACCAACACCCAAGTTTATATCTTATGGGGGAATAAAATATTGGGAATGGAGTGATGGTATGAATCTGGCAGAAACTCTAAAAGCTTTGCGGCTGGAAAAAGGCCTCACCCAACGTAAATTATCAGAAGAAACGGGCTTATCTGTTTACTCTATCAACAGCTATGAAACGGGCCGAAGGGAACCAAACTCCAGGGCGCTTGCCGTACTGGAGCGCTATTTTCAGGTAAGCGGAGACTTTCTACTGGGCAATTGCCCGGAACGAACCGCGGCGGAGTACTTGGCAGCCCTTCCAGAGAAAAAGAAAGAGCTGATCAGTTTGTTTAATCAATTTTTGGAGGAGAACAGTAATAATCCTGCTGAACGGCAGCGGATGGCCACTACCATACTCAATGGAGTCATGGGATTAATGCCGGATGGTCTGCCGGAGTCGGAGAAAAGAGAAAACTATTCGCCCAATGAAATATTGATTATCCTGTCGGCAATTTGCAACCTGAATGCACAGGGCAGGGCAGAGCTGGCTAAAAGAGCTGGTGAATTGGCTCAGCTGTCGCAATATCAGAGACAGCAGGATGAGATTTCCTGAATCTGCATTTCAAAGAAAAACGGACCAATTGATGGTCCGTTTTTCTTTGTCTGCCATTTTATATTTTTGTTTTATAACGGAAGAGTAGCGATGAAAGCATATATCAGAAGGTCTCATAGTGAAGTTTGGACGGATTTGGAACCGGATCGGAATAAGGTTCTTTTGTCTCTGCAGGGTAGCCCACGGTGACTGCGCAGAGAATGCCGTAGCGGTCCGGTATATTCAGAAGTTTTCTGATTGCGTCCTCCGAGGGCGCTGTACCGCTGCTTCTGAGACGCATCTGAATCCAGCAGGAGCCCAGACCGAGATCGGCGGCTTCTTCCTGCAGTATCGTGGAGACAATGGCGCAATCCTCAATCCACACATCGCTTTTTTCCTTATCCCCTAATATGACGAAAACGAGTGGAGCCGTATCCATGGCAGCTGTTGATGTAGCCTTGCATAAAGCAAGCTGCCGGATCAGCTCTCGATTCTGCAGGATAACCAGCTCACAGGATTTTAGATTCTTGCCGCTGGGAGCAATCTCCCATGCCTTTAACAGCTGGGCAATCTTTTCCTGCTCTACCTTCTGGTCCTGATATTTTCTGATACTTCTTCTTTGTTTTAATAATTCCAGTAATTGGCTCATATCGGATTCCTTTCTATTGCCTGTATCGTGGCGGTAGCCCCGCTTTTTGTGGCATGCTATAATTATACCATAACCTATATAAACGCAATAAAAAATTTCTGTTCAGCATGTTTATAAATTCTTGAGAATTTAGCTGTAAGCTGAAAGATAACGAATCAGGGAGCATGGAAGGAAAGGTATAGGTACGAGAATGCAGGAATGTATATTGATTGTAGATGATGAACCGGATGTTATTGCATTGTTAAAAGACTATTTTGAGTGGAACGGCTATCGTATCCTGACCGCGGCGGATGGTGAAGAAGCGGTAAAACAGGCGGGAAAGCAGCCGGACCTGATTTTGCTGGACGTTAATATGCCTGGCTGGGACGGATTGACGGTGTGCAGAAAAATCAGGGATTATGTATCCTGTCCGATCCTGTTTCTCACAGCAAAAATAGAGGATTCAGATAAAATAAAGGGATTTGCCTCAGGCGGGGATGATTATATTCTGAAACCGTTCAGCATTGAGGAACTTGGGGCCAGAGTAGCGGCGCACATCAGGCGGGAGAGAAGACAGGCGGTTAAAAACCGGATACACTTTGAGGGAGAGCTGGTGATCGATTATACCTCACGGGAGGTGAGGTATAAGGACTGTGTTATTGGGCTTGCTCCGAAAGAATTTGAAATTGTAGAACTGCTGTCGGTCAACCGGGGGCAGATATTTGACAAGGAACGAATCTACGAAACGCTGTGGGGCTATGACAGTGAAGGGGAGGCGTCTGTGGTAGTAGAACATATCAGGCGGATTCGGGCAAAGTTTACGGCGGCGGGCGCAAATAATTATATTGAAACAGTCTGGGGAGTGGGATATAAGTGGGTAAAGTAAAGAAATGGTTTAAAAACATGTCTGTTAAGGGGACTTTTGTGGTCTATGTGCTGGGTTTTCTGCTGCTGGCGGCCGGATTGTCGCTGGTAACCCTGAGATATTGCGATAATGTTTCAAAACACATTTTATATAAGTATGAGGATCAGAACAGCGGGCTGATTCTGGACGGCACGCTCCGTATCTATGTGAACAGACAGGAGCCGGAGAAAAGCTTTACTGTCCGCGACCGGTTTCTGTACCGTCTTTCCCAGACCTGTATGTTTCTGTCTGTTCCCTTCTGGTTCTTTCTGTGTACGTTAACCGCAGGCCTGCTGTTTTATAAAAACAAGCTTAAAAAACCGTTTCAGCTGCTGAATGACGCTTCGGAAAAGATCGCAAAGCAGGAGCTGGATTTCAGTATCGAGTATGAGAGGGAAGATGAACTGGGCAGGCTATGCCGTTCTTTTGAGCATATGCGGGCTTCGCTGGAAGAAAATTACCGGGATATGTGGCGCAGGGTGGAAGAGAGAAAACAGCTGAACGCGGCATTTTCCCACGATCTTCGGACTCCCCTTACTGTCCTGCGGGGCTATGGTGACTTCCTTATGAAGTATCTGCCGGAAGAAGAACTGGACAGAGAAAAACTGACCTCGGTGGTTGCTACGATGGGCAGCCATATCAAGCGGCTGGAACGCTATACAGATACGATGAATTCGGTGCAGCGGCTGGAAGAGATTACACCGGTATATGAGTGGATATCCATTGAAACATTAAAAGATAAAGTTATAGATACAGTATCAATGCTGGCAGAAAATAAAGCGACGGATTTTTGCTGGAAGTTTGAGAGCGGCCAGGAGTTGAATATTGATGTGGAAATTGTGCTCCAGGTATTTGAAAACATATTGGCCAACAGCGTACGTTTTGCAGACAGGAGAATCTGGATACGGGCAGAATGGACAGAGGGTGAATTCAGGCTGACTGTGGAGGATGACGGGACCGGGTTTACACCAGATGGCCTTCGCAGGGCCCAGGAACCATTTTACAGCAGCAACCATGAAACGGAGAATCACTCCGGCATGGGACTGTATATTTGCCGGATTATGGTACAAAAGCTTGGAGGGAGCCTGAGCGTTGCGAACACTTCCCAAGGCGGAGCTTCTGTTTGTGCTGCCTTTGCCTGCAAGATCAGGGATTTGAGCTGATTTTCACATTTCTGCGGACTGTTGTTAAAATATTGATTTTTGCAGGCTATGATCATCTTGTGAGCCGGAAGAAAGCCGGCCGCAGAGAGGATGGTGGTACTGCAATGGAGGAGGATCGCATTATAATTCAGCACGTAAGTAAATATTATGGGAAAAAACAGGTGCTGTATGATTTAAATTTGACGATAGAAAAAGGAATGTTCGGGCTGTTGGGCCGAAACGGCGCCGGGAAGAGTACGCTGATGAAGCTGCTTGCTTCTCTCCTGAATAAGCAGGAAGGGAAAATAACTGTCTGCGGCGTGCCGATTGAACATTCCGGGGAAGTCCGCCGGATTATCGGCTATCTGCCCCAGGACTTCAATGTCTATCCTTCCATGAGGGCGGAGGAAGCAATGGACTATCTGGGCGTATTATCCGGGCTTAGCCGGAGCTGCCGGAGGAAGAGAACGGACGAACTGCTGGAACGGGTGAACCTTCAGAATGAACGGCGAAAAAAAGTGAAATCTCTGTCCGGAGGGATGAGACAGAGACTGGGAATTGCCCAGGCACTGCTCAATGATCCAAAAGTATTAATCGTGGATGAACCTACCGCCGGACTGGACCCGGAAGAAAGAATCCGATTCCGGAATCTGCTCTGTGAGGTGGCAAAGGAGAGGATTGTCCTGCTTTCCACCCATATTGTTGGTGATATTGAGGCGGCCTGTGATAAAATAGCCATTCTGAACGAAGGGCATCTGCTTTATGACGGGACCGTGGAGAAGCTAAAGCAAAAAGTGGAAGGGAAAATATACAGGACCGAAGTCGTGACAGCTGAGGCGGACAAAATCAGGACAGAGTATATCGTTACCGGTATGGTAAGAAAAGGAGAAATGTGCAGTGTCCGGTTTTTGTCGGATCGGCCTGGCTTGCCGGGGGCAGCAGCGTGTATCCCCAATGTGGAAGACGCCTATATGTACTGCCTGGCTTCTTCCGGCCCGTCCGGCGGTATGACTGGGGGTGAAGTGAAATGAAAGCCCTCTTTGGAAAAGAATGGAGCAAGACAGTAAAGAGCTTAATATTCCTTCTTTCGGTCTCCGCAATCTGTATTTTTATCTGGAGTCAGGCCTTTACCCCCGTGGATATAACCAAGGCGGAAAAGCCTGTTCCGGGCGGAAATTACGGGATGAAAACGGCAGATGTACCGGAGCTTATTATGCCCCGTGCAGTACGGTCACTGGCCGGCGAGTTTCTGGAGAATGATTACACGGCATATCCGATTGGATTTATAAGACATGTCCGATTAAAAGAGGAAAAACGGCTCAGGATGGCGGACATTCTTGGGCAGCTGACGCAGACTGCGGCAGCCGAATGGATGGATATGGCAGAAACGGAAACGTCCGTGGATGGCCAGCCCGCCGGCAATGGACAGATAACAATTGACGGTTCGGATATGATTCTTTCCGATGAGGAGGGCAGCGGCGGAGCCTTTTCCATCCAGATGCCGGAGACGGACCAGATGCCGGAGACGGACCAGATGCCGGAGACGGACCGGATGCCAAAAGACGGAGATAAACAGGAGACAGAAGATATCTATTCGTTAAAGGAGGGCCTTGCCTACGACCGGTTTTGCGAATTGATGGAGCAGGCGGATGAACTGATCGGAGGCGGTTCTTCTTATGGAGAAATATACCGGCAAGGTGATTTCGGACAGATTCCCGCCACGTATGAGGATGCGGTGAAAACATATGAAGGTTTCGTCACTGAGGACCGCATTACGGGAGGATATGCAAGACTTTTCTGCGATTACCTGGGGATTATCTGTGTGCTTTTACCCGCGTTTGCGGCAGTGGCTTTGTGCCTGAAGGATAAATGGTCCGGCACCAGAGATTTGATTTATGTCCGAAGAACTTCCTCGGCACGAATCATCATCACCAGGTATCTGGCTATAGTCGCGGCATTTATGGCGGTTGTTCTGCTGCTGTCTGCAATCCGTATGGGCCAGGTGGCAACGGCTTATTCAGGCCGGGAACTGGATTATCTGGCATTTCTGAAATATCCTCTGGGATGGGTGCTGCCTTCCGTCATGATATCGGTTTCGGTGGGAATGTTTTTGACCGAGCTTACCGATACTCCGATTGGAATTGCTGCCATCAGCATCTGGTGGTTTCTGGATATCAACTGGGGGATACGGACGATCAGCGGAGGATATGATTGGACCAGTCTGATTCCAAGGCATAACAGTCTGACGAATACCTGGTTTTATAAAGAAAACTTTCAGCAGCTGGTACAGAACCGATGCTTCTATGCAGGGTTGGCCCTGGTGCTTCTGGCCGCCGCTATATTTATTTATGAAAAGAAGAGGAAGGGAGGCCTGAGAGGATTTGGACAGATGGGAAATGTATTTCGACATCATAAAAATAAACTTCAGGCGTAACTTTCTGCCTTCTCTCATTATGGGGGTGCTGCTGCTTCTTTTTATACCGTTTCTCTTCGGCATTACGGAACTGGACACAAGAGAAGCGGCAATGCCTCTGGAACTTATGGTATCCCTGTGCGGAATACTGATGATGACCACTGTTTTTTATCCCGAACAGAAAGTCAATGTAAAAGACCTGGCGGAATCCAAATGGATTGACCATCTTCTTGTATGCAAGCTCAGACTGGGATATTCAGCTGGTACGGTATTTTTGTTCACAGGATGCTTTACAGCGGTGATGAAGGCCTTCGGAAGCCAGGTCACATTGGAGCATTTTCTGGGTACCGCCGCAACCGCATTTTTTTTAGGATCTCTTGGCGCTTTTGCCTGTGGACTGAGCGGAAATATTGCCATCGGCTATATGGTTCCGCTGGTCTATTATTTGATCAACTATTCCAGCAGAGCTATGGGGAAGTTTTATTTGTTTTCCATGCAGATGGGAAGCACGGAAGAAAAGCTGTGGCTGGCCGCGGCCGGTATTGTACTGCTGTTTCTGCTGTTTGGGATAAAACGAATACAGATGCGTATCCGATAGAGGATACCAGCACAAAAAGAGAGGACCGCCATTCCGGCGGTCCTCTCTTTTACATAGGAAAGTTCTCCAAACTTTCCTATGTAAGAAAAAATCCTCCGGGGGATCGCACTGCGGCGGAAAGGAATTGTGTTGCCAGAGCAACCCGCCGCAGGCGGAGAATCCCGCTTGCGGGATTCTTTGTTCATCATGAAAACAGAATATTGCTTATATCGTTCATAACCAGTATGCCGGCACCCAGAAGGGACGGATCGGTCTTGGATGTAGAGAGCCGTATCGTGAGATGATCGTAAATCTCCGGATGGACATGCTCGCTGACATATTTTTTGACAATGCCGAGCAGCCGTTCCCCGCCCCCAAATGTGACCATCTCGTCGCCGAAAATAATGAAATCCGGGTTGTAGGTATAAATAATGTTGACGACGCCTACTGCCAGATACCGGATCGTGCTGTCGAAAACCGTACAGGCAAGGGGGTCACCCATTTTCAATTGCTGAAAAAATTCTTTCAGTGTGGAATCGGGAGTCAGAGAGGTGGCCCTATATTCTCCGGCCTGGCTGTGCACCTGCTTTAACAGTGCATCGGTGGATGCATACAGTTCCAGACATCCACGGTTGCCGCATTTGCACGGTTCGCCGTCGATGCATACAGTTGTGTGGCCGATTTCGCCCGCCAGACCCTGGGAACCGTTCAGAAGACGCCCGTCGGATACCACACCGGCTCCTATTCCTTTGGACGTTGTGACGTAGACTAGGGTCTGTCCATCCTGGATTTCCGGGTCCATCCACCACTCCGAAAGAGCGCCGATGTTGGCGTCATTCTGAGCGTAAGTAGGCAGATGAAACGCTTCATATATTATAGTTCTGATACGGATCGCCTCCCAGCCCGGGAGCTCGGTGATAACTCCAAGATACTCGCCGGAGGAATTATAGGGCCCTGGCAGAGAGATGCCGATTCCCAGAACCGGGGGATGATCCGCAATTTTGATTAACCGTCCGATTGCATCCAGCATTCTGGCCATCGTATCCATGGGGGGCAGAGCGGGGTCAATATCCTCACTGTAGCTTTCGTAGAGTTTATTTTCCATATTATAACGGCCTGCAGAAAAACCGCTGTTTGTGATCCTTACCTGAATAATATGGTAACGCTCCATGTTTAGGGATAAACCGATGGAACGGCGGCCGACTCTGCCGGATTCTTTGGGATATTCGTATACCAGTCCCTGCTCCAGGAGGACATTCACCAGATTGGAAATGGTGGTCTGGGTGAGACCGGTAATTCTGGAAAGATCAATTCTCGTATCGGCCTGGTGCTTCCTCAAAGAATTAATAACCAGAGCCATATTCATTTTTTGTATGTCACTTTGATTCACTCCATGTCCAATTCGCGCATTCATAGGACAGCCTCCTGCTTACCAGAACCGATCACTGGTTATTTGCTAAAATGATTTGATAAAGTATAGCACATTCTCCTGATTCTTACAAGAATAATGATAGATGATTCAACCTTATATGCTCCATGGAGAGATAGTTAATTAATTGAGTTTATTAATTCAAAAGCGTGAAATAAGCATATAAATACAACAATTATGAAAATTCATAGGGGTATTGACAAATAAATAAGCACCTTCTATAATTTAATTAATTAAATCATTGGATTAATTAATTCGGAAGAATATTATGATTTAGATGGTAAAGCGGGTTGATTAAATGAGAAATGGAGATGAGTCGATGGAAAAAGAAACGAACAGGGAAAGTGCAATTTTGGAATTTCAGCATATAACCAAGAGGTTTCCGGGAGTAAAGGCATTGGATGATATTTCTCTGGCTGTACGAAAAGGGACCGTTCACGTTCTGGTGGGCGAAAACGGGGCGGGCAAATCGACTTTAATGAAAATACTGGACGGAATTTATCACGCGGATGAAGGGAAGATCCTGCTGGAGGGCAAGGAGGTGGAGATTAAAAGCTCACAACAGGCAAAGACGCTTGGCATCGGAATGATTCATCAGGAGCTGAACATTGTGGGAGAGCTGTCAATCGCGGAAAATATTTTCCTGGGCAAGGAACCGACCGGCCGTCTGGGACTCGTGGACAAAAAAAGCCTGTATCGTATGGCCGATGAGTTTATGAGGGAGCAGGAACTGAATTTCTCACCCTCCATGAAGATGAAAGAAATGTCGGTTGGAGAACAGCAGATGATCGAGATTATCAAAACGGTTTTCTTCCAGTCCAAGATTATTATCATGGATGAACCCACCTCTTCCTTAAGCGGGGAAGATGTTAAGAAACTGTTTGAAAAGATCCGGGAGCTGAAAGAAAAGGGTACTACGATTATCTATATTTCCCACCGTCTGGAGGAAATTGAGGCGATCGGGGATGTGCTGACCGTGATGCGGGACGGACGGGTCATTGAGACAAGACCGGTTCGGGACTGGACCAGAAACAGCATTATTACGGCAATGGTAGGACGCAGCATCGAGAATTCATATCCCAAAGAGGCCTGTCCGGTGGGCGGGGTTATGCTGGAGATAAAGGGGATGAGCAACGAAAGGGTAACGGATGTGAGCTTTTATGTCCGGAAAGGAGAAATTCTGGGCTTTGCAGGTCTGGTGGGAGCCGGACGGACGGAAGTGGCAAGAGCTGTCTTCGGAATGGACCCTGTGCGGCAGGGGGAACTTGTGCTGGAGGGCAGGCAGGTTGTGATCAAACGCCCCAGAGACGCGGTTGACCTTGGAATTATGATGGTTTCGGAGGACAGGAGAAGATACGGACTGGTGACGAAACTGAGCATCAGAGAGAACATCTCTCTGCCCAACTATGGAAGATTTTCATCCTCTCCCTTCGTAAACCGGAAAAAAGAGAAAGCGGAAGGCGTACGGATGGCAGAGCTGCTCAGTGTAAAGGCATCGTCGCTGGAGGCGCCCGCAGCCTCACTGTCCGGCGGCAATCAGCAGAAAGTCGTGCTGGCTAAATGGCTTCTGGCCGATCCGAAGGTATTTATCCTGGATGAACCGACCAGGGGAATTGATGTAGGCGCAAAATATGAGATTTACCGGATTATGTGCCGTCTTGCGGCACAGGGAATTTCCATTATTATGATATCCTCCGATCTTCCTGAACTTATCGGTATGGCGGACCGGATCTATGTTATGCATGAGGGAAGGATTGCGGGGGAAGTGGAAGGTGAAAAGATGACCCAGGAAAATATCATGTGGCTGGCGACCGGCGGCAGAGAAGACGGTCAGCGGACGCAACAAGGAAGGGGAGTAGAAGATGGGTACAAAAGCAAATGAACTGCACAAATTTAATTGGGGCGCCTTTCTGGGAAAATACGCGATTTATTTTATATTCCTTGCGATGTTTTTAATATCGGCGCTGATTTCGGATTCCTTCCTGAATTTTGCCAATCTGGTCAATGTTCTCCGGCAGATGAGTGTGGTGACAATCATCGCCTGCGGTGAGACGATGGTTATTATCGCGGGTATGACTGACCTGGCGCCGGGGGCTATTCTGGCTATTTCCGGATGTGTGGGCATCGGAGTCAGCATAAGGACCGGAAGCCCGCTGCTGGGCCTGCTGGTAGGAATCGCCATCGGCGTTGCCGCAGGTATTGTAAGCGGCATTGCGGTTTCCCAGTTCCGGGTTCCGCCGTTTATTGCCACACTGGCAGTCATGAATATCTGCAGGGGTGCGGCCTATGTCTATACGGACGGCAAGACGATTTACAATATCGGATCGTTTGCCTGGTTCGGGCAGGGAAGCATTCTGTCGGTTCCTGCCCCGATCGTTTTTATGATACTTGTTATCCTGCTCAGTTTTATAATATTGAATCGGACAAAATTCGGAAGATACCTGTACGCGGTAGGGGGCAATGAGGAAGCGGCTATCGCGTCGGGTATTAACACGAAGAGGATAAAGCTGAAGGCATACATGATTGAATGCGGTCTGGCGGGACTGGGCGGAGTTATTCTCTGTTCCCGGTTAAACAGCGGAATCCCCTCTGCGGGCATGAGCTATGAATTTGACGCGATTATTGCTGCAATTATCGGAGGGACCTCCTTTTCAGGAGGCATCGGAACCATATCGGGTACAATCGTGGGCTCTGCAATTATCGCGCTGTTAAATAATATGCTGAATCTGCTGAGCGTACAGTCTTATTGGCAGTCGATTGTCAAAGGAATTGTCATTATGATTGCCGTGATTATCGACATGTCCAGAAAACCGGCAAAATAAGCATTTTCGGGCAGAGCTGCCGGAAAATGTTGATATAGGAAGCCTGAAATACATACCAAAAAGAATGGAGGAGTTACAATGAAACAGAGAAAAAGTATGCTGGCGGTTCTGTTGATTTTTACCCTGCTCTTCTCGTTAAGCGGATGCGCGAAGACAGATGAACCGGCCGGAGACGGGAACGGAAAACAACAACAGACAGAGGAGGGAGGAAAATTCAGTATCGGTCTCGTGGCAAAGAATCAGACCGATCAGTTTACCGCCTGGCAGGCCAATGAAATCATGAATACCTGTCAGAAGGACTATGCGGATGTATTTGATATTGAAATGATTGACGGAGAGGGGGACAATGCCAAAATTATCAATGCCATTGAAACCTTTACAGCCAAGGGAGTAAATGCGATCCTGGTTCAGCCGGATGATAAGGAGGCGATCAAGACTACGATAAGCGCGGCCTACGACAAGGGGATTATTGTAATTACCCTGTCTGAGAAAGTAGACGATGGACAGAGTACCTCTATTACATCCAGCGAGTACAGTATGGGCTATCTGCTGGGCAGCTGTGCGGCGGAAAAGCTGCCGCCGGACGCCAAGGTGGTTCTCATTGAAGGCCAGGCAGGCCAGTCGGCGGTAATCGGAAGAACGGAAGGCATTGAAAAGGCTCTGTCAGAGCGGGGCGATATCGAGGTTCTGGTGAAAGCAAATGCGAACTGGGCCAGGGATAAAGCGATGAATTATATGGAGGACTGGCTGGTTCTGTATCCCCATATCGACGGAGTTCTGTCCCATGATGATATTATGCTGCTGGGGGCGGTAAACGCGATCGATGCGGCAGGCAGAAGGGACGAATTCAGTTTCCTGGGCGGCGTGGACGGGCTGCCGGAGGGATGTACTGCGGTAAAAGACGGGGTGACGACCTGTTCTGTAGCCCAGGATGCACCGGCCCAGGCCAAAGCGGCTCTCGATATGGTAAAACAGACTCTAGGCGGCGGTGAGCAGAAGGATGTGGAAGTAGAGACAGAACTGATTACTTCCGACAACGTGGATAAGTGGCTGGATATACATAAAGCGGCCGGAAACATGGAATAAGGGAAGGGGACAATAACATGGATATGAAGAGTACAATAAGGGGATCACTGTTTGAACAGCTGTACCCGGAGGGCTGGGATCTGAATGAAGTCAAACGCTGCATGGATGCCGATCCGGCATCCATATGTGAAGCACAGCCTTTCTGGAACGGGAATTTCAAGCCGGTTCCGGTGAAAACACTGGAAGATTTTGCGGTATATTTTGGACATGAGATTGCCATGACGATCCGCAAAGCCCGGGAAGAGGGACGGGAACTGATTCTGATTCTGCCGGTGGGCCCGATGGCCATGTACCGCTGGACCGTCTATTTTCTGAAGGAATGGGGGGTGCCCTGTGATCATGTACATGGTTTTAACATGGATGAATGGGCCGATGCCGACGGAAATACGCTTCCTGCCGATAATCCGGTGACGTTTCAGCATGCTATGCTGAAGGCTTTTTACGGCCCTCTGGGCAGCCGGGGAATCCCGGTAAATCAAAGACACTTTGCCACCAGAGAGGAGCTGCCCCTTTACAAGGAGCAAATGGATGAACTGAAGAAAAAGGGCGCTTACCAGGCTATGGTATACGGAGTTGGCAGGGCGTGTCATATCGCCTTCTGGGACCCGCATTTTGCGAAAGACTATTCTTGCACCGAAGAATGGCTTTCGGCGACTCACCGGGTAGGGGCAATGCTCCACCCTCTTACCGTGGAGCAGAATGCCTATCTGACCTTCCATGGAAATTACCTGCCCATTACCTGTTACGCCAACACAATCGGGCCGGGTCTGATGTTCCGGTCTGACTATGCCATAGGCGGCTGTGACGGAATACTGGGCAGGGGCATGAGCTGGCAGGGTTTTTCTCTCTGGCTGACCCTTCGTTACGGGCCTGATCCGTGGATTACTTCCAGCTTTATTCCCACAATACCGGGAAAACTCTTTTTCCTGGAAGAACTGGCAGGGAGTGTGCAGGAAGTAAATCCTCACTGAGTAATAAAATCTGTCAAAACACAGCAAAAGCGCCGGCAGGCGCTTTTGCTGTGTTTTGAGCTTTATCCTGAATCAGGTCTCTCTTGTAATATACTGACAGTAGACATAGATATTCTGAATCTTTTTGGCCTGGACTCCGTCATCCGTATCAATAACCGGCTGTGTCTCGGAAGGAGTGATATAAAGCTTGAATACAATCGCGTCCTGCCCCACGTGCATCCGGCGGAACCGTTTGTAGGCAAAATCTTTTCGCTCTATGCCCAGATAATCATGGATAACCCGCTCCAGTTCGATATCTGCAAAGCAGCGCACGATATCCGTCTCATCGTACATTTCTATAATGGCCTTTGCTTCTTCAAACGACAGGTTCGTAGAGCGGTAGGTCCCCGCACCAATCACATACATTGTGCTGTTGTCCAGCAATAATAAGGGCTCTTTTTTTTCTGCCATACAATTCCCTCCTTTTCCTGATATGAAAATTATATATTGCTATCTGATTTCATGATAACAGAGCCCATAAAAGAATACAATAAATGATAAAAAATAGACAATGATCAGTTAATTTGTGAAATAATTAACCATATACAATCAATTCGCAGCCGTCATTCGTGCCGGTAATTGACCGGTTTATATATATACCGGAATATCGTATCATGATAAGCGGGAAAGGCCTGTTCGTGCCATATAAAAAGGGTTATACTTTAAAACAGATTGCGGCTCGCAGCAAGCACGCCGAGGCGTACTTGAAACGGACCGGATACAGGACCGCAGTTAACGTTTAGTTAATGTTTCCGATTTAAACTACGCAATATGTGCATTTTGGGGTGTGCGTTTGCCCGCCGCAAGATAATTCAGAGAAAATAAGAAGACAAACACAGTTTTAGGAGGACATCATTCTATGTTATCTCGTTTTAGCGTTAAAAAACCCTATACCGTCGTGGTGGCGGTGGTACTGATATTGATTCTGGGGTTTGTGTCATTTACCAATATGACTACAGACCTGCTGCCCAGCATGAATCTGCCCTATGCGGTAGTCATGACAACCTATCCCGGCGCCAGCCCGGAAGAAGTAGAGGAACAGGTCACGAAGCCGATTGAATCCTCTATGGCGACGGTCAGCAATATTCAGGAGATCAGCTCTGTTTCCAATGAGAATTACTCCCTGGTGATTCTGGAATTCGCACAGAGCACGAATATGGATTCCGTGTCTCTGGAGATGCGGGAGAGTCTGGATCAGATCGAGGGGTTCTGGGATGATGCTGTCGGCAGTCCGATTATTATGAAGCTGAACCCGGATATGCTGCCGATTATGGTGGCCGCCGTGGATGCGGACGGCATGTCCAGGGCAGAGCTCACCCGGCTGGTGGAGAATGACCTTTCCCAGGAACTGGAGAGTATAGAGGGCGTGGCATCTGTCTCCGCTTCCGGAAATATAGACGAGAACATCCAGGTCATTATCCGTCAGGAAAAAATAGACGAGATGAATGATCAGCTGAAGAAAGGGCTGGATAAGAAATTTGCAGAAGCCCAGGAAAAGATAGACGAAGCGGACCAGGAGATAGAGGACGGCAAAAAGGAACTTACAAATGGTCGGAAAGAGCTGGAAGACGGTAAAAAGAAAGCATTTGATGAGATAGCAAAGGGTCAGACACAGCTGGAAAGCTCCCAGATGGAGGTTGTGAAAGGTGAGCTTACGCTGGATAAGCAGGAGGCAGAATTAAAAGCCCAGGAAGAACAGGTTGATTCAGCCCTGGAACAGCTGACGCCGATTGCCGAGGCTCTTGCGGCTGCTCCTGAACAGCTGCGAATGGCCAAAGAAGGGATGGCGGGTATTGAGAATGCCCTTGCGGGAATCGATCAGTTAATTGCTGCAGGGCAGTCAACACCGGAACTGCTGGCCCAGAAGCAGGCTCTGGAAGAGCAGAAGACCGTTCTGGAAGGTCAGATTGCAGCACTGGAGAATATTGACGCTTCTGTCAAGACGAAATTAATTGAAGCAGGGCTGGCGGAGGCCGGAGACAGCCGCAGCGCGTCAGATATTGTAGAAGAACAGATGACTTCTCTGAATACGGCAAAGGCTTCCATCACAAAAGGGAAAAAGGCTATCAAAGAGGCCAGGGAAAAGATTGAGAGCGGTAAGAGCGATGTGGCGTCGGCTCTGGCTGAACTGAGTAAAAATGGAGCATTGACCTCCATCCAGATCAGTACCGGCCTGGCAAAGCTGGATTTGGCCGATCAGCAGCTTGCGACCGGGCAAAAAGAACTGGATTCGGCCAAGGATGAATTAGAGAAAAGCAAAGAAGATGCCTATGATCAGATGTCTCTTGACAATATTATAACCACGGATATGGTGAAAGGAATTCTGAGCGCACAGAACTTTTCTATGCCCGCAGGTACTGTAACAGAAGATAACGTGGATATTATGGTCCGTGTGGGGAATAAGCTGGCGGACGAGAAGGATCTGGCTGATCTGGTCCTTCTGGACCCGGTCAGCATGGGAATCGAAGATATGGAACCGATCCGTGTCTCGGATGTGGCGGATGTGCTGATGACAGACAACGCGGATGAAGTGTATGCCAAAATAAATGGCAACCCCGGCCTGATTCTGACGATGGAGAAACAGACCGGTTATTCCACGGGGGATGTCTCCGAGAGGGTGAATGATAAAATTCAGGAGCTGATGGAAAAAGATGATTCCCTCCATATTACAGTCCTTATGGATCAGGGCATCTATATTGATATGGTAGTTAACTCCGTACTGCAGAACCTGGTCTTCGGCGGAATCCTGGCGATTCTTATTTTATTCCTGTTCCTGAGGGATATTAAGCCGACCCTGATTATCGCCTGCTCTATACCGATCAGTCTGCTGTCTGCTGTTGTACTGATGTATTTCAGCGGTGTGACGCTGAATATTATTTCGCTTTCCGGCCTGGCCCTGGGCGTGGGCATGCTGGTGGACAACTCGATTGTGGTGATTGAGAATATCTACCGTATGAGAAATGATGGAGTACCGATTAAGAAGGCAGCGATCGAAGGGGCGTCCCAGGTGGGAGGCGCCATTATGGCATCTACGCTCACGACGGTATCTGTATTTCTGCCGATCGTATTTACCACAGGCCTGACCAGACAGCTGTTTGTGGATATGGGCCTGACCATTGCCTATTCTCTGCTTGCCAGCCTGATTGTGGCGATGACCCTGGTACCTGCAATGGCGGCAGGTATGCTGACAAAAGAAAAGGTCAGAAAATCCGGGGCAATGGACCGTGTCAAAGAGTTTGTCGGGAGGATGATTGCCCTGGCGCTGCGGCATAAGGTTATTGTTATTCTGGGTTCTCTTATCCTGCTGGCGGTGAGCGCTTTCTGCGCAGTGTCCAGGGGAACATCCATGATGCCGGAGATGGAGAGTACGCAGGTCACCGTTACGGTATCCATGGAAGATGCTGACCTGCAGGAACTGGGTGCAATGTCCGATACGGTCATAGAACGGCTATCTGACCTGTCCGATATTGAAGCGATCGGAGCAATGGCCGGCGGAGGCGGAATGATGGGTATGGGTTCCGGCTCCGGCAGCAGTGTGACGATGTATCTGATATTGAGTGAAGATAAAACGCTGACTAATAACGAACTGGTGGAAGAGATTGAAAACAGGACCGGAGATCTGAACTGCGATATTAAGACAAATACCCAGATGATGGATATGAGCGCTCTGGGCAGCAAGGGTCTGGCAATACAGATAAAAGGAAGAGACCTGGATAAACTTCAGATGATCGCTAAGGATTTGGCGGTTAAAGTCGGAGAAGTCAAAGGAACGGCCGGGGTATCGGACGGCATTGACGAGACGACGGACGAACTGCGGGTGGTTGTAGATAAGGAGAAAGCCAGTGCGTATAATTTGACGGTCGCCCAGGTATTCCAGCTGATCAATGCCAAACTTGCCGAGGAGACCAAAGCGACAACAATAGCAACCGATGTCACAGATTATGATGTTATCATAAGTGACAGTGAAGTAGAGAAGATGACCCGGAAGGATATCAGAGAGATGACGATTCCGGTCACAAATGCAGACGGGGAAAAAGAAGAAATCGAGCTTGCCGACATCGTGGATTTTGTGGATACAGCCAGCATGAACTCCATCAAAAGAGACAATCAGTCCCGGTACATTACCGTAACAGCATCCATTGACAAGGGATACAATGTCGGACTTGTAGGCAGTGAGGTGGAGAAAGCCATCAGGGAGTATGATCTGCCGGAAGGCTATACGGCCGAGATGGCGGGTGAAGATACCACGATCAATGATGCCATGGTACAGGTATTTAAGATGCTTGCCCTTGCGCTGGCCTTCATGTACCTGATCATGGTTGCCCAGTTCCAGTCCCTGCTCTCACCGTTTATCATTATGTTTACCATTCCTCTGGCCTTTACGGGCGGATTATTCGGACTTTTCTTTACCGGCAGCGAGGTGAGTGTGGTTGCCATGATCGGATTTGTTATGCTCTCCGGTATTATTGTGAATAACGGAATTGTGCTGGTGGATTATATCAATCAGCTTCGCAGAGACGGTATGAGCAAGGCGGAAGCTATCGTGGAGGCCGGAAAAACGCGGCTGCGTCCGATCGTCATGACAGCGCTTACCACAATACTGGGCCTGTCCACTATGGCGGCCGGTTTTGGTATGGGAGCCGATATGACACAGCCGATGGCGGTTGTCACAATCGGAGGCCTGCTCTATGGAACCCTGCTGACCCTCTTTGTAGTGCCCTGTATTTACGACCTGTTCCACAGAGAGAAGCCGGTTCGTACAGAGGAACTCCAGGAGCTGTAGTATAAATACAAGTATTCCCGCTTTGGGAGCGCCCCGGAACGGGAAAAGGTATGGTATTGATATGATTAAAATACTGATTATTGAGGATAACGACCATCTGAGAAAAATGGTTCAGGTTTATCTGAAACAGAATGGCTTTGAAACCTTCTGTGCCCGCAATGGAAAAGAGGCGCTGGAAATATTTGAGCATGTGATGGTGGATCTGGCGGTATGCGATATTATGATGCCGGAGATGGACGGCTTTGAACTGATCAGCCAGCTGCGGGAGAATCACTATACGCTTCCGATCCTGATTATGACAGCCAAAGATTCCAGGGAGGATATCATAAAGGGATTTCGCATCGGTACGGATGATTATATGGTAAAACCCATAGATCTGGAAGAAATGCTGATGCGTATCCGTGCTCTGCTGCGCCGGTCCAATATTGTAAATGAAAACCGGCTGACCATCGGGGCGGTGACGCTGGATGAAGATACGCTGACGGTTACCCGGGAGAACAGGGCAGTGGTATTGCCTCAGAAAGAATTTCTGCTGCTGGCAAAGCTATTGTCTTACCCTGGAAAAATCTTTACCAGAATGCAGCTGATGGACGAAATCTGGGGTTATGATATCGAAAGTGAAGAGCAGACGGTGAATGTCCATATCAGCAGACTGCGGGATAAATTCCAGGACGTTCCGGAGTTTTCCATTGTCACTGTCCGGGGTGTGGGCTACAAAGCGGAGGTCTACCGGTGAAAAAAGCGATGTGGCAGTTTAAAAATTCAATCAAGGGAAAACTGATCCTTCCCATGTGCCTGGCGGTTTTGATTATTGACGTGATTGTTTTCTGCATTTTTCTTCCGCTGGGTTCCCGCTGGCTGGTGCATTCTCTGGAAGAGCGGTTTACAGCCGCGATTGACAACCTGCAGTCGATGAATTTGTCCCGCCTGGAAATGGAACAGCTGGGAAAACTGGGGTACCGGATTCATTTTATGACAGAAGAAGAACTGGACGGCCTGAATCTGACCCTGGAACAGAAAGAGGAATTAAACCGGACCGGGAGACTGATCTCTCTGAGCGGACGGAGCAAGAACTGGGTGATAGCGGCAAAAACAGGCAGCCAGTATGCAATTTATCCCACCGAAAGTTATATTATGATGATTGAAAGCGGGATGAAGGCGGTATTCTGGAGCCTGACGGTAAGTTTTGGCGCCTGTGCCCTGGCGATTATTTTTACCGTGCGGAAGGTGACAAAACCGGTGGCGGAGCTGGCGGTTGCGGCAAATAAGATTGCGGAAGGCGACTTCGACGTATACATCGAGAATGACGGGCAGGACGAGATGGCCCGCCTGACCAGGCGGTTTAACCATATGGCGAGCGAGCTGAAACAGACGGAATATATGCAGAAGGATTTTCTGGACAGCATGTCCCATGAGTTTAAGACTCCGATATCCGCAATCAAGGGTTTTGCCACTATTCTCCAAAATGGCGGCATCCCGGAGGAGGATAAACAGGAATATCTGGGGATTATTCTGGATGAATCCAACCGCCTCTCGGAGCTGGCCACGAATATCCTGAATTTATCCCGTCTGGAGAATATGGAGCGGATCGAGAAAAGTGAAAGTTTTTATCTGGATGAACAGCTGAGAAAGACGATTGTGATCCTGGAACGGCAGTGGTCCAGAAAGAAAATAACGTTCGAAGTGGAACTGGAATCGGTGGAATATACTGGGAAAAGCGAGAGCCTGATGCAGGTGTGGATCAATATTATCGGAAATGCGATCAAGTTTTCTCCGGAGAAAAGCATAATAAGGATTTTCTTGGAACATCACGGCGGCGGAGCGCGGATTATCGTGGAGGACCATGGCTGCGGTATGGATGAAAATACCAGAAAACATATTTTTGACCGTTTTTATCAGAAAGACCAGGCAGGAACGGACGGTGGTATCGGGCTGGGGCTTTCGATCGCCAAACGAATCGTTGATCTGAGCGGCGGCCAGATTCTGGCAGAAAGCGAGCCCGGCAGAGGAAGCCGTTTTATCGTGGAACTGCCGTAGAGATAGTAGATCCGGGGCGGAGTCAGTCTGATTCTGTCCCTTTTTTGTGATATAGGAAATAACGTTCTTTACATAACAAAAAGCTTTGATGTGCACGGGGAATTGATGTGGGTTTGCCCGCTTTGTTCTGCAAAATTGCCCTTGAAATTTCCGGTTCGATCCTTTATACTTAAATCCACAGCGTGTGGCTTAACTGCGTAAATCCAGTTGATTGTCACACGCTCTTTGTTTCATTTGGGACACAAATCCTGTGAAACAAAACTATTTTTCAAGCGTGTGGCCCGGGGCATAAATCCAGCTTTCCGGTACCCGCGCTTTTTCTTTTGTCCAAAAATGACAAGATGTATTTAAGGAGGTTCTTTTCATGAATGAAACAAACACCAATGCCTTTCTGGAACAGGAAAAACTTGGCACATTGATGAGAAAATATGCAATTCCCTGTATTATTTCTCTTCTTGTGGCGGCGCTGTATAATATTGTGGATCAAATTTTTATTGCCAATGCGTCTTATCTGGGTTCCTATGGAAATGCGGCAAATACAGTAGTCTTTCCACTGACGGTGGTCTCTCTGGCAGCGGCTGTAATGATTGGAGACGGCTGCTGTGCCTTTGTCAGCATCAGCCTGGGGGCTAAAAATCAAGAAGATGCCCATATCAGCATCGGCAATTCGATTCTGCTGTGTGTTATCGCCGGACTGGCGCTTACCGCTTTCTATTTTTTGTTTCAGAATCAACTGCTGTCTGCGTTCGGAGGGCGTGTGAATGAGGAAACCTGGATTCAGTCGAAAGAATATTTCACGTATATTTCAATGGGTATTCCGTTCTATATGTTTGGTCAGGCTATGAATCCTGTGATCCGTTCTGACGGCAGCCCTAAATTTGCCATGTTTTCCACACTGGCAGGAGCCCTCACCAATGTGATCCTGGACCCGATCTTTATTTTTGTCTTCCGCTGGGGTATGATGGGCGCGGCAGTGGCGACTGTGATCGGTCAGGTTTTAACTGCCGTACTTGCTGTATGGTATCTCTTTCATATGAAGGCGGTAAAACTGCAGAAGAAGAGTTTTAAACTGAACAGAAGAATTGTATGCCGGTTTATTCCGTTGGGTATATGCAGCTTCTTATCCCAGATTTCTCTGGTTGCCGCGATGGCTGCTATCAATAATATGATACGGAAATATGGCGCCGCAGATCCCGTGTTCGGCCAGGATGCGTACGCACAGATTCCTATGGCAGTAGTGGGAATCGTAATGAAATTCTTTCAGATTGTTATTTCCGCGGTCGTTGGTATGGCTGCCGGCTGCATCCCAATCGTAGGTTATAATATCGGCGCCGGACGAAATGACAGGGCCAAAAAGCTGTTTACCTATCTGCTTACCGCGGAAGCCTGTGTGGGGGCAGTTTCTCTGTTTATAGCGGAGGTACTGCCGGGACAGCTGATCCGGGTGTTCGGTGCGGCAAATGAAAGCGTTTATTACACACAATTTGCTATAAAAGCATTCCGGATCTATCTTTGCATGCTGATTCTGGCCTGCATCAATAAAGCAGCTTTTATTTATCTGCAATCCTTGGGAAAAGCTCTGCTTTCCACGCTGCTCTCTATGATCAGGGAGGTCGTCTTTGGGGTAGGATTTGCCCTGGTACTTCCGGTATTCTTTGGTCTGGACGGCGTCCTTTATTCCATGCCAGCCGCGGATATTCTGACCTTCTTTATCTCGCTGGCCGCGATTATACACACCTATAAGACCCTCCGTGAAGCTCCACAGGGAGTGAGAAGAGAACAAAAAGAAAAGCTTGCAGAGAACTAGCTAGCCTTTCTTCTTATAGGAGGGATCGGACAGAAAGTCAAGCGCAATTTTAGCCAGCGCATAGGCCCCCATCGGAAGAATATCTTCTTCCAGCGCAAATGCAGGGCTGTGGAGTGAGAAATAAGGCGCGCTTCCCTCAGGAGCACAGCCTAAAAAGAGATAGCTGGCGGGTACCTGCTCACTGAAATAGCAAAAATCATCCCCGATCATCTTCAGGTCCCCGGCTGTGGTAAACGTGAAATCTCTCCTGATGCTCCTGCGGGCAAGTTCGGAATATAAGGGATTGTTATAGACAGCAAAACCGCCGCTCCAGTATTCCAGAGCGAAGGATACCGGATATGCGGCATCTGCTTCCAGCAGAATCCGGTCGATGCCATCCCAGATTAAGGTTCTGGCTGCCGACGTCTGCGTGCGTACAGTACCCTGTATAATGACAGAATCCGGAATTACGGCCGGAGCGCTGCCGCCCCTGATGGAACAGAGCTGTACCACGGCTTTTTCACCGGCCGGAGCGACAGAATGAAGCGCCCGGATACGCTCATATATTTTTACCGCAGGGAGAAGCGGGTCACGGGACTTCTCGGGGAAAGCACCATGACCGCCCTGACCGGTAACTGTTATAGTGAAAAAATCAGGATTGGCCGTAACAGGCCCGTCTTCCAGAGTAATACAACCTGCTTTGTGAGTAGGATCTACATGCAGGGCAACGGCATAGTCAACGGAGGGATGCTTTAAAATACCTTCCTGCACGATCTGGCGGCCTCCGCCTTTGCCTTCCTCCGCCGGCTGGAAACAGAGTACAACATTTCCATGCAGACGATCCTTTCTATGATTCAAGATTCGTCCTGCCCCAAGAAGCATCGACATATGTGCATCGTGCCCGCAGGCATGCATCACACCCGGACGGCACGAAGCAAAACGAAAAGAGGAAGCCTCCTGAACCGGCAGTGCGTCCATATCTGCCCTCAGCAAGATCGTCTTTCCGGGGGCAGATCCCCGGATCAGACCCTTGACTCCTGTTTCACATACCTGAGTCCAGGGAATTCCCTCTACATTTAGACTGGAGCGTATATATTCCGATGTCTGTCTTTCTTCTCTGCTGAGCTCCGGATTCTTATGAAAATACCGCCGGTCCTTTATCAGCTGTTCCCGCATATTCAGGGCTGACTGCTTTATGTCGTTCATCTGTGTACCCACACCTTCCCGCCGCATCTTCCTTTTGACTGTGATCTGCTTTTAATACTATTTTAAACGCCGTCCGGCTATTTTACAAGACAGAGAAGGGGCTGCACAAAACGAAAATATGCTATTCCGGCAGCGTAGTTTCTTCCTTATTATATAGTCAGTATGTTCTGCAGAGACTGCTTTTTCCTTCGTTTTCAAGGCCGGCAAAGCGCTAAAAACTGGAAAACGGCGCTCTTTGACGCTTGACATTTATAAAGTAATAGAGTAATATCGGTTAGGAAAATATCTAACAGCTAGTATTTTGTAGGAGGAAGAAGAAATGAAAAGCGTAAAGAAAATCATGGCTCTTCTTTTGGTCCTGGTTCTTGCTGTATCCAGCATGACCGGCTGTTCCAAAGAGGAAGAGGGAAAAGAAAATGATACTCCGTCAGCCAATGACGGCAATGACGCTGCTGACGATCAGGGCTCTGATGCTGCTGATGGTGCAGCCGACGGCGAGAATGTATTCCTGATTG
Organism: Anaerolentibacter hominis; assembly: GCF_032380675.1. Lineage (NCBI taxonomy): Bacteria > Bacillati > Bacillota > Clostridia > Lachnospirales > Lachnospiraceae > Anaerolentibacter > Anaerolentibacter hominis. Next base: position 354,965 of record NZ_JAWDIX010000001.1, read on the forward strand.
GTTCCAGCGGACCGTTAACCGGCCAGGCATCTTCTTACGGCATCTCTGTAAAACAGGGCGCTGAAGTTGCAATCAATGAGATCAATGAAGCGGGCGGTGTAAAAGTAGGAGATAAGACTTATACTTTGAAATTACAGATGGAAGACGATGAAGCAACTGAGGACAAGGCTATTACTGCATATAATACCCTGATGGATGCCGGTATGAACGCATTCATGGGTACTGTAACAACAGGGGCCTGCCTGGCAGTGATCGACAGCTCCTATGCAGACGGTATTCTGCAGCTGACACCTTCAGCATCCGCAGCAGCAGTTACAGAGCATGAAAACAGCTTCCGTCTCTGCTTTACCGATCCCCTTCAGGGAATTACCATGGCTGATTTCGCTTATGATACACTGGGCTTAAAGACAGCGGCTGTTCTTTACACCAATGCAGAGGACTACAGCAGCGGTATGATGGAAGCTTTTGTTGAAGAGTTCGAAGCAAAAGGCGGCAAGGTTCTCGCGAACGAAGTATTTGGTGTAGAAGATGTTGACTTTACAACACAGCTTACCAAGATTAAAAAGACAAATGCAGAATGTATTTTTGTTCCATATTATTATCAGGCAGCTACTTACATTACAAAACAGGCAAAAGAGCTTGGTATTGAAACACAGTTCCTGGGCGGTGACGGCTGGGACGGCGTTTTAGGAACCGTAACTGATACAAGTACGGTAGAAGGCGCAATCTTCCTGAGCCCGTTCTTTGCAGCAGATGAAGATCCGCTTGTAAAATCTTTCGTAGAGAAATATCAGGCAGCATATAATGCAACACCGGATCAGTTTGCGGCAGACGGTTATGACTGTGTTTATGTTATCAAGGCGGCAATGGAAAAAGCAGGCAGCATTGAAGGCGCAGATCTGATCGCTGCGATGCCGGAAATCTCCATCGACGGTCTGACCGGCAAGGGACTTTCCTTTACACCGGAAGGCGAGCCGAACAAAGCGGCAACCTTTATTAAAATCGTAGACGGAGCCTATACTTCCCTGGCTCAGTAATAGTACATGATCGTACGGATCTTAAAAGCGGACAGAATTCGTTCTGTCCGCTTTTTCAATGTAAGAGAATAAAGACGATTTCCAAACAGGTACCTCCGGTCAGGGGAGCCCCGTTAATCTTCGGGAAAGCCGCGGTTTTCGGCTCTCGGTACAAATTTTGTCTTGCACAATACACTACATTATATTAAAATATTAAAGTATAGCCGTAAAACAGTGTGAAGTGGGAAAGATAACGCCGCGGCGGCGCCGCGGTTTTAAGTAAACAGAACAAAAGAGGTGGAAAAATGGAGTTTATCATGAATTTCCTGGCCCAGATATTGAACGGACTGCGCACAGGAAGTATCTACGCGTTGATTGCATTGGGGTATACCATGGTATATGGTATTGCAAAAATGATCAACTTTGCTCACGGCGATATTATTATGGTCGGTGCATATGCACTCTATATTTTTTCTGCGGTTCTCGGACTGCCGATTCCTTTGGCAATTGTCCTGACAATCGCAACATGTTCAATTTTGGGTATTACGATTGAACGAATTGCATACAAGCCCCTGCGGAAGGCTCCGTCACTGGCGGTGCTGATTACCGCAATCGGTATGAGTTTCTTCCTGCAGAGTGCGTCTCTGCTGATTTTCGGGGCGACCCCCATACCATTTGCAACAATTATTAATGTGCCATCTGTTACGCTGGGAAGCCTGAGTGTCTCCGGCCTTACGATTGTAACGCTTGTAGTAACAGCGGTTGCCATGATCCTGCTGACCTGGTTTATCAATAAGACAAAAGCAGGCAGTGCGATGCGTGCCGTATCGGAGGATAAGGGAGCGGCAGAACTGATGGGTATTAATGTAAACGGGACGATCTCTCTTACGTTTGCCATCGGTTCCGGACTGGCGGCAGTAGCAGGTATCCTGTTTATCTGCCAGTATGAATCGCTGCAGCCGACCATGGGCGCTCTGCCGGGCATCAAGGCTTTTGTTGCCGCGGTTCTGGGCGGAATCGGGAGTGTGCCGGGCGCTATGCTTGGCGGTATCGTGCTGGGCCTGATTGAAAGTCTGTCTAAGGCATATATTTCTACAAAAGTTTCTGATGCTATTGTGTTCGGCGTGCTGGTTATCGTACTTCTGGTAAAACCATCCGGACTGTTGGGCAGAAAGAAAACGGAGAAAGTGTAGGTGAGACAGATGAAGAAGGAGAAAAATACAAAAAGAAGAAATTTAAGCAGACATATCGTCACGATTGCTGTCGTTCTGCTGGTTTACGCCCTTGTTATGATGGCGGTACAGTTCGGATGGCTGAATCGGCAGATGATGTCTCTGATTACGCCGGTTTGTGTCAATATTATACTGGCGGTTTCCCTCAACCTGACTACAGGTTTCCTGGGTGAGCTGACGTTAGGCCACGCGGGCTTTATGTCCATCGGCGCCTATGCGGGGGCTCTGTTCAGTATCTATGCAGGACTTCCAAGTGTATTGGAATTTATCCTGGCGATTCTGATCGGCGGTATAGTGGCCGCTGTATTCGGCGTGCTCATCGGTATTCCGGTTCTGCGTCTGAGGGGGGACTATCTGGCGATTGTAACTCTGGCTTTTGGTGAGATTATCAAGTCTATTATCAATGTAATCGGAATTACCCAGGGAGCCAAGGGGTTAAATAAAATTCCAACCTATGCGACTTATAAGAGCTTTACGCTTGTTTTTCTTATTACGGTTATCTGTGTGGTGCTGATCGCCAATCTGGTGAAGTCCAGACATGGACGTGCAATCACTTCCATCCGTGACAATTATATTGCCGCGGAAGCAGTAGGTATCCCGGTAAGTAAATATAAAGTTCTGGCATTCTCCATTTCCGCATTTTTCGCCGGAATTGCCGGCGTCATCTATGCACATAATGTCAGTATCATCAAACCGACTAACTTTGATTATAATAAGTCTATTGAAATCCTGGTAATCGTGGTGCTGGGCGGTATGGGAAGCATTAAGGGTTCCATTATAGCTGCTGTAATCCTGACGATTCTTCCGGAGCTTTTAAGAAGTGCGGACGACTATCGTATGCTTTTGTATGCGGTTGTCCTGATTGCCATGATGCTGTTTAATAATTCACGCTTAAAAACCAGAATTCTGGAGCGGAAGAATTTGAAAATGGCCCAGAAGGCAGAACAGGAGGAGAGCTGATTATGGCGTTATTGGAAGTTAAGAATCTGGGAATATCCTTCGGCGGTCTGCGTGCGGTTGACAACCTGAATATGACAATTGAAGAGGGCGGCCTCTATGGATTGATCGGGCCTAACGGAGCGGGAAAGACCACAGCCTTCAACCTTCTGACCGGAGTCTATCAGCCGACCGACGGTATGTTTCTGCTGGACGGCAAAAATCTGGTGGGGAAACGGCCTGCGGAAATCTGTCATGAAGGAATCGCGCGTACGTTTCAGAATATCAGATTATTTTCAAAAATGTCTGTGCTGGACAATGTGAAGGTTGCGCTTCACGATGAGATCCGGTATGGGCTGGATAAAAGCTTTCTGCGTCTTCCCGACTTTTTCCGGAAGGAAAAAGAGATGAATGAGCGCGCAATGGAAATTTTAAAGGTATTTGATCTGGACGGACAGGCCGATTATATGGCGTCCAATCTTCCTTATGGAAAGCAGAGAAAGCTGGAGATTTCCAGAGCGCTTGCCACAAATCCCAAGCTGCTGCTTCTGGACGAGCCGGCTGCGGGCATGAATCCCAATGAAACGCAGGAGCTGATGCATACGATTCAGCTGATCAGGAAGAAATTTAATGTGACAATATTGCTGATTGAGCACGATATGCGGCTGGTAGCCGGTATCTGTGAATACTTATATGTACTGAACTTTGGTACGGAGCTGACAAATGGAACCCCGGATGTGGTGCTGAATGACCCGAAGGTTATCACCGCATATCTGGGAGAGTAGGGGGTGAGCCGGATGTCTATGTTAAAAGTTACGGATTTACAAGTATACTATGGAGTAATCCAGGCCATCAAAAGTATTTCTTTCGAGGTAAATGAAGGTGAGATCATCGCACTGATCGGTGCCAACGGCGCCGGAAAGACGACTATCCTCCATACGATCACCAGGCTGGTGAATGCCAGATCGGGCAGGATCGAGTTTGAGGGAAAGGATCTTACCAAAACCCCCGGCCATAAGCTGGTTGGAATGGGAATGGCCCATGTGCCCGAAGGCAGAAGAGTTTTTTCCGAGCTGACGGTATATGAAAATCTCCGTCTGGGCGCTTACACGATAAAAGATAAGGGCAAGATAGAAGAAAAGCTGAATATGGTCTATGACCGTTTCCCCAGACTGAAAGAGAGAAAAACACAGCTGGCGGGAACACTCTCCGGAGGAGAACAGCAGATGCTGGCGATGGGCCGTGCGCTGATGTCCGAGCCGAAGATTATTCTGATGGATGAGCCGTCGATGGGCCTTTCTCCTATTCTGGTACAGGAAATATTTGATATAATAAAAGAAATCAGCGAGAGCGGAACGACGGTTCTGTTGGTAGAGCAGAACGCAAAGAAGGCACTGGCCATTGCAAATCGTGCATACGTGCTGGAAACAGGCCGTATTGTGCTGGACGGCGACGCAGACATGCTGATGAACAATGAATCCATAAAACAGGCCTATTTAGGCGAATAGGAGGCGACCCTATGGAAAAAGTAGTCATTACGATTGCCAGACAGTACGGCAGCGGTGGAAAAACGGTTGGACGTATGCTGGCACAAGATCTGGGAATTCCCTGTTATGAGAGGGAGATACTGAAGATGGCGTCGGAGGACAGCGGCATCAATGAGAAGCTGTTTGCTCAGGTAGATGAAAAGCTGAAGGCCGGATTTTTCTCCAAACTGGTCGGGAATGTATACAGCGGTGATCTGATTTCACCGGAAAGTGAAAACTTTGTCTCCAATGATAACCTGTTTAATTATCAGGCAAAGGTCTTAAAAGAACTGGCGGAGCGGGAATCTTTTGTGGTAATCGGACGCTGTGCCGATTTTATCCTGAAAGACCGGCCCAATGTGATCAGTGTGTTTGTCCATGCGCCTAAGGATTTTTGCCTGGAGATGGCGGCAGAGCGTCATGGAAGAACGCCTCACGAGATGGAAAAATTTGTTCAGAAGGTAGATAAATACCGGGCCGACTATTATAAATACTATACCGGCCATGACTGGCTGAACGCAAAAAATTATGATCTGTGTCTGGACAGCAGCAAGCTGGGCTTTGACAAATGTGTGGATGCCATCAAAGGATACATGGAAGTAAGAATGAAATAGGAAAAGAGGCTGCTTTTCCTGTGCCTGAATATACGCTGAGAAAAAAGGTTACGCTAAATGTGTAACCTTTTTTAATTTGGAACGAATCATAAGTAGAGAGCATCCATTTCGTACAGGAAAGAACAGGAAGCTCTGTAAAGAAAACAAAGAAGGAGGCCATGCAGTTAATGGGCAGAACAATGAAGAAATTATTATGTGTGCTGTTGGCGGCAGTAATGATGATGTCGCTGGCAGGATGTAAACAGAGGGAAGATAAACCCCCTGTAAAGGAAGTCAGTTTAAGCGAAATTCACGATGAAATAAAGAGCGCTTATGGAGAGGATTATATTCCCTCCATGGAATATGATGAGTCAATGCTGGAGTCACTGTTCGGGTTGAAAAAAGACATGTATGATGAAATCGTAGCAGAAGGACCAATGATCAGCGCTCACGTCGATCAGTTTATAGCGGTAAAAGCAGCTGAAGGCAAAGCAGATGATGTAGAGAAAGCATTAAATGACTACCGGGACAGACAGATCAACGATTCCATGCAGTATCCGATGAATCAGGTTAAGGTAAAAGCCTCAGAGGTAGTGCGTCATGGGGACTATGTCTTCTTCGTAATGCTGGGCTCATACTCCATGGAAAACGATGAAGAAGGAGAAGAAGCAATCCTGGAAGCAGCCAAAACAGAAAACAAAATCGGAGTGGACATCATAAACAGTTACTTTGAATAACGAGCCGGGCAAAAAGAAATCAGGTATTTGGTGGGTGAGCTTGCTCACCAAGCCAAATGCCTGACTTTCTTTTTATGCGGCGAAGCCGCCAAGCGAGCAAATACGAAGTATTTGCGTAGCTTGAGCCCGGCACAAGTAAGTAAAGAGCGAGTGTGCGCTGCGGGGTGGTCGGCGAAGCCGCCAAGCGAGCAAATACGAAGTATTTGCGTAGCTTGAGCCAAGAGCGAGTGTGCACTTGTCCTCCACATCAGCTTGCCGTAATCATGCATTACCTGTTATACTGAAAATCGAAACCAAACGGGTGGGGCCATCTCCCGTTTCAGTTATATAATGTCGGGAACGAATAATGTTTATCCCGTGGAGAGAACAGGTATGACAGAAGATACAAAAGATGTGAGAGCGTTTCAGGCCGGCGATCAGAGCGCCTTTGAACGGCTGGTGCTGCGCTATAAGAATAATCTGATTTATTTTATTAACCGCTATGTAAAGGATCTGTACGAGGCCGAGGATCTGGCCCAGGATACCTTCGTAGAACTGCTGCTCCATAAAGAGCGTATTCGGCCGGAGATGAATTTTAAGACGTATTTATTTGCCATCGGACGCAATAAAGCGGTGGATCACTGCCGCAGATATGGCAGGATATCTCCGGAAGAATGGATCGGCCAGCCGGACCCGGACTGGGAAGAATGGCTGGGGAAGAAGCTGATTCGGGAAGAGGAAAAGCAGCTGGTACACAGCGCACTGGGAAAGCTGAAAGAGGATTACCGGGTTATTCTTACTCTGGCCGATCTGGAAGAACTGCCTTATAAGGAAATCGCGGCAATATTACATAAATCAATGCCACAGGTTAAAGTAGGAGTACATCGGGCCAGGAAAAAACTGGCGGAAATTTTGCAGCGGGAGGGGTATACGTATGAAAAGTGACAGAGAATTTATACGGGGCATCTATGAGAAAGCCGAACGGAAACAGGAAACTGCCGCTGGCAATCCGTTTTTGCGTTTTCGAAGAATCGCAGTACCTGCTGCCTGCCTGCTTTTAATGGTTGTTCTGATAACAGGAACGGGAAGCCGGCTGAAACAGGAAGAAGTACCAGAACCCGCCGCATTCTCCCTGGAACCGGAAGGCAGAGGAATCGTAATGGAACTGGAAATAACCGGTGAGATAGTATCGATGGAGAAAAAGGAGGACGGCTGGTCGGTGATAATACGGGATACCGCAGGTGCGGAATATGACTGCTATGCTCAGGAGGATGCTTTCACGCTTAAGGAAGGGGATAAGGCGTCCTTTATCCTGCGGGATTCGGAAAAGGGATATGAAATCATACACGCTGAATAGGGGAAGGACTGCCATGTTGACAGAAAAACAGAACAGGTAGTATCATTATTCTGACTGAAGACGGAACAAACCGGGAGGTGTATGAAAGTGGATTATGTAAGAATGAAGGGAACCGGACTGATGGTTTCCAGAGTATGTCTGGGGGCGATGACCTTCGGCGGACAGACGGAAGAAGCCGACGCCGTCCGTATGGTTCACTATGCGATGGATCAGGGTGTGAACTTTGTGGATACTGCGGATTCCTATACGGAAGGCCGGAGTGAAGTGATTACGGGAAAAGCGATAAAGGGAAGGCGGCATGAGGTGATACTGGCCAGTAAGGTGTGCAGGGATACCGTGCCGGGACCGAATGCAGGCGGGTTAAGCCGCAGGCATATTCTGTATTCAGTTGATGAAACGTTAAAGCGGCTGGATACCGATTTTCTGGACATTTATTATTGTCATTTTCCTGATGTACATACTCCTATGGAAGAGACAATGGGTGTGATGACTGATCTGGTACGAGCGGGAAAGGTGCGCTATGTGGGGATGAGCAATCATGCGTCCTGGCAAATTGTAGATGCCCTGCGCGCTTGTGATAAGATCAACGGTTGTGCGCCTGTAATTACTGAAAATGTCTGCAATATCCTGACCCGCGGTGTGGAGAGCGAGCTGGTGCCCTGTCTGAGACAGCACAATATGGACATGGTCGTCTATAATCCTCTGGCCGGCGGGCTTCTGACCGGGAAACATAAGATAGACAGCTATGGTGATAACACCAGATTCAGCATCAATGCGGGATACCGTGACCGGTACTGGAATGAAACTAATTTTAATGCAGTTGAAAAGATACGGGCGATAGCTGAATCGGCGGGCATGCCTATGGCCGAACTGGCGTTGAAATGGTGCAAAGCGCAGGACTATATTACTTCTGTGATCATAGGGGCCAGCAAGTTCGGGCATTTGGAACAGAATCTGGAGGCATTAAACGGTACAGGGCTTTCAAAAGATGTACTGGAGAATCTGGATCAGATCTGGAACAATCTTCCCGTAGGAAGCCGTTTTACCTATAACCGGTAAGAAAGTAAAGGCAGAATAAATGGATAAGATTAGACTGGGCATATTGGGAATGGGTACGATGGGCATGAAATATGCTGGAATGGCCCTCTCTCAGGAGACGCCGGAGATTGAACTCACGGCCGCAACGGCAAGCCGCGATCCACAGCGGCAAACAAAGATAGAACAATTTGCGCAGGCAGGAGTTCAGATCTTTCAGTCTGCAGATGCTTTGATGGACAGCGGGGCCTGTGACAGTGTTCTGATAGCAGTCCCACATTATCTGCACTGTGAGATGGCCATAAAAGCATTTCAAAAGGGGCTTCATGTGCTCTGTGATAAGCCGGCCGGCGTGTATACAAAACAGGTACGTCAGATGAACCGGGCAGCGGAAGAAAGCGGAAGGGTATTTGGAATGTTATTTAACCAGAGAACCAACTGTGTCTACCGGAGAATCAAGGAGCTCACAGAGAGCGGAAGTCTGGGTAAGCTGAAACGGGTGAACTGGATTATTACGGACTGGTATCGCCCGCAGGCATATTATAATTCCGGTACGTGGCGGGCTACCTGGGAGGGTGAAGGCGGAGGCGTGCTGATAAATCAATGCCCTCACCAGCTGGACCTGCTCCAGTGGATCTGCGGCATGCCAAGCCGTGTGCGTGCATTTTGCCATGAGGGAAAATGGCATTCCATCGAGGTGGAGGATGATGTGACTGCATATATGGAATTTCCGGGAGGTGCCACAGGTGTCTTTGTCACGTCAACCGGAGATGCGCCGGGCACAAACCGGCTGGAACTGACCTATGAGATGGGCAAGCTGGTTTGCGAGGATGACCGGCTGAGTCTCTGGAAATTGGAGGAAAATGAGAGGGATTTCTGCCGGAATGCGGCAGGAGGCTTTGATATGCCGCGGTGGGAGCAGTCCGAGGTTCAGACTGACGGGAACAATGAGCAGCACGTTGGTGTGATGAATGCATTTGCTGCCTCCATCCTTCATCAAACGCCTCTTATCGCAGAGGGTATGGAGGGAATCAACGAGCTCATGATTTCAAATGCCATGTATCTTTCCTCCTGGACCGGAGAGACAGTGGAACTGCCGTTGAATGAAGAAACGTTTTTCACAGAATTAAAGAAAAAATGTGGAAATTAATATTTAAGCCTGGCTGTCACAATGCTGTGACAGCCAGGCTTTTTTTATTACAGGGAGAAGTTCTCAAAACTTTCCCCTGTAATAAAAAACCCTCCGGGGGATCGCACTGCGGCGGAAAGGACTCGTGTTGCCAGAGCAACCCGCCGCTGGTGGAGAATCCCGCTTATGGGATTCTTTGTTTTTTGTATTTTTCAGGCTTTATTTTCGGCCTGGTACATATTCAAAAGAGGCATAAGGCAGCGTTTCATCAAACAGCAGATGCCCCTTATGAAAGAAACGGTAGGTGACCGGGCCTGAAGGGTTTTCACGTATCATCCGTCCCATGGTTCCGCGGACAGGAGCCTGGAGCAGATGGCCCTTGCCGGGCGGAACCTGGATTTGCAGCAGGCTGCTTCCCTGGCAGATTACAGCCTCCTGACGGCCGGCAGCAAGAATGCGGGCACCCAGATAGGTGGCAAGGCGATACTGCACGCCATTGTATAAAATGGAGCAGATACAGCCGGTAAAGGATACCCGTCCCAAAGGTATGCGCGCCACGGATAACATGATGGAATTGGTGACAAAGGTATCCCAGTTGCACTGGGTCCACAGGTAGGAGGAGGGAAAAGAGCTTCCCCAGTCTTTTTCAATATAACCGGTTCCTCCGTCGAAGCAATATGCGGTTCCATTGATGACAAGGGTTCCTGTTAATGTATGACAGAGGCTTAAAATGCCGTGTTTACATTCCATACCGGGGAGTTTGCCAAATGGGCCCATAATATCATAGGAAAGAGGGGTGAATGGCCCATAGCGGAGAACACCGGTGACGTTTAGTTCCGGAGTCTGGATATCCAGGCTGATTCCGTCCGCGCCAAACCGGTTCTTGCCCATAAGAACCTGAAATTGGTTCTCGGAGGCATGGAATGAGGCATGGGGAAATGGGATAGCTTCAGCAAACTGATCGGTAATAACCTGGAGGTTTGCGGATTTTCTGCCCTGTTCATCAATATGGATGGATGGAATCAGCGCCAGTGTATAGCCGCAGGCCTGATGTTTCAGGTACCAGCCTTCAAAATAACAGCCGGTTCTTTTATTTCCCTGATAGTATTTCATCTGTAATATCCTCCTGTGCAGGATTGTCAAGCAGCTGCCCTTTATAATTGAAGCGGGAACCGTGGCACGGACAGTCCCAGCTCAGTTCATCTGGATTCCATTCCAGCTGGCAGCCCAGATGGGGGCAGCGGGTCGATACCAGAAAGAGGGTTCCGTCCTTATCACGGTAGGCGCCCACTTTAAGCCCTTTATAATCCACAATTTTACCTTCTCCGTTTTCCAGCTCGACAAAAGAACTTTCCGGAGGTTTCAGGAATTCTCTCGTCAGTCCCTTCGCGGCCTGGAGGCCTTCTTCCATCAGTGTTTTAGCTGATGCGGAAAAGGTATGCCGTGATACAGAGAAGACGGGAGCGTATTTATTATCCTTTCCGGTAATGAGATCTGAGAGAATCATTGCCGAGATCATAGAGGAGGTCATGCCCCATTTGCCAAATCCGGTAGCAACATACCAGCCTGGAGCCGATTCCGAGAAGGGACCGATGTAGGGCAGACCGTCGGCGGTCATGCAGTCCTGCGCCGACCAGCAGGTCTCTTCTTCCCAGCCGGGAAAATACTCTGCCGCGGCTTTCCTGAGCATATCGTATTTCCCGCCCTCCGAATTTTCACCGGTACGGTGATTTCCGCCTCCCAGAAGAATGTAGTCTTCGTGAGGTCTGAGGGAAAGACCGTTCTGGTCAATGCCATAGTAAATGCCATCCAGATTCTTTTGTTTTGCGGCATCTTCTGAGGGGGAACGAAGTGCAAGAACATAGGACCGCTCCTGGTGCATCCGCATGAAATAATATCCGGGTGTATTCATAAATGGAAAATGGGAGGCAAAAATGATATGGTCCGCAAAGACGGTTCCATGATCGGTATAGATTTCGTTTTTCTTAACTTCCATGACCCGTGTATGTTCATAAATAGTCAGAGAGTCACTGAGCGCACGGATGAATGTAAGCGGCTGAAATCTGGCCTGCTTTTCATAACGGAGCGCTCCTTTCACAGAGAACGGCAGGGAAGTTTTATGAGTAAATTCAGACTTTATATGAAATTTGGCAGCAAGTTCCGCTTCCTCTCTTAACATTTCCTCATCCTCAAGAGAATAAAGGTAGGAAGGGCACTCCGTAAAATCACATGCGATATGATTTTCTGTAATAATACGGCGGTATTCAGCGATAGCCCGTTCGTTGGCGGCGGCATAGAGAGCAGCTTTTTCTTCTCCATATCGTTTCACAAGATCCCGCAGTACAACGCCATGCTGTGAGGTTATTTTGGCGGTGGTTTTACAGGTCTGCCCGGAAGCGATGCGACTGCCCTCCAGGACAATAACTTCAACCCCTTTTTGCTGTAAAAACCAGGCGGTCAGGATACCTGCCATTCCGGCTCCGATTACCGCAGCTTGTACGGTTACGTCACCGGGCAGCGCCTTACGCGGCGGAAGAATTGTTTCCTGTTCCCAAATTGAATCCATAGCTGTTATATCCTTTCTTCTTTCTTCTATCTCTATCTATCATGCGCAATACTGGAAAAATTTAATCATATCCCCGGTGCATAAGAAAAATAAAGAGTTAGCGGAATATTGAGATAAGCATATGGAAGAAAGTGGAAGGACGCATTTGTCGCACACGTTTTCTCTTGTACATATGTTATTAGTACAAGAAAGAAAAAGGAGTCTCAAAGGTTATGGATTATAATAATAGAATGCAGCAGGGACGCGGCGGCCGGGCAAATTGCGGCTGTGGCTGTGCCAATGTCTGCGGCGGCTGCAATCCGTGCTCAAACACCGGATGCCACCGCCCTACACCCCTGCCAAGTTACCCACAAACACCGGTTGCTCCATCCTGCGGCTGCGGCAGCCCGGCGCCTGCGAAGCCATCCTGCGGCTGTGCTGATCCTGTTCCGGCCAGACCGGCATGCGGCTGCGGTAATCCTGCTCCGGTAAAACCGGCATGCGGCTGCGGCAATCCCGCACCGGCAAAACCATCCTGCGGCTGTAATAACATGCCGGCAGGGCCATCCTGTCCAGGTCCGATACAGCCAAGACCATTATACGGAGGGCCCGGCCCGGTTATTGCCGGAGGAAATAACTGCAGACCAGATCCATTAGACGGCATGCCTCTGGCTATGGCATATGTTCCATGGCAGAGATGGAATGACTGCGCGAATTTTGACCCTGACGCGGCACTGAATAATGGAACTATGTTTAAAGACTTGCGGTTCCCCTTTGAATTTGCGGGACCGGGATGTTCGTCCAGGAGAGGAGGCTGTCTGTAATGGAATGTGGAAATAAATCAATGGCGCAGATGGTTCACGAATTAAGCTTTATGCTGGACGATCTCATCTTATATCTGGATACGCATCCGTATGATACGGAAGCATTGGCCAGTTATCAGGAGTATCAGAAGCTTCTGAATCAGGCACAGATGGATTATAACAATACAATCGGCCCTCTTCACGCCAAAGAAGTAGATGTATGCAATGGCTGGGCCTGGATTGACCAGCCATGGCCATGGGAAGGAGAGTGCTGATTTATGTGGAATTATGATAGAAAATTGCAGTACCCTGTAAATATTACAAAAACAAACCCGAAAATGGCCCAGGTCATTATTTCCCAGTTCGGCGGACCGGACGGTGAGCTGGCAGCTTCCATGCGTTATCTGTCTCAGCGCTACTCCATGCCGTACAGAGATGTAGCAGGAGTCCTGACTGACATTGGTACAGAGGAATTGGCTCATATGGAAATGATCAGCGCTATCGTATATCAGCTGACCAAGAATCTCACACCGGAAGAAATAAAAGGCACCAGTTTTGCCAATTACTATGTAGACCACACCACCGGATTATGGCCGCAGGCTGCAGGCGGAATTCCGTTTAATGCATGTGAATTCCAGTCCAAAGGCGATGCCATCACCGATCTGCACGAAGATCTGGCTGCAGAACAGAAGGCCAGAACAACTTATGACAACATTCTTCGTCTTGTAGATGACCCGGAAGTATGTGATCCGATCCGCTTCTTAAGAGAGCGGGAGCTGGTGCATTATCAGAGATTCGGCGAGTCCCTGCGTCTGGTACAGAGCAGACTGGATTCCAAGAACTTCTATGCATTCAATCCAGAATTTGACAAATTTAATCAGATTCCCCGTTAGTCGATAAATTAACAGGTTCATTACTGTTTTCCGGCAGCATCTCCGTAGATTCGGGAGATGCTGCCTTTTTTGCTTTCAAGTACGCCTCGGCGTACTTGTTGCAAGCCGCACGTCATGCTTTGCATGACATAATACATCTGTGCGGCTCTGCAATCCGCCGGAGGCTTTATCTTGGAAGGAGACTAGGCTCCCGCCAAGACGAATTTGTTATTTACACACCACCTATAGAGGTGGGAGTCCAATCTCCTTCCATGGTAAATTTTCGGTCACTTTGACCGTAAAATGTATGTTATTCATTGAAAAATAATGGTCTAATGCTATAATGAGTATAATCTTTATGCTATCTTAATGCGAAAATGAATTTCTTTATGGCATCTTAATACAAAGGAAACAGGAAGGGAAGGTTTGCACGGTATGCAGATCATCATTATCGGCTGCGGTAAAGTGGGAAGAACGCTTGCGGAGCAGCTTAGTTCAGAGGGACATAATATTACCATTATCGACAGCGTGGAACAGAAGGTACAGGAAATTACCAACAGCTGCGATATCATGGGGCTTGCTGGGAACGGAGCCAGTATACAGGTGCAGATTGAGGCCGGTGTGGAGAAGGCGGACCTGCTGATTGCCGTGACGGGGGCGGACGAGCTGAATCTTCTTTGCTGTCTGATCGCAAAGAAGGCAGGGAACTGTCAGACAATCGCCAGGGTCCGTAATCCCCTCTACAGCCAGGAGATCAACTTTATTAAAGAAAAACTGGGAATTTCCATGATTATTAATCCTGAGCTGGCCACTGCGGTGGAAATTGCCAGACTCCTGCGGTTCCCTTCTGCTATTAAAATAGATACCTTTGCAAAAGGGAGGGTGGAACTGCTCAAATTTAAGGTTAAGCCGGAATTTGGGCTGGACGGCTGCCAGCTGTCGGAGCTGAGCACCAGGCTGAAATGTGATATCCTGGTGAGCGCGGTGGAACGTGGAGACGAGGTGACAATACCGGACGGCAGTTTTGTTCTGCACGATTATGATCTGGTTTCCTTTATCGCTTCCCCGGTTAACTCATCAGAATTCTTTAAAAAAATCGGATTTGAGACCCATCAGGTAAAAAATACGCTGATTGCCGGGGGAGGCACCATAGCCCACTATCTGTCCAGACAGCTGCTTAAGATGGGAATTGATGTCCGTATCATTGAACTTGATAAAGAACGGTGTGAACAGCTGAGCGAGAGGCTGCCGGAGGCGACAATTATTCAGGGGGATGCTACGGACCAGAGACTGCTTTTTGAAGAGGGCCTGAAACAGGCGGAATCCTTTGTAGCGCTCACCAATCTGGATGAGGAAAATATCCTGCTCTCTTTATTTGCCCAGAAACATTCACAGGCGAAGGTGGTTGCCAAGGTCAACCGGATCACCTTTGATGACATCGTGGAGCAGCTGGATATCGGAAGCGTGGTTTATCCCAAATATATAACGGCAGATTACATCATTCAATATGTAAGGGCTACACAGAATTCTATCGGGAGCAATGTAGAAACACTATATACCATACTGGACGGCAAGGCAGAGGCGCTGGAATTTGCCGTACATGAGGAATCCGCATTGACCGGTGTGGCGCTGTCGGAGCTTGATTTAAAGCAAAACCTTCTGGTCTGCTGTATCAACCGCCGGGGCAGGATACTGATTCCAAGAGGACAGGATCAGATACGGAAAGGGGATACGGTTGTCGTTGTTACAACAGAAATAGGGCTCCACGACATACAGGATATACTGAAAAAGTAGGAGAAAGGCAGAGAATGCAATGAATTATTCTATGATAAGCTATGTTATCGGCTGGATACTAAACTTTGAAGCCGGGTTTATGATCCTGCCCTGCATAACAGCGGCAGTGTACAGGGAGGCACAGGGGTGGACCTTTGTGGCTGCCATGATTATCTGCCTGCTGATTGGAATTCCGCTGACTCTGCGAAAACCAAAAAATAAGGTTTTCTATATTCGGGAAGGCTTCGTTACGGTAGCCATGAGTTGGATCGTGATCAGTATTATGGGCGCGGTTCCTTTTGTGCTGAGCGGTTCCATACCCAATGTGATAGACGCGCTGTTTGAAACCGTCTCAGGCTTTACCACGACCGGGGCCAGTATCCTGTCCGATGTGGAGGCGCTCCCCTACTGTATGTTGTTCTGGCGGAGCTTTACCCACTGGATCGGAGGCATGGGAATTCTGGTCTTTGTGCTTTCTATTCTGCCGCTGTCCGGCGGCTACCATATGAACCTGATGAAAGCAGAAAGCCCGGGACCCTCTGTCAGCAAACTGGTGCCAAAGGTGCAGACCACGGCGAAGATACTGTACGGCATCTATATCGCAATGACTGTACTGGAAATAATCTTGCTTCTGTGCGGAGGCATGCCTTTATTTGATGCTCTGACTACTTCATTCGGAACAGCAGGTACTGGCGGCTTTGGAATAAAGAATGACAGTATGGCTGGATATTCTGCTTATCTTCAGAATATAGTGACCTTATTTATGATTCTGTTTGGGGTGAATTTTAATGTTTATTTTCTAATATTGATGAGAAAAGGAAAACAGGCGGTGAAAAGTGAAGAGCTTCGATATTATTTGGGGATTATTGGTGTCACAATTGCCGTCATCGCTATCAATATAAGAAATGTGTTCCCTACCTTTCTGGAGTGCATTCAGCATGCGGCCTTCCAGGTGGCCTCGATTATAACGACGACAGGTTTTGCAACGACAGATTTCAATATCTGGCCCCAGGTGTCCAAGACGATTCTGGTTATGCTCATGTTTGTGGGAGCCTGCGCCGGTAGTACCGGCGGCGGAATTAAGGTATCCCGCTTTGTCGTTCTTTTGAAAACAGTGAAAAAAGAACTGTACCAGTTTGTACACCCCAGAAGTGTACGCAAGGTGGCTATGGACGGAAAACCGGTGGAGCATGAGGTTGTGCGTTCCATCAATGTCTTTTTGATTACCTATGTGATGGTCTTTTCTTTCTCTGTCCTGCTTATCGGTCTGGATAACCATGATCTTACCACTAATTTTACCGCTGTGGCGGCAACATTGAATAATATCGGGCCGGGCCTGGAGCTGGTGGGCCCCACCCAGAACTTCAGCATATTCTCAGGGGGAGCCAAACTGGTTCTGATCTTTGATATGCTGGCCGGGAGGCTGGAATTGTTCCCTCTCCTGTTAATGTTTGTGCCCAGGGTCTGGAAGAAGTTTTAACAGCATAAAATGAGAAGCAGCAAAATGGGTTCTTATCCGATTTATTGTATCATTTGGATGTAAAAAAACGGAACAGGCATCAGCTGTTACGTTTTTTTATTGGCCCTGACGGGAAAAGTGTGTTATAGTGTAATATAAATTTTAATTATCCAGGCCGTTTTGTATCAAGAATTATAACTGGCAATGCCAGATCTGGATAATTTATCGAAAGAGGAGTGATTCTATGTCGACATATAATATGAAAGTTACGCCGGAGATGGAGGAACTGACGAAGATCTGTGAGAGTAACAGCCAGATTGATGTTTCTCTTTACAGCAAATATGACGTTAAAAGAGGACTGCGGGATATCAACGGTAAGGGTGTTATGGCTGGTCTGACCCAGGTTTCCAATATCGTTTCTTCTAAAGTTGTAGATGGCAAAAGCGTGCCCTGCGATGGCGAGCTGTATTACAGGGGGATTAATATCCACGATCTGACCCAGGGCTTTTTGTCGGAGGAACGGCTGGGCTTTGAGGAGATTACATATCTGCTTCTGTTTGGAGTACTTCCTGACTTGCAGCAGCTGGAAGAATTTAAGCATCTGCTGGCGGCTCAGTGTTCTCTGCCGCGCAACTTCGTGCGGGATGTCATTATGAAAGCGCCCAGCAGCGATATGATGAATACACTTTCCCGAAGCGTGCTTACCTTGTATTCCTATGATAAGAACCCGGAAGACATTTCACTGCCCAATGTGCTGCGCCAGTGTATTAACCTGATCAGTGTGTTCCCCATGCTATCCGTGTATGGTTATCAGGCGCATCAGCATTATAACAAGCATAAGAGCCTCTATATTCACAATCCGAAGAAAGAACTGTCTGCCGCAGAAAATATTCTGCGTATGCTCCGGCCTGATAAGGCATATACGACTCTGGAGGCAAAGATTCTGGATCTGGCCCTGGTACTGCATATGGAACACGGCGGCGGAAACAATTCTACGTTTACCACACATGTGGTATCTTCTTCCGGAACAGATACCTATTCAGTAATTGCCGCGGCTCTGGGCTCTCTGAAAGGGCCGAAACACGGCGGCGCCAACATCAAAGTGGTGAAGATGTTTGACGATATGAAGAAACATGTCCGGGACTGGAAGGACGAGGAGGAAGTGAGCCGCTATCTGATCAAGCTTCTGCACAAAGAGGCATTTGATCAGCGGGGGCTGATCTATGGTATCGGTCATGCCGTTTACTCGATTTCTGATCCAAGAGCATTGATCTTTAAGAGATTTGTGGAGCAGCTGGCCCATGAAAAGGGCAGAGACAAAGACTACGCTCTGTATGCCATGGTAGAGCAGCTGGCACCGAAAATCATCGGCCAGGAAAGACACATTTATAAGGGCGTCAGTGCAAATGTGGACTTTTACAGCGGCTTTGTATACAGCATGCTGGATCTGCCGCTGGAATTATATACGCCGATGTTTGCTGTTGCCCGTATCGTCGGCTGGAGCGCTCACCGGATGGAAGAGCTGATCAATATGGATAAGATTATCCGTCCGGCCTATGCCAATGTTCTGCCGGAACAAAAGTACGTGAATCTGAAAGATAGATAAGCACTATTAATCAGCATTTTAAATAGCGCCAGTAAAGCTGTGGTAAGTACAGCTTTGCTGGCTTTGTTTTACAATAAGACGGCTCTCGAAGTGTACCGTCATTTGTTTTCATAAGTTTTGTATCTACTCTTCCGGGACATCCGGTTCTTTCTCCTGGGGTTCATTTTTCCCGCCCAGCTTACCCATGATGACAACCAGCAGGGTGATCAGCAGGATTACGGTAAAGATTCCGGCCATTCCCTTCCACATAATTTCCAGTGAGAGCATAAAATTTTCTAACATAAGTATACAGCTCCTTTCTTAATCACCCGATCATCTGGGAAACCAGTCCCAGGATCATACCGCCGGCTACAACGGAAGCAATCTGACCGGAGACATTTGCCCCGACAGCATGCATAATCAATATGTTCGAAGGATCTTCCTCCAGCGCCATTTTCTGAACCACTCTGGCCGACATGGGGAAAGCAGATATACCAGCCGCGCCGATCATAGGATTGATTTTATTCTTGCGGAACAGATTCAGGAACTTGACAAATACCACGCCGCCGATTGAATCAAAGACAAAGGCAAGCAGTCCGATTCCGATAATAATAAGCGTATTTACATTGACAAACTGGTCCGCGCGCATGCTGAAGGATATGGTGATTCCAAGGAGCAGGGTGATCAGGTTGGAGAGTACATTCTGTGCTGTCTCGGAAAGGCTGTTTAAAACACCGCATTCCCGAAGCAGATTGCCGAACATTAAGAACCCGACCAGAGAGACTGACATGGGTGCGACAAGCCCGGCGATAAAAGTAACCAGGATAGGGAAAGCAATCCGGGTAAATTTGGATACATTTTTCGGGTTGTAGGGCATCTTGATCCGGCGTTCCTTTTTGGAGGTGACGAGGCGAATCGCTGCCGGCTGGATAATGGGAACCAGAGCCATGTAAGAATAGGCAGCCACCGCAATAGGTCCTACATAGTTGGAATGCAGCATCTGGGAGACCAGGATGGAGGTGGGGCCGTCTGCGGCTCCAATGATACCGATCGAGGCAGCATCGGCAAGAGAAAATCCCATCAGCGTGGCGGCTGCAAGCGCAAAGAATATGCCAAACTGGGCGGCCGCTCCGCACAGAAACAAAATCGGCTGAGACAGAAGAGGTCCGAAATCAATCATAGCGCCGATTCCGATAAAGAGCAGGATGGGCAATGCTTCCGATGCCTCGATGCCTGTTTCATAGAGCCACTGGACAATACCGTTTGTCTCGCCAAGCCCGGCTGTGATTTGATCAATTGCACCGGACAGAGGAAGATTGACCAAAATAGCGCCAAAACCCATAGGGAGCAGAAGCGCCGGTTCAAATCCTTTTTTGATAGCAAGATAGATTAGCAGGATACCTACCCCGTACATCAGAAGCTGGGCCGGCGTGATAGCAGCCAGTCCGGAAAATAAAAAATCCATTTTGTTTCCCCCATTCCGAAGCGTTCTTTGCTGAGGAAGCGCTGAGAAATTCGAATTCTTAGCTGCGATAAGCACAGCTTGTGACGCTTCGGCACAAACTGCCGCCTGAAAAAGATGTCATCGAGCTTATTTTTCAGGCTATCCCTCTTTGGTAGTTGAGGAGCAACGTCTATACAGCCAGCAGCAGGTATGAAACAGCGGGCATCCTTTCGAGATTTCCAAATGAAAAAAGAGACCTGTGTCCTTTTTAAAGGACACAGGTCTCGTCATTTATGTGGAGGAAATCTGACTATTAAGGATTCTCTTCACTAATTAAACCAGGGGCCTCCCCCTTGCTGTTGGCTTAATCCTGCGGCACATATGCCGCACCGACTACTCCCCCGTATCGGAAAGATAAAATAGAACGGAAACTCCGTTCCGGTTACTAAGAAGATAACACAATAGGATATCTGCTGTCTGCTAAAATTCCGTTAAGATTTTAACTGGTCAGATAAAGAACATCTGTTGCCACACGATTGACGAAGGACTGATCGTGCTCTACAAAAATCATCGTAGGCTGATAAGTCAGCAGAAGATCTTCAATCTGTCTGCGGGAAAAGATATCAATATAGTTAAGCGGTTCATCCCATATATAAATGTGGGCGCGCTCACAGAGACTTCTGGCGATAAGAACCTTTTTCTTCTGGCCTCCGCTGAACTCTTCCATATTCTTTTCAAACTGAACTCTGGAAAAGTCCAGTTTTCTGAGAAGCGCTTTGAATAATGTTTCATCCAGCTGCTGACTGGAGATATAATCCTTCAAAGTTCCCCGGAGAAAGGAAGTATCCTGCGGGACATAGGACAGGATAAGGCCCGATGCTAAAGAATATTCCCCTGTAGTTTTTATTGATTTTCCCAGCATTAATTTTAAGATACTGGATTTACCAGAACCGTTTTTTCCCTGGATGGAAAGCCTTTGTCCCTGTCTCAGGGTAAAGGATACCGGACCCAGAACCTTTCTTTCACCATAATATAATGACAGATCCCGCATCGTTACAAGATCATCGCAGTGATGGTTCAGCGGAAACAATTTTAACTGATCTGCCGTTTCAATGTTTTTCAGCAGGGCAGATTTTTCTTCCGCAGCCTGCTCCATTCTGTTTTCCGCCGCTTTGGAGCGTTTCATCATTTTGGCCGCTTTATGCCCGATATAGCCGCGGTCTGCACTGTGTGAGCCTATTTTTCCGCTTTCGATCTTATCGGACCAGTTTTTTGTGCGGCCGGCAGAGACCTGCAGACGCCGGATATCCTTTTTCAGCCGTTCATTTTCCATCTGTTCAAAATGATCCTGATAGGCTTTATTTTGCTGCCAGCTGGAGAAATTACCCTGCTGAATCTCAATCGTTGTGCGGTTGATGGACAGGATATGGTCGATACACGAATCCAGGAACCACTGATCGTGGGATACCAGGATAAAGCCTTTTTTACTGTTTAAATAGCGGCTGACCAGCTTCCTCCCTTCCATATCCAGATGGTTGGTAGGCTCATCAATCAGCAGAAAATGATTTTCTTCCGAGAAAAGCAGGGCGAGCAGTACCTTGGTCTGTTCCCCGTTGCTGAGGGATGAAAAGGGACGGTATAAAACCTCCGCATCCACCTCAAGCAGGTTTAATTCCCGGCAGAGTTTCCATAGTTCAAATCCCGGGCGTACGGTTTCCGCAATTTCCAGCGTGTTTCTGTCTTTCCCGGTAATTTCATATGGAAAATAGTCAAAGGAGACGGAAGAAGAAATAGTTCCGCTATATTCATAACAGCCCATCAGCAAACTTAAAAATGTTGTTTTGCCCCGTCCGTTCCTGCCTGTGAAACCCAGCTTCCAGTCGGTATCGATCTGAAAGGAGACCTGGTCGAAAATAGTATCATAACTTCCCTCATAAGAGAAGGTTAAATTTGAAATCTGTATCATTGACATGGCTGGCACCTCCAAAAAAATAAAGACGCAGAAGAGTATTTCTGCATCTTTTCTTCATGAAATGCCGTCTGTATGCCATCCAATCCAAAACATGGACAACCTGCAGCGACAAGATAAAGTATAGATGAAAAAGTAATCTTCTTGCAGAAATCAGGACGCTCTAAAAACACGGAATAAACCGTCTTTTTAAATCACCTGTTTCTTTGACATAGCAGCAAGAAAAATTACTTCTTCATTCGTACACCTCTTTTCCGTCTCATCACTGTTTTAATATCCTAATGGTATAGCAGGCGTTTTCGTATGTCAAGCCTTATTTTTTTGCCAGAGCAGACGGTTCTCAGCAAATGTGCAGGCCAATCTGCCTTCATCAAGAAGGTATGCCAGATAGGAACGGACTGTACTGCCGACGAGAACATACTGGTTATAATCCATATGCAGGGCATAGTGATCGAAGAGCTGCTTTAATATCTCTTCAAAAGAGATGGGAGTCTCACAGATCCGAAGAAGCTGTTCTATAATTTCTATGACCTTGGCACGATTTAAGTCCGCAAGGGGCCGGATATCCGATACGGCGTCCGCATGGGAGGGAATAAATAAGTCCGCCTCAAGTTTGGATACGTAATCCAGGGTGGCCAGGTAGGATTTTACATCATAGATAAAGGAAACATGATACTTTTCCAGCACCGCCTCGCTGGTGAGGCAGTCAGCCAGAAAGCACACACGATCCGGGGTCATTATGCCAATCATATCAAAAAAATGTCCAGGAAGAGAAAGCAGCTCCATACCAGACGGCAGGGAAAGCATGTCTATCCTGTTTACACTGGATGGCTGGGCCATCAGAAATTTATTCCTCAGAGGTGCGGGGGGATAGGCGCCAAACAGGAAGGAGGGCTCCAGAACAGGGAATTCTGTAAAAGCCGCCTCCGCTCCGGTACAATACGCCGGGCAGCCAAGCCGATCCTGCAATAAACGGTTTCCTCCAATATGATCCGCATTGGAATGGGTATTGATGATGGCCTGGGGTTCCCATTGGTTGGCGGTCAGGATTTTCTGTATCTTTTTCCCGGCCTCTTTGTCATTTCCGGTATCGATCAGTATGACATGGGAATCATCTGTACGGTACATACCGATTTTTGCCGGGCAGTTAATATAAAAGGTATTGGCCGCGGCCTGAATCAATTCATACATCGCTTAGTACTCCTTTCTATCTTGCGGCTGGAATATCCACTGTCTGCAGCCGGGCTGACATCTGCATGTAATCGACTTTGATCTGCCTGTACATGGACAGGATATCCGAACCATATGTTTCTGAGGTTCTGATGATCTGATCATAATTCTGAAGAACGGTATTGACGACCAGCGGACATAGTTTACCGGAATCCCGCATATCGGCCAGAACAGACATCGTCTTTTCTCTGTTGAAGGCATCCTTGTAACTCCTTCTTCTTATCAGCGCGCTGACGATATCAGCCACCGCCACGATCCGTTCAGCCAAAGTTAAATCCGCGCCTGTAAGCTGACGGGGATATCCGGTGCCGTCCAGTTTTTCATGGTGGCGCACCGCAATGCGGTTGATCTCGGAATTGACGTCGCCGCCCAGAATCTGTTCTGTTATCACCACATGATTCTTCATAATCTCCATTTCAGCAGGTGTCAGAGGACCTGGCTTTTCCAGTATTTCAATGGGACAGGCCACCTTTCCCACATCGTGAAGAAGCGCCCCGAAATATATTTTCCGGATTTCAGATTGTTCAAGATTCAGAAGTTCTCCGATCACCTGGCTCACCGATACCGTGGTGATGGTGTGAAGAACCATAAATTCACTCCGAAAGTCAATCGCATAGGCGATCATTGAGAGAAACTGCTGCTTTTCTGTGTAGGTAAATACCGCATTCCTGGTGATATCGGTTAAGCAGGAACCGGCATCCCTTTTTCTGAGGCTGCCAAGCAAATCTGACTGGCCGGCCGCACGGAGAAATAAGTCAGCCCAATAAGGAGAGAACAGGGAACCCCTCTCTTTACGAACGTAAGACAGGCAATATTCCGGATCTTTATACTGCAGCAGAATGTCCATCCGGTCCGCAAGCATTATCAATCCGGCGTAATGGGATTCATTCAGCCGAGCGGCAAAACGGTCAGTAATAGAATCACAGGGATTGCAGGCCTGTCTGGTCTGGAACGCTGCGTAAGCGTGAAAAGGCAGATGATGAAAGAGAAGAATATCTGCATATTCAAAAAAAGGAGAAAAGTTTTTCAGATAAAGATAGCTGTAGACAGAGTGCCGCCAGAAGTTCTGACTCTCAAACTGCATCATATCATTAATATCTTCCGTCTTATACGCTCCGATATCATGCAAAAGCCCCAGCAGAGAAAGATTGATCAATTCCCGCTCATCCAGTTTCCCTTCTTCCGACAATATAGAATGTATAAGAACAGCGACCCGCTCTCCGTGGCCGACCAGCCGTGGGTCCACACAGCCCAGTGTTCTTCTTATGATTTGTATGATATCGATGCTGCTGATTACTTTCATAACGTACCTTCCCATACTATTGAAATAAGATTATTCTAACATAATAAAGCCGGAAAAACTATGAAAAATCACCTGGAACAGGGAAAAGAAATGTGGGAGATCAGCCTGAAATTCCATGAAAAAAGAACCCATTCTTAAAGATTTAAGAAGGATTCTGTCTGAAAATAAAAGAAATGGAGACAACAGGACTCGAACCTGCGACCCTCTACACGTCAAGCAGATGCTCTCCCAGCTGAGCTATGTCTCCATATCGGAATTATAACACAGACGGGGTGAGAAATGCAATAAAATAAGCGGATAACGGGAATCGAACCCGCCTCTCCAGCTTGGGAAGCTGGCGTTCTACCAATGAACTATATCCGCCTGGTAAAGATTATTATAATGTTTTTAGCGGAAAAGTCAATAAGGATTGTTCCGATTCTTAAAAGATAACAAGCCGGCTTCCTATTTTTTCTGCAGATAGGATGCGAGAATATCAATAAATTCACCGGTAGACGGCTTGGTTTTCAGAGGATATCCCGCAATCTGCTCCAGAAAGGTTCTGTTTCCTCTGAACCAGCAGACTTCGATTACTGTGCGCAGATTGCGCTCGACGCAGGGCACCGTTGTTTTAAAATGCTTTGCAACATCCGGATAGAGACATTTTGTGATAAAAAGCAGCCGGTTCTCATCCTCCAGAGCCAGCGAAATGGAATAAGCCAGAAAATGGTATCCCCGGTATGTTGCGGGAATCCCAAGCTTGCGTATTAGCAGATATGCTTCAGACAAAATCAAACCCACACTTTCTATTGTTTTTTCTATGCCGCAGGCTGACAGGATGTATCAGACGAAGATGAGATAACCGGCGGTCCAGGTTATGTTACTGCACAATAGCTTTAAATCCGAAATATCTGATTTAAAAAGACAAATTTTTACAAGGCATCTTTCGTTTCTATGGTTTCCGACAAGCTTTTTATGACAATCTGACAAAATACGACTTGCAGAGGAGCAGCAGAGATGGGCTATAGTCTGACACGGGCCTGGATGGCGATATGCAGCTAAATTTAAAAAACGTTAAGATTTTCCTAAGATATACTCCTTTCATGCCGGTCAGAAATCCTGTATACTGAATACAGACAGGCATGGATTTGGAGGGATTTAGATGAAGGGACGGGTAATGATCGTCGACGATGAAAAGGAAATTGCCGATCTGGTGGAGATATACTTGAAGAACGACGGATTTGAGACAGAGAAATTTTACAATGGAACTGAAGTGCTGAAACGGATGGAAGAAGAAAATCCGGACCTTATTCTGCTGGATGTAATGCTTCCCGATATGGATGGTTTTGCAATCTGCCGGAAGATAAGAGAAAAGTATAATTTTCCTGTCATTATGCTGACGGCCAAGGATCAGGATCTGGACAAGATTACAGGACTTACCATGGGGGCGGATGATTATATAACCAAGCCCTTTCATCCTCTGGAGCTGTTGGCCAGGGTAAAAGCGCAGATGCGCCGTTACACGACCTATAATCAGCTAGAGACAGAGCCAAAGGGCAACGTGATTGCGTTCTCCGGGCTGGTGATTAACCAGGATGATTATTCCTGTATGCTCAACGAGAAAGAAGTTTCACTCACACCCACTGAGTTTGCCATTTTGTGGCATCTTTGCAGTAACAGAGGCAAGGTGGTAAGTTCTGAGGAACTGTTCCGGGAGGTGTGGGGTGAGAAATATTATACCAACAGCAACAATACGGTGATGGTTCACATTCGGCATCTGCGGGAAAAAATGCATGACAGTGTGGAGTGTCCCAAATATATTAAAACAGTATGGGGAGTAGGGTATCGAATTGACGAGTGATTTTAAACGGCTGAAAAGGAAATTCCTGGGTTCCATTGTGATGTGTACACTGGGCGCGCTGGCGGTTCTGGCTGTTATCATGAAAGTCTTTGTAGACGGCCTGCTGCAGGCCCCTTTTGCAGAAGGGTTTGTGCGGCTCTGCCAGAAACTGTTTCATATGTCCTACTACGACGGTGTGGCAATATACCAGTATATTTTTCTTGAAAAAAAGGCCCTCTGGATAGCGCTGGCCTTTTTCCTGCTGCTTATTGTAGCAATTTACATTGCCCTGAACCGGTTTACGGCGTATTTTACACAGATCAATCATGGGCTTGACCATCTGATCCACCCATCGGAAGAACCGGTTTCTTTTAAACCAGAGCTGGAATTTATGGAACGTAAGTTCACAGAAGTAAGCGCAACCCTGGAAAAGCGGGAAAAGGATGCCAGGGATGCGGAGCAGAGAAAAAATGATCTGGTTCTCTACCTGGCCCATGATATAAGGACTCCGCTGACGTCGGTTATCGGGTATCTGAGCCTTCTGGAGGAGGCCCCGGATATGCCGGTGGAACAGAGGGCAAAATACACGAAGATCACGCTGGAAAAGGCATATCGTCTGGAACAGTTGCTCAATGAGTTTTTTGAAATAACCAGGTACAATCTTCAGACCATCATTCTGAATAAAGAGGAAATTCACCTGGACTTTATGCTGCTGCAGATTGCAGACGAATTCTACCCTATTCTGGAGTCGGAGGGGAAAACCATAGAGGTTCATGTTCCGGATAATCTAACCATAATCGGGGATGCGGACAAGCTGGCAAGGGTATTTAACAACATTCTTAAAAATGCGGCGGCATACAGCAGTCCGGATACGGTCATCGAAGTTGAAGTGGTACAGGAAGGAGCGGAGACGGTAATCAGCTTTAAAAATAAGGGTAAGCTGATACCGGAAGCACAGCTGAATCAGATATTTGAAAAGTTTTATCGGGTGGACTCATCCAGGACCAGCAGTACGGGCGGTTCCGGGTTGGGCCTGGCGATTGCCAGGGAGATTGTAAATGCCCATGGCGGGAGCATTGCCGCGAAAAGCGGCGCGCAAGGAACTGTTTTTACAGTCCGGCTTCCATCAAAATAAATAGAAGATTATGTTCTGCCCTGCCGAAAAGCGGGCCGTCCCGGATCATTCATTTGAATATCCGGAACGGCCCGCTTTTGATATTACTTTGATACATATTAAGGGCTTTTATCTATTTTAATTAAGAAATCATTAATGAATGATAAGAGGGCATTAAAAAATAACCCGATCAAGTCTGTTATGCTAATAACAAGAGGTACAAAATACCGCGGGCTCAAGCTTCGCGGAGAACGAATGAAAACAGAAAGAAGGAATAAGGGGTATGAATAACGAGATGGAAAGAGAAAAAGTTGCGGTTTTATTTGGAGGATGTTCCACAGAATATAGTGTGTCACTGCAGTCTGCGTATGCGGTCATTACCCACATCGACACAGAAAAATATGAGCCGGTTCTAATCGGCATTACCAGAGAAGGAAAGTGGTTTCACTACTTTGGAAATCCGGAACGTATCCCTCTGGATACCTGGCTGGAAGACGAAGCAAAGACAGAGGCGGCGATTTTACCGGACCGTCAGATCCATGGCATGATGGAGTGGAGAGATGGAGCGGTATCCTTCACCAGGCTGGACTTTGTATTCCCTGTCCTGCACGGCAGGAACGGGGAGGACGGCACAGTACAGGGGCTGATTGAACTGGCAGGGATTCCACTGGTAGGCTGTGCGACCCTCTGTTCAGCACTCTGCATGGATAAGCAGATGGCGCATGAGAGGGCGGCAGCGGCCGGGGTGGCGGTGCCGAAGGCCGTACAGCTGCTCAGGGGGGAAGAAAAACTTGCGGAACAAAAGGCGGCGGGACTGACATTTCCCCTTTATGTAAAACCGGTGAGGGCCGGTTCCTCCTATGGGATTACCCGGATAGAAGCCATGGATGAACTGAGTAAGGCTGTGGAGACAGCCTTTGAGCATGACAGCAGGGTAATCATCGAAGAAGAAATCAAGGGATTTGAGGTGGGCTGTGCGGTACTTGGAAATGAAGACCTGGTGATCGGGGAGGTTGACGAGATCGAATTGGTAAAAGGTTTCTTTGACTATACGGAGAAATATTCTCTGGTAACTGCCAGGATTCATATGCCCGCCAGGATAGACAGCCGGACGGCGGCCAGGATTAAGGAGACGGCGGCGCTCTTATATCGGGTTCTGGACTGCAGGGGATTTGCAAGAGTGGATATGTTCTTAACCCCGGATCAGGAGATCGTGTTTAATGAAGTAAATACCATACCGGGATGCACTTCTCACAGCCGGTATCCCAATATGCTGAAAGGAGCCGGAATTTCCTTTGCGGAAATGGTTAACAGGCTGATCGATCTGGCCAGAGAATAAAAACGGAAGAAGAGAGAGGGGACAATGTGAGCGGAACAAATGACAATAACGGGCAGATGGAATATGGAGGACTGGACTGGTTTCGGATGGCGGCGGCGATCCTGATTATTGCAATTCATACTTCTCCGCTGGCTGGGATCAATGAAACTGCTGATTTTATTCTGACCCGGGTGATAGCCAGGGCAGCAGTCCCCTTTTTCTTCATGGTGACCGGCTTCTTTGTCCTGAAGGGCGGAACGGGCAGCCGGTTCAGGAAAACCGGTGTATTTCTGAAGAAAACCGGGCTTTTGTATCTTGGGGCCACACTCCTTTACATTCCGGTTTTAATTTATAACGGCTACTTCAAGGACGGTTCGCTTGTTGGAAAATTGCTGAGAGATCTGATTTTTGAAGGCATGTTCTATCATCTCTGGTATCTGCCGGCAGTTTTGACGGGAACAGTGATTCTTTTGCTTCTGCTCCGGTTCTTTCGGGAACGCACGGTTCTTATTATTACGGCGGTACTCTATGTGATCGGACTTTTTGGGGACAATTATTACGGTTTGATTGCGAACGTTCCAGGAGTAAACAGTGTTTACTCGGTGATATTTACCATATTTGGATATACCAGAAATGGACTGTTCTTTGCCCCGCTGTTCCTGCTTCTTGGCAGGATGGCAGCGAGAAGAAAGGAACGCATGCCTGTCAGAATATGGGCTCCGGGCCTTGGCATTTCCAGTGCATTGATGCTGACGGAAGGGCTGCTGATCCATTTCTTCGGCAATGCGCGGCATGACAGTATGTATGTTTTTCTGCCGGCGGTTATGTTCTTCTTATTTGAGGGGCTGTTAGCTGTAAGGGGAAGAGGACAGAGAGCATTCCGGAAAATTTCCATGCTGGTTTATATCCTGCACCCTATGTGCCTTATTTTGGTGAGAGGGGCTGCAAAGGTACTGCGGCTTCAGAAGCTTTTCGTCGATAACAGTTTAATTCTCTTCCTGTGTACCGTTGTACTGTCTGTTGGTATGAGCAGCGCACTATACTGGCTTTATGGATGGGTATCCAGGAAACGATTGGGGGAAGTGTGATGAAAGGTCGGGTTTGGACGGAACTGGATATGAATCATCTGAAACACAATGTGGAGTGGTTTCGGGAAAATTTATCATCTAACACAGAAATCATGGCGGTAGTTAAGGCCAATGCCTATGGGCACGGAGATGTTTCGATCGCCAGAGAACTGAACAGACAGGGAGTCAGAGCGTTTGCCGTGGCAACAGCAGGCGAGGGAGTCTGGCTGCGGGAAAATAAGGTGAAAGGAGATATCCTGGTGCTGGGATTTTCCTGCAGAGAGGAATTTGCAGACCTTTGCCGCTGCAATCTGATCCAGACGGTGATTGACGAGGAATATGCGGAAGAATTAAACAGTTTTGGCCGTGAGATAAGAGTTCACATCAAAATCGACACGGGAATGCACCGGCTCGGGGAGGACTATCAGAACCTGGACGGCATAAAGAAAATTTATGCATGCAGTAACCTGCGCGTAGAAGGGCTGTACACCCATCTGAGTGTTGCTGACAGCCAGGACCCGGGGGACATTGACTTCACAAGAGGGCAGATCAGGCATTTTCATGAGATCGTTCAGGAACTCAGAGAACAAGGCTATCCCACAGGGAAACTACATATTCAGAGCAGCTACGGCGTCTTAAATTATCCGGAATTAAAGTGTCATTATGCCAGAATCGGGATTGCGCTTTACGGCGTTTTAAGCAGCGGAAAAGATCACACCAGGCTGAAGGCGGAACTGGAACCGGTACTTTCCCTGCGGGCCAGGATAGCGGCTGTCCGGGAGGTTCGGCCGGGAGAATCGGTAGGCTATGGACGGGATTTTATTGCGCCTGACTGGATGCGGATAGCTGTGGTCACCATCGGATATGGGGATGGTTATCCAAGAAATCTATCCAATGGGAGAGGGCACGTACTTTTGCACGGAGAGCTTGTGCCTGTGATTGGACGGATCTGTATGGATCAGCTTATGATTGATGTGACCCATGTCACGGATGTGGCGGCCGGGGATGTGGTGACTCTGATCGGCCGGGATCATGGCAAAGAGATAAGGGCAGAGCAGGTGGCTGCATGGTCGGGTACTATCAGCAATGAAATCCTGTGCAGGCTGAATTACAGGGAAGAGTAGGAGAAGGAAAAAGGAATGAAGAAGGAAGAATGAAGAACGGAAGAAGGAAGAGGGAATGAAGAAGGAAGAATGAAGAACGGAAAGAAAAAAATAAACCGGGTTGTGTGGTCCGGTACTGTTACTCTTTATAACGTCTTTCATTATTCACTTTTCTTTATTCGCTATTTAACGTCATTGACGGCCTTGCATGCATCCCGTATAATTTAGATATTGATAGCGTCGGTAAGGGGTGTATTCTCTTGTCCGTTGACGCTGATGATGCAGAATACTATGCATCAGAAAATAAGAATCGACAAAGAAGGATGGGAAAATGGAGAAGAGAGAAGTTCTGACGATCGGGGCTGCCCTGGCGGACCTGCAGTTAAGGCCGATACCAAGAGATATTTTCGAAAAAGAAGTACATACGGTGGAGAGAGTGGCTCTGACGATCGGTGGAGACGCCATTAATGAGGCCGTGGTTATTACAAAACTAGGTCACCAGGTCACGCTGATGAGTATGGTGGGGGCTGATACGACCGGACAGTTTGTGCTGAATCACTGCCGGGAGAATGGAATTGATTACAGCGGAGTGAGGGTCCGGGAGGATATTGACACTTCCATCAATGTCGGCCTTTTATCGGAAGAAGGAGTAAGAAACTGTGTGTTCGGCCGCCAGAACAGTATGTGGGCACAGAGTATTGAGGATATTGATTTCAGTTTCTTTGACAAGGGCTACAAGATCCTGTCCTTTGCCAGTATTTATAATCATCCGCGTTTTGACGGGAAAACGCTGCAGACGTTATTTTCAAAGGCAAAGGCAAGCGGTATGCTCCTGTGCGTGGATATGGTAAGCAGAACAGATGATTCGGAAGAAAATTTCGAGGAAATGAAGAAGGCCCTGAGCTACGCGGACTACTTTTTCCCCAATTACGGCGAGGCCTGCGGTATGACAGGCAAGACAGAACCAGAGGAAATCGCAGATGTATTTTTAAGCTGGGGAATTAAAAACGTGATTATCAAAACGGGAGCCAAAGGATGCTTGATCAAAAATGCGGAGGAGATGCATATTGTCCCGTCCTACAGCAAAGCGGTCTGTATTGACGAGACGGGAGCCGGTGATAATTTTGCCTCCGGCTTTATCTGCGGACTGCTGGAAGGCAGAAGCTTCCTGGAATGTGCACAGTTCGGCTGTGCAGTTGCCTCTATAGCGGTAGAGTCAATCGGAGCCTCCACAGGAGTAAAGTCCAGAGAACAGGCGCAGAAGCGATATCAGGAGTATCTGGAACTGATTAAATAGAAAACTATGTTTCAAAAAGAAGCGGCAGGAAATCCTTATCGGACTTCCTGCCGCCTGGTATTTACTTATTCATAAAGAATTTCTCGAAGATACCATATCCGAACAGAAACAGAATAAGCGGAGGGATCACAAAGGTGACATAGTAACGTATCCATCCTGGCATCTTCATTCCCTTTCCGGTATTTACTTCGGCCATGTAGTTTTTCCAGCCCCAGCCATATTTGGTGACGCAGAACAATACATAGATCAAAGAACCTAGGGGCAGGAAAATATTACTGACGAAGAAGTCCTCCAGATCCAGCACGACTGAACCGGGGCCCAAAGGCTGGAAGGCGGACCAGAGATTAAAGCCCAGAATACAGGGAATGGAGGCAATAATAATTATTATTACATTTATTCCGGAAGATTTCTTTCGGCTCCAGCCCCAGAGATCCATACCGAAGGACATTATATTTTCAAATACTGCTATTACAGTGGAAAGTGCCGCAAAGGACATAAATACGAAGAACAGTGTGCCCCAGATCCTTCCGCCTGGCATAGCATTAAATACATTGGGCAGAGTAAGGAAGATAAGGGATGTACCGCTGTCGGGGTTAACACCGAAGGCAAAACAGGCCGGAAAAATAATCAGTCCGGCTACCAGGGCCACGAACGTATCCAGAATCGCTACATTTACGGACTCACCCAGGAGAGAACGGTCTTTGGCAAGATAGCTTCCGAAGATTGCCATGGAACCGATTCCAAGACTCAATGTGAAAAATGCCTGATTCATAGCGGCGACGATGATTTTGCCGATTCCAACCTGCCTGATCTGCTCTATATCAGGGATCAGATAGAATTTCAAGCCCTCCTGTCCTCCGGACAGAGTAATACTGTTGACAGCCAGAACGACCATGACAACCAGCAGGGCAACCATCATAATTTTAGTGATACGTTCCACACCCTTTTGCAGGCCGATGGAACAGATGCCAAACCCCAGCACAACTACCAGAACCATCCAGAAGAGCATCGTGCCTGGTTTTGCCATTAATTCAGAGAAGAGAGCCTTAACCTGTGCGGTATCGGCGCCTTCAAATCTTCCGGACGCCATGCCGAAGAAATAATAAAGCATCCAGCCGGCTATTACAGTATAGAACATCATGAGCAAATAGTTGCCGATCATTGCCACATAGCCATGTAAATGCCATTTGTGTCCGGGCTTTTCCAGGACTTTAAAGGATTTAACCACGCTTTTCCGGCTGGCTCGTCCCACGGAAAATTCCATTGTCATAACCGGAATTCCCATTACAAGGAGAAAGAAGATATAGATCAGTACAAAAGCTCCCCCTCCGTTCTGGCCTACCACATAGGGAAAACGCCAGACATTGCCGATTCCGATTGCGCAGCCTGCAGAAAGCAGCAGGAAACCCAGCCTGGAACCAAATTTTTCTCTTTCCATATCGAATCCTCTCTTTTTTATTCGTGTCAAAAATCCGGACAACAAAAACAGCCGAGCTGATACAGATCGGTTGCTTATAGGATGTGCGGATTCAGGTCATTCTATTAATGTATCTATTTTAGCGTCTGCAGCCCTAATCGGCTAATACGCTCCGGCACGATATAATACGACGCTATTATATCATGTTGACACTGAAAAAACCACTACTTATAATAAAAGAACGAAGGGAAGTTCTTGTTGCTGCTTCTCGATTTGAGTAATGAGTTCTTCAAATGTTCGGATGAATGATTTTAGAGGTGATAAGTTTCTTGCGGCAGGTTAACTGCTGTGAAAAGAATCACCAGAAAGGCGGCTGCTATGAAAGCACTGGGTATCGATATTGGGACTACAACCATCAGCAGTATTATACTGGATGGTGAGAACGGTGAAGTTTTGGGAAGCAGGACGGTTTTAAACGATTCGGCTGTACAGGGACAGGATTTTGAACGGTTGCTGAATCCGGAACTTATTTGGGAGAAGTCCTGTGAAGTGGTGGAGGATCTGATCCGTACCTGGGGTCCGGTAGACAGTATCGGAACCACTGGTCAGATGCATGGCATGCTGTATCTGGATGAAGAAGGAAACCCGGTGAGTCCTTTGTATACCTGGCAGGACGGCAGAGGTGATCTGCCATACCGGGACGGCAAAACCTATGCGGAGTATCTGGCTGATGTAACCGGAATCTGGATGGCCACCGGGTTCGGTCTGACGACTCATTTTTATAATATGGTAAATGGTCTGGTGCCGGAAAATGCGGTGAAGATGACCACGATCGGCGATTTTATCGGTATGAAGCTGTGCGGGGCCAAAGAGCCTTTTATCAGCGGCGGGAATGCGGCCAGCTGGGGCTGTTTTAATTTGGAGGAAGGCAGATTTTATACCGAAGAGCTTATAAGGGCTGGAGTTAATCCTGATCTGCTGCCGGAGGTTATCAACGACAGCCGGACGATTGGTAGTACTCCGGAGGGGGTCCCGGTCAGTGTTTCCCTTGGCGATAATCAGGCCGGCGTCATCGGGTGTGTGAAAGATCTGAAGTCATCTGTTTTAATTAACGTAGGGACCAGCGGACAGGTTTCGTTCGGTATGGACCGGTTTGTAAAATCAGCAGGGGATATTGAGCTGAGACCCTGCACCGATGGAATGTATTTTCTGGCAGGCTCCGCTCTGTGCGGCGGGAGGGCATACGCAATGCTGGAACAGTTTTTCCGTGATGTGGTCCGTATGGCCGGCGGCGATGCGGCCCCGTTGTATTCAGAAATGGCAAAGGAACTGACGAACCGGCCGCCCTATAAGGATAAACTGAAAATCACGACAAAATTCAGCGGGACAAGGAGCAACCCGGAGGATAGGGGCGCCATCGAGAATATCAGTCCCCTTAATTTTACTGTCAGCAATTTTATTCTGGGCATGATGGAGGGGATTGCCGGGGAATTGCATGATATGTATGATGAAATGTGCAGTTTAAAGGGAGAAGGCGGCACTTATTTAATCGGCGCAGGCAATGGACTGCGCAAAAATCCTATCCTGCGCAGCGTATTTGAAGAGATGTTCGGAATGAAAATGGAGATTCCCGCACATGTGGAGGAAGCGTCTTATGGAGCGGCGCTGTTCTCACTCAAAGCAGCGGGAAAATTTGATTCCCTGGAGGAAGCCCAGCAGATGATCCGTTACCAGTAAAATAAAAAGAATAAGGGGATAGGAATAAATGGAGAATAGTATGAAAAAAGTACGATTTGCTGTGATTGGCACGAACTTTATTACAGACCGGATATTGTTAAATTCCAGGCGCTGTACAGGCTTTGAATTAAAGGCAGTGTATTCCAGGACCGAAGAGCGGGCAAGGGAGTATGCGCAGAAAAACGGAGCGGAGCTGACGTTTACCAGCCTGGAAGAGCTGGCGGCATGCCGGGAGGTGGATGCGGTATATATCGGCAGCCCGAATTACTGCCATGCCAGCCAGGCAATCACGATGCTGAAGGGGAAAAAACATGTTTTATGTGAGAAACCCATCTGTGCGAACAGCAGAGAATTGGAAGAAATGTTTCAGGCAGCCGGAGATAATCATGTAGTGCTTCTTGAGGCCATGAGACCCTGGTACACGCCGGGCTTTCAGTATTTGAAAAGTATACTGCCGCAGATCGGGCCGGTCCGCCATGCAGTTCTGCAGTTCTGCCAGTATTCTTCGCGGTATGATAATTTTAAGAATGGAATTGTAGAGAATGCATTCAAACGGGAGTTGTGCAACGGCGCACTGATGGATGTGGGCTGCTATGCGGTGGGCGTTATGACAGGCTTGTTTGGCATGCCGGAGAAAGTTGCAGCCATGAGCCGTATTATCCCCGGTGGCATTGATGCCGAGGGTGCGTTTGTTGCCAAATATGATGAACTCCTGGCGGAAGTCATGTACTCTAAAGTATCAGACGGGAAAAACCCATGTGAATTACAGGGTGAACGGGCCAATGTATTATTTTCTCCAACCGGGTCTGTGGAACATATCAAGATTTTGTGGAGAGATGGACGGACGGAAGAACTGGAATTTCCGACTCCGGATTTTGCCATGTACTGTGAACTGCAGGAATTTATAGATATGTGCCGGGGAAAGGCATCACCGCAGGAGTATAATATTGCATCCCGCCAGACGATGGCAGTGATGGATGAAATCAGAAGACAGAGCCAATATCTGTTTCCGGCAGATCAATAATCCGAATGATAAGTATTTAATAATATGACGTAAATACAGCGGTTTTATACAAAATAAGCACTAAAGTTGGATTTTATCTGAAATTTGTGATATAATAATAATATAGTTATAACGTGTAGTTTGCTTGGCAGCGTAAGTCCGGTTGTAGCAGACTGCACGTTTTTTATCATGGAAGTAGATAAGACTCCCCCCTTCTATAGGAGGCGGGCTTACCCGCTTTGTTAGACCAGTTATTTAGACCAGGAAAGGAGAAGCCAAGATGTGCAAGGTGAATGATATCATACTTTATGGTTCCCGCGGAATCTGCGAAATTACCCAGATTGCAGAGCTGAACATGAGCGGAACTTCTCAAAATTATTATATTTTAAAACCTGTTGAAAATCGAGATTCTACTATTTATG
This sequence comes from Anaerolentibacter hominis, assembly GCF_032380675.1. Lineage (NCBI taxonomy): Bacteria > Bacillati > Bacillota > Clostridia > Lachnospirales > Lachnospiraceae > Anaerolentibacter > Anaerolentibacter hominis. Next base: position 391,785 of record NZ_JAWDIX010000001.1, read on the forward strand.
TACCAGTTGACAATGAGGCGCTGAAAAGCAAAATGCGGCAGGTGCTTTCTGCGGACGAGATCCATAAGTTGATTCAGTCAATGCCGACGGAAGACTCCATCTGGATTGAAAATGAATCGGAACGTAAAGAAGTGTACCGGAAGATGATCGCCCGGGGTGATCGGACCGAATTGATTCAAATTATTAAAACACTTTACGTGCATCAGCAGGAGCAGAAAGAAAAGGGAAAGAAACTGCATGTATCGGATGAACAGTATTTAAAAGAAGCTGAAAAACTGCTGTACGATGAATTTGCATTGGTTTTAAATATGAGGGTGGATCAGGTCCTTCCCTTTATCATGGAGCAGATTGAACTGCAGGAGAAGGATTGAAAGTAATCGCATGACCCTGTATATTTTCATGACAGGCTGATAAAAAGAATGAATCTATAATAAAACAGGAGGCACAGCCCAAAAAGCTGTGCCTCCTGTTAGTTCGGATCATTTATTCCGCTGGCTGCAGTTCATATAAAAGCCATGCGGCAGGATAGTGTTTTTCCAGTTCTGCGTGTTCGATTTCCTTTTCTAAAGTCCGGACCTGATCTGAAAATCGGTCAAACCAGTCCTGACCGGTTTCAGCCGCATCAGTTTCCGGAACCGTCTCCCCGAAACCCGCTATAATATCCCGGCAGGCGAGAGCCATGATCTGTCCCCGGAGGTCCGTCTGGCCGCCTTTAAGAAATTCTGTAAAACAATAACGCAATGTATATTCGCCATAGTTGATTAAAGTATCATATGCCTCCGGCTGGCCCTTCACATATTCCGCCGGATCAGAGGCTGCAGACGGAAGAGAGGTGATTTGGTCAAGAAGCCTGGCGACGGCCTCGTCGATATTTCCCATCGCATTCAGCCTGACCAGTGCCTTTTGATAACACTCCTGCTGCTGACGCTCGGCATAATCAGAAGCGTCCAGTGCTTCAGCAGCGGCAGGTTGCGGGAATCTGGACCGAATGTCAGTAGCATAGTAGCTGCCGTCACGGGGCTGCCAGTATTCCGTCAGGATATACGCTCCCCCATCGTCTATGGTGAAGGTAAGTGCAAGGGGTACATAACTGCCGCCTTCTTCAGATAGGATGCCGCCGGAACTGCTGTAGGAATGGTACATGGACAGCAGATAAACGGTGATTTTATCCAGTTCGCTGCCGTCAGCGGGGCCGGCTCCTTCCGTAGCAAGTACAGCATGGCTCTCCACATGGATGAGACCGTCGTTTCTGTACCCGTCGTTATGTTCTAAGATTGCGGTAGATACAGCGATATCCAGCGGGTCCTGTCTGTGTTTTTCTATGAAATCATCCACATTATCGGTTCGGATATCAATTCGGTCTTCCAGATCTGTTCCGGCCGCTGTCTGTAAATAGATATACATGGGAGAATCGGAAGTGGAGCCGCCGCCAATCCAGAGTGAGTATAGAGAGTCTATTTCATAGACCCGGATATAAAGCCCGGACCCGGTCTCGATATACGAAAATCCGTCAAAGTCCTCCCAGGATAATGCTTCACCTTTTTCGGAAAGCGCTCTTACCTCATCCAGTGTCAGCAGGGGGCTTACGTGATCATCGCTTGGAGAATCTGCATCAGCCAGGTTCAAAGGGGGCAGATCCTGTTCTTTGGGATTTGTTAAAAAGCATACCCCTGCGGCAATACATGCAGTTACCGACAGAATAATGATCCAGAATGTCGGTTTCCTGTAATTGAGGACAGATTTAATCCGTCCCTTTACACCTGTCTCGCCGAACGCCAGCGGGCAGGCACAAATCGTCTTTCGGGAAATACTTAAGGCAAGGAGGGCATTTGAATATTCCTTTTTGTCAGCCATCGGCATTTCTTTCACTACACGTTCATCACAGGCCAGTTCAATATCCCGGCAGAGTAAAATATAGGCCGCCCAGATCAGAGGATTGAACCAGTAGATAGTCAGAAGCAGGAAGCCGAGGGGCTTCCACCAGTGGTCATGCCGTTTTAAATGAGCAGTCTCGTGAGCTATGACAGAAGCTGCCTGCACATCATCCATCTGGGACGGCAGATAAATACGGGGTTTTAGCACACCCAGAATAAATGGGGTCTGTATGTTGTCACTGATCCAGATCGTATCGCGAAGGCACATGGATGCGCTTACCTGTCTGCGCAGACGGATGTAGCTGACGGCTGCATAAATAAGCAGTGCAGCTATGCCTGAGATCCATATAATGGAAGCAATGAAACTTAAGATCTGCAGCGGATTTGATCCGGCAGCCGGATCAGGAGCAAAGGCGGAGGAGATAACTGGGTTAATAATTCGGTTAATGGTACTGATACCGCTGTTAATTGCAGGAGATTGGGAATGAACGATATCAGGACTGACTGTCCCTGCACTGGGTATCAGACTCAGCGGACTTTCGACAGAAAACGGACAGACTAAACGGACCGCGACCAGTCCCCAGAGGATGCATCGAATCATCTTCGGAGCCCTTTTCAGCAATACGCGAAGCAGCATGACCGCCAGGATGAGCCAGCCCGCTGTAATGCTCATGTTCAATAGTTTTAGAAATATAGACTCCATAGTTACACCTCCCCGGCTGAGTCGATCATGTGCCGTATCTCTTCGATTTCCTCCTGTGTCAGGGCTTTCCTTTTCGTAAAGGCGGCAATAAACGCCGGAAGAGAACCATCGAAAGCCTGTTCAACCAGCTTCTCTCCCTGTATGCCATAAAATTCGTCTCTGGTAAGAAGGGAGGAAACGACACCATCCCTGTTTTGAAAAATTCCCCGTTCACAGAGTTTCTTGAGTACGGTATAGGTCGTCGTTCTCTTCCAGCAAAGCTCTCTTTCACACAGAATGGCCAGCTGTCCGGAAGATATCGGTTCATTATTCCAGATTATATCCGCAAAATGGGATTCAACAACTGCAAGCTTCAAATCAGACATATGTAGTATCCCCTTTCTGTCTATTGCTGATAGACTACCTTTAGTCTATCGGAAATAGACAGAAATGTCAATGAGATTTCACAATCGGGATGAAACAAACGACGACATGTTTCGCGAGCCGTCTTATTGTAAAAAAATCCCCTGCCTGATCTATCTTAGGCAAGGGATTTTGAACCATGTATGTTGTAGTATCAGTCTTCAAAGACGGGCTCTGCAATGTACAGATCCAGGTGATCATTTTCCTGTGTACAGTTCATAAAGGTCTCCAGAATCTCATCGCCGAAATCTTCCAGACTTTCGAGCATTTCTTTCTGACGGAGAAATATGACTTCCATGGGCTGTTCAATGCTCATAAGCATGTCTTCCAGTTCTTCCAGTGTTTTCCCACATGAGGGAGGAAATGCCATCTGGGAGGCGATATGCCGCAGGGTACTTTTCTCATTGGTCATTCTTCTGCCGTCTAAAATTATTTGTTTCATTTATCTGACTCCTTTATCTGACTCCTTTATTTTGCAATATAATCCGTTAAAAAGCGAAGTATTTCAGGGGTTTTGGGGGGACAGCCGGGAACGGAATCGGCGAAATCCCTGGTGCAGCTGCCTACTCCGGGACAAGCTTCTGATTTACCCTTAAAGCCCTGGCCGATGCAGACCGGTGTTTTTTGGAGATACCGCAGTTTGCCGGCATCGTCTAAGCGGGCGAGCGCCTGAATCAGATTGGCATAGCAAGCCGAACAGGCATCATCCTGTCTGGCGTACCGGGCGAGCTGCTGCACCTTCCGGGAGGCTGCTGGCTTAACAGGGGTTGTATCTTTGTTTAATTCGGTGATGGCAGCGTGGTCCAGATCCTTACTGCCCACGCCGATCTCTGCAGCGATCTGGATATAACGGATATCATCCGGTGAATAGCCCATGGAAGAAGCAATATAACTGTCGATAAGAACCGGATCAATTCCACAGAAAACCCGGTTCATCTGCACCGGATTGCCGCCCTCTTCAAAGTCCAGATCACCGCACATGCCATCGCCGATGATAAAATCTGCACACAGAATTTTGTTCAGATAGGCGATGGGCTTGTGCAGCCCCAGAGTATGAAAATGACGTTTTTCGCGGTCGGAAATGATACCCTTCATATTTTTTAACGCGCCGGTGACTATGGTCTGACAATGTCCTTTCAGGACTGGCATATTGATCAGATAGTCCACTTCCAGGGCTTTCCGGCTGATTTCCATTGTCAGGCCGCCGTAAGATCTGGATTCATATTTATCTGATTTGGTATCGAACAGGGGTACATTATATTTTTTGGACAGAGCGTCATAACCGCATACTTTAAAGGCTCTTGTTGTGCTGTCACCCACCCAGGAACCTTCCAGAATAAGAAGATTATGGTATCCATGTTCCTGGAGATATTCGATCGTACCTGCCAGAATGGCGGGCGTAGTGGTAGCGCCGGAGGAAGCAGGCTTGGCCACCACCAGATTCGGCTTCAAACCGATGAGGCTTTTTTTATCCGGAAGGCGGCCGGCCAGCCCGGCTGCATCTAAAATATCTTTCGTCATTTTTGCCGGATCGTTTCCATAAGTTACAATAATTTGATTTGTATCCATACTATTCTCCATTCCCTTTCACTGGTTGGCGTATATCCCTGCTGTTACCTCTATTCTAAAAACAGGGGAGGCATTTGTCAACGCCGGGAAAAGGGCAAAAATCAGATTCATCACGGTATCACAGCAAAAAGGGAGACGGCATCAAGATCATGTCGTCTCCTTGAAAACTCAGCCATCCTCTTCCTGATATTCCAAAATATCCCCCGGCTGGCAGTGTAACACTTCGCATATAGCGGAAAGGGTGGAAAACCGAAGCGCTGTCACACGGTTATTCTTAATTTTAGACAGATTGACATTAGAAATACCAACCTGTTCCGCCAGATCATTTAACGAAATTTTTCGTTCTACCATCATACGATCCAGACGCAGAACAATTTTTCCCATAGTGTAACCTCCTTATACAAGCCCGTCTACGTCAGATTGAAGCTGTGATCCATATGCAAAAACCTGTGAAAGACAGAGAATGAGAATCCCTGTAATAAAGCTCTCCAGTGCGACACTGGCCTGTGCTGCATCCACACCGAGCACCAGACGGGAGATGATGCTCATAATAAGTCCGACGACCGGAACAGATATATAGAAAATACCAATCTCTCTAACCATGCGGGTGATATCGTGCTGAAAGGGGGTATCTCCCTTTGCAAACCAGGTTTTTCCCCTTGCAGTGCAAAAAATCAGATATACGTTGCGGAATACCATAGCCATGAGTGATAAGATAAAAACCGCGCTTATGGAATACAGCGTAACGGCTTTCAGATTCAGCACGCCGTTTGCATCGGAGAGCAGCAATTCAAATCCATAGATGGTAATTTCACCGTTCGACTCCGCAAGACCTTTCACAAGAATCGAATAAATCCTGTCTTTTAACGAGGCGGGAAGCACCAGCAGGCAGATTGAGGCCGCAGCCCCGACCCAATGCAATACTTCCAGAAATTTTGATACGATTAATGCATAACTATTTAATTTTTTCATTTTAAACCCAATACCTTTCCTGAATTGGTTCTCTGCATAGAAAGCAGCCAATTCATTAAACAGCGAATACTCCTCCTGATTCATCAAATTTGTCATGACCATCTTTGATGATCTTATCATAAGGCTTAATATATCGTTTGTCAACATATATTTAACGTTTTTCGATAAATAATTATCGAAACAAGATAATATGTGAGAGGCGTGAGTTAGTGCCGGCGCACTGAAGTATGGACGCTGTACCCATTCGCAGTCTAGTGTACTCGTTTTATGAATGCTGCCAGATCGTCCGTAAGACATAACTCGACCTCAAAGTAAACTTTTAGTCGAGTTATGTCTTACGAATGTGTCCGGCTTGCGGCTTTTTAACGTTCTAATTTGGAATATGCCGCATAAAATTATACAGTAACGATTTAGCCAGGCAGTCTGCACAGCAGGCTGACGGTTGCAAGTAATAGAGGAGAAATACTTGTTTCCGTTGGGGAAAAAAGAGAGGAGCACACAAAGAATGAAAGATAAAGTATTTGATAATAATCAAGTAAGCATTGCAGGAGAGGTGGTAAGTGAATTTACATACAGCCACAATATTTTCGGAGAAGGTTTTTATACGGTGGATATCATGGTAAGCAGGCTCAGCAATTCCTATGATAAGATACCGCTGATGGTTTCCGAACGGCTGATGGATGTGACGGAGAGCTACGTTGGAAAAAAAGTTGAAGTGGCAGGCCAGTTCCGGTCTTACAACCGTCATGAGGAGAACCGCAATCGTCTGGTTCTGTCTGTATTTGCAAGAGAGATCACAATTGTGGACGACGATTATGAAAGCCCTAAGCCCAATTATGTTTATCTGGACGGCTATATCTGCAAAAAACCAATCTACCGGAAAACACCTTTGGGAAGAGAGATTGCAGATTTGCTGCTGGCTGTAAACCGGTCATATGGAAAATCCGATTATATTCCATGTATTTGCTGGGGGAGAAACGCCAGATTCGCAGAGAATTTTGAAGTTGGAGGAGAACTGCAGATCTGGGGAAGAATCCAGAGCAGAGAATATCAGAAAAAGATCAGTGAAACTGAATTTGAAAGAAGAGTCGCCTATGAAGTTTCTGTAAGCAAGCTGGAATATGCAAAACAGGAGTGAGGCGGATTTATATAAATGCCCGGCAGCAACAGCCTTTTTTGGAGGGATGCAGGGGCAAACGACAAAAAAAGATAGAATTTTCTTCCATAATATGATAGAATACAAAACGATAAAGCTGTTGTACTGTTCAGGCGATGGGTCGTCTGCGGGTTCGCTGCCTTTCGGGCTGCGGAACGGGAAAGGCATGGGAATAAAATGGAAAAACGGATTGTGCAGGTTTACTTTGGCACCGGAAAGGGGAAAACCACAGCGGCAATCGGACAATGCATCCGCGCCATCAGTATGGATGAGCAGGTCATTGTTATACAGTTCCTGAAGGGAAAAGACAGGGAGGACCTCCGTTGTCTGGATCAGTTTGAAGAAAATATAAAAGTAGTACGGTTTGAAAAGTTCGTCGGTAATTTCCGGGATCTTTCTCCCAGGGAGCAGGAGGAGGAGAAGATCAATCTGCAGAATGGTTTTAACTATGCCAAAAAGGTTGTGGAGATTGGAGAATGTGATCTTTTGATCCTGGATGAAATTCTGGGCCTGATTGACCTGGGTATCGTTAAAACAGAGGATGTGATCCATCTTCTTGAGACCGGAAGGGAATCCTGCAACATGGTTCTGACCGGCCAGAATCTGCCGGAGGATCTTCTTACATACGTTGATATTGCATCCCGGCTGGAGTCGGTTAAGGATTCTGAAAAAGGGAAATTATAGACGATAAAGATTTAGCGGCAAAAATAGTATAGAAATTCATGGCAGCCTTTTGCGGGCTGCCATTTCTGCGTTGATTTCCATTGGTTTTGTGCAGGAGGAAAAAGCAGGTAAAATTAGGATTGACAAAGAAAACAGAGGGTGCTAATATACTGATATTGGTAGAGGCGCATTTTTTATCAGTAATCTCTTTGATGTGTGCAGACACAGGCGAGATGAGATGAAAGGAAAAGATGCCGAAGGAGGAGTTTTCTGCAGAGCGTATCCTGGGCATACAGTTAAGAGCTGTGTGACTGTCATCAAGTTAGATGGAGTGCTACCTAAAGAATGTCTTTGTGATGCAGTTTTATGCATTGTTCTTTAGGAGCCGGCTAAGCAGTCGGCTTTTTTTAATACATAGGAAAGTTTGGAGAACTTTCCTAATGTAATAAAAAACCCTCCGGGGGATTGCACTGCGGCGGAACGGAATCGTGTTGCCAGAGCAACCCGCCGCAGGCAGAGAATCCCGCTTGCGGGATTCTGTGTTATTTCAATAGGAATCAATTTCCTATCTCCGGAAGAAAGATCTGGCTTGAATTCCCTACTGATTAAAAGTACAATAACAATCAGAGAATTTAGGAGGACAAAATTATGGCTATTTTTACAGGTGCAGGCGTTGCGATTATTACGCCGATGATGGCAAATGGAGATGTGGATTTCCCGATGCTGGAGAAGTTCATAGACTTTCAGATTGAAAACGGAACAGATTGTATCGTTATTACAGGTACGACGGGCGAGGCTTCTACCTTAACCCATGAGGAGCATATCGAGACGATCCGCTGTGCGGTGGATGCTGCGAAGAAGAGGGTGCCGGTTGTAGCGGGAACAGGCTCTAACTGTACGGAGACAGCTATTTATTTATCCAAAGAAGCAGAAAGGGTGGGTGCCGACGGCGTACTGCTGGTATCCCCATATTACAATAAAGCAACACAGCGCGGTCTGTATGAGCACTTTGCGGATACGGCCCATGCGATCAATATTCCGGTTATTCTTTATAACATTCAGGGCAGAACCGGAGTGAATATTGCTCCGTCAACAGTAGCTTCTCTCGTTAAAGACGTTGACAATATTGTCGGTATCAAGGAAGCCAGCGGAGATATCTCCCAGATCGCGGATATTATGCAGCTGACAGACGGTCAGATTGACCTGTATTCCGGTAATGACGATCAGGTTGTACCGTTAATGTCACTGGGCGGCAAGGGCGTTATTTCTGTATTGTCCAATATTGCTCCGAGAGAGACGCACGATATGGTTCAGAAATTCCTGGATGGAGACGTAAAGGGAAGCCTGGAACTGCAGATGAAGTATTTACCGCTGATCCATGCGCTGTTCAGCGAAGTGAATCCTATCCCGGTGAAAAAGGCAGTCAGCCTGATCGGATACTGCCAGGGAGCAGTGAGAAAGCCGCTGACCGTAATGGAAGAGGCTCACGCAGCTGTATTGATGGATGAGATGAAAAAGGTGGGTCTGATCTAAGCGGAACATGAAAAATTAAAGAGGAAGAGTGAAGAGGAAAGCATACATAAATAAGGATATATTCCCTATTTCCTTTTCACTCTTTTTTGAAAAGGGAGGTTTTCAGATGATTAGGGTAATTATGCATGGCTGCAATGGAAAGATGGGGCAGGTTATCACCGGACTGATCGCAGGGGAGGATTCCATGGAAATCGTGGCAGGAATCGATCCTTATGACGGAATTGCCAATGACTATCCGGTTTTCAAATCCTGTGCGGACTGTACTGTGGATGCGGATGTAATAATTGACTTCTCTAGTGCGGCAGCGATCGACAGCCTGCTGGATTATATAGAAGAAAAAAAGATGCCGGTTGTCCTGTGTACGACCGGGCTTTCAAAGGAGCAGATCGAACGGGTAGAGAATGTAAGCCGGAACGCGGCGGTATTAAGGTCTGCCAATATGTCGCTTGGCATTAATCTCCTGCTGAAACTGGTACAGAATGCGGCTAAAGTCCTCTATGCGGATGGCTTCGATATCGAGATCGTGGAACGTCATCATAATCAGAAGGTGGATGCCCCGTCCGGTACGGCAATGGCTCTGGCGGATTCCATCAATGAGGCGCTGAACCATGAACTTAACTATGTCTATGACCGGTCCCAGGTCAGACAGAAAAGAGAGAGAAACGATCTGGGGATATCCGCGGTCCGCGGCGGCACAATTGTAGGGGATCACGATGTGATCTTTGCCGGCACAGATGAAGTGGTGGAGATTAAACACACGGCATACTCGAAAGCTGTGTTTGCAAAGGGTGCGGTGGCAGCAGCACGTTTTCTCGCAGGAAAACCGGCAGGCCATTATCAGATGTCGGATGTGATCCAGCTGTAGTGGAACAGGCTGGATAAAAAAGGATGTCTTGTTGAAGTCGTACTTTTTTTATGATATACTTTTAAATACAGACGAAGTGCTATCAGGCCGTCAGTCGTGGGATTGGCGGCCTGGTTTGCAATAGGTAGATTATTCTGATAAAAAGGGTTCTGGAAAGGAGACAGGTTATGAAAAAAATTGGTTTTATCGGTGTTGGTGTAATGGGTAAGTCCATGGTACGTAATTTGATGAAACATGGATATGAGGTTTCCATTTATACCAGAACAAAGAGCAAAGTGGAAGATGTGATCGGGGAAGGCGCTGTATGGTGTGACACTGTAAAAGAGTGTGCTTCCGGCCAGGACGCGGTTATTACTATCGTAGGTTTCCCAAAAGATGTGGAAGAGGTTTACTTTGGGGCTGACGGCATTATTGAAAATATTCCATCCGGAAGTTATGTGATTGATATGACTACTACCAGTCCAAAACTGGCGGTTCGTATATATAATGAGGCGAAGGAAAAAGGCGTTAAGGCTCTTGATGCGCCTGTTTCCGGCGGAGACATCGGTGCGCAGAAGGGGACTCTGGCTATTATGGTCGGCGGCGATAAAGAAGATTTTGACGCATGTATGCCGCTGTTTGAGGCTATGGGTACCAACATCGTGTATGAGGGCGGCTGTGGCTGCGGACAGCATACCAAGATGGCAAATCAGATCGCTCTGGCCGGTTCCCTGATCGGAGCGGCTGAGGCAATCGCCTATGCAAGAGGCGTTGGTCTGGATGTTGAGACAATGTTAAATACAATCGGTGCGGGTGCAGCCGGCAGCTGGCAACTGGTTAATAACGGTCCGAAGATGATGGTAGGCGACTATAAACCTGGCTTCTTCATTAATCACTATATCAAAGATATGAAGATCGCCGCGGAAGAAGCAGATGCTGCGGACGTATCGCTTCCTGTATTAAACGAAGTGCTGGATATGTTTAAGAAATTAGAGGACGAGGGCCTTGGAAAAGAAGGAACTCAGGCTATCATTAAATCTTATGAGAAATAAGTAATGTTACCGGATATGGCGCCGGGCGGCAGGGGGGATTCCTTCACGCCCGGCGTTTGTTATCGTATAGGAAATTCATCATGGAAGTAGATAAGACGCCCACCTCAATAGGTGGTGAGTAAATAACAAATTCGTCTTGGTGGAAGCCCAGTCTCCTTCCAAGATAAAGCCTCCGGCGGATTGCGGAGCCGCACAGATTATTATGTCATGCAAAGCATGACGTGCGGCTCGCAGCAAGTACGCCGAGGCGTACTTGAAGGGAGTTTCCTACAGAACAAAGCGAGGAACTGAATTTATGAGAACACTGTATGTTTCCGATCTGGACGGCACACTGCTGGGAGAAAATGCCGTGCTGTCTGAATTTACCAGAAACACCATCAATGAGCTGGTTGATCAGGGGTTATTATTTACCTATGCCACGGCCAGATCTCACAAAACGGCTTCCCAGGTGCTGGAGGGGCTGCGCTGCTCTGCCCCTGCGATCACCCACAATGGAGGATTTTTAACAGATCCCGGGACCGGGATGATTTATGATGTGGTCACGTTTGAACCAGAGGATGTAAGAAGGGCCGAAGATGTGTTCCGCTTCCATAACGCAGTCCCGGTAGTGTATTCTCTGTTTGGAGAGAAGAAGCTGCCTGGCTTTATCCCGGAGAAGCTGTCCTGGTACCAGGGACGGGAAACGGGAGGGCTGAACCGGTTTCTGAAGATGCATGAGAACGATCCCCGGCTGAATCCGGTGCACAGTGAGGAAGAGCTTTTTGAGGGGATTCCATTTTACTATAATCTGATCGACAGTAAAGAGAAGCTGGAGGAGATCAGCCGGCATTTTGATGACCCGTCCAAATATTTCTATACTCTGCAGCAGGAGATTTACAGCCCCTGTGATTACTGGCTGGAGATCATGCCCGCCAACGCTACAAAGGCGATGGGGCTGAAACGGCTCAGAAAGGAATTCCACTTTGACCGGGTCGTCTGTTTTGGCGATGCGCTCAATGATGTAAGTATGTTTCAGACGGCGGATGAGGCTTACGCAATGGAAAACGGGGCAGAGATACTTAAGAAGACAGCTGCAGCTGTAATCGGTTCCAATCTGGAAGACGGTGTGGCAAAATGGCTGCTTGAAAACGGACAAATTGTTCCCGGCGGAACTTTATAAATAACGAAAATGAATTATATTTCTTAAATTACAAGGAAAAAACGAAAGAGAATAAGGAATTGAAAGGAGTGTCACATAGGATGAAACTGGTCTCATGGAATGTAAATGGACTGAGAGCCTGTATGCAAAAAGGGTTTATGGATTTTTTTCAGTCTGTGGATGCGGATATTTTTTGCCTGCAGGAGACAAAATTACAGAAGGGACAGATTGATCTGGAACTTCCGGGATATTTTCAATATTGGAACTACGCGGTGAAGAAAGGATACTCCGGCACAGCAGTTTTTACAAAACAGGAGCCTTTGCGTGTTGCTTACGGCCTGGGTATAGAAGAGCATGACCAGGAGGGAAGGGTGATTACACTGGAATTTCCGGAGTTTTATCTGGTCACCTGCTACACGCCAAATTCTCAGGAGCAATTGAAACGGCTTACCTACCGGATGGAGTGGGAGGATGAATTCCGTGCCTACCTGAAAAAACTGGAGGAAAGCAAACCGGTGGTTTTCTGCGGGGATCTGAATGTTGCTCATCGTGAGATAGACCTGAAAAATCCGAAGACAAACAGAAAAAATGCTGGTTTTACAGACGAAGAGAGAGGAAAGTTTTCTGAACTTCTGGAAGCAGGGTTCCTTGATACGTTCCGTTATTTTTATCCCGATCAGGAGGGGATCTACTCCTGGTGGTCCTATCGGTTCAGAGCCAGAGAGAAGAACGCCGGCTGGCGCATTGATTATTTCTGCGTCTCCGGTTCTATGGAGGACCAACTGGAAGATGCCAGGATTCATACCGATATTTTTGGGTCGGATCACTGTCCGGTTGAACTGGACCTGAAATGCTGATTGCAGAAAGGAATCTGTAGATATGTCAAATTATAATCCGATACTTGGTTCCCATGTGGGAATGAGCGGTAAGGAAATGTTCGCAGGCTCGGTGGAGGAAGCCCATTCCTACGGGGCCGATACTTTTATGATTTATACCGGGGCTCCGCAGAATACCCGGAGAAAAGAGATTGACCAGCTGAACATTGAAGCCGGGCAGGAGCTGATGAAGAAATTCGGTATGAAGGACTTTGTCGTACATGCCCCTTATATTATAAATCTGGGCAACTCGGTAAAACCAGAAACCTTTGAACTGGCAGTGGAGTTCCTGGCAAAGGAGTTAAAACGGACGGAGGCTATGGGCAGCAATATCCTGGTGCTCCATCCCGGCGCTCATGTAGGCGCAGGGGAGAAAGAGGGCATTGCCCAGATCGTGAAAGGGCTGAATGAAGTGCTGACCCGGGACACCAAAGTCAATGTTGCGCTGGAAACCATGGCGGGGAAGGGAAGCGAAATCGGGCGGAACTTTGAGGAACTGGCGGCAATCTATGACGGTGTGAATTTTAATGACAAGCTGCGGGTCTGTTTTGATACCTGCCATACCAACGATGCGGGCTATGATATAATCGGGGATTTCGATGGAGTCATGGATGAGTTTGACCGGATTCTCGGGAAAGATCAGATAGCGGTATTTCATATCAACGACAGTAAAAATGTGATGGGCGCAGGCAAGGACCGGCATGCAAATATTGGTTATGGGACGATCGGATTCGATGCTTTGTGCCGGATTGTACATCATCCTGATTTTGAAAAAGTGCCTAAAATACTGGAAACTCCCTGGTATCTATCCCCGGATAATGCCAAGCTGTCGCTGGCGCCTTATCGGGAGGAAATCGAGATGCTGAGAGAAAAAAATTTCAAAAAGGTGTTGCCAATTGAAAAATAGTGTGTTATTATTTGACCTAAATTCATCCGGAAGGTTTGGAATATTGGCACAATATATCTGAGACAAAGCTATGTTCATACAAATATTGGTCAATAAACCGGAAGGCTGACAAAGGCAGAGAAGGAGACTGAGATCTGAGGATGCACTTAAAAACAGGAATGCGGGGTCACCGACTGAGAGCCCGGCTATGGTGATAGTCAGATGGAGGAACACTCCGGAGCTCATGTTCCGAACAGAGTAGGTTCATGCGTTGGCACGCGTTAAGTGTGAACACGATAGTCGTGTACGGTAAGCGTACTGGACTAGGTCGTGTGAGAGGGGAAGTCTTTCTGCTGCAGAGACTTCTCAATGCGGGTGGTACCGCGGGAAAGAAAATCCCGTCCCGGAACAGGAAACTGTTCCGGGACTTTTTTTGTACCCTGAACCGCGTATTCCGAACTATAAAATCACATCGGAAAGTTTACTTTTCAGAGTGATTTTATAGTTTGGAATATGGGACGAAGCCCCAAATCGAGCGAAACCGAAGGTTTAGCGAGATTTAGCGCGGTTGAGGAAAGAACTGCAAATCTAACTAATATTGCAGTCTGATTTGCATGGTTCTACAAAAAAGGTCCCGGAAGACTTGCTTAAACGGAAAGGTGGAAGTTATATGAAATATTTAGACGGCATACGACAGAAGGCCACTATGGAGCTTGATGAACTGTTAAGAGGAGATTATTCAGGCAAAGAAGTCCGGGTCAACGGTGCCATCCATGCAGTCCGGGATATGGGAAATGTTGCATTTATTATTCTGCGTAAGAGAACGGGGCTGCTTCAGTGTGTATATGAAAAGGGGTGCTGCGGGACTGATCTTGCCGGACTGAAAGAAGAAATGACGGTGGAAGCCGCAGGAGAAGTTGCTGCATCGGCGAAGGCACCCGGCGGCATTGAGATACGCCTGCGTGCGCTGAAAATATTATCGGAGCCGGCAGAGCCATTACCGCTTCCCGTTAACCGAAGAAAGGTAGACACGTCCCTGGAGTCTAAGATTCATCTACGGGCGGTGACGCTGCGAAATCTCCGGGAGAGGGCTGTCTTCCGAATTCAGGAGGGCATCGTGAGAGGCTTCCGGGAGTTTCTGCGCAGCCAGGGTTTTACAGAGATTCATACGCCGAAGCTTGGTGCGAAGGGGGCGGAAGGCGGTTCCAACCTCTTTCGGCTGGACTATTTTGGAAAAAAGGCAGTGCTGGCGCAGAGCCCCCAGTTTTATAAACAGATGATGGTTGGGGTATATGAAAGAGTATTTGAGACAGCTCCGGTATTCCGGGCGGAGAAGCATAATACCAAGCGGCATTTGAACGAGTATACCAGCCTGGATCTTGAGATGGGATACATTGAAAGCTTTGAAGATATTATGGCGATGGAAACCGGTTTCTTGCAGTATGTAATGGATCTGCTGGAAAGAGAATACGGCAGGGAGTTGAAAATGCTGGATGTAGAACTTCCCAGGACAGACCGTATTCCTCAGGTACGGTTTGACGAGGCCAAACAGCTTGCGGCCAAGAAGTATGACAGAAAAATCCGGAACCCATATGACCTGGAGCCGGAGGAAGAGCAGCTGATCGGAAGATATTTTAAGGAGGAATATGACGCGGATTTTGTATTTGTGACACATTATCCATCTAAGAAACGTCCTTTTTACGCGATGGACGATCCGAAAGACCCTTTATATACCTTAAGCTTTGATCTGCTTTTCAGAGGATTGGAGATAACAACGGGGGGCCAGAGAATTCACAGTTATCCTATGCTGTTAGATAAAATGGCGTCAAGGAATATGCCGGAAGAGGGGATGGAGCATTATCTTATGGCGTTCAAATATGGAATGCCGCCCCACGGCGGCCTGGGGATCGGGATGGAGCGCTTGACAATGCAGCTTCTGAACGAAGATAATGTGCGTGAGACTACGCTTTTTCCAAGAGATATGAGCCGTCTGGAACCGTAAAAGATCGGAATCGTTGAGTGAGATTAGAAAATGGAATGGAGGAGCTATGGCAAATATTATTTCGGATGAGACAATCGAATATGTTGGCATACTGGCAAAACTGGAGCTTACCGGCACAGAGAAAGAGCAGGCGAAAAAGGATATGGGCAGTATGCTTGATTATATTGATAAATTGAATGAACTGAATACAGAAGGGATTGAACCTATGTCCCATGTTTTCCCGGTACAGAATGTCTTTCGGGAGGATATTGTGACAAATAAAGACGAGAGGGAAACGATATTATCTAACGCTCCTGCTGTAAAGGATGGCAGTTTTAAAGTGCCGAGAACGGTAGAATAGACGTATGATAGAAGTCATATCGGAATGGAGGAAGCTATGGATATTTGTAGTTTGACTGCCACGGCACTGGGCAGAAAAATAAAAGAAAAAGAAGTATCTGTCAGAGAAGCGGTGACGGCCAGCCTGGAGAGAATTGAACAGATGGACGGCGAATTAAACAGTTTTATTACCGTAGACAGAGAAGGCGCCTTAAAGCAGGCGGAGGAAGTACAGAAAAGAATTGACTGCGGGGAACTCACAGGCCCCCTTGCCGGTGTGCCGGCAGCGGTAAAAGATAATATGTGTACAGAAGGGGTTCTCACAACCTGTGCTTCCCGGATTTTGTATAATTTCAAACCGCCCTACACGGCAGAGGCGGTAAAGAATCTGAGAAAGGCAGGTGCTGTGATCCTGGGAAAAACCAACATGGATGAATTCGCCATGGGAAGCACTTCGGAGACTTCTTTTTTCGGACCGGTTAAGAATCCCTGGAATACGGAGCATGTTCCCGGCGGCTCTTCGGGGGGCTCCTGCTCCGCCGTTGCAGCGGGAGAATGTACCTTTGCCCTTGGCTCTGATACCGGAGGCTCGATACGTCAGCCCAGTTCCTTCTGCGGTGTAGTGGGGCTGAAACCAACCTATGGTACGGTTTCCCGGTATGGACTGGTAGCCTACGGCTCCTCGCTGGACCAGATCGGACCGGTGGGAAAGAGCGTGGCAGACTGCGCGGCTATCCTGGATGTGATTTCTTCTTATGATCCCAAGGACAGCACCTCAGTGAAAAGAGAGTATAATTTTACCGGCGCATTGACAGAGGATGTGAAGGGGATGCGGATTGGTATCCCGCGGGACTATCTGGGAGAAGGGTTGAATGAAGAGGTCAGGGAAGCTGTTCTGGATGGAGCTAAGATGCTGGCGGAGAGGGGGGCCGTGGTGGAGGAGTTTGACTTAAGCCTGGTGGATTATGCTATTCCGGCATACTATGTAATCGCCTCTGCAGAGGCCAGTTCCAATCTGGCCAGATTTGACGGGATAAAATATGGATACCGGACAGAAGAGTTTGAAGGCCTGCATAATATGTATAAAAAGACCAGGTCAGAAGGTTTCGGGCCGGAGGTAAAGCGGCGGATTATGCTGGGTTCTTTTGTCCTCAGTTCGGGCTACTATGATGCTTACTACCTGAAAGCCCTGCGAACGAAAGCACTGATCAAACAGGCGTTTGACCGGGCCTTCGAAAAGTATGATGTTATCCTGGGGCCTGCGGCCCCTGTCACAGCTCCCAAATTGGGAGAGAGTTTAAGTGATCCGATTAAGATGTATCTGGGAGATATCTACACGGTTTCTGTCAATCTGGCCGGGCTTCCTGGAATCAGCGTTCCCTTCCGGCTGGATTCGAAAGGGCTTCCCGTCGGATTGCAGCTGATCGGCAGCTGCTTTGAAGAAAAGAAGATTATACAGACGGCTTATACATTTGAACAGATGAGAGGACCGTTTGGCATGCCTGCTCTGCGGAAGGGGGAGGAATAAATATGGGAAAGCAATACGAAACCGTAATTGGCCTGGAAGTTCATGTTGAACTGGCTACCAAGACGAAAATATTCTGTTCCTGCAGCACGCAGTTCGGCGGTGCGCCAAATACCCACACCTGCCCTGTCTGCACCGGCATGCCGGGCTCTCTTCCGGTGCTGAATAAACGGGTGGTGGAATATGCCATGGCGGTAGGACTGGCGGTCAATTGTGAGATCACCCGGTTTGGCAAGTTTGACCGGAAGAACTATTTCTATCCGGATAATCCGCAGAACTATCAGATATCCCAGCTGTATGCGCCGATCTGCCGGAACGGCTATGTAGAGATTGAGACGGCATCTGGTAAGAAAAAAGTCGGCATACACGAAATCCATATGGAGGAGGATGCCGGGAAATTGATCCACGATGAGTGGGAGGACTGCTCGCTGGTAGACTACAACCGATCCGGGGTGCCGCTGATTGAGATTGTCTCGGAACCAGATATGCGCTCGGCGGAGGAAGTGATTGCCTATCTGGAAAAGCTTCGCCTGACCATTCAGTATTTGGGGGCATCCGACTGTAAATTGCAGGAAGGCTCCATGCGTGCGGATGTGAACCTGTCCGTGAGAGAAGCCGGTACGGATAAACTAGGAACCCGGACGGAGATGAAAAACCTGAACTCCTTTAAAGCCATTGCAAGAGCAATAGCCGGTGAGAGGGCGCGTCAGATTGAACTGCTGGAAGAAGGAAAACCGGTGATACAGGAGACAAGACGATGGGACGATAATAAGGAATCTTCTTATACTATGCGTTCCAAAGAGGACGCTCAGGACTACCGTTATTTTCCCGAACCGGATCTGGTACCGTTAATTATTGACGATGCCTGGATTGCAGAGATCAAGGCCAGACAGCCGGAGTTCAGGGAAGAGAAGATGGCCCGGTATAAAAGAGAATATGATATCCCGGAGTATGATATTGATATATTAACCGGTTCCAAACGCCTGGCAGATTTGTTCGAGGAAACAGCGGCAATCTGTAAAAAGCCGAAAAAAGTATCCAACTGGCTGATGGTGGAAACAATGCGGCTGATGAAAGAGAGGGGAACAGATACAGATCAGCTCTCCTTTTCACCCTGGAATCTGGCCCGGCTTATAGATATGCTGGATGAGGGGGCTGTTACCGGTACTGTCGCGAAGGAAGTGTTTGAGGCTGTGTTTGATAAAGATGTGGCCCCGGAGGCATATGTAAAAGAGCGGGGCCTGGGCACTGTGAATGATGAGGGCCTTTTGAGAAAAACGATAGAACGGGTACTGGAGAGTAATCCCCAGTCAGCTGCGGACTACAGGGGCGGCAAAAAGAAAGCCCTGGGATTTCTGGTAGGTCAGACAATGAAGGAAATGAAGGGGAAAGCAAATCCGGCCAAGGTGAATGAAATTCTGCTGGAATTGCTTCAATAAGAAATAAATTCATAAACTGCTGTTATTTTCATAATATAAGGTAAATTAAAAAATAACTTGAAATTATTAATTCACTATACTATAATCCCTACTAGACAAAGGCGTCTTCAAGAGAGCAGAAACTCTCTTTGAAGGCGCCTTTTCCTATTTAGTTTCCAGAAGAAAGGTGAGGATTTCCATGAAAAACAGCCAGACGACTGGTCTGTATGACCCAAGATTTGAACATGACAATTGCGGAATCGGAGCAATTGTTAATATGGATGGAAGGAAGGACCACGCTACCGTGGAAGGAGCCCTTAAGATTGTCGAGAGTCTGGAGCACAGGGCCGGAAAAGATGCGGATGGCAAAACCGGAGACGGGGTCGGCATTCTGCTTCAAATATCACACAAGTTTTTTGAAAAAACAGCAGCCAAACTCGGAATTGAACTGGGAAAAGAGAGATGCTACGGGGTAGGGATGTTCTTCTTTCCTCAGAATGAACTGTATAGGAACCAGGCGCGAAAAATGTTTGAAATAATTGCGGAAAAAGAGGGGGTCCAGTTCCTCGGCTGGAGAGAGGTGCCGGCTGCGGCGGATATCCTGGGCCGGCGGGCCAGAGAATGCATGCCTTATATCATGCAGGCATTTGTTAAGAAGCCGGCAGATGTGAAGGAGGGCCTGGATTTTGACAGGAAACTTTATGTAATCCGCAGGATCTTTGAACAGAGCAATGAAAATACTTATGTTGTTTCGCTTTCAAGCAGAACGATTGTCTATAAAGGAATGTTTTTAGTCAATGAGCTGCGGGAATTTTTTCCGGATCTGCAGGATAGAGATTATGAATCCGCCCTGGCGCTGGTTCACTCCAGATTCAGCACCAATACCAACCCCAGCTGGGAGAGAGCCCATCCGAACCGTCTCATCGTACATAATGGTGAGATTAATACAATCAGGGGAAATGCGGATAAGATGCTGGCCCGGGAGGAAATAATGTCTTCCCGTTATTTGACAGGAGAACTGCATAAAGTTCTGCCTGTAATCAACCGGGAAGGATCGGATTCTTCCATGTTGGATAATGCCCTGGAATTTCTGCTAATGAGCGGAATGGAACTGCCTCTTGCCGTTATGATAACCATTCCGGAGCCCTGGGATAAGGATGCCTCGCTTTCTCAGGAAAAACGGGATTTTTATCAATACTATGCGACTATGATGGAGCCATGGGATGGCCCGGCTTCCATCCTGTTCAGCGATGGAGACTATGTGGGCGCCGTACTGGACCGGAATGGACTGCGGCCTTCCAGATACTATATTACCAGGGATAAACGCCTGATACTGGCGTCCGAGGTGGGAGTGCTGGATATAAACCCTGCGGATATTGTTAAGAAAGATAGACTGCGTCCCGGCAGAATGCTGTTGGTGGATACCGTGAGAGGAGAGCTGATTGGGGATGACCAGATTAAAAGCCGGTATGCGACAGCCCTCCCATACGGGGAATGGCTGGATGGCAATTTAATATGGCTGAAGGATCTGCACATTCCCAATAAAAAGATACAGGGCTATTCCTCAGAGGAGCTGGCAAGGCTGCAAAAGGCATTTGGGTATCACTATGAAGATGTAAAGACGGGAATTCTTCCGACGGCGTGCACCGGGGCTGAACCGATTGCATCTATGGGTGCTGACAGCCCGTTAGCTGTTTTGTCCAGGAACAGACAGCCGCTGTTTCACTACTTTAAACAGCTGTTTGCCCAGGTAACCAACCCGCCTATTGATGCGATACGGGAAGAGATTGTGACTTCCACCTGTGTATATCTTGGCCGGGAGGGAAATGTTCTGGAAGCCAAACCAGAAAACTGCCGTATGCTCAGAATTAATAACCCGATTCTTACTGAGACGGACCTGCTGAAAATTAAATCCATGCAGAACGAAGGGTTTAAAACAGAAGAAATTTCACTGTTATTTTATAAAAACACTTCTTTGACAAAGGCATTGCGCCGGATTTGTCTGGACGCGGACCGGGCGTATGGGTCCGGAGCTAATATTTTAATTCTGACTGACCGGGGCGTAGATGAAAACCACGTGGCAATCCCCTCACTGCTGGCGGTTTCCGCTATGCAGCAGCATCTGGTTCAGACGAAAAAGCGAACCGGGGTAGCTATGATCCTGGAAAGCGGGGAACCAAGAGAAGTCCATCATTTTGCAGCGCTTTTAGGCTATGGGGCTTGTGCGGTTAACCCTTATCTGGCCCATGAGACAATCCGCAGTCTGATTGAGACAGAACAGCTGGATAAAGACTACTATGCGGCAGTGGATGACTATAACAAGGGAATATTGAAAGGAATTTTAAAGATCGCTTCGAAGATGGGGATATCCACCATCCAATCCTATCAGGGCTCCAAGATATTTGAAGCAATCGGACTGAGCAAAGAAGTTGTGGAGGAATATTTTACAGATACGGTAAGCCGGATCGGCGGAATTGGCCTGAAGGATATTGAGGATATGGTGGATGAGCTTCACAGCAGAGCATTTGACCCATTGGGGCTTCAGACAGATCTGACCCTGGACAGTGCAGGCAGCCATAAGTACCGCAGCGGCGGGGAGAAGCACCTGTACAATCCCCAAACTATCCATCTGCTCCAGGAAGCGACGAGGAAGGGAGACTATAGCCTTTTTCAGGAGTACTCCCACTGTATACAGAAGGAAGACTGTATGAATCTGCGCAGCAGAATGGAGTTCATATACCCGGAACAGGGAATTCCCCTTGATGAAGTCGAACGTGCCGATTCGATCGTAAAGCGGTTTAAAACAGGAGCCATGTCCTATGGTTCTATATCCAGAGAGGCCCATGAGACACTGGCAGCTGCGATGAACCACCTGGGAGGAAAATCCAACAGCGGGGAAGGCGGAGAAGAGCCGGAACGATTAAAGACAGACAGATGCTCTGCTATCAAGCAGGTGGCCTCCGGACGATTTGGCGTGACCAGCGAATATCTGGTCAGCGCCGGGGAAATACAGATTAAAATGGCCCAGGGAGCAAAGCCCGGGGAGGGCGGACATCTGCCGGGAAGGAAGGTATATCCCTGGATTGCTAAAACAAGACATTCTACACCTGGAGTAAGTTTGATCTCTCCGCCCCCTCATCATGATATTTACTCCATCGAGGATTTGGCACAGCTGATCTATGATTTGAAAAATGCCAACCAGGATGCAAGAATTTCCGTCAAGCTGGTTTCAGAGGCGGGAGTAGGGACAATTGCGGCCGGCGTGGCGAAAGCAGGAGCAGGGGTTATCCTGATTTCCGGCTGCGACGGAGGTACGGGGGCTGCTCCCAGAAGTTCTATCTATAATGCAGGGCTGCCCTGGGAACTGGGGCTGGCGGAAACGCATCAGACCCTGATGAGAAACGGTCTGCGTTCCAGAGTCAGGATTGAGACAGACGGAAAGCTGATGAACGGACGGGATGTGGCGGTTGCGGCCATGCTGGGGGCCGAGGAATTTGGATTTGCGACAGCACCATTGGTAACGATGGGCTGCGTCATGATGAGAGTCTGCAATCTGGACTCCTGTCCGATGGGGATTGCTACTCAAAATCCGGAGCTGAGAAAGAATTTCAGGGGTAAACCGGAGTACGTGGAGAATTTTATGAGGTTTGTTGCCGAAGAACTCCGGGAGTATATGGCTAGACTGGGAATTCGAACGATAGATGAACTGGTCGGGCGTACCGACCTGCTAAAGGCAAAGTATCCACAAGAGAGAATTACTCTGAATGCCATACTAAATAACCCATATGCGGGACAGCGAAAGGAAAGCCGCTATAATCCGGGGCATGCATATGATTTCAAATTGGATGAAACCGTGGATACACAGGTATTCCTAAAGAAATTAAAAAAGGCAATTGTGAATGGGGAGAAAAAGAGCATCGAAGTCAATGTAATGAGCATCAACCGTTCGCTTGGAACGATTCTGGGCTCAGAGATCACCAGGGTGAAGGGGAGCAGCCTTCCTGAGGATACCATTACGATCCGGTGTAATGGCGGGGGCGGCCAGAGCTTCGGCGCATTTATACCAAAGGGACTGACGCTTCGTTTGACCGGAGACAGCAATGATTATCTGGGCAAGGGACTCTCAGGCGGCAAGATTACGGTTTGTCCGCCGGAACATGCCGGATTTGAAGCAGAGGATAATATCATCATCGGAAACGTGGCATTGTACGGAGCAACCAGCGGAAAAGCCTTTATTAACGGCATTGCGGGAGAACGGTTCTGTGTGAGGAATTCCGGAGCCGCAGCTGTTGTGGAGGGTGTGGGAGATCACGGCTGTGAATATATGACCGGCGGACGGGTGGCTGTTCTGGGGCCTGTGGGCAAGAATTTTGCGGCGGGCATGAGCGGTGGTATTGCCTATGTGCTGGATGAGTATCAGGATCTGTATAAACGTCTTAACAAAGAGATGGTGGAGACAGAACCTCTTAACCATAAACAGGATATACAAGAATTAAAGAATATGATAGAAGAGCATGTAAAGGAGACCGGATCGAAACGCGGAGCACGCATATTGGATAGTTTTGATGATTATCTGCCGAAGTTTAAGAAGATCACCCCAAATGATTACCGGCAGATGCAAAAAACAATAGAGCAGATGAGGGATAAGGGAATGGATGATGAGAGGGCCCGGATTGAGGCATTTTATCATGGAAGTAGATAAGACTCCTACCTCTATAGGTGGTGAGTATATAACAAATTCGTCTTGATGGGAGCCCAGTCTCCTTCCAAGATAAAGCCTCCGGCGGATTGCAGAGCCGCACAGATGTATTATGTCATGCAAAGCATGACGTGCGGCTCGCAGCAAGTACGCCGAGGCGTACTTGAATCCATCACTGCCGGGAAATAGTGTACGAAGTCTGCAGCAGTTTGTGCCGGAGCGTCACAAATTGATTCCTTGTCATACCAATGCTCCGGAAAGGAGATTACTATGGGAAAACCGATGGGATTTATGGAATATAAACGAGAGACGGCAGAGTCTGTTTTGCCGCCTGCGCGGATCAATCATTTTCAGGAATTTCATGTGCCGCTTCCGGAGGAGAAGCGGAAAAAACAGGCGGCCCGCTGTATGGACTGCGGGGTGCCGTTCTGTCAGTATGGAAAAATGCTTGCAGGGATGGCCTCCGGCTGTCCGTTAAATAATCTGATACCAGAGTGGAATGATCTGCTCTGTCAGGGAAACTATACGGAGGCGCTGAAACGTCTGCTGAAAACCAATAATTTTCCGGAATTCACCGCAAGAGTCTGTCCTGCCCTCTGTGAGGCTGCCTGTACCTGTAATGTGAATGGCGAGCCGGTTTGTACGAAGGAAAATGAATACAGTATTATTGAATATGGTTTTAAAAACGGACTTATTCAGGCTGAACCGCCGAAGGTGCGCACGGGCAAAAAAGTGGCGGTAATCGGCTCCGGGCCGGCCGGCCTGGCCTGCGCGGATCAGCTGAATAAGAGGGGTCATCTGGTTAGTGTCTATGAGAGAAGCGACCGGCCCGGCGGGCTGCTGCTGTATGGGATACCTAATATGAAGCTGGAAAAGGAGCTTGTAAAGCGGCGGATCAGTCTGATGGAGGAAGAGGGAGTTGTCTTCATCACCGGGGCGGATGTTGGAAAGACCTGCGACGCGGAAGAAATTATTAAGCTGCATGATTGTGTGGTTCTGGCCTGCGGTGCTTCTAATCCCAGAGATATTAAAGTGCCCGGCCGGGAGAGCAGGGGAATCTATTTTGCTGTAGACTATCTGAAGGCAGTGACGAAAAGTCTGCTGGACTCCGGACTGAAAGATAGTAAATATGCGCAGACCAAGGATAAAAAGGTTTTGGTGATCGGAGGAGGAGATACCGGGAATGACTGTGTGGGAACCGCGGTGCGCCTGGGGGCTGCATCTGTCGTACAGCTTGAGATGATGCCCAGGCTGCCTGAGCACCGGAGCGAAGATAATCCATGGCCGGAATGGCCCAGAGTAAGCAAGACCGACTATGGGCAGGAGGAGGCAATCGCCGTCTTCGGACAGGACCCCCGGATTTACCAGACTACCGTCAAAGAATTTAAGGCGGATAAGGAAGGGAATGTAAGGAAGGCCGTACTAATCAAATTAGAGAGTCAGACCGACAAACAGTCCGGCAGACGGATTATGTCGCCTGTTCCGGGCAGTGAGTGGGAAATAGAGACGGATCTGGTACTGATTGCCGCAGGATTTCTCGGCGCGGCCCCCTATGTGGCAGAAGCCTTTGGGGTGGGGCTGGATACCAGAAGCAATGTGGCCACAGAGGTGAACTGCCATATGACGAATAAAAAACATATTTTTACGGCAGGGGATATGCACCGGGGGCAGTCTCTGGTCGTGTGGGCGATCAGAGAAGGGAGAGATGCCGCGGCAGAGGTGGACCGGGTTCTGATGGGATATACCAATCTGAAATAATGTGATGGCTATTAACGGGATGCTGAAAGAAACAGCATCCCGGGGAACACAAGAGCTTCAAAGCTGGGAGTCTGTCAGCCTTTATCAATTCCGAACATCTCAGACAGAATGGTCCAGTTCTGCCGGAAGGGGCGCATGATGTTCCAGTAGCTGGGGCCCAATACCTGAAACTCATGGATCAGTTCATATTTCGCCTGGATACTCCGTGCATCCTCAAACCATACTACATGGGGTGTGCCGTTTCCATCAGAGTAGTAAAAATACGGCGACATGGCCGCCGGATCAAACTCAATTACCGCATTATGCTCTGCCGCAATGGAGAGAGCTTCTTCATTCCCAATGGAAAATGCCCTGGATTCTCCCCTGATATAGGGCAGAGCCCAGTCATAACCATAGTTGGGAATTCCCATGAGTATCTTGGACGGAGGGATCTCGCTGACGCCGTATTCCAGAACGCGGCGGACCTGATTAATCGGGGCCACGGCCATAGGCGGTCCGTAGGTATATCCCCACTCATACGTCATCAGAAGCACCATGTCGGCCCGCTCTCCAATTTCACGATAATTGTGAGCCTCGTACAGCAGGCCCGGCTGATCGGCTGAGGTCTTGGGAGCCAGATCCACATGGACAAAGAAGCCGTATGGATGCAGACGCGATACGGCATAGGAAATAAAATCCAGATAGCTCTCCTCATAGGCAGGATCTATATATTCAAAGTCAATATCCAGTCCTGCGTATCCTTTCTGTTCCATTACCTGAAGTATATTATCAAATAGAACAGTTCTGGACTCCGGATGAGTTAAAATATAATAGATGCTGTCGGAGGAAAAACTGCCGTATTCCGTGATAGTGCTCAGCATCATCACGGACTGCACGCCGAAGGTTCTGGCCAGGGCAATCAGTTCGTCATCTTCAATGGGAATCAGAGAACCATCCCGGCGGAACCCATAGCTGAATAGACTCAGCGTGGTCAGATAAGGCAGAGCCGCCCGGAGAACTTCATGATTGATATAGGGGTAGGCGTAACCATTCACGATAGCAGAACGGGATGGATTTGCGGACTCGGGTATAACAATGCTCTGTCCCACCACCAGATGATCGGGATTCGGCATCCCATTGGCATAAATTAAAGTCTCCACCGTTGTCTGATGGCTGGCGGCGATTGAAGTCAGAGTATCGCCGGCTTCTACAATGTATATCCGCATAACATTCCTCCATGTCGAAGTTTTTAGTATAAACAATACATTGTATGAATCAAAAAGGGAGGGCATGCTCTTTTTATATAGAAGAAACACCCTCCGGGAATAAAGTGTATTTCCCGGGAGGGTGCCTCTCATTATAAGTATCCTGTCTGTTATTTACCAATACCAGCTGTGTACTTTCGCAGCCTGTATTCCCATATCCACACATGCCATTATCATTGCGAAGAAGGTGAGCAGCACCGTCAGCACCACAGCTCCTTTATCATAGATTATCTTCTCTGTTTTCTGCTTGAAATTAAAGAACAGGACCTCCACGCCAAGCAGAATAAAGATCAACGGCCAGAATGCAAAAATAATTTCATAGCTCAGTGCCGGAATAAAGAGATGTAATAAAAACAATAGTCCGAATACGACCAGAAGGATACCAAAAGTAAACGTTCCTACTCTGTGGACCCGATTCATTTTTCTTCCTCCTTTTCAGCCGTATTTTCCGCTTGATGATCAGGCAGCGCCGGATAATCGCTGTCCATTTTTTGCTTTTTGCCTCTGATCAGCTGTACACCCAGCATAATAATAAGGACGCTGATGACCAGCTGCGGAATCCGATAGGATATAAAACTCAGCGGATTCCAGATAAAACTTGGCAGCAGCCAGCTAAACAGTGAATTTACATTCTGCAGCAGCAGGGTACCGCCCGCCACGATAAGTACCAGAGCCGTTACCTTGCGGTATTTCTGAAACAGCAGATAATTCAGATCCCCTTCTCCGCCAAGATGGAAGATAAAGTCATCCTGTGTTTCCATAAACACATCATCCGGGAGAGAATTCAGGTTGTGCACATCAAAGAAACCGTAAAACCATACGATCGCATTCAGAAAGAGCAGCGGTCCCAGATTAAACCAGGTAGAGAGTGCCAGGACTGCAAAGAACAGCGCCATGATGCTTACACCCCTCTTCATAAAGCCCATGTACATTTCACCGGCCCCCGGCAGCAGTGAAAAACAAAAGGTTAAAAACTTACTTTTCTTTTTTCTATTCATGATGAAAAACCTCCATATTTAATAATTGATTGGAAAACTGATACATCTGGGCACAAAATTTATTCGTTGCCTGATTTAATGATTTAGTCAGCGAAAAGGCTGCTTCGCCGTCTATAACCTCTGTAATGGTGTCTTTCGGACCAACGGGCGGTTCCTTCATGCCGCTGAAATCTCCCGGAGTCAGAAGCAGCATAAAGACAGCCGCAGCTACAATACTTCCGACTTTAAGGCTATACAGTATCATTTGCCTTCTCCTGTCACGGGGAGTGAGGATAGGGGTACGTCTGGCTTCTCTCAGAATATTTTCCTTCAGATAATGAGGAGCCTTGATCAAACCATCATTCCTTTGCTTATCATCCATTTCACAGCCGCTCCTTTCTGTATTTCTTTTTCAGCATATCTTTTGCTCTGTAAATCTGTGTTTGAATCGTCTTTAAATTTTTGTTTCTCTTTCGGGCGATCACCGCAGGCTCCAGTTCTTCGCAAAAATAATCGACGGCGACTTCCCGGTAAGGAGGCTTTAGTTCTTCACAAAAAGTTCTGAGTTCCTCCTGAACCTGCCTGTTCAGCACGGATTCTTCCGGGGATTCACCCTGATCTGCCACCGCGAGGAAAAATTCCTCTTCCGAAGGTATGATTTCTCTTTTTCCGGACCGTCTAAGCACATCCAGACATTTATTTCTGGCTATCCGGATCAGCCAGGCTTTTTCATGCTGACGATCAAAGGCAGCCAGATTCCGGTAAGCGGCCAAGAAGGTTTCCTGGGTCAGATCCTCTGCTTCAAAATAATCATTTACCATCCGGTAACAGATCGTATAGATCAGATTTTGATATGAATCAATCAGTGATTCCAAATATTGTTCCGCATTAATCTTTCCCACCTCCTCGCCTCTTTTGTTTCCCTACACACATATAAACGGCTTCGGTTATCATTTATCTTCAACTTTTTTAAATATATTTTTATTTGTTAAAAAAGTTCGTTCGTGCATAGCAAAAGCGCCGTCTGAGGCGCTTTTGCTATGTGTTCAGAACCATTATTCAAACCAGATCAGCCGGCATATTCATCTTTCATCACATCCCAGGGCGTCAGCATACCGATCAGCCGTTCTTTGCTTGTGCCATGAGGGGTCAGAAAAATACCCGCCAGACGCTTGCCCTTGGACGATGTCCGTTCAAACGCATCTCTGGCCTCCATAAAGGTCGTGTCTTCATCCATAAAGCGGAAGGTCTCACTGCAGTGACGGTGAATAGGAAGAAATTCGGCGAAATCCCCGACTACCGCGTCCTGACGAATTGTAATATCCGGATGGGCCAGGACATAAGAGAAAATGGTACTGACGCTGAATACGCCCTCTATCCCTTCGTCTGTGATAACAGGCGTATGAGAAAATCCACGCTTCTCCATATTTTTCATCAGGGTGAATACGTTTTTTTCATAGTGGGTTTTCAATATCTGATCCAACGGTGTACAGAAATCAATGGCCAGGGGCGGCTGATTTACGAAATCAATCACCTCGTTTAATGTGTCGATGAGGGCCTGCGCAGGCTCCACGACAGATTCTCCTTCCAGATCGGCACGGTGGACAAGAAGGTTGCGCACTTCACGGCAGAGATCCAGCCGTTCTTTATACAGCCGTCCTTCTCTGCGGTTCATAAAGTCAAAGATCGGACTGGAAAATTTCCGGTCTTTCTCTTCATATTTCATACTCAGAGTTTCTTCCAGTTCTTTATATAAGTTCAAAAATTCATCTGCTCTCATGCGCGAACCCCCAGTTTCCTGGCCTGATCCAGTTCCTCTCTGCCGTCAATTTCACCGGCATTATATACCCCGGCAGCCTGGATCACATCTGTCAGTTCCCAGCCCAGGTAGCCGACCGCAAGCCGGGTGCTTTCGATACAGGGAACGATAGACTCCCCTGTTTCAGACGCATAAGTAAGAAGCAGCTTCGCCTCCTTAATATTGTCGAAGGCCTTGCCTTTAGCCACAAACAGACGGTCAATCACACTCTTCATCTGCCCTGTCAGACCTGCATAGTAGATTGGGGAGGCTATGACTGCAAGATCAGCCTCGCGGAGGGCGTCATGTATCTGGCCCATATCATCCTTCTGGATACACACGCCGTCATGGGTATGACAGTATTTACAGTCCAGGCAGCCATGAATATTCATTTTAGCAATATTAAACCGTGTTACCTTGTTTCCGGCCTCCTTTGCACCCTGAATAAAAGCATCTGCTAATCTTGCCGTATTTCCGCTGTCACGGCAGCTTCCTATTAAAACTACTATCTTTTTCATCGTAGTTTAAAATCCCCTTTCTTTTACGTCTTTTTGATTATTTAATTATACCATAACTGCAGCATATTTTGGTAGTTCTCTGGATGGAGATCGAAACGCAAACGTTTGCTTTAAATTTCATTGTTTTGCGGTTCGGCCTATGATAAAATAAATATTATAAAAACGGACGTGTATTCAGATAATAAGTATAAAAAAGGGATATTGCCTGCCAAAAGCAGGGGCATAACCGAACAAACAGACAGGAAGGGAGTGGGGTTTGTGGTTAATTTGGCAGTCGTACATGGCGGGGGACCGACCCCTGTGATAAATTCTTCCCTTTACGGCGTTGTGAAGGCCGCCAGGGAGAGCGGACGGATTGAACGGGTATATGCGGCGATCGGAGGGACGGAAGGGATTCTGAAAGAACGGTTTTTAGACCTTCTTTCCTTTCCGGAGGAAAAATTAAAACTGCTCTTAAAAACGCCTGCCTCCGCCATCGGCACATCCAGGTTTCCGCTGAGCGCAGAAGATTATAAGGCGATGGTGCCTGTGTTTAAAAAGCATGATATAAAATATGTACTTTTAAACGGCGGGAATGGAACGATGGATACCTGCAATAAGATTTACCATGCCTGTGAGGGCGAGGATATATTAGTGGCGGGCATTCCAAAGACAATAGACAATGACATTATAGGAACGGATCACACGCCGGGTTTCGGAAGCGCAGCCCGCTATGTGATTGAGACCGTCCGGGAGGTGGGTGCAGATGTGCGGGCTATGCCGGAGCATATCTGTATCATAGAGACGATGGGGCGTCACTGCGGGTGGCTTGCGGCTTCGTCAGCACTTGCCAGACGCAGGAGGGGAGACCCGCCGGACCTGATCTATCTGCCGGAAACACCCTTTGATATGGAGGAATTCCTGGAGACAGCCAGTTCCCTGTACCGGAAGCAAAAGGGGGTTGTGGTGGTAGTCAGCGAAGGAATCAAGGATAAAGAAGGCAACTCCATTACAACGTCCAGGCAGTTAAGAGGAAGAACTCTTTTTACCGGAGGCGGGGCGTCCAGGGCCATGGCAGACGAGATGGTAAAACGTCATGGCATTAAGACCAGGACAGAAGTGCCCGGCCTTGCAGGGAGAAACTGTATGGCTCAGCAGTCGTCCGTGGACCGCGAGGAAGCGGTACAGACGGGAGAAGAGGCGGTGAGAACCGTGCTTCGGGGCGAGAGCGGCGTCATGATCGGGTGTGAGAGAATACCGGATAACGGCAATTATAAGCTGCGGTTCGTTCCGGTTCCGTTGGATCAGATTGCAATTGAGGGACGTCTGGTCCCTGAGAAATATATTGATGTTCCCAACCATGATGTGACGGATGAATTTCTGAACTGGTGCCGTCCTCTGATTGGAGATGAACTGCAGGAGTATATTAATTTTGAATCTATATATGAAGGAGAGAATGGATTATGAAACACATTTTACTGAATCTGAAACGTTTTGACATCCCAAAGGAATACGGCGGGGTCAATAGTCTGGCTCCGGTGAAAACCTGGGCGAAGACGATCGTGGAGGGAACACAGGAAGCTTTGAAGAAGTACGGCGGTGATGAGGTGGAATTTGTGATGTATCTGCCTGAGGCTCACTTGATTCCGGCTGTGGACGCACTCTGTGAGTCTTCTCCTGTACAGATCGGCAGTCAGAGTGTCTTCCGCGAGGATACCAGTGTGGGCGGCAACTTCGGAGCTTTCACCACAAACCGTACCGGAAATATCGTGAAAGAGATCGGCTGTACCAGCACAATTATCGGACACTGTGAAGAAAGAAGAGATAAAACAGGAATTTTGGCAGAAGCCGGTGTGACGGATACCGACGCGGTCAACCGTCTTTTAAATAAGGAAATCAAAGCGGCAATTGGGGCGGGGCTGACTGTCTGCTATTGCATCGGTGAATCGGCAGATGAACAGGCGGACTGGGAAATGGTTCTGAAGAAACAGCTTACAATTGGGCTGGACGGCGTGGATACGAGCAAGGTTACCATCGCCTATGAGCCGATCTGGGCAATCGGACCTGGTAAAACACCGCCCGACAGGGATTATATCAGCAAGATCGGGAAGTTTATTAAAGAGACTACCGGCGGTATGGATGTGGTTTACGGCGGCGGCCTTAAGGCGGATAATGCCGAAATGCTGGCATCGATTCCGGAGATTGACGGCGGACTGATTGCGCTGACCCGTTTTGCAGGCGACATCGGATTTTATCCGGAGGAATATCTGGAGATTATTTCTATCTATATGGGGAAATAGGAAAGTTAAAATAGTATAGACAGTTAATGAAAGGAAGGTTATTTATGAAAGTATCATTTGAATATGGCAAAGGACTTATGGATGCGGTGCTGCCGGATGACAGTACGGATATTTTTATTCCGGGAGAGACGGTTGCGGACCCTCCGTACATTCCGGAGGATCAGATTGAAGCAAAAACACTGGAATCCATCCGCAATCCTATGGGGATGGACCCGCTCACCAAGCTGGCATTTCCGGGGGCAAAGGTTTCCATCGTTTTCCCTGACCGTGTAAAAGGCGGCGAGCAGCCTACCGCTCACAGAAAAGTATCCATTAAGCTCATCCTGCAGGAGTTGTACAGCGTAGGCGTGAAAAAAGAGGATATTATGCTGATCTGTTCCAACGGGCTCCACAGAAAGAATACGAAGGAAGAGATCCGCGGTGTCCTGGGCGATGAATTATTTAATGAGTTCTGGTATACCAAGCAGATCATCAATCACGACAGTGAAGATTACGACCATCTGGTAGACCTGGGAACCACTGACAGAGGTGACCCGGTGCTGATGAATAAATATGTGTATGACAGCGATGTAGCTGTTCTCATCGGCCATACACAGGGAAATCCTTACGGCGGCTATTCAGGAGGATACAAACACTGTGCGACCGGAATCACCCACTGGCGTTCCATCGCTTCTCACCATGTGCCAAGCGTCATGCACCGGAAGGACTTCACTCCGGTCAGCGGCCACTCTCTGATGAGAACAAAATTTGATGAGATCGGCCAGCATATGGAAAAATGCATGGGCAAGAAATTCTTCTGCTGCGACGCGGTTCTGGATACCAAGTCCCGACAGATTGAGATTAACAGCGGCTATGCCAAAGTAATGCAGCCCTATTCCTGGAAAACTGCGGACAAGAGGACCTATGTGCCTTTCGCTAAGGAAAAATACGATGTAATGGTGTTCGGAATGCCACAGTTCTTCCACTACGGAGAGGGTATGGGCACTAACCCGATCATGATGATGCAGGCGATTTCCGCACAGGTAATCCGCCATAAGAGAGTCATGAAAGATAACTGTGTTATCATTTGTTCTTCGATCTGCAATGGGTATTTTCATGACGAGCTCTGGCCGTATACCAGAGAAATGTATGAGATGTTCCAGCATGATTATATGAATATACTGCCGGATATGGACCGCTATGGCGAGTACTTTGCCACCAATGAAGAGTATATCCGGAAATATCGTTACTGCAATGCATTCCATCCGTTCCATGGCTTTTCCATGATTTCCTGCGGACATATTGCGGAGCAGAATACCGGAGCCATCTATGTGTGCGGCGCACAGGACCCCGGCTTTGCCAGAGGGATGGGATTAAAGACCAGAGCTACGATCAATGAGGCGCTGGAAGATGCGAAGAAGATTGTCGGCGCAAATCCGAAAATCCTTGCTCTGCCGGGCGCATTCAAGAGCAGCGCTGTCCATCTGATGATGGCGGATGAAGTGTATGAAGGTTAGCTTGCGGGATCAGAGATCTGCATCTTGACTTACCATAAGACGGTTCGTGAAGTGTGTCGGTGTTTGTTAGGCGGCAGATTTCTGAATAACATATTAGCACTCCTTGTTTGAGAGAAAGCACTTACGGGATACCCGGGGTGCTTTCTTTCGTTTAAGATCAGATAAAACGGCAGCTCTGGCGTTTTACGATATAGAAGGGAAGTTCCACCTTCATCGGCAGCTTATGTCCGCCTTCGATCCGGTCGATCAGAGTTCGGGCGGCCTGCTTTCCTATTTCATCCAGAGGGATGTGAACAGTGGTTAGCAGAGGGGATACATACTGGGCCAGATCAATATCGTCGATGCCGATGATAGAAATATCTTTGGGGACTTCCCGGCCCATATCTTTCATGGCTCTCATAGCGCCGATGGCGGTCATATCATTGGCACAGAAAACAGCGGTCAGGGTCTTCGTCTGTTCCAGCAGACGGCACGCACCGTAATAGCCGCCTTCTGCGGTCTGCTCGGTATTCACAATAAAAGAAGGACCTACATCGGATTTGCGGCGGGCCAGAAATTCCTGATAGCCCTTAAAGCGGACTTCATGGGAGGTTTCGCCCAGATATGCTATTCTGCGGTGGCCCAGCTGCCAGAGATAGTCCATCGCCTGAAGACTGGCATCGTAGCCGTTGCAGGTGATCTGGTCGATGGCCGAATCAATATTGTTAAGGCCCGCGTAGAGTACCGGCTGCCTGGTCTGGGACAGATCCTTCAGAAGCTGCTTTTTAAACCGTCCGAGAATAACCACGCCGTCGGCCTGATCCTGTTTCATCTGCCGCAGCAGGTCGGGCGCCGCAATATCATGTACCGAAAAGCTGTATTTCAAAATATAATTATTGCCGTAAGCCTCCGCCTCCATCGCTCTTGCGATCTGTGAAAAGAAGGGGTCGGATGTGGCGTCTCCCGACCGGGCAAAGATACAGGCCAGGGTACGTGTACCGGAGGAGGCGGACATCCCTGCCGTACCCATTTTCAGACTCCTGGCGTTTACATTTGGCCGGTAGCCCGTCCGGCGGACGATAGACCAGATTTTATCCTGCACCTCTTTGCTGGCAGGAGAGGGCGTCTTTTTATTGATAACGCGGGATACCGTTGAGACGGACACACCCGCTTCTTTGGCAATTTCTTTCAGGGTCATGGACTTGCTTCCTTTCAGAATCGTGTTAGTATTATTTTAGACGATAGACAACAAAACTGCAATCCGTTACAATAAAAGAGGAAAAGTGCAGCTTTTCAGAACATAGACAGGAGAAAACAGTGGCAGAACAGATAAATTTATTGACAGTTGAGAACATGAGCAAAAGCTATACGGAACGTATGCTCTTTGACAAAATAACATTTGGTATCAGCAGCGGAGATAAGATTGGCGTGCTGGGCATCAACGGCACCGGAAAGTCTACTCTGCTGAAGATTCTTGCAGGAATAGAGGAGCCGGATGAAGGGAATGTAACAAAGGGAAATCAGGTCCGTATTTCCTACCTGGCCCAGACACCTGCATTTGACGGGGACAAAACAGTTCTTGAAAATGTGATCCATGGTAAAAATGGAAGAAATGATTACTGGAATGTGGAAGGAGAGGCCAGGGCAATGCTGCAAAAGCTGGGGATTCTAAGCTGCGACGCGGCGATGGATACTCTTTCCGGCGGGCAGAAAAAGAGGGCTGCGCTGGTGCGTACGCTGCTGGACCCTGCCGAAATACTGGTCTTGGACGAGCCGACGAACCACTTGGACAATGAGATGGCCGAATGGCTGGAAGACTATTTAAACCAGTTTTCAGGAGCTTTTATTATGGTAACCCATGACCGTTATTTTCTGGACAAGGTCACCAATCAGATCCTGGAGATCGATAAAGGCAAGGTTTATCAATACCGCACGAATTACTCGGGCTTTCTGGAGTTAAAAGCCCAGAGGGAAGAGATGGAGCTGGCGACGGAACGGAAGAAAAAGAGCCTGTACCGGCAGGATCTGGAATGGATGATGCGGGGCGCCAGAGCCCGTTCCACAAAACAGAAAGCACATATTGAACGGTTTGAGGAACTGAAAAACAGGGCCCGGCCGGAGGAAGAGAAAAGGGTAGAGATCAATTCTCTTTCCAGAAGATTAGGCGGTAAGATCGTAGAGTTAAACCAGGTGGGGAAAGCCTATGAAGAACGGATTCTGTTCCAGGATTTTACCTATATTCTTCTAAAAGGCGACCGGATCGGGATTGTGGGTCCCAATGGCTGCGGCAAAACGACGCTGCTAAAGATAATGACCGGAATCCTGGAACCAGATTCCGGATACGTGGAGATCGGACAGACCGTAAAAATCGGGTATTTTTCTCAGGAAAATGAATATATGGATGAAAGCCTCAGGGTGATAGATTACATTCGGGAGACGGCAGAGTATATCCAGACACAGGACGGCAGCGCCACCGCCTCCCAGATGCTGGAACGGTTTTTATTTCCGGGGCCGGTTCAATATGGAAGAATTGAGAAGCTTTCCGGCGGAGAGAAGAGACGTCTCTATTTGCTGAAGGTTCTGATGGAAGCGCCGAATGTATTGATTCTGGATGAGCCCACTAATGATCTGGATATTCAGACCCTGACCATACTGGAGGATTATCTGGATCAATATGACGGGGTGGTCGTCACGGTTTCCCATGACCGGTATTTTCTGGATCGGATTGTCAGACGTATTTTTTCCTTTGAGAGCGGCGGTGTGATTGTGCAGAATGAGGGCAGTTACACAGACTATTGGCTTTCCAGACGGGAAGAAGAAGGAGAGTTTTTGCCGGAACCGGAGGAAAGGAAGGTTGAGAAGCCGAAGCGGGAGCAGACCAAGTTAAGCTATGGGCAGCAGCGGGAGCTGGATGGCCTGGATGAAATAATCAGCGGCCTGGAAGAAAAGATTGACAGGATACAGAAAGAGATCGAGGAAAGTGTCAGCAACTATATGAGGCTCTCGGAGCTGATGGCGGAAAAGGAAGCTATGGAAAAAGAGCTGGAGGAAAAAACGGAGCGGTGGATTTACCTGACGGAGCTTCAGGAGCAGATAGGGAGGCAGTAATGAGATTCAGACCTTGCATTGACATTCACGACGGAAAGGTAAAGCAGATTGTAGGCGGAAGTCTTCGGGAAGAAAGCGGCCGTCCAAAGGTGCAGGAAAACTTTGTCGCAGAGCAGGATGCCGGCTATTTCGCGGAATTATATAAGAAATACGGTCTGACGGGAGGCCATGTGATCCTCTTAAATCCCAGAGGAACGCCGGAGTATGAGCAGGATCTGGCACAGGCGGCCCTGGCCCTTAAGGCGTACCCGGGAGGTCTTCAGATCGGGGGAGGCGTTACCTCGGAGAATGCAGTTGAATTTATCAAAATGGGAGCCTCCCATGTCATTGTAACCTCCTATGTGTTTGAAAACGGAAGGATTCGAAGGGACAGACTGGATAAGCTGAGAGCCGCTGTGGGGAAGGAACATCTGGTGTTGGACTTAAGCTGCCGGAAGAAAGAGGACAGTTATTATGTGGTAACGGACCGGTGGCAGAAATATACGGATAGCACGGTAACCCCTGGCCTCTTCGGAGAGCTGTCGGAGTTTTGTGATGAATTCCTGGTGCATGGAGTGGATGTGGAGGGGAAGGGCTCCGGCATAGAGGAAGAACTGGTCGGGATTCTGGCAGAGGCAGCGGATAAAATGGTAATTACCTATGCTGGCGGCGTGCGCTCGGAAGCAGATATCAGAAAGCTGCGGCTATTAGGGCAAAATAAGATTGATGTGACGATCGGCAGTGCGCTGGATCTGTTTGGAGGGGAACTGCCCTTTGAACAGGCGATTGGGATATGCGGAGAAGAATAGATTTTTTATCATGGGAGTAGATAAGACTCCCACCTCTATAGGTGGTGAGTAAATAGCAAATTCGTCATGGTGGGAGCCCAGTCTCCTTCCAAGATAAAGCCTCCGGCACCTTGGTTCTTTTTGGAATATAAAGACAGCCTTATCGGATTCGAAATTCGTGAAACAATATTTCCTGATGCAATGAATAGCCACAGGAGAGGTCTATAATAAGACGATAGGTTCCCCTGGTCAGGTATTCGTAGCTGCCCAGGTAGATCGTGCCATACAGGCTGTTTCCGTTAACAATCCCATCTCCCCAGGAGTAAGCGGTATTCAGTGCTATCTTGTTATAAGGTACTCGTTCCCAGCCGTTTTTTGTTTTTCGTTCAATCGCCACATTCATGATGCTTAACCCGAAATCCGTAGAAAAATCTTCATTCGGATCGATTCTATAGATTAAAATCCCTCTGCCTTTCAGCCTCTCATTCACCGTAAGAGACAAATTTTCTGAACGCGGACTATTTCTATAGTCCCCTTCATTTCTTTTCGAGGAAGTGTTGACTTCCTTTACTTCTACATCCATTCCATGAAAAATCTGTTCTTTCAGAAAATCGACGTGTTCCGGTGTAAATGTATCAATGTGTAAGGTAATATGCTGTCTCAGGATATCACTTGTATGAAAACAGATACAGTCATTGGGCGGGGCTACATTGAGCGTGATAAAGCCTTCCCAGCTGACCAGGAACAGATCCGGGTTTTCCTGCGCTTTTTCCTTCATCCGCAGATAATCAATCTGTGTGGCATATTTTCTGGATAAAAGGGTATGAGCTTCTCTGCTGGGATCTGTCATAAATGCAACCTTTGCCTGGATTCCCTTTAGCATGGTTTCTTTCAGCCATTCCAGGTCCTCTCCTTCAGCCGAACTATAAATGATAAACTCTCCGTTTTCTTCTGCGACAGCACTAAAGATAAAGTTGCGTTCGGTATGCCAGAACATCAGCTGCGCCTTGCATAATGCCGGCATAGAAATGTCCATCGGATTATTTTTACTGTATTCTTCCATGTTCTGAAAAAGTTTTTTATTTGCCTGCTTTACGGACCCGTTGGGGGAACATGAGGTACAAACTATTAATAAGAATAAACCAATTATGATAAGAAGAGTTTTTCTGCCCATAACTATTCCTGCCTTCCGGTATAAAACTATGTATACAATAAAATTGTACAAAGCTATTACAATGATTGCAACAATAAACTCACGGATCATGCATAGCCACGCAAAGAATACAAAATCGGAAGAAAAAATGTCGGCTTTCTTAAGAATTTCTTTTGTTTCCAAAAGTTCACAATTCTGTCATGTTTACCCCCTATAGTAAATGAACGTGAGCATGCCAAATGGCTGCCGCCGTACATAGAAAAATGATTTTACATATAAGATAGAAGAGACGTATCGGCCTGAAGCAGAAAGGTATGGGTAAGTGTAAAAGTGAGAAGATATATATTAGGGCTTATGCTGGGCATTTTATGTCTGACCGGCTGTGAAAAGCAGGCGGCAACTACCAACGATGCACAGGTGATTGAAACACAGAATCCTGAGCTGGTGGGGGAAAGTGCTGTTGGATGGGAACAGATTCAGCAGATACCCATAGAAGAATATACAGACTGGGACGACGATAATGCCACCCGGATTCAGCTGACCGGTGAAGACGTAAAGATCAGAGGCGGCGGCTGTACGGTAAAGAAAGATATTGTACATATTAAAAAAGCGGGTACTTATATCGTGGAGGGGACCTGGGAAGATGGTTCTATCTGGATCGAGGCTAGGAAAGAGGATACCGTCCGCCTGGTTCTCAACGGAGTAAATATGAAAAATTCGGATGGTCCGGCTATCCTGTCCAGGACCGCTGCCGCAACGATTATTTCCCTGGCGCCGGAGAAAGAAAATACAATAGCGGATGGCAGGAAACATACCGATACGGGGAAAGCGAAGGCGAACGGCGTCCTGACCGTGAAAGGCAGCCTGACCATAAACGGAACAGGTACCCTTCATCTGACCGGCAATTATAAAAATGGGATCAGCTGCTCCGGAAATTTATCTATTCTGGATTCCACCCTGACGGTGGATGCCAGGAAAACCGCTGTGCAGAGCCGGGACGTCTGTTCTGTCAGGGGTGGCAGGCTGGATCTGGAATCCGGCAGCATGGGAATCCGGACGACAGGAGAACAGGGGATTCTTGCAGTGGAAGGCGGCGTGATTCAGATCGAATCGGAGAAGAACGGGATCGACTTATCGTCAGGGCTCCTTGTGAAGAGCAGCAGTTTTTCTATCAAATCCGGCGGCGGTTCCGTACAGGACCCATTTGGCAAGGAGATGCAGGCGGCCAGGGGTATCGAAGCAGCAGACCGCATTGATATTGAACAGGGAACCTTTCAGATTGATTCCTCGGATACCGGCATATTCGGCGGCGAGGCTATGGTAATTCACACCGGAAACATTGTGCTGAGCAGCAGACAAAACGGAATCCGGACGGAAGACGGAATCCGGATTGAGGATGGAATTGTGAAAATCCAGGATTCTTTCAATGGAATAGAGGCCGGCGGATTGCAGATGGAGGAAGGAGATCTGTTTATCACGGCCAGAAACAGCGGCATGGTGTGCGGGGGCGGGGTTACGATTCATACTTCCTCCCGCAATGCGGGTGAGAAGCAGGAAGACGGCGGAATTGTGATCAATGGGGGAGCAGTGACCATTCTGGCCGAGATGTCAGGGCTGGATATTAACGGTTCACTCTTTCTTAAGGAAGGAATCCTGACGATCTATTGTCCGGACTATGTGGAGGATAGTATCATTAACTTAAGCGGATCGTGCAGCATTACCGGCGGTACGCTGATGGCATCAGGAGGAGGCGGACAGACGAACCTGTCCGGCGGAAGCTCACAGCAGCCGATATTGATGGTCAGGTTAAAAGAGGTGCAGAAATCCCAGACTCTTCTGACCATATTAAATGAGAAGGGGGAGAATGTATTTGCCTGTGCTCCTGTAAAGGATTATAAGACCGTTGTGATCTGTTCAGCTGCCCTGGAACAGGAAAAGCAATATGAATTATATCTTGGCGGTGCAATCGCCGAGGTGGCGGAAAATGGTATTGCCGCAGGGAATCTGCTGGAGGTGGGAAAT
The DNA here is from genome assembly GCF_032380675.1 of Anaerolentibacter hominis. NCBI lineage: Bacteria > Bacillati > Bacillota > Clostridia > Lachnospirales > Lachnospiraceae > Anaerolentibacter > Anaerolentibacter hominis. The sequence goes on from NZ_JAWDIX010000001.1 coordinate 432,513, forward strand.
CTGACGGAATCTTTTAAAATTGAGGGACTGGTTACATACGCAGGTGATTTTCCTGGACAGAATGAACAGAAATAGCGCTTTACCCGCACTTGTTCCCATTGTGGGGGAAACAGAAGAAAAATAGTCCTTATTTTAGACCCTGCGCCCAAAAAAATAAAATATTTTGCATGTAAAAAAGCCTGTTATTCCAATGGATTGCAGGCTTTTTGCGTTTCCAGGAAAAGGGAAACTTTACAAAAAGACTTGATTTCTTACAGAAACATGATATAATTATTACATAAATGTTAACAATCTGCTACGAAATATTACGAGCGGAGAGTAAGGAGTTTATTATGAAATGTAAGAAATTAGCAGTTCTTTTTTGTATGATGATGGCAGCGGTACTTGCCTTTGTACCGGTTAAATCTGCCAGAGCCGCACAGGCTGTTCCGACACAAGAAGAAAATGCAATTCCTGAAAATACAGAAGCGAAACCGGAAGACGATACACAGACGGGTGAGGATACCAGCAAGACCGACGACTCCATAGAAAAAGAGAATGACGGTACCGGCAAGGAAGATGTCGATAACACAGAAGCTGGCACTGCAGATCAGGATACCGAAGATACTGAGGAAAAGAACGAAAAAGAAGAGAAAAAGGAAGACAAGAAGAAAGATTCCGATAAAAAAGAGAAAAAAGAAACCGTAAGTTATACGAAGGCGGAGCTGCGCCTTATGGCTTCAATTATCTTTTGTGAAGCCGGCAATCAGAGCTATAAGGGTAAATTAGCGGTGGGAAGCGTGGTTATGAACCGTATGAACAGCAAACGCTTTCCGGACAGCTTAAAGGGTGTTATTTATCAGCCTTATCAGTTTTCACCGGTAAGAAACGGTATGTTAAAGAAGGCGCTGGCCAGCTATGACGCCGGAAAGTTTACCTCCAAGAACCATAAGGAATGTATCAAAGCGGCAAAGGAAGCCCTCTCAGGCGAGAATAATATGCCCGGATATCTGTTTTTCAGCCGCTACAGCAGGAGTTTATCTTCGAAACATCCGAATGGAGCAAAGGTACAGGATCACTGGTTTTGGAAATAAGGAAAGTATAGGACTGAGGTCCGGCGTAAGCCGGGCCTCTTTTTCATGACACAGGAAAGTTCTCCAAACCTCCTGTGCGCACTCGCGTAAAACAAACGCCGGCATGCTGCGCAACCGTCTTATTGTTGGAGAAAAACGGCTTAGCTGACTGCGCTTTGTTCGAATTGCCCGTATGTCTGTCATAAATTATGGAAATAATGTCGATAGACAAGGCTGCCGCCGGGGAAAGTATTAAAAAACTCTAAAATCGTCTGTTTTGGGGGATTTCCTTCCATATTTTTTCAAAAAAGGTCTTTCCCCCTGAGTGAAAGTGTGCTATTATACATCGTGTAGCGTTTCCGAGTGAAACGATATAAGCTGAGGTGGCATGGAACAGGACGTCTTAGGCATCCTTTCCTCAGATTAAAATCTCTTTGGAGATCAGCGTCTGAGTGCCCCGGGTTTTTTATACGCAGGCATAAGCAGCCACCTGGCACTTCGATTGCCAATGCAGCTTAATATTACAGGAGGAGCAGATATGGAAGAAAATGTTTCCCGTAACTTCATTGAACAGATTATCGATAAGGATATCGAGGAGGGCCGCTGTAAAAAGGTTGTGACCCGGTTCCCGCCCGAACCCAACGGTTACCTTCATATCGGCCATGCAAAGTCCATATTATTGAACTATGGCCTGGCGCAGAAATATCACGGTCAGTTCAATCTGCGGTTCGATGATACGAACCCGACAAAAGAAAAAACTGAATTCGTGGAATCCATTATCGAGGATGTAAAATGGGTGGGAGGGGATTTCGGAGATCATTTGTACTTTGCCTCCGATTACTTCCAGCAGATGTATGAGGCCGCTGTCAAGCTTATTAAGAAGGGCAAGGCTTTTGTCTGTGATCTGACCGCCGAAGAGATGAAGGAGTACAGGGGTACCCTGACGGAGCCCGGAAGGGAAAGCCCGTACCGCAGCCGTTCTGTCGAAGAGAATCTGGCCCTTTTCGAAGGTATGAAGAACGGTGAGTTTGCGGATGGTTCCAAGGTACTTCGTGCCAAGATTGATATGGCGTCCCCCAATATTAATATGAGAGATCCGGTTATCTACCGAGTTGCTCGTATGTCCCATCACAATACAGGAGATAAGTGGTGTATTTATCCGATGTACGACTTTGCCCATCCGATTGAGGACGCGATAGAAGGCGTCACTCATTCCATTTGTACGCTGGAATTTGAAGATCACCGCCCGCTGTATGACTGGGTTGTGCGGGAGCTGGAATATGAGAACCCGCCGAAACAGATCGAGTTTGCCAAGCTGTATCTGACAAATGTGGTCACCGGGAAGCGTTATATCAAGAAACTGGTGGAAGAGGGTATCGTGGATGGCTGGGATGACCCGCGCCTTGTCTCGATTGCTGCACTGAGGAGAAGAGGTTTCACACCGGAATCCATCAAGAAGTTTATGGAGCTTTGCGGCATTTCCAAGAGCAACAGTTCTGTGGACTATGCCATGCTGGAATACTGTATTCGTGAGGATTTAAAATTAAAGAAGGACCGTATGATGGCCGTGCTTGATCCGATCAAGCTGGTAATTACCAACTATCCGGAGGAACAGGTAGAATATCTGGATGTACCCAATAATCTGGAAAATGAAGAAGCGGGTACGAGAAAAGTGCCTTTTGGCCGTGAACTGTATATTGACCGCGAGGATTTTATGATAGATCCTCCTAAGAAATATTTCCGCCTGTATCCGGGAAATGAAGTACGCCTGATGAGTGCTTATTTTGTAACCTGTCAGGACTACATTACGGATGAGACCGGAAAAGTAACGGAGATTCACTGTACCTATGACCCGGAGACCAAGAGCGGTTCAGGCTTTACCGGCAGAAAAGTGAAGGGGACCATCCACTGGGTGTATGCTCCTGCTGCGGTAAAAGCGGAGGTCCGCCTGTACGAGAATATCGTAAACGAGGAACTGGGTGTATATAATGAAGACGGCACCATTAATGTAAATCCCAACTCCCTGACAGTTCTTACGAATTGTTATCTGGAGCCTGCCCTGGCAGAAGCGAAGGCATATGACAGCTTCCAGTTTGTCCGCCACGGTTACTTCTGTGTGGACTGTAAAGATTCCAGTCCGGACCATCTGGTATTTAACCGAATTGTATCGCTGAAAAGCTCTTATAAACCAGGAAAATAAACTTTTGAAATGGAGGATTGACAATTATGAAGTTAGTACCATTAGGAGATAAAGTTGTATTAAAGCAGTTAGAGGCGGAAGAGACCACCAAATCGGGAATCGTTCTTCCGGGTTCCGCACAGGAAAAACCACAGCAGGCAGAAGTTGTTTCTGTGGGTCCGGGCGGAGTTGTTGACGGAAAAGAAGTCGTAATGCAGGTGAAAGCAGGCGATAAGGTAATTTATTCCAAATATGCAGGAACTGATGTGAAACTGGGTGAAGAATCCTTTATTATCGTAAAGCAGAGCGACATTGTCGCAATCGTAGAAGATTAATCAGGAGGCGCAGGAACAATGGCAAAAGAAATTAAATATAGTGCAGATGCAAGAGTGGCGTTGGAGGCCGGTGTAAACAAATTGGCAGATACCGTAAAGGTAACATTGGGACCGAAAGGAAGAAATGTTGTACTGGATAAATCCTTCGGAACTCCGCTGATTACAAACGACGGTGTTACAATTGCAAAAGAGATCGAGCTGGAAGACGGCTTTGAAAATATGGGGGCACAGCTGGTAAAAGAAGTTGCCACCAAGACAAATGATGTGGCCGGCGACGGTACCACCACAGCGACCGTTCTGGCTCAGGCGATGATTAACGAAGGTATGAAGAACCTGGCAGCCGGCGCTAACCCGATTATCCTGAGAAAAGGAATGCAGAAAGCTACTGACTGTGCAGTTCAGGCAATCAGCGCAATGAGCAAGACGATTACCAGCAAGGGACAGATCGCAAGAGTTGCGGCTATTTCAGCCGGTGACGACAGCGTAGGCGAGATGGTTGCCGATGCTATGGAGAAGGTTTCCAATGACGGCGTTATCACAATCGAAGAGTCCAAGACCATGAACACCGAGCTGGATCTGGTAGAAGGTATGCAGTTTGACCGGGGTTATGTATCTGCTTACATGGCAACCGATATGGATAAGATGGAAGCAAATCTGGAAGATCCATATATCTTGATTACCGACAAGAAAATTTCCAATATCCAGGAAATCCTTCCTCTGCTGGAGCAGATCGTGCAGTCCGGTGCAAAACTGCTGATCATTGCAGAAGACGTAGAAGGAGAGGCTCTTTCCACTCTGGTATTAAATAAATTAAGAGGTACTTTCTCTGTAGTAGCAGTAAAAGCTCCCGGCTATGGCGACAGAAGAAAAGCAATGCTTCAGGATATCGCAGTACTTACCGGCGGTACCGTAATCACCGAGGAACTGGGTCTGGAACTGAAAGAAGCTACTATGGATCAGTTAGGACGCGCAAAATCTGTTAAAGTACAGAAAGAGAATACGATCATCGTGGACGGCGAGGGCAGCAAGGACGAGATCAATGCCAGAGTTGCTCAGATCAGAGCGCAGATCGAAGAGACCACCTCTGATTTCGACCGTGAGAAGCTTCAGGAGAGACTGGCTAAGCTGGTCGGCGGTGTAGCTGTTATCCGCGTGGGTGCTGCTACTGAAACTGAGATGCAGGAGAAGAAACTCCGCATGGAGGATGCTCTGGCTGCTACGAAGGCTGCGGTTGAAGAAGGTATTATTGCAGGCGGCGGTTCTGCCTATATTCATGCGGCAAAGGATGTTGCCAAATTATCCGCAGATCTGGAAGGCGACGAGAAGACAGGCGCTAACATTATCCTGAAAGCGCTGGCATCTCCGCTGAAATGTATCGCTGCAAATGCAGGGCTTGAGGGTTCTGTTATTGTAAATCAGGTAAGTGAAAGAGAAGTAGGAGTAGGGTTCGATGCATTGAAGGAAGAGTATGTAGATATGGTTGAGGCTGGAATCCTTGATCCTACCAAGGTGAGCAGAAGTGCACTGCAGAATGCGACCAGCGTTGCGGCTACCTTCCTTACAACGGAAGCTGTTGTAGCAACCATTAAGAAGGATGAACCTCCGATGCCACAGGGCGGCGGAATGGGAATGATGTAATACAGTGATATTGCTGTCATGGCAATGTAAGAAAGGGGCTGTCGATTTTATCGACAGCCCCTTTTTATATTCTATAGAAAACTTCTGTTGGTAAATGGAATATTCCTATTCTACAGTCAGATCCACACTGCCGGTGAAATTCTCACCGCAGATTCCGATATATTCACTGCCGCCGGATAGGGTTACCGTGCCGGTCCAGTCATCGTATTCGCCGCACAGCACTTCCGGATCGTCCTTGCCCGAGAAGAAGAGTACTGCTTTGCCTTCATCCGCTGTAAATTTGCAGGTTATGGTAAGCTTATTGCCTTCTTCCCGGCTCAGGCCCGTACCGCCGAAAAGAGTCTCCGTGCCGTTAAAGTCCTGGTATTCCGCCTGATAGGTCCCTGTATAACGGTCACTGCCATACTCCCGCTCGCCCTCCAGGCTGAGGCTGCCTGTGAGGGCGATTTTACCCACCATATTGAGAAGCTGGTTGTAACCGTCCAGAACAGTATCTTTCGAACAGCCGGTTGCCAGAAGAAGAATCAGCAGAATCAGAGGGACTAATTTTTTCAATCTTACCATACCTCCTATAGAATCAACTTAACCAGTATTCGCTACTCATTTACGATCTTATAATAAGTTCTGGATGTCATCATATATACAATCAGGTATACGACTGCAAAGACTAAGGCAGTGGTTCCCATGCAGATGAGGATCGTGTGCAGGTTGGACAGGGCAAACAGACGGAGGATCTGATAGATTATCGGCTGTGCTGCGGCCAGGTGAAGCACTGCCACAGCCAGCGGCAGGAAGAATACCATCATGATCTGCTTGTGTATCGTCTTTTTAACCTCTTTCTTATCCATTCCCACCTTTTGCAGGATGACAAAACGGTCATGGTCATCGTAACCTTCGGAAATCTGTTTAAAGTAAATAATAAGAACCGTGGCCATCAGGAACAGGGAACCCAGAAATACGCCTAAAAACAGGAAGCTGCCGTTGGAGGAATACCAGTCGGAACGGACAAAATAGATACTGGACGCCATGAACATTTCCATATCGGTTTCTGCTTCCAGTTTGCTGCCGATCTGATGGATAAGCTCGTAGACTTCATCTTCGTTCTCCGCACCCTGGATGTCAAATTCGTAGCAGAAGTTTGCTTTCATAAAATTCGGAAATTCATTTCTATTCAGGACGTTCCAGATCTGGAAAGCGGAAGTTTCGTCCGGCAGAACCAGATACAGGCTGCTCTCGATCAGATTGTCAGTACTTCTGCGCACAATATCCAGCACCTGATCCGTTTGTTTAATCTGATAATCCTTGACACCGACGTGCAGGGTATCCAGGTGATAGTCTTTACCAAAGGAGAAGAAGAACAGTTCATCTTTCCCAAGTGTTTCCTCCGAACCGGTCATTCTCTGGTAGTCGTCAAGCGTAAGCAGGAAGACATCAAAAGCCGGGAGGGTCATATCATTGGGAAGCGGAGAGAGCGTATTTTCTTCCAAACGGGCGGAACTGTTGTAGTAATAATAATAGGTGGGTCTTTCCTGGGATAACCCCAGCTCCTTCGCAGAGCGGCCGACAATTTCATTTAGCTTCTCCGGATCAGGAGTTACTTTGGCATCCATGTAAAATCTGACATCTCTGGTAAATTCACTGTCCAGCAGCTTGTCGGCTCCTGCATAAAGGGCCACGGTAGAGCCGATGGTCACCAGCACCATAGTACATAGAATACAGATTGTTGCCAGTCCGGCCGCATTCTGCTTCATGCGGTAGATCATACCGGAGAGGGATACAAAATTCCTGGACTGATAATAAAACCCTTTCTTTTTCTTGAGCAGTTTCAGAACGGCAATACAGCCGGTGGTAAAGAGACAGTAGGTCCCCAGGATAACCAGAATAACCGCTACAAAAAAGAGAAAAATGGATTCCAGCGGATTTTTTGTAGTAAAGGAAATATAGTAACCGCCGCCGAGAGCCGCAAATCCCAGTATGGCCAGCAGCCAGGAAGCCCTGGGTTCTTTCTCTCCCTTTTTTCCGCCCTGAAGCAGATCAATGGGATTGGCCAGATGCACCCGGACCAGATTGAATAAAAAGGTGATGATAAATATAATTCCAAATAAAACCGCAGTCCGCGAAAAACTTCCCAGAGAGGGAGAGAAAGGTACCGTGGTCCGGATATTGCTCACACGAAGCAGCACCCAGTAAAGGAGTTTTCCGAAGATCACACCGCCAAGAAGCCCTCCCGCCAGACTGATCGCTGAGGTGATAATGGTTTCAAAAAACATGAGTTTTGCCACATGCTTTTTGCCCAGACCCAGGATAGAATACAGTCCCAGCTCTTTTTTTCGTTTCCGGATCAGGAAGCTGTTGGTATAGTATAGAAAGATGAAGGCAAAGATTCCCACGACTACACTTCCTAAACCCATAAAGGATGTGACGTACTGTCCGCCGCGCAGCTCGGTAAGCTCTACAGTATGCGCGATACAATCGACGATAAAGTACGCCATAATCGTAAAACAGCTGCTCAGGATATAGGGCAGGTAAGTCGCTCCGTTTTTTTTCAGATTGGTAAAAGCGAGTTTGGAGTAGAATGCATTATTCACGGTTCTCACCTCCGGACTGGAGAATGGACAGCGTATCGGATATTTTCTGATACATGTCGGATATACTGCCATTGCCGCGGTAAATCTGATTGAACACATTGCCGTCCTTAATGAACAGAACACGTCCTGCGTGGCTGGCGGCGCGGATGCTGTGGGTTACCATGAGGATCGTCTGACCGGAAGCATTTATTTCGCCGAACTGGCGCAGCAGCAGGTCGGCAGATTTGGAATCCAGAGCGCCCGTTGGTTCATCGGCCAGAATCAGTTTCGGACTGGTAATCAGGGCTCTTGCCACTGCCGCACGCTGTTTCTGCCCGCCGGATACCTCATAGGGATATTTCGGCAGGATATCTGCGATGCGCAGCTGCTTGACCAGCGGCAGCAGACGCTTTTCCATCTCAGGATATTTATATCCCGACAGGACCAGGGGCAGGAGAATATTGTCTTCTATGGAAAAGGTGTCCAGCAGATTGAAATCCTGGAATACAAAGCCCAGATTATCCCGGCGGAAAGCGGAAATATCGCTGTTTTTGATGGTTACCGTATTTTTTCCGTCTAACAGTACCTGGCCGCTGGTTGGTTTATCCAGAGCAGCCAGAATATTTAACAGTGTAGTTTTACCGGAACCGGATTCGCCCATAATTGCCAGAAATTCGCCCTCCTCCACGGTGAAATTCACATCGTCCAGAGCCTGAACCTGATTTCCCCCGAAACGGGTCGTATATATCTTTTTTAAATTCTTTACTTCCAAGAGTGCCATTGTTTTTCCTCCATTCATATACCCCTGCATTTCGCAGGTTTACCTGCAATATGCAGTAATAAAGTAGTTTGAAACTGCTTTTGGTTCAAATTTCTCATCAAGAGAACATTCGTACATTTTCGAATTTATTGTAATAAAAAAAGAAATGATCTGCCATTGATCTGACTTACATTTCTTTTTCTAATCTTACATAACTGTAAGATAGGCCTGTTCCAGACTATTCCGGAGGCAGTCTGTGAAGATAGTCTGCCCTGTTGGCGGAAAAATTAATATAGACCTTTGTCCCTTTGCCGGGAGCAGAATATATGGAGATGGGGTGGGAAAGCTTGTCCAGTATCTGCTTTGTCAGATAGAGGCCGATCCCGGTGGATTTCTTATCCATCCTGCCGTTATAGCCGGTAAAACCACGGTCAAAGATTCTGGGGATATCCTCGGGACGGATACCGATTCCGGTATCCTGAATGACCAGCACATCTAGCCCCTGCTGTTTCTTCTCCGAATCCATATAAATCGAAATCTCCCCGGATGAAGTATATTTGCAGGCATTGGATAACAACTGCTCAATGACAAAAGTAAGCCATTTTTCATCGGTCAGTACAGTGGTGTCCAGCTCCTTCAGAGAAAGCGTTAATTTTTTATAAAAGAATACGACAGAGTATTTTTTGATCGCCTGTTTCACGACAGAATCCAGAGAATATTCTTTGATCAGCATATCCTGGGACATGGTATCCAGACGGAGATAATTCAGTACCATATCCACATATTGTTCAATCTTGAACAGCTCCTGTTCCAGCTCCATCGGCGAGAAGGATTCGGACTGTAGAATCAGCTTCGCCGCCGAGATGGGAGTCTTGATCTGATGGGCCCAGAGTGTATAGTAATCAATCGTTTCCCGATTCTTTTTATCCGAACAGGAGACAAGGAATGCCTTCTCCTCCTGAAGCAGAGTGAGCAGCACCTGGTAATCTTCTTCTACTATCGTGTGAGCTGCGGGCAGGTCGTCCAGAGAAAGACCTACCGTGTCCCGCATCTGACAGAGCACACAGTGTGAACGGTAGAACCGGATGAAATCAAGCAGGCCGAACAGAAGAAATATGACGCAGGTTAGCTCCCAGCCATAAAGGACCAGATCAACGGGAATCTGATTCAAATAGAGGATCAGACCAAAGCTTAAAAACATTAAGAATACGGCGGCGATTGTCTTAATATGATTTTTGATATAAGAGTAGAATGCCGCGGACATATCGTTTCACACCTTTCAGGAAATTATTCTGGAATCATGTAGCCAAGCCCTTTTTTTGTGAGAATCAGGTCGGGCAGCCCAATCTCTTCCAGTTTTTTGCGCAGTCTTGCAATATTCACAGTGAGAGTGTTATCATCTATAAAGCTTTCGTCTTCCCAGAGGCGCTTCATGAGGGTCTCCCGGGAAACCGTGTGCCCCGGATTTTCCATCAATACCTGGAGAATCCGGAATTCATTTTTCGTGAGTTCTGCTTTTTCGGTTTCATATGTGATGGTGGCATCACCCAGGTTCAGAACCATTCCTTTGTGAGAGAGAATGGTTACCTGTCCCTGAAAGGAATAAGCACGCCGCAGCGTGGCCTGAATTTTAACCAGTAAAATATTCAGATCAAAGGGCTTGCTGATAAAGTCGTCGCCGCCCATATTAAGAGCCATCACGATATTCATGTTATCGCTGGCGGAAGACAGAAAGAGGATGGGCACCCTGGAGACCGTCCGGATCTGTGTGCACCAGTGGTAACCGTTATAAAAGGGCAGAGAGATATCCATCAGGACCAGCTGGGGATCAAAGGAGAGAAATTCATTCAGGACATTATTAAAATCCTGCACTACCCTGATTGTATAGCCGAAATTAGATAGAAAATTTTCGATTGCCATTGCAATTGCAGTGTCATCTTCCACGATGAATATACGATACATAGTGTGAACCTCGCTTACTGTATTCTTTCACATGATGTGCGGCGTCTTATAAAGAAGTATACCATAGTTATGATTCTACTTATAAGAAACATGCGCTAAATTAAGAAATTTCTAATTTTTCTCTAAGGAAAGTGCTCTTGAATTTAAAATGACGGTATGGGACAATTTGTTTAACAACTAGATTAGTGTGTCAAAAGCACCCTTGGTGCTATGTTCTGTACCATATATAGATATGTAAACTTGTTTGCAAGATCTGTATATGGTGCAGAACCAGTGCAAAGCACTGTTTTGACACCCTAATCTCAACGAATTACAGAGGAAAAGAGAGTGGAGTAAATGGAGCAAAGATATCCGGAAAGAAGGCCGATGACGCCGTCGGAAAGAGCGGCCGCCAGAAAAAGGGCTGCCAGAAGGAGGAAGCAAAGAAGAATAAAGCGATTTTTGCGGTTTTGCTTCGTGGCGTTAATTGGTGTGACTATATTTGTGATCTGCCGGAAGACAATTCCTATTATAAAAAGGCTTTTTGTGACCAGCCCTGCAGCATCCCAGAAGGCGTTGGACGAGGGAGCCCTGGATATCGTACAGGACTTTCTGACTCCCAATCCATATTCCAGACCCCAGGAGGAATTAAAAGAGATAAAAAATGTTGTGGTACACTACACGGCAAATCCCGGGACGGACGCGCAGGCGAACCGGAATTATTTTGAGAGTTTAAAGGACAGCGGGGCGACTTATGCCAGCAGTCATTTCGTGATCGGCCTGGATGGCACGATTATACAGTGTATCCCCTTAAATGAGATCAGTTATGCATCCAACGAGCGAAATGTAGACAGTATTTCCATAGAATGCTGTCACCCGGACGAGACAGGGAAATTCAACAAGAAAACCTATGATTCGCTAATCCAATTGACAGCATGGCTTGCCGACGAGTATAATCTTTCTGAGAAACAAATTATACGGCATTATGATGTGAAAGGGAAAGCTTGCCCGCTGTATTTTGTAGAACATGAAGACGCCTGGGAACAGTTTAAGAAGGATGTATTCGCGTACAAAAAGAAAAAAGGCAAGTAAAGGGGTGCTATGGGAGATTTACTGATTATCCTTGTTATTGTCATTATCGGGATTGATGTGTTTCATGCTTTCTGGGGGAAGGAAGAGGGCAGGATTCAGGCGAAGCAGAGTCTGGTAATGATTTTGATGGCGCTGGCAGCAATTGGTCTGTGGAAGGTAAGCAGTGATTTCCTGACAGCGAAGACAGGACTGGATGCGAAGTATTCTATGCTGATCTGTGCTGTTGTTTTCGGTTCGATTGCAACGGTGCTTTACAATAAAATCAGCGTCCGTCTGACCGGTAAGACAAAAGCGGAACAGTACAGCTATATGCTGCAGAAATATGCAGGTAAAGGTGACTTTGTAGCTGCCATTCAGAGCGGAGAAAAGCTGGTGGCTGAGGAAGAGAATGCTGCGAACTACTACCTTCTGGCCAGAGTAAACGAGCTGAATAAATCCTTTAAGGAAGCGATTAAGCATTATGCAAAGGTGGTAGAACTGGACCCTTCCTTTTTTATGGCCTACAATAATATGGGGACCAGTTATCTGAACCTGAAAGAGAATGAAAAGGCGCTGGAATGTCTGCAGAAGGCCTATGAACTGCAGCCCCAGCATGCGCCGATCACTGCCAATCTGGCTTATACATATGCCTGCCTGGATGAGGTGGATAAGGCGTGGGATCGTTTTGATGCGGCGCGGAAAATGGGATATGCGGATAAAGACCGTCTGGTAGAGCGAAAAATTAAAGAAGCAGAGAAGCGGGTCAGGGACAGAGCTGAGGAGGCTGGCGGTGAAGATACAGAGAGTGCTGCCATGACGAATGAGAAAGATAAGGATAAAAAAGATCAATAAAACTGATTAAAATTGCCACTGTTCAGCTGGATTGACCTGTGATAAGATAAAATCCGTTAAGACATAACAATTGTCTGGCTATGATAATGAAAAGCGTAGATGAGGAAGAGTACCTTTGGACCGGCGTCCAGAAAGCTGCTGGGTGATGCGAAGCAGCGGAAGGGAAAAAGGGAACTGTCCCCGGAGCTTCTGTCCGAAATCCCAGGGGGAGAGTAGATGCAGACGGATTTCCGCCGTTATAAGGATAAGGCATAAGGAGCAGTCCCGTGCCGGATGAGTGCATGAAGAAATTCATGAAAAAGAGTGGTACCGCGTAAGGTGTAACCTTTCGTCTCTTGAGTATGATCAGGAGATGGAAGGTTTTTTTATGATGAAAGCCCCATCAAGCGGCTGGACTGAAGTGCAGGCTTGCCTGTACGGCAGTACAGACATTTGATGGGCAAGAGGATATGAGTAAGAAGGGCAAAAGCCCGGATTACGAATATCCATGGCGATTGTGAGAGTGCAAAGCACGGAACAATCGGCTTTCATAAGCCAAAAGCCCCATCAAGCGGCTTTCAAAAGAAAAAAGTAAAAAGCCCTACCAAGCCCCGCGGCTCTTTTGAAGATAGAAACAGACTGCAGGAAGGAAGATTTAAGAATGAAAAATTATGAAAAGTATCACAGAAGCTATTTTATGCCGCCCACAGTGTCTGCAGATTGGGTGAAGAAAGACTATATTGAAAAAGCGCCTATCTGGTGCAGCGTGGATTTGCGGGATGGGAATCAGGCGCTGATCGAGCCTATGAGTTTACAGGAGAAGCTGGAATTTTTTGAGCTGCTGCTCCGTGTTGGATTTAAAGAGATTGAAGTGGGTTTTCCTGCAGCTTCTGAAACAGAATATCAATTTATCCGTACTTTGATCGAACGGAATATGATTCCGGAGGATGTGACGATTCAGGTGCTTACTCAGGCGAGGGAGCATATTATCCGCAGAACGTTTGAGGCTGTGCAGGGAGCGCCCCATGCGGTGATTCATCTGTATAATTCCACCTCAGTGGCACAGCGGGAGCAGGTCTTTCGTAAGTCCAAAGAGGAGGTTAAGGCGATCGCGGTGGCAGGAGCGCAGCTTTTAAAACAGCTTGCGGACGAGACGGAGGGAAATTTTTCCTTCCAATACAGTCCGGAGAGCTTTCCGGGTACGGAAGTGGACTATGCACTTGATGTGTGCAACAGTGTGCTTAAGGTCTGGAATCCCACTCCGGATAACAAGGTGATTATCAATATTCCGACTACCGTGGAAAATGCCATGCCTCATGTCTTTGCAAGCCAGGTAGAATATATCAGTAAAAATCTGCGGGACCGTGAAAGTGTGATTCTCTGTCTGCATCCCCATAATGACCGGGGCTGCGGTGTCTGCGACGCGGAGCTGGGTATCCTGGCAGGCGCCGACCGGATTGAGGGGACCTTGTTTGGCAACGGAGAGAGAACCGGCAATGTGGATATCATTACGCTGGCGATGAACCTTTACTCCCACGGTGTGGACCCGGGGCTTGATTTTTGCAGTATGCCTGAGATATGCAAAACGTATGAGAGGCTCACCCGTATGAAAGTGTATGAAAGACAGCCCTATGCAGGAGCTCTGGTATTCAGCGCCTTTTCCGGCTCTCACCAGGATGCCATTGCCAAAGGGATGAAATGGAGGGAGGAAAAAGAATGCCGTTACTGGGATGTGCCTTATCTGCCGGTGGACCCGAAGGATGTGGGACGCAAATATGAATCGGATGTCATCCGGATCAACAGCCAGTCGGGCAAGGGAGGCGTAAGTTATATTCTGAAGGAGAACTTTGGGATTACCCTTCCGGATAAAATGAAAGAAGATTTCAGTTATGCCGTGAAAGACATATCCGATAAAGAGCACAAGGAATTGACTCCGGCCTGGATATACGAGATATTCAAGGACCGGTATGTGAATGTGAAAAAGGAATTCCAGGTAACAGAGACCCATTTCAGGCAGGAAGATGGCATCACAGCGGAGGTGACAATCTTTGACCGAGGGGAGAATAAGACGGCAGAAGGTCATGGAAACGGCCGCCTGGATGCGGTGAGCAATGCGATCAGCAGTCATTTTGGCATTGACTATGAGCTTATATCCTATGAACAGCACGCGCTGACAAGGAGCAGTTCATCCAAGGCAGTTTCCTATGTGGCTGTAAGCTGGAGAGGTGAGGTGTGCTGGGGTGTGGGCATTAATGAAGATATTATAAAGTCTTCGATAGAAGCGCTTACTGCGGCAATTAACCGGTGCGGCGCCCTTGCGGCAAAGGAAGAGGAAGACGGAAGAATGGAAGAGATCATGAACTTTATTAAATCTCATTATCTTTCTGTGACTCTTCAAAGTCTTTCCGACGAGTTTTATCTGTCCAAACCATATCTGTCAAAGTATATTAAGAAATCCACGGGAGCGACCTTCGGGGAGATCGTCAGGGATATCCGCGTCAGGAGGGCCTGTGACCTGCTGAAAGAGAGCAATATGAATGTAGAAGATATTGCGGCTATGGTAGGCTATCAGAATGTGGAACATTTTAACCGGATATTTAAGAAAATGTACGGAAAGACACCGGTGCAGTACCGGAACGGAAGATAGAAGATGTCAGTTTGACCATTAAAAGGGGCCGCTGTTTAAGCGGCCTCTTAGTGTTTATACTGGTTTGCTATTGATTCTGCGAGCCCGGCGAGGGCAGTTCTTATGTGTTCCGGCTCCAGCACCTCTGCGGTGATGCCAAAGGATAGCAGGAAGCCAAACAGCCAGTTATCCGCGGGCATGGAAGTCCGAACCAGAAAAGAGCCGTCTGCCTGCTTCTCAATCTGATCTCCGCGGAATTCATCCCAGATACGGTAGGCGGCCTCAGGAGCAAAGCGGATCGTGAGGCTGGTGCTGAAAGATGGCGGATCACACATATAGTCCAATACCGGCGGGACGATATAATCATCGTTAAAATAGTCCGGCAGAAGTTTCAGATCTAAGATTCTGTTTATTTTAAAAGTCCGCACGGTCTCTTTTTCACAGCAGTAACCCTGCAGATACCAGGAATGCTGCTTGAAGATCAATTTTAGCGGCTTACATGTGCGGCTGGTGCGGTTTCCATATGAGCTGAAATAGGAAAAGGCAATCAGCTGTTTACCGGTTATGGCCCGGCGGAGCAGGTCAAATTTTTCCTTATCCGCGTCCGAACTGCCCCAGCGGGAGAAGTCAACTTCAATCCAGCTCACTTCAGGTTTGTGAAAGAGATCCCCCAGCCTGGCAAGGGTACGGCCGGTATCCAGATTCCCGGCGGCGGCCATGCTTTGCAGTCCCATGAGTATCTGATCCTGCTCGTCCTGCGTAAGAGCAGTCTTATCCAGCACAAAATCATCAAGAATACCGATGCCGCCGCCTTTTCCCTGGGAAGTATAGACCGGGATTCCGGCAGAACTTAAGATATCGATATCACGGTAGATTGTTCTGACAGACACTTCAAAGCGCTCTGCCAGAGTCTTTGCTTTTATCGTTTTTTCTCTGAGCAGAATATAAACAATTTCAAAAAGCCGGTTTATCTGCATATCATAGCCTCCTTTTTGTGAGCGGCGTCGCCCTGCGCTTTTTGAGAAGCAGCCAATTAGTCTCGCTTCGCTCTGCTATTTTTTAGTATAACATAAGGAGAGGACGGCGGGGGGATGTTGTGGAGCAATTGTTTTTATTTCAGCACATTTACTTGATTTAGTTGACAAATCCTGTAAATAATAATAATATGAACATGGTTCATGTTGTAGGAAGGCCGATTTACAGGCCGGACAGAGATGAAAAAGAGACAGGGAAGGGAAGTTGGAATGAACAGAGCTGCCACATCCAGGGAGGAGCTGCTGGGAATTGCCAGGAAGATTGCCTTTACGGAAGGGCTGTCACAGCTGAACATACGGAGAGTTGCCGCCCAGAGCGGCGTGGCTGTAGGTACGGTGTACAATTATTTTGCTTCGAAGGCAGAATTGATTGTAGGTGTTATGGAGGATTTCTGGAAAGAGATTATCCATGAAAATTTCTGTCACTATGAGGATGAAAAGGATTTTCTTCCGTTTTATCACACGATATATGGAAAGCTGTATGGAAATCTCCAGCGGTTTGAAGAGGATTTTATCAACCAGCTGGCTTTTCTGAGTGAGCAGGAACGGCAGAAGGGAAAGCAGATGGAGGCCCTGTATTTAAGTCATATGAAAGATGGGATGGAGATGGTATTGGAACAGGACCCAAATGTAAGAAATGATCTGTGGACGGATACCTTTACTAAGACCCGGTTCATAAATTTTGTTCTGGAGTATACGATGCGTATGCTGCGGAACGGGCAGGAGGACAGTTCTTTTTTTGAACAGGTTCTCAGTAAGATCATTTATTCCTGAATAAGACATACCGGCAGGTGTATTTGCCTGTCCTGAAAAATCTGTGCCGGGTCAGTATGAAAATAACTGTTCCGGCATAGAATTGAACAAAAATGAACGGTGTTCACATTAAAGAGGAGGAAAATAAAATGCAGGCAATTATGGAAACCGCATTTGATGCGGTGTATCTTATTACGGTTTTATTTCTGGGCATTAGAATGATTAGAATGTCAGGAAAAAACACCCAGGGCAGACTTTTTGGAATTATGGCTGTTGTGCTGGGGTGCGGAGACGCATTTCATCTGATTCCCAGGGCGTATGCCCTCTGCACGGATGGTCTGGCAGCCCATGCAGCGGCTTTGGGGATGGGAAAATTTATTACATCTATTACTATGACCGTGTTTTATATGATCTTATATTATGTCTGGAGAAAACAGTATCAAATTACCGGGCGCAGGCTGCTTACTGGGGTTATGTACGCGCTGGCGGCGGTGAGAATTATACTGTGCTTCCTGCCGGGGAACCGCTGGCTAGATGCCGATGCCCCGCTCAGCTACGGGATCTACCGGAACATACCGTTTGCTCTTATGGGAATCATCATCATCGTGATCTTTTACCAGGAGGCCCGCAGGCAAAATGACAGGGTATTCCGCTATATGTGGCTGGCTGTGCTGCTCAGCTTTGGTTTTTATATTCCTGTGGTACTGTTTGCGGATGCCGTCCCTGCTATTGGCATGTTGATGATTCCAAAGACCTGTGCTTATGTGTGGGTAGTGTGGATGGGATATCGAAATTGCAGGAAAAACCGCTGAAACAGCGCGCGGTTCGTGGATCGTGCGACGAATGAAGAGCATGCCGCACTATAGATAATTAGACACAGAGACTTAGAAAAGAGCCCGTTCTGGGAGGATGCTGCAAAATTTTTCATTTTGCAACATCCTCTTTTGTTACCTTCTGGCCTTATACACGGTATTATAAGTGAATAGACAAGAGAGAAGGAGGGAGGCGCCATGAAACCGGATCAATCGCTGCGTACGGACGATTGTACGGAATTAGTAAATGAATATGCTTCTATGGTGTATAAGCTGGCATTTGCGCAAACGAGAAACCGGCAGGATGCCGATGATATTTTTCAGGAAGTTTTTTTGCGGTATGTGAGGAAAAGGCCTGCCTTTGAATCCAAGGAACATGAAAAAGCGTGGTTTATACGGGTTACAATCAACTGCTGCAAAAATTTGTGGGGGAGTGCATTCCGGCGGAGGACACAATCCCTGACCTGCGATCTGCTGTCAGAGACAGGACAGCCGGAACAGATCCTGGAAGAGTATCTGATCCGGCTGCCGCGGAATTATCTGGCCGTAATCCATCTGCATTATTATGAGGGACTGCCGGTCGCGGAAATTGGGAAAATTGTCAAAAAATCAGATGCCGCGGTGCGGATGTGCCTGGTCAGGGCAAGAAAAATGATAAAAGAATGGATGGAAGGAGATGGTGTCCATGTTTGAACAAGAGTACAGGCTGATTGCTGAAAAAGCGGTTCCGGAACAGGATCTGATCGACCGGACGATTGATAAAATGCAGGAAGAAAGACAGAAACAATCTGGGTATGGGCGGCGGATGATCCGCTATGCGGCAGCTGCCATGATCTGTCTGTTTCTGATTGCCGGAGCGGCTAACCTCAATAGTATGGGGAGTAAGATGCCGCCGCTTCCCCAGCCGGAAGGCATGGTACCTTATGGAACCGGCTTACCGGAGAAATATACCGGACCTGGAACGGAGAAGGAAGAACCGGAGAAGCAAGAGGCAGAAAAAAACGTGACGGAACAGAAGAGACCTGGCATAGAAAGCGATGAGGTGCCTGCAAAGAAAGCAGATGTAACTGTTTTGACGGAAAAGGAGAGCTATGAAAGAGAACCTTATGGAAACCTTCTGCCGTCCCGCTTTTTAAGGGGATACCAGTTCGAATCCGCCTCTGTGTATACAGAGGAGATAGGAGAACTGCTGTCCTTTAGCTATACTTCCGGCTATGATTACATCAGTATATTTATTTCTCCGAGGGAACCGGAGGATGAACCTCGCATGGTAAAGGCGGAGGATACGGAGCGTTATAATATATCCAGCTATACGATACCGTTTGCCGACTCTGTCCCGGAAGAAGAGCATGAAACGATGTTCTACCCTATCTTTCAGGCGGAAGAGCTGACAGAAGAGGTACTTCGTCTGCGTCAGGTCAGGCTGGAGGAAAAAGGAGAGGGACACACAGAACCCAGGATTACCATGGATTTTTCCTTGCTGTGCGGGGATTACGTCGTGCGGTATAACATAAAGACAAAGAGCACGGAGGGAGTTTATGATATGATTGCTTCGTCTGAGTATTATGAAAATATGCAGAAAGACAATAAATGATGCAGCGGCACAGCAGCAGGATTACAACAGCCTGACCATCGGCTCATCTTTAAAAATGCGTGCACTTTTCGTCAGAAAGTATTATACTGATCATAAGGATGAAAGAGGAAAAATGTTGCGAATATTATTAAAGAGGTGAATTGGATGAAGGTATTGTTGGTCAATGGCAGCCCTCACAGCAAAGGCTGCACCTACACTGCGCTGTGCGAGGTGGAGAAGGAGTTAAAGAAAGCCGGTATTGATACGGAGATCTTTCATATCGGTGATAAACCGATTGCAGGCTGTATCGGCTGCGCAGGGTGTGCGTCCGGACAGCACCGCTGTATTATTGATGATGTGGTAAACCGTTTTCTGGAGAAGGCCGAGGAAGCAGATGGTTTTATATTCGGTTCCCCAGTGTATTATGCTTCCGCAAATGGAGCAATGATTGCCTTTATGGATCGTATTTTCTACGCGGGAAGCAAAATTTTTGCTTACAAACCGGGCGCCTGTGTTGTATCGGCAAGAAGAGCAGGTACAACGGCAACGTTAGATCAGATGAATAAATACCTGTCGTTTTCCCGTATGCCGGTTGTGAGCTCCCAGTACTGGAATATGGTTCATGGAAACCGCCCGGAGGAGGTAAAGCAGGATCTGGAAGGGCTTCAGATTATGCGCGTTCTGGGCAGGAATATGGCGTGGCTGCTGAAATGTATCGAGGCAGGAAAGCAGGCCGGTATACCGATGCCGGAGGAAGAACTGAAAGCCAGAACGAATTTTATCCGGTAATTCGTTGGTACAGATACATAAGAGGTGAAAGAATCGATGCGGACCCGTGTGGGGTCCGCATTTTTTGTTACATAGGAAAGTTCTCCAAACTTTCCTATGTAACAAAAAATATTCTATGCGCAATCGCGTAAGAGGAGAACGTCAGCGAAGCTGACTACTCTTTGTTCCACGCTTGCATGAGATGAGAATAAAAACTAAGCTGATCACTCCTTGTTTAGCTTTATAAGATTTATGAAAAATGATGCTCTAACATGAAACATAATGCTATTTGGTAAAACGATTTGACAAAATAGGGGGATTGTGTAACACTGAATTTGGATAAATTTCTTTATCAGTCCTGACGGGTTGTTCCTGGGGCTGATGACGGTAGGAAGGACGGGCAGAATGATTAATAATAAAGGAATCAACAACAGTATATTAAAACAAAGGAACCGGGGCCTGATTCTCAAACTGATCGCAACAAATCCATCTGTTTCCAGGATTGAATTATCCAAAGAAAGCAATTTGTCCAAGATGTCTGTGACGAACATTGTCTGTGAACTGATGGAAGCAAACTATGTCAGAGAAGTGGAAACTGAGGGAAGAAAAACGGTGGGCAGAAGCCCGATCGGTTTAGATATAGCGGAAAATGCACCAAAGATTGTCGGCGTACTTTTAAAGCGTACCGGGATCATGGTGGGACTGTGCGATCTGAAAATGAATCTGACAAAATATGAACGCCATGACTGGACGGTATGTAATGGCGAGATTTTGATTGAAAAGGCCTGTGAATTGATCGACAAGGTCATGAAGGATGAAGAAAACGTAGTTGGGATCGGCGTGGGTACTGTCGGGCAGGTGGATATCAATACAGGGCTCATAATCAATCCAATTAACTTCTTTGGGATTTCCAATTATCCGATTGGAAGCTTTCTGGGTAAACGTTACCACATCCCTGTTTTGGCGGATAATCAGAATAACTGTGCGGCAATAGGAGAGATTCATTACGGCTGGGGACGGAAATACCGGGACTTTATCTATCTTGGTGTGACCAACGGTATTGGCTCCGGTATTGTGCAGGGCGGAGAAAGCGTACACTGTGTGAATGGAGTCGGCGGGGAGATCGGCCATATGAGTATCGACTACCGGGGCCACAAATGCAACTGCGGCAACAGAGGGTGCCTGGAGACCTACGCGGGCGCCAACGTAGTCTGTGAACGATTTCGGGAGCAGACGGGAGAGCGGATTGAATTTCAGGAAATATGCGCACGGGCGGAGGAGCCTGTGATTGCTGAAATTCTGGAAGATACGATGGAGAAACTGAGCGTGGGGCTGTTAAGCGCAGTTAATATTTTGAATCCGGAAGCGATTATTCTGGGACAGGATGCGTTTTACCTTCCCGATCAATATCTGGCGGCTCTGGAAGAGAAAATAAATAGCAGAAAAATCTCCAAGAGTTCGTATTACTGCGAGGTGGTGCGGCCTTCTCTGGGTAAAGACGGGGTGCTGAAAGGGTGCGCTGCCATGGTGGCGGATCAGATGTACCGGGGCAATTACCTGGACTTGTAGGAAGGAATTGAACAGAAGACAGTAATATTTATAGTTTGAGGCATGAAAAGAGAGAAAGAACCGATGATTTGGTTCTTTCTCTCTTTTTGTTTAAAAAGATGAAATTAAACATGTAATTTGTATGTAAATAATAAATGAAAATCTAAATTTCGACAAAATGAATAAAAAATGAACGGAAATAGCAAAGGGAGATTCCTACATTTAATAAAACCTTTGTACTAAATAGACAAAATGAAAAATAACCATAATTTGTAAAAACATTATACTAAATTACTAAAGATGAACATACTATTTTGTATAACCTGGACAGAAAATGAGAAAGGGGAGGCCCCTTTCCGTGTAAAAACTTTGTCCGGAGAGAAAATGGGAAACAAAACTTTTGTTTATTATTTTTCTTCGTTTTTTTATGCATTTTGTGGAAAATGAATAAGATATGAATTGTTTATTGACGAAAATATAAGCAGAGTTCATAATGAAAATAGTAAAACGCTTTGACTAAATGGCAGAGCAGTGAGCGTCAGTGAGCGTATTTCGTTTCTGCTACAGAAACATGAAAATAAAATTTAAGAAAGGAGAGCTGCGGCAGAAGAATATACTGCCGGTCAAGGAGAAGAAATGAAAAAAGCTTATGGGTTACAATTTTCTTCCGCATAGAAGAAAATGGCAGGAAGAGCACAGGCAAGGAAGAAACTGGAATGAAAACGGGAGCGGGAGTTCAGGAAATATGAACGATCCGGAACCGTTCGGTAATTTAGGGGGTGAAGCACGCATGGCTGAATTATTCCGTATGGAAGGCATCAGCAAAATATTCCCCGGCGTAAAAGCGCTGGATAATGTATCTTTTTCGGTCAATGAAGGAGAGGTACATGGTCTTGTCGGAGAGAACGGTGCGGGAAAATCCACACTGATGAAAGTAATGAGCGGCGTATACCGTGCCGAGGCAGGAAAGATGTATATGCGCGGACAGGAAGTATCAATTCCAAACGTAGCCGCTGCCCAGAAACTGGGTATCAACATTATTTTTCAGGAACTGAATCTCTGCCCCACATTGACAGTGGCCGATAATATTTATATTGGCCGTCCGCCGATGAAGGGGATCATGATTGACGACAGGAAAATGCACGCAGATGCAAAGGCGATTCTGGATGATCTGGGAATTGACATCAATACGCACGCGGTAGTACGTAATCTGAGTGTAGCCAAGCAGCAGATGGTAGAGATCGCCAAGGCTATTTCTTATGACGTCAAGCTGCTGGTATTGGATGAGCCAAGTGCAGCACTGTCCGAAAAAGAAGTGCAGCAGCTGATGGAAATTATTAAAAAGCTTCAGAAACGCGGCGTGGGTATGGTTTATATTTCCCACCGGCTGGAAGAACTGGATTACATCTGTGAACGTGTAACAGTACTGCGGGATGGACAGAGTATCGGAACTCGTATGTATAAAGATGTGACAATGGATGAGCTGGTTAATATGATTGCAGGCCGGGAAATGGAAGACCGGTATCCGAAACACAAACGTACCATAGGCGATGTGGTCTTTGAAGCAAGGAATGTACGGCGCGGCAATATGCTCAACTGTGAGGAAATCAAAGTACGCAAGGGCGAGATACTCGGTATTTCCGGCCTTGTAGGGGCAGGACGAAGCGAGATCATGCGAGCTATTTTCGGTGCTGATCCG
This sequence comes from Anaerolentibacter hominis, assembly GCF_032380675.1. Lineage (NCBI taxonomy): Bacteria > Bacillati > Bacillota > Clostridia > Lachnospirales > Lachnospiraceae > Anaerolentibacter > Anaerolentibacter hominis. The sequence continues at coordinate 455,700 of NZ_JAWDIX010000001.1, forward strand.
GCGGACTCCAAAGAAGTTTTCATGGATGGAAAGCAGATCACAATCAATAATCCGCATCAGGCCATTGCACATGGTATTGGTTTCGTAACAGAGGATCGTAAATTCAATGGTCTGGCACTGGGGCTGGATGTTCGTTTCAATGTTAATATGGCTCACATTGACCAGCTGAGCAGACATGGCGTTATCAATGACAAAGAGGCGACCAGAAATACGAAACATTATATGGACGCCCTTTCCATCCGGACGCCGGGCCAGTATCAGAAGGTAGTAAACCTGTCCGGCGGTAATCAGCAGAAAGTCGTTCTGGCCAAATGGCTGTGCAACAACGTCAAGGTGCTGATCATGGATGAACCAACCCGGGGCATCGACGTTGGTTCCAAGTTTGAGGTATATGAACTGATGAATGAACTGAGCGACCAGGGTGTTGCTATTATCATGATTTCATCGGAGCTGCCTGAGGTCCTGGGCATGAGCGACAGGATCATCGTAATCCACCAGGGTGAAATTAACGGTGAGATGGATGCGAAAGATGCAACGCAGGAAAAGCTGCTGTATCTGGCGGCAGGTTACAACAAACTGGAGGGAAAACGTAAAGGGGTTGCCGGTAAGGACGATTAAACCGGCAGATTTGATACATATTGAGGAGGATATTCATGGAACAAGCCAAAGTGAACAAAAAATCGAGAGAGCCTTTGATGCAGCGTTTGGGTACCAGTACTAAGAAAATGTTCGTATCTGGCGGCGCGTTGATTCTGCTCTTCCTTCTTTTTACCCTGATGAAACCAGGTGTGTTTTTACAGGGCGATAATCTGATCAACATTGTACATCAGGTAGTAAGCTACGCGATTGTAGGTTTTGGTATGACCTATGTACTCGTATGCGGCGGTACGGATCTGTCGGCCGGTGCTTCTCTGGCGCTGGCAGGTATCGTGGTTGTCTGGCTGCTGCAGGCCGGTACACCTCTCTGGATCTGTCTGATCCTGGGTGTTGTAGTCGGTATCATCATGGGCTTTATCAACGGATTTTCTATTATGATCCTGGGTGTTGTACCGTTTATTGCCACACTGGGTACCCAGTGGGTATTCCGTGGACTGGCTAACGTATTTGTAAACGGCCGCCCGATTTATACAAACGAGATTCCAAGCACACAGGTGCAGAACACGTTTTACTTCCTGGGCGGAGGCCGTATTTTCGGCGGTATTCCTTTCAGCGTTGTCATTATGCTGATCTATGGAGCAATACTATTCTTTATTCTTGCCAAGACGCCGGTTGGACGTAAAATCTATGCCTGTGGTTCTAATATGGAAGCAGCAAGGCTTTCCGGTATCAATGTAATTCGTACCCGTATTTTTGCATACTGCGTGTCCGGTGTATCTGCTGCAATCGCAGGTATTCTGATGGCATCCCGTATTTCAACGGCAATGCCGGCTTCCGGTCAGGGCTATGAGCTGGAAGCAATCGCAGCGTCTGTACTAGGCGGTGTTTCCAATACCGGCGGTGAGGGCGGTATCAATAATACAATTATCGGTGCTCTCATCATGGGTGTTCTGCGAAACGGCCTGAACTTATGCGGTGTCAACACATTCTATCAGCAGGTTGTAATTGGTATTATCATCGTAGCGGCCTGTGCGGTGGAGGCTTACCGGAACCGGAAGTACGCATAAGCCAGTTTTTATTGTTACATCGTTGTGCATGCGGATTGACAATCTGCATAACAGGCAGGGACGGAATAGGAAACGTTCCCTGTCCATATAAAAATGTTCTCAAGGAGGAAATGATTATGAAGTTAAAGAAACTCATCGCGTTATTACTGGTAGCTGTAATGACACTCTCTCTGGTAGGCTGCGGCACGAAAGAGGATGACAGTAGTAAGGACACACCGGTTTCATCTGACAAGACGGCTGATAAGACGGCACCGGGAGAAGGAAGCAAGAAGATTTACTGGGTTACAAAGATCATGGGCAGCCAGTACTGGTCCGTAGTAGAAGACGGTGTAAAGGCAGCCTGCGAAGAGAATGGTTATGAAATGATCTGTACCGGTCTTCAGGCTGAGACAGATGTTGAGAAACAGGTTCAGCTGCTCGCCGATGCGGTTTCCGCAAAGCCGGCTGCAATTCTGATCGCACCTTGTGATTCCCAGGCAATGACCCAGTCTGTAACAGAGGCTGAGGCAACCGGAATCCCGGTAGTACTGGTAGATACAAAGATTGCCAGCGAGGAAGGCTTTGACGCCTGCATCGCTACAAATAATAAAGAAGCTGGTAAAGTATGTGCAGAACAGATGATCAAACATCTGAAAGCAGCGAATGTAGATCACGCGAAAGTCGGCGTAATGGTTGCTTCTACCGGTTCACAGACTGTTACCGATCGTCTGGACGGTTTCAAAGAGTATTGGGATGCCAACGCAGAAGATGGCTGGGAAGTACTTTGGGATGAAGTTAAGATTAATGACGGTGATACCACAAAGGCTTTATCTGACGCTAAAGACCTTATCATGGCACATCCTGACCTGAATGCTCTTTGGGGTGTTAACAACTCCGGTTCCATCGGCGCTTCTACCGCTCTGAAAGAGTTAGACCGGGATGATATTACCATCGTTGGTATGGACTTCTCTAATGATACGCCGCAGATGCTGGAAGCAGGCTACATGAAAGCCGCTGTTGCACAGCGTCAGTTCCAGATGGGTTATCAGGGCGTTGAGACCGCACTGAAGATCATGAAGGGCGAAGCTGTTGAGAAATATGTGGACACCGGTGTTATCACAATTGAAAAAGATACCCTTGATTCTGCAGAGGCAGCAGAAGTAATGAAATATTACGGCGGCAGCAAATAAGGACTAAGCAGTTATTGCCAGGGACAATCGCTCCTGCGATTGTCCCTGTTCTTAAAAAGGAGATTAACTGATATGGAAAGACAGACGGTAAAAATCGGTTTCGCACCTACGAAACGAGATGTGTTTAATCATCCGGAAGCATTTGAAGTACGTGACGCTATCCGCAGCCGTATTAACGACTGGCGTATGGATATCGTAGAAATTGTGGACATCGACGATGTGACGCCAAAGGGAATTGTGGAGACAGAAGACGATGCCCTTGCGGTAATTGAGAAGTTTAAAAAAGAAGAGGTGGCGGGCATCTTCGCACCTCACTGTAATTTCGGCAGCGAGGGAAATACAACACTGATCGCCAGAGCTCTTCAGGTGCCGTTCCTGCTGTGGGGTCCCAGAGACAATGATCCGATGGCAAATTCCGACACGAAGTCAAGCTCCGTGGGCCGTACGAGAGATTCCCAGTGCGGACTGTTTGCCACAGGAAAAGCGCTGCGCCGCGCACGTATTCCTTTCACCTATATTCCCAACACGGATCTGGATGAAGGAACTCTGGAAAACGGGTTTAAGGGCTTTGCAGCGGTAGCGGCTGTAGTAAAAGCATTTAAGGAAACAAAGGTGCTGCAGATCGGTACCCGTCCTGATCCTTTCTGGACGACGATGTGCAATGAAGGCGAGCTGTACGAGAGGTTCGGCATCCGTGTATTCCCGATGAATCTGATTGACATGAAGCAGGAGGCAGATGCGATCCGTGCAAATAAACCGGAAGAAGTAAAAGCTGCGGTAGAGAAGATATGCAGCATGACAAAACCGGTGGGCATTGATGAGGCGGGCCTTGAAAATATGGCGGTTTACTATCTTACCCTGCAGAGTCTGTGCGATAAGTACAAATGCAATGCTGCGGCAGTGAGCTGCTGGGGACCGTTTGCAAGAACAATGGGCGCTTCCGCCTGTGCGGTAAACGGTTATGTGACCGATCTTGGAATCCCGGTTGGCTGTGAACTGGATATTCATGGTGTTATCAGTTCCCGTATGATCCAGGCGGCGGCTCTGTACACCGATCCGGTATTCTTCGCGGATCTGACAATCCGTCATCCTTATAATGACAACGCGGAATTACTCTGGCACTGCGGTAACTTCCCGCCTTCTCTGGCAGGAGATTATGAGAAACGTACGGTTTTGGATTCTGAGAGCAATGGAGCGAAATGCCCGGGACGAAGTCATTTTGAGCTGAAACGGGGAGATATTACCGTCTGCAGATTTGATGGAGACAACGGAGAATACAGTTTGTTTATTGGAGAAGGCAAAGGAGTGGAAGGCCCGGAGACAAACGGTACTTACTGCTGGCTGGAAGTAGACGATTGGGTTGCATGGGAAGAAAAACTGGTGACAGGCCCGTATATTCATCACTCTTCCAGTACCTATGGCAAACTGGCGCCTATTTTGCACGAGGCTTGTAAATATCTGGGTATTACACCTGATCCGGCTGGACCGACTGAAAAAGAAATTCAGGAGTTCTGGAGAGGACGCAGATAACGGATAGATACATCAGCGGCTGAAACAGGTAACATTTGATATCTCAATCTCAACCAGACAAAACATAGATTTGGAGTTTTACTGGTCCATGTGCGGCGGCAAATGGAAATACAAGCGTTTTTCGCTTGCCGCTGTACGTGGAAATAAAGGGACGCACTTTGAAGTCTTAGACCGGGACGGGTCAGGGCAATGGTCTGCTGTCTGTCTGCGTAAGATAACGGGGGCAAACGGCGGACCAATTTTCTTACATAGGAAAGTTCTGCAAACTTTCCTATGTAAGAACAAACCATGCTATGCGAAATCGCGTAAGAGGAGAAAGTCAGCTAAGCTGACTACGCGCGGCGTGCAAAGCGCGCAAGCCCCTCATGGGTGAGGGGAAGGGGAGCAAAGGTGGGCTTGCCCACTTTGTTCTTAATATCATTTTCGCCGGAACGGTTCAGGCGGAAGAGTAGAATGGGAGGAAACATAATGAAGAATATTCCTGAAGTTAAACTTGGGATTATTGCTGTAAGCCGCGGAGGCTTTTCCCTCAGTTTGGCCCAGGGCCGAAGAGAGGCTGTGGTGGCGGCATATACAAAAAAGGGGAGAGAAGTATATGAATGCCCTGTAATTGTAGAAAATGAAGAACAGATGTTAGAAGCGGTAGAAAGGGTAAAAGCGGCGGGATGCAACGCTTTGACCGTATACTTGGGAAACTTCGGGCCTGAGACGCCGGAGACACTGATCGCCCGGTATTTTGACGGTCCGGTTATGTATGTGGCGGCAGAAGAAGAGACGACGGAACAGCTGGATGACGGCAACCGGAGAGGGGACGCTTACTGCGGTATGCTCAACGCAAGCTATAACCTGGCGCTGAGAAATTTAAAGGCGTATATTCCGGAAGACCCCTGCTGCAGTCCGGAAGAAATAGCAGATCGAATGGAGGAATTCCTGCCGGTAGCCAGAGCGATCATCGGATTAAGAAAATTAAAAATTATTACCTTCGGACCCCGGCCGTCTGATTTCATGGCCTGCAACGCACCGATCAAGCAGCTTCACAATATCGGGGTGGAAATAGAAGAAAACTCGGAGCTGGATCTTTGGCTGGCATATGTGGCCCATGAAAACGACCGGCGGATTCCGGAAGTGATCAAAGAGATAGAGGAAGAACTGGGTGAAAATAACAGTGTTCCCAAGATTGTGCCGAAGCTGGCGCAGTTCGAGCTCACTTTGCTGGACTGGTCGAAGGAGCATAAGGGAGCCAGGGAGTATGTGGTATTTGCTAACAAGTGCTGGCCGTCGTTTAAAAAACAGTTTGGCTTTGCACCATGTTATATTAACGGCCGGCTGGCGGCAAAAGGAATGCCGGTATCCTGCGAGGTAGATGTTTACGGGGCATTGAGCGAATACATAGCATCGTGTTTAAGTGAAGACGCGGTATCCCTGATTGATATCAATAATACGGTTCCCTCCGATATGTACAAAGAACACATAGAAGGAACTTATCCCTATGGTTATAAAGAAGTGTTTATGGGATTCCATTGCGGCAACGCACCGGTATGCAAGATGGCCAAGTATAACCTGACAAGCCAGAAAGTGCGGGTGAAGGGCCCGGCCTACGATTATCTGGTATCTATATCAGGAGGGGCACTGGACGGGGACTATGCGGCAAGTGACATGACCCTGTTCCGGCTTCAGTGTACGGCAGATGGAAAGCTGCGTTCCTATGTGGCACAGGGAGAAATTCTGCCGGTCGAGTGTCATTCGTATGGCAGCATCGGCGTGTACGCGGTGCCTGAGATGGGACGGTTCTACCGTCATGTACTGATTGAGCGCAATTATCCCCATCATGCGGCGGTAGCGTTCGGTCATTACGGCAAAGAGGTAGTGGATGTATTCCGGTATCTGGGAGTGGAAGAGATTATGTTCAATCAGCCGAAGGAGCTGCCGTATCCTACGGAAAACCCCTTTATCTGGGCAAAGAACAGAATGTAATTTCCGTACAGCGGGACCGGTGCGGCGGCTGCCGCACCGGAGGATAAGGAGGGCTTATGGGAATAACAGTCAGCAGTTTTGGCTCGGTAAACGGAAAAAACGCCAGCCTCTATATAATAGAAAACAGTCAGGGAATGACAGTAGCTGTGAGCGACTTTGGAGCTACCCTGGTAAGTATTCTGGTACCTGACCGGAACGGACAGAACGGGGATGTGGTGCTTGGCTATGACTCCGCCGGGGAATACATGGATGGAGCAGGAAGCTTCGGCGCTACCATCGGCCGCAGCGGCAACCGGATCGCCGGGGCGGGTTTTAGCCTGAACGGTACCGAGTACCGCCTGAATGCCAATGACGGCTGCAATAATCTGCACAGCGGGCCGGACGGTTACCACAAACGGATGTGGACCGCCAGAATCGAAGAAGCAGATAACATGGTAGTATTCGGGCTGGACAGCCCGGACGGGGATCAGGGGATGCCCGGAAGATTTCAGGTGGAAGTAAGCTACCGCCTTCGGGAGGATAATGGACTGGAGATCCGCTACCACGGCATACCAGATCAGGATACGCTGGCCAATATGACCAACCACAGCTATTTCAACCTGGCCGGGCATGACGCGGGCAGCGCCATGGGACAGATGCTTTGGCTGGACGCGGATTTCTATACACCTTTTGCGGGCGAAGACGGGATTCCCGACGGCAGAATCCTTCCGGTTGCAGGAACTCCTTTGGACTTTACGGTTAGCAAAACAGTCGGGCAGGATGTGGACAGCGGATTTGACCAGATTGTAATGCGGGGCGGATATGACCACAACCTGGTTCTCAACCATCAGGAAGAGGGGCTGCGCAAATTCGCGGTTCTCTCCGATCCGGCCACCGGGAGAGTCATGACCTGCTATACCGATTGCCCGGGCGTACAGCTTTACAGCGGCAACGGTCTGGGGAACAAACCGCAGAAGGGGAAAGGAGGCGCCGTGTACGGGCTGCGTGCCGGAGTCTGTCTGGAAACACAATATTATCCCAATGCCGTGAATGAGCCGGCGTTTCCAAGTCCGGTCTGCCCGGCGGGAAAAGAATATGATTCCAGAACAGTATTTGTATTTTCGGTAAACTAAGTTTAAAATAAAAGAAAAGGCGCTTTAGAATGGAGGAAAGCTATGAGTACGCAGACAGATCATAGAGAAAGAAAAGAAACGAAGGGAAGGATTCCATTCAGCACCTGGCTCATCCTGGGTTTCTTTTATCTTGTTTATCAGATTTTTACATTTGCTAAAGGACTTATAACCCATCAAATTGAGGCTTCTCTCGTGACGCCGGCGATTATTGCTACTGTCGTCTTAAGCCTCTGCGCAGCGGTTCTTGCCTTTCTTGCCTTCCGCAGCCTGAGGCAGGGAACAAAGAGAAAGAACAGAATAGAATTGGAGGAAAATAATAATGAAAATTCAGAAAGTAACTGATCCGTCATTTCGTAAATATGGACGTATTATTGATGATTATGATTTAGACGCCCTGCAGAAAGCAATGGAGGAAACGCCATGTCCGGAGGACAGAACCATATACGTAGCATCCTCACCGGAACTGGAAGCACTGGAAATTGCGGCAATTATGCAGGATGCCATTTACGGAGGCCTTCCGGCACAGATGGGCTTTTGCAATGGCAGCAACCATAAATTAAACGCTCTGGAATATCATCGTTCTTCAGAAATTAATTATGCCGCAACAGATTTGATCCTTCAGCTGGGATGGCAGCCTGACATTACGGATGATTACCAGTATGATACCAACAAGGTGGAAGCGTTCCTGATTCCAAAGGGAACGATGATCGAAGTGTATGCCACAACCCTTCACTATGCGCCCAGCTGCGCAGGGGATACACCGTTTCGCTGCATGGTTGCTCTTCCAAGAGATACGAACCTGCCTCTGGATATCAAACCGACCATGGGCAAAGAAGATGTACTGCTGACAGGAAAAAACAAATGGCGTATCTGCCATCCGGATGCAGGCATTGAGGGCGGATACAATGGCATGACAGGACCGAATCACGAGGTCTGAAAGGAGAGCGCCGCTATGGATTATTTCTTGGGAGTCGATGTAGGAACGACGAATATTAAGGCAGCAGTTTTTAATCTGGACGGAGATCTGATTGCCTACCACAGTGTGGGAAATGTTATCCATCATCCGACGCCGGATGAAAGCGAATTTTACGCGGATGAAATCTGGGAGAATCTTTGTACCTGTATTCAGACAGTTGCGAAGGAGGCGGGAGCAGAGAATATCCGGGCGATTGCAGCTTCATCCATGGCGGAGAGCGGCGTGCCGATAGATCGGGAGGGAAAGCCTTTATATCCTATTATAGCCTGGTATGATGAGAGAACCGCGCCCCAGATGGAGGAACTGGATCAGATTCTGGGCGCCAGAAGGATTTATTCCATCACGGGACAAATTCTCTCAGCCAAATACGGGCTGTGCAAGATGATGTGGATCAATGAGAAGCATCCGGACGTTATGAAGAAGGCGGACCGGTGGCTGTCCGTTCAGGACTTTGTTATTTACCGCCTGACCGGAGAATATGCTACGGATTACACCACTGCAGGACGTACCTTATGCTTCGATATCAATAAATTAGATTGGTCGGACGAAATTATGGAAGCCGTGGGGCTCTCAACGAAACTTATGGCGAAGCCTTATCCGGGCGGAGAAAAAGTAGGGGCTCTGTCCGAAGCCGGGGCGGCGGCCACCGGCCTGCTGCCGGGAACGGCAGTGGTGACCGGGGGACATGATCACTGCTGCGCCGCAATCGGAATTAATATATTTGAGGACGGAGCTGTTCTGGATTCCATGGGGACCTCGGAGGTTCTGATGGCCGCCACGGATCAGCTGGTTCTAAGCGATGAAACCTTCAGACGCCGTTATGCTGTTTATCCTCACTGCGGGAAAAAGATTTACCGGATTCTGTCTTCCAACCCATCCTGCGGCTCTACTATTGAGTGGATTTTTAAAACCATAGGGACGGATTTTGCGGAGAAGGCTGAACAGGACGGCCAGTCTAAATTCTATCACATGGAGCAGGCCGCTGCAAAGAAAAACGGAGAGGGGCTTTTCTTCTTTCCGCTGATCAGAGGGTGCCTGGATGACCAGTATGCGAAGGGGGTTTACTGGGGACTTAAGGATACTCATGATCAGGGGGATATGGTCAATGCGGTGATAAATGGTATTTGCTATGAAGTAAAGCGGCATCTGGAAGATTATGGGCGGATTCTGGGAGGCACCTATAATAAGCTGCGGATCGTGGGCGGAATAGCAAAATCGGATTATATTATGCAGAGGAAAGCCGACATTAATGAAAAGAGGACGGAAGTGCCGGTGAACAGGGAATCGGCCTGCTTTGGAGCCGCGCTGCTGGCGGCGATCGGGTCTGGTTACCTGACCTTTGATGAGCTGGAGAAGTATTATAAATGTGCGAAAGCTTATGATACCCATCCGGAGACGATCAGCCGGGAGAACTTTGAGGAATATGTATTCTTGAGAGAGAGGGTTCTGGATATTTATAAAGAGGCAAGACAGCATGGAATCGGAAAGCAGTAGAGTGTTTTAGAAACGGAGGAGAGAGTATGTTAGATTGTTTTACCAAAAGACGTACGGTTAAAATCGGTTTCGCACCGATAAGAAGAAATCCCCACAACGGCCCCAACTTCAATCTGGAAGAGGCAATTCTCTACAAAAAGGAGATTGAAAAAGCTCTTGGCGAATATGATGTTGAGCTGGTTACAATAGATGACACCACAGAAGACGGTTTATTATTCTGTGTGCAGGATGCAGAGCGCGTGGCGAAAAAGTTTATCTCCGAGGAAGTAGACGGCGTCTTTATTCCTCATGTTAACTTCGGCTGTGAGGAAGCAGCCGCAAGACTATGTAAAATGGTTGGAAAACCGGTACTGTTATGGGGACCTCAGGATGATATTAAACCAGATGGATACCGCTACAGAGACAGCCAGTGCGGATTGTTTGCGACATCCAAAATCCTGAATCTGTATGGAGTGCCATTCTCCTACATAGTAAACTGTGAAGTAACCGCCGCGGAATTTAAAGAAGGATTTGAGAAATTCATCGGTGTATGTTCTGTTATCAAAGCGGCGACCCATATGAGAATCGGACAGATCAGCGTGCGTCCGGGCCCGTTCTTCTCCGTGAAATATAACGAGATGGAACTGCTGACCAAATTCGGAATTGAAATTGTACCGATCGCCATGTCTGACCTGAAATTTATGTTCGACAATTATATGAAAGAAAATGCGGCAAAGGTGGATGAAGAGGCAGCGGTTATGAAAAAGACCCACAACTTTATCGACGTGACCGACGAGCAGGTTCGAACAATTGTAGGGTTAAAGAGGACGATTGAAGAGTGGGCGTTAAAAGAAAATTTAAACGGTGTGGCAACCATGTGCTGGAAGCCTATGACAGATACCTTCGGCATCTCAGCCTGCTTTATTCTCAGTGAGATCTGTGACGACGGCCTGCCCTGCATCTGTGAGACCGATGTACACGGTGCAATCGGAGCAGTTCTTACGCTGGCAGCGGCCCGCTATACAACACCGATGTTCCTGGCTGACCTGACGATCCGGAATCCGGAGAACAAAAATTCCGAACTTCTGTGGCACTGCGGTGTATTCGCCAAGTCCCTGGCAAGAGAGGACAGCACATTAAATGTAGGCGTTCATCATGGGCGTCCGGCAGGTGCGGTAGGCCAGTGGCAGCTGAAAAAGGGCGATTTAAATATTGTCCGCTTTGACGGATTTTCCAATGACTACTCTATGTTCCTTGGCAGAGCCAAAGCCATTGACGGCCCATATACCAAAGGCTCCTATGTCTGGATTGAGGTAGATGACTGGGATAAATGGGAAAAGAAACTGATCTATGGACCTTACATTCATCACTGTGTGGGAATCTATGCAGATGTACTTCCGATTCTGGAAGAAGCCTGCAGATATCTGCCGGTAAAAGCGGATCTGGTATAAGGAGATAACATGGAAGGTATAACAGGAAATACATTAAGAAAGATGCTGAAGGATGCGGACGAAGGCGGCTACGCGGTCCCAATGTTCAATTTCTCGGGCCTGCCGGATCTTCTGGGCCTGATGGATGCGGCAAAAGAAATGCACGCACCGGTTATGTTTGCTTCCGCGTCGATCATGTTTGATGCAATCGATGCGGAAACTCTGGGGGGAATGGGTGTGGCCCAGATGAAGAAAATGGAGACGCCTGCGATTCTCCATCTGGATCATTCCAATACGGTGGAGCTGTGTAAAGAGGCCATCGACAATGGATATCCTTCTGTTATGATTGATGCGTCCAAACTGAGTCTGGAAGAAAATATCAGCACCGTAAAACAGGTGGTGGAATATGCTCATCCCAGAAATGTCTTTGTAGAAGGTGAAATTGGTAAAATTAAAGGCCGGGATTATGAAGGAACCTTTTTGGGAGACGATTTCCTGGTACAGGTGCCGGATGCGGTGGAACTGGTGGAAAAATCCGGGGTGGATTCCCTGGCGGTTGGTATCGGTACCGCACATGGTTTCTACCAGGGCAAGCCGGAATTAAACTTTAAGCGTCTGGCCGAGGTGAACGAGGCGGTTTCTATCCCTCTGGTGCTCCACGGGGGAACCGGTATACCGGAAGAAGATGTCCGAAAAGCCATCAGCCTGGGCATCAACAAAGTAAATGTAGGAACTCAGATTCGATATACCTATCTGAAAACCGTGCAGGATATCCTGAATGAAAAGACGATATCTATACATACAAAGGACATCATCCTGGCAGTCAGAAAAGCGGTGTGTGAGGATGCAAAAAAATGGATCAAGGTATGTATGGCGGATGGAAAGGCATAATATCTCAATTTTCCTTATAAAAGACTCCCGGAGGCATTTGCTCCGGGAGTCTTTGCGTGTTGTAAAAAGGGGACCGGCATGGTAAAATAGAAGCAGTTGTAAAAGGAAGGTTTTTTCGGCTTCCCGGCACTGTGGGAAGAGAGCAGGTCACCCATCGCGCAGGCGATTTGGAACAAAAAATATATAGATAGCTTGAGAGGAGACTACATCATGAATATTTACAAAATGCCCTGGAGACTGGTTCAGAACAAATTTATCCGTTACCCCGGCGGACGTGAGATTGACCGGTTCAGAGGAATCTATCCCGGAGCGGATGACGGAAGACCGGAGGCCTGGATCGGTTCGGATACCAGAGTAAATAATGTAACACCGGAGAATCCCAATGAGGGCTGTCAGGAATGTATTCTGCCGGACGGCAGACAGATGTTCCTGTTTGAAGCAATCGAGCTGGACCCCGAAGCGATGCTGGGTGCGGAGCATTTAAAACTCAGCGGAGCAAAGATGGGTATTCTGGCAAAACTGCTGGATGCGGAGAAACAGCTTAAATTGCAGTGTCATCCGGACAGGCCCTATGCCAAGAAATGGTTTAACAGCGACTATGGAAAGGCGGAGAGCTGGTATATCATTGACAAGAGAACCGACTGTGACGAACCTCCCTACGTTCTTCTGGGCTTCAAAGAAGGCGTTACGAGAAAAGATTATGAGGAAGGCTTCTACAATGATGATATCAAAGCGATGGAGGCCTGCTGCCATAAGATCCCTGTAGAGATCGGAGACTGTTTTAATGTAGAGGCTGGTGCGCCTCATGCAATCGGCGCCGGATGCTTCCTGGTAGAAGTTCAGGAGCCGTCCGACATTACTGTGGGTGCGGTTCGCAAGACAGACGGAACGAAAGAAGAGCAGGAATTCTTTAATGAGAGATTGTTGGGCTGCTATCACTATGAGGGCAGTTCTTACGAAGATAATCTGAAACGTTTTAAGATTGAGCCCAAAATCTTACGGGAGGGTGACTGGGGCAAGGAAGAAGTTCTGATCGGAACGAAGCAGACGCCTTATTTCTCCTTTACCAGACTGGATGCAACAAAGCCGGTGCCGGTATTAAAGACCGGTTTCCTTCAGCTGGGCATCTGTCTTTCCGGTAAATGCAAGCTGGTTTATGAGGGCGGCGAGATGGAAATTAAGAAGGCGGATGAGTTCTTCTTCCCGGCTGGTATTGAAGAGATCACGGTTGTTCCGGAAGAGGAAGGTGTGAGCATGATTCTCTGCCATCCTGCGGGTGTAGAGCTGTAATGAATAGGTAAGAGTGAATAAGTAAAAATGAAAAATGAAGAAGTAAGAGTGAATAATGAAGAATGTAAAATAAAGGGCATTAAATTAAGAATGGAGGGACTGGCAGATGGGTATTTATAATGTGCCGTGGAGACTGGTTCAGAATAAACTGGTGCGCTATCCCGGCGGACGGGAGATTGACAAGTTCCGGGGAATTAATCCGGGGGAGGACGACGGAAGGCCGGAGGCCTGGATCGGATCAGACACCAGAGTCTGTAATGTCGGACCGGATGACCCAAATGAAGGCTGCCAGGAGTGCATCCTGCCGGATGGCAGAAGAATGTATCTCTTTGAGGCTGTTGCCGAAAATCCGGAGGGAGTGCTGGGCAAAAAACATATGGAGATCAATGGTACAAGCATGGCCGTGCTGGTAAAGCTGCTGGATGCAGAAAAACAGCTGGATCTGCAGAGCCATCCGGACCGGGACTTTGCCAAGAAATATTTTAACAGCGATTATGGCAAGGCTGAATGCTGGTATATAATCGGCAAACGGGATGATGTCCCTGAGCCTCCTTATGTGCTGATGGGCTTTAAAGAGGGCGTTACCAGAGAGGTATTCGCAAAGCATTACTATAATGAAGATCTTCCTTCTATGGAAGCCTGCTGCCACAAGGTTCCGGTGGAGATCGGAGACTGCTTTAATATTGAGGCGGGCGTCCCCCACGCGGTTGGCGCGGGATGTTTTGTGGTGGAGGTACAGGAACCCTCTGATGTGACCGCGTTCACCTGGAAATTAAAGGATGGCACGGACGAAGAAAAGGCGTTTCACGATGAACAGCAGCTGGGCTGCTACCACTATGAGGGGCACAGCTATGAAGATAACCTAAAGATCCGCCTGATTCCACCGGTTACGATCCGGGAGGGAGACTGGGGAACAGAAAAGATTGTGCTGGGAACCAGGAACACCCCGTACTTTTCCTTTACCCGCATTGATGCTTCGGGCGAGGTGCCGGTGACAAAGACCGGTTTCCCGCAGGTTTGTATCTGCCTCTCCGGAGACTGCAGGCTGGTTTATGAAGGCGGTGAGATGGAGATTAAGAAGGCAGATGAATTCTTTTTCCCCGCCAATATCGGTGATATAAAGATCGTGCCCGGCGAGGAGGGAGTATCTATGGTACTCTGCCATCCCCAGGGATATGTGTGTGAATAATAATGAAATGGAATGCTGAACGAGCAGTATTTTCTCATTAAAAATCAAGTACGCCTCGGCGTACTTGCTGCGAGCCGCACGTCACGCTCTGCATGACATAATACATCTGTGCGGCTCTGCAATCCGCCGGAGGCTTTATCTTGGAAGGAGACTGGGCTCCCACCAAGACGAATTTGTTATTTACTCACCACCTATAGAGGGGGAGTCTTATCTCCTTCCATGATAAAAACGCCATGTTATATGGCGTTTTTATTTGTTGAACGAACTATTTTGTTTAGAGAAAAATATTCTTTACAGCGTCTTCGCGAATTCTGCTCCAAATTCCTCTGCTTTTTTCAGCTCTTCTTCCGAAGGGACAAAAGGAATCTTTAAACCATCGCCGAATACGTTGGTCTTTAACCCTTTCAGGCGGTCGGTCAGGTTTGGTACGGCCTCACCGCTCCAGCCGTAAGAACCGAATACGATAACCGGTTTCTTGCGGTTATTGATGGCGTCTACGTGGCTGAGCAGGTTCCAGACCGGCCCCACCGCATCGGAGTTGATGGTAGGGGAACCGATTCCGAAAGCATCCGAGCTGTTCAGCACAGCTTGCAGCGTACCCATATCATGCTCATTGATATCATAGATTTCTACGTTTGCATCCGGAATGACAGATAAGATACCCTTCTGTATTGCTTTTGCTATTTCACCGGTATTGCCATAGGCAGAGCAGTAGAACAGCGGAACGGTTTTTACTTCATTTACCGAAGGTTCACTCCAGCGGGCATACTGATCCCGGACATATTCCAGATAATTACCCCTTGTAAGAACCGGACCATGACTGCTGCATACGGTTTCAATATCCAGATCTTTAATCTTGTCCAATCCCTTTAAAACATAGGGCTTGAATGGCCCGAAAATGGCATCGTAATAATTTTTCATAGCCGACTTATATTTATCCGGATAGGCGATATTATAGTCGAATAAATGGGGCTCGCAGTAGTGGGAGCCGAAAAAGTCACAGGAGAAGAGCATGTTCTCGCTCTCCATCCAGGTGAACATGGAATCGGGCCAATGCAGAAACGGCGCTGCGATAAAACGGAGCACATTGCCGCCGCCCAGATCCAGTGATGCACCGTCTTTTGCAACCGTCAGGGGCAGATCTACGCGGTTGGTGATATTTTTCAGATAGATGGAACCTGCCTGGCTCACATAGATCTGTGCATTGGTGCAGACGGAAAGAAGTTCTCTTAAGGCGCCGGAGTGGTCCGGTTCACAGTGATTTAAAATGATATAATCAATCTGTTCCGGCTCACAGACCTCCCGGATATTCTCCAGATATTGTTTCCAGAATGTATGGTGGCAGGTTTCAATTAACGCAATTTTTTCACTGCCCTTTACTATATACGAATTATACGAGGTTCCGTATTCTGTCTTCATTACCACATCAAAGATACGCATGGCGGGATTAAGAATTCCCACAGAATAGACGGTCTCGGATACCTTTTGTGCTGGCATGCTGTTACCTCCCTGAACTTATGTAAATTCGCCGGGTATATAAAAGTACGCCCGGCAGATGACGGTACAAGACAGCACCGCGGTAAGATAAACTATCTTGCGCAGTGCTGCCGCAGATTCATAATAAGTAATCCGGTACCGGGTTGTCAATTTACTGCTCTTCAAACATCTCTTTGCCAACGCCGCAGAGCGGGCATACAAAATCCTCAGGAACATCTTCCCATTTGGTTCCGGGTTCGATTCCCACAGATGGATCTCCCGCCTCTTCATCGTAAACGTAACCGCAAATAGAACAAACATATTTCATAACTATATTCTCCTTTCTGATAGACTGCCCGTACGGTCCGGCCGGACAACATACAGAGCAGGTTTCTTTGTTATTATATGATGAATCAGCCAGAGGCTGAAACTTCCTGTTAATACAACCGCCAGAATGACCAGTCCGCAATGCATAAAGAAGGTCTCCGGCAGTATGAGAATAACCGGGTCGATTGCCGGATCAAACAGATACAGGTCATTGCGGAAAAATATCCGGTGAAATACAGAAAAAACAGTGGAAAACCGGAGAATAAACGCCAGTCCTAACAGTACCGGCAGTGCAGCCATCATGCGGGCCGAGGTTTTCAGGTAACTGTAATCCCGCTTTTTCCGGCGTCTCAAAATACCGGCACTTAATAAAATACCGCTTCCAAGGGCTGCAGCATACACGAATCGGATAAGCTGCTTTACCTCCGCAAAATGCTTAAGTCCTCCGGCCGATGCTTTTAAGGTGGGAAAAGCAAGCTCTCCCCCGGTAAAGGGAAGAAGATAATCCATCAGCACACGGTAATTACTTCTGATCTCCGCCGCGGACAGTCCGGAGGAACCGGGAATATCCAGCAGTTTCATTTCCAAATAATAAAAAGGACGAAACAAAAGAATAAAAATAACACCAACCGACAAAGAAAACACAAGGAATCCTATTCCGAATCCCATATTTGAGATACATGGTTTTTGCTTCATAATTTGTAATATCCTTCCAGGTTATTGTACATGAAATAGGGCAAAAGGAAAAGAGGGGAAAATGCCTCTAATGAATCTTTTTAATATTTTTAATAAGTAGGACGCTTGTTTTTTCATTCTTCTTCCTGTATATTGTGATTATAAAGCCTGTACAACTGGCGGAAACGGGATTACCCGAGGGGAGTACAGGAGAGAACGATCGTCGACCGCCTGGGCAGCATAAGAGGGGCTACCCAGGCGGTTTTCTATTACCTTGAAAGTTACTATTTTTAAAGGAAATACGCAGCTATAGTATTTTCCAATATTACCTATTTCATGCGCAGCGATGTGTGAAATCGTGAAAGCTGACAAGAAAGGATGAAATTTATGAGAGCATTAATCAGTGTATCTGACAAAACCGGAATCGTGGAATTTGCAAAGAATCTGAGCAGCCTTGGTGTGGAAATCATTTCTACAGGAGGGACTTACAGCAAGCTGACCTCTGAGGGTGTTGAGGCTATGGAGATTTCCGAGCTGACCGGATTTCCGGAGTGCCTGGACGGCCGCGTAAAAACTCTGCATCCGATTGTGCACGCAGGACTTCTGGCTATGCGCAGCAACCCGGAGCATATGAAACAGCTGAAGGAACTGAATATTGAACCGATTGATTTTGTTATCGTGAATTTATATCCGTTTAAACAAACTATTTTAAAGGATGGGGTAACCCGTGATGACGCAGTAGAGAATATTGATATAGGAGGACCCACCATGCTCCGGGCAGCTGCAAAGAACTATCAGGATGTGGCTGTTGTGACGGACCCGGCGGATTATGAAAAAGTTCTGGAAGAACTGAAAGAAAATGGGAAAGTTTCTCTGGATACCAAGTTTTATCTGATGGAGAAGGTGTTTATCCATACTTCAAACTACGATACAATGATCGCCGACTATCTGAAAAAAGAGAGAAATGATTTTGAATTTGGGGATACGCTGACGCTCACCTATGAAAAAGTTCAGGATATGAGATACGGCGAAAATCCTCACCAGAAAGCAGCCTTTTACCGTGAAATCGGTAAGAAAAAGGGATCTCTTACCGATGCGGTGCAGTTAAACGGCAAGGAGTTGTCCTTCAACAATATCAATGATACCAACGGGGCGCTGGAGCTGCTGAAGGAATTTGATGAGACAACTGTTGTGGCCTGTAAACATGGAAATCCCTGCGGTGTGGGCAGTGATCCGGATTTATATACTGCCTGGACAAAGGCATTTAACGCGGATAAAGTATCGGTTTTCGGCGGCATTGTGGTAATGAACAGGACGCTGACCCTGCCGGTTGCGCAGGAAATGAAAGACGTTTTCCTGGAAGTGGTTGTCGCTCCTGATTATGAGGAGGAAGCGCTTAAACTGCTACAGACCAAGAAAAATCTCCGTCTCCTGAAACTGGAGAATATCAGTGAGCAGCAGCCGGAAACTGCCTATGATTTTAAGAAAGTAAACGGCGGACTGATCGTTCAGACGGTGGACAGCAAGCTTCTGGCGGAGGAAGATTTGAAGGTTGTTACCGACCGGGCTCCTTCCGGGAAGGAGATGGAAGATATGCTCTTTGCCTGGAAGATTGTGAAATATGTGAAATCCAACGGCATAGCGCTGGCGAAGGATAAACAGAGCGTGGGAATTGGACCAGGGCAGGTTAACCGTATCTGGGCAGCGAAGCAGAGCATGGAACATGCTGCTGAACTGATCGGTCCGGATGCAGCAAAGGGCGCCGTCCTTGCATCAGATGCATTCTTCCCCTTTGATGATTGTGTGGAAGCTGCCCATGAGGCAGGTATCACGGCAATTATACAGCCGGGCGGATCTATCAGAGACGAAGATTCTATTAAAAAATGTAATGAATATGGGATTGCGATGGTGTTTACCGGAATGAGGCATTTCAGACACTAATGCTTTGAAAGCCATAGAAGGATGCCGCAGTTTTTTTGCGGCATCCTTCTTTTCTTGCTATCCCGGTTGGAATATATTATACTAATGACAACCGGAGAATTCTGTTTACGTTCTCCGCGGCTGTGATCATACATAAGATGACTCTGGGGGAAGAAAGGTGAGGTGTTTACATGAATAATCAGACAGATGGAAAATCCATTGCCTCGTTGGTGCTGGGTATTGTTTCGTTGGTTTTCATATTTTTGGGAAGCTATTCTTTTATCGGAATAATATTGGCGGTTATCGGCCTGGTTCTGGGCGTGTCTGCGAAGAAGGAGACCGGTTCCGGGATGGCGACGGCCGGAATAGTTCTCTCTATCATTGGATTGGCGATGTGCGCGTTAAGTTTCCTGGCCTGCGCTGCCTGCGTGGGATTTTTTGCCGCGCTGTAATGGGAAGCCGGCAGATGCGGTAATGTTTTGGAGATGAGGATTTCTCCGACAGGTGAATGGTAAATGGGCCGTTATACAGAGAAGACTCTTTGTATGACGGCTTCTTTCGCTTAGATATCATTTCGAAGGGACGGTGGTCAGAATGCTTCCGGTAATTGAAATATTCGGCAGAGAGATTGCCATGTACGGACTGCTGATTTTAATTGGCTGTCTGTTGGGAGTTCTGGCTGCGTACTTACGGGCGGGAATATACAGGACAGCAGGACAGGATGTGTTGTTTGCCTTTTTGATGGGAATAGTAGGCGTCATAATCGGTGCAAAATTGTTTTATATCGTTACGATTCTTCCGCAGTTAGCTGCAGTGCTGCAGGCAGGATTAAGCCTGACGGAAGTGTTTGGTATGCTGTCGGCGGGGTTTGTATTTTATGGAGGATTATTCGGAGGCGGTGCGGCAGTCTTTTTATACTGCAGAAAATATAAGCTCCCCTTTTTGAACATGCTGGAACTCATTCTTCCTTCTGTTCCGCTGATTCACAGTCTGGGGAGGATTGGATGTTTCTGCGCTGGCTGCTGTTATGGAATACCCTATGAAGGAGCCGTCGGCGTCCGATTTCCGGAGGCGGGCATTGCGCCTTCCGGAACAGATCTGTTTCCGGTTCAGCTGCTGGAAAGTCTGCTTTTGTTTCTGCTTGCGGCGAGCCTGTTCTGGTATGGAAGAAAGAAGAGAAAGCCGGGCAGGATTCTGGGGTTTTACTGCTTTGGCTATGGTCTGATCCGCCTGGTGACGGAAACGTTCCGGGGCGACCAGATCCGTGGATTTCTCTGGATCTTTTCCACGTCTCAGTGGATCAGTTTCCTGCTTATTGTGGCCGGTATTCTGGCTCTGATGCCTGGGAAAAATATGCGGAATAATGTAAAAAAAATATAAAAGCTACCCCTATCCCGGAGAATTTTAAAATGCTATAATAGCCACAGTTGCTATCTTGAGTGATATCGGAGACGAAGGGTGAGAAATCTGTCAGCCGGCTCCGGCATGGAGGTAAAGTTGAAAGTAATCTTTCAACATACGTATTTGAGTCTATTCCGGCTTTGGGAGGGACTCAAAACGGGAAAGGCATGGGTATAAAAATGATTGAAGATATATATGAGTTGATACAAAAGGAAGAGCTTAAGGACTTGAACAGCACCGGATATCTGTACCGGCATAAAAAGACAAAGGCACGTGTGGCTGTGATCAGCAACGAGGATGAGAATAAAGTGTTCTCAATCGGGTTTCGTACTCCTCCGGCAGATTCCACCGGGGTTCCGCATATTATTGAACACTCTGTTCTCTGCGGCTCCAGGGATTTTCCTGTGAAAGATCCTTTTGTGGAACTGGTGAAGGGTTCTTTAAACACCTTTTTAAATGCCATGACGTATCCGGATAAAACAATTTATCCGGTTGCAAGCTGTAATGATAAAGATTTTCAGAATCTGATGCACGTATACCTGGACGCGGTTTTCTATCCTAAGATTTATGAGAGGGAAGAAATCTTTAAGCAGGAGGGCTGGCACTACGAGCTGGAGAATGAAGCTGGAGAACTGAAATACAATGGCGTGGTTTATAATGAGATGAAAGGCGTGTTTTCATCACCGGAAGAAAAACTGGCCCGGATGACCATGCAGGCACTGTTCCCAGACACCTGTTATGGCAATGAATCCGGCGGGGAGCCGTCCTGTATCCCGGATCTGACCTACGAGCAGTTTTTGAACTTCCACAAAACCTATTATCATCCGTCCAACAGTTACATTTACCTGTACGGGAATATGGATGTGGAGGAAAAACTGGCCTGGATAGACGAACACTATTTGAGCAGATTTGAATACCTGGATGTGGATTCTGCTATTCAGATGCAGAAACCCTTTGGGACGATGAGAGAAATGCTGGACACATATTCTATTTCCGCCAAGGAAGAGACGGCGCATAAGACTTATTTGAGCTTTAACGCGGTTGTGGATACCAGCCTGAACAAAGAACTTTATCTGGCCTGGGATGTGCTGGATTA
Source organism: Anaerolentibacter hominis (assembly GCF_032380675.1). Classification (NCBI taxonomy): domain Bacteria; kingdom Bacillati; phylum Bacillota; class Clostridia; order Lachnospirales; family Lachnospiraceae; genus Anaerolentibacter; species Anaerolentibacter hominis. The sequence goes on from NZ_JAWDIX010000001.1 coordinate 477,293, forward strand.
TGCTCTGGTGGGAGCACCCGGAGCCCCGGTGAAACAAGCGCTTCTTGATGCGGGAATCGGGGATGATGTAATGAGTGATTACTCCAATTCCACGTTACAGCCCACTTATTCCATTATTGCTAAAAATGCCGACACAGAGCAGAAGGAGACTTTTTACTCCTGTATACGCAGCACATTGGAAGAACTGTCGGAACAGGGACTGAATAAGAAAACACTGCTGGCTGCTTTGAATCTGTACGAATTCCGGTTCCGGGAGGGCGATTTCGGCTCTTATCCCAAGGGACTGATGTACGGGATTCAGATGCTGGACAGCTGGCTCTATGATGATATGAAACCATTCCTTCACCTGGAGGCTGGTGAGACATTTGCGAAAATGCGGGAACTGGTGGAGACAGATTATTTTGAACGGCTGATTGACACATGGCTGTTAAACAATCCTCATACCGCGCTGATTATAGCAGAGCCGGAACAGGGCCTGACTGATAAAATAGAAGAAAAGGTGAAGGAGGAGCTGGCCGCTTATAAAGCGGAACTTTCCGCAGCGGAGCTCACAGCGCTTGCAGAAGCCACCAGAGCCCTAAAACAATACCAGGAGGAAGAGGATTCCCAGGAGGAACTGGCCTGTATACCCCTTCTTACAAGAGAAGATATAGCGAAGGATACACAGCCGCTATATAATGAAGAGAGAACGATTGGCGATACGCCGCTGCTATACCACGATGTCTCAACAAATGGGATTGCCTATCTGAAACTGCTGTTTGATGTGACGGACCTGCCGGAGGATCTGATCCCCTATGCCGGTATTCTGCCCTATCTGCTGGCTAAGCTGAATACAGAGAATTATACGTATCAGGATTTGTCCAATGAAATTAATATTCATACCGGGGGTACCAGAGCGGATGTCCGGTGTTACGCAAAAGAGGGTGTCTTATCGGCCAAAATGGAGGTAAGCGTGAAAATCCTGTATCCGGAGCTGGAAGCTGGCTCCGGCCTGCTGACGGAATTGATCACGAAGACCAGAATCGACGATGAAAAGAGACTGCGGGAAATTATACTGGAACTGAAATCCAAGCTGCAGATGCGTCTGGAGAGCAATGGCCATCTTACATCGGTTGTCCGCGGCGGTTCCTACCACAGCCAGTTGATGCGGTATCAGGATATGGTAGATGGGATCGCTCTCTACCGGGTTCTGGAGGATCTGTGCCGGAATTTTGATCAGAAAAAAGATAAATTCATGGAGCAGCTTCGTTCTCTCTATAGCGGAATCTTTACGCAGAAGCGGCTGATGGTAAGCCTGACCTGTGATGTGGAGGGACTGAATGCGGCGGGACCTGTTCTGGAAAAGATGATCCGGGGACTGGGCGCGCAGGATACTCTGCCGGTAAGAGGGGCGGATTCTCCTTTGTCTGTTCCTGAAACAAATGAAGGATTCCTGACTTCCGGTCAGGTACAATATGTGGCAAGAGTCGGGAATTTTAAAGAGGCCGGTTTTGACTATACCGGTTCTATGATGGTGCTGCGTATGATTTTAAGCTACGATTACCTGTGGAATAACATCAGGGTAAAGGGCGGTGCGTACGGCTGTATGAGCGGCTTCGGGAGAACAGGAAATGCATTTCTGGTATCTTACCGAGATCCGAATCTGGAGCGGACGAATGAGGTGTTTGAAGGGGTCGGTGACTATCTTGCACAGTATGAGTGTACAGAGCGGGATATGACCAGAAATATCATTGGAACCATCAGCAATCTGGATACTCCTCTCACCCCTGCCGGAAAGGGCAGCCGTTCTATGACAGCTTATTTGTCCGGGCTTACTAAGGAAGACTACCAGCAGGAAAGAGATGAACTGCTGGCGACGGATAGTGAAGCGATCCGCAGACTGGCCGGGCCTATGAAAGCTGTGCTGGATCAGCACTATATCTGTGTGGTTGGAAATGAAAAGAAACTGGAAGAACAGAAAGAACTGTTCCATGTTCTTGCGCCTCTGCACGAAGGTTAAACAGAGTATCTGGCGTATTGCTGTTTGGAGATAACTCAAAACAGCGATACGCGTGTATAATTCAAGTACGCCTCGGCGTACTTGCTGCGAGCCGCCCGTCATGCGTTGCATGACATAATACATCTGTGCGGCTCTGCAATCCACCGGAGGCTTTATCTTGGAAGGAGAATGGGCTCCCACCATGACGAATTTGTTATTTACTCACCACCTATAGAGGTGGGAGTCTTATCTACTTCCAAGATAAAATACTGCCCTTAACGGGAAAGGAAATAGGATTATGCAAATGAGCAATAAATTTAAATCCGGGTTTGTTACGATTATCGGCAGACCGAATGTAGGGAAATCGACGCTGATGAACCAGCTGATCGGTCAGAAAATAGCGATTACGTCCAACAAACCCCAGACGACACGCAACCGTATCCAGACGGTGTATACCTGTGAGGAGGGGCAGATCATTTTTCTGGACACCCCTGGTATCCACAAGGCTAAAAATAAGCTGGGCGAATACATGGTCGCAGTGGCGGAACGTACGCTGAATGAGGTAGATGTTATATTATGGCTGGTGGAGCCGGAAACCTTTGTGGGAGCCGGGGAACGCCATATTGCAGAGCAGCTCTCAAGAACAGATACACCGGTTTTGCTGGTTATAAATAAAATAGATACGGTGAAAAAAGAGAAGATCCTGGAAGTGATCCAGACGTATAAGGATATCTGCCATTTTCAGGAAATACTGCCTGTTTCAGCCCTGACCGGGGAGAATAAAGAAGAACTTTTAAAGGCAATCTTTCATTATCTGGAAAATGGCCCTATGTTCTATGACGAGGATACGATTACAGATCAGCCGGAACGGCAGATTGTGGCAGAGCTGATCCGGGAGAAGGCCCTTCGCCTTATGAAGGATGAGATTCCTCATGGGATTGCTGTTTCCATCGAGAGTATGAAGGAGCGCAGCCGGGGGAATATGATGGACATACAGGCTACCATTGTCTGTGAGCGGGATTCCCATAAAGGGATGATCATCGGCAAACAGGGTACAATGCTGAAAAAGATTGGTACACAGGCGAGAGTGGAGATAGAAAACCTGCTGGATATGAAGGTGAATCTTCAGCTCTGGGTAAAAGTGAAAAAAGATTGGCGGGACAGCGATTTTTTGCTGAAAAATTTCGGATTCCGGGAAGATGAATAACCGGAAGGCTGTGGTCTGGCATATAACAATAGAAGAAAAAGGACTGTAGATTTTCTTGAGGAACCGTCTGATTTATGTTTCAAAATCCTCTTTTTTGGGAATCCTATTACATAGCAGAAACTGCCCGGAACGATTGTGATTTTGTATCGTTTTGAATCGGCGCAGATTCAAAAAGGGGGAAATAGGGATGAAACAATCAGAATACTGGAATAACTTTGAAAAGACCGGAAATGTTCAGGCGTATTTAAAATATCTGGCCTGCACTCAGGAAGAGCATACAGCCTGTGAAAGAGGTGGCACAAATAGTGGGAACGGCAGATACCGTAACACTGACGGGGATTATTTTAAAAACATCACCCGTGGGTGAGAGGGACCGCAGAGTTGTGTTGCTGTCAAAAGAACGGGGGAAAATATCTGCATTTGCCAAAGGGGCAAGAAGGCAGGACAGCCAGCTGCTGGGAACTGTGCAGCAGTTTTCTTTCGGCAGTTTCCGGGTCATAGCGGGAAGAGGGTCCTATTATCAGATAATCGGCGCAGAAATACAGAACTACTTTACCGAGCTTCGGGATGACCTTGTTAAAATATGTTATGGTACGTATTTTTGCGAACTGGCCGATTATTATACAAGGGAAAATCTTCCAGCGATGGAAATGATGAAATTACTGTATCAGTCACTGAGGGCATTGTCGGTGCCCTCTCTTCCTATGCGGCTGGTACGGTACATATATGAACTGCGGATGATTCAGCTCAACGGGGAAGCGCCGCAGGTATTTCACTGTGTCAAGTGCGGGAGTGAGGAGCATCTGCACGTTTTTTCCTGCAGGGAAGGGGGCCTGCTCTGTGCGGACTGCCAGGCCGGGCATCCTGACAGCCTGCCTGTTTCGGACAGCGCTGTCTATACCATGCAGTTTATATTGGCGACCCCTATCGAAAAACTGTATACCTTTACAGTGGCGGAGGATGTGCTGGAGGAACTGAGGCAGGTGATGGGACATTACTATGATATGTATGTGGACGCTAAATTCAAATCCCTGGAGATGCTGGAGGGAATGGAGTAAGTAAGAATGAAAAGTGAAGAATGAAGAACGAATGAAAAGTGAAGAATGAAGAACGAATGAAAAGTGAAGAATGAAGAAGAAATGAATAATGAAAAGCGAAGAGTGAAGAACGAAAAGTAAGAGGGAAGAGTGTGTGAGAGTTGCAGCATTGCTGGTTTTTGTTGCAAATATTCCGGGCCTCGGTTACAATGAGAAAGCGAATGTTTGTGGATATGGGAGGGTGAGAGATTGAAGAAATATCTTCTATGTGCTGTCTTTGCAGTTATGATTTTTGCTCTTTCTGGCTGTTCCGGAAAGATTGAAGAATTATCGGCTAAGGATGTACAAAATAATACGATATTAATTAAAACGGATGGGACGATCCAGAGCGCTGTCATAGAGGAGTTTGATGAGAACAGCTATAAGGAAGAAGAACTGAAACAATATATTGAAGAGATGCTCCTGGCGTTTAATTCACAGAACGGGGAAGGTTCGGTTGGACTAAAGGATCTGGATGTTCAGGATACCAATGCGGTTATGGTTCTGCAGTACAAGGATGCCCAGAGCTACAGCCTGTTTAATCAGATGGATCTGGAGATTGCTGCTGCCGGTGAGAGCGGGGCCCTTACTCTGCCTGATACGTTTATTACGGCGAAAAAGGGTGAGACGGCCGGGGCTGCAGACGCTCTTTCCGATAAAAATGCCAAAGTTGCCAAAATCGGTACTCCGCTGGAGGGCGAAAATCCCTACCAGGTGATGGTGGAGGGGAAGATTACCCACTATGCCGGAGGCACGCCGGTGGATGAGCATACGATCAGTGCGGATGCTTCAGGCGATACTGTTATTGTATTTAAATAAGTAAGAATATAGATCAATTAGGAGAGGTTAAAGTAATGGAAAAAACAATGGACAAAATCGTAGCGCTGGCGAAAGCAAGAGGATTTGTATATCCGGGTTCCGAGATTTACGGCGGACTTGCGAATACCTGGGATTACGGGAATTTGGGTGTGGAACTGAAAAATAATGTGAAGAAGGCATGGTGGTCCAAATTTATTCAGGAAAACCCTTATAATGTGGGTGTGGACTGCGCAATCCTGATGAACCCCCAGACATGGGTTGCATCCGGCCATCTGGGCGGCTTTTCTGATCCTCTGATGGACTGCAAGGAGTGTAAGGAGCGTTTCCGCGCCGATAAGCTGATTGAAGACTATATGGCGGAAAATGGGATTGCCCTGGAAGGAAGCGTAGATTCCTGGTCCAATGAAGAGATGGAGAAATACATTACTGAGCACAGTATTGCGTGTCCCAGCTGCGGGAAACACAATTTTACGGATATCCGCCAGTTTAATCTGATGTTCAAAACATTTCAGGGTGTTACGGAAGATGCAAAGAATGTCGTTTATCTTCGTCCGGAGACCGCACAGGGAATCTTTGTGAACTTTAAAAATGTACAGAGAACTTCCAGAAAGAAGATTCCATTTGGAATCGGCCAGATCGGCAAGTCTTTCCGAAATGAGATTACTCCGGGTAACTTTACCTTCCGTACCAGGGAATTTGAGCAGATGGAGCTGGAGTTTTTCTGTGAGCCGGATACGGATCTGGAATGGTTCGCATACTGGAAACAGTTCTGTATTGACTGGCTGACAAACCTGGGTATGAAGAAGGAAGAAATGCGTGTGAGAGATCATGATCAGGCAGAGCTATCTTTCTACAGCAAGGCCACTTCTGATATTGAATATTTATTCCCATTTGGCTGGGGCGAACTCTGGGGTATTGCCGATCGGACCAACTACGACCTTTCCAGGCATCAGGAAGTATCCAAAGAGGATATGAGTTACTTTGACGATGAGAAGAAGGAAAAATATATTCCGTATGTTGTGGAGCCTTCCCTGGGAGCAGACCGTGTGACGCTTGCATTTTTATGTGGTGCTTATGACGAGGAAGAGATCGGGGACGGAGATGTACGTACGGTTCTTCATTTCCATCCGGCGCTTGCCCCTGTGAAAATCGGTGTTCTGCCTCTTTCTAAAAAACTGGGTGATAGGGCGGAAAAGGTATATCTTGATCTGTGTAAATACTGGAACTGTGAATACGATGACAGAGGCAATATTGGCAAGAGATACAGAAGGCAGGATGAAATCGGCACGCCTTATTGTGTGACCTATGATTTCGATTCGGAAGAAGACGGTATGGTTACTGTCCGTGACCGGGATACGATGGAACAGGAAAGAGTGAAAATCCAGGATTTGAAAGCTTATTTTGATGAGAAATTAGCTTTTTAGGATAAAGCTTGTCCTCTTTGTTCAGAATAGTAGGAGTATTTCCGGGACTAGTTGGCATAATTGTATAAAAATAAAAAATTACTTTTCTTGGAAAAATTATTATGCTATAATACGATTTAGTGACTCAATACTAATCCTAATCCGTAGATATGAGTCGATTCCTTATTAAATAAGGACAAGCAGGGTGTTTGTCCGGTATTACAATGATTAATAGGAGGTAATATTTAGAATGGCAAAATGGGTATATTTGTTTCATGAAGGCAGCGCAGACATGAAAAACCTTCTTGGTGGCAAGGGCGCTAACCTGGCTGAGATGACAAACCTGGGGTTACCGATTCCTCAGGGCTTTACAGTAACAACAGAAGCTTGTACAGAATATTACAACAATGGCAAGGCTATTTCAGATGAAATCAAAGATCAGATCATGAGTTCTCTGGCATGGCTGGAAGAGAAACAGGGCAAAAAGTTCGGTGATACCGAGAGTCCTCTTCTGGTTTCCGTTCGTTCCGGTGCGAGAGTATCTATGCCGGGTATGATGGATACGATCCTGAACCTGGGCTTAACTGATATTTCTGTAGAAGGCTTTGCGAAAAAGACAGGAAATCCCAGATTCGCATATGATTCCTACAGAAGATTTATTCAGATGTTCTCCGACGTAGTTATGGAGATCCCGAAATCATATTTTGAGAGAGTTCTGGACGAGATCAAAGAGTCCAAGGGCGCTAAATTTGATACCGATTTAACAGCTGACGATATGAAAGAAGTTATCGTTAAGTTTAAATCTATCTACAAAGAAGCAAAAGGTGTGGAGTTCCCGCAGAATCCTGTTGATCAGCTGATGGAAGCAGTAAAAGCTGTATTCCGTTCCTGGGACAACCCACGTGCGAATTACTATAGAAGAATGAATGATATTCCGGGTGACTGGGGTACCGCAGTTAATGTACAGGCCATGGTATTTGGTAACATGGGCGATACATCAGGTACTGGTGTTGCATTTACCCGTAATCCTTCCACCGGTGAGGCGAAGATCTATGGTGAATACCTGATCAACGCACAGGGCGAGGATGTTGTAGCTGGTATCCGTACACCTCAGCCGATCACCAAACTGGAAGAGGATATGCCGGAATGCTACGAAGAGTTTATGGCAATCGCTAAAAAACTGGAAGATCACTATGCAGATATGCAGGATATGGAGTTTACAATTGAAGACAAACATCTGTATTTCCTGCAGACCCGTAACGGCAAGAGAACTGCAGCAGCAGCTCTTCAGATTGCCTGCGATCTGGTAGACGAAGGCAAGATCACAAAAGAAACAGCGATTTCCAGAATTGAAGCAAAATCTCTGGATCAGCTGCTTCATCCTGGCTTTGACGCAGCAGCATTAAAAGCTGCCAAGAAGATCGGTTCCGCCCTTCCTGCTTCTCCTGGCGCAGCAGCAGGTAAGGTTTATTTCACAGCTTCCGAAGCAAAATCACATCATGACGGCGGCGAAAGAGTTATCCTGGTTCGTCTTGAAACCTCTCCGGAGGATATTGAAGGTATGCACGCAGCTGAGGGTATCTTAACCGTTCGCGGCGGTATGACTTCTCACGCAGCTGTTGTTGCCCGTGGTATGGGTACCTGCTGTGTATCCGGCTGCGGCGAGATCGTGATTGACGAGGATGCAAAGGTATTCTCTCTTGGCGGCGAGACCATTCACGAAGGCGACTATATTTCCCTGGACGGCTCTACAGGTAACATCTATCTCGGCGATGTTGCAACTGTTCCGGCTGCAATCAGCGGAAACTTTGATAGAATTATGAAATGGGCTGATGAAATCAGAACATTGAAAGTAAGAACAAATGCAGATACACCGGCTGACGCTGCCAATGCAGTTAAGTTTGGCGCAGAAGGTATCGGCCTTTGCCGTACAGAGCATATGTTCTTTGATGCGGAAAGAATTCCGAAGATCAGAAAGATGATCCTTTCCAAGACTCAGGAAGCAAGAGAAGAAGCTTTAAATGAGCTGATTCCGTTCCAGAAAGGTGATTTCAAGGCTCTCTATGAGGTTATGGAAGGAAGACCGGTTACCATCCGTTTCTTAGATCCGCCTCTGCATGAGTTTGTTCCTACTGAGGAAGAAGATATCCTTGCACTGGCAAATGACATGGGTCTGACTGTTGAAGAAGTAAAAGCTACCTGCGATTCTCTTCATGAGTTCAACCCGATGATGGGCCACAGAGGCTGCCGTCTGGCTGTTACCTATCCGGAAATTGCCAAGATGCAGACCAGAGCTGTCATTGAAGCTGCAATCGAAGTTAAAGCAGAAAAAGGCTTTGATGTTATTCCTGAAATCATGATTCCTCTTGTTGGTGACAAGAAAGAACTGAAATTCGTTAAAGATGTTGTTGTTGAGACAGCAGAAGCAGTTAAGAAAGAGAAAAATTCCGATATCAAGTATCACATCGGTACAATGATCGAGATTCCGCGTGCCGCACTGCTGGCAGATGAGATTGCGGAAGAAGCTGAATTCTTCTCCTTCGGTACCAACGACCTGACTCAGATGACCTTTGGTTTCTCCCGTGATGATGCAGGTAAGTTCCTGGATTCTTACTATGAGAACAAGATCTATGAGTCCGATCCGTTTGCAAGACTGGATCAGGATGGCGTTGGCCAGCTGGTTAAGATGGCGGTTGAGAAGGGCAGAAAGACAAGACCGGACATCAAACTGGGTATCTGTGGTGAGCACGGCGGAGATCCTTCCACAGTTGAGTTCTGCCACAAGGTTGGTTTAACCTATGTTTCCTGTTCACCGTTCCGTGTGCCGATCGCAAGACTGGCAGCTGCTCAGGCAAAATTAAACGATAAATAATTAGAAGATACTGAAAACGCTTCGGCTTTGGCCGGAGCGTTTTTTTACTTTATAGGAAATTCCTTCCTTTGGATTTCCTATAAAGTAAAAAACCTCCGGAGGATCGCACTGCGGCGGAAAGGAATTGTGTTGCCAGAGCAACCCGCCGCAGGCGGAGAATCCCGCAGGCGGGTTTCTTTGTTATTACATAGGAAGGCTCTATCAAATATGTACAATTTATTGTACATAATATTGACATTATTAGAAGAAGGAAATATACTAATACTATAGTAAAGGAGCGTGATGATATGATTGCAACTAATTTTTCAAATGTGAGAAATAATTTTAAAAAAGTTTGTGACCGTGTTGTTCAGGATTCGGAAATTGCGATTATCACAAGAAAAAATGATGAAAATGTAGTTCTGATGTCTCAGGCACAGTACGATAATTTAATGGAAAATCTCTATATCAGAGACAGTAAAGCAAACTATGAGTGGTTAAAAGAGTCTATGCAGCAAGCAGAGGATAAAAAGTTTGTGAAATTAGACTTAGAGGAAGAATAGTATGGTTATTTCTTTTACTGAAAATGCATGGAAGGATTATATGTATTGGCAGACAACAGATAAAAAAATTGTTCATCGTATAAATGAACTGATCAAAGACATTAAAAGAAATCCATTTGAAGGAATTGGAAAACCTGAGGGTCTGAAATATGATTTAGCCGGTAAGTGGAGCAGAAGAATAAACGAAGAACATAGACTTGTATATATGGCAGAAGGAGAAAACATAATTATTTATACGTGCCGTTATCATTATAATTGAAAATAGACAAACTCATCGGTGTATGATGCCGGCGGCTGTTTACAGAACACAATGTAAAGACTGCCGGCCTTTGTTGAAAAAGCAGGGATATGCGTATATAATGAAAGTGATAAAGTAAATTGTAAGGATACAGATAGATGGAGAACAAAAACAGATGGATCAGAAGACAACGCTGCAGACACTGAAAGATATGGTAGGTCTGTTTTGTAAAGAACGGGATTGGGATCAGTTCAATAATCCCAAAGACCTTGCGATAGGAATTACGACGGAAGCCGGTGAGCTTCTGGATATTTTCCGTTTTAAGACCCAGGAGCAGGTTATTGAGATGTTTGGATTACCTGGAAAGCGTGAAAAGATTGAGGATGAATTAGCGGATGTTTTGTTTTTCACACTCCGGTTTGCCCAGATGAATGAGATTGATCTGTCGGAGATTCTGGAGAGAAAGACGGAGAAAAACAGACAGAAATATCCGGTGGAAATAGTCAGAGGAAGAAATCTGAAGTACTCAGAATACGAAGGAGATTAAACTGCCTTGTTCACATTATCGGAATTTAAACTGCATGAGGAACTTCTGGACCTTCCTGCCATGACCAACTGGCCGATGGTGTATATTCTGGAAAATGGAAGAGAAGCCTATGTAGGCCAGTCGATGAACATAAATAAGCGGATGGAACAGCACCGGGATTCGGAGCAGAAAAAAGATCTGGATACGGTACATACGATATTCTCAGACGAGTTCAATCTTTCTGTTACACTCGATTATGAGGCGCGGCTGATACGTCTGATTGCCGCGGACGAACAGGTCAAAATCCGGAATAAGAATGCGGGGATTGCCAATAGAAATTACTATCAGAAGGATTATTACGACCAGCAGTTCGCAGAGCTGTGGGAGAAGCTGCGGCAGGAAAACGTAGTCAGACATACGATTACGGAGATAGTGAATTCTGATCTTTTTAAATATTCGCCGTTTAAAGAACTTACGGCCAGCCAGAGAGATGCCGCTCGGAATATCCTGGACCGTCTGAAGGCAGGAACCGATCAGTCCATCCTGGTATCGGGTGTACCGGGAACCGGAAAGACCATTCTCTGTGTCTTTTTGTTTAAGCTGTTCCGGGAGCTGGAAGAGTATAAAAATAAAAAAATAGCTCTGGTTATCCCTCAGACATCCCTTCGAAGCACGATAAAGCAGCTGTTTCGAAATATCTATGGCTTGAAGGCGAGCGATGTGATTGGTCCTTCCGAGGTGGTAAAAGACCATTACGATATCCTTTTGGTGGATGAGGCACACCGTCTTCACAGAAGAAAGAATATTACGAGTTACTGGAAACACGATGAAATAAATCAGACGTTAGGGCTTGCTAAAGATGGGGATGAAATGGACTGGATTTTGAAATCCAGTTCTGTACAGATTATGTTCTATGATCCCAAACAGTTGATTGGCCCGTCTGGAATCAGCTATGATCTGTTGACCGGCAAGATTCAGCACAGGATGCTCTCCTATTTCAACTTGATGCAGCAGATGAGAGTGGAAGGCGGAGAAGACTATATTGCCTATGTGAGAAATATTCTGGAGGGCACGCAGAAAGAAAAGAAGAAGTTTGACCGATATGAATTGTATTTAGTAGATAAATTTCGGGATTTTGACAGGCTGATGTATGAGAAGGAAGAAGAGTATGGATTAAGCCGTATGATAGCGGGATTTGCCTGGCCCTGGAAGAGCCGGAAGCAAAAAGACGAATATGACATCGTCATTGAGAATAACTCCAAACGCTGGAACAAGAGGGCGCAGAACTGGGTTAATATGGAGGGGGCGGTAGACGAGGTAGGCTGCATTCACTCCATTCAGGGCTATGATTTGAATTTCGCCTTTGTTATACTGGGCAGAGATATCCGATATGACAGAGAAAAAAATCAGATTTATATCAGCAGGAAGGATTATTTTGATCAGAACGGCAAGAATACGGCAACGGAGGCGGAACTTCTGGAATATATCCGGAATATCTATTACGTATTGCTGACACGGGGTATAAAGGGAACCTATCTGTACATATGTGACGAGGGATTGAGAGAGTATTTTAAGAATTTTGTGGAAGTGCTATAGGCCCGGCGAAGTCAATGGTACGGTTAGAGTCGTCAGAGAGGAGAGAAGTATATGAAAACGAAGAACAAGCAACTGCCGGTCTGGCTTGGAGCAGGTATCCTGCTCTGTGTGATGGTCTGCTTTGTCCTGTTCCTTGGCGGAAAAGAGGCGGACGCAGCGACTGTTAAGCTGAATAAGACAAATGTAAACCTGAACGTGGGGAATACCGTGCAGCTTAAGCTGAGCGGCGCAAAGAAGGTGACCTGGACATCTGGAAACAAGAAAATTGCTACGGTCTCCAAGAACGGCAAGGTGACGGCAAAGCAGACTGGTTATACCTATATAACCGCGAAACACAACGGTGTGCTTTATTACTGTAATATTGGTGTATACAAGCTGAATGCAAACTGGAATGGAGCAGGGATCAATGTAGGTCAGAAATTTGAACTGAAAATTGATAACTATGACAGCAGCAAGGTAAAATGGTCCAGCTCCAACAAGAAAGTAATCACGGTATCCAAAAAAGGCGTTATCACAGGAAAGAAACTGGGAAGCGCTACGATTACCGGTAAGTATGACGGTATGACTGTAAAATCAAAGGTAACAGTTACCGATCTGGAGATCAGTGCGGACCGTTTCGAGGTGCTGGAGGGGCAGCCTCTGCAATTGCGGGTGAACACACAGAAACCGGTGAAATGGTCAACCAGTGATAAATATTGTGCAGAAGTGGATGATAACGGTATTCTGACCGGAAAAAGAGAAGGAACTGTGGAAGTCTGCGCGCAGGTGGATGGCAAACTTAATATTAAGAGAACCGTGGAGATCTTGGGCAAACCTTCTTTAGGAGGAAGTATTTCCATTATTTTGAAGGCAGGCAGTACGGGCACGATCCAGGTGAGCGGTACGAAGAAAGAAGTGTCCTGGAGCAGTTCCAATGAAGCGGTAGCCGTGGTGGAATCCAAGAGTGCCACGGAGGGAACGATAATTGCGAAAAGCGAGGGAATCGTCACCATCACAGCGACCGTCAACGGGGAAAGCCTGACAAAACTGGTTGTGGTTAACGCTGCAGACACTCCCGTTGACATTGAGAACGAGCGGCACAAGAAAGTGATCGACAACCTGACAAGAGAGCGGGATAATAAAATTAATGTGTACCAGCAGCAGATTCAGACATTGCAGTCGGTGGGGCCGACCTATATCAGTGAGGAGACGCTGGCGAATGCGCTGAAGGGAATTGATAACTTCCAGAGAGAAGTGGATTCCTTAAAGAACTCCACCTCGGTACAGGATAAACTGCAGCTGATAAATGCCCAGAATAATCTGGATGCGGCGAAAGAACGGTACAGCAAGCTGAAAAAGCAGCATGATGCCTACTATCAGATTCAGGAGTTTAGGGCTGAGATTGAGAAAATCCGTCAGGAGTATCAGGTAAAGATACAGGATGAGAACCGGCTGCATCAGCAGATTTTATCGGGACTTTAATTCGTTATTGTATGGAGCAGGAAGGCAGATTCGACTGTCTTCCTGCTTTTCTTTGCAGAAAAGTTGGGTTAGGAGCTTGTTTTGTAAATTCTGTAGGTGTATAGTGTAAAGGCTGAAAGAAATTATGTCTGTAAGGGGTTTAAAATGGGAGAACAAAAGGGAGCATTGCTGTTTAGTAATAAGAATCTGTATAAATTGATATTGCCGCTGATTATTGAACAGGTATTAACTGTTACGGTTGGTATGGCTGATTCCATTATGATTGCCAGTGTGGGCGAGGCTGCTGTGTCCGGTGTTTCCCTTGTGGATACGGTAAATGTGCTTTTAATTAATGTGTTTTCTGCGCTGGCGACCGGAGGAGCGGTTGTCGCAGGGCAGTTTATTGGAAGCAGAAAGAAGGAGCTTGCCTGCAAGTCGGCAGACCAGCTCCTGATGTTTGTTACCGGACTTGCTGTGGCGGTGATGCTGTTGGTATATGCCGGTAAGTACTTTATACTGCATGTGGTGTTCGGTCAGATCGCCCCGGATGTTATGGGGCATGCCAATACCTATCTGCTGATTGTCTCCATGTCGATTCCATTTATCGCTCTCTATAACGCCGGAGCCGCCCTCTTCCGGGCGATGGGTAATTCAAGGATCTCCATGGCAACGTCACTGATTATGAACCTGGTTAATATTGCGGGAAATGCGATTCTGATTTATGGAGTGAAACTGGGAGTTGCAGGAGCCGCCATACCGACACTGGTTTCCAGAATACTGGCTTCCATCATTATTGTCGCGCTGCTGCGGGACCCAACTCTGACAATACATATATCCAGGCCTTTCCGCTTCAAACTGGATTTTACTCTGATAAAAAGAATTCTTCGCATCGGTATTCCAAATGGACTGGAGAACAGTATGTTCCAGCTGGGCAAGATTCTGGTCCTGAGCCTGGTGGCCGGCTTTGGCACAGCGTCAATCGCTGCGAACGCGGTCAGCAACACCGTATGCCAGTTCCAGATCCTGCCGGGAATGGCAATCGGACTGGCTATGATAACCGTCGTTTCCCAGTGTGTCGGAGCGGGAGATTATGAACAGGTCCGTTACAATACAAAGAAATTACTTAAAATTACCCATATGGCGCTGGTGGTAACGAACGGGATAATTTTCCTGATTCTGCCGTTTATCCTGAAAGCCTACAATCTTTCGCCGGAGACAGCGCAGATGGCCAGAGACATTTTGATATTCCACGGAAGCTGCAGTATTTTTATATGGCCGATTTCATTTACACTCCCAAATGCTCTTCGTGCGTCAAGCGATGTTAAATATACCATGGTGATTTCGATATTGTCCATGTGGATATTCCGGATCGGATTCAGCTATATTATTGGTAAAGTTTTGGGACTGGGCGTGTTTGGTGTCTGGGTTGCCATGGTCATCGACTGGGTATTTCGCAGCATCTGTTTTGTGATACGTTACCGGGGACATAAATGGGAACTGCTGAGGAATTCATGAGCGGGCAGGAGTATCAGTCGGATGATATGTCAATTTGCATAGACAGAAAATGGAGATGGAATATAGATATAAATTGTTTTAAAAGGGAATAAAATAACATAATCAGAAAATGAGAAATTTATTGCAGAAAAGTATTGACAAATAGAAGGAGGGCCGTTATAATAAAATCAACAAAACGAAGTAAGTTTTGTTAATCCGAAGAAAGAGAGGTATGGACCACCAAAAACTTAAGTTGATGTTTGATTTATTTATTTCGGTTGATTGATCAGACAAAAAGGTGAAAATATTTCTCAAAAGGAGAAGTCCAATGGACAATGTAGTTTAGAAGCGGGCATCGATAAAGAAATTCTTCGATGTCCGCTTCTATTTGCGTTTCTTTTCTTTATTTAAATAGATAGAATCAGGACGCTGCTTTTGTCTCATTAAGGGTTATCCGCACTTCCGAAATCTTTCTTGTATCGGCTTTTAAAACGGTTATCGTCAGATTATCTACAGTCAGAGTTTCACCTTCACCGGGAATCCGGCCAAATGCTTCCATGAGCCAACCATTGACCGTGACACTTGCCGTATCCGGACTCAGATTAAAGTATTCTGCTATTTTATCCAGATTGGCACTGCCGGCAACACGGTACTCCTGATCAGACAGCTTTTCGAATGTCTCGATTACTTCATCGTGCTCATCCCAAATCTCCCCAACCAGCTCTTCAATAATATCTTCCAGTGTGACAATTCCCACCGTACCGCCGAATTCATCGGTAATGACCGCCATATGGCTTCTGTTCTGCTGAAGCTGTTTCAGCAGCTTGGAAATTTTAGTGGATGGAGGGATAAAAACAATAGGCTTAATGATAGCGTCTATTTTTTTCTGTCTTGTCACAACATCTCTGTAGAAGTCCTTTTGATGTAGAAATCCGAGAATATTGTCAATGGAATCCTGGTATACTGGAAGTCTGGTATAACCGCTGGACAGGAATGTTTTAGATATTTCTTCTTCGGACTGGCCTATTTCGATGGCAGTGACCCGGATTCTGGGAGTGACTATGTCTATAGCGTCCAGATCGTTAAACTCAATAGCGCTTCGAATCAATTCGCTTTCCTGTTCGTCAATTCCGCCGTCGTGGTGTGCTTCCTCCACCATGGTTAAAAGTTCTTCTTCCGTTATACCTGTTTCCGCGGAGGTGTGAAACAGATGAGAAAGCAGTTTCTTCCACTGGACGAAAAAGAAATTCAGCGGAGCCAGTAATTTAATGAAAAATTTCAGAATGGGTGCGGAAAACATGGCAAATTGTTCCGGCATATCTTTTGCAATACTCTTTGGAGAGATTTCTCCGAAGATCAAGACAAGAATGGTCATAACCAGTGTGGATATGGATACACCCAGATCCTCGCCAAGCATCGCTACGAACAATATGGTAGCCAAGGAAGCCGACGCGATATTGACGATATTATTGCCAATGAGAATCGTAGACAGGAGCCGGTCGTAATCCTCGGACAGCTCCAGTGCCAGACGTGCTTTTTTGTTGCCGCTTCCCGCCATATTCTTCATACGTATCTTATTTAATGTGGTAAATGCCGTCTCTGTGGCAGAGAAGTAGGCCGACATTAAAATCAGAACCATAAGCAATGCGATAAGCGGCATGGTACTGTCGTTCATGAAAGTATCATTCCTCCTAAAAATTGATGCCGGATGAAGTGAAATCGTTTATCCGGTTACTTTTTTTACAGTATACAGGGGGAAACGGAAGATAGCAATAGGATATCCCGTAAAGATATTGTTAAGAACAGAAGCGCTTCATTGACGGTAATTTCGGCATTTATTATAATAACACCTGTAAGCGAATCGCTTTCAGGGTATGGGAGCAGCAGAGTGTTGCGCCTTTTGCTGCCGGTGACGGTGACCGGCAGCCTGTGGTCTTTCTTACGGGGAACATATACCGGTGATCTTTGGATTGTATAGGGAACAATCCGATCAATCGGTTCCTGACGGAAGAAAGGCCAAAAACAAAAAAGATCAGATCGGAAACAGAACGGAGTCTGTCTTCTGATTCTGATCTTTTTTATCATGGAAGTAGATAAGACTCCCACCTTTATAGGTGGTGAGTAAATAACAAATTCGTCTTGGTGGAAGCCCAGTCTCCTTCCAAGATAAAGCCTCCGGCGGATTGCAGAGCCGCACAGACGTATTATGTCATGCAAAGCATGACGTGCGGCTCGCAGCAAGTACGCCGAGGCGTGCTTGAATAAACGTCTAATTTTCCGGCGCCTTGAAGATCTGCCGGTCAATGTCTGCTATGGTTATGCTCTCCAGTCTTTGACGGCACAGATCATTCAGATCCGCATAAATATCGTCCATAATGTCCGCCATGCCGGATGCAATCAGGCATTTCATATGCTTATCGCCTGAACGCCATGAAACGGCCACCAGAGGGGCATCCACAGCTTCATTTATCTGGCGGAGAGTCACATCGGAGGGAGCTTTATGAAAATAATAACCTCCGTCGATTCCTTCTTTGGTTACAATGAGGCCCGCGCGTTTCAGGCGTGCCATTATTTTACGTATCCTGGCCGGATTTGTACATACATTTTCTGCCAGAAGCTCACTGGACAAGGTTGTCCTTTTGTGATTCAGATACACGAGAGCGTGTACCGCAATTGCAAATTCACTTGTCATCGTAAAACACTCCTTTTCTTCCATTAACTGTAATACTAACTTATACAGTTGTAAAATGCAAGAAACATTTCTGATGATTTTACGGAAGCTGCATTATGAGTTAGTTTCCTGCCGTTGTCCCAACAGTCTCATAGGGCCAGTCAGCAATACCTCCAAAATCATAGATATTCTGATATCCAATTTCAACCAATTTATCTGAGGCCTGACGGCTGCGAATGCCGGTACGGCAGTGAATCAATATGGTTGCATCCAAATCCGGCAGCAGCTCAGGCTGCGTATCCTCAATGGTCTGGAGGGGTATATTAATCGCTCCTTCGATATGTTTTTCTGCAAATTCTTCCGGAGTCCGTACATCCACCACGACGACAGAAGAATCTGCGTCCATCATTTCCTTAGCTTTTTTGGCATCAATACTATGGTAGGCGGAATCTTCCGGTGATGACTGCTTTTTGCTGCAGCCTGCTAAAACAACAACACTTAGTAATAAACAGGTGACAGAAACTATCATTTTTTTGATTTTTGTATCCATGTGTTCCCTTCCTTCCGTAACAAATATAAATTCAGTTTATACTGTAATGATAAATGTTACAGAAGGATTTGTCAAGGTTAAATTCAAAAATAATATTCATTATTATTTTGAAGACCGTCAGAAACTTTATTTATTTCCAGGCAGACTGCCCTCGCTGGTTACCCGCCCTGTTTTTCCCTCTACGGTAACTACCGTGCCGGTTTTTAGAATTCTTGTGGCGTGTCTGGCTTCCAATACGACAGGAATATCCCGGCTGTATCCCACAATAGCCGCATGACAGTTTGAGCCGCCTGTCTCCACGATGATGGCGCTGGCCTGCTTCATTTGCTCCATTATATTGTTGCTGGTTTCCGGGATGACAAGAATTTCACCAGGGCGGAATGCTTTTTTGCATTCTTCTTCTGAACGGCATACTCTTAGAGGCTCGCAGACGGTCTTGTCAATCAGCCCCGCCCCTTCCAGCAGGATATGTCCCACCACATGTACTTTAATCATATTTGTCGTACCGGAAATTCCCAGCGGAGCGCCCGCAGTCAATACAACAACCTCTCCTTTTTTTACAAGGCCTGCCCGTTCTGCGGTATCTACCACATGCTCAAACAATTCATCTACCTTTGTCTCCTCCTGAATCAAAAGTGGAGTAACACCCCAGGAAAGATTTATATGCCTGCAGATGTAAGGCTCTGTACTGCAGCCGATGATACGGCAGTCAGGACGGTATTTGGAAATCAGGCGGGCTGTTTTGCCAGATTTCGTGACTGTAATGATTGCAGATGCATTCAGATCTATGGCGGTCGTACAAGTAGCATGTGCTATAGCGTTTGTAATGTCGGGATTTTCCAGATCGTCACGCATTTTAAAACGGTTTTTATAGTTGATATCATGCTCCGTCCTCATCGCGATCCGAACCATGGTACGCAGGGCCTCTACCGGATAGAGCCCGGCTGCGGTTTCGCCGGAAAGCATGATGGCGCTGGTTCCATCGTAAATAGCATTTGCCACATCTGTGGCTTCGGCCCTTGTGGGCCGGGGGTTCTTCATCATGGAATCCAGCATCTGAGTGGCGGTAATGACCTGTTTCTCTGCATTATATACCTTGTGTATAATCTTTTTCTGAATGACCGGAACTTCTTCCAGTGGAATTTCGACACCCATATCACCCCGGGCAATCATGATACCATCGGAAACTTTGATGATTTCATCGATGTTCCGGACCCCCTGCATGTTTTCAATTTTAGCAATAAGGTTGATTTTATTGCAGTGATATTCACTTAGAATCTTTCTGATCTCCAGAATGTCCTCAGCACTCCTGGTGAAGGAGGCCGCGATAAAGTCAAATCCATGCTCAATGCCAAAAACAATATCCTTGTAATCTTTCTCGCTGATAAATGGCATGGTCAGTCCCACACCGGGAGCATTGACTCCCTTGCGGTCGGAAATCTGACCGCCGTTATGTACTTTGCAGACAATATCGGGACCGTTGACGCTCAGCACATTTAATTCGACCAGACCATCGTCCAGCAGCAGCCGGTCACCGGGCCTGACGTCCATAGGCAGATTTTTATAGCTGATGGAGACTGCGGATTCGTTTCCTTCTATATCACCTGCAGTCAAAGTGAACAACTGCCCGGTTTTCAGTGTTACAGAACCATTCTTAAAGGTCCCGATCCGGATCTCCGGCCCTCTGGTATCCAGTAATGCCGCAATTGGCAGCTTTAATTCACTGCCCATGCGCCGGATACGTTTCAGATTTTCTTCATGCTGCATATAGTCTCCATGTGAAAAATTAAATCGGGCTACGTCCATGCCTTCCAGACAGAGAGCTCTTAATACCTTGTCACTCTGTGTAGCCGGACCAAGAGTACATATTATTTTAGTCTTTCTCATGTTTAAAACTCACCTTTCTCATCTTAGATCAATGAATGCCAGCGTTGGTGTGTTCCCTTGCCTATCGACGCTAGCCCTGGGCTTTCTGCATATAGTATGCCTGCGCAATGTTCAGGGCATGATCTCCGATACGCTCAAAGTCAGTCAGCATTTCAGAGTAATAAATTCCGCTTTCCACATTACAGCTGCTGTCTTTCATGCGACGGATCTGATTCTCCCGGAACTGGTCGGTCATATCATCTATTTTCTGTTCCTGCTTTGAGATGGTATTCAAAAGAGCATCCTGGTCTGCATTGGGAATCATCTGGAGATATTCCATGGTTTGGAGACACAGCTTTTTGAGAGAAGATACCTCCGCCAGAGCATTCCCGGAAAAAACCAGATTTTTTTCTACCAGCAGAGCCGCATAGTCGGACAGGTTTGTGGCATGATCGCTGATCCGCTCTATATTACCGGATATTTTAAAGAAGCCATTGATAATCCTGGAATCCTCTTCTGACATTTCTAGGGTGATCAATGCGGAGATGAAACGGGATATTTCCGCATTGAGATAGTCCACATACTCTTCGTTGTATAGAATTTTTCTGCGGTTATTGCAGGTACGGCTTTCAATGTCTTCAAAGCTCATACGAATATTATCCAAAGCATATTGCTGCATGCGGGTCAATTCCTTCTGCAGCTGTTCGATAGAGGTAGCTACCGTACCAATATGGGAAGTCGCCCTGGCGGTCCCGGAGGGAAGATAGAGCAGATGCATCCCTTCTTCCTCCTGATCGCCCGACCGGTCCGGAAGTATCCGCACTGCAATTCTTGCCAGCAGATTTCCAAAGGGAAAGAGAAGGACAGTAGTGACAATGTTGAAAACGGTATGTACATTTGCAATCTGCGCGGCCGGATTGCCCGGTGTCAGCGACTCCATAAAAGCAGTAAACGGGGTACACAGGCAGACGATAACAAATACACACGTTCCGATTATATTAAACATCAGGTGAATGAGGGTGGTGCGCTTAGCATTCCGGGACGTTCCGATGGAGGCGAGCACCGCTGTAATGCAGGTTCCGATGTTCTGTCCGAAGAGGACATATACCGCATTGGGAAGCCCGATGATCCCGCTGACAGCCAGCGCCTGAAGAATTCCTACGGATGCGGAAGAAGACTGTATAATGGCCGTGAACAGAGCACCTGCCAGAATTCCCAGCAGAGGATTGGAGAACTGTGTCATCAGCTGGATAAAGGTTTCGGATTCCCGAAGAGGCATCATGGCATCGCTCATGATACCCATTCCCATAAAAAGAACGCCCAGGCCGGCAAGAATTCGTCCGATATGACGTAATTTTTCCGATTTCAGGAAAACGGCCATAACTACACCCGCAAATGCAATAATAGGTGCAATAGCCCCGATGTCCAGGGCGATGAGCTGGCCGGTTATGGTGGTGCCTATGTTGGCACCCATGATCACGCCCACTGCCTGTTTTAAAGTCATAAGACTGGAATTGACAAAACCCACAACCATGACTGTGGTCGCGGACGAAGACTGGATCACCGCCGTGATCCCGGCACCGACCAGAACACCCAGCAGACGGTTGGAAGTGAGCTTCTCCAGAATCTGTTTCATTCGGTTGCCGGCAACGGCCTCCAGTCCGGCGCTCATCATATTCATACCATACAGAAACAGGGCAAGTCCGCCCAGTAAAACAATAATATCATGGATTTGCATGGGATTCCTCCTGACAAAATTTTATCAGCTTAATCATAACGATTGAAAAATAAAAAAGCACGTTAAGGAGTTGTTAAAAAGAACACACAGGGATGGAATGTGCCGGTTGACAAGGCGGCAGAAATGAGATATTTTATATATACAGAACTAATGTTCGAAATAATACAATGACATGAGAAAGGAAGTAAAATTATATGCCGAATGTACGAGCGATCAATTCAAAAAAATATGACATAAGTAAACACCGGTTTGCAGAACTGTATCATTTCTGCCTCCAGTACAATGAGTGGAAAGAGCAGCTTAAGATTTACCGGGACACTTTGAAAAGCCCCCGGATCACAGGTATGCCCGTGCAGCACGGAACGGCGGATCTGACAGCAGAACTGGCGGTGCAAAGAAGCCTGCTGACAGACAAATGCAGTATCGTGGAGGAAACAGCCAGAGAAATTGACGATGAAATATTCCCCTATCTCTTAAAAGCGGTTACCAATGAGGGGATTACCTATAATTATCTGGCATTGGTATGCGGGATGCCCTGTGGAAAAGACCGCTATTATGACCGCAGAAGAAAGTTTTACTGCCTGCTCTCCCAAAAAATGGAAAACCGTAATCACGGGACAAAATAATGTAGTATTCTGATATCACAAAGAAAACCGAACAGATGTTTGTTTCTGGGCGGTTTTCTTTATTATGCGCCGGAAGGCAGGAAAGGATGTGGTTGGAACAATTGACCGTAAAACTGGTGAATGGAATAATGAACCGGCTCAGAAGTGTCTTTGGAGATACTTACAGCGTATATACAGAGGAAGCAGAACAGGAGTTTATTAAACCCTGTTTTCTGTTGACTGTACTGCCGGAAGGCTGCAGACCGTTTCTTGGGTCCAGAAGACAGCTTCAGAACAAGGCGGAGATACGATTTTATCCGGAACCGGCCTCTGGGCAGGAAACCGCTCTGCAGGAAGCGGCCGGGAAACTGATGAAAGAAATGGAATGGATTGAACTTCCGGACGGGGACCTGATCCGGGGTACGAAGATGGCATCGGAGAAAAAGAATAATCTTCTGTATTTTACCGTGCATTACAACCTGGTGGTGACTGAGACCAGGGAGCAGGAACTGCTCGGCGGTATAAAGACAAGGATTGATACAAAAGAATAATCTGTGCCGTCAGACGGGAACTTTTAATAACATTTATATTTAGAAAAAGAAAGGTGGATCAATATGGCATTAGGCGGAGGAACTTTTACAGCACAAAATAAAATTCTGCCCGGAACCTACATTAATTTTATCAGCGCAAAGAGAGCTGGATCTTTATTGGGGGAGAGAGGCACTGCGGCGATAGGGGCAGAGCTTGACTGGATGACGGACGGAGAGATTGTGGCTGTGACAAACGAAGATTTTATCAAACATACGGCAGACATCTTCGGGTATGAATATACGGATGAGAAAATGAAAGGTCTCAGAGACCTTTTTAAAAACGCGGTCAAGGTTTATTTCTATCGTCTGAACAGCGGAGAAAAGGCAGAGAATGATTATGCGGCGGCCAGATGCTCCGGAATCAGAGGAAATGATATTCAGATCAAAATCAGAAAAGACGCCGGGGATGAGACAAAATTTGAGGTTCTTACCCTCCTTGGCAATAAACAGATGGATATCCAGGTGGTTGCCAGTGCGTCAGATCTGAAGGATAATCTGTTCGTTACATTTAAGAAGAGCGCGGAACTGGCTGTCACAGCGGGAACACCGCTTACCGGCGGAACAAATAGTACCGATATTACGGCTGAGAGCCATCAGGCGTTCCTGGACAAAATGGAAAGCTATACATTCCAGGTATTGGTATGCATGTCACAGGCCCAGGAGATTACCGGACTTTATACCCAGTATGTGAAAAGAATGAGAGAGGAAGCCGGCGCCAAATTTCAGGTTGTTGGCTATCGCTGCACAAGTGATTACGAAGGTGTTATCTCGGTGGAGAATCAGACGGAAGACGCAGGCTGGCCGGAAGCCAGCGCAGTATACTGGACAGCCGGAGCGCAGGCAGCATGCGGTGTGAATGAATCCCTTACTAACAGGACTTACGATGGTGAATTCGTGATATCAGCGGGATATACCCAGAGCGAACTGGAAAAAGCATTAAAATCCGGAAAGTTTGTATTTCACATGGTTGGAGATGATATCCGGGTGCTGGAAGACATTAATTCCTATATTACATACACGGATGAGAAAAACAGTGATTTCGGAAGCAACCAGACGATTCGGGTTCTGGATCAGATCGCAATGGATATTGCAGGTATCTTTAATAACAAGTATCTGGGCAAGATTCCGAACGATGCATCAGGCCGCATTTCACTGTGGAATGATATCGTGACCGAACACCGCCAGCTGGAACAGATCCGGGCGATAGAGAATTTTAATCCTGACGACGTGACGGTGGAAATCGGTGAGGATAAAAAGTCGGTTGTTGTGGGAGATCAGGTGACGCCTGTTAATGCAATGGCAAAATTATACATGAGTGTGGTAGTTCAATAAGGAGGCTTAAAAATATGTCAAATGTAATGAATGCAAAGGATACTGTGAGTGCTTCCCTGGCGGAATGTTTTGTGACGATTAACGGAAACCGTTATAACTTTATGCAGGCCATCAATCTGGAAGCGAAGTTTGAGAAGACGAAGACAGAGGTCCCGATTCTGGGTAAGACCGGAAAAGGAAATAAGTCGACGGGATGGAAGGGGACAGGCTCCGCTACGTTCCACTACAATACCAGTATTTTCCGGGAACTGCTCTACCGGTATAAATCGACCGGAGAGGATGTTTATTTTGACATTCAGGTGACCAATGAAGATCCTACGTCAAATGTGGGAAGACAGACGGTTGTCCTGAAAGACTGCAACCTGGACGGCGGAATCCTGGCTAAGTTTGACGCCGATGCAGAGTATCTGGATGAAGAGGCCGATTTCACCTTTGAAGATTTCGAAATCCCGGAGAAATTCAATATGTTAAATGGAATGATGTAGGAGGAAATAGATATGGTGAATTTATCTGCTTTTTTAGCTCAGAACGCATTGCCTGTTGAAAATGAACGGTTTGCGGCGTCCAGACGATTCGTGGATGAGGACGGCCGTCCGATGGAATGGGAAATCCGCAGTATTTCCTCCGATGAGGATGAAGCATTGAGAAAGTCCTGTACCAAACGGATGGCAGTGCCCGGCAAACGGGGTATGTATACGCCGGAAACGGATTATAATCTTTACCTGGGCAGGCTGGCAGCAAAATGTACGGTTTTCCCTAATCTAGACGACGCAGAGCTGCAGAACAGCTATGGAGTGATGGGAGCAGATCTGCTCCTGAAGACCATGCTTACGCCTGGCGAATACGCGGACTATCTGAGCAGAGTTCAGGAAGTAAATGGCTTTGATCAGACATTTGATGAGGCGGTTGATGAAGCAAAAAACTAATAAATGAAGGCGATGGAGAGGCGAATCTGGCCTACTACTGCCTTCATAAACTCCATTTGCTCCCATCTGAATTTTTGGCCTTGCCCCGGAATGAGCGGGCTTTTATCGCAGCGGCCATAGAGATACGGCTTGAGAGCGAGAAAAAAGAGGCCAAGCGTGCGGCCCGGAAGCCGAAAAAATAGCTGAATTATGACGGAGGGTTTTTGAGATTTGGCTATAGAGAATCCGGACCGCATGTTTTCAGTTAAGATGCAGAAAGAAAAGGTGGTGAACATGTGGCTACAGTAGAAAATGCCCTGCAGCTTTATCAGGGCGCTGCATTGCCCGCAAAGGCAATGCAGACTCTGCAGAAAAATGTGGAAGGTGCCGAACAGAAGTTTCAGTCGGCGGCCAGAAGCATTACAATCATGCAGAACAACATACAGAGTACGATAATGACCCAGAATAATTTTGCCGGAGCGGTTGAGGAAACCGAGAAAAAGACAAATGGACTGGCGGATAAATTGAAGCAGATAGCTTCGGCCGGCTTTGAGAAGGCGGCAAAAGGGATAGGCCAGATGGCCGGTGCCTCCCTGAATGCGGCTAATGTACAAATGGAAGCGGAAACCAGGCTGGATGCGGTGATGCGTCAGAAGCTGGGTGCAAATGACGCGGCGATTGCGGGCACAAAGGCTCTTGCGGCAGAACAGCAGAGGATCGGGGTAATCAGCGATGAGGCCCAGATGTCCGGAGCCGGACAGCTGGCGACGTTCCTGAGCACCTCATCTGCCCTCAACACCCTGATTCCGGCAATGAATAACCTGGCAGTCCAGCAAAACGGCCTGAACACAACTTCGAACGATATGGTTTCAATCGGAAGCGCACTTGGACAGGCCATGCAGGGCCAGACAGGGGCGCTGACCAACATGGGAATCAGCATGAGCGCGGCCCAGGAGCAGATACTCCAATACGGGACTGAACAGGAAAGGGCGGCGATGCTGTCCCAGCTTATCACAGATAATGTGGGAAATATGAATGCGGCGATGGGCAGTACCCCGATGGGCCAGATCCAGCAGATGGAAAATGCCTGGAATGGTATTTTGGAGAAAGTGGGTACGGCCCTGTACCCGGTTATCGTTACGCTATTGAATTACATAAGTGAGAATATGCCCATGATACAGGAGATAATGGGTACGTTTGGAGCAATGCTGGGCGGCATTGCCGAGGTGGCTTCAGGACTTTTGGATATTGTTTTCCAGGTCGTCGGTTTTTTTGTAGATAACTGGAGTCTGATCGCACCGATTATCGGAGGTATAGCAGTAGCATTCGGCTTGTATACAGCCGCAGTCAAAGCAAATAGTATCATGCAGAATATAAATGCGGCGGCAACCGGGGCGATGCAGTTTGCATCCAAGGTACATGCAGCATCATTAGGAATGCAGAGAGGTGCTACGATGAAGGCAACAACAACACAGTATGGGTTTAATGCAGCACTTTTAGCATGTCCGCTTGTGCAGATTATTCTATTGATCATAGGCGTGGTAGCAGCTATTTTCCTGGTGGTAGGTGCAATTAATAAATTTATGGGCACATCTATCAGCGCGGTTGGCGTAGTCGCGGGCGTGTTTATGACCGCCTTTGGATTTATCTGGAATATCATCGCTGATGTTGCCAACTTTCTGGGAAATGTATGGGAAGATCCCATCGGTGCGGCGATAAGGCTTTTTGCGAACCTGGCGGATAACTGTCTCGCAGCGGTTGAACTGATTGCAAAAGGGATTGATTTTTTATTCAAGACCAATTTTGCAGATAAGGTTGCTGGTTTCAGAAGCAGTCTGTCTCAAAAGGTTGAACAGAAGTTTGGCAAGGATACTGAGTATGTAAAAAAGATGAATCTGGAAGAACAGTGGAATAAAGGGTATGACTGGGGAGAAGGTGTCCAGAATGACCTGACGAAATCAAAGGATAATGCATTTGACCTTAATTCTTTGGAAAATGGCATTGACCTGAATAGTATTTCGGACAGAGACAGAACCATCAGCAATCTGGATGGCATCTATGGCGGTGTAAATGAAACGGCCCAGAATACGGCAGCGATGGCGGATAGTATGACAGCCAGTAACGAGGAACTTTCTTATCTGCGTGAAATAGCAGAGAGGGAAGCCATTAACCAATATACCACGGCAGAGGTAAAACTGGATTTTTCCGCCTCGGCGCAGATCAACAATGATATGGACCTGGATGGTTTTGTGAACGTGTTTGCGGCCAAGATTGAAGAAGCGATGGTATCCAGTGCAGAGGGGGTACATGCCTGATGTATTTACTATATCTAAAAGATACTTTATTTCCAGTAGCTCCGGAGAAGATTGAGACGAAGATAAAATCAGAAAATAAAACCCTGACACTGTTAAACGAGGGGGAAATTAATCGGATTAAGCGGCCGGGGCTGTCTGAACTGAAGTTTTCTCTGCTTCTGCCAAATGTGAAATATCCATTTGCAACCTATGCAGGGGAATTTCAGAAAGCAGATTACTTTCTCAGTGTTTTGGAAGATATCAAGAATTCACTGGAGCCTTTTTACCTGCGGATTCTGCGCCTTGGCCCAACCGGTTTTCTGGCAGAATCTACAGATCTCTACGTCTCACTGGAAGAGTATTCGATCATTGAGGATGTGGGAGAAGGCCTGGATTTCGTGGTAAGCATCAGCCTGAAGGAATACCGTCCCTATGTCACGAAGACAGTGGAATTTAAGAAGGACGAAGAGGGTAATAATAACGCCGGCTCAAAAAATAAGAGAGACACCGCCGGTAAGAAGAAAGAAAAGACCTATACCATTCAAAGCGGAGACACGCTGATTACGATAGCCAGAAAAAAACTGGGAGACAGTTCAAAATATAAAAAACTTTATACATGGAATAAGACAACCATTGAAAAAGCAGCCAAAAGCCATGGCAGGTCCAGCTCGTCAAACGGCCACTGGATTTATCCGGGAACTGTGCTGAAACTGCAGGCATAAAGGAGGGAGGCTATGTCGGAATATATATGGCCATGTCCGGATTCGTCCAGGATTACTTCCCCCTTCGGCCTGCGCAAAAATCCTCTTACCAAGAAGGAGCAAATGCATCAGGGAGTGGACATTGGCTGTGCAAGCGGAAGAAACATTGTGGCGGCTAAATCAGGGGTAGTTGTGACTGCCGGATCAGCCGGAGGATACGGGCTGTGTGTTCTCCTGGATCATGGCAGCGGAGTCGTAACAAGATATGCGCATTGCTCCAAATTGCTGGTCAGCAAAGAACAGCATGTAGATGCAGGACAGCCAATAGCCCATGTGGGTTCTACCGGGAATTCCACCGGACCTCATCTGCATTTTGAAATCAAGTTCAACGGTACACCAAAGAATCCTCTTGACTACATCTCGTTTGGAGATAAACAGAGCAAACAAACACCTATTGAGAGCCAGAACAGCGAATCCAAAGAAATTAATAAAATTACAGTGAAATCCGTGACAGGCACAGCAGGGATATATAAATATAAAGCTCTGAAAACTGACCAGACCTACCTGGATACAGGCGTTGAGATACTGATTCAGAACGATCAGATCTATTACCCGATGATCACAGGGGACGTTACGGTAGTGTGGGAACGGAAATCCACACCCGGAAAGCTGACCTTTGACATAATTCAGGATCAGACCCTCAATATTCAGGAGGGGAATCCGGTGAGAATGCAGGTGAACGGAAAAGGTATGTTCTATGGATTTATCTTTGAAATATCCCGGTCAGATCATGATAAGAGAACTATAACCTGCTATGATCAGCTCCGCTATTTGAAAAATAAGGATACTCTGATCTACAATAATAAAACATACGCGGAACTCCTGAAAATGATTGCAAAAGACTACAATCTGACTACCGGAACAATTGAGGATACAAAATACAAGATCAAATCCAGAATAGAAGACGGAACCCTGCTCGATATCCTTGGCAATGCCTCTGATACTACCCTGATGAATACCGGAAATCTGTATGTACTTTATGATGACTTTGGAAAAATCTGCCTCAGGCATATTAAAAATATGCAGCTTCCTATCCTGATTGATGAAGATACTGCCCAGGATATCAGCTATAAATCTTCGATTGACAGCGATACTTATAATCGGATTAAGCTGGTTAATGACAACGATAAAACAGGAGAACGGGAAGTGACCATCGCGCAGGATGACAAAACTCAATCCCAGTGGGGGATTCTTCAATATTATGAGAGTGTTGATAATGCCGGCGATACCGTAATGAAGGAAAAGGCAAAAGTTCTTCTGGACTACTACAATAAAAAGCGCCGAAGCCTGTCAATTCAGGGGTGTTTTGGAGATATCCGTGTGCGGGGCGGTTCTATGGTTATTGTAAAATTGGACTTAACAGATATTCAGATACAGAATTTTATGATGGTAGAACGGGTCACCCATACCTTCAGCAATGGAGAATACTATATGGACTTGAGTTTATCGGGAATTAAGGGGGAATTTAATGCCTAATATTGTGGAAGTGATCAAGAAAGCTGCAGTCGATGCCGTAAGGCAGGAGAAACCGGTAGCAGTTACCTTTGGAACATTATCCGGCAGTAAGCCGGTAACGGTTAAGATAGATCAGAAAGTTACCCTCGGGCCGGAGTTTTTGATTATCCCTCACCATTTTCAGTCTGATATGGATGAGAAAATCATCAAAAAGGGAGACAATATCATAATGATTTCATTGCAGGGCGGACAGAAATTTCTGCTTCTGGATAAGGTGGTGGTATAATGCTGCCGCAATTTAGCGACGATCTGAAAAAAGATTTTGAATTTATCAATCAACCTACCCGGACATACCGAATGGTTTTGGACAAAAAAATAATCTCCGGAATGACGGATGAACTGGAAGCTGTAAAACAAGCCATTTTCATGATACTGAATACAGAACGGTTTCAGCATGAAATTTATTCCTGGGACTATGGAATAGAAACAGAGGATTTTATTGGCAGCCAGGTACCGTTACTCTACTCCAAATTAAAACAGAGCATCATGGATGCGTTGATACAGGATGACCGCATTCTGGCCGTGAAGGATTTTTCTTTCACAAAGAGCCGGGATACGGTCACCGCTGTTTTTACAGTTGAAACGGAGTTTGGAGAAATAGAGGCAGAGAAGGAGGTGAGGCTATAGTGTATGAAGAAATGACCTACGAAAGAATTATTAAGGACAGGCTGGACCGGGTGCCGGCCGGTCTGGACAAACGGGAGGGTTCGGTGATCTATAACGCTCTGGCGCCCGGAGCAATGGATCTTTCCAATGCCTACATGGAACTTGCCATTATGATGGAAGAAACCTATGCGGATTCCGCTTCCCGCTATGGACTGATCAAGCGCTGCCAGGAACGGGGCATTGCCGTAAAGGAAGCAACCTTTGCTGTGGTGCGGGGATCTTTTGTTCCGAATACCCTGGATCTGGCGGGAAAGCGTTTTAACTATGAAGACTTAAACTATGCGGTGCTGGAACGGCTGGAGGATGGAACTTTCAAGCTTCAGTGCGAGACATCCGGAACCGCGGGAAATATTTCCTCCGGAGAATTGATTCCGGTAGAATATATAGAGGGTTTAGAATCTGCGGAAATAACAGAGCTGCTAATTCCCGGTGAAGAGGAAATCGGTACAGAAGAGCTTCGCCAGCTTTACTTCGATTCTCTGGCGGCCCAGGCCTTTGGCGGGAACGTGGCGGACTATAAGGCGAAAGTAAAAGCTCTGAATGGAGTCGGCGGAGTGAAGGTGTATTCGGCGCCCAACGGCGGGATAAAACCGTCCTCTCTGGTGCCTCCGGAAGAAACTGCTGCTTGGATTACCAGTACGGACATTCCGGCTGGCATCAAAGCATGGATAGATACCATTCATGCCGCAGCGTCAAAAGGATATCTGACGGTGGGAGGGACCGTTCATCTGGTGATCATAGACTCTACCTACTCCAAACCATCCGATGAGCTGATTGCCCAGATCCAGCAGGAGATCGACCCGCAGGAAACCCACGGCGAAGGCCTGGGCCTGGCTCCGATCGGGCACTTTGTAACGGTGCGGGGCGTGGAGGAGACTCCGGTCAATATCACTACTGTTCTGACCTTTTCAGAAGAGTGGACTTTTGAGGATGTAAAACCTTACATCGAGCAGGCGGTGGATGCGTATTTTTCAGAGATTGCCCATACCTGGGAGTCGGCGGACAAATTGATCGTACGGATCTCCCAGCTGGAGGCAAGACTTCTGG
Source organism: Anaerolentibacter hominis (assembly GCF_032380675.1). NCBI lineage: Bacteria > Bacillati > Bacillota > Clostridia > Lachnospirales > Lachnospiraceae > Anaerolentibacter > Anaerolentibacter hominis. The sequence goes on from NZ_JAWDIX010000001.1 coordinate 509,024, forward strand.
AACTGACAGGAATATCAGATATCCGGGACACGGCACTGAACGGCGTGGAAGAGAATCTGGAATTGGAGCTGGACCATATCCCGGTAAGAGGTGAGATCAATGGATAGAAAAAGGATCATAGACTATCTGCCGGATTATCTGAAGGACTACAGGGAATTAAAATGCATCATGGAGATAGAACAGGAGGATGCTGAGCGGCTGGATGCAGAAATGCAGAACCGGTACAAGGATCAGTTTGTCACGGACCTGACAGAATCCGGGGCTGTAAAATGGGAAAACATGCTGGGAATTACGGCAAAGGGCACAGAAACCATAGAAGACCGGCGGTTTCGCATCTTGTCCCGGCTGATGGAACAGCCGCCCTTTACGATCACGGCGCTGCGCACTATGCTGGAACTGCTGTGCGGGGAGAATGGTTTTGTATTATCAGTCGATAAAACAACATTAACTCTCACTGTACTTGTACGGCTTTATGCCGCCAATACATTTACCTCCGTGACAGAAATGCTGAACAGGGTTGTACCGGTAAATATAGTAAAGAATATTTCACTTCTATACAACAATCATGGAATGCTTGTTGCAATGACGCACAGACAGCTGGCAGCCATGACTCATGACATGATAAGAAAGAAGGTGTTAAACAATGCCGGAGAAAACAGCTAATTATAACTTGGTAAAGCCTGATCAGGATGATTTCTATGATATTCAGGTAACAAATGAAAACATAGATAAAATAGATGAACTGATAAAGAAAAATGAGATTGCAGTCGGTGACACAAATACACAGCTCTCCAATGTAAGGCGGCAAGTAGACAATGTGCAGTCTGATGTAGCTGAGCTGGAGAAAAAGGCACATGTACATGATAATAAAACAGTATTGGATGGCATAGCCGGTTCCGACATCACGAATTGGAATGATGCAAATGCCAAGAAGCATGTACATGATAATAAGGCCACATTAGACGGCATAACAGACTCCAGTATAACGAACTGGAACGATACGAATACAAAGAAGCACATACACGAAAACAAAGCCACTCTGGACGGTATTCTTCAGGGTGATGTCGATAAGATGCGAAGCCTTGAGACTGACTTCAACACTCTGAGGCGGGAACTGGAAACCAGCATTGATACAGAAATGGTAGTAATCAATGAAGGCTTTCAGGCAAAGATTACAACATTTAATGCAGACGGCTCTATTTCGGAATCCGGAGATGCCGGGACTAAAGTGACAGTTTTTAATTCAGATGGCTCTATCATAGAGAACTTTACCAATCAGACCGGGAAGAGCATATCCAAGACAACCAGTTTCTTGGCAGATGGCAGTATACAGGAGGTGATCAATTGAGTTTAGCAGATATAAGCGCAACAATGGGCAGTGGAAATAACAGGGTACTGATCACCGAGAGTCAGAACTGGACCGTACCCTTAGGAGTACATACCATCTGGATCAGCGCATGCGCGGCCGGCGAGGACGGGAGTGACAGTGATCCTGCATACGTGGCCAAGGCAGGGGAATTTATACTGGACGAACCGGTACAGGTACAACCAGGGCAGGTAATACCAATAACTGTGGGCGATGGGAATACGGTTATCGGAGATTACTTCACGCTGGCAAAAGGATGCATAAAAGGCAATTACCCCAACACAAAGCTTGGCCTGGACCTGGGATACAACGGGAAGCCCGAGAACGAAGGAAGAAAAGGGCGGGCAAGGGTTACCAGTGGTAGTTCATATTATCCGTATATGGTATCAGCGGCTGGCTCCGCAAAAGGTGGCATAGGTGGAAAAGGCGGCTATGGAGGAGCCTTTGGCATCGGAGGAAATGGAAGCTGTGCTAATTACGGGCAAAAATCTTCGAGTTCGTATGGTCTTAAATTAGCAGCAGCTACTGCGGGAGGAAATGAAGGGAATGGCGGAAATGCAGCAAATACAGAATATTATATTGGCGAAAATACCGATCATTCTGACTATACAAAAGTTGAATACAGCTCTCCATACGGGAGTGATTTTCCGATTCAGGCAAGTACAGTAAATGCGCGTAATGTTCCCTTGGCCGGTCCCCAGAGTAAGTCAGAAAAAGAAGTACAGTATTCTCCTGAGTCTAAAGTAACCATGATTTATCACGACATGCCATTGAATTTAGGAGCGAACGGTGCACAGGGCAAAAATCCAAGCGCAGAGAGATGCTCAGTAACATTTACCTCGAATAAGACCGGAACAGATGTGAATATGGCCAAAGGAGGGGATGGTGGAGCAGGCGGAAAAGGAGCAGATGCTACCATGCCATTCGGATATGGCGCTGGTGGTGGGTCTTTCGGAGGAAATGGGAACGTAGGTAATCAAGCAACTGCTTCATATATTGATACACAATATTTTGTTGCGAGAGGCATAGACGGAACTCCGGGCCCTGGAGGCATTGGTGGAAAAGCCAGTAAAGGCGCGCCTGGAATGGTCTTAATTGAGTGGTAAGAAAGGAGTAAATACAACATGAAGAAATCGAACGTATTTTCTGGGGGAAGTATTAACCCTAACCATAATACCCATGAAGGCGGGGTGTCGTTATGGGATTAGCTGACATTGCTGCTAATATGGGAAGTGGGCAGAATCGCATTATGATAACTGAAAATTGTACCTGGCAGGTACCTATGGGAGTCAACCGAATTATTATTTCTGCCTGTGCTGCAGGTGAAGATGGAAGCACGGTAAACTACAACTATAAGGCAAAAGCGGGAGAGTTCGTCATGAAGAAGATAGTCACCGTGAAGCCAGGGCAGAGAATTCCAATCGTTGTCGGGGCTGGAAATACTGTAATTGGAAATATTGTAACCCTTGTTAAGGGAACTTTAGCATCAGACTTTCCAAATAATTACTTAGGAGTAGAGCTTGGGCGAAGCGGTTATGATGGCTGCAATGGCGGAGATCTGGAGAGACTGACCATCGGCAGCAGTGAATATGGAGGGATCATGAGCCAGACAGGTGGAAAAGGTGGAAAAGGTGGCTATGGCGGAGCCTTTGGTATAGGAGGCTCTGGAGCTGGTGGCTGCGGAATTCCAGGAAACTATTTTAGTGCAAGCGCTTCGTACGACGCATCATATGGACGAGGATATAATGGAGCCGTGACAGGTACCGGTGGTGGTGGTACGCTTAATGGATCAGCTGGAGAAAAAGCTAACGCATTAGTGCGAACAGATAGTGCAATAGATGTTAATCCAAATGCAAAAGGAAGTAGCCGGTCTGAGCTATTTTTTACAGGAGAATTGGTTCACGGGGATCAGCCAACGAATGGTACAGCTTCCTCATATAGAAATTCCGTCGCTGGTAATGCCGGAAATGGCGTAAATGCTACGAAGGCAATAGGATGGGGTTCTGGTGGTGGAGCGTGCGCCACAGATGCTGAAAAAGAGATAACCTTAACACTTGGCAGCAGTTCAAGAGCCTCTTGTACAATAAGTGCAATTACATATGGCTCTCTGGGCAAAAGTGGTATTGCTTCGGCAGGCACCCCAGGTATGGTGCTGATCGAATGGTGAAAGGAGAAATAATGAATGAAAAAAAGAACAAATATTCGGGGGGCAAACCCCTTACAAATCTATGCGCAGGTGCGCAAGGCGGACAGCCGCGTAAACCTGATCGGCGGGATGGATCTGGGTCTTTATGACTTTGATCTACCGCTGGCGTATACAGTAGATGTAACAAATCGAATAGAAAATGAAGATATCAGGGTGGGCATGGTATATGATCCGGAGGCGGATTCCTTTTTGGAATATATCCCGGAGCCGGTGGAACCTCAACCGGAGCCAGTACGGGAAACAACCGCAGAAGAGCTGTTGGCACAGATCCAGTTAAACACCGAATATTTGGCTTGCATGGCCGAAATCAACCAGTGAGTAACTGCCCAGCCCTGATCACGTGAAAGGATGATGAAATGAGCTGGGCAGAAATAAAGAAATCGGTCAACAGTAATCTGGAGGTGCCGTTGGATGAACTGATAACAGAGGTAATTAATCAGCTGAGTACAGCAGTCAGTAAAATAGACAAGTACCCTAATGTAACTCAAGGGAATGTACCTTATGGATATGATAAATTAACTGTACGAGGCAAGGGAATGATTTCTGTGTGGTCCAACAGTTCAGATAGCGTACAACCTGTTATTGATGGTGCGAATTATGGAGGATATGCGGTTCCTGTATATCAGGATTCAGGTCCAGTTACATTTAGGTTTGAAAAAAGCTTGGAAATTTCTGCGGGAAGTAGCTGGTGTCGTTATTTTTTACAGCTGGCAAATTAAGGAGGGGAACGATGGCATTAATTAAGACAGAAACTTATACAGACGAAAATAACATCCTTCATGAAGTTAAATATTTTGGACGAGATGCAGATCACATATCTGGAATAGTAGATGCCCCAATTATCGAATACGAAGAACCAGAAGTCCCCCTTAGCGACAGTGACATCCTCGCCCAGGTCCAGTTAAACACCGAATACCTTGCCTGTATGGCCGAAATCAACAATTGAAAGGAGAAACCATGACCTATAAAAACGCCAAGAAAGTAATACAGTCCGGCAACTACGACCCCGCGGTGATGCGGGACATGCTGGATACCTTTTTACTCCGGAGCCGGATTACCCAGGTGGAATACGACGAACTGATGACACTCATAACAACAAAAGCCCCGGTAGCAAATACACTCTAGTTCTATTCAATTTAAATATCAATGGGGATAGACAATAGATCTGTTCATTAGATATGGTAGAATATAAAAAAACAAAATATAACATAATTCATTCTATCGTATTATTTGCAGATTACCCTCGTCTTTTAAATTGTTGTATAATATACAATAACGGCCTAATACGCCAACACCGTATTAGGCCGCTTTTCTATCCCTGTTTCTTCATGATTCCGTATCCTACATAGGACAAAACCATTTCTACGATTACAAACATAAAATACACCGGGAACAATACAAGTGCTACAGTATACATGATGGCTCCGACCAGGGCAAATCCTCTTTTTTTCATAAATAGGCCCAAAGCGTTGAAAACCACTGCCACCGCGGTACAGATCAAATGTGGCGTCACCAGCGCGACAGCAATTCCGGAACCAATCTGTTCCGCTGCATCTGCTCCGCTTCCCAGAGCACCGCCCCAGTATACAATACTGTAGATCAAATAGGCGGCTCCGATGATCAACGCAATCAACAGACAAATGTTCAGTTTCTTTTTCCTTTCCATAAAACTCTCCTCTCATTGGTATTTTGAAGATAATCTATTTAATACTTCTTCTAATACTTCTGTTTGCCCGTTATACCGAATATTTCCGGAGGATATTCCACCCGAATGTAAGCTAAAACTTCGAATTAACTTCCCCTTTTTATCACAGCTGCTGACCCGATAAAGACATCCTTTGGCAAAAAAAGTGAATCCACCAAAATGAAAGTTCGCCTGCTCGATTGCATCGGTTAGTTCAGCTACCTCCGACGGCAGTTCTACACGAAACTGGCGTTCGGCATGTCTGACAATATAAAGATCTGGTTTTACGGAATTACTGCGGTGAACCGAGAAACCAGCGAACAGAAGGCACAGAAAAAATACTACCAAAAGAACTAGTTTAAAAACTGGTTGTTTCATTTATCGCGCCTCATCTAATCGAAACTTCAACAAAAACACATTGTACTATCGTACAATGAAATGTATTATAAAAGTCTGCTATGTTTATGCAGACAAAATTTTTACGTTCAAGGTAGTTTTGATGACATTCTGATTAAAAAGTTAACCGGTAGCCGAGCACATATACCATATAGGCGCGGATCAGAAGGAGAACGATTGCAGCCGCTATAATAAACCCCATCACTACTACAACTGGATTTACTGCTAGCTCTTTCTTCATGCGGCGACGTTTTTCTTTAGGCGGCGCAGGCTCGGGTGGTACATAATTAGAAGGAGCAGCGGAACCAGCCCATGTTCCAAGTACATGGTTACAATAAGGGCAAAGCATTTCGGCTTTATTTACTTTTTTACCGCAATTTTCACAGTGTCTGCCTGACATAAATACACCCCTCCCAGTTCATAAATATTTCTATTATTATACATCAAAAGACATAAAAGGGCAATTGCTGATAAAATAATTCATAGTTATAGATTTATTATCTGACAAAATAAAAACGGACTCCGAAGAGTCCGTTTTCGCGATTTCAGTCGTTTGCGGAAAACAATTTTCCATAACCGCTGAATAAAGATGGGCACATGTTTAAATAAATTGAAACTCTAACGCATAGATCACACCTTTGCTGTCGGAAACTAATATTCGATATTCTCCAGGGATGGGTAAGGCATAATAGTAACAATTGAATTGCAGTATGTAAGTTTCAGGATAGTCAAAAATGATTATCGGATTTTTTGTTCTATCTGGTACCACATACCAGGTTCCATCCAGATTAATATCATAACTGATGAATTGGAAGTTTTCAGATGCATCAGTGGATTTTATAGTAATAGGTTCTAAATCCAAGTCAGGAATGGAATATGCTTTTTTATCCGTATAAAACGGACAATCTAAAGCAGGTGCTATTGTTTTGAAGGTGGATTCTGTCAATAATTTTTTATCTGTTAACGTATTTACTTCTATAGGTTCATAAGTGTCATCTGAAAAGAATACAACACGGTTATGATTAATAATCGATCCTTTGATCCAATCCAGTGCTTCCCTTGTAACCCAGGTAGTTAGTACTTCAAATCTGTTTAGCGGCTCATTATATACTAATTTTCGAAAATACAGATGCTGTGATGGGATAAAATAACTGGTCTCGTTATTCTGTTCTACGATCTGAAAATCGACAGGATGCTTAGTCGAGTATTTCTGGAAAGAAAGAATTATATTCTGATATAATACCTTGTTGTTTAACGTCAATTTACTGTACTCTATATCCTGTGAAAGTAATGAAAAATTCCGTATCCGGACGTATTTAATCACTGTAACACAGACAAAGAACAGTAGTAATAGGGAAGGCAATATCAAAAATAGTTTTCTTTTCAATTAAACTCAACTCCTAAAGCAGTTCTGAGAATATTATAAACTATCCTCCTCAATCATCCGGTAACCCACGCCCACTTCGGTGAAAATATATTTGGGATCAGCAGGATTCTGCTCGATTTTTCTGCGGATATTTGCCATATTCACACGCAGAATCTGATTATCCCTTTCCGCATAGGGCCCCCAGATTTTTATGATGATGGAATCGTATGTCATTACCTTGCCGGAATTTCGGGCCAGCAGGGAAATCAGCTTAAATTCTATCTGGGTCAGATGGATTTTTGTACCGTCCACAAAAACCTGGTATTTCTCAAAATCGATGAATAGTCCCTGCGCCTGAAATGTGGTCGCGGACTGGGGACTGTCGTTTCCATTTGTTTTTCTGGCCGTGTGGCGCAGAGCTGTACGAATTCTTGCCAGCAATTCCGAGGAGCCGAAGGGCTTGCTGATATAATCATCCGCCCCCAGATCCAGAGCCAGGACTTTTTCCTCTTCCTGCGTTCTGGCCGAAATTACGATAATAGGAACCAGAGACCAGGAGCGGATGGATTTTAACACCTCGATACCGTCGATATCCGGCAGCCCCAGATCCAGCAGTATAAGGTCCGGCCCGTGGGAAGCGACAATGGAAAGTGCCTCCTTTCCCGTGGTGCAGGTTATGGTTTTATAGTCATTGGCAGCAAGAGTGGTGGCAATAAAATTACCGATGTTTTTTTCGTCTTCTACGATGAGGACAGTTGTTGTTATCATAACGTTTATCACCTGATTCCTTTCTTTTTAAAGTTTGCCTAGGACAGCGGAAGACGAAAGGTAAAAATACTTCCGTTTTCATGGTTGGCGGCCGATATTTCTCCGCCATGAGCATTGATGATTGTTTTACAGATTGAAAGCCCGATTCCCATACCTTTGGATGAATCAGTACTTCTATTTTTCGAATAACTGCTGCCGTCAAAAATAGATTCCGGGTGTTCGGCATGTATACCTGGCCCGTAATCTTTCACGGAAAGCCAGGCATTTCCGTCTTTATAAACCACCTGGAGTTCGATTGGTATCGTACAGCCTGCGTATTTATAGGCATTTTCCAGCAGATTGATGATAACCTGCTCGACCAGTGTGGCATCCATTGGCACCATCTGAAATTCTTCGGGAAGAGTGATTTTAAGGGCTATGTCCGGATATCTCTTTTTTGTCCGGGCGACTGCTTCCGAGACGACTTCTTCCATTGGCTCAGGTATCTTGTTCACTCTGGCGCCGTCCTGGCGGATACGTGTCACTGTGAGCAGATTTTCCACAATGTGCAGCAGCCAGTTGGCATCCTCATGTATCTGCGTTACAAGATTATCCCTTTTTTCCTGATCCAGATAATCATTATTTTCAATATAGGTAGCACTGGAACCGATGATACTGGTTAAGGGTGTGCGCAGATCATGGGAGATAGCCCGCAGCAGATTGGAGCGCATCTTTTCCTTTTCTGATTCAACAGCTAATTTGTGGTGCTCCTCTGCCAGATGCTGCCGTTCCAGAGCCATAGCTACCTGGGAGATCGTCAGGCTTAGAAAGGAAATTATTTCTGAACTGAAGGCTTCTCTGCCGGGACAATGTATTCCCAGGATTCCCCATATCTTCTCATGAGAAAGTAGGGGAAGATAAAGACATTCCGTCATAAGAGGGCTGGCTGTGCCTACGCCAGCCGGAGTCTTGGAATCATAGGAAAATCTTGCCGCTGCAACCTCTGATGGAAGGGAGAATAAATCTTTGCTTTCATTTTCAGAGCCGCTGTCATGAACCGGGCCGCTGGCGGATGGCTCCTTCTCATAAAATACAACATAGGAATTAGTGAATTCACGAACAAAGCGGAGAGTAAGAGTAATAATCTGATCGATCGATTCCGCGGCAAGAAGCTGCCGGTTGACATCATTGAGCTGATTCATACGCTGCTCCCGCATGGCCGTTATACGAACGTGGCGTTTAATGTGGGCGGTCAGCGTGCTGGTAAAGAGAGAAATAGCAAGCATGCCCAGAAAGGTCAGGGGATATCCGCTTCTGGTGAAATCCAGCGCCATATAGGGGTAAGTAAAATAGTAGTTTACTCCGATAACACCGGTTACCGACGCAAGAATACCCCAGAAATAGCCGTCGGTAAATCTGGCAACCAGAATAATGGCAAGTATATAAAAGACTGTTGTATTCATCGTATTGCCGGTGATTCGAATGAACAGATAGGACAAAATAGTGGCGCCTGCCATAAGCAGCAGTGTTTTGAAACCGTCTTTTAACCGGCGCATTGAAAATCCTCCTTCAACTGGCATATGATAGGAACGGGACAGAATAAAGTGTGAAAAAATAAAAGAAGAGGCAATACCTCTCCCTGCGTTTGCCGGAATCTTATATCATAGATGATTCATTATGAAAAGTATACAATAGATAACCGCAAAACGCCAGATTACCCTATAAAAATTCCGTTAAGATTATTTTAATTATAAATAAACTAATAATAATCTGATGAAATAAATAAAACACAGATAAATACCATGAATATGAGAATAAAAATGTTTATAATAAAATAAAAAATATATTATGGAAATACATAAAATTTATTCGAAAACAGTATTGACAAATCCGTTGCGGTATATTATAGTAAATACAACAAAACAAATAAGTTTTGTGAATCCAAGAAAGAGAGGTATAGACCACCGAGAACGTAAGTTATCGTTTCGCGACGAGAAAGCGGAACAAAAGGTGAGATATTTCTCAAAAGGAGAAGTCCAATGGACAACGTTAGTTAGGAACGAGTGTCGATAGCAGGTATAGTCGATGCTCGTTCCTATTTTATTCTTTATTCCATGACTCTTCATCAGGTAATTAGCAGACTTACAACAAACGTGTGCTATTCCTTCTGACACTGATCAATTAACCTCTTTATAGAAGACGCTTCTTTTTTATCCAGGGTCCGGTCCTCCAGATACGCTGCAAGAAAATCACTGAGAGAACCGTTGAACAGAGTATCCACCGCGCGGCGGCTTTCAAATTTCTGTATGTGCTTCTGCTTAATGATGGAAGTAACGATGGTGTTTTCGTTTCTCAGTATCCCCCGTTCACACAGTTTTTTTAATATGGTATAGGTTGTAGATTTTTTCCAATTCAATTGGCTCTGACAGAGGCGCACCAACTCTCCGCTGCCCAGGGGCTCATGCTCCCACACCACGGCCGCTAATTTCAGTTCACTGTTGCACAGTTCCAGATCCAGCATTTTGCAATTCACCTCCTGTAAAAGACGATATTCGTGTTTATCCGACATCGATTTACAATTAGTCTATCATTATAGACCAAAGAAAGCAAGTTGGTTCAGACGGAAATATTCTCTTTTATTAGTAAATATTGTTATACTGCTGCATAGGATAGACTAGAAATCGCGGCAGGATAGAACGTTTACCTGCAGTTACAATGGAATTCAAGTACGGATATCTTATTTCGTATCCAAATTTATTCTTGACATTCGTTTTTGTCAGGATTATACTGTGAAAAAGATTTTAAAGTAAGTAAACCGATGAGCAAGAAGAGTAAGTTTAGGAACATTTTTCAGAGAGCAGCCGGCTGGTGTGAGGGTGCAGATGGGATTTTACTGAATGGGCTTGCGAGGGCAGTTTGAAACCGCGAGGGAGTAGATGCTGACGGGGGACCTCGTCCGTTATCAGAGAGGCGCATATGATGGTATGTGAGTGAGTGGATGTAGAAATACATCAATTTGGGTGGTATCGCAGAAGTGTCAGGCTTTTGTCCCTTGCAGGGGACAGAAGCCTTTTTTTATTACATAGGAAAGTTCTCCAAACTTTCCTATGTAATAAAAAATATTCTATGCGCAATTGCGTGTGCGCACTCGCGTAAGAGGAGAACGTCAGCGAAGCTGACTATGCTTTGTTCTTTCAAAATAATGAAGGCTTATGTTTCATCCATCAGTGAGACGCAAAGAAAGGAGAGTCAATATGATTCAGCCAAACTGTGAAATCATTGAAAAACTGGCAGAGGACTACTCTGTGGTTCCTCTTTGCAGGGAGATCTATGCGGATGTTATTACACCGATCACCCTCCTGCGGAAATTGTCCGCTGTGAGCAGCAACTATTATCTGCTGGAGAGCGTGGAGGGCGGAGAAAAATGGGGCAGATACTCCTTTCTCGGATACGATCCGGTAATGCGTGTGACGTTAAAGGATGGATTGATTACGATACGGGAAAAGGGAAATACGCGGACAGTAAGAAGCGGGAAACCGCTCGCTCTGCTCCAGAAGATTCTCGATGGATATAAGGCGCCGAAGCTTCCTGATATGCCTCCTTTTACCGGAGGATTTGTAGGATATTTTGCCTATAGTATGATCGGTTATGCCGAACCTACATTAAAGATTAAGACAGGGGAGTTTAATGACTATGATGTGATGCTTTTTGATAAGGTGATCGCCTATGATCATCTGAGACAAAAGATCTGTCTGATTGTAAATATGAAGACAGATCATATAAAACAAAATTATGAGAAGGCGGCAGCCTGCATGGAGCAGATGGCAGAGAAGATACGGGAGCCCGGCCCTCTGCCGGAAACCGAGAAAGCAGAGACTCCGGAATTTTCCTGTAATTTAAGTAAGGAGGAATACTGCCGGCTTGTGGAGAGGACAAAAGAGTATATAAGGGACGGTGACATCTTTCAGGCAGTGATTTCCAGAAGATTTTCCAGTCCGTACCGAGGTGATCTGATCAACGCCTACCGGGTTCTTCGTATCACGAATCCGTCTCCCTATATGGTTTACATGAACATGGAGGGGGAGGAGATCATAAGCACTTCCCCGGAGACGCTGGTAAGGCTGCGGGAAGGAAGGCTGACTACGTTTCCGGTAGCCGGCTCCAGACCCAGAGGGAAGACTCCTGAGGAGGATGTGAGGCTGGAACAGGAGCTGCTGGCGGATGAGAAAGAACTGTCGGAACATAATATGCTGGTTGACCTGGGCCGAAATGATCTGGGTAAGATTTCTAAATTTAACTCCGTTAAGGTTACAGAGTATATGATGATTCACCGGTATTCCAAGATTATGCACATCTGTTCCCAGGTGGAAAGCGACATTCTGGACAGTAAAAACGGGGTGGATGCCATTGAGGCGGTGCTGCCGGCAGGAACTCTTTCCGGAGCGCCGAAGATTCGGGCGTGTGAGATTATCGAGGAGCTGGAACCGGAACCGAGGGGGATTTACGGAGGAGCATTGGGATATTTAGACTTTACCGGGGATATGGACACCTGCATCGCCATACGGATGGCGGTAAAAAAGAAAGATAAGGTCTATGTGCAGGCCGGCGGCGGGATTGTTGCCGACAGCCAGCCGGAGAAGGAATATGAAGAATCATATAATAAGGCACTGGCCGTGATGAATGCCATAAGAGATGCCGGGGAGGTGGAAAACGGATGATTTTATTCATTGACAATTATGACAGCTTTTCCTATAACCTGGTGCAGCTGGCCGGAAGCATCCGGACGGATATCCGGGTAATTAGGAATGACGATATGTCCGTTGAGAAGATCGGGCGGCTGCAGCCAAGTCACATTATATTATCTCCGGGGCCCGGCTATCCGAAAAATGCAGGGGTCTGTGAAGAAGTGATAGAGAAACTGAAAGGGAACGTACCGATCCTTGGAGTATGTCTGGGACATCAGGCAATCTGTGAGGTATTCGGGGGCAGGATTGAAAGAGCCAGGCATCTGCTGCATGGCAAGAAGAGCAGAATCAGGCTGCATGGAGGATCGAAGCTGTTCGGCGGTCTGCCTGGTGAGATTGACGCCGCCAGATATCACTCTCTGATTGCCAGGAGAGATACCCTGCCGAACGAACTTAGAGTGACTGCGGAAGATGAGGATGGAGAAGTGATGGCAGTAGAGCATGTAAACTACCCTGTCTACGGACTGCAGTTTCATCCTGAATCGATTTTAACACCGGAAGGCAGAGAGATACTGGAAGCTTTCCTGAAAATAGAGAGCCCGCAGAAAGGGCCTGACAGAGCAGAAGAAGCAGAATAAAAGAGAATGGGGAAAAGGAGTGAATGTGTTATGATACAGCAGGCGATATATGAGGTGGTTAACGGACACGATCTGGATTTTGATACCATGAAAACCGTTATGGGAGAAATGATGGACGGAACAGCAACGCAGGCTCAGATGGGAGGTCTTCTGACCGCTATGAGATTAAAAGGGGAAACCGTGGATGAAATTACCGCGTGTGCGGCGGTAATGCGGGAAAAAGGAATCAAGATCAACCCGGTGCGGGAGGTCATAGATATTGTTGGAACCGGCGGGGATGAAGTGGGAACTTTTAATATTTCCACCACTACTGCCTTTATTGTGGCGGCAGGAGGCGTACAGGTGGCTAAGCACGGCAACCGGAGCGTGTCCAGCAAGAGCGGAGCCGCGGATGTACTGGAAAAGCTCGGTATCCGGATCGACCTGACGCCGGAACAGTGTGAGAAGGTGCTGGATGAAACGGGTATGTGCTTTATGTTTGCTCAGCTTTATCATTCCTCTATGAAATATGCGGCGCCTGTCCGCAGAGAACTGGGAGCAAGGACGATCTTTAATATTTTAGGGCCGCTTTCCAATCCCGCGGGAGCAACGATGCAGCTGATGGGGGTTTATGACCGGAAATTGATTGAGCCGCTCGCCCAGGTTCTTTCCAACCTGGGTGTGGTCAGGGGACTGGCGGTCTGCGGCGGAGACGGCCTGGATGAAATTACTCTGACCGGCGAATCTCATCTGTGTGAGATCCGGTACGGAAAGTTGAATTCCTATGACATTACGCCGGAACAGTTTGGATTGAAACGCTGCGAACTTTCCGACCTGATCGGCGGAACTGCCCACGAGAACGCTCAGATTACGCTGGAGATTCTAAAAGGCAAAGAGAGGGGGCCAAAGCGTGATGTGGTTGTCTTAAATGCCGCTATGGGGCTGTATCTTGGCATTGACAACTGTACGGTTGAAGATTGTGTGAAGATGGCGCAGGAGCTGATTGACAGCGGTGCGGCATACAAGAAATATCTGGAATTTAAGGAAGCCACAAACCAGATTTCATAGGGTTAGAGCAAACAGGAGGTACAGGAGATGATACTGGATAAACTGGCGCAGGCAGCTGTTAAGAGAGTGGAGAAGGCAAAGGAGATAATCTCTCCAGAGGAAATAAAAGCGAAGGCAATGGCGGGACCTTTATCCCGGGAATTTCTCTTTGAACGTGCCTTAAAAGGGCCTGACATTCATTTTATCTGTGAGGTGAAGAAGGCTTCCCCCTCCAAGGGGCTGATTGCGGATGAATTTCCTTATCTGGACATTGCGGCAGAGTATGAAGCGGCGGGAGCCAGCGCGATATCCGTGCTCACGGAGCCGGAATTCTTTTTGGGGTCTGACCGGTATCTGAAAGAGATCTGCGAAAGCGTCGGCATTCCGGTTCTGCGGAAGGATTTTACCGTTGATGCTTATCAGATCTATGAAGCCAGATGTCTGGGAGCCAGCGCGGTGCTGTTAATCTGTGCCATTCTGGATACGGAGACAATACGGGAATACATTGAAATTTGTGACAGTCTGGGAATGAGCGCGCTGGTGGAGGCCCATGACGAAAGAGAGATTGAGAAAGCGCTGCATGCAGGGGCCAGAGTCATCGGCGTGAATAATCGCAATTTAAAAGACTTTACCGTCGACATCCGCAACAGCATCAGACTGCGCCGGCTGGTGCCGGAACACATTCTGTTTGTGGCGGAGAGCGGTATCCGTACACCGGAGGATATCAGGGACCTGAAAAGAGCCAGGGTAAACGGATGTCTGATCGGAGAGTCCCTGATGCGCAGCAGGGATAAAAAGAGAACGCTAAAAGAATTGAAGGGAGAACTGCCGGGATGAGCGGAATACTTGGTGAGAATCCGGTGCGGATTAAGATCTGCGGGCTGACCAGGCTGGAAGATATTGAGGCAGTGAACCGGTTTATGCCGGACTATATCGGGTTTGTATTTGCCGAGAGCAGACGCCGAGCGGAACCGGAGCAGGCGAAAGCGTTAAAGGCAATGTTAGATCCTGATATTCAGGCCGTAGGGGTTTTTGTGAACGAACCGGTAGAGAATATTGTCGAATTATGCAAATGTGGTATCATAGATGTGGTTCAGCTGCACGGAGATGAGACAAGAGATACGATTGAGCAGTTGAAGAAACTGATAGACTGCCCGGTTGTAAAAGCGGTGCGGGTGCGGTCCGCGGAGCAGATCCTCGAGGCGGAGAAGCTCCCTTGTGATATGCTTCTGCTGGACACTTACGTTAAGGGCCAATATGGAGGGAGCGGGGCGAGTTTTGACCGGAGGCTGATCCCGGAGTTAAAGAAACCATTTTTTCTGGCCGGCGGCCTGGACGAGAACAACGTCCTCCAGGCAATCGAGGACTGCCATCCCTGCTGTGTCGATATCAGCAGCGGAGCGGAGCTGGACGGCAGAAAAGATGCACAGAAAATAAAACGGCTGGTGGAATTGGTTCATACCGGCAGAAGTGATTCAGAGAGGAAAGGATGAAGGAAAATGAAGACAGGAAGATTCGGGCCTTATGGTGGGCAGTATGTGCCGGAAACATTGATGAATGCGGTTCTGGAGGTAGACCGGGCTTATGAACACTATAAAAACGATCCGGAATTTGTAAAGGAACTGGATGATCTTCTGAAAAATTATGCCGGACGGCCGTCGCTTCTTTATTATGCGGAGAAGATGACAATGGATCTGGGCGGCGCAAAAATATATCTGAAGCGGGAAGATTTAAACCATACGGGCTCCCATAAAATTAACAATGTGCTGGGACAGGTGCTTTTGGCAAAGAAGATGGGCAAGACCAGAGTGATTGCTGAGACAGGGGCAGGCCAGCATGGTGTGGCGACGGCAACTGCCGCGGCCCTGATGGGCATGGAATGTGAGATATTTATGGGGAAAGAGGACACGGACCGGCAGGCCTTAAATGTGTTCCGCATGGAACTTTTGGGTGCGAAGGTGCATGCCGTAACCAGCGGGACGCAGACGCTTAAGGATGCGGTAAATGAGACGATGCGGGAGTGGGCGACACGTATGGATGATACCCACTATGTGCTGGGATCTGTCATGGGGCCCCATCCGTTTCCCATGATTGTGCGGGATTTCCAGAAGATAATCGGGAAAGAAATTAAGGAACAATTAATGGAGAAAGAGGGCAGACTTCCGGATGCCGTCATTGCCTGCGTGGGAGGCGGCAGCAATGCCATGGGAGCGTTCTATGAATTTATCCCGGACCAGTCGGTGAAGCTGATTGGCTGTGAGGCTGCGGGCCTCGGTGTGGATAATCCGAAAAACGCGGCGACGGTAGCCAACGGCACAGTTGGGGTCTTTCACGGTATGAAATCTTATTTCTGCCAGGATGAGTACGGACAGATCGCTCCGGTGTATTCTATTTCCGCTGGACTTGATTATCCGGGAATCGGGCCGGAGCATGCCATGCTGGCGGATGAAAAGAGAGCCGTCTATGTCCCGGTTACAGATGGGGAGGCAGTGGAAGCTTTTGAATATCTGTCCCGGACCGAAGGGATTATTCCGGCTATTGAAAGCGCCCATGCGGTAGCCTATGCCAGGAAACTGGCTCCGACGATGGATAAGGATCAGATCATTGTAATCAATATTTCCGGCCGGGGTGATAAGGATGTGGCCGCGATTGCCAGATACAGAGGGGTGGACATCTATGAGTAGGATAAAAGAAGCATTTCAGAATGGAAAAGCCTTTATTGGATTCATCACAGGGGGAGACCCTGACCTTGAGACGACGGAAAACCTGATTGTGGGGATGGCAGAGGCCGGAGCCGATCTGATTGAAATCGGGATACCTTTTTCCGATCCGATCGCGGAGGGCATTGTGATTCAGGAGGCAAATATACGTGCCCTTGGCAATGGGACCACGACGGATAAACTGTTTGACATGCTGGTACGGGTACGGAATAAGGTTACGGTGCCGCTTGTGTTTATGACATACTTAAACCCCATTTATACGTATGGAAAAGAGCGGTTTATGAAGCGCTGCCAGGAATGCGGCATGGACGGCGTTATCGTGCCTGATCTGCCTTTTGAGGAGAAGGAGGAGATTGGCGGTGTATGTGCCCATTATGGTGTTGACCTGATCTCTCTGATCGCTCCTACATCCCGTGACCGGATTTCAATGATTGCGAAGGAAGCAGAAGGATTCTTGTACTGCGTTTCCTCCCTGGGTGTTACCGGTGTGCGCAGTGAGATAAAGACCGACATCGGCGAGATGGTACAGATTGCAAAAGCAGCGGGAACGATTCCCTGCGCGGTAGGATTTGGCATCGCGTCTCCGGAACAGGCGGCTAAGATGGCAGCGGTTGCAGATGGAGTGATCGTGGGAAGTGCTATTGTGAAAATAGTCGGTGAATATGGGAAAGACAGCGTGGAACCGGTGAAAGAATATGTTAGAAAAATGAAACAGGCTATTGTATAAGCGTCGGGAGCATGTTTATGAGGAAAATATCGCTTATGATGATTTTTACCTTACTCCTTATCCTGACTGCCTGCAGTAAAGCGGAAAAGCCATCTGAAGAACAGAGTCTTGACGAGACGCGTTTGTACCAGTTTCAGACAAAGCTGAACCAGATGGCCGCTTCCTATGAGAAGGAGCATCCTCTGGATGTATCATGGCCTACGGTATACATGGCAGACGAATACGAGTATCCATGCTTTTTTGAATATGAATATGCCTATGGAATTATCAGTAAAAATATAGCATTTCAGAAAGTTGCATGGGACACAGGGCTCGCATGCTATGTACTGCCGGTCTATGGTCTGGATGAGGAGAAGGAACGCTTCATTACCTCGGAGCTGCTACAAGACGATCTGTTTCGCTCCGGCGATTTCCGGCTGACTGATACGGATGGAGAATTTGATGTGGCGGCGGGCACTTATCTACGGGACCCGCTTCCAGACGCTTTTCTAGAATTTTATGATAAACTGAGAGCATATGAGGCGGAGTATCCCGGTGCCGTTCAGCTGTCTTGGAACGTCCTGCAGATCCGAACGAACAGGTTTGACATGGAACGTGAAATTCAGATGGCGCTGATTTGTGAGCGCGGGCAATACAGGTATCATATTTCTATATTATCAGTGCAGGGTAGGCAGTGGCTTGAGAAGAACTTTTTTCCGGAAGGACTGCCGGAGTATTTCTATATCATGGAGGAGGGCGTCATCACTCCGATGAATGAGCTGATCCCGGACAGGCTCCAGCCGGCAGATCAGAATTCGACCGGAATTAACATACCCGCACTGAAACAAAAATTACAGCCGGAACCTACATCAGATTCTTTTTCCGTTCGGGATGAGAGGATTACCTTTTGCTGTCACAATGATACGGGCCGGGAAGTGTATTATGACGATGAGATGGGATTTGAATTCTTTTATAAAGGAAGATGGTATTCTGTCCCCAAGCTGTACAGCAATATAACCTATGAGAGATTTGCCGTCTTTACTCATATACCTTT
The DNA here is from genome assembly GCF_032380675.1 of Anaerolentibacter hominis. Classification (NCBI taxonomy): domain Bacteria; kingdom Bacillati; phylum Bacillota; class Clostridia; order Lachnospirales; family Lachnospiraceae; genus Anaerolentibacter; species Anaerolentibacter hominis. Next base: position 527,618 of record NZ_JAWDIX010000001.1, read on the forward strand.
TCCAGCCGATACGAGCAGGGCGTTTGCATTAAATCTTAGTGGCTATGCGCCTCTGGTTCCCGGCCGCTACCGTGTTATCCAGAGGTACTATATTCAGACAGACGATCCGGAAAAATATCAGGAAAAGGCATTAGAAGTAATAATAAGATAAGGCTATTAGCAAACCCCAGTGGTATAACGTGATAGCGTTAAAGGGTATAATAGAAGAACCGAATAGGACAGAAAAATCAGTCTTTAGCCTTGCAGCTGAAGACTGATTTTATTGTTGGCCAAGGGCCTGTTTTCATTGAGGAGTTTTTTGCGATATGAAAAACAAAACTTCGAAAACAAATAAACCACTTGCTATGCAGGTGAGTCAGCATCGCTTCAGCTTACAGAAAAACCTCCTGTGATAAATACATGCAGGTTCGCCAACCGCATGAAACAATCAAAGGAGGTTGTCACATGGACAAGAATAGTTTATCACACACGAAATGGAATTGTAAGTACCACCTGGTTTTTGCACCGAGATTCAGAAGAAAAATAATATATGGACAGTTGAAACAGGATATAGCAAATATACTGAGTATATTGTGCAAAAGAAAAGGCGCGCACATAGTAGAAGCAGAAATGTGTAACGATCATGCGCATATGCAGATCGAAATACCACCAAGTATAAGCGTATCAAGTTTTGTAGGACAAAATTATCCACGGGAACCTTGTGCATTTCCATGCTTCTCCACGGTTCCCAATCTACAATAGCATGCCGCAGGGGCATAAAGTCAAGAGAACGTATCTCCTTTCGGATGCGGTCTACCTGGTTTTAGTGGTATCGGGAACTTTCAAATCAAAGGAAATATAGGAATAGATGTTTCGGATATCATCCAAGTCTTCGGGAGAGTAGATGACTTTGTAAGAGTCGTTCATATGCCAAACTCCCTCGCCAGTTCTGCGTCAACCTCGTCTGCCGTATAGGATTTGCCGGATTTTAGGGATTCCATTCCTTTTTTGAGTTCGGCGTCTATTTCTGTACGGCTCATATTGCCGATTGCAGTTGGCTTCGCGGACGGAAGATGAAGGTCAAGAGGCAGTCCCCTTGTGAGGACAATCTGACTGTAAAGCATTTGAATTGCACTGGATGGGGAAATGCCAAGCTGGTTTAGTATAGTTGCAGCATTTTCTTTTAAATCCGTATCAATGCACGCATATACCGCAGTTGTATTTGCCATTTGTATCACACTCCTTTTTCTTTGGTATACCCACCTTTAAAGATAAATGCAAGCGTTTGCAAGCAAATGGAAAAATGAAATCATAGAGACAGAAAATGATACAACATCAAATTTACAGATCGGATTCCTTATCAGACTCTTTTACCTCATCGTCCAGCACATTCATCCGGTAACCGATACCGATATGGGTCTGGATATACTGAGGGTGGGAAGGGTCTTTCTCTATTTTTTTCCGGAGAGTCACGATAAATACCCGGAGAGAAGGTGTGTCCCCGGGCAGGGCATTTCCCCAGATTTCTTTTAAAATATAGCTTTGGGGGAGCACCTTTCCGGCATGCTTTGCCAGAAGGCAGAGCAGCCGGTACTCGATTGGGGTCAGATGCACTTCCCGGCCATCTATAAAGACGGCTCCGGCAGAGTAATCTATCTTTAAACCGCCGTTTTGGAACGTTCCGGAAAAGATCTGATCCGACTCCTGGGGAGCCACTGTACGGCGCAGTGCGGCCCGGACTCTTGCCAGCAGTTCTTCGATACTGAATGGTTTTACCAGATAGTCGTCGGCCCCCGCGTCCAGAGCGGCAACTTTATCCGGAATCTCGCCGTTATTGCTCACCACCATAATCGGGATCTGAGACCAGATGCGCACCTTCCGGATGATCTCCAGTCCGTCCATGTCCGAGAGGTCCAGATCTATCAGAATAAGATCCGGCTGCTGTGTGACCGCTTCCAGCATCCCGGTTTTGCCCGTGGAGGCGGTATGATAGGGGAAACCCTGCAGATCAAGAGCGGCTGCAAGCAGGTTTCTCACCGATTTGTCTTTGTCAATTATCAATATCAGAGGCTTGTTCATTTTCTGTACCCATAACTGTCTTTTGCGTAGTATTCACGTTTCATCTGATACATAGAGCGGTCTGAGCGCTGATAGGTATCATGCAGGGTCTGATCTGTATCGGGATCGAAAAAGGCAAAGCCATAGGACACGGATAGGGAAAAAGGATAAATGTTCCTGTCGTTCATATGCTGGATCGACTCTGTGATCTGACGGGCAAGGGCATTGACTTCCCGTTCGCCGTCTGCTTCACCCAGAAGCAGAAATTCATCCCCGCCCATCCGATACACAATGAAGCGTTTGCCGGCTGCCTCTTCCAGAACAGAGGCGGCAGCTTTGATGTACTGGTCTCCGTTATCATGTCCAAATGTATCATTTACCTGTTTCAAACCATTTAAATCCACCGATAGAATCATCGTGTTTTTCGTCTGTCTTCCCGATCGGATACTGTTATTGATATCTATCTCAAATGCATTTCTGTTCTTGCATCTCGTGAGATAGTCTGTGTTAGCTATGTCCTTATAAAAGGGATTGGAAATACGCCGGAACATCAGAACGGAAATAACAACCGCCACAAATACAACCAGAATACTGCTGCACAGGGTGCCGGCCCGCAGAGTGCGGTATGTTTTATACTGATGGGAGGCGTCCACCTCTATACCAAGAGCACCGATGACATTGCCGCTGTTTCCATGTATGGGATAGTAAACGATGAAAATATCGCCCCAGGAAGTGTGCAGGATGTCATTCGGCAGTACCGTATGGCCGTTCATGGCCTGATTTAAATCATCCCGGATTTCTTCCTCTATGGGATCGCCGGGTTTTCTGAAATCATCCGCAGCCTCATCCAGACCATCGACGACATATATCAGCTGATTGTCTCCGGTCCGGGTGGCGGTGTAGAGATATTTTACACCGGTAATATCACGGACTTGTTCAAGCAGAGTCTTAAGCTGGGAATAGGAAGCGGTCTCCATATCCTTTTCATTTGCAATCGAAGTAAATGTTTCTTCTGTCACACTGGATTCTACATACTGATAGATCGAGTTCACCTGCTTTTTCAGAGAATCAAGCATATCGTGATAGGTCAGATTGTAGTTAAACAGGTAAATAACCAGTATTGTGGCAATGCAGAGCAGTGAAACGAAGATAGAAACCTGGAAATCTACTCTTTGGAATTTTTTCTTTTTTATGCGTTGCGCCATCTTATTTTTCCTGTGTACATTGTTTTACACCCTTCCGACCCGGAGCAGTACAAGTTCCGGTATAGCAGAAAAATGCTGCAGCCCTTCCTGTTTCCTCCGCCTCGGCGGATTGTATTGTGAGTCCAGTATAACATAGGGGTTACGGTAAAGGAAGAGTACAGGGCCGAATAAAACCAGAGAAAACGCATATAGTAGGGAATAAATCGGCCGGGGATGGCATGAAATGAAAGCAAGGCGACCTTTCTGTATGGTGATTCTCTTTATAGCGGCGGCTCTGACTGTGAGCATGCTGTCTCTTCTGGACTTTTATCATCTTTTGCCGGAGCGCACCTACCGGGCGGAGGATTTCGGGATTGAGACGATCCGATCTCCTTATGATCACGACGGAGACGGCGTAGATGACTGGACAGACCTGATGCTTGGAGCCAGAGCATATGTGGAGACAAAGCCGGTATACAAAAGTGCATATTATATTGGAGGATATCCGCCGGAGGGGGAAGGCGTCTGTACCGATGTAATCTGGAAAGCTTTTGAAGCGGCAGGTTACGATCTGAAAGCGATGGTGGATCAGGATATCAGAGAACACGGCGCGCTGTATTTTGGCGGTGGAGGGGAACCAGATCCCCACATTGATTTTCGCAGAGTAAAGAATCTGAAACTCTTTCTTGAAAGATATGCACTATCTCTTGCCACTGACCCGGACCAGATCAAAGAATGGCAGCCGGGAGATATTGTTGTCTACGGCATCAGCCATATTGCTGTTGTCTCTGACAAAAGAGACAGGAACGGCTACCCGTATATTATTCACCATGGGGGAAGGCCCAATCGGGAAGAGGCAGCACTAATGCTCCATGCCATATCCGGGCACTACCGGATTGATGGGAGCAAAATGGAGCCTCTTCTGAACTGTCGAACAATGCTGAACGGACAGAGGTACAAAATTTATATCATTGCATTTCAACAAGAAAAGATGAATTTGAAATAGTATAAAGACAAGGATGCTATAATCGGGGTAGATCAACATACAAAAGGATGGAGGCAGTCGTAGCCCTTGCGGTGGTTATTACGAGTAAAGATTATAGAGAATATACCCGGCCGTGAAAATCCGGAATTATAAATACCGGCACATAATGCAGAATGGTTGTCAGGCACAGCAATTCATTCTGCAGAGTCAGGAGATATGCAGGAAAGAAAAATATGACAGAGACACATTCCCGCGCCGGCCGGACGCTGTAGCGGCATCTTCCGTTTGGCACGAATATGGTCTGACAGTGGGCTTCGGTCATGCAGGAACAGAGTTTCCTATATGATAAAACGTCCGCCGAAGCGAACGTTTTGTTAGTCAATATCCTGGCTGTTAATCCAATCGATATAGGATAATAAAAGTGACAATTTCTTAGGCGAAAGTGATCTTGCCTTGTCAGCAAGAAGTTTAATCGGATCAGATTCTTCCGGGTCCTGAGCACCGAGCAGCAGATAGTTTGGCGTAATATCTAAAGCTTCACAGATGCGCATCATAACATCAATACTTGGTATACTTCTGGCAGTTTCGATACTGGATAAATACTTGTCGGAAAGACCAGCCTTTTCATTTACTTCGTATTGTTTAAAACCGAGTTCTTTTCTCCTTTTGGCAATTCTTCTGCCAAATTCTACATAATCTACAAACATATTCCACCACTCCTTTCCCATAGTTTAGTGTATAATTTTAGATATAAAAACAATATACAAGACGAAAGTTGATTTATAATACGAAAAATAGTAAACTATTTTTGCGGACTGCTGTAGAAAAATTATAACCGTGAAAGCGCGCAGTCCGTCTCTCGGTGACCAAATCAGAATATTAGAAAAGGAGAGATGAGATGGAAAGAAATCCATTACAGAAGCGTTGTCTGGACTGTCTGAACGAATGGAGCCGGCAAGGCAGTACCATACCTTTTGAATGTATATATGAAGATATGCCATGCTTTTTACTCAGGGCAGATAACCCTGAAAGACTGAGGGAATTATATAAACAATATGGTGAGACCGGTGTGCCTTATGAAAAAGAAATGCTTGATAAAGACCTGGAAGCCTTCATCAAGCAAGAGAGTAAACATACAGATATGAATGATAAATCATGAACCAATCTATTTCAAAATATTCACATCTTTTAAAAGGGCCCCAAGCCAACGAAATGAGCACCAAGCAGCAGAAGAGAAGTGACAAGCAGTATAACGGCCTGCAGCTTCCACGTAAATTTAGCCCATTTTCCATATGAAATACCCGCAAGCCCCAGACAAATCAACAGTACAGGGTTGGTCGGGAAGAATACATTGCTGAAACCATCTCCAAAACAAAATGACAGAACCGCTGTCTGTCTTGTAACCCCTACCAGATCCGCGAGAGGAGTCAGGATCGGCAGCAGAAGGAATGCCTTAGCTGAACCGGATGCGATGAAAAAGTTCAGGATTAGGACAAAAAGATACATGATGATAACACAAAGCCCGCTTCCGGCACTTGCCGCTATTTCAGAAGCATAATATAAAATAGTATCCAGAATCTGTCCCTCGCTGATGATCAGTTTAATACTGGAGGCCATGAGTATCATCAGGATGGCCGGCAGCATTCCCACGATTCCGGAAAAATAATCCTTCACCAGTGAACCTGCCCCTCCTGCTTTTTTAGAAGCCAGAAATGCTCCTGCAGTCAGCGGCAGAACCATAAGTAACAAAGAGTAATCGGACACGGCAGGCACCGCAAGCCCCAGCAGAACGATTAATAGCATACAGACCAGGGAGCCCAGAAAAATTTTCATGGCCGTATCCATACTGTGAGACTGATGCGGAGCAAAGTCCATATTGGCTGTTCTGGCGGTATCCTCTGTCTTTTTCGCATGACCGACCAGAAATGCTGTTAATATTCCATATACAATCAGAAAGCCCAGAATCCGGTATAAAATTCCGGAATAAAGCGGCAGACCTGCAATTCCCTGTGCCACACCCAGTGTGAATGGATTGCAGACAGCGGTCGCAAATCCGAAACCGGCGGCCAGCAGACTCATACCGAGTCCGGTCAGCTCGTCCCAGCCCATGGCCAGAGCCAGAGCAATAGTAAATGGCACGAGAGTAGTGCACTCTTCAAATGCTCCGATCACCGCGCCGAATATCATAAATACCAGGGTAACCAGACGCAGAACCCGGTATTTGTTATTCCGGTATTTTAAAGCGGTGCGGGCCACCGTGTAGGAAGTGACACCCCGCTTATTCAACAGGCCGATGGCGCCGCTGATCAGGACAAGAAATATGATGATTCCGATAATTGTCATGGAATCTTCGCTGAACAGGACCGCCGCCGGAGCAAGGAATACCCGGAAGAAATTCATGGGTGAGGCATCATTATCCAACTTATAGGAATCCGGGACAACCAGCTCCCTGCCGTCATTTACAGTCCGCTCAAAATGCCCCTGGGGTACAACCTGTGTCAGGATACCTGCAAACAGCATTAATGCCAGAAGCACAGCGACCGACGTAATAAAAGTCTTTTTGGATATTTTTAATGATTCCTGATTCATAGTAACCTCTCATAATTATGTATTAAGATTAGGATGTAGAACAGCACTTTGCACGGACACTGTATAAACGGTGCTTATAAAATTTCCATGCATCATAAAACCTATGTTAAATTATAGAGTAACCGGGAAAATTTACAAGTCATTTTCAACGATTTGCATTTTTCCTTTTTCCATGCTATACTTTTCTGGTCAAAAGAATATGAATTTTGGGTATCCCAGGCTTATTGCCTGGGATATTGTGTTCTTTCAGATGTTTTTTTGTCTGTTTAATTGTTTATCGTTTGTTTTAATGAGTATGAAACGGGCGAAACTGGAAATAGAGGAAAGGAGGCAAAATGGCGAGAAGATGGAAAAAGGCGGTTTGCCTTTTGATTGGTGTGATTTTACTCACCGGCTGCAGTCCGGTATCTGTACAGCAGAAACAGGAAGAAGGAAATGGTCTTCGTGTGGTAACGACCATATTCCCGCTCTATGATTTTGCCAGAGCGATAGGGAAAGATAAGATAACTATAGAAATGCTGCTGGACCCGGGAGCAGAAAGTCATTCTTATGATCCGACTCCGGGAGATATGCAAAAAATTGAAGAGAGCGATATTTTCATTTATATCGGCGGTGAATCAGAAAGCTGGGTGGAGAATATTCTGGATTCATTTCCGGCGGACAAGACTGTTCTTCGTATGATGGATGCTGTGGACCCGGTTGAAGAGGAAGTCGTGGAGGGGATGCAGGAAGAAAAGCATGGGGCGGAAGAATCGCACCGTGAGGAGGAACATGATCACGAGGAAGAATACGACGAACATATATGGACCTCCCCGGTCAATGCCCGGCTGATGGCGGAGGCGATTCAGAAGAGCTTCTGTGAGGCTGACCCTGCAAACGCGGCATATTACAAGAACAATGGTGAAAACTTTTCGCAGAAATTGGAAGAACTTGACGGGACATTCCGGGAGATTGTGAAAAATGGAAAACGGAATATTATGATTTTTGCGGACCGTTTTCCGTGCCGGTATTTCACAGAGGAGTATGGACTGGAGTACCGGGCGGCCTTTTTAGGATGCAGCGGGGAAAGCGAGCCCAGCGCAGCCACCATAGCCTACCTGATTAACCGGGTGAAGGAAGATCACATTCCGGTTGTATTCCAGATAGAATTCAGCAATGGGAGAGTGGCATCGGTGCTGGCGGAAGAGACGGGGGCCGCTGTAAGGACCTTTCAATCGGTTCACAATATTACAAAACAGCAATTTGAAGCTGGAATAACCTATCTGGATCTCATGGAGCAGAATGCGGTTTATTTAAGGGAGGCATTGGGATAATGGCACTGATAACCTGCGAAAATGCGGCGTTTTTTTATGACGGCCGGCCGGTAGCAAAGGATATTAATTTTGCGGTGGATGAAGGGGACTATCTCTGCATTATCGGGGAAAATGGTTCCGGGAAAAGTACGCTGATCAAGGGGATACTGGGTTTAAAGACGCCGGAGAGCGGCACTATTACGTATGGTGAGGGGCTGAACCGGTCGGAGATCGGTTATCTGCCTCAGCAGACGCAGATTCAGAAGGATTTTCCGGCCTCTGTTTTTGAAGTGGTTTTATCGGGCTGTCTCAATCAGAGCGGTTATCTGCCCTTTTACAGTAAGAAAATGAAGCTGGAAGCGATGCGAAATATGGAGAAGCTGGGAATTGAAAAGATGAAAAAGGACTGCTACATGGAGCTTTCCGGCGGTCAGCAGCAGAGGGTGCTTCTGGCCAGAGCTCTTTGTGCGGCCCGGAGACTGCTTGTCTTAGATGAACCTGTGACCGGACTGGACCCGGTTGTAACCGGAGAATTATATCAACTGATTGTAAAGTTAAACAGGGAGGATAAGATTGCCGTCATCATGGTCAGCCACGATGTGGGCAGCGCGGTGCGCTACGCAAGCCATATCCTTCAGCTTCATGATAAACCGTTGTTTTTCGGCAGGAGAGAGGACTATCTTGCCAGCGATCTGGGAAAGAATTATGTGGGAGGGGTGAAGGTATGACCGAAGTGATCAGAGAATTTCTCTCCTTTCAATTTGTACAGAGGGCCCTGATCGGGGGCGTGCTGGTATCTCTCTGCGCGGCGCTGCTGGGAGTAAACCTGGTGCTGAAACGCTACTCTATGATCGGAGACGGATTATCTCACGTGGGGTTTGGGGCTTTGGCTGTAGCCAGCGCCATGAATCTGGCTCCCCTTGCTCTTGCGGTTCCGGTTGTGGTACTGGCGGCTTTCCTGCTTCTGCGGCTGAGTGAAAACAGCAAAATAAAGGGGGATTCTGCTATCGCCATGATTTCCACCGGAGCTCTGGCTGCGGGGGTTCTGGTCCTGTCCCTGGTATCGGGGATGAACACGGACGTGTACAGCTATCTGTTCGGCAGTATCCTGGCTATGAGCTCCTCCGATGTGAAGATGACCGCGGCACTTTCCATCATCGTCCTGATTCTGTACTTATTTTTCTACAACAAGATATTTGCCGTAACCTTCGATGAAGCATTCGCCAAGGCAACCGGAATCAGGGCCAACTTCTACAATCTGGTATTGGCCTTTCTGACAGCGGTTACCATTGTGCTGGGGATGAGGATGATGGGGACACTGCTGATTTCCAGTCTGACCATCTTCCCGGCGCTGACTTCCATGCGGGTGTGCAAAAACTTCCGCGGGGTGGTGATTCATTCGGCCTGTATATCAATCGTCTGCTTCCTCATCGGGATACTGATATCCTATCTGTATAACACACCAGTGGGAGCCAGTATTGTCGTCACCAATATGGCTGCATTTCTTCTGTACAGCATAGCCGGAAAAATCATGCGAAAAAGATGAAAGTACAAACGTACATTATATATAGAAGAAACAGAGACAGAAACACCAGATTTTTGGCGATTCCTGTCTCTATTTTTTGCTTTCATTCTCTTCTTCTATCTGTGATTGCGAGATCTCGTCAAAGTCATTTCCGATCGGTACGGTCACTTCTACAATATAACTATCGGTTGATTCATGGATAGTCAGGACACCCTGGTAAGATTCAAGCGTTTTTCTAATGTTAATAAGACCAATCCCCTGGTGCTTGGTTTCCTTCTTACGAGATTGTATGGATCTCTTCTTTTTGTCCGGTACTGGAACATAATTATTTTCTATGTGGATCATAAAGAGACTCTTCGAACGAGTGATCTGCAGATCCACATAGCCAGTTCCCTCCGGCAGCTCCGCCGCCGCCTCTGCTGCGTTCTGGAGCAGATTACCCAAAATAATACAGAGATTCACATCGGAAAAAGGAGTCCTGTTCACCCGGATATCATAGTGAAAAGCCACATGATTCTGGAGCATCGTTTCTTTCATAGTGGTCAGCAGAGCAGAGAGCACTGTATTATCCAACAGAACCAGAGTATCAAGTGATCCGGTCATACCATTGATTTCTTTAATATATTTTCTGGCTTCCTCGGTCTTGCCGGAAGCCAGAAAACCTTCCACGACAATCAGATGATTGCGGATATCGTGACGCAGAGAGCGGAGCGCATCGAAACTGATCCGTAAATCTTTGTAGTAATTCTCCTGGACCTTGGACATTTCGAGTTCGCGTTTGATCTCCTGTTCGGATTGAAGGCGTTTAACGGAGCTGGTATAAAGCGTTACGACGATTAGTACGATTAGGATGATACAAACAAAGATTACACCTATAAACTGTTGAAAGGATTCTTTGTTAAAATCTGAGATATCATTATATTTAATTATAAAAAGTAGAAATACAAATGTTACCAGAATAATTAAAAGTATATTTTTAAAATAAGGATCACGCCCCGTTTTTAATTCGGATTTAGACTTATACATTATAACCAACAGATAAAAAATAATATGTGTTAATAAATCTAACAAAATAATAAATAATTTATCATACACTGCTATCTGTAGATATATATCTAAAAATTTAAATAGTAAATATAAAAGTATTGACGGTAATGCTACAATAATTGGTTCTAATACAATATAACAGATATTAAGGAGAAGACTATTTTTATACAAAATAGCTAAATAACAAAATGTTATAATATTGAAGATAATAAGATTAAAATATTTATTTTGAGATATATAAATGAGGATTATGGTTGCTACACAATATATTACAAGAAATAACATATTTACAAATTTGTATATTTTATCAGTAGTACGTAACTTAAATTTAAAACAACAATTATAAATTTCAATAAATAATAAGAAATCTAACATATTTAAAACTAAAGTTGGAAAAAAATATGATTTCATATAATTACCCTTTTATGTAAGTTTAAATTTAATACACACATCGATCATCTCTTTTCTACTAAACAACACTAATTAGTTGTATTTAGACAACTGAAATAGTTATTTTCATAGCGGAGGTGATTATAATGAAAAAAATATCAAAAAGAGAACTTTTTAATGTAAAAGGAACTCAAGGTCCTGGAACTACATGGCTTGAAATTATTTGGCAGTGGCTTTTTGGTTAATGCGAATTCTAGCCAATATTTCTAAATCCTATCTATTCTATAGTATATAGGCGATTTAACTAGAATGGATAGGATATTAGAAATAAGAAATTTTGTGTTTTATTTTTTATTGTATTACAAAGTTTTAGTTTAGAACATACATTTATAGAAAATATTTTATAAGTAAATGTAATCGAGTTTTGAAAATATAATAAACGAAGATTTTTTTGATAATTAATTCTAATTAATAAGGAGTAATTTAAACAGAGGTAATTTAGATAAAGTATTCATATTTAGTTAATATAAGTATAGCAAGCGCAGATATTAGTTAGAAAGTAGAATTGGTGCTGTGAATTGGTATTGTTAAATATTTGCCTAGTAGCACATTTCGTTTATAACTGGGCATCAGTTTCTTGCTGGTGCCCTATTCCCCCAACATCCTGCCGGACTGATTCCTGTTTTAAAGCAAGAACAGTTCGGCGGGATGTCCCACGATACGTGTGATTCTCGTCTTTGCATTATTAGATCCCGTCTGATTTTTTCAATGATAGATTCCAAAAAGTGACAAAATACAACAGAATAGGTACAAAATATAACGGATTGCTTGCGGCCGTATTCTGTATTCATTACAGTTTATATGGCGTAATAAGGTAGGCAAACCATGCCTTACCCCTATTATAAGACAAGAACTGATCTTACTGACACCCTGTCCGAAGGCGGAGAAAAAAAGAATGCCATTTTTTTGATATGCCTGGTTGACCTGGTGTTTTTTTATGTCCGCGGCTGTCGAAATACGTTTACGAATGTATTTTTATGCATAAAAATAATTTTGTTTTGCACTTAATTATCTTGAATAATTCAGACAGACAACCTAAAATGAAAATACTGAAATTTAGAGGGACGGGAAACTGCTATGCAATATCGTATTGCAATTTGTGATGACGTTAATTACTATGTGAACCTGCTGGAAGGTTTTGTGAAGGAGTATGCCGTAGAGACAAATATTCAGGCTGAAACGGCAGCCTTTACGGATGGACAGGAGCTGTTGGAATCCTTTCAAAAGAAAATTTTTGATATTGTACTGCTGGATGTAGAGATGCCGGATATGGATGGAATTGAGTTGGGGAAAGAGATACGGCGGATTAATCCGGACGCCGTTCTTATTTATATTACGGTTCATGAATCTTACTGTCTGGATGCGGCAAACCTGGAAGCTATGTATTATATTGTAAAGCCGATAGACAAGAACAGAATGTTTCGCGTGCTGCGGAATGCAACAACACTGATCCGGGGCAAACAGGCGGAATTGCTGATTCAGAAGCGGTACATTGAGGTGACTGCCAATTATGAGACAGTTGCCCTGGAATTGACCAAAATTGTATATATGCAGAAAGACCAGAATCGGTTATTGATTCATATGCTGAACAAGAAGGTATATGTCTGTTATGATACCGTGAAACATATGATTACTCTTCTGCCAAGAAATTTATTTTTTCAGGTCAGCGGGAGTATGATTGTGAATTTGTACTATGTAAAAGAGATGAGGGCCTATCAGATACGGATTGTCACCAATGTGGAGACGATCACATTTCCCATCAGCCGTATCAGCTATAAACGACTGAAAAATGACTACCTGATCTTTCAGAAACGACTGAGCAGCCATATCTTATAACAACATTTCTTCGTATTATCACAGAAAAGGGGAAAAAACACCGGAAGATTTGTAAAATCCTTTTATTAATGTCGGGAGGATTTTGCGATGCGCTGGAGATATCCCTGTGTCATTCAACATAAAAAATATGACTGCGGTGCGGCCTGCCTTACAACAATTGCAAGAGCGTACGGAATAGATGTAACACTGGACGAGGTATGCCGGTTGGCCGGAACAGATGAAACGGGAACCAATATGCTTGGATTGGCAGAGGCGGCACAAGAACTGGGCTTTGAGGCGCAGGGGGTTCAGGGGGATAAAGAAGCTTTTTTGACAGAAGATTTTGCATTGCCCTGTATTGCCCATATGACGGTAAGGGGAAAGGCGGATCACTATGTGGTGGTTCACCAGATTACAAAAGAATGGATATGGATTGCAGACCCGGCTGCAGGATTAAAGAAAATCAGGCCTGAAAAGTTTTTCGGAGAGAAATTCCCGGGCAAATCGCCCAGATACCGGTGGACAGGGATATTACTGCTCCTGGAGAAAAAGAAAGACCGTCAGGACAGCTTACAGTATGTTGTTTCCTGATTCCGTGCGGAATTTGGCATATTTTCGTTTCATTCTGCATAAAATGAAGAATGAAGGTACATAAAGTAGATTAAAGTGGGTGATGACATGTTATGCGGCTGGCTCTCGCCGGAGGGTGAATTTTTTGAGTGTCCTTCTTACGGACATATACGTCTTGCAGAAGAGATCATAAGAAATCAGCGCAGATTTGCAGAATGCAGCACATCTGCAACGGACGATTTTCTGCTGAAGGATAGATGGATGAAATTATATGAGGACGGATTGATTATGGGAACTCATTTGATCGAACCGGAATGGAGCACCGGCTCTATTGTAACAGACCGGCAGTTTACATGGACACAGGAACATATGGACGAGCTATCGGAACGGCAGTGCCGGCAGCTGGCGATGTACCTGCTTGATTGAGAACAAAGTAAGTGGCTGATTGCGTAAAGGTAATCAGCCGCTTTTTTTGTTCATGGAATAGAAAGCTGTGCATAAATATACAGCTTGATGTGTATTTATTGAAGGCTGAGGACACAGAGAGAAAGAATCTGTGCCCGGCTCTTTAAACTGGAACGCACGGCATATTCCTGAAGTGTATGCACGCCGCCGCCCTCTATCCCGGCAGAGCATAAAGTGGGAGTACCTGCCAGCACACTGTAGGCAGAGTCTGCATTCCCTCCGGAATATTCCGGCTGAAAAGCCGGATAGCCAAGTTCTGACGCACATTGATTGTAGAGATCAAATAACTTCATCGTTGCCTGTGTCTGAGGCATAGCCTGAAAACCACCATGGTTTATCAGTGTGGTTCTCGTACCCGGTACGTAGGTGGCAGCGGCTATCTGTTCCATCAGTTTGATGGCTTTCTCACGGCTCTCCGGATAGCGGAACCGGGCATCAACGGAAAAACGGCATTCTTCCGGAACTACATTGGTGGCGGAACCGCCGTTGATCAATCCGCAATTATATGTGAGATCATTTAAATCTGTATTTTTCTCTATTTCCAGTATTTTGCAGGCTGCCTCCCGAATGGCGCTGGCCCCTTTTTCCGGACAGTGTCCGGCGTGGGCTGCAATTCCCTGAATGATAAAATCAAAATCAATTCCACCCTTGCGTCCTACGGTCAGATAGCCATTCCGACCGCTTTCCATGTTGAACATGGCTGCAAGTCCCAGGGATTCATTCATAATCAGTTCTTCACAGGCACCGCCTGCATTATGGTGGGAAATTTCTTCGTCCCCCAGGAAGATCAGCTTAAAAGGCCGCTCTTTATATCCGGATGCCAACAGGGACTGAATGACAAGAAGGGCCATGACCAGGCCGCCCTTGCAATCGTAAACACCAGGGCCATAGAGCTTCTCAGCATCACAAGTCACAGCCGGTGATCCGAAGGAGCCTACCGGGTGTACAGTATCCATATGACCCATAAATCCTATGCCTGGTTTAGTTTTATCGCCGATCTGTGCGATGAGGGCCGGAGCAGCGCCCTCAAATTCCACCAGCCGGGCCGACATGCCGATGGATTCGCAGTACTGCTTCAACACAAGTGCAACACGGCGGCATCCATCAAGATCGGAAGAAGGACTTTCGATATTCGCTATTTCAATTAAAAGCGATTCCAGTTCCGACTCATATTCTTCAATGTATTTTAAGACAATATTTTTATCTACCATTCTTTCCTCCATGCAGAGTTGGCTTTTTTTCGGCTATATTTTTGCGTTAAATTATACATTCTGACAGATACAGTATAAAAAAACGGGAAAGAAAAGTCCAGTATTTCAGAATAACCCCTCCCTGATTTTGCAATCGAAAAACACACATGTTATAATGAAGAAAAATCACGAAGTGATTTTTCGCTACTTCTCGATTTGCGAAGCAAATAGAGAAGGAACTCGAGAACGAAGTGGTTTTTCGCTACTTCTCGATTTGCGAAGCGAATAGAGAAGGGACCCAAAAAGGGAGAGGAAGGAGCAATCACGAAGTGGTTTTTCGCTGCTTCTCGATTCACGACGGGGAGCAATATAGAACAGGCAGGAGGTGGCATAATGCGGTTATCAAAGCGTATGCAGACAGTGGCCGATATGGTCCAGAAGACGAGGACGGTTGCAGACATAGGCTGCGATCATGCCTATGTTTCGATCTATCTGATTCAACGGAGACTGGCCCAGCACGTCATTGCCATGGATATCAATCAGGGACCTCTTGCGATTGCAAGAGAAAACATCCGCCAGGCCGGTATGGAAGGGCAAATTGCAACCCGGCTGTCCGACGGGACCGAAAAACTTCTGCCCGGTGAGGCAGATACACTGGTAATTGCGGGGATGGGAGGCGATCTGATTATTCGTATCCTGGATGCCTCGCCGGAAGTTACAAAAGCCTGCCGGCAGCTGATCCTGCAGCCACAGTCTGAAATTGTGCGTGTCAGGGCCTACCTGAGGAAAATGGGTTTTGAAATAGTGAAAGAGGATATGATACTGGACGAGGGGAAATACTATGTGGTGCTCCGCTGTGAGCAGGGAATGCCGGGCGAGGGCAATCCGGTTGCGGACCGCTATGGCAAGGAACTGCTGCTGCGAAGACATCCGGTTATGGGAGCGTATTTGCGCAAGCAGCTTAAAAAGTACGAGGCTATTCTGGAAGATCTGCAGATAAATTCTCCTGAATCGGCGGAAAGAATGGATTATATCAGGAATGAGATTATTTATATAAAGGAGGCGCTGAGTTATTATGAATTGTAAGGATGTTATGCGGGAACTGGAGAAACTGGCACCGCGCCGTTATTCCTGTGACTGGGATAATGTGGGACTTCTGGTGGGCAGAGAAGATAAGGAAGTCAAAACTGTGATGGTTGCCCTGGATGCCACCGATTCTGTAATTGCTCAGGCAGCGTCCTGCGGTGCGGATCTGCTGGTCACGCATCATCCGATGCTCTTCTCCCCGATCAAACGGGTGATCAGTACGGATTTATATGGAAAACGGATCATAGAATTAATACGGAATGACATTTCTTATTTTGCCATGCATACAAATATGGACACGGTAGTGATGGCAGAGGAGGCGGCGGATAAAATTGATCTGCAAAACGGCCGGGTGCTGGAACTGCTTCCGGGAGAAGAAGAGATCGGAATCGGACGCTTCGGGGAACTGGCGGAAGAAATCACGGTCAGGGAACTGGCTTTGCAGGTAAAGCAGGCGTTTGAACTGGAGCATGTCAGAGTTATTGGGGACCCGGAACGGTACGTCCGTCTGGCCGCAATCAGTACGGGTTCCGGCAAAAGTATGGTACGGGCAGCGCTGGCTGCGGGAAGCCAGGTGCTGATTACAGGCGATATCGACCATCATACGGCGATAGATGCAGCGGATTCCGGGCTGTGTCTGATCGACGCCGGACATTTTGGTACGGAGCATTTTATGGTAGATACTGTGATCGGCTATCTGAACCAGCTGGGGCTTACTGTCTGCAAAGCGAGGGAAACAAGCCCGTTCCATGAATTCTGATTGAATAGAAAATGTCGGAAGAAAATAAGCGAGAAGGAGGCCATGCACAGAGTTCTTCTTTCGGCACGGCTGTTTTATATGCCGGAATAGCTGCATGGAGATAAAACATGAGTGAATTAGTTACAGTTACCATATTGGAAGAAGAGCGTACTTATGAAGCAGGGACGTTATTTTCTGAGATAGCAAAAGAATATGCAGACCGGTTTAAATACGACATTATACTGGTCAACCTGAATAATAAGCTATATGAAATGAATAAAAAGCTGGAGAGGAGCGGAACCCTGTCCTTTATTACGATTGCGGACTCACCAGGCCATAAGACCTATGTAAGAGGGGCCGTTATGATGTTTCTGCGGGCCATTTACGCGGTTATGGGAGAACATCAGCTGAGAAAGGTGAAACTGGAATACTCTGTGGGAGACGGGTATTATTTCGACTATGACTGTGACACAAAAATCGACGAAGCCACTCTTCAAAAAGTGGAAGCCAAGATGCACAAATATGTAGAGCAGGATATTCCTTTTGAAAAAGTCAGCATGGATACCGATGACGTGCGAGAGTTATTTCTTCGTCATGGGATGTATGATAAAGATAAATTATTCCGTTACAGGAGAGTATCCAGGACAAATATCTACCGGCTGGGCGCATACGAGGATTATTTCTACGGTTATATGCCCCCTTCCACAGGAATGGTGCGGGAGTTTTCCCTTCACCTGTATGAGGATGGAATCATCCTTGTGCTGCCTGGAAATGAAAATCCGTCTGCTCCGGGAAATTTCTATGTATCCCGGAAGCTGTTCCAGACACAGCATGCCTCGAACCTCTGGGGTGAGAAAATGGGGCTTGGGACAGTGGGCGAGCTCAACGACGCGATATGCAAAGGCGGCATCAGCCATATTATATTAACCCAGGAGGCCTATCAGGAACGGCTGATCGGGGAAATTGCAGAGCAGATTGCCGCAGATCATAAGAGGATTATTATGATTGCGGGTCCGTCTTCCTCCGGCAAAACCACGTTTTCCCACCGCCTGTCCATTCAGCTGGATAACTGCGGGATGAAGGCGCATCCGATAGCCATTGACAACTATTTTGTGGAGAGAGAAAAAACGCCGAGGGATAAAAACGGAGACTATAATTTTGAATGTCTGGAAGCGCTTGATATTGAGCAGTTTAACCGGAATATGATGGATTTGCTTTCGGGCAGGGCAGTGGATATGCCCACCTTTAATTTCAAGTTGGGCAGACAGGAGTTTCACGGGAATACCCTGCAGCTGGGACCGGATGAAGTCCTGGTGATAGAGGGAATCCACGGATTAAATAACAAACTGACTTATAATATACCAAAAGAAGATAAGTTTAAGATTTATATCAGTGCTCTGACCCAGATGAATGTAGATGAGCACAACCGTATCCCGACAACGGATACCCGGCTGCTGCGCAGAATAGTCAGGGATGCGCGGACCAGAGGATCATCTGCCGCCGCAACCATTGCAAGATGGCCGTCCGTCAGGAGGGGAGAAGAAGAATATATTTTCCCGTTCCAGGAGGAGGCTGACGTAATGTTTAACTCTGCCATGACGTATGAACTGGCTGTCCTGAAACAATTTGCAGAACCGCTGCTGTTTGGTATTGAACGGGAGTGCGCGGAGTACGTGGAAGCAAAGAGGCTGCTAAAGTTTCTGGAGTATTTCCTGGGAATCAGCAGTGAGGAAGTGCCGCATAATTCTCTTTTAAGAGAATTTGTCGGAGGAAGTGTATTTCATGTCTGATCTGGATGAATAAGCCCCGGAGTATGAACGAAAACGCCGGAACTTTATGCGAATTGAATCGTTAGAACAAAGAATCCCGCAAGCGGGATTCTCCGCCTGCGGCGGGTTGCTCTGGCAACACAATTCCTTTCCGCCGCAGTGCGATCCCCCGGAGGGTTTTTATTACATAGGAAAGTTTGGAGAACTTTCCTATGTAATAAAAAAACAGATACTGAATTGAGAAAAACCGCATAAATACAGTATCTATCAGCAAAAAGTCAAAAAGAAAATAAGGAAAATTACAACGAAATTACAACAAATGAAAGAGCCTGATGTAACGACTTATGCAAAGAAATACAGAGTTATGAAAAAATGACACTTGAAAAAGAGTGTCTTTTCTATGCAGTGTAACAGCAGACTATTTCATTTCTGCTTGATTACTCTAAAACTTATTAGTCTATGGTTTGTCAAGGGCTTGTTGCGTAAGCAATGCTGAACAGCACCCTTTACAAAATATAGGCTAATAAGTAGCTTTTCAAAAGCAGAAAAGAAATGACAACGCTTATTACAGCGTGTTATAATACAGACAAAGACAAATTGGAATTTGAGAGGTTAAGAATATGGAACAATTTTCAGAAAGAGATTATGAACTAATAGAAGAAGCCCAAAAAGCAATTCGTTTAAACTATGATTCAAAACATTATAATCATACAGTTGGAGCCGCTGTACGTTGTAAGAGTGGCAAAATATATATTGGAGTCAATCTTTATTCTTTGCATGGAGCTTGTGCAGAACAAGTGGCAATGGTGCAGCAATTACAAACGGAGAAAGGGATTTTGATGTTATAGTTGCAGTTAGAGGAAAAGCGGGTGAGGAAATTATACCGCCTTGTGGAAACTGTCGCCAGATATTATATGACTATATGCCAGAATGTGATGTCATTGTGTCAGCAGGCGGAAAGTTAAAAAAAGTCAAAGCAAAAGAGCTTCTTCCTTTTTCTTATTCGGTTGAATAAATCTGAATTGATGGGAGAAATTTAATTGTATGATAGGTTTAAAAACGGGTACCGTAAAACTGGTAATGCATCAAGATAAATGGGACAACGAGGCAAAGCGAACTATTAAAGAATTAAAAGACCTCTTAGGCAATACTGCTATTGATATTCAGCACATTGGGAGTACAGCTATTGCTTCAATCCATGCAAAGCCTATTATCGATATTGCGATAGGTGTATATAGTTTGATTGATATTATGTCATATATTAATGTGTTAGGGGAAAACGGGTTTATTTTTCGAGGAGAAGACGTTCCTAATCAAGTTTTATTTGTAAAAGGTAATTTTGAAAAAGACTTTAGAACACATCATATTCATGTGGTAAAATGGAACGGTACTGAATGGAATAATTATATCAACTTTCGTGATTATCTGAATGTTTTTCCCGAAAAAGCCAAGATATATGATGAGTTAAAACAAGAATTAGCCATTCAATTTCCAAAGGAACGCAGACAATATACGGAGGGAAAGCAACAGTTAATAGATAAATTTCTTCAAGAAGCAATGCGGTGGAGGGTTAAGCGATAGCAATGCAACTCCCAGTTTGTCAAAACAAGAGAAAAATAATCTTGTTTATTGCTATGAGCCTTGACGGATATATTGCGGACAGTAACGGTGGAGTAGCTTGGCTAAATGGTCATGGAAATAATAGTGAAAATATTGACACTTATACAGAATTTGCCAAAGATATAGATACTGTTTTAATGGGGTGGAATACTTATCATCAGATTGTTACCGAGCTTTCTCCGCAAGAATGGGTATATAATCAATTTACAACTTATGTATTCACACATAAGGAGTGCAGTTCTTCCCAACAAATTCAATTTACAAGTGAAAATCCTTTGTTATTATTAGAACGGATAAAACAGGAGGACGGAAAAGATATTTGGATTTGTGGTGGAGCAAATCTTGTTCAGCAGTTAGTAAGTAAAAATATGATTGATAAATACTACATTTCCGTTATTCCTACTTTGTTAGGAAATGGAATTCGTCTGTTTTGCAATATGGACAGAGAAATAAAGTTAAGGCTTTATAAAACACAGACTTATAATGGTATAACCGATTTGATTTATATGCGTAGATAATCGGAGGGTAAAAGCTGTTAAACCGACGGAGCGATCCAGCCACGTTGGCGGGAAAATCTCCCAAAGATTTTTCCGCCATGCTTGCAAGGGGCTGGTTCGCTTCGGCGGTTTGGCGAGCGTAGCGAGCCTTACAAAGCCCCCGTTATCTAACAAGGGGGGCACAAAAAACAAGAAACAATAAACATTGCAAAGCGGAAACGCTGTATTTTATGACAAAAGAGTACAGACCTCTCTGAACCGAGAGAGCTGTACTCTTTTTTGTGAGCCGCACTATAAGCCGAGTTCTGTATTAGATGATCATCTATCTCGACCTGATGTTGCCACCAGGCTCTAGCGACCTACCCGAAAGCACGGCGGGCAGCCGTATCGCTTTCTATGCGGTCTTGCTTCGGATGGGGTTTACAGGGACCCCCTCTGTTACCAGAGAGGCGGTAAGCTCTTACCTCACCTTTCCACCCTTACCGGCCGAAACCGGCGGTATATTTCTGTTGCACTTTCCTGAGAGTCGCCTCTACCGGACGTTATCCGGCATCCTGCCCTGTGAAGCTCGGACTTTCCTCACCGAAACCCTTTCGTTATATTCCGGCGCGATCATCTGTGCTGCTCACGGTGGTTAGTTTATCATGTATTGCCGGTAAAGTAAAGAATTTTGCGGACCGCAGCAGCGGAAAAATTGGGTGGAATCAGACAAATCCGGCCGGGAAAATTCAGTTATTTTTCCGATATGGCAGAACAGTTTTCCATGAGTTATAATATATAAAATCATTTATTTCCTGAATCGTTCTTTTCTATCAGAATCACATCCTGAATCACATCGATCAAATTCTGCGAAATCAGCCTGAGGAATTGTTATTTGGATCAAAAGAAAGTATAATAAAAGGAGAATATCGTTTGACAGACGGAAAAATACATGGCAGGAAACCAATCCTGCTGAGTGTGGACTTCGCGTTTCAGTACGTTATGCGGGATGTCCGTATAGCCGGCGCACTAATTGCTGCGGTTCTGGGTATTCCGAAAGAGGAAGTAAAAGGTGTCCGGCTGCTTCCCAGAGATCTGAATAAGATACGGGAAGAAGATAAGCTGGGAATTGTGGATATCCTGGCGGAGACGAAGGGAAAAGAACGGTACAACATCGAATTGCAGATGCGCCGGTTTCCTGACTGGCCGGAGAGATCCCTGTACTATCTGTTCAAAATGTATGTAGACCAGATTAAGAGCGGAAAGCCCTATGGAGAGGTTGGAGCCTGTATAGGCATTAATATTTTGGGCTTTAATCTGCTGGAACACAGGGAGTCGTATCATACTTTGATACAATTTTTGAATACTGAAAATGGAGCGCCCTATACACACAAGATAGCACTGCATATCCTGGAATTGAAAAAACTGGACTGTGCAGGAGCGGAAGAGAGAAAGACGGAATTGTACCGCTGGATGCGGGCATTGAAAGCCAGTAACTGGACGGAGTATGAAGCTTTAAGTAAGGAGGACGAGACTATGGCAGCAGTAAAAGAAAAATTGGAAGAGATCAGCCAGGATGAAATCCTGAGACTGGAGTATTTTCACAGGGAACTGGCCGTGATGGACAGGGAGGCGGAACTGGAAGGGGCACGCAGGGAAGGAAGAGAAGGTGGGATAGAAGAGGTTGCGGTGGAACTTCTGAGAAATGGAATGGAACCGGAGCTGGTCTGCCGGTATACAAAGCTTTCAGAGAAGCGCATCGGCGAGCTGTGGGCACGACTGGAAAAATAAGAAGTAAAAGAAAAAGAATAAGAAAGAATTCCTTTTCCGTCCTTAAGATAGTATAATAAAGCTAGTTACCACGCTGTGCTTGGTAACTAGCTGCTGCTTCTCGAGTTGCGAAGCAGTGCAATTTTTTATGCAGAAAGGCAGGAATGAAATGGAACGTCTTGAGCAACAGATCGCATTTATCAAAGAAATGGATAAGTCCAAGTTCGTGGGCAGACAGACATATATAGGGGAAGGCGCCAGAAAGGAAAATGACGCGGAGCATTCCTGGCATCTTGCGTTAATGGCGCTGCTCCTGAACGAATACGCCAACGAGAAGGTGGATGTTCTCAAGGTAATGTCTATGGTGGTTGTCCATGATATCATCGAGATTGACGCAGGGGATACCTATGCCTATGATCCGGAGGGCAACAAATCAAAGCGGGACAGGGAATTAAAGGCGGCGGACAGGCTGTTTTCGATGCTTCCGGAAGATCAGGCCGCTTATTTGAGAAGTCTGTGGGATGAGTTTGAAGAGGCGGCTACACCGGAGGCGAAATTTGCACTGTCTCTGGATAAAATGCAGCCTATGATTTTAAACGATATGTCAAACGGTATTTCCTGGAAGGAACATGGTGTCTGTAAGGAGCAGATTCTTGCCCGAAATGCCAAAACACCGGAGGGGTCCCGGACACTTTGGAATTACATGGAAGAAATCCTGAATAAAAATATCCGGGAAGGTAATATTGGGGACTGAAAAAGAGTTGACTTTACTTATAAAACGCGATACATTGATAAGGAGTTCTAATTACA
Organism: Anaerolentibacter hominis; assembly: GCF_032380675.1. Classification (NCBI taxonomy): domain Bacteria; kingdom Bacillati; phylum Bacillota; class Clostridia; order Lachnospirales; family Lachnospiraceae; genus Anaerolentibacter; species Anaerolentibacter hominis. Next base: position 551,037 of record NZ_JAWDIX010000001.1, read on the forward strand.
AGATTCTTGACAATACGGAATATAGAAAATACGGAATGGAGGATTACCATGGCTAAAGTGGGAATTTTAATGGGCAGTGATTCAGATCTTGCTACTATGAGCAAGGCGGCGCAGATTTTGGAGCAATTTGGTATCGAATATGAGATGACAGTGATTTCTGCACATAGAATGCCTGATGTGTTCTATAACTATGCAACAACGGCAGAAGAAAAGGGTATCAAAGTAATCATTGCAGGGGCCGGAGGGGCTGCGCATCTGCCGGGTATGGCTGCTGCTATTTTTCCGCTTCCGGTAATCGGAGTTCCGATTCATACAAAAACATTAAGCGGCGTGGATTCTCTTTATTCCATCGTGCAGATGCCGTCCGGAATCCCGGTGGCAACGGTGGCAATCGATGGGGCTGCCAATGCAGGCATCCTGGCTGCGAAGATATTGGCGACAGATGATCCCGCGCTGTTACAGAAGATTAAAGATTATGCAGCATCCTTGAAAGACTCGGTGGTAGCAAAGGCGGAGAAACTGGAGAAACTGGGTTACGAAGCATATCTGAAACAGATGTAGGAGGAAAATGGTATGGATTATAAGAAGGCGGGCGTGGATATAGAAGCCGGTTATAAAGCGGTGGAGCTGATGAAGACTCATATCCAGGAGACCATGCGGAGTGAAGTGCTGAACGGAATCGGCGGTTTTTCGGGCGCTTTTTCTTTGAAACCTTTTATGAACATGGAGGAGCCCACCCTGGTATCCGGAACAGATGGTGTGGGGACAAAGCTGAAGCTGGCGTTTATTCTGGATAAGCATGATACAGTCGGCATTGACTGTGTGGCAATGTGTGTGAATGATATCGCCTGTGCAGGCGGTGAACCGCTGTTTTTTCTGGACTATATTGCCTGCGGGAAGAATGAACCGGAGAAGATTGCTACGATCGTAAAAGGTGTTGCAAAAGGCTGCAAGCAGGCCGGCGCCGCGCTGATCGGAGGCGAGACAGCAGAGATGCCGGGCTTTTATCCGGAAGATGAGTATGATCTGGCTGGTTTTGCAGTTGGCATTGTAGACCGGAAGAAACTGATAACCGGAGAGCATTTAAAAGAGGGCGATGTTGTGATTGGTCTGGCTTCGTCTGGTATTCACAGCAATGGCTACTCTCTGGTGCGTCAGGTGTTTAACATGAGACGGGATTCTCTGGAGCAATATTATGAATCGCTTGGTACGACTCTGGGGGAGGCTCTGCTGACACCGACCAAAATTTATGTGAAAGCATTGAGCGCCGTGAGAAACGGCGGTGTTGAGATAAAGGCATGCAGCCACATTACAGGCGGCGGATTTTATGAGAACATTCCCCGGATGCTGCCGGAAGGCATGTGTGCGGTAATCCGGAAGGACAGCTATCCGGTACCGGAATTATTTGGGATGTTAAAAAGAGATGGCAGGATCGCCGAGGAAGCCATGTACAATACATATAACATGGGAATCGGCATGATGATTGCAGTCGATCCGTCTGAGACAGATAAGGCAATGGATCTGATCCGGAGGTCAGGTGAGACCCCTTATATACTGGGAGAGATTAAAACAGGAGAAAAGGGAGTTATTCTATGCTGAAAATAGGCGTACTGGTGTCCGGAGGAGGAACGAATCTCCAGGCGATTATTGATGCGATGCAGGACGGCAGGATTTCCAACGCTGGTCTGAGTGTTGTAATCAGCAATAAACCGGGGGTCTATGCACTGACCCGTGCGGCAGACGCCGGGATACCTTCGGAGGTTCTCTCACCCAAGAGCTTTGGAAAGAGAGAGGATTTTGATCAGGCTCTGCTGAATCTTCTGAGACAGTATGATGTTGATCTGGTAGTTCTGGCCGGGTTCCTGGTTATTCTGCCTGAACTGGTGGTAGAGGAATACCAGAACCGCATTGTGAACATTCATCCGTCTCTGATCCCCTCCTTTTCCGGAATGGGCTATTATGGACTGAAGGTACATGAAGCTGTTCTTGCCAGAGGATGTAAGGTGACGGGAGCTACGGTGCATTTTGTGGACGCCGGAGCGGATACAGGACCGATTATACTCCAGAAGGCGGTAAATGTGGAAGATGAGGATACCCCGGAGATACTACAGAAGAGGGTAATGGAGCAGGCGGAGTGGAAGATACTGCCTGAGGCGATTAATCTGATCGCGAATCACTGTCTGTGTGTAGACGGCAATGTTGTCAGAAGGAAAGGTTGAAGACATAATGAAAGTTCTAATTGTTGGCAGCGGCGGCAGAGAACATGCAATTGCCTGGAAAGTAGCTCAGAGCAGCCAGGTGGACAAGATTTACTGTGCTCCGGGCAACGCGGGAATCGCAGAGCTGGCGGAGTGCGTGGATATTGGCGCGGCGGAGCTTGAGCGGCTGGCTGATTTTGCAGAGGATAAGGAAATAGATCTGACTATTATCGGAATGGATGACCCGCTTGTGGCCGGAGTGGTTGATATATTTGAGGCAAGAGGGCTGCGGGTATTCGGGCCCAGGAAAAATGCGGCTATAATAGAAGGCTCGAAAGCGTTTTCCAAGGAATTAATGAAGAAATATCATATCCCGACCGCGGCGTATGAGACGTTTCATGATGCGGAGACGGCGCTGCAGTATCTTGAACACTGCAGTTATCCGATTGTGCTGAAGGCAGATGGTCTGGCTCTTGGCAAGGGTGTTTTGATCTGTGGCAGCAGGGAAGAGGCCGGAGAAGGTGTGAAGACCATTATGCTGGATAAGCAGTTCGGCTCTGCAGGGGATACACTGGTTGTGGAGGAGTTTATGACCGGGCGGGAGGTATCGGTTCTTGCTTTCTGTGACGGAACACATATTAAGACCATGACCAGCGCCCAGGATCACAAACGGGCGAAAGACGGAGACGAAGGATTAAATACCGGCGGCATGGGTACGTTTTCGCCCAGTCCTTTTTATGCAAAAGAGGTGGATGAATTCTGCCGGGAGAAGATCTATCAGGTGACGATGGATGCGATGAGGGCAGAAGGCCGGCCATTCGTTGGTGTGTTATTCTTTGGACTGATGCTCACAGAGGATGGGCCGAAGGTTCTGGAGTACAATGCCAGATTCGGCGATCCGGAGACCCAGGTGGTCCTTCCGCGGATGAAAAATGATATCGTGGATGTGTTCCAGGCATGCGTTGATGGGACGCTGGACACACTGGACCTTCAGTTTGAGGACAATGCGGCAGTCTGTGTGGTGCTGGCTTCAGACGGCTACCCGGAGCACTATGAAAAGGGAAAGAAAATCAGCGGTCTTAAACATTTCCGGGATCAGGAGGGATACTATGTCTTTCATGCCGGGACGAAGTTCAGCGGAGCCGATATTGTAACAAACGGCGGACGGGTACTGGGTGTTACCGCAACTGGAAAAGATCTGAGAAGTGCCAGGGAAAATGCCTACCGTGCTACAGAGTGGATTGATTTCGACAATAAATATATGAGACATGACATTGGAAAAGCGATTGATGAGGCTTAATGGATGAAATAGATATCGCTTGAGGTACAATTTAGATATAATGCTGTATAGTAAAAACGCTCAGGAATAATGAAAATGAAGAAGGCTCTGCCGCGAAATCCCGCGGCAGAGCCTTGCTGTTATTTATCCTGTTTCGGATATTCCATTTCCTCGATCTGAATGATTTCTCCGTCCACAATCGTGATCCGGCATGCGCGCTTCCGGTCAGACAGCAGCTGGCATATATATTCATTCCTGGACATGCCTTCCGGCACCTGCCTCCGGGCCACTTTTTCCGTCAGCTTGATCGTCAGATTTTCTGAAAGGGGATAGGGGTAACTGACCTCTTTTTCATTGTAAATATAAAATCCGTCCGGCATGGAACGCTTAGGATCGATGCCAAGCTGCATCAGGCGGGGCATGCTTTTATCCGTAAGCCATTCTACCCAGTCTATGCCGACCTCGTTCTTTTCTCTGTCAAAGCCATCCAGCAGCGCAATGAAAATACGGATATCCATCTCCGGACCGGCGGTTTCTGAGGCTATAATAGAGCGGATTTCATATTCATTCACCGCATCTGACCAGCCATAGGAAAAAAGCAGTGTATCTCCCTGATTCATATGGGCGATCTGGTCTAAAAAGAGGTCGGAATAATAAAATGTAACCGTTTTCTTATCTTCCGTTAACAATACAACGGTATTGGATTCATCCGAGCGCAGATAAGTGGCAAACATCTGAGAGTTTGAGGCGTATCCCTGTTCCTCCGCCTTCATAAGGACGGTAAGATTGTCAGCTGTGATTTCCATTGGAACAGCTGAATCGGTATCCAGTGTATAGGTAACACGGATACGGTCGCCGGACTCGATTCCATCCAGCTCTTTTGTGGAAATTTGCAGCAGATCTGCCTGACGGAATCCGGAGCCGGAGTTCAGCGGTTTGGCCAGCAGATAGGTTGCGCTGACATCCCAGACAATAACGTCCAGTTCCTTTTGAACATTCTCTTTATGTTTCAATAATAAATTGGCGCATCCAGTCGATAGAAGACAGACCGCCAAAAGACAGAATACAATTTGTATTTTTCTTCTCATGGTAAAAGATTCCTTCTGTTTAGTATTTACAGTATAACATAAGATGTGTTATTCTACAACTAGAGAATGATTTGTTAAGATCGTGAAGGCAGGTGGTAATTTATTCCTAATTGACATATCTTTGTCAAAAGTGTTTTATAACATAAGATATAGGATTCCCTCGGTTAACGAAAGAGAAGATGAAGAAAGTGCCGGTTTACAGACGGTATTTTCGGGTTGGAGGACTTAACAGAATGAACAGAATGAAGAAAAGATGGCCGGTATTTTTTTTGTGCCTGCTGGCAGTGCTGTGTTTTAGTGCTCTGGCCGGCGGAAAGGAAACACAGGCGGCCGCGCAGAAAAAAGGTACCGTGACGGCCAGCAGCCTGTATGTACGGAAGGGCCCCGGCAAAGATTACGATATTATGAAAAATAACGGGGACGATATTTCCCTGAAAAAGGGGACGACCTGTACGATTGTCAAGGCGGAAAAGGATAACTGGTATCAGGTATCCTTCAAATTAAACAGTGCAACGATTAAGGGTTATGTCCTGGGAGACTATTTGAAGATCACATCGGAAAACAGCTCATCCAGCAGCAGTTCCGCCAGCAGCAGTAAAACGAACCCATTTAAGATTCCCGGGAAGGTTACGGCGGATACCCTGAATGTGAGAAAGAGCGCGGGCACTTCGGGAGCGCAGCTGATGGTGGATGATGCCAAAGTTCAGCTGAAGAAGAACACGAAGGTAACGGTGCTCAATACGAAGAAATCAGGCGGGCAGATCTGGTACTATGTTTCATTTACATATAATAAAGCTACAAAAAAAGGTTATGTATTAAGTGATTATGTGGCCCTTACACTAAGTTCATCCGTAAAAGCGGAGGTCGACAGTTCTAAGGCTGTGAAAATACGGACTGGTGCCGGCTCAGGGAAATCCTACCTGAAAGTGAGCGGCAAGGAAGTCTCCTTAAAAGATGGAACTGCGCTGACGATACTGAAGGAAAGCACCGTCAAGGAAGTTAAGTGGTTTTACGTATCCTTTAAGGTGAGCAGCAAAACTTACAAGGGCTATATTGAGGCCAGCAAGGTTGCTTTTAAGAAATCGACAACTGTAGACAAGGGCGATGAAAATGAAAAGGAAGAGCCAAAGGATGTAAAAGGCCGGACCGGCAAGACGACGACCGATAAGCTGAATGTGAGAACCGGCGCTGGTACTGATTTTGGCCTGCTTACCTATAAATCGGCAAAGGTTCAGCTGCCCAAGGGCACCAAGGTGGAGATCGAAGGTTCGAAAAAGGTTGGTTCAGTAACCTGGTATGAAGTGACCTTTACTTATCAAAAGACGGAAATGACCGGCTTTATATCCGGAGAATATGTAAAACTCGATCCGGTAAAAGAAGATCCGGATAAAAAAGATGATCCGGATGAGAAAGACGATCCAGATGAGAAGGAAGATCCGGACGAGAAAGATGATCCGGATGATAAGGAAGATCCGGCTAAACCGGAAGTTCCCATGACAGATGCCCAGTTTGAAGCATATATGACGGAACAGAGATTCCCGGACAGCTATAAACCGGCACTGAGACTATTACATACCAAACATCCCACCTGGGTATTTAAGGCGTACCATACTGGGCTGGACTGGAATTCAGCAATCCTGAATCAGACAACTCCGGGGAAAAACCTGGTCACAAATACCAAGCCCATTTCCTACAAATCGTTTGATACAGGCTGTTACAATTTCGCGACGGATGAGTTTACCGTTTACGATGGGACTGCCTGGGTAACAGCATCCAAACTTGCGGTGGAATACTACATGGACCCGCGCAACTGGATCAGCGACGATTATGTTTATATGTTTGAGACGCTTTCCTATGACAGCAAGACGCAGACCCAGGCCGGAGTGGAAGCAATCTTAAGAAACACACCGTTTTATCAGAAAACGTATTCTTATACGGAGGGGTATCTCCCGCCGAATGCCACGGCTGCCCAGATTGCAGCCAGCACGGTGACCAAGACATACAGCCAGACAATTATGGAAGCGGCACAGTATTCAGGCGTCAGTCCTTATCATCTGGCAGCCCGGATCAAGCAGGAAGTAGTGACCGGAACCACCACAGTTTCCGCTTCGGTGACCGGAACCTATGCAGGCTACGAAGGGTATTATAATTTCTATAATATCGGGGCGAATAACAGTGCCAGCGGAAGCGCGGTGAAGAAGGGCCTGGAATTTGCCAAGACCGGAAGTACAAATACTTCCACGAATGCTTCTTACATGATTCCATGGGACAACCCATATAAGTCCATTGTGGGCGGAGCTTATTATATCGGTTCCAACTATATTGCAAGAGGACAGGATACGGTTTATCTGCAGAAATTCAACGTGACGGACCGCTCTACCTATTCTCACCAGTATATGGCCAATGTGGAGGCTCCTTATGCAGAGTCTGTGAAGACGAAAGCGGCTTATTCCGTGATGGATGAGACTGCGCTGGTATTCTCCATCCCGGTATTTGACAACATGCCGGCTATCACCAGCCCGGCTCCGATTGGTATTCTGCATCCGAACAACTGGCTTCAGAGCCTGGAGGTAACAGGATACACCCTCTCCCCCACTTTTACAATCCGAGGGGAGGAAGGACTGGTATATACGGTTGAAGTACCTTACTATGTGAACTCTGTCAATGTGAAAGCCGTACCGGTATCTTCACTGGCAACGGTGATGGGCACCGGGACGAAGACGCTGAACGCGGGTTCTAATATGGTCAATATTACCTGTATTGCCCAGGATGGCACGATGCGTTATTATCCGGTGAATATTATACGGAGGAATTATTAAACTGCATGCGGAATTGAGTTAAAGAGCAAGAGATATATAAGACATAAAAGAGGACGGCAATTTTGCTGTCCTCTTTTTAACATTGATTGTAACCGCCCCTTAAACAGACCAGAAGCCCTGCGGGGGTACGCAAGGCTTCTTTTTTTCTTATGCTATAAGAAGGTCAATCAAGATGGAAAAAAACTCTTTGTGACAGGAGAGGAGGGGTTCTTGAATTTACTTAGCTCCGGCCATGCCGGGTAAATATTTTAAGTGGGGTTTTATATGTGGCTCCTGTCACTATCTAAAGTATACTAGGGAAACGTGAACAGACTGTGTCCGAAATCTGAAAAAATTCTTATAGATTTACTAAAACGGCATTAAGAAGATTCTGGTAAGGAAAGAACCAGGACAGTCCTGGCAGAAAGTCAAACAAAGGTAGGAAATGATTGATAATATAAATGAGAAATCATAGAAAATACATGGAAGATATCTGTCGGATATGATAAAATAAAACCGGAATGCTGTAATGAAATACAGACAATGCGGAAATGAACGGAGGGATTGTATGAGGATTGAGCATGTTGCAATTAATACGAAAGACCTGGAGGGAATGAGAAACTTTTACGAGACGTATTTTGAAGGCGTTTCCAATAAGAAATACAGAAATCCGGCAACAGGACTGGAAACCTATTTTATTACATTTCAGGACGGCGCCAGGCTGGAACTGATGTGGAGACCGGAGTTAAAGGAAAATGAGAATGAATATCCGTGTACCGGGCTTACCCATCTGGCTTTTCAGGCAGGCACCAGGGAGGATGTGGACCGTCTGACGGAACGGCTTGTGAAAGAGGGGTATCCTCTCTATTCTGCTCCGCGTGTGACCGGGGATGGTTACTATGAGAGCTGTATCGGCGATCCGGACGGCAATCGTCTGGAGATTACGGAGGGTTAATCAGGGGAAAGAAGCAGATGGATCAACACGGAAATATAGTACTTGCCCGGTGTGGGAAGCTGCTATATAATAATCCATATAGGACGTATGTATTAAAAATATCTCTCAATTCTTTAACTGCATGGTATTGTAGTTAATGGAATTAGGCAACTAAGAATGTTAAAAAATTAACAAATAGAGATTAAGAAGGAGGCTGCTACAATGGCAGAGAAAAAACAGGCAATACCTACCCCTCAGGAGGAAGTAGATGCACTGGTTGCGAAAGCCCAGGAAGCACTGAAGGAGTTTATGGAGCTGGATCAGGAGACCATCGATAATATCGTACACGAGATGGCTCTGGCAGGTCTGGCAAAACAGGAAGAGCTGGCAAAGATGGCTGTGGAAGAAACAGGCCGCGGTATCTATGAGGACAAGATCACCAAGAATATTTTCGCGACAGAGTATATCTGGCATTCTATTAAATATCAGAAGACCGTCGGCATTATTGAGGATAATGAAGAAGAGGACTATATGCTGGTTGCAGAGCCGATCGGCGTTGTAGCAGGTGTTACTCCGGTAACTAACCCTACCTCAACAACTTTGTTCAAAAGTATAACCTGCGTAAAGACAAGAAACCCGATTATCTTCGGTTTCCATCCAAACGCTCAGCAGTGTTCCATGGCGGCTGCGAAAGCGGTTCTGAACGCAGCGGTAAAAGCAGGGGCTCCTGCAAACTGTATTCAGTGGATTGAGCATCCTTCTATTGAAGCAACCAACATCCTGATGAATCATCCAGGGGTATCCATGATTCTGGCTACCGGCGGACCGGGCATGGTAAAAGCAGCTTATTCCTGCGGTAAACCGGCACTTGGCGTAGGTCCTGGTAACGTACCTTGCTTTATTGAGAAGACTGCAAAATTGAAAAGATCTGTAAACGATCTGGTGCTTTCCAAATCTTTTGATAATGGTATGATCTGTGCTTCTGAGCAGGCTGCGATCATTGAAGCATCTGTTTATAAAGAAGTAATTGACCTGATGAAAAAAGCAGGATGTTACTTTGCAACGAAAGAAGAAATTAAGAAGCTGGAGCCGGTTGTTATCAATCTGGAGAAAATGGCAGTTAATCCTGCAATTGTAGGACAGCCTGCATACAAGATTGCTGAGATGGCAGGGATTACGATTCCGGAAGATACCAAGATCCTGTGCGTTGAGCTGGACGGCGTAGGAGCAAAATATCCGCTCTCCAAGGAAAAACTGTCACCGGTACTGGCTGTTGTTAAGGCAAAGGATGTAGAAGACGGTATGAGACTCTGCGAGGAGATGCTGGCTAACGGCGGTATGGGTCATTCTTCCGTAATCCATTCTACAGATGAAAAGGTAATTGAAGAGTTCTCCAACCGCATGAAGACAGGACGTATCCTGGTTAACTCCCCGTCCACTCACGGCGGTATCGGCGATCTGTATAACTCCAACATGCCTTCTCTTACTCTGGGCTGCGGCTCTTACGGCGGCAACTCTACAACACATAACGTATCTGCTGTCGACCTGGTGAATGTAAAACGTGTTGCAAAGAGGAGAGTAAACATGCAGTGGTTTAAAATACCGAACAAGATTTATTTTGAGCCGGGTGCCATAAGCTATCTGAGCAAAATGCCTGGAATTACCAAAGCATTTATCGTTACAGATCCTTCTATGACACAGCTGGGCTATGTAAATAAAGTTTTATATCAGCTGAGAAACCGTGAAGAGTATGTTCACTGTGAGATTTTCGATCAGGTAGAGCCGGACCCGTCACTGGAGACCATCATGAAGGGTGTTGACTCCATGAATAAATTCCAGCCTGACGTCATCATCGCGCTGGGCGGCGGTTCCGCGATTGATGCGGCAAAGGGTATGTGGCTGTTCTACGAGAATCCGGATGCGGACTTTAAGAACATGTCCCTGAAATTCCTGGATATCCGTAAGAGAACTTATAAATTCCCGCCTCTGGGCAAGAAAGCAAAACTGGTTGCTATCCCGACCACATCCGGTACCGGCTCCGAGGTAACTTCCTTCGCTATCATTTCCGATAAGAAGGAAAACAAGAAATATCCGCTGGCAGACTATGAATTAACACCTGATGTTGCGATCGTAGATGCAGACTTTGTTATGACCGTGCCGAAGAAATCCACGGCTTGGACCGGTATGGACGTTCTGACTCATGCATATGAGGCTTATGTTTCCATCCTGGCATCTGATTATACAGACGCTCTTGCGGTTCATGCGATTGAGATGGTATTTACCTACCTGTTCCGTTCCTTCGACAATGGTGCTGCAGATCCGGAAGCACGTGAGAAGATGCACAATGCTTCTACTATGGCCGGTATGGCATTTACCAATGCATTCCTGGGAATCTGCCACTCTATGGCTCATAAACTGGGCGGCGAGTATCATATTCCGCACGGCTGTGCAAATGCAATCCTGCTTCCTCACGTAATTCGTTACAATGGCGTGTCTAATCCGACCAAGTTTACATCCTGGCCGAAATATGAGAACTACATTGTAGGCGATAAGATTTTTGCCCTGATGAAGAAACTGGGCTTCAATCCGAAGAGCAATGACGATGCAGTTGAACTGTTTGCAAGCAAAGTAGAGCAGATGAATGCATATATGGGTATTCCTGCAACTCTGAAAGAGTACGGCCTGGACGAGAAGGAATTTGTTGCTAAGATTCCGGAACTGGCAAGCCTGGCATTTGGTGATCAGTGTACAACCGCGAATCCGCGTCTGCCGCTGGTAAAAGAATTAGAGGAGTTATACCGCATTGCTTACTTCGGCAAAGGAGAAAAATAAGGAATGATAATCACAATCTGTATCGGAAGTTCCTGCCATGTTAAGGGCTCGAGAAAAATCGTGGAACAGATGGGTGAATTGATTAAAACCCACAATCTGGATAAAAAGATTGAACTGAATGGATCCTTCTGTATGGGAGAATGTGTAAAAGGGGTATGTGTGAAAGTAGACGGAGAGCTATTTTCACTCTCCCCTGACAATACGGAACAGTTTTTTAACGATGTTATCTTAGGTCGATTATAGGAAGTGGCTGGGATGAATGTAATTGGTTTTAAAGGCGCAAAGTGCAAAAATTGTTACAAATGCGTACGGGTTTGTGAGGTTAAGGCGATCTGTGTCAAGGATGAACAGGCACAGATCATACATGAAAAATGTATTTACTGCGGGCATTGTCTAGAGGCATGCCCGCAGAATGCTAAAACCTACATCAGTGATCTGGACCGGGTAAAACAGTACATAAAGGACGGAGAGAAGGTAGTGATTTCTCTGGCTCCCTCCTACAAGGGGGTACTGAAGTTTGACAAGCCCGGACAGGTAATTACCGCCCTGCTTAAGCTGGGCTTTTTCCAGGTGAGAGAGACGGCGGAGGGCGCTGTTTATGTGTCCAGAGAGTACGAAAGGCTGATGGCGGAGGGAGAGATGGATAATATTATTACCACCTGCTGCCCCAGCGCCAATAAATTAGTGGAGATTTACTATCCGGATCTGGTGCCGTACATGGCCCCGGTAGTTTCTCCGATGATTGCCCACGGAAGACTGTTGAAAAAAGAGATGGGCAGCGATATTAAGGTGGTCTTTTTGGGCCCCTGTATTTCCAAGAAAAGTGAGGCGGAAAGCGATCCCAGAACCAGGGGCGCTGTGGATGCCGTTATTAATTTTACAGAGTTAGAGCAGTGGATGTCCGAGGAAGGCATTGCGTTTGCCGACCTGGAGGAGACACCGTTCCACAACCCGAATCCCAGGGTAAACCGTTTATATCCGGTAACCGGAGGGATTCTGACATCCGTAATGACAGAAAGAAAGTTTGAGAATTACCGCAAGTTTTATGTGCACGGCATTGAGAACTGTATTGAGCTTCTGCGCAGCATGCAGAGGGGAGAGGTTCACGGCTGCTTTATCGAGATTAATGTGTGCAACGGCGGCTGTATCAAGGGGCCGGCGGTAAACTATAACGCGGACGGATTTTCAAGATTTAAGATAAAATTAGATATGCAGGAATCCATACCGGCTGATCCTGTTACAAAGGAAGAATATCCGGAACAGGAGCCTGAAATTTTTGCCAAGCCATTTATGAACCTGGCTCCGGAGGAAAAGTTCCCGTCTGAGCAGCAGATTCGGGAGATTCTGGCGAAGACCGGAAAACTGGATAAGAAGGATGAATTAAACTGCGGCGCATGCGGCTATTCCAGCTGCCGGGAGAAGGCAATTGCCGTATTCCAGGGGAAGGCCGAGCTGACGATGTGTATCCCCTATATGCATGAAAAGGCCCAGTCCATGGCCAACACGGTTCTGGACACCACGCCGAACGTGATTATCGTTGCGGACGCGGAGATGCGTATCGTGGAGTTTTCTCATGCGGCCGAGATCATGTTCCATAAGACCAGGCAGCAGGCCATGGAAATGTTCCTGTTTGAATTTATTGACCCGGCCGACTTTGAACATGTGCTTCAGACCCATGAAAATATTCATGGCAAGAAGGTCACTTATGACGAGCTTGGCAAGACAACGCTGCAGAATATTATTTATATTGAAAAGTCCAACTGCGTGATGGGTACCTTCCAGGATGTTACCATGGAGGAGGAGAAAGCGCAGCAGTCCTATAAACTAAAGGTGGACACCATCGAGATGGCTCAGAATGTTATTGACAAGCAGATGAAGGTGGCACAGGAAATTGCCGGATTGCTGGGAGAGACGACCGCGGAGACCAAGGTTACGCTTACACAGCTGCGGGATATGATTCTGTTTGAAGGAGACGTTGAAAGTGAGTGAATGGATGAATGTCAGTGTGGATGCTTCCTACAAAAGCCTGAACAAACATCATGAGGAACTTTGCGGTGATAAGGTGGAGATGCTGAAAACCGAGGACTCCGACATCCTGATTCTGGCCGACGGTATGGGGAGCGGGGTTAAGGCCAACATTCTGGCTACCCTTACTTCCAAGATTCTGGGAACCATGGTCTATAACGGCGCCACTATTGACGAATGTGTGGAGACGATTGTGAAGACGCTTCCGGTTTGCCAGGTGCGCCAGGTCGCCTACTCCACGTTCAGTATATTGCAGATTTTCCATAACGGAGACGCCTATCTGACGGAATTTGACAACCCTTCCTGCATCTTTATCCGGGATCACAAGCTGATTGACATTCCCTATGAGACCAGAATGATTGAGGGGAAGGAGATCAAGGAATTCCGCTTTAAGGTGAAACTAGGCGATGTGTTTATCCTGATGAGCGACGGGGTTATCCATGCGGGCGTGGGAGATTTGCTGAACTTCGGCTGGCTCTGGGATGATGTTTCCAAGTATGCTCTTTCCTTTGTGGACCGGGCCTCCTCTTCTCAGCGTATGGCGGCGACTCTCTGCCAGGCCTGTGATGACCTCTATAACCACAGCCCGGGAGATGACACCACGGTAGCTGTGGCCAAGGTGATTGACCGGGAAGTTTTAAATCTGATGACCGGACCGCCGTTAAACAAGGAAGATGACGTGAGAATGATGGGTGCGTTCATGAAACAGAGCGGCCTGCATGTGGTCTGCGGAGGAACCAGCGCAAACATAGCCGCCCGCTATTTGAATAAGGAGATCAGAACTTCCCTGAACTACGCCGATCCCAGTATTCCGCCGATTGCAACAATCGAGGGGCTGGATCTGGTGACGGAAGGCGTACTGACGCTGAGCCGGGCGCTGACCCTGCTGCAGCAGTTTTCGGAAAACAGCGTGGACGAATCCTTTTATGATGAGCTGGATAAGCAAAACGGCGGTTCCATGCTTGCCAAACTTCTGCTGGAAGAGTGCACCGATGTAAACATGTTTGTGGGAAAGGTCTTGAATCCTGCCCATCAGAATCCGGACCTTCCGTTTGACATCAGTATCCGGATGAATATTGTAGGGAAGATAAAAAACATTTTAGATAAATTAGGGAAAAAAGTTACAGTCACCTACTACTAAGGAGGCTGCGGGGAGGATATCATGTTAGAGAAGAATGCAACGATTGGGAGTATAAAACACGAGGTTTTGTACGAAGTGGCAAAGCTGGCCTTTGCCGAGACGTTGGCAGAGAAAGAAGACACGATACCGTACGATATTATTCCGGGTCCCCATGCACAGTTCCGCTGCTGTATCTACAGAGAGCGGGAAATTATCCGGGAGAGAGTGAGGCTTGCCCAGGGGAAGCCGCCTCATGGAGCGAAAGATAATAAGAATATCGTCCAGGTCATTACGTCCGCCTGTGAGGGCTGCCCGATTACCCGTTTTGTTGTTACCGATAACTGTCAGAAGTGTATGAGTAAAAAATGCCAGCAGGCGTGTAATTTCCAGGCAATCACCATGCTCCGGGACCGGGCGCACATTGACCCTAACATGTGTAAGGAATGCGGGAAATGCGCCAATGCCTGCCCGTATAACGCGATTGCAGACCTGATGAGGCCGTGTAAGAGAAGCTGTCCGGTGGACGCAATCTCCATGGATGAAAACAATCTGGTTGTAATTGACGAGGAAAAATGTATTCAGTGCGGCGCCTGCATTAAGGACTGCCCGTTCGGCGCTATTTCCGACCGGTCTTTCATGGTGGATGTCATCAACCTGATTAAATCGGGTGCGGAAGTATACGCCATGGTAGCGCCTGCCGGGGAGGGACAGTTCGGCAGTCATGTTTCCATGGGAGCTCTGGCAGCGGCGATCCGTGAGATGGGCTTTAAGGACATGTATGAAGTCGCGCTGGGTGCAGATTTCACGGCGGCAAGCGAAGCGGCGGAATGGGCGGAGGCATATGCGGAAGGCAAGAAGATGACTACATCCTGCTGTCCTGCATTTGTCACGATGATACGCAAGCATTTCCCTCAGCTGCTGGAAAATATGTCGACTACTGTTTCCCCGATGGAGGCGACGGCTAAACTGATCAAACAGCTTCATCCGGATGCCCTGACTGTATTTATCGGGCCCTGTATCGCCAAGAAGGGCGAGGTTCTGGATAATATCGCGGAGGGCGGAGCGGATTATGCCCTGACCTTTGAAGAGTTAAACGCTATGTTCCAGGCATACGGAGTGGAGCCTTCAAGCTTCGGAGAGAATCTGCAGCAGGGCAGTATTTATGGAAAGCGTTTCGGCAATGCCGGCGGCGTAACCAAGGCTGTGCTGGTGGCTCTGGAGGAAATGGAAGAGACGACCGATATCAAAGTCAGAGGCTGCAATGGAGCCAGAGAGTGCAAGAAGGCGCTGATGCTGCTTAAGGTCGGCAGGCTGCCGGAAGACTTTATTGAAGGCATGGCCTGTGAGGGCGGCTGCGTGAACGGGCCGGGATCGATTAAACAGGCTCAGGAAGCGCTGCGGGATCGGGAAGCGCTCTTAGCCAAAGCGGATAACCGGAAGGTGACGGAAGTCGTGAAGAAATACGACGGTTACGAAGTGAAGATGCACAGAGGGCACTAGAAGGACAATGAAGAAGTAAAAATGAATAATGAGTGAGTGAGAAGGCCGCATGCTGAACATACAGCAGGCGGCCTTTTTGATGAAGTTATTCTATGGTTCGTGCCAGATCCTGGTAGAAACCGGGATAGGAGATGTTAACACATTCGGCCCCGGCAATCTCAGTTTCACCGGAGGCTGCCAGGGCAGCTACGGCAAAGGTCATGGCAATCCGATGGTCCATCCGGCTGTCGATGACAGCGCCGTGCAGCTCTCTGCCTCCGTTTATGATCATGCCGTCCTCTGTAGCGGAGACATCGGCTCCCATCAGCCGCAGGTTATTCACCATAACATCGATCCGGTTGGATTCTTTTACTTTTAATTCCTGGGCATCCCGGATAATGGTACGGCCTTTGGCGAAACAGGCAAGTACGGCAAGTACGGGAAGTTCGTCAATAAGAGTCGGAATCAGGCTTCCCCCAATCGTGGTGCCGGTGAGTTCCGTAGAGCGGACCAGCAGATCGGCAGAGGGTTCCCCGGTTCCTTCTCTGCGGTTTTGCAATGTAATATCGGCGCCCATCTGCGCACATACCTTCAGTATGCCGTCCCGGGTCGGATTGATTCCAACGTTCTTAATCAACAGTTCGCTGCCGGGTACAATCAGAGCGGCAGCGATGAAATAGGCCGCGGAAGAGATATCTCCCGGCACTGCAACCTCCCGTCCGGTCAGGCCCGATACGGGGGAGACAGATGCAGTGGTGCCGACGGTACGAACCGATACGCCAAAATACTGCAGCATCAATTCTGTGTGATTCCTGGAGAGGAAGGGCTCTGTTACCGAAGTTTCCCCCCGGGCATACAGCCCGGCCAGAAGGATGGCTGACTTTACCTGAGCGGAGGCTACGGGTGAATCATAGCGGATTCCCTTCAGCGGTCCTCCCTGTATTTTCAGCGGCGCACAGCCGCTTCCATTTAAGCTTACAATATCAGCCCCCATCATGGACAAGGGCTTGATGATACGTCCCATCGGCCGTTTCTGGATTGACTCGTCACCGTTTAGCACGCTGGTAAAATTCTGGGCAGCGAGAATACCGGAGATCAGCCGGGTGGTCGTCCCGCTGTTTCCTACATCCAGCACGGAAGACGGGGCAGTGAGGCCGTGGAGGCCTTTGCCGCGGATCAGCACGGTGCCGCCGTCATTGTCAATGGTAATACCCATCTGACGGAAACATTCTATAGTAGAAAGACAATCCGCCCCCTGCAAAAAGTTGGTGATCCGGGTTTCACCCTCCGCCAGGGCCCCAAGCATGATGGCCCGGTGGGAGATGGATTTGTCGCCCGGAACCGTTATTTCTCCATTTAAATGGTTTGCATGTCTCATTCGCATTTCGATCTTATCCTGCCGGCAGCCTGTCTGCCGTCCTTTCTCGTTACATAGGAAAGTTCTCCTGACGTTCCTATGTAATAAAAATATTCTATGCGCAATTGCGTATGCCCACTTTGTTCTCAAGTGTCAGTGTTCATAGATCGTGTAGTAGTGATTCTTTAATAACCCTGCCGTTTTTATCATGGACTGCTCATCGTATAGTTCAATGCGCAGAACTCCGTCGGCAAATTCTCTGTTGTGAATGATGCCAATATTTTTGATGCTGATGGCATTGGCTGCCATCATAGATGCGATCATGGCAATGGCGCCGGTCTCATCCGGTATATCGACATACAGATCATAAACACGCCCAAACAGCCCCTGAGAATGGCTGGGAATGGAATCCCGGTAGTCTCTGGAACGGGAAAAGGTCTGGTAGATATCTTCCTTCCTGCCATCGTGAAGCATTTCCTTGAACTCGTTTAAGGAGGCGGTGTAGCGGTCCAGAAAATCCAGAATGCTTTCCTGGTTGGTCATGCAGATGCTTTCCCACATCTCCGGAGAGGAGGAGGCAATCCTGGTGATGTCCTTAAAGCCTCCGGCAGCCAGAGATTTCATCAGTTCCCGGCTGTCATCGGAATCATGTACCATATTTACCAGCGCAGCGGCGATGATGTGGGGGACATGACTGATGGCGGCTGTTATATTATCGTGTTCCCGGCTGTCCAGTATGACGGGGATTGCCCCCATATCTTTTACCAGCCGGCTCATAAGGGCGGTATAATTTTCTGGCGTCCTAGGGGTGGGAGTAAGTATATAGTAGGCATTTTCCAGCAGACGGCGGGAAGCGTGGTCATAACCCGTTTTCTCCGAACCGGCCATAGGGTGGCCTCCGATAAACTGCCCGTCCATATCCAGCCGGAGAACCGCCTGATGGATACTTCCCTTTACGCTGCCCACGTCGGTGATCAGGCAGGTGGGCTTTACAACCGGTTTTAATTTCTCAAGATAAGCCATATTGGCTGACACCGGAGCACACAGAAAAATGATATCACATCTGGACAAATCTTTTATATCATGACAGATTCCGGTCAGTGTCCCTTCCTCCATTGCTTTGGCCAGATACCGGGCACTGTGCTCATTGTATTGATAAGCCAGAATCTCACACCCGGGATGGCACACCCTTAAACTTTTGGCGATGGAGCCGCCGATCAGGCCCAGACCGATAAAGCCGATCACCTGTATGGATTCTGTATTTTTAAAATCAGGTACGCTTGTTTCCATTTTTATTCCTTTCAGACACATGTTCAGTTAAAACGTACGGTCCATAAGTCCTGCAACCTTCCTCAAATCCTGGCACAGAGCGTCAAACATGGGAAATGTCAGGGACTGGGGCCCGTCAGAAAGAGCTCTGGAGGGATCGGGATGGGTTTCGATCATCAGGCCGTCCGCCCCTGCGGCAATTGCGCTCATGGCTAGGGGTTTTACATAGTTTCTGACACCCGATGCGTGACTGGGATCAACAATAATAGGAAGATGGCTCTTTTCCTTTATTACAGGGACAGCACTGATATCCAGTGTATTCCTGGTTGCTGTCTCAAATGTACGGATTCCTCTTTCACATAATACCACATTGGGATTGCCTTCCGCCAGAATATATTCTGCCGCGTTGAGCCATTCATCAATGGTTGCGGACAATCCGCGTTTTAGCAGTACCGGCAGCCCGGTTTTCCCTGCCTCTTTTAATAAGTAAAAGTTCTGCATGTTCCTGGCGCCTATCTGGAGCATATCCACATATTGCACAGCTGCCTCGATTGCCTGCAGGCTGGTGACTTCACACACCACGGCGAGGCCGGTGACATCTCTGGCTTCCTTCATCAGTTTCAGCCCCTCTTCTTCCAGGCCCTGAAAGGTATAGGGAGAAGTTCTGGGCTTGTAGGCTCCGCCGCGCAGAATCTGTGCTCCGGATTTCTTGATGGCAATCGCTGTTTCCAGAATCTGATCTTCGTTTTCTACTGCACAGGGGCCGGACATAATAACGATCTCTTTCCCGCCTATTGCGGTGTTACCCACCTTTACCGCGGATGGAGCCGGATGAAACTTCCGGTTGGCCAGTTTATAGGTTTCTGTAACCGGGACAATTTTATCTACCTCGTCGGCCAGCTCCAGATTCTGATTCATGAGTCGGGTTTTGTCTCCGATGACGCCGATAATCGTTACTTCTTTACCGGCGGAAAGATGAACCTCAAGTCCGTTTTCCTCAATGATCCCAACAATTTTTTCTATAGATTTTTGGCTTGCGCCGGGTTTCATTACAACAATCATACTATATTCCATGCAAGGTCCGCCGGTGACATATTTCTGATGCCCCGTATGGACGAATATATGAGCCGAAAGATGAATGGTTTGCATGGCCTCCGTTTTCCAGATTTCTTTCGGTTATTTTCTGCCGTTTGGCTACGCCACATTGTACTACAGGAAAGAAACACTGTCAACACTATGACGAGTTAAAGTGTAACGCTTTAAAGTAAAAATGTAAATAGGAATCTTTTGAATATAATTTTTGAACAGTTTGAGCATTTTGGACAAAATTACCTATTAAAGAGGAAATCATGGGGAAAATTGTATGTTTTGTAATGAGATGCGAAGGCTTTGTGAAAAGTTTTGTCTAAAACGCATAAAAGAGTTGTAATAATCCATGTTTTTTAGTAGAATATATCTATAAGTCTCAGACTTACAAAACGGACAGGAGGAATAAGAATATGCAAGTTTATAGCGGAGAAAAGATTCGTAATGTCGTTATGTTAGGCCACGGTGGCTGTGGCAAGACCACATTGGTTGAAGCCATGGCGTATACAACAGGTATTACGAAGAGACAGGGTAAAGTAGAAGAAGGCAATACCATCAGTGATTATGATAAAGAAGAGATCAAAAGACTGTTTTCCATTAATACAACCGTAGTGCCGATTGAGTACGATGATACGAAGATTAATATTCTGGATACTCCCGGATATTTTGATTTTGTAGGTGAAGTAGAAGAGGCGATGCGTGTGGCCGACGCAGCGGTTATTGTGGTTTCTGCCAAGGCGGGCGTGGAAGTAGGCACGATGAAGGCCTGGGATTATTGCGAGAGATACAATCTTCCCAGAATGTTTTTTGTTACTGATATGGATGTGGATAATGCAAGCTACCGTGAAGTGGTAGAGCGGCTGGAAGAATTATACGGCAAGAAGATTGCGCCGTTCCATATCCCGATTCGTGAAAATGAAAAATTCGTTGGATACGTTAATGTTATAAAGATGAAGGGACGCCGTTTTACCACCATGAGCAATCACGATGACTGCGATATCCCGGATTATGTGGAGAACCATCTTCAGAAGAGCCGTGACTCCCTGCTGGAAGCAGTTGCGGAGACCAGCGAGGACTTAATGGAGAAGTATTTCTCCGGTGAAGAGTTTACATACGAGGAGATTTCTCACGCACTGCGCGCCAGTGTGATTGATAATTCTGTGGTTCCTGTTTTATGCGGTTCCGGCTTATATGCCCAGGGTTCCAATATGCTGCTGGAAGCCATCCAGATTTATTTCCCAAGTCCCAGCAAGCTTCATCTGCCGGGCGTGAATACAAAGACGAATGAAGTTTTTGAAGGCGATTTTGACGAGAGCAAGCCGATGACGGCCAGAGTATTTAAGACGATTGCCGATCCGTTTATCGGTAAATTCTCTCTGGTTCAGGTGTGTTCCGGTATCCTGAAATCGGATTCTGTTATCTATAATGTGGCGAAGAATACAGAAGAGAAATTATCCAGATTGTATGTGCTGCGCGGCAAGGAGCAGATTGAAGTTTCGCAGCTTCGGGCCGGCGATATCGGTGCGATTGGAAAATTGTCCAACACATCCACCGGTGATACCCTGGCGACGAAGGCGGTTCCGGTTGTATATGATCTGCCGGAATATCCTCAGCCATATACCTATCAGCGCTATGTAACCAAGAATAAGGGAGATGCTGATAAAGTATCCCAGGCTCTGGCGAAACTGATGGATGAGGATGTAACACTGAAATCCGTCAACGATAAGGACAACCGTCAGACTCTGCTTTACGGCATGGGCGACCAGCATCTGGAAGTGGTAGTCAGCAAGCTGTTCAACCGCTATAAAGTAGAGGTGGAGATCAAGAAACCGAAAGTAGCTTACAGAGAGACGATCCGCAAGAAAGTTAAAGTACAGGGCAAGTATAAGAAACAGTCCGGCGGCCACGGCCAGTACGGCGATGTTCATATTGAATTCGAACCCTCCGGCGATCTGGAGACACCATATGTATTTGAAGAAAAGGTATTCGGCGGTGCGGTGCCGAGGAATTACTTCCCGGCAGTGGATAAGGGTATTGCCGAGAGCGTCCTGAAGGGACCTCTGGCCGGATATCCGGTTATGGGACTGAAAGCAACTCTGGTGGATGGTTCCTATCACCCGGTTGACTCTTCGGAGATGGCATTTAAGATGGCGACGATCCAGGCGTTCAAACAGGGCTTCATGGAAGCCAGTCCGGTTCTTCTTGAGCCGATTGCTGCATTGAAAGTTGTGGTTCCGGATAGATACACCGGTGATGTTATGGGTGATCTGAACAAACGCCGGGGGAGAGTGCTTGGCATGAACCCGCTTCCGGGCAACAAGCAGGAGATCATCGCTGATATCCCTGTATCAGCTACGTTTGGCTACTCTACGGATCTTCGGTCAATGACCGGCGGTATGGGAGATTTCTCCTATGAATTTGCCCGCTATGAGCAGGCTCCGTCCGATATTCAGCAGAAGGTAGTAGAAGAAGCTGCGAAGAAGGCGGAAGCTAATTCTGAAGAATAAGATGAAATAAGCAGTGATAAAAACAGGAATCTGTCCAAAAGGACGGATTCCTGTTTCGATAGAATGGATTTATGGATGACCGGCATCGGAACCCATCCGGGATTCCAGCTCTTTCTTTGCTGCCAGTACATAGCTGGCCAGAGATTCGATCCGGGCGTCATCCATGCGGCTGATCGGAGCGGATATGCTGAAGGCATAGAGGGCTTCGCCGTGAAAGTCATAGATGGAAGCCGCGATACAGCGGACGCCAATTTCGTTTTCCTCGTTGTCCAGAGCATAGCCGCGGCGGCGTACTTCATTCAGCTCGTCAAGAAGAAGAGGGAGTGAGGTAATCGTGTGCTCCGTCTTCTTTTCAATGTGGCTTTCCGTCCATATGCTTCGGATTTCCGGTTCGGAAAGGGTGGAAAGGATGGCTTTGCCCACTGCGGAACAGTACAGAGGCCGCAGCGATCCTACCTGGGAGGCCATGCGGATAGCGCTTTCCCGCACACAGACAGGCTCTACCTTGTCGATGTAGATGACATTGCTGCCGGAGCGGCGGACCAGATGTACGGTTTCCCTGCACTCACCGGCCAGGCGCTCCAGACGGGGGTGGGCCAGAGAAAGGATATCGGTCCGGGCCAGTACCTTTCTGGACAGTTCCACGACCTTAAAGGTGAGCATGTATTTTCCGGTGCCTGAATCCTGGGTTACATAACCCATATAGATAAGGGAAGCCAGCAGACGGTGTACGGTGCTTTTGTTCAGTGCGAGAAAATCACTCAGCTCCATCAGTCCTGCAGGACCGGTGTCAGCCAGTGTTTCCAGCACATGAAAGATTCGGCCTGCCGATTGAATAGGATTTTTATCCTCCATAAAAACGTCCTCCCTGTCAATACATTTCATAATGTGAAACTGCATGTATTGTAGCATGGATATTTTGGAAAAACAAGGACTTTTGTTCTTGACAATAAAAGGGAGGCCGCCTATAATCAAACTAAGTTAATACCACAATATGAAAATGAGTTTCATATTGCGGAACAACTGGGACGTGCTGTTGCAGATACTCATTTTGCCGAATTACCTCCCGAAAAGATGGGCCGTTTGGGATTGCGGCCGATACACACCGGCTGATGCCGGAGGGATTTAAAAATCTGTGACAGCATATCCGTTTTATGCCGGAAAACAGACCTTTTCAGAGGGGATTTCCGGCTGATTCGTTATGTATATCATCACCTTAGTGTACAAGCGCACTTTGGTGTACAAGCGCACTTGGTGCGCAGAATAAAGGATGAAGAAAAAGAAGGAGATTATTATGGGAAAAGTAGTTACATTTGGAGAGATTATGCTGAGACTGGCTCCGGAAGGCTATTATCGTTTTGTTCAGGCACAGAGTCTGGGAGCAACCTATGGCGGCGGGGAGGCCAACGTGGCGGTATCCCTTGCAAATTACGGAATGGACGTAAAATTTGTGACCAAGCTGCCGAAGCATGAGATCGGTCAGGCGGCTGTGAATTCTCTGCGTCAGTTCGGCGTGGACACCGGCGATATCGTCCGGGGCGGCGACCGGGTAGGTATTTATTTCCTGGAAAAAGGCGCTTCCCAGAGACCGTCAAAGGTTATCTATGACCGGGCTCACTCGTCAATTGCAGAAGCGGATGTGAATGACTTTGACTGGGATAAGATTTTTGACGGCGCAGAGTGGTTCCATTTTACCGGAATTACACCGGCTATCAGCGACAAAGCTGCAGCAGTCTGCCTGGAAGCCTGCAAGGCGGCAAAGGCAAAGGGCGTGACGGTAAGCTGTGATTTAAATTACCGGAAGAATCTCTGGAGCAGGGAAAAAGCAGGGCAGGTTATGGGTGAGCTGTGCAAATATGTGGATGTCTGCATTTCCAATGAAGAGGATGCCAGCGATGTATTCGGCATCAAAGCTGCCAATACGGATATTGCGGGCGGCAAGTTAAACCACGAGGGATACAAGGATGTGGCAAAACAGCTTGCAGACCGGTTTGGATTCTCCAAGGTGGCGATTACCCTGAGAGGCTCTATCTCCGCTAACGATAATAACTGGGCTGCTATGCTCTATGATGGAAATGACTATTACTTCAGTAAAAACTATCTGATTCATATTGTAGACCGTGTGGGCGGCGGCGACAGCTTCGGCGGCGGTTTGATCTATGCGGTGATGAACCAGTTCGCGCCTCAGGATGCGATTGAGTTTGCGGTTGCTGCAAGCTGTCTGAAACATTCTATCGAGGGCGATGTAAACCACGTATCGGTAGATGAAGTATTAAAACTTGCCGGCGGCGATGGCTCCGGACGTGTACAGAGATAATAAAAGGATACCGGATGGTAGAAGCCGGTCTGGAAGGAGTTGCTGCAAATCGTTTGTTTGCCGCAGCTCCTTCTCATACGGATTAAAATAGTGAAGGGGAAGGTATCGGGAAGATGAAGAAGGTAAACGAAACAGTGGAAAAGGTATACGGGAATTACCCGGAGAAAATTCTGCAATTTGGAGAAGGGAATTTCCTGCGGGCTTTCGCGGACTGGATGATTGACAATGCCAACGAGGCGGGGGACTATCAGGGCAGTGTTGTGCTGTGCCAGCCGATTGCCCAGGGTATGGGCGAAGTTATCAACAGCCAGGATGGAGTTTACACGCTGGTGATGAGAGGGATTGAGGATGGAGAGCCGGTTGAGAAGACGAAGAAGATCACATCGGTGTCCAGGTGCATCAATCCCTATGAAAACTATGAGGCGCTGATGGAATTGGCCAGAAGCGCAGATCTTGAGGTGGTTATCTCCAACACCACGGAGGCGGGGATTGCCTACAGGGAAGGAGATAAGCTTGACGATGCTCCGCCGGCTTCTTTCCCGGCCAAGGTGACTGCTTTTCTTTATGAAAGATACAAAGCTTTTAACGGAGACCCTGCACGGGGGCTGCTCTTCCTCCCGGTAGAGCTGATTGACCACAACGGCGAGAACTTAAAAAGGATCGTATTGCAATATGCGGCGGAATGGGATCTGGGACCGGAGTTCATCCGCTGGGTGGATGAGGATAATCACTTTACCAGCACTCTGGTAGACCGGATCGTGACCGGATATCCCAGGGATGAGGCAGAAGCCTTTGCACAGAAGCTTGGCTATGAAGATAATGTAATTGTGACCAGCGAACTTTTTAACCTGTGGGTGATCCAGGGTAAAAAAGAATGGTCTGATATTCTGCCGATCCATAAGCACGGAGGCAACGTGATCTGGACGGAGGATGTGACGCCTTATAGAACCAGAAAGGTCCGCATATTAAACGGCGGCCACACCGGTACGGTTCTGGCGGCCTACCTCTCCGGCCATAATATTGTTCTGGATCTTATGAACGATAATTTGTTCAAAACTTATCTGGATAAGATGCTGTTTCAGGAGATTATTCCTACGCTTGACCTGCCGAAGGAAGAACTGGAAGAATTTGCAGGAGCGGTGGGAGCGCGGTTTGCTAACCCGTATATTAAGCACAATCTTCTGGATATCTCTTTGAATTCCTGTTCGAAATTTAATGCCAGATGTCTTCCATCCCTGCTGGCCTATGTGGAGCGGATGGGAAAACTGCCGAAGCTTCTCACCTTCTCGCTGGCTGCCTTCATCAAGTTCTATCAGGGCAGGATGGAGGACGGCGTCTATATGGGCTGCCGGGCGGACGGCACCAAATATCAGATCCGGGATGATGCGGAAGTTCTGGACTTTTTCTCAAAGGTCTGGGAGATCGGAACCCCGGTTACCATCGCAGCAGCGGTGCTCTCCAATGAGAGCTTCTGGAGCGGCAGGGATTTAACAGAGGTGGAAGGACTTGCAGATGCGGTGGCCGGGTATTTGTCTATGATGGAAACCAGCAATATTGCGGATGTAATTCAGGACATTCTGTAGAGGATAACCGGGCGGTGTGCAAATGCCGCCGGCGGAGAAAGGTTCGGGAAAATGGAAAAAAAGAAGCTGATACAGATTATGCCTGAGGACAGTGTGGCCGTAGCCCTGGAAGATTTTCCGGCAGGGGAGGTTCTGGAACTGAACGGTGAGACTGTCACTCTGACAGATCCGCTGCCCTTTGGCCACAAGGTGGCATTAAAGGATCTGCAGGAAGGGGATAACATAATTAAATATGGGCATCCCATCGGGCATGCGCTGTGTGATATAAAAAAGGGAAATCATATTCATACACATAATTTGAAGACCAATCTGGAAGGCGTGCTAAATTACAGCTATGGCGGCGGATTCAAAAGAGAGAGCGGCCAGCCGGCAGGGGCAAAATTTGACGGGTACGTAAGACCGGACGGAAGAGTAGGTATACGCAATGAGCTGTGGATCATTCCTACGGTGGGCTGCGTGAATACCACGGCCAAGATTCTGGAAAAACAGGCGGGGGAGGCCCTGGGGGACAAAGTGGACGGGGTCTGTGCTTATACGCACCCTTACGGCTGCAGCCAGATGGGAGACGACCTGACAACGACCAGAATTCTGTTAAAGGGGTTGATTGAAAATCCCAACGCGGGCGGGGTATTAATTTTAAGCCTTGGCTGTGAAAATAACAACCTGGAAACCTTTCTCCCGTTCCTTGGAGATTACGATAAAAACCGGGTTAAATTCCTGGTCACGCAGGAAGCGGAAAATGAGTATGAGGAGGGAATGGAGCTTCTCCGTTCCCTGGCTGACTATGCAGCCGGGTTTCACCGGGAACCGGTGGACGCATCTAAACTGGTGATTGGGTTTAAATGCGGCGGCTCCGACGCCTTTTCGGGCATTACCGCCAACGCCCTCTGCGGCAGGATCAATGACAAGCTGACGGCCTACGGGGGGACGACAATCCTTACCGAGGTGCCGGAGATGTTCGGAGCGGAAACGATTTTAATGGACCGGGCGGTGGACAAGGAAGTATTTGAGAAGGAAGTCGGGCTGATCAATAACTTTAAGCAGTATTTTATGGACCACCATCAGACGATCTATGAAAATCCGTCTCCGGGGAATAAAAAAGGCGGTATCAGTACCCTGGAAGAAAAGTCTCTTGGCTGTATCCAGAAGGGAGGGAAAGCCCCTGTGGTGGATGTGCTTGCCCTTGGGGAGCAGGCGGTAAAGAACGGCCTGAATCTCCTTACGGGACCGGGCAACGACCTGGTTTCCTGCACAAATCTGGCAGCCAGCGGCGCGCAGATCATCCTCTTTACAACAGGCCGGGGCAACCCTTACGGGGGAGCGGTTCCTACGGTAAAGATCTCTTCCAACAGCAGGCTGTATGAGAGAAAGAAACACTGGATTGACTACAATGCAGGAGTGATTCTGGAGGGAAAAGACTTTGAGGAAGCGGCGGATGAATTGTTTGAATATCTGTTAAAGCTGGCCTCGGGCAAGGTGCACACCCGCAATGAAGAGTATGGTTATAAAGAAATTGCGCTGTTTAAGAACGGTGTTACACTATAGAAGGAGGACGTAACGATGAAGGAATTTATGGGCAAAGATTTTCTGCTGTCCAATCCGACGGCTGTTAAGCTGTATGAAGATTATGCAAAGGATATGCCGATCTATGATTACCACTGCCATTTAAGCCCGAAGGAAATCTGGGAGAATAAGCAGTTTGCCTCGATCACGGAAGTGTGGCTGGGAGGCGACCATTATAAGTGGCGTCAGATGAGGACCATGGGCATTGATGAAAAATATATTACCGGAGATGCTTCGGACTATGAGAAGTTTTTGAAATGGGCGGAGACGATGCCATATCTGCTGGGCAATCCGCTCTATCATTGGACTCATCTGGAGCTGGCAAGGTTTTTCGGAATCACGAAACCCCTGAGCCCGGAGACGGCGGATGAAATATGGGAAAAAACCAATGCCGCCCTGGCGACGGAGGAGTTTAGGGCCAGAGGGTTGATTGAGCGCTCTAATGTATATGCGGTCTGTACTACGGACGATCCTGCGGATACGCTGGAATATCACCAGAAGATCCGGCAGGAAGGGAAGATGAAGACTAAGGTTGTGCCCGCCATGCGGCCGGACAAGGCTCTCCAGCCGGAAAACGGAGCATTTGGGGAATATGTAACGAACCTTGCCGCAACTGCACAGATGGAGATTGATACATACCAGGATTTTAAAGATGCGCTGAAGAAGCGGATTGCGTTTTTCAATGAGATGGGCTGCGGAGCCTGCGATCATGCCTTTAACTATATCCCTTATGAGGAGGGCAGCGAGAGCGAGGCGGAAGCTGTGTTCCAGAAGGGCAGAAAGGGAGAGGCGCTGAGTGTACGGGAGCAGGATTTATATAAGACGAATCTTATGCTGTTCCTGGCCGCGGAGTATAAGAAATACGACTGGGCTATGGAAATCCATGTGGCTGCCCTGCGGAACAACAACAGCCGGATGTTTGAAAAGCTGGGACCGGATACGGGATTTGATTCCATTAATGATTATAACTATGCGCCGGCTCTGTCAAAGCTGCTGGATGCTATGGATAAAAATGGAGAGCTGCCCAAGACGATCCTGTTCAGCTTAAATCCCAGAGATAACTATATGATTGCCACCATGCTGGGAAATTTTCAGGGGGATGGTATTCCCGGAAAGATGCAGATGGGAAGCGCCTGGTGGTTCCTGGATCACAAATACGGCATGGAGGAGCAGATGCGCACCGTGATGACGGACAGTATGCTTTCTAAATTTACCGGTATGGTGACGGATTCCAGAAGCTTTCTGTCTTACCCGAGACATGAATACTTCCGGAGGATTCTCTGCAACCTGATCGGTGAGCTGGTTGAAAACGGGGAGTATCCGGCGGATATGGACACCCTGGGCAAAATTGTTCAGGACATCTGCTTTCATAATGCAAAGAACTTTATTCCGGTGAAATAGCAAGAAAAAAGTTGCTGCAGCCAACAGGCTGCAGCAACTTTTTTATTACACAAGGAAGTTCTCCAAACTTTCCTCGTATGTAATAAAAATATTCTATGCACACTCGCGTAAGAGGAGAACGTCAGCGAAGCTGACTACGCTCGGCGCGCAAAGCGTACAAGCCCCTCAAAGATTGAAGGGTTAGGGGAGCCACTATGGGCTTGCCCACTTTGTTCTGTAGTAAATCAGATCTCGGAAGGTAAAATCAAAGTGCCTTCTTTTTCGCGCTTCCTTGCTTCCTCCAGAATTGTTTCTGTACTCCTGGTTCCAATGCGGATGGTACCCGTTGCCAATACAGCAAGAGCGGCGTCCAGTGTGCGGACTCCGCCGGCCGCCTTTACATTTACCTTCGGGCTGCAGGAGGAACGCATTGTCTTCAGATCTTCTATTTTGGCGCCGCCTGGAGCGTAACCGGTGGATGTCTTTACAAAATCCACACCGGCCCGCTCTGCAATTTCGCAGGCCTTTACAATTTGCTCTGCAGTCAGATAGTAATTTTCAAAGATTACCTTTAAATGGACATTTCTTTCATGAGCCGCCTCACAGAGCAGCTTTAATTCATTTTCCACGTAATCATATTCCCCGGATAAAAAGCGGGCGACGTTCATGACCACATCTACTTCTACGGCGCCTTTTGCGATGGCGTCCTCCACCTCAAAAAGTTTTGATTCTGTGGTTGCGGTACCATGCGGGAAAGCAATCACCGTGGTAA
The DNA here is from genome assembly GCF_032380675.1 of Anaerolentibacter hominis. Lineage (NCBI taxonomy): Bacteria > Bacillati > Bacillota > Clostridia > Lachnospirales > Lachnospiraceae > Anaerolentibacter > Anaerolentibacter hominis. The sequence continues at coordinate 580,624 of NZ_JAWDIX010000001.1, forward strand.
CTAAAACACCGGAATCCTCCAGTACCCGGCAGGCGACCGGAAGATCGGACGGCCTTACGCAGACGGAAATACATTCATACGCTTTCGCCAGTTCGCATCCTTCGATCAGCTCCTGGACCGTGATATCCGGGCGGAGAAGAGAGTGGTCAATTGTCTGGGCCACCTCCCTGGCCGTGATACGTTCGCCTGGTTTAAAACATCGTATCGTGCTCATAATAACCTCCATTCTGGAGCAAATGCTCCCATATCAACGAAGTACCGGAAGGCAGCACAAGCAGCTATGCCATGAACAGCCGAATCCCCATTTCCTTTATCCGTTCCTGCCATTCCTCCGGCAGAGCGCTGTCTGTAATGACAGTATCAAAATCCTTGAGTACGGCAAAATAAGATGATTTTACCGTCCCAAACTTGGAAGAGTCGGCCAGAAGTATCTTCTCCATACCAGAGGCCAGAACTGCCTGCTTTGTAGGGACTTCATAATTGTTGGCGCATGTGATTCCCAGCTCTTCATGTACGCCTGCCGCGGAAATAAATATCTTCGTGGCCCGCAGAGAGCGGAGAAAGGCTATCCCCTCAGGATTCTCAAACATCTGGGTATTTGGATGATAATATCCTCCGGCAAAGGCCAGTGTGATATTCGGCATCGAAGCAACACTGTTGAGAATGTTCAGATTGTAGCAGATCACGGTTGCTTTCAGATTATAATTCAGGGCAGCGGCCAGCTTTTCGGTAGTGGTACCGGTGTCTATTACGATGACTTCATCTTCTTCAATCAGTGAAGCCGCCAGCCTCCCTATTCGTTCTTTTTCCTCATTCATGGAAATCTGCGCATGTGTCAAACTGTAGTCGCTGTCTGAACTGTTTGTATAACCAGGATTAAAAAATGCGGCCCCATGTACCGTATTGATTGCATTCTCTTCCGTGAGCAGTTTTAAATCCCTGCGGATTGTCATCTCTGATACATTCATCTCTTCAGCCAGTTCCCGTACGGTGCTGCCGCCTTTATCTTTGATAATCTCCAAAATCCGGTTAATTCGATTATAGCGTTTGTTCATCTTTCTTTCATATGACTTTGCGCATACAAGCCATATCTCTCCTTCCCTGGTGCGTATCATAAGTTTGAATAGTTCGTTTGACTGAGGACTGCCCGTATCTGTCCATATATGCTGTTACCAAGCCGCGTTATCAGAGGCAAAACAGAACTATTACTATCAATATACCCATAGGATAAAACTTTTCAAAGAGCTTGTCAAATTAAGAACTGTTAGTATTATAACACTTTTATGTTAAAAATTGCAATATTATGTTTGAGTATGTTATTATAACAAATTATTATGGCAAAATCATTAATAATATAACATAAAAGTGTTGCAAACATGAGAAAAATGTTATAATATAATAAAAAATAGGTGTGAATACAACAAAAAGTTACAAAAAAGCATGAATTCCGGATGCAATAGCTTGCTTGATAACAATAAATGTTACAAATAATAGAGCATTTCAGATGGAATGAAAGGGAGAGAGGATTAGAATGTTACGATTTTTTGGATATGGCAGTGCCTTTAATACGAAATTAGGCTGCAACAGTGCGTTTTTTCAAATTGGAACAGATGTAATTGTGTTTGACCAGGGCGGAGATGTGCTGCCAAAGATGCTGGAAAAAAACATTTTCGAGGGTATGACACAGGTCCACTTCTTTATTACTCACATGCACGGAGATCATGTGGGCGGGCTGGCCAATGCGGTTCTCTGTCTTTACAGTACGGTCTACCGGCATAAGCCAGATAAGATTTGGGTACATTTCCCCAACCCCAAGCTCCAGGATTTTATTGAAATGCAGGGAGTTACACGTGACAAATATACATTCTGCACCGACGTCGAGGGGGAAGTCCAATTAGATGATCCAAAAGAGAAACTCTTCTATTCCTTTGAACGGACGCAGCATGAACCCATATTCGGAGAAGATATGTATGGATTTGATATGGAGGCGCCGGGAAAATTTCACTTGTTCTACAGCGGAGATTCCAGCCGCATCAATCCAAAACTTATGGACATAGACAAGTATACCCATGTTTATCATGAGGTGAGTATGAATCCCAAGGCAGTTGTTCATACCCAGTTTGAGAAGCTGGTGGAATTTACAAAAGAGTTTACACCAGAACAGAGGAAAAAGGTTCATCTGATGCATCTGGAAGATATCTTCGACTATGAAAAGGCCAGAAATGCAGGTTTTTCCATCGTATGCGATGATTAATAATAGCTAAAAGAAGGGCGGTGACGTAACATGCAGGCGGGTACGGAGAATGACTATAAGCTGCAGCTTTCCCATATTACTAAGGTTTTCCCGGGAGTTAAGGCACTGGACGACGTGACAATCAATGTGCGCCGGGGCAAGGTTCACTCGATCGTGGGGGAAAATGGAGCCGGGAAATCTACAATGATGAAGATTCTTGACGGCATCTACCATGCCGACGGCGGGGAGGTCCTGATTGACGGCAAAGAAGTGGAAATCCGGAATCCTAAAATGGCGGCAAGTCTTGGGATCGCGATGATTCATCAGGAGCTGGCATTTTGTCCCAATATGACGATAGAGGAAAATTTTGTACTGAACAAACAGCCGCTGATAAAGGGAACCCGTTTTATCGACTGGAAGAGAGTGACCAGGGAAACGAAAGCTATCCTGGAGGAGGAAGGAATTCCGTATTCTCCCAAAACTCTGTTAAAGGATATTTCCATTTCCGACATACAGCTGCTGGAAATCATCAAGGCTACTTCCGCCAACGCGCAGATCATTATAATGGATGAGCCCACCTCCTCCCTGACCCAGCATGAGACGGCAAGATTATTTGACAAGATAAGGGCTCTGAGGGAAAAAGGCTACACCATCCTGTACATATCTCATAAAATGGACGAGATATTTGAACTGAGTGACGATATCACCGTAATGCGGGATGGACGAAGTGTGAAGACAATGCGGGCCGACGAAGTGACCAGGGATGAATTAATCTCTCTCATGGTGGGCAGAACCATTTCCGATGTGTATCCGACGAGAGAATCCAAGATCGGAGATATTTACTTCGAGGCGAAAAACTTAAGCTGCGGAAAGCTTTATCAGGATATCAGCTTCAATGTGCGCCAGGGCGAAATTGTCGGACTGGCAGGGCTGGTGGGGGCAGGCAGAACCGAGATCGTGAGAGCAATCTCCGGCCTGGACCCATGTGACAGCGGAGAAGTCTATATAAATGGAAGCAAAATTGATTTCAGCTCGGTGTCCAGAGCGATTGACAACGGCATCATGATGGTGACAGAGGACCGAAGAAAATATGGATTTGCGCCGCTTGCCTCGATCAAGGACAACATAGTGGTGGCGTCCCTGAAACGCTGTTCCCGCTGGGGCTTTGTACAGGATAAGAAAATGGATCAGGAGGTCGTGTACTACTTTGACCGTATGCGCATCAAGGCGCCGGGCATGGATACACAGCTTTATGCCTTAAGCGGAGGCAATCAGCAGAAGGTTGTTTTTGCCAAGTGGCTGATGGCCGGACCCAGGCTGCTGATTCTGGATGAGCCTACGAGGGGAATCGACATCGGTGCGAAATATGAAATCTATAAGATTATGAACGAGCTGATAGAAGAAGGAATTTCAATTATAATGATTTCTTCGGAATTACCGGAACTGCTTGGGATGTGCGACCGGATCTATGTGGTCTGCGAGGGGCGTATCCAGGGCGAGGTGGCGAGAGACGAATTTAATCAGGAAGTTATTATGAACTATGCGACGGGAGGAGAATAAGAATGGGAAAGAAGAATGAGGGCAGTGCCGGGTCTCGGCTGAAAGCACTTGCCGGACAGAATGGCATTATCGTTGTATTTTTACTGCTGCTTGTAATCTGTTCCTTTGTGAGTAATAAGTTCTTTACCAGCAGCAATCTGTTAAATATCGGCCGTCAGACGGTAGCAATCGCCCTGATTGCTTTTGCAGAAGGCATTCTTCTGATTAACGGCAGGACCGATCTTTCTGCCGGCTCTACCATGTGCCTGGCAGGGCTGGTAGGCTTAAATGTATGCGTGGCAACCAATAGTATTGTACTGGGGCTGCTTGCATCCATCGTAGTGTCCATGGCAGTCAGCTTATTCTCCAGTATCTTTGTCGCCTATCTGGGTCTGCATCATTATATTGTTACACTGGCTATGCAGATGGCGATCCGGGGTATCTGCTTTATCTACACCGGAGGCCTTATTATTACTTTGACAGGTGACAAATTCAATATTCTGGGACAGGCTCATATATTTGGCATTCCGATTTCTATTCTGATCATGCTGGCGGTGTTTGTATGCTTCTGGATTCTGCTGGCAAAGACCAGACTGGGCCGCAGCTTCTATGCAATGGGCGGCAACAAGGAAGCGGCAAGGGCAGCAGGAATAAACGTAGAGAAAAATACAGTTGTAGCCTATCTGATATCCGGAATCTTTATTGGTTTCGCCGGCTTCTTATTTGCTTCCAGATTAAATTCCGGAGCTCCCGGTGCCGGCGTGGGATTTGAAGGTCAGGGAATTGCGTCGGCGGTTGTAGGAGGTATCTCCTTCGGCGGCGGCGTAGGAAAAGCATCCGGGGCCCTGATTGGCGCATTTATTATGGGCGTAATCAGCAACATCCTGAATCTGAAGGCGGTTGACTCCTATGTACAGCAGGTAATCAATGCAGGCCTTATTCTATTTGCGGTTACGATTGACGTGGTCTCCAAGAGAAAGAAACTTGGAAGATAAATTTGTACATAAGGCTGAAGGGATAAAATGAAGGAGGAGAACATGCGGCCCGTGTAGTTCCTTCAGTCATAATATATGGGCAGTTTTGTAAAGCGTTTTACAAAATGCATGTAAACAAGAGATGAAAAAGATGAGCAAAAAGTTTATGGCACTGATTCTGGTTCTGGCACTGGCAATGGGATGTCTGACCGGCTGCGGAAAAGATGAGGGAAAACAAGCGGACGGAACAGGGGAAGAGAAATATAAAGTGGCTATTGTTACCAAGATGCAGGATATGTACGGTGCTCTGCTCTCCACTGTATTCCAGGAGGAAGCTACCCGTCATCCCAATATCACCATTGACGCGTTTGACTATGAAAATGATGAGGGAAAATTCCTGACAATCATGGAAAATGTTACCGAAGCTGGTTACGATCTGGTGGTTTCCCAGTCTCCGAAAATGGATGCAAGGAATGCGATCAAGAATCTCCAGGATGCGGGAGGAATCTTTTATCATATCGCTGGTTCCGGATATGAATATATGTATGAAGAGGAATTAGCCAGATGTCTGGTTTGCAACGAGTATGAAATGGGCAAGGTGGTAGCGGAGCAGGCAGCAGAAGACCTGCCGCAGAACGCAAAGATAGTTATTTTGCTTGGGCTCGCGGGAAAGCAGAACACCATCGACAGAAATCAGGGCTTCCTGGATGTCTTAAAAGAAAAACGCCCGGATATCGAAGTGCTTGATTCTCAGCATGCCGACTGGAATAAAGATATCGCCATGAAGAAAATGGATGACTGGCAGCAGGCATTTGATCATATCGACGGCGTGCTGGCCAGCAACGACGCTATGGCTTCCGGCGCTGTAGAATCCCTTCTGACCGCGGGATTTTCTGATTGGGATAACATGTACATTTATGGAATTGACGCTCTGACCGATGCCTGTACCTATATCCAGAAAGGACAGATGAGAGCTTCCGCCCTTCAGGATGCCACCCGGTTTGCCAGCCAGGTACTCAAAGAGTTTGACGAGTTCAAAGCCGGTACGAGCGATGTAATCAATGAACATGTACTGGTCAAATTTGATCCCCACGTAATCAATAAAGACAATGTGGATGAGCAGATGCAGTATTATAAAGACTTTGGTCTCTTGAAATAGGCCAAAGTTCAGAAAAATAACCAAACCCCATGCTTAGTAAAATAATAACCGGCTGTTGCAGAAGAATCCTTTTTGCAGCAGCCCGTTATCATGATAGCGTTTACATCCTGGAAAATTTAAGGTAAACTATGAATGCGGGCAATAACAAAATAATACATAAGAGAATGAAATTCGGCTGGATTGAAGCCGTTGACAGGATCGGAATGCCGGCGCAGAAAACAGCCGGCGAGAATAAAAAGGAGTGATAAATCAATGGAGAAAAAAGACGTATTTAATAAGGTGGACCATACACTGCTGACACAGACCGCAACCTGGGATGAGATTAAGGTGATCTGTGACGACGCTGTCAAATATCAGACCGCATCTGTCTGTATTCCGCCCAGCTTTGTAAAGAGAGCGAAAGAATATGTAGGGGACAAGATGGCTGTATGTACGGTAATCGGTTTCCCGAACGGTTACAATACCACTGCTGTAAAGGTATTCGAGACAAAAGATGCCCTGGCAAATGGAGCGGACGAGATTGACATGGTGATCAATATCGGAGCATTAAAGGAAAAAGATTACGATTACCTGAAAAATGAAATCAAAGCCCTGAAAGAAGCATGCGGATCGAAAATTCTGAAAGTGATTATAGAGACCTGTCTGCTGACCGACGAAGAAAAGATTAAGATGTGTGAGATCGTAACAGAAAGCGGCGCCGATTTCATTAAGACATCCACTGGATTTTCCACGGCGGGAGCGACCTTTGAAGATGTGGCTCTTTTTGCGGAGCATGTTGGTAAAGATGTACGCATTAAAGCGGCCGGCGGAATTGCATCCTTTGACGACGCATTCCGTTTTGTCGAACTGGGAGCATCCAGACTTGGCACCAGCCGAATCGTAAAGCTGGCAAAGAATGAGGAAGCATCAGGATATTGATGGGTATTTGACAAGACATAATTAAAAAAAGCAGCGGAAGAATTCATTCTTATTCTTTCTGCTGCTTTTTATCTTCCCCAAAGGGGCCTTATAACTACTAAACTCATTAAAATCTATCTGGGCATTTCCTCATCTGTAAATGCTTTTAATGCCTTCTCGGTTGCGAAGATAGCACCTATTATAATGGCTGTTTGAATGGTTAATAGAATAATACTGAAAATTCCGATAACATTATCTGAAGCTCCATAGACCGGTATATGGACAATGATTGACGGAAGCAGGATAATCCAACCTATTTTCCACCAAAGCTTCCCGCTATAATTATGAGCAAAAACCCATGTGTCCATATTTTGCATGGAACGACGCGTTCGATATCCGATTAGACTGTTTATATTTTTCGGAGGATGCTTCCACATAATTCGTCCGCATAATATCATCAACAACGGAATTAATAAATCATAACCAAACATGAACCACCAAAACCACATAAATTCTCCTCCTTACAAATTAGGTTTATACATTAGTATTATACCATACCTATACAATGTCTGATAAAAAAAGCTGCAAACACATGATGTGCCGCAGCGGTCAGTAAACATGCCTCTTTCCGCTTTGGAAATCACCAAAACGGAAAGAGCAGGATTAGAGTATGTATATAAATCCATCTGCTGTTGCAGGCTGGAATTGTTTTTAGTCGGAACCGGCAAAAGATTGTGCGCACGATTGGTTTTCGCCGGCTCCTTTTCTTTTATGGTTACATCATAACCCATAAATGTGAAAATACCTTGTGGAGAGTCTTAAGAAATTGTGAATGATCTTTGAATCTTTCATAAACTGAACAGCAATAACCGTATACCATAAGCTGGGCAGCTTCTTACTAAGAGCGCCTGGGCTCCCACAGAGCCAGACTGCCCTCGCTTAACGACTCCTGAACCAGGATGGTTCTCTGATTGGAGGAGCCTTTAAAAACCAAAGAGGGGCTCTTGAGCTCTTCCACGAAACGCCCATCCACCAGCACATCCAGAAAGGAGAGGAATTCTTTCGTCTCCGGCCATTCCGGCAGCATCCTTCCCAGAATATCGGTTTCAAAATCATATCCGGAAAAGCACCATATAGTTTTGTCCGGATAGACCTCTTTGACCTTGCGCAGCAGGGGCAGCAGCCCGGTCTGGTTGTCGTGTTCAAAAGGTTCGCCGCCAAGCAGGGTCAGGCCGGCCACATAATCCGGTTTCAAATATTGAATAATCCGGTCGATTTCAAGGTCCGTGAAGGGCTGACCGTAATTAAAATCCCAGGCCTCCCGGTTAAAACAGTTCTTGCAGCCGCGGGTGCAGCCGCTGACAAACAGGGATACCCGGATACCCGGCCCATTTGCCACGTCATATTGTTTTATATCAGCGTAATTCAATGATTTGCCCTTTCTGGTTAATAAGGACGAATTCTTCATTCTTCCTTATTCATTCTTCGCTCTTACAGATGCAGTACCCGCTGCTTGATTTCTTTGGTTTTTCCTACGTTCCAGAAGTTCTCTCCCAGATAACCGCAGGTTCTGCGGGTTACATTCATTTTATTATGATCTTTATTACCGCATTGCGGACATTCCCATTCCAGGTCATCGTTGATTTCAATTTCTCCGTCATATCCGCACACGTGGCAGTAATCTGACTTGGTATTAAACTCCGCATACTGGATGTTGTCGTAGATAAATTTGACCACTTCCTCCAGAGCCTCCAAATTATGGCGCATGTTGGGGATCTCCACATAGGAGATAGCACCGCCGGAGGATATTTTCTGGAACTGGCTCTCAAATGTAAATTTGGAAAACGCATCAATTTTCTCTCTGACATCCACATGATAGGAGTTGGTATAGTACCCTTTATCCGTGATATCCGGGATAGAACCAAAGCGCTTTTCGTCGATTCTGGCAAACCGGTAGCAGAGAGATTCTGCAGGCGTACCATACAAACCGAATCCAATTCCTGTTTCCTGTTTCCAGCGATCGGTGGCCTGGCGCATATAGTTCATGACACGAAGCGCAAAGTCTTTTCCTTCCGGCTGGGTATGGCTGACACCCTTCATGAGCTTAGTCAGCTCATAGAGGCCGATGTAACCAAGAGAGATGGTCGAATATCCGTCGTGAAGGAGCTTGTCAATCGGTTCATTCTTTTCCAGTCTGGCAATCGCGCCATACTGCCAGTGGATGGGGCTTACGTTGGAGAGAGTCCCCTCCAGCGCACGGTGGCGGCACATGAGCGCTTCATAGCAGAGCGCCAGCCGTTCGTCCAGCAGCTGCCAGAATACCTCTTCATTTCCTTTTGCGATGATTCCGATCTGGGGAAGATTCAGGCTGACAACCCCCTGATTGAAACGGCCTTCGAATTTGTATTCCCCGTTTTCGTCCTTCCACGGAGAGAGGAAGCTGCGGCAGCCCATACAGCTGAATACATTTCCCTCGTAGTTTTCCCGCATCTTCTTTGCGGAAATATAATCCGGATAGAGCCGTTTGGAGGAACATTTTACTGCCAGCCGTGTAATATAGTCAAATCTGCCGCCCTTCAGGCAGTTGTGTTCGTCCAGCACATAGATCAGCTTTGGGAATGCCGGAGTGACATAGACACCCTGCTCATTTTTGATACCTTCCAGACGCTGACGAAGGATTTCTTCTATTATCATGGCGTTCTCTTCCAGATACTCATCTTCTGCATCCAGATTCAGAAACAGAGTCACAAAAGGCGATTGTCCGTTTGTAGTCATCAGTGTGTTGATCTGGTATTGAATCGTCTGTACACCGGAGCGGAGCTCGTCTCTTACACGGTCTGCCACCAGCTCATTAATTTCTTCTCTGGTCAGCTTATCCCCGAAGATTTCACGGAAATGGGCCAGATGTTTATCCCTGCTGATCCTCAGATATTTGCCCAGATGGCGGACATCCACTGACTGGCCGCCGTACTGGCTGCTGGCTACGGCAGAGATGATCTGAGTCATAACCGTACAGGCCACCTGGAAACTCTTGGGGCTTTCGATTAGCTTGCCGTTCATCACTGTGCCGTGTTCCAGCATATCCTTGATATTGATCAGGCAGCAGTTGAAGATGGGCTGGAGAAAATAGTCTGCATCATGAAAATGCAGAACGCCCTCATCGTGTGCCTTTGATATTTTTTCGGGGAGCAGAATACGCCTGGTCAGGTCTTTGGAAACCTCTCCGGCGATCAGGTCCCGCTGTGTGGAAGCAACTGCGGCATTTTTATTGGAATTTTCCTCCTGCACATCCTTATTGCTGTTTTTGATCAGGCTGAGAATAGACTCGTCGGTGGTGTTGGCGGTCCGCACCATGGCCCGGTTGTAGCGGTAGAGTATGTATTTTTTCGCCAGCACAAACTTCCGGTCTGCCATCAGCTGCTGTTCAATAATATCCTGAATCTGTTCTACCTGCATATGGTCCAGTCCCCGGTGCTCGATACCGGTGACAATTTCTTCGATACGTTCAGCGCTAACCTGTTCTTCCGGCAGCAGCCCGAAGTTGGCTTTCTGAATTGCCAGTATAATTTTATTACGGTCAAACTCTACTTCCCGTCCATCCCGCTTGATTACTTTCATCGTCATTGCTGTCTTTCCTCCCATGGATAATTAGTAGTATGGTTAGATTATAACAGTAATGATTCCTGATGTCTATATAAAGTATAAAAATATTTTTTAAACACTAGATGTAGTGCAAAATATTGCGTTTCGGAGAAGATACCTACTTAAAATAGAAGAGATCTTCAAACTTTTTGTCCAGGGCAATACACAGAATCAGGGCCAATTTTGCTGTTGGATTAAACTGTCCTGTCTCAATAGAACTGATGGTGTTGCGGGATACACCCACCAGTTCGGCCAGGGCGGCCTGGGATAAACCACGTTCTCGTCTGGCATCCTTTAAATGATTGTAGAGTTTTAGTTCTTCATTCACTTTTCTACCTCACCAGCCGGATGATATATAGGGATAGAAAACAAAGTCCAAACATCAGGTAGAGAACCGCCACCATCAACTCGTGTCGGCGGTGCAGAATATGATATTTGGTAAAAAACGTAGTACAAAGAATTCCAAAATAGATCGTCCAGGTACCAAAACTGACACTGCCTGTCAGGCATACTTCCAGAACAGCGATCAGGCAGCAGAGCAGCAGTCCTGCCTTAGTTGCAACTCCGCCTGCCCGGATGATGGCATCTTTTTCAAATATATCCTGATTTTTGTTTTCCTGTCTGGATTTTTCCAGTATTTCTTCTTTATTCATTGCAGCACCTCCTAAGGTTGCCAAGTTTTGTTTGCAAAATCAGTATAGTGCCGACAAGTAAACTTGTCAAGAGGGAGGGGAAAAAGAAGGTTAGACGGCTGAGGCCAAATATGTATTAATAGGCTGTTAAGCCATGCAAGCTCGCGTGCTATGCTTGCTCGCTTTACGGCTGTCGCCGTATACGTCTAACCTCAGAACCGGTCTGGAAAACAAGTTTTCCAGACCGGTTCTGAGGTTTATCCGTGCATGGCTTGCAGCTTGAAACATTAAACTTCTATAAAGTGGGGGTTATTTTTGGCTTTCGTCTTGAAAAAAGGTTTAAATGACGCTATACTTGAAATGTTATCTTATTAGATAGGAAAGTTTTCCAAACTTTCCTATCTAATAAGATAACATCCTATGCGCACTCGCGTAAGAGGAAAAAGTCAGCTAAGCTGACTACGCTCGGCGCGCAAAGTGTGCAAGCCCCTCAAAGATTGAGGGGTTAGGCGTGTTGAGGTGGGCTTGCCCACTTTGTTCCTAATGAGAATTTATGGTAAGGTATGGTACTGAGAATGTTTAAGCTGGTTCATCAGGAAGGCCGGGCAAGGCTGGGCGAATTTCATACGGTGCATGGGGTGATTCATACGCCGGTCTTTATGAATGTAGGGACGGCCGCGGCGATCAAGGGCGCAGTTTCTACTATGGATCTGAAGGAGATCGGAACACAGGTGGAATTGTCCAATACGTATCACCTGCATGTGCGCCCGGGCGATCAGGTGGTGAAGCAGCTGGGCGGTCTTCACAAGTTTATGGTCTGGGACAGGCCGATTCTGACGGATTCCGGCGGGTTTCAGGTGTTTTCCCTGGCGGGCCTGCGCAAAATCAAGGAAGAGGGCGTCTATTTTCAGTCCCACATTGATGGAAGAAAGATTTTTATGGGTCCGGAGGAGAGCATGCAGATTCAGTCGAATCTGGCATCTACCATCGCGATGGCATTTGATGAATGTCCGCCTCATCCGGCTACGAGAGAGTACATGCAGAACTCGGTTGACCGGACATCCCGCTGGCTTGCCAGATGTAAAAAGGAGATGGAGAGGCTGAACAGTCTTCCGGATACGATCAACAGGCAGCAGATGCTCTTCGGAATCAATCAGGGAGGGACGTTTGAGGACATCCGAATCGCCCATGCGCAGCAGATTGCAGAGCTTGATCTGGATGGTTATGCCCTTGGAGGGCTGGCGGTGGGAGAGTCTCACGAGGAGATGTATCACATCCTGGATGTGACGGTGCCCTATCTGCCCGGGAATAAACCACGGTATCTGATGGGAGTCGGGACTCCCGCGAATATTCTGGAAGCAGTGGAGCGAGGCGTGGATTTCTTTGATTGTGTCTATCCGGCCAGAAACGGCAGACACGGTCATGCCTATACGAATCATGGAAAGATGAATTTGCTGAACCTTCAGTATGAACTGGATGACAGGCCGTTGGAAGAAGGCTGCCAGTGTCCGGTGTGCCGTCATTACAGCAGGGCCTATATCCGCCATCTGCTCAAGGCAAAGGAAATGCTGGGACTGCGGCTGCTGGTAACGCACAATCTTTACTTTTATAATAAGATGATGGAAGAAATCAGGGAGGCCATCCGGACAGACCGGTTTGCTGAGTATAAAAAGCAGAAGCTGGAGAATATGGCCCAGGGAGATCACTGACCGATAGCATCGATGGACAAGGGATTGTACACCGATGCTACTAATCGGAGTTGATAAATTAGATTGATATTATTTAGGAGGAGACAACAAATGAATTATTTACCTTTTCTTACCCAGGGAAGCGGAGCATCCAGTATTTTATTTACGTTGGGGTATATTGTATTTATCTGTGCCCTGTTCTGGTTTATTGCGATCCGTCCGCAGAAGAAACAGCAGAAGCAGCATGACGCGATGTTAACTACTCTGGCAATTGGCGACAGTGTGCTTACATCCAGCGGTTTTTATGGTGTTGTGATTGATGTGATGGAGGATGTTGTCATTGTGGAGTTCGGCAATAATAAGAACTGTCGTATCCCGATGCAGAGAGCCGCTATCATGGAGATCGAAAAACCAAATGGTGCAGGTACGACCACGGATTCCAAAGAGGATAAAAAGAAATAAATAACGAATGAAAAAATGAACCATTTAACATGGTTCATTTTTGCTTTCCGGAGGGAAATCTGTTATGGTAAGGAAGAGGATTCCTTTTGGAATGAGACGTATACCCGCTATTTTGCGGCCATGCCGCCCATCATACCGCCCAGAGCGGAGAGGAGGGCTGCCAGAAACGGGTTTGTGGTTCCTGCAAATGCCTGGCCTTTTAATAAGAAGGAGAGCAGCATCAGGAAGGCAAAGTAAATGACTCCTGTCAGAAGACCCCACAAGAATTTACGGTTCTGTGACTTGTTGCCGACGATCAGGCCGCCTGCAAAAGTAGAGATCCAGTAGGTGAAGAACACAAGACCCTGCATGACTCCTTCTGCCGGTGAGAATTTGAACAGCACAAGAGACAGCACCAGAAGCAGGACCGTACTGATGACGTAGGAAGTGATAAGTCCTTTTACTATTTTCATAAATACCTCCAACACGTAGCGGGCTATCTTTTAAACATCGGTAACCCGTCCTTTGTTTTTAAAATGTATGTCTTGAAACTTTAAAATATGCGGGGGAGAGCATAGAAAGAAATGCAGGGAAAGTGAAGAAATGAATGGGAAGGGAGGAAATGAAGAATGAGATATATAGATCTTCATGTACATTCGGTCTATTCAGACGGGACCATGACTCCTGCCTGGCTGGTTGATCACGCCGTAAAGCTGGGCCTTGGCGCTGTCGCGCTGACGGATCATGACAGCATAGAAGGCGTAAAAGAAGCGCTTGCAGCCGGGGAGGCCTGGAACAAAAAGGGAGCGTCCATAAGGGTGATTCCCGGGGTGGAGCTGTCCGTAGCATATAAGGACCGTGATATTCATTTGCTTGGCCTTTTTATTGATCCGGATAACCGCCGTTTAAGTCAGGCCCTGGATAAAATGCGCGGCAGACGGGATGCGCGGAACGAGGAAATGGCGAGGAAACTTGCCGCCGGGGGCATATTGATTTCCATGGAGGAGATCCTGAAAGAGGTCCCGGAGAATACTGCCGTGACCAGAGCCCATTTTGCAGCCTGTCTGGTGAAAAAGGGTTATGTAAAATCAAATAAAGAGGCGTTCGAAAAATATTTGGGGTCAGATGGACCTTATTTTGCGGCGAGAAAATATATACCGCCTGAGGAAGCGATTGAACTGATACGGGAGGCCGGAGGGATACCGATTCTGGCTCACCCGCTGATCTATAAGCTGGCGGGGAAAGAGTTGGAAGCATTGATTGTCCGTCTTAAGGGGGCTGGGCTTATGGGACTGGAAGCACTTTACTCTGCCAATACTGCAGCGGATGAAGCATATGCGCTTACGCTGGCCCACCGCTATGGCCTGATGATTTCCGGGGGATCTGATTTTCACGGCACCAATAAGCCGGATCTGGAACTGGGACGGGGCAGAGGCAATCTGAAGGTGCCGGAAACGGTACTTGCCGCTCTGGAAAAAAGTCTTTCCAAGTGAGAGGCGGTATGGTATACTTACTAACGATAGAAGTTTCTCTACCGGGAATTCCGGCAGAGAAGTCAGATAGAAATTGGTGTTGAAAGGAGGGCATGGAAATGAAACATATTAAAACCTTAAGCTCCAGAAATTTACAGGATACCGTTAAAAAAGGTGGCTGCGGCGAGTGCCAGACATCCTGCCAGTCTGCCTGCAAGACTTCCTGCACTGTGGGAAATCAGTCCTGTGAGCACAAATAAGATTCCAAATAATTGAATTATTTGAAAGAGGGAGGAGAGTGCAGACTCTCCTTTTTCGCGGAGGAGAAAATTACGTATTGGGCCTGTTCCCGTTCGGGGAAGGCCGGGAACAAGAAAGGCTTGGGTATAAGAGTGATACATCGGTTTATTAATAATGGATACCATATTGTGCTGGATGTGGACAGCAGCAGCGTTCATGTTGTAGACGAGCTGGTCTATGATATGATTGGATTATATAAAGAAAAATCCCGGGACGAGATTATCCGGGAGATGACGGAAAAGTATGGGGATGACGCCAGCGCGGCCCGTCTGGGATACAGAGTTGACGAAGAGGCGGTGAAAGAGGCTCTGGAAGAAATAGAGGAGCTGAAGGAACAGGGAAGCCTGTTTACAGAAGATACATACCGCCCTCACATAGAGGCATTTAAGAACAGGCCGACGGTTGTAAAAGCGCTGTGTCTGCATGTGGCCCACGACTGCAACCTTGCCTGCAAATACTGTTTTGCGGAGGAGGGAGAATATAAGGGACGCCGTGCCATCATGAGCTACGAGGTGGGCAGACAGGCCCTTAAGTTCCTGGTGGAGAACTCCGGAAACCGGAGGAATCTGGAGGTAGATTTCTTCGGGGGAGAGCCGCTGATGAATATGGAAGTGGTGAAGCAGCTTGTGGCTTATGGCCGGGAGCTGGAAAAGACCCATGACAAAATATTCCGGTTTACGATTACCACCAACGGTGTGCTCTTAAATGATGATACAATAGATTTTATTAATAAGGAGATGCACAATGTGGTGCTCAGCCTGGACGGCCGTCCGGAGGTCAATGATGCGATGCGTCCGTTCCGAAACGGACAGGGCAGCTATGACTATGTGGTGCCGAAGCAGCTTAAGATGGCGAAAAGCCGGAATGGCAAGAGCTATTATGTGAGAGGGACCTTTACCCGGAACAATCTGGATTTTTCCGAGGATGTCCTGCATTTTGCGGATCTGGGTTTTGATGAGATATCCATTGAGCCGGTGGTGTCACCGGAGACAGATCCATTTGCTCTCAGGGAGGAAGATCTGCCTGTTATTTTTGAACAATACGATAAATTGGCGAAGGAGATGGCGGACCGGAAGCGGAAGGGAAACTGTTTTACCTTTTTCCACTTTATGCTGGATTTAAGCGGTGGGCCGTGTGTTTATAAGAGATTATCCGGCTGTGGTTCAGGGACAGAGTATCTGGCGGTAACTCCCTGGGGGGATCTGTATCCCTGCCATCAGTTCGTGGGAGAAGAAGAGTATAAAGTGGGAGACGTATGGAGCGGCGTCACCAGAACAGATCTGGTGGACGAATTTAAAGCGGTGAGCGTTTACACGAAAGAAAAATGCAGGGACTGCTTCGCGAGATATTTCTGCAGCGGCGGCTGCGCGGCAAATTCCTGGCATTTTAATGGTACGGTCAATGGTACTTATGATCTGGGATGCGAGATGGAACGCAAGCGGGTAGAATGTGCGCTGATGTTAAAAGCTGTGGAAGCGGAGCTTGCAGAGGCGGCGGAATAAACGGAGGGATGACTCCGTAAAGGGGAGCGGGGACCGGATTTGGCCCTCGCTCTTGAAGTTTCATTACTTAAGAAAGAGCGTCTGATGAAATAACGATGGAGATAAAAGCATGGAGCAGTGGTTTATAAAGAACAGACAGATGAATTTTGACGCGATTGGCCGGCAGTTTGGGGTCAGCCCTGTGCTGGCAAGGCTTGTGGTAAATCGGGGAGGGGTGACCCAGGAAGCCTTTGATGCCTATATCAATGGGGGAAAAGAACGGTTTTATAACCCCTGCCTGTTAAAGGACGCTGAGAAACTCTGCCGTTTGCTTCTGGCTAAGATAGAGGTAGGGAGCCGTGTCCGTATTATTGGAGATTATGACGTGGACGGGATTACTGCCACCTACATTTATTTCCGTATGTTAAAGCGGCTGGGAGCAGATGTGGATTACCGGATTCCGGACCGGGTACAGGACGGTTACGGTATCCATGCAGGGATGATTGATGAGGCTGCCGGGGACGGAGTGGACACCATCTTGACCTGTGATACGGGAATTGCGGCGATCGAGGAGACCGTGTATGCGGCTGAAAAGGGAATTGAACTGCTGATTACCGACCATCACAACCTGGTTTATAAAGAGGGGGATGACGGGAAAAAGGTCTACTGCCTGCCGGGAGCGGCCGCGGTGGTAGATCCGAAGCAGGAGGACTGCCCCTATCCGTTTAAAGGAATCTGCGGAGCTGCAGTGGCTTATAAGATAGCCTGTCTCTGCTACGAACAGAAAGGAATTTCCCTGGAAGAGACAGATGAATTTCTGGATCTGGCCGCTCTGGCAACGGTATGTGATGTGATGGAATTAACGGATGAAAACCGGGCTCTCGTACGTGTTGGGCTTGCAGGCCTGCAGAGGACCAGGAATATCGGGCTTCGGGCATTGATTGAGGAGACGGTGGGCAGCGCGGGAAGGCTCACCTCCTACCATCTGGGTTTTGTGATCGGCCCCTGTATTAATGCTACCGGACGCCTTGAGACCGCGGATCTTGGCATGGAGCTGCTGTTGTCCGACTCCCTGGAAGAGGCCAGAAAGCTGGCCTGCCGGCTCCGGGACTTAAATGAAGAGCGGAAGGAGCTGACCAGACAGGGGGTTGAACAGGCGATTGCGTATATCCGGAAGGAACGGATGGAAGAAGATCCGGTTCTGGTGGTCTATCTCCCTGACTGCCATGAAAGCCTTGCGGGTATTATCGCAGGCCGGATCAGGGAGGCATTTCACCGGCCTGCGATCGTATTAACCAGAAGCCGGGACGGGTTAAAGGGCTCCGGCCGCTCCATACCGGCCTATCCCATGTATGACCGCTTGACCGGGTGCCGCCAGTACCTGACCCGTTTCGGCGGCCATCCGATGGCGGCAGGGCTGTCTTTAGCACCTGAGAACCTGGATGGTTTTCGGGAAGCATTGACAAGGGGGGCGGATCTAGCCGAGGAGGATTTTGCGGAGAGAGTATCTATCGACATGAGCCTCCCCTTTGAGGAAGTTACACAAGACCTGATTTTGTCTTTGCAGAGGCTGGAACCCTTCGGCAATGGAAATCCGAAGCCGCAGTTTGTGCTGAAAAATGTGTCGGTGCGGCGGGCGTCGGTGCTTGGGGCAAACAGGGGACTGCTGAAGCTGACTCTGTCTGACCCGGAGCACAATCCCTATTTATTTCTGGATGGCGTCCTGTTTCAGGAATCCAGAATTAATGAGTGGATGAACAGCATGGAGGAAAAATTCGGCCGGGAAGCGGTGGAAGCCGCTCTGGCAGGCAAGAAAAATCCGATTCAGATGGACATTGTCTACACTCCGGAACTACATGAGTACAATGGAAAATTTTACATTCAGCTCTGTATCAGCCACTATCGCTGACATATATTAGTAAAATTAATAAGTATTTTGATATTTATTACTAAAATTAAAAAAACTATTGCGTAATCCACATCGTCGTTTATAATGAAGAAGTAGTCTTTTTGTTTCAAACATTTACAAGCATAGGTGGAGGAATAGCATGAAAAAGTTAGAAATGCTCTATGAAGGCAAGGCAAAAAAAGTGTACAGTACAGATGCGGAAGACGTTTATATCGTGGACTATAAAGATGATGCCACGGCATTTAACGGTCTGAAAAAAGGAACCATCGCCGGCAAAGGCGTGGTTAACAATAAGATGAGCAACTTTTTATTCCAGATGCTGGAAAAAGAAGGCGTGCCTACCCACTATGTAGAGGAATTAAGCGACCGTGAGACTGCTGTGAAAAAGGTCGAGATTGTTCCGCTGGAAGTTATAATCCGTAATATCGCCGCAGGCAGTTTTTCCAAAAGACTTGGGGTAGAGGAAGGCAGAAAGCTGCTTTGCCCGACTCTGGAGTTTTCCTATAAAGATGACGATCTGGGAGATCCGTTAATCAATGATTATTTCGCACTGGCGCTTGGTTTGGCGACAAGAGAAGAGATTGACCGGATTAGCGAGCTGGCGTTTAAGGTAAATGAGGAGCTCTGCAAATATTTCCTGACCATCGGCATTGAGCTGGTGGACTTTAAGCTGGAGTTCGGACGTTGCAATGGAGAGATCATTCTGGCCGATGAAATTTCACCGGACACCTGCAGACTGTGGGATTCCACCACACATGCAAAATTGGATAAGGACCGTTTCAGAAGAGATATGGGCGATGTAGAAGAAGCTTATATCGAAGTTGCAAAGAGAATCGGTATTATATAAGAACTGGAAACCGGACAGGCGTATTTTGCCTGTCCGATTTAGACAGCGCGAGTGCCTTATATCTTGAGGCATGTCGGAGACAGAAAGGACAGACCATGAATCAGAAGAACAATGAATGGATGACAGATGAAATTCATGAGGAGTGCGGCGTTTTCGGAATGTATGATCTGGACGGCGGGGACGTGGCTTCTTCAATTTATTACGGCCTGTTTGCCCTGCAGCATCGGGGACAGGAGAGCTGCGGTATTGCAGTCAGCGACACGTACGGCCCCAAGGGAATCGTCCGTTCCGCTAAGGGAATGGGACTGGTAAACGAAGTGTTTACCGAAGATAACCTGGAAAATCTGAAGGGAAATCTGGGAGTCGGGCATGTGCGTTATTCTACTGCAGGCGCCAGCATTATTGAAAATACCCAGCCTCTGGTACTCAACTATGTGAAAGGAACGTTGGCCCTGGCCCATAACGGAAATCTGGCTAATTTTACTGAGCTTCGGAGAGAGCTGGAGTACACCGGGGCGATTTTCCAGACCACCATTGATTCGGAAGTAATTGCCTATCATATTGCAAGAGCCCGTCTGGAGACAGAAAATGTGGAGGAAGCCGTAAAAGCTGCCATGCAGAAACTCAAAGGTGCCTATTCTATTGTAATTATGAGTCCGAGGAAGTTAATCGGCGCCAGAGATCCGTTCGGATTCCGCCCGCTTTGCATCGGCCGCAGAGGGAATACCTATGTGCTGGCCTCGGAGTCCTGTGCCCTGGATGCGGTGGATGCGGAATTTGTGCGGGATGTGCTCCCCGGTGAGATTGTGACCATTGATAAAAAGCACGGCCTTCGTTCCGACACCTCCCTGTGCCAGGACAAATGCGCCAAGTGTATCTTTGAATATATTTATTTTGCCCGTCCGGACAGTTACATCGACGGTGTCAATGTCTATCAGTCCCGGATTATGGCCGGGAAAATTCTGGCCCAGACCTTTCCGGCGGATGCGGATGTGGTAATCGGCGTTCCGGATTCCGGAAATGTGGCGGCCATGGGCTTTGCCGCGGAGGCAGGAATCCCCTATGGGATTGGTTTTACCAAAAACAGTTATGTGGGACGGACGTTTATCAAACCGAAGCAGACGGTGCGGGAGTCCAGCGTCCGGATCAAACTGAATGTTTTAAAAGAAGTAGTAAACGGCAAGCGGGTTGTCATGGTAGATGACTCCATTGTGCGCGGCACTACGTCCGAGCGGATCGTCCGTATGCTGAAAAATGCAGGGGCGACAGAGGTACATGTCAGAATCAGTTCCCCGCCGTTTCTCTATCCCTGTTATTTCGGAACCGATGTTCCCACCAGTGATCAGCTGATTGCTTACAATAACACGAATGATAAGATCTGTCAGATGATCGGTGCGGATTCTCTTGGATATTTATCCGGAGAGCGTCTTTCTGAACTGGTAAATGGCGATACGGGCTATTGTGACGCATGCTTCAGCGGCAATTATCCGGTGGAACCCTCCGAGGAGGAACCAGAGGACGATATCGACGAATGATAAGAAAGTCTATAAAGTGAAAGGACGGATATATATGAGCTTCGATAATTATATAAGCCCTTTATCAGAGCGCTATGCCAGTAAGGAAATGCAGTATATTTTCTCTCCGGATATGAAATTTAAGACATGGAGAAGACTGTGGGTAGCCCTGGCGGAAACAGAAAAGGAACTGGGTCTTGACATAACGGATGAGCAGATCGCTCAGCTGAAAGCGCATGTGGATGATATTAACTATGACGTGGCGCGGGAACGGGAAAAACTGGTCCGCCATGATGTAATGTCTCATGTCTATGCCTATGGGGTACAGTGTCCGGATGCCAAAGGTATTATCCATCTGGGCGCCACCTCCTGTTACGTGGGTGACAATACGGATATTATCGTGATGACGGATGCGTTAAGGCTGGTTAAAAAGAAACTGGTAAATGTGATGAACGAACTGGCTTCTTTTGCCATGAAATACAGGGACCTGCCCACCCTTGCTTTTACTCATTTCCAGCCGGCCCAGCCCACCACGGTGGGAAAACGGGCATCTCTCTGGCTGATGGAGCTGAAACTGGACTATGACGACATTTGCTATCTGATCGACGGCATGCAGCTTCTGGGTTCCAAAGGAACCACCGGCACCCAGGCAAGTTTTGTTGAACTGTTTGAGGGGGATCAGGCTAAGATAAAAGCTCTGGATGAAAAGATTGCTGAGAAAATGGGCTTTTCCGGCTGTTTCCCTGTGTCTGGACAGACCTATTCCAGAAAGATGGATACCAGAGTCTTAAATGTGCTGGCGGGAATTGCGGCCAGTGCCCATAAGTTTTCCAACGATATCCGTCTGCTCCAGCATTTGAAGGAGATTGAAGAGCCTTTTGAGAAGAACCAGATCGGTTCCTCGGCTATGGCCTATAAGCGGAATCCTATGAGAAGCGAGAGGATTGCTTCCCTGGCCCGGTATGTGATGGTGGATGCGTTAAATCCTGCAATTACTTCCGCTACCCAGTGGTTTGAGCGGACTCTGGATGATTCCGCCAACAAGCGTCTTAGCGTACCGGAAGGCTTCCTGGCTGTGGACGGTATTCTGGACCTGTATCTGAATGTGGTGGACGGACTGGTGGTTTATCCCAAGGTAATTGAAAAGCGGCTGATGTCGGAACTGCCCTTTATGGCTACGGAAAATATCATGATGGATGCGGTGAAAGCGGGAGGAGACCGCCAGGAGCTGCATGAGAAAATCAGGGTGCTTTCTATGGAAGCGGGAAGAAATGTGAAGGAAAACGGCGGGGAGAATAATCTCCTGGAACTGATTGCCGCGGACCCCAGTTTCAATCTTACCCTGGAGCAGCTGAAGGAGACGATGGAACCCTCACGGTATACCGGCAGGGCCAAAGAACAGGTGGAAGAATTCATAGCAGAAGTGATCCGTCCGATACTGGATGAAAATAAAGACCTGCTGGGACTGAAAGCAGAGATTAATGTGTAACGTTTAAGGGTATAAGATTATAAAATAAACTCACCCGGCAAAACACCACTTAGGATGTTTTGCCGGGTTTTCCTTTTGCCGGACCGCAATATACAAAAATTCAAAGGAATATTTGCTGAAGTCATACATTTATTCGAACCAAATTAAGCGGATAGCCAACCCTGCTGCCACAACCCCGTATTTTTTGGTGACATCATTCTGAGAATCTGATACCATAAAGACATACACCAGATACGAAAGGAGACGATATGGGAAAAGAGACAACGAACAGAGCGGGAAGGCAGATCGACGATTATCTGATAGCATCGATTCTGCTGTTTTATGCCCTGGCATTTGTAAATGACTCGCCAATGCAGATCGTGAGGGGTTTTTGGCAGATTTTGATCAGCCGCAGTGTCCTGATTACGGACTACTTTGCAGTCGGCGGTATGGGCGCCGCGTTTTTTAACGGGGCTCTGATCATGACAATTACGTTTGTGATTGTAAAACTGCTTCGTATGCAGTCCGGCGGGCTGACGATTGCGATTGTCTATATTATGGGAGGATTTGCCCTGTTTGGAAAGAATCCTGTGAATATACTGCCTATTCTTGTGGGGACGATTCTGTACGCAAAAATCTTCGGCAGAAAAGTGAAGGATGTGATATATACCGGATTTCTGGCCACAACGCTGGCACCGCTGGTGACGGAAATAGCGTTGATACTCCCTTATCCTCTGTGGGTTAATTTGTGCCTGGCTTTTGCCGGAGGATTGCTGATCGGATTTACAGCGCCGCTTGTGTATACCTATGTATCTACACTGAACCGGGGCTACAATATTTTTAATATGGGCTTTGCGGCGGGGGTGCTTGCGGTAGCCGCCGTATCCGTACTCCGGTCTGTAGGGCATGTCATTGAGACGACACTTATCTGGACGGAGGGATATCCGCTGTGGCTGTTCTTTGCCTTTCTGGGCTGGTCGGCGCTGACGTTTCTCTATGGGCTTGTTTTGTCAAAGGGTAGAATCGGTAACCTGCGGAAAATTTGGAAGCATACCGGCAGGCTGCCTTCCGACTTTGTCAGCATGGAGGGAACAGGCACCGTATTTATGAACATGGGAATGATGGGAGCGCTGTGCCTGGGCTATCTTTATTTGATGAAGGGAGATCTGTCCGGTCCGGTGCTGGGTGCACTGATGACTGTGGTAGGATTCGCCGCTTACGGAATACATATGAAGAATTATCTTCCTATTTTGATCGGAATCTTCCTGGCAACGGAGGTAAAGCTGTTTACACCCCAGACACCGGCCATGCAGCTGGCGGCTTTATTTTCTGCAGGTCTGGCGCCGATTGCAGGGGAATTCGGTTTGCTTGCAGGTATTCTGGCCGGCTTTTTACACTCTTCGGTGGCAATGTCGATCGGAATTATTCATGGAGGCATGAACTTGTACAGCAACGGCTTTGCGGCCGGGTTTATTGTGATCGTGCTGGTGCCGGTTCTGGAGGCGTTTCGGAATCTGAAAAAGAAGAAAACTTAATAAAATAAAGAAAAATGGGGAAAATTCCTTTATCTGTAAGTTTACGGGCCGGAAGCTGTGAGGTAAGATAGAAACGGTTGTTTTTTGTTCTCAGCAGAGCAAAAAGATGGCTATGAAAAACACTTTAACCGGCTCCGGGTACTTGAAACCCGGAAGAAAGGAAAGGTTTCAACATGGTAAAAGCAATTGTAGGTGCGAATTGGGGAGACGAAGGGAAGGGAAAGATTACAGACATGCTGGGCCAGGAATCCGATGTCATTGTCCGGTTCCAGGGCGGCAGCAATGCGGGACACACCATTATTAACCATTATGGAAAGTTTGCCCTCCATCTTCTTCCGTCGGGGGTATTTTATAACCATACGACCAGTGTGATCGGAAACGGTGTGGCGCTGAATATTCCTTATCTGATTCAGGAAATCAATTCTCTGGTGGAAAAAGGGGTGCCAAAGCCTAAAATTCTGGTTTCGGACCGGGCCCAGATCCTTATGCCCTACCATATTTTATTTGATCAATATGAAGAGGAACGGCTGGGTAAGGGTTCGTTTGGGTCCACAAAGTCCGGTATCGCTCCGTTTTATTCGGATAAATACGCAAAGACCGGGTTCCAGGTTTCAGAGTTATTTGCTGATGAGAAATATCTGCGGGACAAAATCGGCCGTGTATGTGTTCAGAAAAATGTCCTTCTGGAACATTTGTACCACAAAGAAAAAATAGATGAAACCGTCCTGTACGATAATTTGATGGAATATAAAGAGTTAATCGCGCCCTATGTCTGTGACACGGCAGCTTATCTGCGCCGGGCTGTAAACGAGGGGAAGAATATTTTGCTGGAAGGGCAGCTGGGTTCATTAAAAGACCCTGACTTCGGGATTTATCCCATGGTGACTTCTTCTTCCACCCTGGCAGCTTATGGTGCGATCGGCGCGGGTATCCCTCCCTATGAAATAAAGGAGGTTATAGCAGTGGTCAAGGCTTATTCCAGTGCGGTAGGGGCTGGAGAATTCGTCAGCGAAATTTTCGGGGATGAGGCCGATGAGCTGAGACGCCGGGGCGGTGACGGCGGCGAGTTTGGCGCGACCACCGGACGGCCGAGAAGAATGGGCTGGTTTGACGCGGTGGCAAGCCGGTACGGCTGCAAAGTGCAGGGAGCGACGCAGGCGGTGCTGACGGTTCTGGATGTTTTGGGCTATCTGGATACACTCCCGGTCTGTGTGGGCTATGAGATTGACGGAACGGTTACGAAAGAGTTCCCGGCTACGACGGAGCTTGCAAAGGCCAAACCGGTCTATGAATATCTGCCCGGCTGGAGGCAGGAGATCAGAGGGATACACAAATACGATGAACTGCCGGAAAATTGCCGGAATTATATTGAGTTTATTGAGAAGGAGCTTGAGGTTCCGATCACCATGGTTTCAAATGGACCGGGGAGAGAGGAAATTATAAGGAAGAGTGAAGAATGAAGAGTGAAGAACAAAAGAAAGTGAAATTTGCGGCGCAGCCGCAAGGGAAAACGAGCCGCAAGCAAGCTTGCCGCCCGGTAAAAATCACACTTCGTGTGAGTGAAAGTGTTCCTTCGGAACAGTGAAAATAGGATCATGGGGATACGCCGCAGGCTGATTTGGCCGGCGGCGTGTCTTTGTTCTTGCGGATCTTTTGTTCGATTTGTATAATGAGGCTAGAAAGTGATTACGATCGTGCTACCGGGAGGCCGGTTTCTGCGGCTTTTGTTTAACTTCGACCAATTTGAGTATGTCTTCTAAATCGGCTTCTGTGAGTATACGAGGCTTTATCCATCCGCCGTTAGTGCCGCAGGGATAACGGTCAGCCCAGAGCGCCTGGATTTCCGGGGAGAGGGACGGCAGCAGGTCCTCTACCTCCGGTACGTGATGATCTCCCAGCTGCATCATAGCGGTGATCGCCTCTTTTTCAAAGAACAGATAAAAAAGATGTTTTGATTTATGGGAGTATTTGTATCCCCAGCCGTAGCTATTTCCGAAGGGAAAACGCAGTTCCCGGCGCAGATCATATCTGGCCGTAAGCTGGTTTTCTAATATTTGCAGATTGCGAACTCCGTCTGCGCCGATATACCCGGCGATTTGGTCAGTTGTGGGAACTGACTGCTTATCCAGCATTCTCTCGTACATGTTATGCTCCATTCCTAAGTGTTTGCGTAGATGCAGTGAATATCCTGTTCTAGTTTCATCAGAATACTAAATTATGTTGACAGCGTCATGTCATATTTAAAATCATTATAATAGAAGTGATGAGGAAATGTATATGAAAATACGAAAGATTATGTGCGCGGGTGTTATCCTGCTCTTGACTCTGACGGGTACAACATCCTGTTTGGGCCAGAGTGCCGATAAGCTGAATCGGATTTTTTATCAGAACTTGGCGCAGTTCGGTCAGGAGAATCCGTTGAGCCTCACTATGCCGCCCCATATCAGCCGGGAATTATGGTTCTGGCAGATTGAGAGGAACTTTGTATTCCGGAATATTGCAGAGAAGAACGGAAGCTATGTGATCGAAACTTCTGCGGCAGGGGAGGATCTGGAATGGTTTCGGAAGAATTTGCTTTCAGGCATTGCAGAGGATGTAAAAATTCAGTTTAAGACCGATCCGGATCTGGAGCGGCATAGAAGGCAGCAGGAAGCTCTTTTCCAGTCGGATGCATTTCTGAAAATCAGAGAAAGTGCCAGGGGAAAATCCATTACTGCATTTCTTACCTGGGCTGGTTTTTTGTATATAAAGGCGGCCCCTCCTAACGACTATATAAGGATTTATAATATGGACGGACATGAATTATTGGTTGACACACCGACAAGGGAGCATAAAGAGTTTTTGGAAAACGTTATATTTGGCGAAGATATTTTGCTTTCCGACGCTAATCTGACCGGCTATGGACATGATACGGCATATGATGATATTTCAGGCTCTGATAATCTTTCGATACAGGTTAACGGCGGATATCTGGAGGATGGACTGTTGTTTTATCATGTTACTTCTGCCATTGACCGGGAATTGGATCTGAGCAATTACGCGCTGGAGTCCTGGGATGGTAAGAAGTGGAATAAAGTGCCGCATCATGAGCAGTCCTTTATACCGTACTTCATCGATTCTCTGCAGCCCTATGGGGAGCTGTTCGGAACGTTTTATCTAAATGAATTCGAATATCTTGAAAAAGGCAGGTACCGGTTTATTCTGGATTTTTCCAGTCGGAGCGAGGTGCTGTTTTACGAATTTTCTATCTGATCTGAGGGATTCTTTGTATGAAAACAGGCTGTTTTCATGTGTCAGTTATGGTATACTTATTCTGCATAAAACGAAAAAGGCGGGAAAATCAGATGGAGAATGAAAAATTAATTGTGCTTGGAACCGGCAATGCGGCGGTAACAAGGTGCTATAATACTTGTTTTGCAATCAGAGAGGGTGAGGAAACCTTTCTTGTAGATGCCGGAGGCGGCAACGGTATCTTAACTCAGCTGGAGAAAAGCAATATACCGATGGAAAGTATTCATCATATTTTTGTGACTCATGCCCACACGGATCACATTCTGGGTATGGCCTGGATGATCCGGTTTATCGGAACCAGGATGAACCAGGGAACCTATGACGGGAATCTGTATATCTATTGCTTTAAGGAACTGGAAGAGACGATCCGTACAATCACAAAACTCACGGTTCAGAAGAAATTTTATAAGTATTTTGACGACAGGATTTTGTTTGTGACGGTTAAGGATGGTGACCGCCGGACCATATTGGGAAGGGAGACCACCTTCTTTGATATAGGGTCTACTAAGGCGAAACAGTTTGGGTTTACCGTTCAGTTAAACAATGGAAAGAAGCTGACCTGTGCGGGGGACGAGCCTTACAGAGATTTGATTCATGATTTTGTGCAGGGAAGCGACTGGCTCTTGCATGAGGCGTTCTGCCTGTATTCCCAGAGGGACCGCTTCAAGCCTTATGAGAAACATCACAGTACCGTAAAGGAAGCCTGTGAGCTGGCGGAGGGGCTCAAGATACCGAATCTGGTGCTCTGGCATACCGAAGATAAAAATATCAGTGAACGGAAGGCTCTCTATGAGGCGGAGGGCAAAGCGTATTATCATGGGAATCTGTATGTGCCGGATGATCTGGATGTGATTGAGCTGTGATTGTGCAGCAGCTTATCATTCTGCGGAGATGGAACGGATTCTATGAAACTTCGGGTTTTAAATTATTTCCTTACAAATGTCTGCTATAAGGGCCATAGTTAGTTATGAGCATGAAATGCATAAAACGCATGCCTGGAGATAAAGTATAGGTATTTTACATTTCTTTTGATTCCGGCTATATTATAGGTGTCCGATCATCGGGCATCTATTTTATTATTACATAGGAAAGTTCTCCAAACTTTCCTATGTAATAATAAACCCTCCGGGGGATCGTACTGCGGCGGAAAGGAATTGCGTTGCCAGAGCAACCCGCCGCAGGCGGAGAATCCCGCTTGCGGGATTCTATGTTCTATAGGCTTCATGCCCTATATGATAAATTCTCCGGGAGACCGCACTCGCGCCAAGCGTGGCGGCGTTTGTTGCAATATGACATCCTGGATTACCTGCAAAATTAAGAACGAACAACTTCAGAAAGGAGATTTATCATGAAGAAAACAGTTGTCATGCTGCTTGTATTTGTATTGCTGTTTTCGCTGACTGCCTGTTCCCGCGGAGAGGATACCGGCGAAAATACGAAGCCGTCAGATATCGGACAGATTTCCGGCACCGACGTCCCTGCATCGCAGCCGGGTGACCAGATATCCGAAGAGGATGAAACCATTGAAAACAATGGGCTTGTCATCTATTTTTCATGCACAGGGAATACGGAGGCTGTGGCAAATATGATTGCAGAAAAGACCGGGGCTGCTATGTACGAAATAATCCCGGAGCAGCTCTATTCAGAGGAAGATATCGACTATCAGAATGACGAGTGCCGTGCCAACCAGGAGATGAAGGATGATACTGCCAGACCGGCGATATCCGGCGATAGGAAGGATCTTACAGAGTATGACACGCTATATGTCGGATACCCGATCTGGTGGGGAACGATGCCTAAAATAATGAATACCTTCTTTGATACATATGATTTGTCCGGTAAGACGATTCTGCCATTTTGTACCTCCGGAGGCAGCGGTATTTCTGAATCTGTTGCTGCCGTGCGAGAGGCGGAACCGGATGCTGAGATAAAGGAAGGTCTGCAGATCAGAAGTTCTGATGCGGATGATTGTGCCGAAGCGGTAACCGGATGGCTGGAAGATAATAAATAGGAGAGAGTTAAAAATGAAATGTCGGGATTCGAAATGAATTTGACAGACAACTTTAAGGAGGAATTGATTATGCCAAAGAAACTTGTTGCTTATTTTTCCGCAAGCGGTATTACTGAGAATGCTGCGAAACAGATTGCAAAAGCTGCCGGGGCGGATTTATTTGAAATAAAACCGGCGGTGCCTTACACCTATGAAGACCTGGACTGGACAAATAAAAAGAGCCGCAGCTCTGTGGAGATGAATGATCCTTCTTCCCGGCCTGAAATTGCAGGGATACTTACGAATATGGAAGAGTATGATACCGTTTTTCTTGGCTTTCCGATCTGGTGGTATGTAGCTCCCACCATTATTAACACGTTTCTGGAAAGCTATGATTTTTCGGATAAGACTATCATTCCCTTTGCTACCTCCGGTGGCAGCGGTCTGGGAAACACAGAAGAGGTATTAAAACCTCTTTGTTCTGAATCAACAAGATGGCTGCCTGGGAAAATGCTGAACAGCATTTCTGATAAAATCTTAAAAGACTGGCTTGCTGGCCTGGCTTAAAAGAAAAGTTCAATAGAATAAAAAATCTGACTACATACAAACTACAAATATCTGTGATAAACTGATTCTAAACATTTCAATTGGCTGGAGGTGGCAGCATGGCAAAAGAGATCTTAGTGGTGGAAGATGAGTCAGATATCCAGGAATTGCTGGAAAATTTTCTGGCTGAGGCGGGTTATGGGGTTACCCTGGCCGCGGATGGGGTACAGGCCCTGACTCTGTTCCGGGAGAAAGAGTATGATCTGGTGCTTTTAGATATCATGCTTCCGAAGATCAGCGGGTACGGAGTCTGTGAAGTGATTCGGCAGCAGTCCGGGGTACCGATAATCATGCTGACTGCCCTGGACAGTGAAGAAAATCAGATAAAAGGGCTGGATATGCAGGTGGACGACTACATTACCAAGCCCTTTTCCATGCAGATCCTGCTTCGCAAAATTGCCGCGGTACTGCGCCGTACTTCGAGACAGGAGGGCACGGAACAACTGGTTTACAAAGATTTGGTTCTGGATCTGGATGCCTATCAGGCTGCAGTCGGGGGTATAGCCATAGAGCTGACCCACAGGGAATTTGAGCTCTTAAAGGAACTGCTTACCCATCAGGGCAGGGTGATGACCAGACAGATGCTGCTGGAATCACTTTGGCAATATGATTTTTTCGGGGATGAAAGAGTTGTGGATACTCATATTAAAAACCTGCGGAAAAAACTGAATGTAGACTATATAGAAACCATCAGAGGGGTGGGATATCGTGTTGCTAAAACGAATTAAGAACAGCTTGACGGCCCGGATATTTATCATAACCAGTCTGCTGCTGATCAGTGCATGTACACTTACCTATGGGTTTATTGCGTGGTTTATGCCGCTGACTTATTCTAACACCCTTGATAAAGAATTGGAGGAAGATACACAGGTACTGCTGGAAAAGTTAAGCAAATCAACCCTGGAGGAATGTGGAGATTTGCTGAACGAATTTGCAATCAAAAATTCCGGTCTGGCCCAGATAATGGACAAGTATGGAAATATTGTAGAGGTTCCGAGTGATTTCCAGGTCGCTGTGGCGGAGGACTTCGGATCGTCAGGCTTGGGTGTGAGCGGGGAAAAAAGTGATGATTCGGTAGTAACCGGCTATGAAAGCGAATATTCTTCCATATCGCTCAGCAAGGGGTATCCGT
The DNA here is from genome assembly GCF_032380675.1 of Anaerolentibacter hominis. Lineage (NCBI taxonomy): Bacteria > Bacillati > Bacillota > Clostridia > Lachnospirales > Lachnospiraceae > Anaerolentibacter > Anaerolentibacter hominis. The sequence continues at coordinate 611,374 of NZ_JAWDIX010000001.1, forward strand.
TTCATTTTGCGGATTCCGATGAGGAATATACACTTGCGGTTGCCGGAGGACTCCGGAAAATAAATCAGGCCGCGGAAGCAATGGGCCGGATTCTGCCGCTCCTTGCTGTGGCGGTCCTGACCATGTCTTTTATTGGTTCTTTCATTTATTCCCGTTCGATTACCAGGCCGATTGTCAGCTTGAGCGGAATATCTCAGAAGATGTCCAAACTGGAATTTGGCTGGCACTGTGATGAGCAACGCAAGGATGAGATCGGAACGCTGGGACGGAGCCTGAACGAGATGTCGGAACGGCTCTCCCTGGCTCTGAGCGAGCTGGAGGAGGCGAATAGGAGTTTAAAGGCTGACATTGACAGAGAACGGGAACAGGAGCGAAGGAGAACAGAATTCTTTTCTGCGGTATCCCATGAACTAAAAACCCCGATTACGATTATCAAGGGACAGCTGGAAGGGATGCTGTATCAGGTTGGGAGTTACCGTGACCGTGACCGGTATCTGGCCCGGTCCCTGAAGGTAGCAGGTCAGATGGAGGATATCGTTCAGGAGCTGTTGATGATATCTAGAATGGAAACGACAGGCTTTGAAGTGCATCAGAAGAAGATAGATTTTTCAGAGCTGCTACGGAAAACCGCAGCTGGCTATATGGAATTAGTGGAGCAGAGCGGACTGGAATTTCAGGCGGATATAGAAGAAAAGATTGAGCTAAGGGCAGACGGGGGATTGATTCAGAAAGCGGTGGGGAATCTGCTCAGCAATGCCTGCCGGTATTCACCCCAGGGGGCGAAGCTGTTTGTTAAGCTTTCGAAGGAAGAGGGAGAAATAAGGCTGGATGTGGAAAATACAGGTGTTTTCCTGGAGGAAGGGACAGAGGAACATCTCTTTGAACCTTTTTACAGAGGAGAGCAGTCCCGCAACCGACAGACCGGCGGAAGCGGGCTGGGCCTTTATATTGTGAAGACGATTCTGGATCTGCATCAGGCTTCCTGCCAGATAAAAAATACAGAGAGCGGCGTTATCGTCCGTATTTGCTTCCGGGAGAGGGAAGCTGTGCCGCCGGTTTGCCATACCGGAATACCGAACTGAATAACATAATTTATCATGGAAGTAGATAAGACTCCCCCCTCAATAGGAGGTGAGTAAATAACAAATTCGTCTTGGTGGGAGTTAGGTATCCTTCCAAGATAAAGCCTCCGGCGGATTGCAGAGCCGCACAGATGTATTATGTCATGCAAAGCATGACGTGCGGCTCGCAGCAAGTACGCCGAGGCGTACTTGAATGATACCCCTGTATCTTGTCTCCTGAAGGCAGCAAGATACAGGGGTTTTCTGGTTTTGAGTACAACTTTAAATCTTCATATAAAATACAAGAAAAGCACAGATATGCCACAAAGTCAGCTGCTAAAATGAATCATGTAAAGAGTGATACTCCTTCAATATACAAACTTGGAAAGGACTGACGGCGTATAAATCGCCGGAGGAAAGACGGAAAAATGAAGATTGCGGTTGAAAATTTAAACATGACGTATCCCAATGGGAAGCAGGCACTGCAGCAGATATCCTTTCAGATTGAAAGTCCGGATATGATAGGCCTGGTCGGGCCAAACGGAGCTGGAAAATCCACACTGATGCAGCTTCTGGTTGCGGGTCTGATTCCCACAGGAGGGACCATTTCGGTAAATGGAGAATCCCTCAGGAAAAAAGAAAACGAGCTGAAAAAAGAACTAGGCTATCTGCCCCAGTCGTTCGGCCTGTACGGAGAGCTTACAGTATGGCAGTTCCTGGACTATATGGCGGCGGTTAAGGGGCTGAGAGACAGCAAGCCAATGATTGAACAGGCTATTAGAATGGCCAATCTGACAGAACAGAAAAAGACAAAAATACGGACTTTATCCGGAGGACAGCGCCAGAGGGTGGGAATTGCCCAGGCAATGCTTGGAGATCCCGAACTGATTATAATGGATGAACCAACCGTGGGACTGGACCCGGAGGAACGAATTCACTTCCGAAATCTTTTTTCACAGAGAGGAGATAAGAAGATTGTGATCCTCTCCACCCATATTATTGAAGATATACAGTCTATCTGTAACCGCCTGATTGTTATCAATCAAGGCCGCATATTATTTGACGGGCCGCCGGAGAAGCTGATCCTGCAAGCCAGAGGACATGTGGGAACCTTTATCGAACAGAAAATGAAACAGGATGAAGCAGCTTATATGATTACATCCCGGGTGAACACGGCAGATGGAATTGCCTGCCGTATTGTAACCGAATCCCTTCCGCAGTTTGCGGAGGCAGTGGAGCCTACACTGGAGGATGCCTATATGTATCTGATCCAGAAGGACTCAGCCGCCCATAACCATAAAATGAGAGAAAGGAAGGATCGCACATGAGATTTTTATCCTGTCTCCGGCTGGAATTAAAAAGAATCTTCTGTTCCGGAATCACCTGGATTGCAATGGCAATTACAATAGCCGCCCCGCTGGCCGGCTATCAATTTATAAAGCCGGTCGCGGTCGCTACAGAAACGGCAAAGTATCTCGGAAATCCTACCATGACGGCGGCATGGGCAGGTACGATTATCTTTGCCCTTCTCACTCTTTTTGAGATGGACCGGGTACATAAAAACAGAATGGACGCTATCACCGATGCTGCGGTATCCCCTGTGACACTGGACATAGCTCATCTGCTGGCCGTACAGGCTGCAGGTGCCTCGGCAGTGGTTTTGGCAGCTGTATTGTATCTGCCCTTTACGATCTGGAAGCTCGCCCATGTATTCCGGATCAGTACATATCTGGGCAGTTTTTTCCTCATAATGCTGCCGGGAATTTTGTTCGGAGCGCTGCTTGCAGCCGCGCTTTACCAGATTTTCCGCAGGACGGACATTAGTTTTGTCCTCATTATGGCCCTGTTAATTGTGAGCCGTGGAAAATGGTTTGGAGAGAATTACCTTATGCAGTGGTCCGCACCGTGGGTGCCGGCGCTCTCCGATGATTTCAGCAACGCCCCTATTTTCAGGCCCGCCCTTTACAGCCGTCTGTTCTGGCTCGCCGCTTTTGGGGCACTGTGGATTCTTTCTCTTTTATGTATCCGGAAATATAAAAAGAATCTTCTCTCTTCACTGGCCAGGGGAATGAAGAAAGTTCCGCTGCTATTGTGCGCCGTTTTACTGGCGGGCAGCGCTTTCTATCTATATCAGAATGAACCGTTCCTGGATCACAGCCCGGAGGAAATAGAATTTTTAGATCCGGAAGTTCCAGAGGGAATTTTGTATCTGGGCTCTGAGTTTGATGTTAAAACAAATACATTTCTGGGCACCCTGAGCGGGACGGGAGTATACCATCTGGAAAATATGGCTGGAACTGAGCAGGAATTTATTATGGCTCTGAACCCCGGTTATGATATAAAGAAGCTTGTAGTGAACGGGGAAGCGTGCCGGTTCGAGGACCTGAAAAATGACAATATTAATTCCAGAGATTATAAGATATGGCTTCCAGCAGACGAAAAACTGACTCTGGAAGTGGAGTATGGAGGAATGCCCACGATCTGGAACCAATCTTCCTACAGCATGTACGGCCCTCTGATCAGCGGCAGTTACATGGATCTTATCACAAATTCCCTCTATCCCAATCCGATGCTGATTGAGAAGGAAGACTCGGATATTACTGTCCGTTTTACGATTCCGGAGGATATGACCCCAGTCACGATGGGAGATACCACGAAGCTTGTATCGGAAAATGGGGACGGAACAAAGACATGGCTGGCCCACAACGGAGGAAGGCAAATGCGTCTTTATGCCGGGGACTATATGAAAGTTGACCTGACGGATAATTCGGGAACACCCATTGAATTCTACTACAGTAGGAAGCACCAGAAAAGCCTGGATCAGTTCCAGGCCATTGACATCATGAAGGATGCTGTTGATTATTGTATAGAGCAATTTGGCCCGCTGCGTTTTTCGCCGGACCGACCCTTTAAAATTGTACAGAGTACGGCTTTCCTGTTTGGCGGAAATGCTGTAGAGGGCATGAGTGTCATGGGAGAAATTTATTTTACCGCCAGCAATCTGAAAGATAAACAAAAGGGGGCTGGTGCGGCGGAGGTTCTGGCCCATGAGATCATCCACCAATGGTGGGGATTGAGCGCAAGCCTGATGGACATGGAGGATACGGTATGGAGTGACGAGGGTATCACCACTTACACCACCTACCGGCTGATGCGCTATTTGAAGGGAGAGGACTATGCGGAAGAGAACTATGTGAAAGAATGGAAGGCTTCGGTACAGAATCTTGCAAACAATTTCTATGCAAGACATCCGGAATATATCGCACAGCTGCCGGATAAATACAAGGCAGAACTTGACTCAGCTTCCTGGGGCACTGAAACCTACGACGGAATGGCACTGGTCTTCTGGAAGGCCGAACAGCTTATCGGTACGGAAAAACTGGATGAAATCCTGACCCGGCTCTTCCTGGAAGGGGGCACACAGATGCCGCCCTATATTACCTATCAGGACTTTCTGGACGCCTGTGGACTGACAAAGGAGGACTTGGAACATGTTTAAGCTATTTCGATACGAACTGCGGCGTCTGCTGTGGAACAAATTTTTTCCGGCACTGACCCTGATTACTATCTGGTATGCCCGCCAGATACTGACCGGAGAAATCCTGATGGGGATCTCAAATACGGCTCCTTTTTCCGGGTGGAGTTTCGGTGTGTTCCTGGCTCAGGTCTCCCCCCTGCTTTTGATAACGCTGCTGTTTTTTCTTACCTTTCTGTATTCGGAGCAGGAAAAGGAAGTCAGAAAGCTTACAGACCCTGTGCTGCTCTCTCCCATAAAGTACCACTTTGTACAATACGGAGCAATTGCAGCTGGTTATCTCATTCTCTGCATTATTGTACTTGTAGAAGCCGGTATCTGTTATTACAAATGGTTTGGCTTCCGGGAGTTTCAGACTCTGATTCTGCCCGCACTTCTGGTACTGGTTCCATCCTTTCTGTTCCTGTTCGGACTGGGTAATATTCTGGGAAGAATAAAGGGCAGCCTGCTCTACGCACTAATGCTTCTCATGCTTGTACTTACGCAGCTGCCGATGCCTGTGTGGTTCGATCTGCTGGGAGAAAGCTATTTAAGAGAATATCCGCTTTCTCTGGGTATTGTGGAACCGGCGTTTCAGTTATCGTTAACGGCAGGGATAAGCAGACTGATTTTTTGCCTGACTGGTATACTGTTTACAGCGTTGGCGCTGAGAAAAAAGAAGGAACAGTGAAAATTCAACCATTAAAAAAGCGGTACGCTGTTTTAGCGTACCGCTTTTGAAGCAGTCGTTTATTTTGATTCAATTTGTTCTAAGATCAGCTTTTTACTTCTTCCCATTTGGAATTATAAAGGGTTTCCACCTCGTCGCCCAGGTAGCGGAACGCATTGCAGCGGTCCAGGATATCCCGTCCGGGGAATGCAACTTCGCTGTCTTTGATATCCGGATCTTCAATCAGTTCTCTGGCACCCATATTCGGGGTGGAATAAGTAATGTACTCAAAGTTTTTCAGTGCGATGTCGGGGCGGCATAAGAAGTTGATGAACGCCTCGGCATTTTCTTTATTGGGTGCATTTTTCGGTACGACCCAGCCGTCAATCCACACATTGGAGCCTTCTTCCGGTACAACATATTCCAGATCCGCGTTGGAACGTTTGGTATAGATGGCCTCACCGGAATAGATAACGCCGATTGCCGCCTCATTGTTGATCATTTTGTCACGGACCTGATCGACCACATAGGCCTGTACCAGACTATGCTGCTCTTTCAGCAGATTGGTGGCTTCTTCGATCTGTGCCTCATCCGTGGTGTTCTGATCATAGCCAAGATAGCAGAGGGCAGCGGTAAAGGCATCCCGTACGCTGTCGATCATCAATATATTATCTTTGTATTTTTCATCGAAGATGGCGCCCCAGCTGGTGATCGGCTCATCTACCATGGTTTTGTTATAGAGGATTCCAAGAGTTCCCCAGCAATAAGGGACAGAATACTTGTTGCCCGGATCGAAATCCTCCGCACTTTTCAAATAGGAAGGATCAATGTTTTCAATATTGGGGATATTGTCGAAGTTTAATTCGGCCAGCAGATCATTCTGAATCATCTTTTCAATCATGTAGTCAGAAGGGCAGATGACGTCATAGGCGACTGCTCCGGCTTCAATCTTGGAATACATATCCTCATTGGTTTCAAATTCATCGTAAACTACTTTGATACCAGTTTCCTCGGTAAACAGGTCACATACATCCTCGTCGATGTATTCCCCCCAGTTGTAAACATAAACTACATTTTCGTCATTTTCCTTTTTCCCGCAGCCGGTGAAGAGAAAACATACCGCCAAGAGGGTGAGTGCAATGCCAGCTAATTTTTTCATCTTGAATGATTACCTCCTTGAATTTCTTTTCGTTCCGGCTTGTGGTTGATCAGAATCAACAGAATCAATACGGAAACAAACAGCAGGGTGGACAGTGCATAGATCTCCGGTTTAATTCCCTTGCGCAGCTCAGTATATATTTTGGTGGACATAGTATCCACGCCCGGTCCCTTGGTGAAATAGGTAATAACAAAGTCGTCCAGGGACATGGTAAACGCCAGCATAAACCCGGAGAGGATTCCCGGAAATATTTCCGGAAGGGTTATCTTATAAAAAGCGTAAAAAGGAGCTGCTCCCAGATCCAGGGCCGCTTCATAGGTACTGCGGCTGGTCTGGCGCATCTTGGGCATTACGCTTAAGATGACATAGGGGATATTAAAGGTTATGTGGGCCAGCAGTACACTGGTAAAGCCCAGTTTGAAGCCCAGCATCACGAACAGCAGCATCAGGGAAATACCGGTTACAATATCGGCGTTGAGCATGGGAATATTTGAGATCCCCATGAGAACGGAACGGTATTTGCGCTTCATGTTGTTCATAGCCACCGCAGCGGCCGTGCCGATCAGGGTTGCAGCCAGAGCGGAGATAAAAGCGATCAGCAGCGTGTTGACCAGAGCATTGAGAATCGTCTGATTCTGAAAAAGCTCTTTATACCAGTCCAGTGTAAATCCGCCCCAGACGGCTCTTGACTTGGATTTATTGAAGGAGAGCACGATCAGGGTAATAATCGGTGCATAGAGGAAAATAAACATCAGCACCACATAAAATTTCTGAGCGAATCCGCCTAATTTTTTTACCATAAGCCGCTTCCCTCCGAATCCTTATCGTATTTGGCCATCAGGACCATACTGATAATAATGAAAACCATCAGGACTAGTGAAAGGCCGGAACCGGCGTTCCAGTTGTTGCCTACCTTGAATTTCTGCTCAATGACGTTGCCGATGAGCAATATCTTGCTGCCTCCCAGGATATTGGAAATAACAAAGGTGGTCAGGGAGGGGACAAATACCATGGTAATCCCGCTGATTACACCTGGCAGGCTTAAAGGGAAAATAACCCGCCCGAAGGTCTGGATGCTGTTGGCCCCCAGGTCTCTGGCCGCGTTGATCACACTGCGGTCCATTCGGTGCAGGGAATTATAAATCGGCAGGATCATAAAGGGCAGGAAGTTGTAAACCATACCCAGCACAATGGCCCCCGGGGTGTTGATAATATTCAGGGTGGGCAGATGTAAAAGGCGCAGGAAATTATTGATCACACCGTTTTTCTCAAGCAGAGTCAGCCAGGCCAGGGTACGCAGCAGGAAGTTCATCCACATGGGAAGGATGAAGAGCAGAGCAATCAGGCTTCCGCTTTTCATTTTCAGGTTGGCCAGGATCATTGCCAGAGGGTAGGCCAGCAATATGCAGATCACTGTACAGATAAAAGAAAGGCCCAGCGCCAGACCCAGCGCTTTTAGATTGACCGGATCGGCGATTGCTGTAATATTTTCCAGCGTAAATGCCCCGTCCTTGGTGGTGAAACCATAATAGACCACCACCAGCAGAGGGATCAGGATAAAACCTGCCATCCAGATCACATAGGGACCGGAGAGCAGAAAATTTTTTGTCCGCTTCTTCGCGGCTGCCGTTTTAGTCTTCATCCAGTACCACAGCCTCCTCATCCTCGGATTCCGGTTTGTTCATAATCTGTATATTAAACGGATCGACCTTAATTCCGACTTCTTTTCCCACGGGGGAGAGAACTGTACTGTTAACAAGCCACTCATAGCCGTTAGCCATGACATCCATTTCATAGTGGACTCCTTTAAAAATCAGGGAGGTGACAGTACCGCGGATCGTCCCGTCCTCAGGAGCAACTAATTCCACATCTTCCGGGCGGATGACCACATCCACCGGACGGTTGGTGCCGAAGCCCACATCGACACAGTCAAATTTGGCACCCAGGATTTCCACCAGCTTGTCATGGACCATGATACCGTCTATGATATTGCTCTCGCCGATAAAGTCGGCCACAAAGGCATTGGTCGGCTCATTATAAATTCCCTCCGGCGTGCCGATCTGCTGAATATAGCCCTGGTTCATGACAACGATTGTGTCAGACATGGTCAGGGCTTCCTCCTGATCATGGGTAACGTAGATAAAGGTAATCCCCAGCTCTTTTTTCAGACGGATCAGCTCGTACTGCATATCCTGGCGCAGCTTTAAATCCAGCGCTCCCAGAGGCTCATCCAGCAGCAGGAGCTTCGGTTCATTCACAATTGCGCGGGCAATGGCGATTCGCTGTTTCTGTCCGCCGCTTAAAGAATCCACGTCTCTCTTTCCATAACCGTCCAGATTGACCAGCTTTAAGGCATAATCAATTTTATCCTTGATATAGGATTTGGATTTTTTCTTTATCTTTAAGCCAAACGCAATATTTTCTTCCACATTCATATGGGGAAAGAGGGCGTACTGCTGAAATACCGTGTTCAGTTCTCTGGCATTGGGAGGCAGGTTGGTGATATCCTTGCCCCGGAAGATCACCTGGCCCTCATCCGGCGTCTCAAAACCAGCGATGATACGAAGCGTTGTGGTTTTGCCGCAGCCGCTTGGCCCCAGCAGGGTCAGGAATTCATTCTCTCTGATATACAGATCCATCTGATCCAGCACGGTATTCTCATTAAATTTCTTGGTGATATGAATCAAATCTACTAATTTATTCGGCATGATTTCTTCCTTTCCCTGTCTGTTTTATTCTCCGGTGAAGAGATTTTTATCGGTATGTTTAGTTAAAAACTGGGCGGGGTAGATACCCACAAAAATTTGCTTCCTGTCTTGCCGGACGCGCTGATGTAGTGTTTTTCATTGGGTGTGAAATAAAAGGATTCCCCTTTTGCGGCTTTATAAGTCTTGTTCCCGATATGGATCTGGACAGAACCGGACAAAATATATCCAAATTCCTCCCCCTCATGGGGATTATCGGGATAGGTGGAGCCGTCCGGCTCCAGCGTTACAAGGATTGGTTCCATCATGTTCTTCTGGGCATTTGGTATGATCCACTGAATCATACTGTTTAATTCCATATCCTGTTTTTCGAAATAGTCTGCCTTGTGAAAGACAACCTGCTCGGAGGAAGTGTTGGAGAAAAACTCCTCCAGGTTTGTACCGAGACACTGCAGGAGATCCATCAGCGTCGCTATGGACGGCGAGGTGAGATTGCGCTCTACCTGAGAGATAAACCCCTTGGATAGTTCAGACCGGTCTGCCAGTTCCTCCTGGGTCAGGCCCTTTTGAACCCGAAGTTCTTTGATTTTATAACCAATGTCCATCGTGTCTCCTTCCGCCGTATTCTGCGGCTAAATGCCCAATTTATTAACCATACTTATGTAAATGTAATAATAAACTTGAAGTTTAGTGATACTAAACAAACAAGGCTTATTATACACATTATTTGGTAGGTGTCAATAGTTTTTGAGAAAGAGAAAAAATCGGGGTGAAAGAAGCATTGGCAGCTGTACAAAATTCTGCTGCCATAATAGAAACCAGTGCGGCCTGGCCCGGAAAACAGAGTTGATGGAAAAACTGTGTTTACGAGATAATCGTGAAAAGATACTGCATGGATTTTAGGTCATCCGGTGCAGGCTGATAGATGGCGTTATTATAATCTTCCCAGGTAAATTCCGTCTTATCGGAGAGCAGATATACGAGATCTACCTGATGCAGATAGTAAGCCCGGAACAGGCAGCTGCTGGAACGGTCCTCTTCCTGATATTCATAGAGGGTATAGACACCGTCCTCAAAAATCAGATCATGGAGAGATACAGTGGTTTTCAGGGAAGGATAATCAGGATAATAAATCTGAGCATAGCGCAGAGCAGCATCCTTTCCTTCTGAAGTCATATTTAAAAAGGTTTCCAGTGTATCTTTCCCGGACTGGATGAAATCATCCTTGATAATAAGGAAGTCTTCTCCCGTTATTCCATCTTCCGTAAGGGGAAAAGAGATGTCCTGAAAGCCGGTATAGGAAGGAAGAACAGTAAAATCACAGAGAGCATAGGTATTCCCGCCTGCCCCGATGCCAATCCGGTATTGACCGGGAGCAAGATCACAGGCGCCGGAAAAGAACTGAACCGGCATGCTTTCATTCGGACGCAAAATTTTTCCGACTTCATAAAATAACGGATATTCGACCGGTTTTATATCACACCAGGAACCGTTTTCTGATTTTTGCAGCAATTCAGGGCCAGCGGTGATAGCTTCCGCAGTCTGGTTATTTAAAACCGCTGACACCACAACGGTATCTGCTGTGACCTGGTCATGTATCAGTGTCAGAGTCAGTCCTTCAGGGGCAGAAGTTACTTCTTTATTTTCCCTGAAAATCAGAAAAAAGGCAGCATAGAGAAGAACGGCAGACAAAAAGATAAACATAAGCGTTCTTTTTTTGACTGATATACTCAATGAGTACGGCATTATCATCGCGGGTCCCTTCTTTCTATATTCACGCTTGTATCTTATTATCAGTATACAGGATCATATTGTAAATTAACAGACGGAAGCGCCTTAAACATTTCTTAATCTCCCCTGTACTACAATATTAATAATTTTTTACTAAACTGCCATTCTATACAAGAAACAGGTTTAAATTTTGGCGGCTTTTCCCTCTTTACAAAAGATGTCGAATTATGAGAAAATATGGGGAGATTCTATAGAGGAAGCAGGTAAAAACTATGAAAGTAAAACATGCACTGAAAAAAAGAAAGTGGGGATTTATTCTTTCAGGTGTGCAGGTAATAATATCTTTCGTTCTGTTTGGATTGATTGCAAAGCTGAATGTTCTTCAGTTGAAATATATGGTTATTCTGGCGGCTGTGATTCTTTTTGTGGACGTCTACGTCGTGATGAGCCAGTTCAGCAGAAAGCTGCACTGGGTGGGGAAGGTTTGCTCTGTCCTGCTCTGCTGTCTGCTGCTGTTGGGAAGTTCATATCTGTCAAAGGCCCACTCCACGCTGGATCATGTGACGGAAAAAGAAGATCAGGTGGATGAGATGTCTGTGGTTGTGCTGAAGGATAATGCGGCGGAGGCGCTCTCTGATATAGCGGACAGGCCCTTTGGTATCCAGGCGGCGGTGGACCGGGATCACACGGATCAGACAATCGAAGATATCAACAAGGCGCTGAAAACTGAGATTCAGATAAAAGAATTTGAAGACGTGGAACCGCTGGTTCAGGCTCTGTATGACAAAGATGTGGAAGCAATCATTATCAATGAGGCATTCCGGAATATGATTCTGGAGAATCATGAAAATTTTGATAAAGACACCAGAATTCTGGATGCTTATACCAAGAAGGAAGATTTACAGATCGAGGTGAAAGAGCAGGAGGTGACCGAGGAAATCTTTCATGTCTATCTCTCTGGTATTGATACCTATGGAAGCATATCCAATACCAGCCGGAGCGATGTGAATATTATCGCCACCGTCAATCCGATGAAGAAGCAGATTCTGCTCACGACCACACCGAGGGACTATTATGTGACGACTACGGTTTCCGGGACGATGCCGGATAAGCTGACCCATGCGGGTATCTATGGCGTGGATTGCTCCATCGGTACGCTGGAAACATTGTACGGCATTGATATTTCCTACTATGTAAAGGTTAATTTCACTGGTTTTATTAAGATCGTGGATGCTCTGGGCGGTGTTACCGTTCACTCTGATTATAATTTCCGTTCCGACTGGGGTCCCAGCTTTGTCAAGGGAGACAACCATGTGAACGGAGAGCAGGCGCTGGCCTTTGCAAGGGAACGGCATCATCTGCCCGGCGGGGATAACCAGCGAGGCAAGGATCAGCAGTATTTGCTGAAGGCCATCTTTGAAAAAGCCACCTCTCCTTCTATAATCAAGAATTTTAACAAGGTAATGGACAGTGTGGCGGAGAGTGTGAAGACAAATATGCCAAGTTCGGACATTACCAAGCTGATGAAGATGCAGCTGAATGACATGGCGTCCTGGGAAATCGTGATGGTACAGGCAACCGGAAGCAATTCCAGTGCCCGGACCTACTCGATACCGTCAAAGAATCAGTATGTTATGAGACCGGATCTGAATTCAGTGGAGGTCATCAAGGAGATGTTAAAACAGATGGAGGCCGGTGAGACAGTCACGGAAGACACCTACAAACAGCTGCTGGAACAAAAGAGCGCAGGTACAGCCGGGACCGGTCAGCAGTGATAACAGAATAGAAATTTTGATGAGATGCTGTAATTTTTTTACAGCATCTCTTTTTTTGATTAAATAATATTGCCATGTTTCTTATTAGGGACATCCGACAGAGAGGATAAGAAATTCATAAGGTTTTGTTAAGAGACAGGAAAGACTAAATTAAAGATACAGCCGCCGGCTTTTATTATAATAGGTATGAAAGAATAAAACCTGATTGGAGGCTGATTTTAATGAAAACTTATACTCTGTGCAAAGAACAGGTTTCAGAGGGTTCTCTGATTCTTGTGAATTCTTCTTATCCGCTGACAACCAGGGAACTGCCTGGGCTGACGCAGGTACATCCGGAATATCCGGATGTGAGGATCAGCGGAAATGTGATGACAAGCCTGTCGAAGATCATGGAGGATCTGCACTGTGAGGATCAGATTGTCCCGGTCAGCGGCTACCGGAGCCGGGAGGAACAGGAGACAATTTATGAGGAATCCTTACAGGAGAACGGAAAAGAATTTACGATGAAATATGTGGCACTGCCGGATCACAGTGAACATCAGACCGGCCTCGCCATTGATCTTGGCAAAAAAGAAGAAACTATTGACTTTATCCGGCCTGAGTTTCCTTATACAGGAATCTGTCAGACATTCCGGAAGCTTGCGCCCAGGTACGGTTTCATTGAGCGATATCCTCAGGGCAAGGAGCCAATTACCGGTATCGCGTGTGAACCCTGGCATTTTCGTTTTGTCGGAGTGCCCCATGGTGATATCATGCAGCAGATGGATCTGACGCTGGAAGAATATTTGTGCTTCATAAAAAAATATCCTATACATAAAACGCATTTCAAATGGGAAGATGAAGATATGGCGATGGATTTATTTTATGTACCAGCCGAGGATGAACCGGTGAAACTGACCTTTCCATCGGAAATGATGGTACATATTTCAGGAAATAATATTGACGGCTTTATTGTAACGGTAAGCCGCTATAAATAGAGATACCAGGCAATACCAGACACAATACTTAACGGTTTCTTGACGGGCAATTCGGGAAAAAAGCGGTATACTAATTATAATTAGTATGTCAAAAGGCCGGATTACTCTCAGGAAAGAAGGAATTGCAATGAGTAAATTGTCAATTTTAAGTTTTGCTCTGGCAGCTATATTTTTGATTTTTGGATGCTATGTGAAGGGACATAAGGAACCAATTTTATTCTGGTCGGCGACCCGGAACAAAAATAAGAAGGTTCAGGATGTCAAAGGCTATAACCGTGCGAATGTGCGGATGTGGATGCTGTACGCCCTCTGTTTTGTGATTACCGGTATTCCGGGGCTGTTTGGACTCTGGCTGGTTAATTTGATTTTGCTGGCCTTTATCGCTGTGCCGGGATTTTTGTTCCTGATGTATGTCTATACCAAGCTGGAAGAACGGTATCTGGTATCCGGGTAACCTGGATACAGGCAGGAAATTTGTGCCGCTGACAATGATAAATGAAATATGGATGTTATAGAAACGGCATAGCGCAGGCTATGCCGTTTTGACGTAGTACATAAACAGCGTCGCAGGGTACATAGATACATTTGATTTGAAAATAGAAAGCCGGTAAAATAAAAGTAACCGGATCAAGGGAACGGCCAGATCGGAAAGTTCCTTTCAAACTTCTGAAGGAGTATACATATGGATATCTTCTGGTTTTTATGGTATGCAATCATTTCTTCTGTTGAAACAATATCGTGTTCTTATCTTTTCACAAGGAGGATCGGAAGGCATAAAAACAGATTTATGCCGGTGATCGGAGCTATTATCCTATTTGCGGCTTTCTTGCTGATGCATACATTTTATGTATCCGATATGACGGCGGCGCTTGTCCGTTTTGTACTGTATATCGGATATGCATATCTGGCATTTGGGAATGGATGGGTTACACGAATTGTGTGGGGTTGTATTCCCGGACTGATTTCAGCAGCAGCGCAGACGCTGGCTTATGGAATTGCCTCCACATTTAATTACGGGGACCTTGCCGGAGCATGGCTGCCGGGAAGTGTACATTTTTACGTGACGGCTACCGCCGCCATGCTTCAAATTATAATTGTTCTGGCTGCGGCTAATGCAGGAAACCCGGCAGCCGGCAGTCTTACCATCCTGCAGCTGTTCTTTCTTATGGGAATGTCGGGTGTATGCATAGCTGCGATTCATATGCAGATGAGAGTTGTCTATACGCTGACGGGATTTGTCGGCACACAGAATACACAGAAAAGTGCCGTCTTTGTCAGTATATGCTTTCTGATCCTGCTGGCAGCGCTCGCAGGGCTGATTAACAGCCTGGGGAAGGAATCCAGGAAGGCAATGGAAAAATCTCTGGAACTGCAGCAGGTGCAGATGGAAAGTGATTATTACAGGAATCTGGAAGCTTCTGTCAAAGCGCTGCGTGAACTCCGGCATGATATGCAGACACATATGCACGTTATGAGGGGGCTTCTGGAAATCGGCGATGATGTTAAATTAAAAGAGTATTTTAACAGTGTGGAGGAACGCTTCCGGGCAGATAATATTGTTTTTGCCACGGATAATACCATGCTGAATGCAATGCTCACAAGCAAGCAGATGACCGCCGGGGAATACCGTATCAACATGACATTCAGTTATGCCACACAGCGCAGTATACCGTTAGCGCCTCTGGATTTGTGCTCTCTGATTGGAAATTTAATAGATAACGGGATTGAGGCCTGCCGGAAGGTGATGGATGATGACGCACGGTATATTGATCTCTTTGTTGGAGAGAAAGGGGACATGGTATATATCAAAATGAAAAATAGTTCAAATGGGATTTATAACTGGGATGATGGGGAGCTGCGAACTACAAAAACCGGAGGCAGACATGGGATCGGGCTAAAAAGAATCAGAAAAATAGCGGAGAGTGCAGGCGGATTTTTTGACGTGAATCCCCGTCCGGACGAATTTACGGCGGTGGTCATGCTTCCATCTGCAGGCGGAGGACAGGGATATGCTAAAAATTGCAGTGATTGAAGATGAGCCGCACTACAGCAGAGAACTTACATCGGCTATTCTGGCGTGCACCTGTCCGGAGCAGCTGAAAATCAACTGCTTTGTGTCGGGAGAAGCCTTTTTGTCTTCACAGTGGCAGGAAACTGCCTATACGGCCGTCTTTATTGACATTGAGCTGAACGGCATGAATGGCATGGAGCTGGCGCGGCTGCTGCGGCAGAAGGGGTATCAGGCTATGATCGTCTTCACGACGAACTATGAGCAATATGTTTATGACGGCTATGAGGTGGAGGCGTTCCGGTATTTAAGAAAGCCGGTCAAAATGCAGGAAATTCAGGTATGTATCGACCGTATGGGACAGGACAGAAGCAGCAGTTCACTGATTTTTTCCTTTAAACGCCAAAAATACTGCATTCCCTATCAAGATATTTTATATATTTCCAGCTATGGTCACTATCTGACGATCCACACGAGAGAACAGGACTATGAGTGGAAATATCTGCTGAAGGATTTACAGCCCAGGCTGCCCGGCCGGTTTGTGCGATGTCACCGGTCCTTTGTGGTGAATCTGGATTATATGCGCAAGCTGGACGGAAAACAGATTTTATTGAGCAATGGGGAAAAAATAGATGCTGCCGCCGGTTATCTGGAGGATGTGAGAAGAGCGGTGAGCCGTCTTGTTTGAGGAGGTGAATCAATTTGGGCGCAGCAAAGAGGGCATTTTTATATCTGACGCGAAAGAGATCCAAAAGCATCGTATTGTTCCTTCTCCTTCTGGTATTGATGATACTGGCGGTGAGCGCTGTTTCCATCGGAAATGCCGCAAAGGACGCGGCGGCGAATCTTCGCCGTACACTGGGCGGATATTTTAAACTAGAGGATAACCCTGAATATTCCGGGAAGCGGGAGGTAATTACAGATTCTTTGATAGAATGTATCATCGGAACGGGCGGTATAAAAAGCTGCAACAGGATGAATCTGGAATATCTGCTTGTACCTGATCTTACACTGGAGGCAGGACGATTTGCCGCCGAGGGCGACGAGAAAGCACAGCTGGCCCGGTTTTTGGGGAATTCGGACAGCAGTCTGCATGAATACTTCCTGCTTCGGTCCTTTGATCTGATCGAGGGACGCCATCTCAAACCGGATGACAGGGGCAAAGCAATTATTTCCCGGGAGCTTGCGCAGTTAAACGGACTGACCGTCGGTGACCGGATTTCGGCCGAGCTGTATGTGGAGAATCTGAATGGGGACGGCAGTACTGCCGGTTCTGGATATGTCTGGGAAATCGTGGGCATTTTTGCCGCGAATACAGTACAGGAAGGCGGGATGACCGCCGAGTGCGATATGGTGAACAATTTCATATTTGCGGATATGGAATCTATGATGCATGTTCAGATTGACAGGAACGCGGACAATGCGGGGAAATACCGGCAGGCTTCTTTTTTCGCAGAGGACCCGGAACAGCTGGATGCCATCTTATCGAGGGTATACAAAACAGCTGGGGTTAACTGGGAGTCCTTTGAATTCAATGTGAATGATAAAGCGTATCAGAACGCGGTTGCTCCGCTGCAAAGGCTGGGAAGCTACACAGGATTATTTCTGGCTGTGATACTGGGTGTGGGTATCGCTTTGCTGTCCTTAATTTTAACCATGTGGATGCGGGACAGGATGCAGGAGACCGGCATGTTTCTTTCGATGGGAATTAAGAAAATCTCATTAATCGGGCAGCATATGCTGGAGGTTCTGGTTATACTCCTGCTGGCTCTTGCGGTCTCGTTTCCGGCGGCTGACGCCGTATCAAATGCTGCGGGAAACCGGTTTTTGGAAGTTATGCCCCGGGAGGAAGCCGACAGGGAAGAGAAACATCTTGAAATGTTCTACGAACCGGTAGATTTAACCGAAGCGTATAATGCGGATGTGGTGGAGGTAACGGTCAGCATGGCTGAATTTATAACTGTATCATTCTTCGGAGTTCTGGTCAGTCTGACAGCCGCAGGGATAGCTTCTGTTTTCATTATGAGGCTGAAGCCGAAAGATATCTTATCTGCCATGAGCTGAGACAAAATCATGCATCTGACAATGCCAACCATTTGACAGAGGAGGAAAACGTATGGGGCTGATGAAAAGAGCCTTACTGTACATATCGCGAAAAAGGGGCCGCAGTATTCTGTTATTGATTATTTTGTTTGTCATGTCCACCTTTCTAATGATGGGAATTGCCGTAAAAGCCAGCACGGACCGTGCGGCGAAGGAGCTTCGGAAAAGCTTTGGCAGCAGCTTTATTCTGAAAACCGATAACGAGAACCCGGGGAATTACGGCCCGCCCAAAAATGTGGACGGATACAGCTACCGGCCGTATATAGGCCCTATGATAGAACAGAAATTGATCGATGAAATCATGTCTGTGGACGGAGTGTCGAATTATTTTACGGATGTTACTAAACTGATCTGGACAACACTTAACCTGCGGCCGGGAGCATGGACGGAGGATGTTCAATACTATCAGGAACATCCGGAGCATTTGGAACAGCACTTTCAGACTATGGATCAGCTGCGTTTGTTTTCACATCAGACAACACTTTACTGCTGTAACGACGGGGCGATGCATGGACTCTTCCGGTCCGGCGCGCTGGAAATGACCGAGGGACGTAATCTGCAGGAGGGGGACCGGTTTCAGGCAGTCATTTCGGAGGAACTGGCGGATCGGAACGGCCTGTCAACCGGAGATACATTTACTGTGGAAAATAAAGAGGGGCTGTACAGGCCCAGTGAGGAATCATTTAAAACATACGGGGAACCGATTGAACTTACTGTTGTGGGACTGTTCCATATTAATTTCGAACAGGAAGCTTCCCCCTATACCTATGAGGATGGTTATGTAGAAAATCTGATTTTTACCGACATGGAGACAGCACGTCTGGCAGATAGGAATCTGCGGACCGGAGGAAAGGGAGGTACGCTTGACGGCAGCTATGAAAAGGTTACTTTTTTTGTAGAGGACCCCAATATGCTGGACAGGGTGCTGACCGAAGTGCGTTCTATGGAGAAGACCGACGGCCTTCTGCTGGAACTGGACGATATCGCTTACCGTGCATCTGTCAAACCATTGCAGCAGATAAGCGGCTTCTCATCCTTTCTGATTATTGCTTCTATGCTGGGCGTTATCATTGTCCTTTATCTTATTCTGACTATGTGGACGAAAGGCAGGAAACGGGAAATCGGGATTCTGCTCTCTATGGGATTAAAAAAGAATGAAATACGGGCGCAGCTCATCCTGGAAGGAATACTGGTAAGTGTAATAGCACTGCTCCTGTCGTTTACTATAGCGGAATATACAATCAGCAGTTTCGGAACACTGGCGGAAGAAATGGCCCGTCCGGAATACCGGGAAGAGCAGTATACAGTAGAAATGGACAAACACTTTAATCCTGTTGTTGAAAAGGTATCTTCAGAGCCGGCAGAACTTGAGTATTCGCTTAATTTTCATACTGCTTCCCTCATTGCGGCGCTGACATTGGGAGTGACGGCGGCAAGTGTGTGGCTCAGTTCGCTGAGGGCCCTTAGAATGCAGCCCAGAGACATATTAGCGTCGGTTTAGGAGGATAAAGTCATGAGTACAATGGAACTAAAGAACATAAGTTATTATTACAACCCGGACAGGCCGGTGCTAAGCCATATCAATGCTTCCTTCGATACCGGAAAAATGTATGTGATTTTCGGCCCGTCAGGCTGTGGAAAGACTACGCTTTTGTCCTTACTTGGAGGGCTTGATACGCCAAAGGATGGATTTGTATTATACAAGGATGAGGATATCAACCATATCGGTCTGGAACAGCACAGACGTGAAAATGTATCTTTTATTTTCCAAAATTATAACCTGATCGATTATATGACTTCCCTTGAAAATGTTCTGCTTACAGCCAAAACGGAACCCCAGCCAATTTTGAAGCGGCTCGGCCTGACCGCGGATGAGGCAAAGAGAAACATACAGAAACTATCCGGCGGGCAGCAGCAGCGGGTGGCGATTGCACGGGCGCTGGCTTCCGAATCCCCGGTTATACTGGCGGATGAGCCGACGGGAAATCTGGATGAGGACACGGCAAGGGAGATCACGGGAATATTAAAGGAAAGTGCAGTCAAATATCAGCGATGTGTTATTCTGGTATCACATTCCAGAGAGGTGGCAGATATGGCCGATGTGGTCTGCGAATTGCGGGGCGGCCGGCTGAGTATGGAACAGCGGTGGGTTACTTCCTGAGCACATAAGAAAAGGGGCGCACAGCATGCAAAGATATGCGCCCCTTCTAAATCAATCAGTCACAAAGCAGACGGCTTAGATTATTACAGTTTTGTATATCCGCTGCTGTTGGCGAAGCCGTCCAGTTTTTGCCCGGCCCGGCAGAACGGGCACTCGTGCGGACTGTAGGTCTGATATCCGGGAATGTCATCCACGGTAAACAGAGATTCCACCTTGATGCCGTTCACCTCCGAAACAGCACTGAAGACCGCACAGATACCCTGCACGATTCCCCCGTAATACTGGATACACTCCAGACTTCTGTCCATCGTTCTGCCTGTGGTGGCAGAGGCAAAGAGGAGCAGTATATTTTTGCCATTGACGGAGGGTACAAGATTATCCCGGAACAGCAGCTGATTATTGGAGTTGATCTCCGGAGAAACAATATAGACAGTCTGATGGGCATTCATAGACATAAAATCGCCCCGGACCAGTTCTTCCGCCAGGTATGCACCGATTACCTCACAGCCGTCCATACAGACAATCGTATCTACAATTGTTGTGTTCTGGTAACGCTTTACCAGTTCCCGGGCGGCTTCTGCAGCTTCGCTCTGCCGGGTTCTCAGGCCAGTCATATCAATATAGCAATTTATGTGGGAATGGCTGGTGGCAAAATGACCGGGAATGGTACGCAGAATAAGTTTGCTGTTAATTCTTGAATGAATTTTTACATATTTCATTTCCATGGGAGACACTCCTTTCTGAGGATATTCCCTGAATGAGACGGGGATACCTGCCAGACTTGCTTTCAGGTTTCTAACTATATTGTAGTATGATTGAGGGGGAAAGACAATAAAAAACAGAGAAAAATACTTACGAGAACGAAATTGTTGGAATACTTAAAAACAGACCATAGAACAGCAATAAAACTGTTTTATGGTCTGTTTTAATTTAATGAGCCAGCATTACTTCAGTTTAGCGGTTGCTCTGGTGCACAGGGCAAGCAGAATCAAAGCCCCGATACAGAGCGCAAAGATGACGGAAAAAGCTATTCCATAAGAAGACGTTGAACTGTAGATCGTCCCGATCAGATAGGGACCCAGCAGAGTGGAGGGGATTCCGTCCGCAATCATGATTCCCACATTGGAACCATAGTGTTTCAGGCCGAAAAACTCCTTGGTATAGGCGGAGATACAGGGAATCGAACCGCCGAAGGAGACTCCCACCAGCAGAAATCCGGCCAGAAGCAGCGCGGGGCTTTCCAGAAAACAGGCACCGGCGGTGATGAGGACGGCGGCAGTATTGATGACCGTGATGATCCAGCTGTTTTTCTCATAACCGATTTTGTCATACAGTGTTCCGAATATTACCCGGCCGGCGCCATTTGCCACACCCAGCAGGCCGGTATAGAGAGCTGCCAGACCGGGAGAATTCACCATTTCCATGATACAGGAAGAGGCATGGCCGACGGTGGCAAGACCCACACCCACCAGCATGGAACCCCAGAAAAAATAGTACCAGCAGTGGGATTTCTTCAACATTTCACCGGTCGTATAATTCCTGCCGGACTGGACCGCCGTATCCGCACGTTCCGTTTTCGGAGCATCTTTAAGGAGAAAGGCCAGGATCGTAAACAGGACGGCAAAAAGAATGCCGAGAATGCGAAAGGCTGTACTCCAGCCGGCTCTCTGGATAATCATTGTAACAAAGGCTCCCAGAACCATAGAGCCCGACCCGAAGCCCATAAGCATGATGCCGGAGGATTTTCCGATAGAAGAGGTAAACCAGCTGTTTACGGTTTTTAGTATATTATTATAGGCGATTCCGGTTCCGAATCCGCAGAAAACACCGTAGAAGATATAGATCTGAAACAGTGTAGTAGTATTGGAAGCCAGGAAAAACCCGGACAGGTAGAGTACGGCGCTGGCAAGAAGGATCGTTCTGGCCTTCAGCCGGGCGCTGACAAATCCGCTGGCAATGTTGCCCAGGTAGAAGCAGAACATGGATACCGTAAAAATCATGGATGTCTGAGAACGATCCCAGCCGAATGCGGACTCTAACGGACTGACAAAAATAGACCAGGCGTAGGCGACACCCAGGCATAACAGGCCCAGTGTTCCAAGAATCAGTTGAACGTATGCTTTGCGTTTCATAATAGTAACCCCATTCCGAAGCGTTTTTTGCTGAGGAACGCGCTGAGAATTTTAAATTCTCAGCTGCGATATGCACAGTTTGTGACGCTTCTACACAAACTGCTATTGAAAAATCATCACATCAGTGTGATTTTTCATATTACCCCATTTCTCTTTTGTATCAGGACACAATCCCGATCAGTTTATCACAGGAATTGCGGGAAGACAAGACGGTTTTGCAGGGTTTCTTGCATTTGGAGGAGTGATTGGCTAGAATGGGTCTTAAATCAGAGACATGGAGGTAACTATGAAGTATGAACGCATCAACAGAGGCATCTTTATCAGCCGGCCGAACCGGTTTATTGCCCGTGTGGAAATAAATGGAAAAGAGGAAATCTGTCATGTGAAAAATACGGGCAGATGCAGGGAGCTGCTGATTCCGGGAACAGAAGTATATGTGCAGGAAGCGCTGAATCCGGAGAGAAAGACCAGATATGATCTCATCACGGTCAGAAAAGAAGGGACAGGGCTTGTGAACATGGATTCCCAGGCGCCTAATCAGGCGGCCGGGGAGTGGATTGCAGCGGGAGGACTTGCGGAGAATGTCACCCTGATACAGCCGGAGAAAACCTTCGGAGCCTCCAGAATGGATTTCTATCTGGAAGCCGGCGGAAAAAAGATATGGACAGAGGTCAAGGGAGTGACGCTGGAGAGGGACGGGCTGGCCCTGTTTCCGGATGCTCCTACTCTGCGGGGAGTAAAACATATTCATGAACTGATGCGGGCTGCCTCGGAGGGGTTTGAGGCGTACCTGCTTTTTGTGATTCAGATGAAAGGGCCGGTCTGCTTTGCGGCCAATGAGGAGACTCACCCGGAGTTTGCACAGGCCCTTAGGGAGGCGGAGAAGGCCGGAGTGAAGGTCATTGCCGCAGACTGTATTGTGACTGAGGATTCGATTCAAATCGACAAAAAAATACCAATTAGAAATTGACTTTAGCGTGTTAGCATGATAACATAATCAAGTAAAAGAAACGGGTTATAGGAGGGGGTTCTTATGAACGTTACATACGTTGTTATCATTGCTGCTTATATGGTTGTGTCGCTTGTGATTGCCTTTGTTATTGGAAAAAAGAAGACAAATAATGTGACAGATTACAGTGTCGGGGGCAGAAGCTTCGGCGGAATGGTGTTGTTTTTTACCATGCTGGCCACGATTGTGGGAGCCAGCAGTGTTATGGGAAGAAGCGCCTGGATTTATAAAGAGGGCTTCACTCAGGTCTGGTATATCGTGGGAATCGCCATTTCCTATTTTATTTACATCTTTTTTATGGCTCCCAAAATCCATGATTTTGGTGTGGAACACAATGGGGAGACGATAGGAGACTGGGTTGGTTTTCGGTACAACAAGCCTGTAAAATATATTTCTTCTGTTTTAATTGTAGTAGCCTATATAGCGATCACTGCGTTTCAGTATATTGCTATGGCGACTATTCTGAATTTTGTTACGGGCATTCACTATAATGTCTGCCTTCTGATCACGGCGGCAATTGTTATTACCTACACTTCTCTGGGAGGGCTGTGGGCCGTTGCTTCCACCGATGTCATGCAGGGATTTATGACCCTGGCCGGAGTTGTGGTTATGGTGCCGATGTTCCTGAGCAAAGCCGGTGGGATCAGCGCTGTGTTTGCCAATGCTCCCGCGGCCCATCTGGAACTGTTCGGTTACCAGACGCCGCTCCAGTCTATTGCCAGCGTGCTGGTCTTTGCACTGGGTATTATATCCTGGCCGGATGTATGGCAGCGCTGTTACGCAGCGAAAGATAAAAAGATTCTTAAAAAGTCCTTTATTCGTTTTGTCATCGCCTATCTGATTATCAGTGCGGCTGTGTTCTTGATTGGATTTGCGGCGACAAGCCTGATTCCGGGCTATGATGGAAGCAATAATAATCTGCTGCCTTTTATGATTATGCAGTATATGCCCGATGTGCTGGGCGCGGTATTGCTGTCTGCCCTGATGGCCGTCATTATGGGGACGGCGGATTCCACGCTGCTGATCAGTTCGGTTATGCTGGAGAAAGACATTATCAAGCCGCTGTTTGTTAAAAAAGAGCTATCGGAGAAACAGAACCTGCGGATGAGCAAGATCGTGACGGCTGTCTGCGGCATTGCAGTGCTGGGTGTGCTGTTCTTCTCCACCGATATGTTTGATCTGTGGATTATGAGTGCGGACATCACGGGGGCAACCCTTGCGGTTCCGATTCTGTTTGGTTTTGCCATTAAGAAAGGAAGTTCCGCCGCTGCGCTTGCCTCTATTATCTTTGGTTTTGCCGGCTGGCTGGCCTCCTATATGGGCTTGGTGCCGGTGGATGCCATCCTTTTGGGGGCAGGTCTGTCCCTGATTGCCTATGTGGTTGTAATGCTGGCTGCAGGAAAGAAGGGAACGGCTGCGGCGAGAGCCAAATAGACAGGTAAAATGAAAAACTGGTCAGAAAGCCTTTGCACAGGAATCCTGTGCAGGGGCTTCTTTACTGGTTGCCAGCAATATATTATAATGAAGAATAACTGAGCGAAGCGAAGTTATTCGCTACTTCTCAGTAGCGAAGCGGATGAGAAGGGGCCCGAAATTTTATGAAGAGCGAAGGGAACGTCTAGAAAGGAAATTAACTGCATGGAAAATAGAATGGAATTTGATGTTGTAATCAGGGGCGGCAGGGTGATCGACCCGGAGACAGGTCTGGATGGTGTGCGGAATGTGGGAATTACCGGCGCTGTAATATCTGCGGTCACAGAGGCCCCCCTCTGCGGCAGAATCGTGCTGGATGCCGCAGGGCTGGTGGTAAGCCCAGGATTTATTGACATCCACACGCACGAGGATACCCTCAATCACAGCGGTGCGGGCAGCGCTCTTCCCATTCATACTTCCGCAGCGGCGCTTAAGACCGGAAACACGACGATCGTGACAGGAAATTGCGGCCTGAGTTCCCTGCCGGTATCGGATTACAGCAAAGCGCTCAGGGAAGCTGATCTTCCCATCCACTGTCCGTTTCTGGTGGGAAACGTGGCTCTGCGGTATGCAGTGGGACTGGATAATTATACACCTGCGTCGCCAGACCAGATCGTGCAGATGGTCGGGCTGGCGGAAGAGGCGTTCCGGCAGGGGGCAATCGGAATCAGCTTTGGGCTGCAGTATGCCCCGGGTACATCGGAAGACGAACTGACCGCTCTGTGTCAGGCTGCCGCGGATGCAGATAAGTTCATGGCGGTGCATATGCGCTATGACTATCCGGAGAAGGCGGAGGAAACACTGGTGGAAATTATTTCCGCGGCGGAACGGACCGGAGTGAAAACAGAAATTTCCCATCTGGCTGCCAATATTTACGGGGAAGGGAATATACGGAGAGCGGCGGAATTGATCGGACAGAGCACAGCAGATATTATGTGTGACGTCTATCCCTATAATGCCTGGGGGACAAGCCTTCAGTCGGCGGTATTTGACGAGGGGTTTCAGAATTTTAACTTTAACGTGGAGGATCTGGAGATTGTCAGCGGGGAGTATGCGGGGACTTACTGTACTGCAGAGCTGTTTGACAAGCTGAGAAAAGAGCCGGAGGAAATCCGGGTGGTCTGCCATAACGCCATGCCGATCCAGGATGTGGAGGCCGCCTATTGTCTGCCTTTCGTCTCTGTGGGAAGTGACGGGCAGATGCAGTATGAAAATGGAGAATATCACGGGCATCCCCGGGGAAGCAGCTCGCCGGTTAAGTTCCTGGCCGAGTTTGTACGGGATAAGAATTTGATGCCTCTGGCGGAAGGTATCCGCAAGCTGACCTATCTGCCGGCCCTGCGGTGCGGCTTTGACAGGAAGGGCAGGATTCAGGCAGGAATGGATGCGGATATTACAATATTTGACTATGACAAACTGAAGGTAAACGCAGCCTTTGGCACCAATGTGTGCAATCTGCCTCCGGACGGCATCCGGTATGTGCTGACAGACGGAACGATTGCGTATCAGGGCAGATAGGGAACAATTGTGAGAGGTAGATGAACATGGAACAGTATCGGATAAGGATTGCGGACCCTGCGGAAAATATGACGGCTTTTGTGCTGGACGAGGTCCCGGAGCATGATTATGTAAGGGTTGCCACGGGTATACTGGATAAGAAAGAACTGAAAATAGAACAGGTGGGGTTTGTGAAAGAGCCCAGGCTGGGCGGAATCTCACGCCTGGAAATGATGGGGGGAGAATTCTGCGGCAATGCAGCCCGCAGCTTTGGCTATATGCTCTGTGAAAATATGGGAGCGGCGAAAGGCAGAGTTCCGATTGAGATCACTGGATGTGATCGTCCGCTGATGGTGGAAGCGGATCTGGCGGAGGGATGGGCCTGTACGGATATGCCGGTTCCTCTGGGCTTTGATACGCTCGTTATTCCGGAAATGGGAAGTCTGCCTGTGGTCGTGACAGAAGGAATCAGCCATGTGATTCTGGACGGACGGAAAGTGGATACGATGATGATCCAGATGGTGCTCTCCCAGGCCCGCAAGCAGCTTCGCTTCGATGCCCTGGGCATTCTGTTTCTACGAGAGGAATATATGTTTCCGGTGGTATATGTGCGGGAGACCAACTCCCTGGTCTATGAGAGCAGCTGCGGAAGCGGGTCGCTGGCCTGCGGCTGCTACCGGGCCAGAGAGTATGAAGAGGGATGCTTTATCTACTGCTTCAAACAGCCGGGCGGGGCAATAACAGCCCAGCTGAATAAGGAGGCGGGAGCGGTTTCTCAGTGTCAGATTGAAGGCAGGGTTTCTATTTCCGATATAATGACGGTGAATCTATAGACAGGAGCAACGGATGGATGCAGTATCGCAGGCAGGCCTGGGGTATGCAGAGGTATAAGTATGGATATCAAACAGCTGCAATACTTTGTTACGGTTGTAAATGAGGGCAGTATTACGGCAGCGGCGAAAAAGCTCCATATGTCGCAGCCGCCGCTGAGCAGCCAGATGAAAGCGCTGGAAACGGAGCTGGGTGTTACTCTTTTTGTACGGGGTTCCAGAAAAGTCTCTGTGACGGACGCGGGTCAGCTGCTTTATGAGCGGGCAAATATGATTATAGAGCTGGCAGGCGTGACGGAGAGAGAACTTGGCAGCATGGGAAGCCATCTGGACGGGACTCTTCGGATCGGTACTATTTCTTCGTCCGGGATTGTCCTGGAACATTACATCAAGCCATTTAAGGACCAGCATCCCGCCATGCGCTATGAAGTGTATGAGGGAAATACGTTTCAGCTCATTGAGATGCTGAAAACAGGTGTAATCGAGCTGGCCCTGGTGAGAACGCCGTTTGCCAGCGAAGGCTTTGAATGTATCTATCTGCCGCCGGAAGAAATGGTGGCGGTGGGAGAGAGCAGATATTTTGAAGGGATGAATAAGGATGATCTGAGACTGCAGGATCTGGCGGACAGTCCGATTATCTTTTACAGGAGATTTGAAGCGCTGTTAACAGAGCACTTTCAGCAAAAACAGCTGAATCCTTCTATTCTGTGTGCCAATGACGATGCCAGGACGACGATTCTGTGGGCGAATGCAGGACTGGGAATCGGAATCGTGCCGGAGACTATTGCTGATCTGATGAAGAAGGAGGGCATAGAGAAGTGCCGGCTGTCAGATGAGGGGCTGCGCACACGGATTACGCTGATCCGCAGAAAGGACCGGTATCAGTCTTTCGCGGCAAAGCGCTTTGAACAATTATTCAGGGAAAAAACAGGGGGCAAGGATTGAGTCAATGCCAGAATGCAGATGATTTCAATTACTTTGAAATGGAGAGGATAGAAAATGGGTGAACTGGTTGATTTATTTCTCACGTTTATGAGAATAGGCGGACTGACGTTCGGCGGCGGATATGCGATGCTTCCGATGCTTCAGGCCGAGGTGGTGGAGAACAAAAAATGGGCTACCGAGGAAGAACTGCTCAATTATTATGCGGTCGGACAGTGTACGCCGGGAATTATCGCTGTAAATACGGCTACCTTTATCGGCTATAAAAGGAAGGGGGTGCTGGGCGGCTGTGTGGCGACTCTGGGTGTGGTATTTCCGTCGCTGGTAATCATTTCAATCATCGCCGCCTTTATCCAGAATTTTGCTCATCTGGATGTAGTGCAGCATGCCTTCGCCGGTATCCGGATAACGGTTGCGGTTCTGATGTTTAATACAATACTGCGTCTTTGGAAAACCGGTGTGAAGGATGTGATCGGCATTGTGCTGTTTTTGCTGGGCTTCGGCATTTCCGCGTTCACGGGGATCTCGCCGATCTTTGTGGTTATTCTTGCTATTGTACTGGGAATCGGGGCCAATGTAAGCGGTATGGTGCAGAAGATAAAGAAGGGAGGAGAGCGTAAATGATAGTGACATATCTGACTCTTTTCTTTGAATTCTTCAAGACCGGCCTGTTCGCTGTGGGCGGCGGTATGGCCACGCTGCCGTTTTTATATGAAATTGCG
Source organism: Anaerolentibacter hominis (assembly GCF_032380675.1). Lineage (NCBI taxonomy): Bacteria > Bacillati > Bacillota > Clostridia > Lachnospirales > Lachnospiraceae > Anaerolentibacter > Anaerolentibacter hominis. The sequence goes on from NZ_JAWDIX010000001.1 coordinate 639,843, forward strand.
GCAAAGTATCCCTGGTTTACCACCGCACAGCTGGCGGATATGATTGCGGTCTCGGAATCCACTCCCGGCCCGATCGGAATCAATATGGCGACCTATGCCGGCTATCATACAGGAGGGGTACTGGGAGGGGTGATTGCGACGTTTGCCCTGGTTCTGCCTTCTCTGATCGTTATCATGGTCGTGGCAAATTTTTTAAAGCGGTTTAATGACAGCAAGGCCGTTCAATATGCCTTTTACGGCCTGCGTCCTGCGGTCACCGGGTTGATCGCTGCCGCGGCTCTGGAGGTATTTAAGCTTACCATTCTCAGCTGGGATGCCTTTGTCCGGACAAAAAATATCCTGGACTTCTTCCACTGGGAGAGTCTGGCTATCTTCGCTGTTTTATTTATTGCCATGAAGAAAATAAAAATACATCCTGTATTCTTTATTGCAGCAGGAGCCCTGCTCGGCGTCCTGTTAAAGCTGTAGGAGCAGCTCGGACAGGCAGTAAAGGATAAACAGAAGCAGAAGCAGATAAAAAGAGTCACGTATTTTATGAAGCATAGCGCACCGCCTGCATTCGTTCTTATGTTATTGTATGCCGGATTGGGGAAAGAGGGTCCCGGGGTGTCTGTCGAGCTGAGCGGGGGAGAAGGTTATGAATTCATGAAAATTATATGAATTTTGCACAAAAAGGATTTCTTTTTCGATAGGGTTGTGGTACTCTAGTTTCGTTATTATCATGAGCGCTTTGCCCGTGCGGACCGGTGTCCGCAGAGCAGAGACATAGGAAAATCGACAAGGGGATTATTTAATATTATGAAAAAAATTGTTACCGTTCTTGCTGTGATGATCTGTGCTACCGTGGTACTGACCGGATGCGGCAAAAAAGAAAATACGGATGATGCATCTGGCAAAGTGGTACTGGAGAACGATTACATCACCATCGGCGAATACAAAGGATTAAACTATACGCCGGAAGATATTGCAATCACGGAAGAAGATTATAATAATGAGCTTGCCGCGGTGCTGGAATCCTACGGAACCACCCGGAAGGTTACAGATCGGGGCGTACAGGAAGGCGACACGATTGTACTGGATTTTGAGGGAAGCTTCCAGGGAGAAGCGATGGATGCTGCCACAGCGGTTGACTATGAACTGGAGGTGGGTAACAGCGGATTTATCCCAGGCTTTGATGAAGCTCTGATTGACAGGAAGATCGGTAAGGAATTTGAATTTACCGTGAAATTCCCTGACCCGTATGAAAATGATACAAAGCTGTCCGGTCAGGACGTGACTTTTAAATGTACGGTAAAATCTATCGAAGAGCTGGTAGCCGCCCAGCTGACAGATGAATTCGTGAAGGAAAATTTCGACGAGCCGGATGTGAATTCTTTTAAGGATAGCCTGAAGGAGAGCCTGATCGACGCAGCGAAGGAGAAGGCGACCAATACGGATAAAGAGGCGGTATGGAGCCAGGTTATCGCTTCTGCCTCTGTGAAACAGTATCCGGAAGATAAGATGACGGCTTACAAAGAAGAAATTACGACTTATTATAAGAGCATGGCGGACTACTACGGTATGGAGTTTGCAGACTTTTTAAGCTCTCAGATGAGTATGGATGAGGAGACGTTCAATCAGCAGGCGCAGGCTTATGCGGAGTCCCTGTGTATGGAAGACCTGGTTGTAAATCTGATCAGTGAGACAGAGAACCTTGCGCTTACGGATGAGGATATGGCGGCCGGATATGCCAGATTTGAAGAGGATTACGGCATGGCGGAGGAAGAGGTCAACGAGTACTTTGGCACGGAGGATGCATTCCGTACAGAACTGCTCTACGAGAAAGTCGTGAATTTTGTACTGGAAAATGCAGTGTCGGCGTAAGTATCTGACATTATAATGAGAAAACGAAACGAGTCACATATATGTGGCTCGTTTTTCTTTCATTTTTGGATTCGAACGGCTATAATGAGAATTAAGAGAATTGGGAGTTTCATGGAAAGAGAGGATATGATGATGAGCAGGGTCAGGGTACATAAAAAAGCATATCAGAACAGAGGCAGGGGCATCCTCCTGCTGACGGCAGTGCTGGCGCTGGTGTTTTTACTGCCCATGGGAAGGGTGCGGGAAGCAGAGGCGGCCGCGGTAAAGCTGAACAGCACGAAGAAGACGCTGTATGTGTCTGAGACTTATACGCTGAAACTGAGCGGGACGAAGGCCAGGGTGAACTGGTCGAGCAGTAAGAAATCGGTGGCGGCGGTATCTTCCGCCGGGAAAGTAACTGCTGTGAAAGCGGGCAGCGCCACCATAACAGCGAAGGTAAATGGAAAAAAATACAGCTGTAAAGTGACAGTGAAAAAACCGACCATGAAGCCGTCCAGCGTGACCATGGACAGAACCGGGACAAAACAGCTGAAGCTGAATAAAACCTATAAAAATGTAAAATGGAGCAGCTCCAATAAGGCTGTTGCTGCGGTTAATAATAAGGGGCTGGTTACCGCTGCCGGGTTTGGAACCTGTACGATAACGGCGAAAGTCGGCAGTGTGTCCTTAAAGTGCAAGGTTACAATACCCGAACCGGTAATGGAACACGGCGGCGGCTATCTGAAAACCGGGACGTCACGGCAATTTACTCTCTCCGGAGGAGAGGGGGAGGTGACGTGGAGCAGTTCGGACGACCAGATCGCTTCTGTGGATACACAGGGGTTTGTCACGGGAAAGAAAGCGGGAACGGCGACGATCTACGCCGATATCGAAGGTTACACCTGTTCCGCGCAGATTACGGTGACCGACCGGGAACTGTTTGCTGATAAAACCGAACTGAACTTTCCGGAACTGGAGGACCAGATCGTGAAAGTTACTTTTCTGCAGAAAAAGGAATTAAAACTGGAAGTCGGCAGCCTCTCAGTGGCCACGGCCAGATGGGGAGAGCAGGATCTGGATACCGGTGCAGGGACACTGATCATCACGCCCTTATCCCAGGGACAGACGGTCATTAAGATTACCTCTCCTTATACCAGCGAGGTCCTTTCAATTTCCGTATCCGTCACAGCTGCGCCGAAACCGCAGATTCTTTCTCCTCAGTACCGGGTGTATCTCCTTCCTGATACCAGGATGGATGCACTGAGTGTTGTATTTACTGTCGTAAATGACGGCAGCAAGCCTATGCGGATTTACAGCGGAGGCGCGGCCCTGATCGACGAAGATTATCCTTTTTATGACCGCACGCTGTACCTGATTGATACTGATATTTTTGAACGGACGAAGCAGATCGTTCCGATTGAGTATGTGGATATTCAGCCGGGCAGTTCTTATATCTGCATCTATCTTGTCCAGGGTAACAGCACTTGGTATGACAAGTATACCTATATCTTTTTCCGATTTCTGTACGATGGGGTGGACTATTTAAATCATTCCAGCTATTATTACGGCAGCATCTATGACTATTACACCAGGTAAGCCGGCGCTACCCTATACCAAAGATAAAGCGCGGTCCGGGACGGGCCGGAAAGGTGGACTCATTTATGAATAAGGAAATGTTCAGGCTGCCGCTTGGCTGCCTGGCTGCCGGAATTCTGCTGGATATTGCTTCGAAGATTTACATATCGGTGCGTTTGGACAAAACGGCGGGAACGGAGATTACCGCACCGGATACCTTTTTCTTCATGCTGCTGCTGTCACTGGTTATCTTTATTGTGATCGGGTTTCTGCTGCACAGGACGCAGACAAGGGATTCTCTGATCAGATCGGCGACCCTGATCGTAGCCTATGGGATGATTGTTCTGTTTCTGGAGCGGGTTGTACAGCATTTTGGGCTTTATCCGGCATTTATGACCTGGCTGTTTCTGCCGCTTAAGCTGTTTGATGTGATAACGGATCTGCTGCTTAAAGTAACGGGAGCGGGGCAGATCAGTATGCTGCTGGTGCTGCCGTCCCTGTTTGCACCTTATCTCTTTGTATTATTCGGAAAAAAAGAGGCGGGAGAACAGCAGGAAGTAAATTGAGAGGCGTAAGAGGCAGGAAATTCTTGCATTCCGCTGCCGCCATAAATATAATAAAGAAGAATTGTACATAAAAGGTAACGATATTTTTATAAATAACGAGAGGGGAATGAAGATAAGATGGATTTAATTCATATAAGAGACCTGCACAGGGAGTTCGGACTTTTTTCCGGTCAGAAGGTTACCATAGGAGGGTGGCTTCGGAGTATCCGGGATTCGAAAAGCTTTGGATTTCTGGTCGTTCACGACGGTACCTTCTTTGAGCCGGTTCAGGTAGTATATCATGATGATCTGCCTAACTTTCAGGAAATCTGCAAGCTCAATGTGGGGGCTGCCCTGATTATTACCGGGACGGTGGTTTTAACGCCGGAGGCAAAGCAGCCCTTTGAGATCCAGGCAAGTGAAGTAAAGGTGGAGGGAGTGTCCGCACCGGAATACCCGCTGCAGAAAAAACGGCACAGCTATGAATATCTGAGGACGATCTCTCATCTGCGTCCCCGTACCAACACATTCCAGGCGGTGTTCAGAGTAAGGTCCCTGGCGGCCTATGCCATCCATAAGTTTTTCCAGGACAGGGATTTTGTCTATGTGCACACGCCGATTATTACAGGCAGTGACTGTGAGGGAGCAGGGGAAATGTTCCAGGTTACGACGATGGATCTGAACCAGATTCCTAAAACGGAAGAAGGAGGCGTTGACTTCAGAGATGATTTCTTCGGCAAGCCCACCAATCTGACGGTAAGCGGCCAGCTTAACGGGGAAACCTATGCTATGGCATTTAAGAATATCTATACGTTCGGCCCCACCTTTCGGGCAGAGAATTCCAATACCACCAGGCATGCAGCGGAATTTTGGATGATTGAGCCGGAGATCGCATTTGCCGACTTAAAGGACGATATGATTCTGGCCCAGAGTATGCTGAAATTTGTGATTTCCTATGTGATGGAACACGCGCCGGAAGAGATGGCGTTTTTCAACCAGTTTATTGATAAAGGGCTGATCGAACGGCTCAACCATGTGGTAAGTTCAGAGTTTGGACGTGTGACCTACACGGAGGCAATCGAGATTCTGGAGAAACACAACGATGAATTTGACTACAAGGTGTTCTGGGGCTGTGATCTGCAGACCGAACATGAGCGGTATCTGACGGAACAGGTCTTTAAACGTCCGGTATTTGTTACAGATTATCCGAAGGAGATCAAAGCTTTCTATATGAAACTGAATGATGACGGCAGGACGGTGGCGGCTATGGACTGCCTGGTTCCGGGAATCGGAGAGATTATCGGAGGAAGCCAGAGAGAGGATGACTATGACAAACTGCTGGCCAGAATGAAGGAGCTGGATCTTAACGAAGAAGATTATGGATTCTATCTGGATCTGAGAAAATTTGGTTCAGCCAGACATGCCGGATTCGGCCTGGGCTTCGAGCGCTGCATTATGTACCTCACCGGGATGGGCAATATCCGTGATGTGATCCCGTTCCCCAGGACGGTAAATAACTGTGAATTATAATATCTGATTGCTGCCGGAACAGCAGCATGGAATAGAGAACGGAGCATAAAAGCAGGTAAATAACTGTATTTACCTGCTTTTGGTCCGTTTCAGTCCGTTTTATTGTACTTAAGTTGTTGTAGAATGTCCCCAGTAAACAACAGCAGGCAAAAACAGGGTGTTTTGCCGGTACAGCAAAACGGAGGGGACAATAGAATGACGAAAGAAAAATTGAACTGGCGGGAAGATCTGATTTATACATTTGGTATTGGCATACTGATTTATCTGGTTTTAAGCGGATGGAAAGGCATGCTGGCGGCGGGAGCGCTGATCCTGTGGATGGCGCTGATGGACAGAGCGGATAAGAAAGCAGACCAGAATGACAGCCAGCCTGAAAAGAAAGAAAATCTGCCGGATAACGTGATTGAGTTTCGGGCTTCTTGAATAAATATTCCTGAATTTTGATGTGATAGGGACATTCCTGTATTACTGAACGCGGGATGACAGGGACATATCAGCCTGATTAGCGGATAAAAAGTTTCCCTTTTTTGCAATAAGATATTGACAAATAAAATCTCCGATGTATAATTATTCACAGATTATACGATATTTATGCAAAAAAAAGAGGAGAGGGTTAATATGAAAAAGAAAGTAGTAGCGTTAGTTTTACTGGCAGCTCTTATGGTGTGCAGCTTGACTGGATGTTCCAAGTACCGCAAAGTTAGTGATATTCAGGAGAGCGGAAAGCTTGTGATGTTTACGGATGCCAGATTTGCTCCTTTTGAATATGTAGGTGCCGATAGTGCGATTACCGGCGCGGATATCGAACTGGGCCAGGCGATTGCGGAAAAAATGGGCGTGGAGCTGGAGATCATCAACGCTGATTTCGATGGGCTGACACTTTCCGTAAAGAACGGCCAGGCGGATATGGCGATTGCCGCGCTTTCTATTACACCGGAGCGTGAGGAAGAGATGGATTTCTCCAATACGTACACCAGTGCATGCCAGTATATTGTAGTGCGGGAGGATGACAGTGAAATAAACTGCATGGATGATCTGGCAGGCAAGAAGGTGGGCGCTCAGCTGGGAACCACCGGTGATATTATGGTATCCAAACAGATTAATGACGGCGTGCTGACGGATACAGGAGCCGAGATCGTTCAGTACAAGACACTGCAGGAAGGCTGCCTGGCCCTGGTTAAAGGGGATCTGGACGCGGTTGTGGTGGATGATCTGAGTGCCAAGAATTACTGCATTGTAAATGACGGACTGAAATGCTTTGAAGCCAGAATGGCAGACGGAAGCCTTGAGCAGGAGCCCTACGGCGTTGCTGTTGCCAAAGGAAATGATGAGCTGCTGAAAGCGATCAATGAAGTGGTGGATGAATGGGCTTCCAGCGGAAAATTCCAGGAAGTTCTGGATTACCATATTGAACAGGCAACACTGGTTGAGTAATTGTGATATACCGCCGGAGGCGGAGATTTTTGAAAGAAAATTTTGAATAAGAAGCTGGGGCATCATTTCCTTCTGGAAATGATGCTTTCCCATTGCGGAAAGGAAAATTTGTGATTGATAGTATAATAAACCAGTTTCAGAAGACTTTTATCGCCGAGAAGCGCTACGCCCTCTTCGGCACCGGATTTAAAAATACATTGATTATCTCTCTGGTGGCTGCTGCGATCGGTATTCTGATCGGAGTCGTGGTGGCGATTGTCAAGGTAAACTGCCATCAGACCGGCAAGCTGAAATGGCTGGATAAGATTCTGAGTGCCTATGTGGATGTAATCCGGGGGACGCCGCTGGCGATCCAGCTGATGATTATGGCGTTTGTTGTGATTCCTTCCAATAACTATGTTATGATTGCCTGTATTGCATTCGGACTCAATTCCGGGGCCTATGTATCGGAAGTCATCCGTGCCGGCATTATGGCGGTGGATGTGGGACAGATGGAGGCGGCCAGGTCTCTGGGTCTTGCCAGAATGACGGCCATGAAGAAGATTATACTTCCCCAGGCAGTGAAGAATATTCTGCCTGCGCTGTGCAATGAATTTATTGCGATTATAAAAGAAACATCTATCGTAGGCCTGATCGCCGTGGTAGATCTGACCAGGGCTTCGGATATAATCAGAAGCCGGACGTATTCCGCCGGGATGCCTCTGCTGGCAACGGCACTGGTCTATTTCATACTGATTAAGATTCTGACTACCTTTACACAGCGTCTGGAAAGGAGGCTGGCAAGAAGTGATCGAGGTTAACAATCTGGAAAAACAGTTCGGCAGCAATAAAGTCCTGTGCGGGATTACCGAAACGATAGAGCAGGGAGAAAAGATTGCGATTATCGGGCCTTCCGGCTCCGGAAAGAGTACCTTCCTGCGATGCCTGAATCTTCTGGAACAGCCCACCGGAGGCCAGATCATATTTGAGGGGGAGGACATTACAGACAAGAAATGCAACATTGACAGAGTCCGGCAGAAAATGGGAATGGTGTTCCAGCATTTTAATCTGTTTCCCCATCTGACGATTCTTCAGAATATCACTCTGGCTCCCATCGAGTTAAAGCTCATGTCCAAGGAGGAAGCGGAGGCAAAAGCAAGACAGCTTCTGGAGAGAATCGGTCTTTCCGACAAGGCGGATACCTATCCTGCCATGCTGTCCGGCGGGCAGAAGCAGCGTATTGCCATTATCCGGGCGCTGGCTATGAATCCGGATGTGATGCTGTTTGACGAGCCCACGAGTGCGCTGGACCCGGAAATGGTCGGCGAGGTTCTGGATCTGATCCGTGAGCTGGCCGATGAGGGTATGACAATGGTCATCGTAACCCATGAGATGGGCTTTGCAAGAGAGGTTGCTACCAGGGTTATGTTTGTGGATGAGGGGATAATTAAGGAACAGAATACCCCCAAAGAATTTTTTGAGAATCCGAAGGACCCGAGACTTCAGTCCTTCCTTTCCAAAGTATTATAATGGAGGATATGGAAATGTTTAAACATGTAATTGTAAAGACTCCCTGCAAGGCGGTGACAGAGGGGATCACTTCCTCACCGGAGCTTGGGAAGCCTGATTATGAGAAGGCACTGCAGCAGCATGCCAAATATATCGAAGCGTTAAAGCAGTGCGGTGTGGATGTTACGGTTCTGCCTGCCGATGACGCTTTTCCGGACAGCTGTTTTGTGGAGGACGTGGCTGTTTTGACGAAGAAATGCGCGATTATCACCAATCCGGGAGCCGAGAGCCGGAATCAGGAGACAAAGTCCATGATACCGGTGATCAAACAGTTCTTTTCGGAAGACTGCATCGAATACATTCAGTTTCCGGGCACCCTGGAGGGCGGCGATGTGATGATGGTGGGAGACACCTTTTATGTAGGAAAGTCGGCCCGCACCAACGAAGAAGGAATACGCCAGTTTGGAGAAATCCTGGAGAAATATGGGATGAAAGCGGTGGAGGTGCCTTTGACGGAGGTCCTTCATTTAAAGACTGGTGTGAATTATCTGGAAAATAACAATATGCTGGTTTCCGGTGAATTTATTACAAAGCCGGAATTTGCCGCTTATCATAAGAGTACAGTCCCGGCAGAGGAAGCTTACGCTGCCAACTGCATTTGGGTAAACGGGACGGTGCTGGTACCGGCGGGGTTCCCTACAGTAGAAAAGCTGGTAAAGGAAATGGGCTATCCGGTAATTTTGGTGGATACTTCTGAATTCCGCAAGATTGACGGGGGCTTAAGCTGTCTCTCCCTTCGTTTCTGAGCATGATGAATTGCCGGGCAGGAATTTCCTGTTGTGATTCGTATACGTATCTGATATAATAGCGAACGGGAATGAAGTTCTCCCATGGTTGATACCTAAAACGCTGATTTAAGCTGATGACTTCTGCAATTATGCAGGGGGCATCAGCTTTTTTTGGCGAAAGGGACGAACGTAATGAAAAACCCCTATAATAAATAAAGGAGATTGTTTATGCTGTTAAGTCTTGCACTCATTTTTTTATGCGGTATGCTGCTCGGAGGGATTTTCAGCCGGCTGAAGCTTCCGTCTTTGCTGGGGATGCTTTTGACAGGCATTATTCTGGGACCCTATATTCTAAATTTGCTGGACCCTTCTATTCTTGCTGTCTCGGCCGATCTTCGCCAGATCGCATTAATTATTATTCTGACCCGGGCCGGGTTAAATCTTGATTTGACCAAGTTAAAGGAAGTGGGGCGGCCTGCTGTGCTCATGTGCTTCGTGCCCGCGGCGTGTGAGATTATCGGCGTTGTGATTCTAGCACCCATGCTCCTGCCGGTCAGCTTGCTGGAGGCGGCTATAGTAGGAACTGTAATAGCGGCTGTATCTCCGGCCGTTGTCGTCCCTAAAATGCTGAAGATTGCGGATGAGAGGTACGGTACGGATAAAGGGATACCTCAGCTTATTATGGCGGGGGCATCTGTGGACGATGTATTTGTAATTGTGCTGTTCACCTCCTTTACCGGACTGGCCGGGGGAGGCTCATTTTCTGCGCTGGATTTTATTAAAATTCCAACTTCTATTCTATTTGGACTGGCCGGGGGGATCGTCTGCGGACTGGCGCTGTGCCTGTTCTTTAAAAAGGTTCATCTGCGGGACAGCCTGAAAGGGATCATTATCATGAGTATTTCCTTCCTGCTTGTGACCCTGGAACATTCTGTAACCGGGATCATCGGTTTCTCCGGCCTTCTGGCTGTGATGAGCATGGGCGTGACAATAAAGAAAATGCGGAAAAAGACAGCGTCCAGACTTTCGGGCAAGTATTCCAAGCTCTGGATCGCTGCGGAGGTTATATTATTTGTGCTGGTGGGGGCGACAGTCAATATTCAGTATGCGCTGGCTTCCGGTCTGTCCACCATCTTTTTGATTCTGGGAGCACTGGTTTTTAGGATGGCAGGAGTAATGGTCTGCATGATCAGGACGCGGCTGACACGGAATGAGAGGATATTCTGTATGCTGGCTTATATGCCGAAGGCTACCGTGCAGGCGGCGATCGGATCAATACCGCTGACGATGGGACTGGCCTGCGGCGATACGGTTCTGACCGCGGCCGTTCTGGCAATTTTAATTACAGCGCCTTTGGGAGCATTTGCAGTCGACATGACTTATAAGAAGCTGCTGTCCCAAAATGATACTTTACAGAAGGGCGAAAGAAAAATAAGCTGATAGCAGAGAGATGCACAAATCGGGCCTTCTCAATCGTTCTATATGATAAGAAGAGAAAAGGAGGGGATGGGATGGAACGTTTCGGACCTGATAAGAAAAGCTTTATCCATCAGGTTGTAGAAGAATATTCCGACATGATATTCAGGATCGCCTATCAGAATCTCAGGTCCAAGGCAGATGCAGAGGACATAACCCAGGATGTCTTTCTACGGCTGATGCAGGAACCGGAATTTGAGAAAATGGAATATCTGAAAGCATGGCTGATACGAGTGGCTGTCAACCGGTGCAGGGACCACAGGAAATCGGCGTGGTTTCGCAAAACAGAACCGCTGGAGGAGATCGGCATTGCGGATGGAGATCCGGAACAAAGTGTGTGGAGCGAGCTTTGGAAGCTTCCAGCCGCAGACAGGACCGTTGTCTATCTGCATTATTATGAGGGCTATTCCATCCGGGAAATTGCTAAGATTCTGGACCAGAAAGAAAATACGGTGGGCTCCAGGCTTACCAGGGCCAGAAAGAAACTGAAAGACATTCTTCTGGAAGGAGGATATTCTTTATGAGACGAAATAGATATCTGCAAACCATGGATCAGCTCCGGGCCGGAGATGATTTTAAGCGTACACTGGTGGAAAAGATGGAGAGAGCTGAGGAAGACGGCGGTCAAAGCGCAGCAATTGTCTCCCAGTATACAGCAAAAAAACGGCCTTATACGAATATTCTGATTGCAGCGGTTATCTGCGTATGCATCGTGGCCTTCTGGGGACGGTTTGACGGCCGGAGTCCGGGAAACCCTTCGGGGCCGGCAGATGCTGATCTGCCCCTTCTGAAAGTTCCGGATGAGCTGGAGGTTTCGGCCGGATTTGAGGGGATACAGGCCTATGGTCCGGAGGAACTGGAAAACGACAATCCCTGGAGTGAGACAGCAGATATTGCCACGCTGCCGGTTTTTAGAAATAAGAGAAATGAAACAGGTTTAAGCGCAGATGAGATGGAAGCAAAGGCCGGGGAACTGGCCGGAAAACTTAACCTGACAGTACAGGAATTAGTTATCAGTCCCACGGAGGAAGAACAAAAGGCCTACAGGGAAAAGACAGGAGAAGAGCAGGACAGTACAGCGGTAAGCGTCACGGCAGTCTGCGATGGAGTAAAGGTTATCGTGGAGGCGGACGGGGAGTCCTCGATCTGGTTTGAACCGGGACAAAAGCTAAAAAACTCCTATGATCAGGCTGATACGGACCGGGAACAGGCGAAAGCACTGGTGGAAGAACTGCTGGAGACGTTTCAGGATGCAGCAGATATGGAGAAGCCTGAGGTAAAGCTATCAGGAGGATATGACATATACGGCAATCATACATTTTATTATCAGGCGTATGAGGGCGGGGAGACCTTGACGGAGCAGATCCTGGGCTATCAGTTTCATACGGTGTGGTTTTCTCTGAATGAAGAAGGAGAGCTCTGGATTGTCAGGTTTCAGGAGGAGGATTTAACGGATAAGATCGGTGATTATCCTGTTATTACGGGAAAGGAAGCAAGAGAACGGCTCTTAAACGGCCATTTTATCACTACCGTGCCGGATGATGTTCTGGAAGAGAAAAACATCGTAAAGGCGGAGCTGATCTACCGGAATGGAGATGCCGATGAGGTATTTATGCCTTACTATAGATTCTGGATTGAGCTGCCTTATAAGGTGGAGGATACCGAATTAAAAGTGTATGGAGCCTATTATGTTCCGGCGGTAGCAGAAGCGTATCTTACAGGACTGCCGGTCTGGAGCGGAAGTTTTAATTGAACCTGAATCATAGAAAGGGCCTGCTGCCTGGCAGCGGGCCCTTTCCGGCCCGTTCAGAACTGTTTTTGGTCTCCTGCAGGAAAAATACAAAAAATAGATGTTTTTTTACAATATGTATGTTATATTAAAATAGCTGAATAAATATGCAAAGGGAGGATTGCCATGAGCAAGCAGAAAAAGGCGGCCAAGGGGGAGGCCGGTGAGAAAGGTTTTTTCAAAATTCCCCATACATATGTCATCTTGTTTTTTATTGTATTAGCGGTCAGTATTCTGACCTATATTATTCCGGCAGGTGAATTCCAGAGAATGGAAGATCCGGAGACGAACAGAACATTGATTGTGCCGGGAACTTTTGAAGAAGTAGAGAGCCAGCCGGTTTCTCCTCTTCAGATTCCAATGAAATTTTTCCAGACACTGCTGAAAGAAAGTATTGCAGAAATTATCTTCTTCATTTTCATTATCGGCGGTGCCTTTGAGTTGATTATGAGGACGGGCATGATTGCCGCCTTCTGCGGGAAGCTGGGGAATATAAAAAATCCCAAGCTGATCGTACCTGTGTTTATTACCGTATTCGCTATAGGCGGATTTACGATGGGTATGTCGGTGGAGGTCCTGGTCTTTGTGCCAATTGGAATTGCCGTCGCGGAGGCCGTGGGGTATGACAGGATAACAGGTACCGCCATGATTGCCCTGGGTTCCATTATCGGTTTTACTGCAGGTATTTACAACCCGTTCAATGTAGGAGTGGCCCAGTCGATTGCTCAGCTCCCCATGTTTTCCGGGGCCTGGCTGCGCTGGCTGATCCTGATTGTCCTGATTATTGCACTGAGTATCTTCATCATCCACTATGCGGAGAAGGTCAGAAAAGATCCGTCCAAGGATCTGATGAGAGATGTGACGGTACAGGATGATAAAAAGGTTGAGATCATTGCGGTGACACCGCGTCACTGGCTGGTGCTGCTTACCGTAGTGGCAGGGTTTGCTCTTCTGATCTACGGTGTATCTGCGAAGGGCTGGTTTATCGCCGAGATGGCGGTGCTGTTCCTGATCATGGGTATTATCTGCGGGTTTATCGGCGGCTTCGGCCCGAGCCGTGTCTGTGAGATTTTTGTGGACGGTGCGGCGCAGATGACCTACGGTGCCCTGATCATCGGTGTGGCAGGAACCATTCAGACCGTTATGGCCGACGGTATGATCGTGGATACGATTGTCAACGGTCTGGCTAACGCGGTTATGCAGCTGCCTAAGTCATTGCAGGTTGTGGGTATGTTCTTTGTGCAGACGATTATCAATCTGCCGATCAACTCCGGTACCGGACAGGCTGCGGCTACAATGCCGATTATGGCGCCTCTGGGCGATCTGATCGGACTTTCCAGACAGACTACCGTTCTGGCGTTCCAGCTGGGCGACGGCTTTACCAATGCTATATTCCCGACCTCATCTACCATGCTGGGCTTTTTGGCTGCTTCCAAGATACCGTACACGAAGTGGATGCGCTATGCGGTTCCGTTTATGGGGATCTGTATCGCGATCAGTATCGTGTTCCTGCTGATTGCTCAGGCTGTGGGATATTAACATAATTTACAAAAGAGATAACTTTTCCCGGAAGGGAGAGGTTATCTCTGTCTTATCCTATAGGAAATTTCGTTCTCTATGGGATCAGCCCTGGAGGAGAATGTGCCTTTTGCAGGGACAGACTTGAATGGAGAAAGGTTATATATTGATGAAAAAGACAGAAATAATTGCAAAGCTGGCACAGGCCCAGGCACAAAAACTGGGGGAGATGAACGACAGAATATTCTGTTTTGCAGAACCAGGTTTTAAAGAAGTAAATTCCGCCGGCGTGCTGGAGGATTATCTGGAAGAGGCAGGCTTTGAGGTGAAGCGGGGCTTTGCTGGACTTCATACGGCTTTTCACGCCAGATGTGAACTGGGTGAAGGAATATCCGGACAAAAACTGCACATCGGTTTGCTATGCGAATACGATGCGCTGGAGGATATCGGCCACGGCTGTGCCCATCAGATGCAGGGACCTGTAATTGCGGGTGCAGCTGTTATTCTGAAAGAGGTGCTGAAGGAACATCCGGTGGTGCTCTCTGTCATCGGAACGCCTGCGGAGGAAATTCTCTCCGGCGGGAAAACGGTGATGGATGAACATGGGGCCTTTGATGATCTGGATTTTTCCGTGATGGTTCACGGAGGTTATCACACCCAGTACGACGCCCCGTCCCTGGCCCTTCGGGAGCTGGATGTGGAGTTCCACGGGATATCCTCCCATGCGGGAACGGCGCCGGAGGAAGGAAGAAACGCGCTGGAAGGCATCCTGATGATGGAAAACGGAATCGCATTTTTAAGAGGCCATGTAAAAAGTGATGTGCGGATGAATACCATTATTAAAAATGGCGGCGAGGTAGTCAATTCCGTCACTGCCTACGCCAAAGCCAAGGTGGAACTGCGGTCAAAGAGTGTTGCTTACCTGGATGAGCTGTACGGCAGGGTGTTAAAGATTATCGAGGGCGCTGCGTTAGCCACAGAGACAGAATATAAGGTGACGGATATTGTGCGTCTGCCGAACACGGTGGTCTGCGAAAGCCTGGCGGAACTGATGGTGGAGAATGCGGAGCAGTTTGGATGCACGAATATAAAGAAAGAACCGATGCATCCGGGTTCAACCGACTATGGAGTCGTGGGGGCGAAAATTCCGTGCGCCTGCCTGCGTCTCCCGGTGGTTCCGGAGGATTATCCCGGACATACCAAGGAGTGGGTGGAGTACGGAACTTCTGAGATTGTACATTCGTCTATATTGTACGGAGCTATGGCGGTAGCCGGAACCTGTTATGATATAGCGGCAGATCCTGCAATCTTTAAAAAAATCCGGACGGATTATCAAAATATGGAGAAGCAGTAAGGAAGTGACAAACATGTTTGAATATGACGACAAAGCGGTAAGGGAACTGCTGCATGCATTTTCCGGCCTTGTCCGTCTCTCCGGGGAGCCGGATGGGGACAGGGGGATGCGGCTGATCGAAAAACAGCTTGAGAGCTATGGAATTCCCTGCAGGATGGAGGAAGTAGAGTGCATGGTATCCAATCCGGGCTGGGCATCCTTCACCCTGGCCTGCGGTCAGGAAGAGTATTCTTTTCCGGCGTATGTGCGCTCCTACAGCGCCAGTGTGCCGGAGGGTATCTACGCTCCTGTATTTTATGACAGCCGTTCCCATGAGGATATGAGCCCTCTTGAAATGGATGCATGGTACCGGGATGCAGCCGGCAAGATTCTTCTGACCGACAACTTTTACGAAGACTATGTCAAGCGGATGGAGTATTACAAGGCGGCGGGAATATTGCATATCTGGAGGACGGAAGAGACCTACATTCACAATGAGACGGTGTGTCCGGTCTGGGGGACCGCATCCGTTGATGATCTGAATAAACTGCCCCGGATTCCTGTCATCGGAGTGACGCACAGGGATGGGGAGATCCTGCGGGAGGCTGTGAGCAGGACACAGGAAATGGGCGTCAGGCCCATGGTCCGTCTGGCCTGCCAGACAGAGAAAAAAGCAGTGAAAGCCCTGCTGCCTTCGGTCTATCTGCCCGGTGAGACGGAGAAATACGTACTTGTGGCAGGACATGCCGACTCCTGGTTTGAGGGAGTGACGGATAATGGAACGGGAAATGCTCTTTGTGTCCAGCTGGCGGCGGCGTTTCGAAACAGAAAGTTAAAGCGTGGATTGAAAATTGCCTGGTGGCCTGCCCACTCCAATGGGCGCTATGCCGGTTCGGCCTGGTACTGCGACCAGCATTTTGAAGATCTGGATGAAAATTGCGTGGCGCTGCTCAATGTGGATTCCCCCGGCTGTATGGGGGCTGAGATTGTAGATCTGACCACCTGCCTGTTTGAGGGAAAAGCATTTTCTGATATCATATTACATGCAACCGGCCAGAAGCAGGTGGATTATTATAAACATCCAAAGGGATCGGACTTGTCCTTTTTCGGACCGGATATACCTGTTATCATTAATTTTGCCTATAACCAGAAACCGGAAGAGCGGAAATGGGACTGTGCAGGAAGCGGCGGAGGCTGGTGGTGGCACACCACGGAGGATTCCCTTAATAAGGTGGATTATGCTATACTGAAACGAGACACCATGATTGTCTGCGAAATGGCGGAACGTCTCTGCTGTGCGGAGCATCTGCCCTTTGATCCGGCGTGTTATCTGACACAGTTTGAAGAAGAGACAGCGGCGATTAAGGACAGCTGCGGGCCGGAATTTGATTTCGACCCTGTGGTGGACGTACTGGCCCGTCTGAAAGAGGCGCTCACCAGCATGCCGCCGCTTACAGATGAGCAGGCAAAACGTATCGGCGGTATGCTTAACAAGCTATTATATACATCCGGGGATGCCTACGGCTATGAGAATACCTTTGCTTCTCCGAAGATACCGGGGCTTCAATGTGCGCGGGATATTACCAGGGAAAACACGCCGGAAGATGTTTATCTAGGCATCAGGACGAAATTCATCCGGCAGCGAAACCGCTTTACAATGGAATGTAAAAAATTACTGCGGCAGCTTATGCAGTAAAATAGAAGGACAGCCCGTGGAACAATGGGCGGACCGCAAGGAAAAGGAGAGTGCAGAAAATGGAGAAAAAGATTTTTGAGAACTTTAATCTGAAAGAAGAACTGAAAGAGCGCAATACAAAGAAGATGGGATGGATTCCGGTAGCCCAGCGTCCCAACGGGTCCTGGATTCAGATCCCGATTATGATTGCAACCGGTGCGAAGGACGGTGTTACCGTGCTGGCCGACGGCTGTAACCACGGGGATGAATATGAGGGACCGGAGGCAATTGCCGACGCTTTCTATAAACTGGATACCAGTAAGATGAGCGGAAACTTCGTAGGCGTACCGGCAGTTAATATTGAGGCTTTTGCCCAGATGATGCGGTATAACACCACTGACTTTGTGCCCCTTGATTTGAACCGGATCTATCCCGGAAGCCCGGCAGGACCGATGACTGCTTACCTGTGCAATTTCTATACCGAGAATGTATTAAAACAGGTGGATGCTCTGATCACAATCCACGGCGGCGGGAACTGTGAATATCTGGAGCCGGTTGTGCTTTACTGCGGCGAGGACGGCGAGATCGCCAATACTTCCAGAGAAATGGCGGAAGCCTTTGGTTTTAATGTGCTGTGGAAAAATATGCGCTATGACGCGGGCAGCGGCATCGAGGATGAGCATGCCTATACACTTGGAATTCCGGCCATCACTCCGGAAATCGGCGGACAGTGTACCCGTCTGAACGGCCTGAGAGAAGAGAACGTTGCGAGAGCATGCCAGGGTATCTTAAATGTACTGACCTACTTCCATGTACTGGAGGGCGAGACTCCGAAGACAGAAGAGCAGCATCACTATGATATCGACTATATATTCAACCATCACGGCGGTGTGCATAAACCGTTGAAGAAACAGCTGGATGAAGTGAAGAAAGGGGATGTGCTTTCCGAGATCTACAATGTATTCGGGGAGAAAATTGACGAAGTGATCGCGCCGTTTGACGGTGTGGTAATCGGTTACTGGACCTATTCCGTATGCCAGCCCCATTCCTGGGTTTACATGGTAGGAAAGAAGATGGACTGACACTGTTTTAAATAGAATATGAGGTATATCAGGAAAATGGCGGCGGCCTGCCCTTATGGGCAGGCCGCCGTTTTGTTCTTTACCACTTGCGTAAGAGGAAAAAGTCAGCTAAGCTGACTGCGCTTTGGTTTGTCTGCAAAGAAAAGGATCTAGCTGTGTTCCTTGCAGGACAATTCTTCTGCTTCCAGCGAAAAGACCGATAGTTTATCCAGCATAGCGGGCGAAAAATCCCAGTCTGCTCTGCCGGTATTATGATACATAATGCACCGCAGCGCATGCTTTTTCTGGTCAGAGTCCTCTATTAAATCAACCCTTCCCTCTCCGATCACACTTTGGAATGCTGCGGAATAGCTGCAGGCGGAAGCCGCATCTTTTAACTTATAGTTTGTATCCAGCTCAAAGCCTGCGTAATGTGTATTTTTAATTAGATCTATTTTTCTGCCCTCTGCGGCGCCATGAAAATAGAAGATACGTTTGCCGTCTGTGTCTTCAAAGCCGAAGTTCAGGGGCACAATGTAAATCCTGCCGTTGTCATTGAATCCAAGCCGGCAGCAATAACAGTCTGCTATAATTTCATTGATCCTTGTACGATCTGTAATTTCTCTGTCTTTTCTTCGCATAATAATCTCCTGAATATCTATACATAACATAGTTATTGAATCGGCTGCCTAATCTCAGACAGGGGATAGGACTGATACCAGTCGTAGAAATCGCCGCCTTCAAAGGATACAAGACAATCCTCCCCGTCAATGATAAAATGCTGCCCGCCCTCCGTCAGAACGCTGAATTTCAGCTGTGCAAAGGGCTCACTGTTCTTATAAAAAAGAAGTAAAAAGTTTCCCTTTGAAAGAGAAGCGGCCGCAGCGGTATCATAGGAACCAGTGACGGAACCGGCAGAAAGAAAATTCAAAAGCTCTTTCATATCCTCCCCGGTAAAGGTTTTAGAAAGCCGTCCTTTTTCGTTATAAGAACCGGTAAAGCAGACAGCCTGCTCCGGCTTTGCCTCCAGAATCTCCGGATACGAGATCCGGCCATCCTCCTCCTGTGTGATAAAATCCGTCTCCACCGGCTCATCCAGGAAGAAATAGGTGTAGAAACGGTTTTCCCGTACCGGCGCTTTTTCTGCAATCTTAAGGGGGTTCTCCCCGGTAAAGCGGCAGGAGTAAGGTCTTCCGTCTTTCTCCACATAGCTGCCATTTTCATAGAATTCCAGCCTTTGAAGTCTTGAAGTGTCCTGATAAAAATCCAGAATAAGGCTGCTGTAGCCATCCCCCTGTTTCAGAGGAAGTTCTGCAGGCTCCGCCTGTATCCGGTCACAGACTCTGATAAGATCGGAGATCGCTTCCGGGTCTTCAATTGTTCTCACCACATTGCCGTAATCCAGGTTGCAGCAGCCGGTCTCCTGCATTGCTATTTTGGTAATCTGCTTAGCGGCAAGGCCGGTAAAAGGATCTGCCGGCCGCCCGGACCTTGGGGAAGAGTAAGAATACAGGACAATAATAAGACTGTGCAGCAAAAGATAACAGCCGCCGGCCATTTCTTTTTCATCACATCACCTCCGTACGGGGTAAGAGGGTCCCTGTCAGTAATATAATTTCAGTATAACATAATACCGGAATAAATGGACTTTTTTGGATTTGAACGCTATACTGAAATTATAAATATGGATGCTATTGCTGTGAAAGGAGATGGGAGTATGTATCATTGTAAGTTGAAGGTGTCGATTATCAGCCGGTCTTTTTTCATAGAACAGCAGCTGAGCAGAATAAGGCCTCTGGAGCGGTTTGAGCATATCTTTACTACCAAGGAAGTATTTACCGGCGATGAGTTGGAGAACAGTCATATCATCCTGGCCGACGGCCCGGAAAATATGCCTGCAAGGCCGGAGGGCAGCAGAATGAAGGGGTTACTCATTCTCTGTGCAGACAGGGCTGCAGTCGGCCGGATAGATGATTATATGCTGGAGCAGGCGGATGATCTGTGGATTGGTCCGCTGAACGAGCAAACGGCTAAGGCTTACTTTCGCCGGCACTTAGAATACTGGAAACTCCGGAAGGATATGGAGTTATACCAGAACTATCTGGAGACGGCGATGAACAGTATACCGGACCTGGTCTGGTTTAAGGATGCAAAGGGATCTCATCTGAAGGTAAACGACAGCTTCTGCCGGGCGGTTAATAAGACGAAAGAACAGATCGAAGGCCGGGGACATTTTTATATCTGGGATATTCCCAGGGAGGAATATGAGCAGGGCGAATATATCTGTCTGGAATCGGAGGAGGAGGTTATCCGTGCCAGGAAAACCTGCCTGTTCGATGAAAAGGTCAAGACAAAGAATGGGCTGCGCCAGTTTAAGACCTATAAGTCTCCGCTGTTTGACGAGGACGGCAGCGTGATGGGGACGGTGGGGGTTGCACACGATGTCACAGATCTGCAGAATATGGGAAATGAGCTGGAAATCATCATGCGCAGCATCCCCTTTGCCGTACTGGTCTGTGATGAAAAGAATGTGATCATCAATGCCAATGAAAAATTTGAGGAATATTTCCATATAGATAAACAGGCTGTGGCGGGCAGACGGTATTTAGACTGGAAGGAAGAGCAGATTGAGAATATTTCTCTGAATTCCTACAGCGGCTGCGAAGAAGCGACGGTTACCCTGGACGGAGAAGTTCACTATCTGGAAATTCACGAGGAACCGGTGATTGACATATTCCACAATACAGCCGGATATCTATATTTGTATCAGGATGTTACCATAGAGCACAATTATGAGCTGGAAACACTGCGCAATGCCAATACGGACTTTCTGACAGGGCTGTATAACCGCCGGTATTTCTATGAATATATGACGGAGCACCGGGGACGTCAGCCGGTGGCTCTGCTCTATATGGATCTGGATAATTTTAAGGATGTAAATGATACGTACGGCCATCAGGTGGGCGATGAGGTGCTGGCTGCTGTGGCAAAGAAGATTCAGCATACGTTTCCTGGTAATCTGGCCGCCCGGATCGGCGGCGATGAGTTTTTGGTTGCCGTGCTGGGGGCCTGTGACAGAGAATGGCTGGAGAAGAAGGCGTCAGAGCTGATGGACGTCATCCAGGAGGGCTTTGACAGTTCCCGGATGCTGAAAGGGATTACGGCCAGCATCGGGATCGTGCAGAACACCAATCCGGATCTGACGGTGGATGAACTGGTGAGCCAGAGCGACCAGGCCATGTATGAAGCAAAGCAGTTCGGCAAGGTGCGGTACTGCTTTTATGAGCCGGAAGACGGGGAGTAACAGTTCTTCCAAAAGCGGACGTCATAACCGGGGAAAACCCTGCATACACTGTAGAAACAGTTGATATCAGGGTGGATTCCCCATGAAGGATTATATTGAAGAGAGGGCAGTGGATATTGCCAATTACATTATCCACTACAATGCGACGGTCAGACAGACCGCCAAACAGTTCGGTATCAGTAAATCGACAGTACATAAAGACGTGACGGAACGTCTGATGCAGATCAACCCTACGCTGGCAGGAGAAGCCAGAATTGTGCTGGATCTGAATAAGTCGGAGCGGCATATCCGCGGCGGCCTCGCCACCAAGGAAAAATATCTGCACAAGAGGGATGTTACCTCCTCCGCCAGATATTCGTAAACGGATCTGCTGAAACCTTCCTGTTAGAAGCAATAAAAAAGGAATCTGCCGGCTAAGGCAGATTCCTTTTTTATTCTTGCATTTATTTTTTATTCGTTTTTAATTCCACCACTTTATGTACGGCATCGTTCTCACTTTCCAGACGATAAATGGTTACTGAATCGGGAGATAATTCCCGGCCGGTCTTTGCAAAGGTGGTTCCGCCGGAACGCCATTTGAAATTCTGCTCAATTACTACAAATGTGCCGTCTTCGTTGACTTCTTTTACGATCGACCAGTGGCAGGTGCCATGGTCCGTATATTCTTTTACGATATCGCCTACATTCGCTTCGGTTACTTTAATCAGGGTATCGTTATCAGAGATCGGAGTAGCAGAAGCAAACATATTGCTCAGGCTGGTTCCGTAAATCTCTTTATAATACTTCTTTACATAGGCAGCGCAGGAATAGGTAGAATCGCTTCCATCACTTCCGCCCGGACGGTAGATCGCATCAACACCGTTAAAGGTATCGGCCACATAGCCGCTTTTTTTTATTGTAATTGTCTTCTCTGCTGCTGAGGATTGCGCAGAAGGAGCAATTGTCAAAGCTGTCGCAAACAACAGTGCAAAAATAGCAAAAATCTGTACTAATTTCTTCATGGTCCGGGATACCTCTTCTGTATATTTATTCTTCTGTATCAGTTATGAAGATACTATAACAGGAAATGTGACAAAATGCAATAGTTAATTAACAAATTTGTAATAATTGAGGAGAAAAAGTGAAGAGAAATATTAAGAAACAATGAAGGATACACTTCGTATACATTTTTGACTTTTTTCTGACAGATTTTTTTTGTAAAAAATAAAATATAATGAAAGGAATTCCGGGTCTGTATGCATGCGCCTGAAGAACCGCCTGCCTTTACAAACATAGGGAAAAAGGGTAGAATGAGGTTAGTCATTTGCGCGTGTAAAATGCTGTGTGAATGCAGTAAAATATATAGAAGAAAGAAGGGATTCCGATGGCGTTGCTTCAGTGTAATCTGTATTCGCAGGCTTTGAAAACGAATACGGAAGTGAATATTATTATTCCCACCCCGAACTCCGGAGACTATGAGGCGGGTACGGCCAAGAACCTGACGTTTTCAAGAGGTGAAAAGTTCCAGGTTTTATACCTGCTGCACGGTTTATACGGCAATTATGCGGACTGGCTTCGTAAGACAAGGATAGAATGGTATGCGGATCAGCACCAGATTGCGGTGGTCATGCCATCCGTAGGACGGAGCTTTTATCACGATATGGTTCACGGTCCCCAGTATGAAAGCTATGTAGTACATGAGCTGCCGGATTTGCTGAAACGGGTTCTTCCTATCTCGGGCCGCAGGGAAGATACCTATATTGCCGGTCTGTCCATGGGCGGTTACGGATGTATGTATCTGGGGCTTAAATACCCGGAGAAGTACGGGGCAATCGGAGCTCTTTCCGGCTGCCTGGATATTGCGCTGCTGGCGGACCATGCCGCCGACTATGAGATGGACGGGCGTCCGGCTGTGGATATAGAGGCGATAGCGGGCGAGAATGCGGCGTTAAAAGGTTCTGGTTCCGATTGCTTTGCGCTGGCGGCCAGGCTGCTGCAGGAGCAGAAGCCGGTGCCGGAGATATTTTTCTCCTGCGGAACGGAAGATCCTCTTTTTGAGCATCATGTGAGAGCCAGAGAAGAATTTGACAAGCTGGGACTTCCCTACACGGCGCAGGAGCATCCTGGTGTCCATAACTGGGACTACTGGGATACCCATATTGTCAGAGTACTTGACTGGCTGGATGACGTGCGGAGAGGGGGATGAGACATGGCGTTTATAAAGTGCAGTTATTTTTCGAAAGCGATGATGGCAAATATTGATATTAATGTTATGCTTCCTACCCCGGAGAAAAAGGACGCGTTTCACGCGGAAGGTTTTTCTTATTATCCGGAGGATTACCGGTGCAGGGTACTCTATCTTCTTCACGGGGGATACGGGGATTATACCGACTGGAGCCGGATGTCACCGCTGGAATATTACATAAAGAAGAGAAATGTGGCGGTTATCTGTCCCTGCGGAGGGAACAGCTATTACCAGGATATGTACTATGGAGATGCGTACTTTACCTTTCTCACGGAGGAGCTTCCGGAATTTGTTGGAAACATGTTTCCGGTGCTGTCCGGTCAGAGAGAGGATACTTTTATAGCAGGCCTTTCTATGGGAGGATACGGGGCGGTGAGAGCGGCCTTTTCACATCCGGAGCGGTACGCGGCAGCGGCTTCCCTCTCCGGTGTTCTGGATCTGCAGGCCAGAATACAGAGCGACCTGGACAAGGGGATAAAGGGGCTGCGCTTTGGGGATATCTTTCAGAATCCGGCCCGGATCGGGGAGGATGCCGATCTGTTACAGCTGGCGGTGAAAGCGGCCGGCAGGGATCTGCCCCGCCTCTTTCTTACAACCGGCACAAAAGACTTTGTATATGAATATAATCAGTCGGCCAGAAAAGCGTTTGATCAGGCCGGAATCGACTATACCTATGAGGAACATCCCGGGGATCATAACTGGGATTACTGGAATCTTCACATTCTGCGTGTACTGGAGTGGTTTGGGCTTAAAAAAGCTTAAATCTTCTACACCGGTGGAACAGGAGGAACATGAAACGAGAGCCATTTCGACTGACTGCGCCTTTAAAGGATTATTTGTGGGGCGGCACGAAGTTAAAAGAAGAATTTCACAAGCAGTCGGAGCTTGACAAGGTGGCGGAGAGCTGGGAGCTTTCCTGCCATAAAGACGGCACCAGCCGGATTGCGGACGGTCCTTATACGGGACGATCGCTTACCGAGTATATTGAGGCGGAAGGCAAGTCTGTTCTGGGGACTGCGTGCAGCCGTTTTTCCCGGTTTCCGGTCCTGATAAAACTCATTGATGCCAAACAGGACTTATCCCTGCAGGTACACCCGGACGATGAGTTTGCTCTGCGGGTGGAGGGTGAATACGGCAAGACAGAGATGTGGTATGTAGTGGACCACGAGCCGGGAGCCCAGCTGATCTATGGTTTTAAGAGGGATATTACTCCGGCTGAATTTAAAAAGTCCATTGAAGACAACACCATTCTTGATCTGGTAAATAAAGTGAATGTAAAAAAAGGAGATATCTTCTTTGTTGAGGCGGGTACACTACATGGTATCGGAGCAGGTATTCTGGTAGCGGAGATTCAGCAGAATTCCAATACGACATACCGGATCTATGACTACGGCAGAGTCGGAGCGGACGGCAGACCCAGAGAACTGCATACGGAGAAGGCGGCACAAGTGACGAATTTAAACGCCATTTCCTGTGATACTTCGCCCAGAGGAGAACTTGAAAAAGAAGAGGGATATGAGCGTATCAAGCTGATCAGCTGTCCGCTCTTTTGTGTATATCGGTATCATGTGGACGGCAGCGCTCCTTTATTCGTGGACGGGACTTCCTTCCAGTCTTTTACAGTTCTGGATGGAGAAGGGACACTGCGGTCAGCGGACGTATCTCTTAAGCTGAGGAAAGGCGATACGGTATTTATTCCGGCCGAAACAGGCAGCTGCTTCTTTGAAGGCAGCGGGGAATTTATTCTGACAAAATTAGAGGAGGAATAGTATGATTCTGGGAGCATTGGAAACAGGCGGAACCAAGATGGTTGCCGCGATTGGAAATGAAAAAGGCGAGATTCTGGAACGGGTTTCAATACCGACCACTGTGCCGGAGGAAACCCTGCCGAAATGTATCGATTTTTTCCGCGGTAAGGGTATTGAAGCGCTGGGAATAGCGGCATTCGGACCGGTGGACCTGCACAAGGATTCTCCTACTTACGGCTATATTACTACCACGCCCAAGCTGGCCTGGGCCAACTGTAATCTGATGGGAGCCTTCAAAGAAGTTTTTGATGTGCCCATGGAGATTGATTCGGATGTGAACGGGTCCTGTCTGGGTGAGGCAACCTGGGGCTGTACCCAGGGGATGGATAACAGTGTTTATATTACGGTGGGCACCGGCCTGGGAGTGGGCATTATGGTGGACGGCAAGCTGCTGCACGGCATGCTTCACCCGGAGGCCGGCCATGTGATCGTGAAACGCCATCCGGACGATGTGGATTATAAGTGCCACTGTCCATATCATGAAAGCTGCCTGGAAGGTCTGGCAGCGGGTCCCTCTATTCAGGAGCGCTGGGGAAAGCCTGCGATAGAGCTTTCTGATAATATGAAGGTGTGGGAGATTGAGTCCTACTATCTGGCGCAGGGTATTGTAGACTATATACTGACCGTCTCGCCCAGAAGAATCGTGCTGGGCGGCGGCGTGATGCATCAGGAACATATGATGCCGCTGGTGCGCCGGAAGGTGAAAGAGCTGTTAAACGGCTATGTAAAGACGAAGGAACTGGAAAACCTGGAAGAGTATCTGGTTCTGCCGAGTCTGAATGACGATCAGGGAATTATGGGATGCCTGAAGCTGGCCCTGATGGCAATTGACAACAATAAGTAATCCTGTTCAGGATCATGAAAATGGGGCGGGTGCCCGGCGGCACCCGCCGTACATGTGGGAAGAGAGAGGCAGATAACGTATGAAGGGAATTATTTTGGCAGGAGGCTCCGGCACCCGCCTGTATCCTCTTACTAAGGCAGTATCCAAACAGATACTGCCGGTATATGACAAACCGATGATTTACTACCCGCTGTCGGTGCTGATGCTGGCCGGAATTCAGGATATTTTAATTATATCCACGCCCAGGGACACAGAAGTGTTCCGGGAACTGCTGGGAGACGGCAGTTCACTGGGAATCCGTCTGTCCTACACCGTTCAGGAAAGACCGAACGGATTGGCGGAGGCATTTCTGCTGGGTGAAGAATTTATCGGAACGGACAGGGTGGCTCTGATCCTGGGGGACAATATATTCTACGGCAGGAGCTTTACCGCCACGCTGGAGAAGGCAGCCGCCAGAGAGAAAGGTGCTACCATCTTCGGCTATTTCGTAAAGGACCCCAGATCCTACGGAGTTGTGGAATTTGACGAGGAGGGTAATGCGGTTTCTATAGAGGAAAAACCGGAAAAGCCAAAATCCAAATATGCGGTTCCGGGTCTGTATTTCTATGATAACCGGGTGGTGCAGATCGCCAAAGAGGTAAAACCGTCCGCCCGGGGTGAGCTGGAAATCACCAGCGTAAATGATGCTTATTTGAAGCTGGGCGACTTAAAGGTGGAGACCCTTGGCCGGGGGATGGCGTGGCTGGACACGGGAAGTCATGATTCGCTTCTGGACGCCTCAAATTTTGTGGCTTCCATACAAAAACGCCAGGGCCTTTATATCAGCTGTGTAGAAGAAATTGCTTATAAAAAAGGGTATATCTCCCGTGAAAGGCTTTTAGAAACAGCACAGGAGATGGAAAAGACCGCATACGGAAAATATCTGTTTGACGTAGCGGACGGACTGTAGAAAGGCGGCGGCATGGGAAAGTTTCTGATTGAACCCTGTGGGGAAATACAGGGATTGTTTACGGTAAAACCTCAGGTTTTCGGGGATAACCGTGGTTATTTTATGGAAACCTATCAATATGAAGAATTTAAAAAAGCAGGCCTTAATATGGTATTTGTGCAGGACAATCAGTCCATGTCGGGTAAAGGTGTGCTGAGAGGACTGCATTTTCAGAAAAACCATCCGCAGGGCAAGCTGGTCCGGGTGGTAAGCGGCGAAGTCTTTGATGTAGCGGTGGACTTAAGGCCTGGTTCCGGAACATTCGGCAAATGGCACGGCGTGGTGCTCTCCGCGGCGGAAAAAAACCAGTTTTACATTCCGGAAGGGTTTGCCCACGGTTTTCTGGTGCTTTCCGACACGGCCGAGTTCGTCTATAAATGTACCGACTATTATCATCCGGAGGATGAAGGGGGACTTAAGTGGGATGATGAGGATATCGGTATTCGCTGGCCCATCGCCCCGGACATGGAGATTCTGCTGTCCGAGAAGGATAAAAAGCACCCTGGACTGAGGGAATATAAGGAGCAGCATGCACGGTGAAAGGTTGGACAGGTTATGAAAAGTAATCCTCGAAGGATATTGATTGCCGGAGCCGGCGGTCAGCTGGGACTGGCTCTTGCAGCAGTGCTGGGCGAGGACCCGGCCAATGAACTTCTATTATACGGTCCCGCGGATATGGATAGTATAAAGCCGCTGGACGTGAGAGACAAAGACGCCGTTAGCCGGGAGGTCCGCCGGGTACAGCCCGATGTGATCATCAATGGGGCGGCTTTTACGGCGGTGGATCTGTGTGAGAGCATGGAAGAGGAGGCATACGCGGTAAACGCAGAAGGAGCCTGTAATCTGGCAGCCGCGGCAGCGGAGAACGGCTGCGTCCTTGTGCATATCTCTACAGATTATGTGTTTGATGGAACCGCAAAAGAGCCGTATACAGAGGACTCTGTTCCGAATCCGGTCAGTGCCTATGGCCGTACCAAACTGGCAGGGGAGAAGGCAGTGATGGAATCCGGAGCTGATTATTTTCTGATCCGTACGGCCTGGCTGTACGGGGAAGGAAAGAATTTTGTGCGAACGATGCTTCGTCTGTCCGAGACAAACCCTGAGGTCAGGGTGGTAGCGGATCAGTACGGCTCACCCACATCCGCGCTGGAACTGGCGCGCATGATCGCGTTTCTGATCCAGACAGATGAATACGGACTGTATCACGGGACCTGTGAAGGCGTGACGACCTGGTATGAATTTGCAGAAGAGATTTTCCGCCTGGCAGGGAAGGATACGAAGGTGATACCGATTACTTCCGATCAGTTTCCGTCGGCGGCGAAGCGCCCGGCCTATTCTGTTCTGGAAAATAAAAGATTGAACGAACGCTTTGCGTACCGGATGAGCAGCTGGCAGGATGCGCTTGCGCAGTACATGGAACATGAAAACAGAAGATAACTATAAGGCAGAAGGACAGAGGAAAGGAAGGCCGTTTCCGGGCAGGTACCGGCGGCAGTGGAAGAACAATGAGAACATATCTGGTTACAGGCGGGGCCGGCTTTATCGGTTCGAATTTTATACATTATATGTTCCGGAAATACGGGGATGAGGTCAGGATGATCAATTTGGATGCCCTGACGTATGCCGGGAATCCGGAGAACCTGATGGAAGTGGAAAAAAGAGAGAATTACCGTTTTGTAAAGGGTGATATCTGTGATAAGACACTTGTAGAATCTATTTTTCAGGAGGAAGAAATTGACCGGGTAATCCATTTCGCGGCGGAGAGCCATGTGGACAGGAGTATCCGCAACCCTGAAATTTTTGTTAATACAAATGTGATGGGGACGCTCAATCTGCTGGATGTGGCGAAGAGGGCCTGGGAGACGGAACAGGGATATCTGCCTGATAAAAAATTTCTGCAGGTGTCCACCGATGAAGTATATGGCTCTCTACCTGATGAGGGCGGATATTTTTATGAGACAACGCCGTTAGACCCGCACAGCCCTTATTCCGCCAGCAAGGCTTCGGCGGATATGCTCGTGAAATCCTATATTGATACATTTGGATTTCCTGCAAATATAACCCGGTGCAGCAACAACTACGGGCCGTATCAATTTCCAGAGAAGCTGATTCCTCTGATGATACACAATGCGCTGGAGGGCCGCAGGCTGCCTGTATACGGGGATGGGAAAAATGTCAGGGACTGGCTTTATGTGGAGGATCACGCCAAAGCGATCGACCTGGTGGCAGAAGAAGGCAAGGCCGGGGAAGTATATAATATCGGCGGGCACAATGAGAAACAAAACATTGAAATTGTCAGGATCATTTTGCTGACGCTGAAGGAGATGCTGCCGGAATCCGATCCCCGCAGAGCCGGGCTTTCGGATAAGCTGATTGAATATGTGGGGGACCGCAAAGGCCATGACAGGCGGTACGCAATTGCACCAGATAAAATCAAGGCAGAACTGGGCTGGTATCCGGAGACCGACTTTGCTGCGGGAATCCGGCTTACGATCGCCTGGTACCTTGAGAATGAACAGTGGCTTGCAAATGTAACTAGTTTAGAGTATCAGAAATACTATAAGGAAATGTATGATGAAAAGACAGAATAAAAAGCTACAGGATATCCCCGCAGGCCGGTCCGCCTGCCGTGGGCTAAAGGCACCATGGATCATTGTATTATGTTTTATTTTCGTTCTGGGATTTGCCCTGCTGCTTCCCGGCTCGGTCAGCCGGGGCGCCGAAAAGAAGGCGAAGGCGAAGACCGTAAAGCTGAGAGTGCTCTCCACGTCGGATCTGCACGGACAGCTGACAACCACAGACTATGAGACAGGAGGTTCCTATAATCAGGGCAGCCTGGCGAAGGCCTATAATTTGATTCAGAAGGCCAAATCGGAACGCCCGGACGGCAACACGATGCTGTTTGACATCGGGGATGTGCTCTATGACTATACGACGGATTATATTTATGACAATTATCCGGACCGGGTTCAGCCCATCTATAAAATGATGGCGTCGGTGGGATATGACGCGATAACCCTGGGAAATCATGATTTTGACTATGGATTTGACTATATCCAGAAACAGCTGAAAAACTCAGGCATGGAGAGCAAGGTTGTGGTTTCCAATGTGATGGATTCCGTCACCGGCGAGCATGTTTGGAAAGAAAACATGCTGATCAACAAGAGCCTGAAGACCGAGGACGGGAAAACCGTCAAGGTTAAGGTGGGCATCATCGGAGAGACGATCCCCAAGCTGACATCCAAGCGGGAGAGCTACGTAGGCATTCTGGAAACAGAAGACATGCTGGAAAATGTGGAAGCTCAGGCCGCGGCCCTGAAGAAAAAAGGTGCGGACGTGATTATTGTTCTGGCCCATTCCGGTTTCGGACCGGAGGAGCCGGATGCTCTTTATAAAAATGTCGTTTATGCGATGACTAAAATAAAAGATGTTGATGTGATTCTGTGCGGGCATGAGCACAACCTGTTCCCGTCCGACGATTCAGCCAGCGCCAACTATTATAATCTGCCCGGCGTGGATAAAGAGACCGGGCTGGTGAACGGAACCTGCGTTGTGATGGCTTCTGACAGAGGGAAGAGCATCGGCCTTGCAGATATTACACTGAGCGTGAGCGCTGACAATAAGGTGACGGTGAAGAAAATGCAGGCCGCGCCCCGGAAGGTCACTGCTTCTGCCAAGGCGGATGAAAAGATAAACGACGGTTTCGGCAAGCTGGCCGAAGAAATGATGTCCATTATCACCGAAAAAATCGGCACGCTGGATAAGAGCTATTCGCTCCAGAACTATTATGGACTTCTGGAGGACAATGCAGTCATGCAGCTGCGCAATGACTCCAAACTCAGCTATGCGATGAATTATATAGCCAATAAGAAGCCGCAGTATCAGAACTACCCGCTGGTTGCCAGCTCGGAGTATGTAAAATACGGCGAGAACGGCAACGAGGACTACGCAGATTCCGCGGAGACTATTTTCGGCGGTGATATTTCCGATATGCAGGGCTATAACCGGTATATCGCGCTGTATGAGATTTCCGGCGATCAGCTGAAAGAATGGATTGAATGGTCCGCCAGTGCCTATGAGACGGCGGGAAATCCATCCAAGTGGAGTGATGAGGTTATCCGGGACCTGATGAGCCACACCGGTCTGCAGCCGCTTATTGCGGAAGACTGGATGGAGGACTGGAGCCGGTTTTCTGTCTTTGACGGCGTGGAATATACCATCGATCTGACGGAGGAACCGCGCTACAGCAGGACAGGCGTGAAGCTGAATAACACCAGCCGGGTGAGAAACTTGACTTACAATGGTGAGCCGGTTACTTCTTCCATGAAACTCGTCCTGGTCTGCGACCGGATCACCAAGACGGCTCCGGCGATTGCAGGGCTGGATGAACAGTATATTGTAAAAGGCTTCGAGAGAGGCCACGATATTCTCAAGAAATATATCCGGGAACAGTGTGAGATTGAACCGTTAAAGATTACACCGGACTATAACTGGTCGATTACGGGGACGGGCAGCGCACCTTATCTGGCTCCGGTCAGCAACAAGGGATTGAGTTATGCCAAAAAGGAACCCTGGTTTGGCGAAGTGCTGGCAGCCAGCGATATTAATACCTATATCAGTGCAATGATGGAGAAAAGCAACGGGTCCAGACCCAATGTGGTTCTTTCCAAAAAGACGGAAGTAACAACAAACAGGCCGATTACCGTGATGGTTCGGGCCAACGCGGCTTCGGGGCTTGCGGAGTTAAAATATGCCTTTGGGAATTATGAGGCAGGTTCTGCTTCCTGGGCCTATGCCCAAAATGTGGAGAACGGACAGTTTACCGCGTCCAGCAACGGTATCTATACCGTATATGCCAAGGATAAGCTGGGCAATGTAAGTGTCTCAAAAATCCATGTTGGAAATCTGAACATGTCGGTTCTGGAGATTCCCACGGTAGTGACCTATACCAACCGGAAGACGAAGATTCAGGGTACCGGGGAACCGGGATCTACAATCTATTTCGAGACTCCGGCTGATTTATACTCCGATACGATAAAGGAAGACGGAACTTACGCATATGACCTGCCGGCACAGATGGCGGGAGAAAAAATATACGTATATGTACAGGACAGTCAGCGCAGGACCAGCGAGAAGGTGGAAATCACCATCAAGCGTACCGGTCCGAACCAGCCTGGCATGGATACCATCACTAACAAACAGGCCAGGGTGACAGGCAGGCTCAATGATACCAATGTGACGGTATATGCGGTCATCGGCAGCGAGGTGTATGTGAGCAAAGAGGGCAGAGAAGCCTACGAACTGTGTGAAAAATTCAGCGAGAGCAAGAAGATTATAGAAACCAAGGTCACGATTGACGGAGAAGGGAATTATGCGATTACGATCCCGCCTCAGAATGGGGAAAAGAAAATAACGGTGTATACAATCGACCACATCAGCCGGGTAAGCCGCTCCAACTTTACGTATGTGGAGACGGTGGCTCCAAACCCGCCGAGCATCTATAATTCCTACAGTATGATGTGCCATGTATCCGGTAAAATCTACAATAAAAACGCGGATACCAGCTATCAGATCGTCGTGGAGGTGGACGGCACCAAATATTACGGTGCGACCGACCGGAACGGATATTATACGGTGCCGGTGGAACGTCTGGAATCCGGACAGAAGCTGACCGTATACGCCATGGATGAGGTGGACGGTTCTCTTCGCACAAGTTATAAAACAACGAAGACGGTTGCTTCGATGGCATCCTATCTGTCCTCACATCCGGAGGAGATTGTAATAACGGAAGAGGTGACGGATAAGAACCAGGTTCTGGAGGGCTTCTATTCGGAGCCTAATGTAACTCTTAATATCCTGATCGGCAAGACCATGTACGAGATTGTGACGGATGAATTCGGCGGATTTACCTATACAATGCCGGAACTGGAGCCGGGCACGAACTTCTATCTGATGAAGTTCTCCGAACACGGCAGCCTGCAGAGTGCGGCGAAAGGAACGGTTAAACTGGCTCTGCCTGAAAAACCGTATCTGATTGATGAAGAAGTCAATAATAATACGAAGACAATCCGTGTGGCCTGTGTGGATTCCTGCACAATCCGTGTAGCGGTGGGTGATAAGACTTATACCACATCGGATGGCGTAT
Source organism: Anaerolentibacter hominis (assembly GCF_032380675.1). Classification (NCBI taxonomy): domain Bacteria; kingdom Bacillati; phylum Bacillota; class Clostridia; order Lachnospirales; family Lachnospiraceae; genus Anaerolentibacter; species Anaerolentibacter hominis. Next base: position 673,210 of record NZ_JAWDIX010000001.1, read on the forward strand.
ACGATGATGAGCTGAAAGCTTATGTATACGAAATCGAGATCACCAGAGTGGACTCCGGTACGAAGATTAAGATCTACGCTTCTAACAGCGCAGGAAACAGTGAGGCACTCAGCCTGACGGTAATCGAACGTGCTCCGGACGCACCTGAGGTGGAAGAAGTGGATACCAAGACCACATCCATCAAGGGTACGGTGGATCTGGTAGCGGATAAAGATAATCCGGATATGGAGCTTACTGCCGCAAATACCGGTACAAAAGTATTTGCCCAGATCGGTTCCAAGGAATATGAGGGTAAGGTGAAAGACGACGGAAGCTTTACCATCAAGATACCGAAGCAGAAAAAGAATACTTCTGTGACGGTCTGGGGCGAAAACAACAATGGCAGAGGCCCGCAGACGAAATTAAAGGTGAAAGAAGCAGAAGAGAAGAAAAAATAAGATAAAAAGACGGGCCTGAGGCTTTCCGGCCGGATCTGAAAAGATCCGGCCGGCTTTTTATTTGTGAAAACTTTGTTACCTTTTAAAAAAACTATTGGAAAAGAGGACATCTTGTTATAGAATAAGATGTATATGGCGACCTTATGATCCCGACTAAAGGAGGAGTAGAATTATGAAAATTGCTTTAATGAATGAAGTTAGCCAGTCAGCTAAAAATGCAGCCATCCTGGCAGAGCTTCAGAAAGCGGCTGACGCGAACGGACATCAGGTATATAATGTGGGTATGACTTCTGCGGATGAACCGCAGCTGTCCTATATTCATCTGGGAATGCAGGCTTGTATTTTGCTGAATTCCAAAGCTGCGGATTTTGTGGTAACCGGCTGCGGTACAGGCCAGGGTGCTATGATTTCCCTGAATAACTACCCGGGAGTAATCTGCGGTCTGGTTGTAGAACCGACTGACGCGTTCCTGTTTGCGCAGATCAATAATGGCAATGCTATTTCCATTCCTTATGCGAAAGGCTATGGCTGGGGAGCAGAATTAAATATCCGTTATATCTTTGAGAAAATGTTCTCCTGTGAAAGAGGAATGGGCTATCCGCCGGAGAGAAGGGAGCCCCAGCAGTTTTATGCAAACCTGTTCAATCAGGTGAAGGCTGTGGTGAACAAGGACGTTATGACTGTTCTCAAATCTGTAGATCAGACGCTGCTGAAAGAGGCATGCGCCAACGAGAGATTTAAAAAGTGTCTGTATGAGAATTCTCAGGTCCCGGAGATTACCGAGTATATTAAAGGTTTATATGCGTAATCGGAATCATTCGGAGAGAAATAAAGAGTATTAGGAGAAGAATTACAATGAGCAGAATTAAATATGCAGAGGAAAACAAGAAACCGGTGAAAGAGAAGAAGCAGATTGCCTTGAAGACGAAGATCATCGCATTGATCTGTGTCTGTGTGATTGCAGTCTGCGGTTTAACCGTTGGCTTCTATAAGGATTTCAAGAAGGCAGAAGATGCCAGCCGCTATACCATCAGCGCATCCGATCCGGCCACACTGTTCGGCTCTGCAAGAGAGTAAAAAGAATACGTTAAAAAAAGCATCTGCCCGGAAGGGCAGATGCTTTTTTGGATATCCTATGTAATATTATTTGGTACTTTTCTCAGTCTTTTCCGGTGCGGGAGCCTCCGGTTCTTCCGGTTTCTCAGGCACTTCCTCTACAACTTTGACGACACATTTATCAAATTTTCCATTTGCAATCATGGCGTAAATTGTAACAGTTCCAGGCGCTTTGGCCACCACGATTCCGCTGGATGACACGGTAGCGATCTCTGTGTCGGAAGAAGTGAACTTGGCCTCCTCCGCGGAATTCTTCGGCTTAATTACTGTTTTTAAGGTAACCTGATTGTCCACGGCCAGGGTGATCTTGGCCTTCGATAATACCACACTGACAGCGCTCGGACCGACCGTCACATCACAGGTCAGCGTCCCAACTGTCTTCAGACCTTGTTTGACCGTCACTGTGATCACTGCATCACCGGTTTTATTCGCCGTGATCAGTCCCTTGGAGTTCACACTCGCAATTTCCTTATCACTGCTTTTAAAACCTACTTTCTGATCCTCCGTAGTGTTGTACACTTTCAGTGTATAGGTTGATCCGGTAACCATCGACTTGTTTTTTACATTCAATTTAATCTCAGAGTTCTCATCTGCGTCTGCGGCCTGAGCCACGACGGATCTCCCCGGCGGCTGTACAAATACAGACAGCACGAGGAATAAGGCGATAATCAGAATTGCTCTGAGAGGAAACGAGACTTTTTTCAATGACTCTTCCTCCTATCTGTCCTTAATATGTAAGATTCTGTATCCGGAGTTTGTGCAAAATCTGCTTCCATGCCTGCTAAACTAGGAAACGGGTATTTTGCTCATACTGGTAATATAAACCGGCAATTTGTCAGAATCGTGGCAAAAGTTAGTCAGAGCGGGGCGAAAAAGTTTTTTGAGTCCGGGCGTATTGTCTATCGGTTAGCCCTTTGTTATAATGATATTCAAAGGAGGAATGAAGAGTGGCTTATATTTTAATTGCGGATGATAATCAGGATATTACGGATATTCTTTCTACCTATGCGGTCAAAGAAGGGCTGGAGCCGGTCATTGCTTCCGATGGTGAGGAGGCGCTTAGATTGTTCCGTCAGCATGATCCTGCGGTTGTGCTTCTGGATGTTATGATGCCCAAAGAAGACGGTTATGAAGTCTGCAGAAAGATCCGCAGTGAATCCAATGTCCCGGTCATACTGATCACAGCCAGAGGTGAGGATTTCGAACGGATTATGGGTCTGGACATCGGCGCCGACGATTATATTGTAAAACCGTTCAGCCCCAGCGAGGTAATGGCAAGAGTCCGGGCTGTGATGCGGAGAATGAAAAAGACGGACGATATCAAAAAAGAAGGAAACAGTATTACGATAAGTAATATGACGATAAATCTGGACGAATATACTCTGTATATCAATGAAGAGAAGATTAATCTTACAAAAAAAGAAATCGAGACAATGTGGATTCTGGCCGGCAACCCGAACAAGGTTTACACCAGAGATAATCTGCTGGACAGTCTCTGGGGATTTGACTATTTCGGCGACAGCCGGACTGTGGATTCCCATATCAAGCGGCTTCGGTCCAAGCTGGGGAAGATAGAGCATCCGGAATGGTCGATCAAAACAATTTGGGGTGTGGGATATAAATTTGAAATCGAAGGAAAATAAAAAGAAGATTAAGTTTTACAACCGGCTTTTTTTTCGGGTCTATCTTTATTTTGGAATTACATTGCTTCTGGCATCCCTCCTGATCGGCATACTGTTCTTCCAGCTGTATGAGGAAAATTCTCTGGAAGGGCATCAGAAGAACCTGGAGTATACGGCGGAAGGTGTTTCCAACCGGATGACCGAGTTTATCAGGGATGAGGATGCAAGAGGGTATTCTTCTTACATGGAGATACTGGACGGCGTGGAGAAATCAGATATCTGGATTATTTCCAATAAGGAAGGTTCTTCTCCTATGGCCGCCCGGTTTGAGAATATAAGGCTGGATGATGTAACATTGAATGAGAAAATGCAGGACGTCATTAATGAGACGTTCGCAGGGCATCACGCCAGTGTAACTACGACCGACAATATGTATGAAACTGCTGTTATGACGGTAGGTGTGCCGATTTCTGACGGCCTGGGAAATATTGTGGGCGCGGTTATTATAAACGGCTTTATCGAAGAATACGACCGGATGGTCCAGGAGAGCCAGCTGTTTATCGCTGCCAGCTGTGCCATCGGCGCCATTATTGCATTTATTATTTCGCTGCTGTATGCAAGGCGTCTGACCAAGCCGATTCTGACAATTAACGGCATCGCCGGACAGCTTTCCAGTGGGAATTATAAGGTCCGTGCCAATTTTAACCGAAAGGATGAAATCGGTGAATTGGGACAAACTATGAATATACTTTCCAACCAATTGGCGGCCAACGATATCGAGAGAAAAAATCTGGAGCAGACAAGGCAGGATTTCTTTGCCAATATCTCTCATGAACTGCGCACGCCCATTACTGTGATCCGGGGCTACGCGGAGACGCTGGCGGATGGTATCGTGACCGAGGAAGAGAAAAAGCAGCAGTACTACCAGAGAATGTTAAAGGAGTGCAAGAGCATTGAACGTCTGGTGGGGGATCTTCTGACTCTTTCCAAACTGCAGAACCCGGATTTTTCAATTGATATGGAACCCATCGATATGGTGGAACTGTTGAAAAACCTGATCCGGAACATGTCGGTGCTCGGCGAGGAGAAAGAGATACGGATTCATTTTGAGAATGAAATGGACTACTGTATGGTATCCGGTGATTATGACCGGCTGCGGCAGATGTTTCTGGTCATTTTAGATAATGCGATTAAATTTACACCGGAGGGCCGGAATATTTTTGTCACTCTTGACAAAAAAGACGGCAGGGTCCTAGTGTCTATACGGGACGAGGGAATCGGAATTGCTCCCGGTGATCTGGAAAATATTTTTAATAAATTCTATAAATCAAAGCTGCGGCAGAATGCCACCGGTTCCGGCCTGGGGCTGACGATTGCCAAGCAGATAGCTATAAAACACAACGGCGATGTGCGGGTAGAAAGCCGGGTTAATGTGGGAACGACATTTTGTTTTGATTTTCCGGAATTGATTTCGGATGAGGGAGAATGGTAATAGTAAAGGTTTAAAATGTGATGAAATGATGTACTTTTTTCCAGAACACTTGAAATAGAAATGCAATTAAGATATAATAATACCAGAATTCAAAGGTTATAGTGATTCCTGGAATGTTCGACAATCCTGTTTTTTTGAACCTACAATGACCAAACGGGATTCCTATATCCGTACACGGATGTCAGGCCTCCGATTGCAGTGGAAGACAGAAGTGTGCGTGCGGTTGCCCACCTAGCTTAGGCTAGGCGTCAAAATACAGGAAACGGCATTTCGGGTAAACTTTTACAAAAGAGAAGGAAGGCAGCCGTAAGGCTGCCTTTTGCGTTATAATAAGACGGTACGCTAAGCGTGACGGGGAGCTGAGGTGGGCTTGCTCACTTTTTTAAACGGGAACCAGGAAAGGGGTGTGCTTATGTTTTTTGTTGTCCTGTGTGCGGCAGTGGTATGGTTAGACCTCAAATTGAAGAAAGAGATGGATGCGCTCTTGCGGCCCGGTGAAAAGCAGCCTATTCTGGGCGGGCATATTATCCTTCAAAAGACCTATAATTCAGGATTTGCGCTGAATAAGCTGGACAAGAAACCGGCGCTGGTCAACGGCATCCGTCTGGTTCTGACCTTATGTACGGCCTTCTTCTTCCTGAGAGAGCTGGCGAAAGGCCGGAATGGATGGCTGAAACTGGGGCTGGCATTTATCCTGGGAGGAGCGTTAAGCAACCTGATTGAGGGGATGCAGAAGGGCCACGTGGTTGACTATTTCAGCTATGGGAAACTGGGAAAGCTGAAAAATGTGGTCTTTAACCTGGGTGATGTGGCTATTATAAAAGGGTTTGTCATTGCATTTCTGGCAGAACTTACGCAGAAATAGAAGAGAATAAAAAGCTGTAGACGATTCAGGGAGGTGCCGCACCATGTGCAGTACCTCCCTTTTAATCCTGCGCGGGAATGTGCCCCCTGCGCTATGTCTATTCATTTTTTAAAATCGTCCAGTCAAAAGAGTCGGCAAACAGTTCCAGGATGGTACCTGTAATAAGCCTGTCGCTCTCCACCCCATAACCTGCAAATATATTCACCGTGACGATGGAATCTCCCAGATCTGCCAGAATAAGAGAGTAGGCAGGACCGAGTGCCAAGGTTACGGCCACGCCGGAGCTGGTGGTGTAAGACCGGTCTTTATATTCCGAAATATCGCCGGGATAGTAGAGAATATCAGTGAAGCTCCCTCTGACGCAGCGTGTGAACTGATAGGTGATCAGCATACCGTCAATGTCAGCCTCGCCGTCATAGTGGAAGGTGCCGTCTTCATACATATACGAGCTGTAGGCCTGGTTATCTTTACCCAGAAAATCTCCGCCTGCAAGAGTAGTCAGATCTTCGTTGCTGATGTCCAGCAGTTCTGTATGCAGCTTCAGATTATATTTTTCAGTAATTTCATCCAGTTTATCCGCCATTTCCTGGGTGTAGACTGAATACAGGCCGTACCGTTCATCCAGTCCGGTCGGGCCGTTGCCGATCCCGGCCAGAATCGAACCGTCCGGATCATAATTATTTTGAAAATCCAGCCACTCGGCGGCGGCCAGCGATTCCGGGCTGTTGGTATAACCCTGCATGGAAAGTACATCCGGCGCCTTGTCCGAACTTGTAACCTTCTCATCGGAATCCTGCCCGCCTGTATCCTGCTCTGTGGAAGAGAGCGGCTCAGGTTTCGGCATCAGGAAATCCCGAAGACCGAACAGGTTCATGGCATAAGCTGTAGTGGTGCAGGCAAGCATCAGACAGATAGCTGCCGCAACAATAAAAGGCTTTTTGCTGACTCTGTGTCTTTTTTTCATCTGTAATTCCTCCATATCGGCTGTTACAGATGTATGTAACTGAGAAAATGTGCTGCGGTACAGTTCTTCAATTTTCATCTGCATCAACCTCCGTTAATTGACTGCGCAGCAGTCTGCGCGCCCTGGATAATCGGGTAGTCGTTGAGGACACAGTGATGTTCAGCAGCTGTGCGATTTCCCTGGTAGTATATTCTTCATAATAGAATAAATAAAGGACGATCCGATATTTTTTCGGCAGAGCCATGACTGCCAGAAACAGATCGCTTTGCTCCTGCTGCCGGATTGAATCAGCAACATCTTCCAGAGGCACATGCTGCCGGCGTACATACCAGCGCATTGTATTTTTGCACAGATTTAATGTGACGCGGATCAGCCATCTGCGTACATGATCTTCACTCTCGAATTCTGTCCGGCAGGTATATAGACGAAGGAGAGCTTCCTGCACAATATCATCCGCATCCTGTGGGCTGCCGCAGTAATTCAGGGCGACTCTGTATATGGTATCTTTATACGTTAATGCATAGCCGTGAAACATATTTTTTTCCAACCGTATCCCAACTTTCTTTGTAAGCTTACACCAATAGTACACTTGGCACCTTTGATTTGTCACAAAAGATACTTAAGAAATCAAAGTTCCTGCTTAACATTTTAAGTTTATCATTTCCGATGCTGGATTTTCATCTGCAATATAGATATAATACCTCCGTTACGCGGACAACAGCCAGCCTTTGCTTGTGGTCCGCTGTATTTTATTTGAACAGAAGATTCATACTAAAAACATTAAGTTTTTCATTGAGAATGGAGGGTATCTATGGCAGTCAAATATGTGTTTGTAACAGGCGGCGTCGTATCGGGTCTTGGCAAGGGAATAACCGCAGCATCCCTGGGCCGGCTTCTCAAGATGAGAGGATATCGGGTCACCATGCAGAAATTTGATCCTTATATTAATATTGACCCAGGAACCATGAATCCGATCCAGCACGGCGAGGTATTTGTCACGGACGACGGTGCGGAGACTGACCTGGATCTGGGGCACTATGAGCGGTTTATCGATGAATCTCTCTCAAAACAGTCCAATGTTACAACAGGAAAAGTATACTGGTCTGTTTTATCCAAAGAACGGCACGGAGATTTCGGCGGCGGTACGGTACAGGTGATCCCTCATATTACAAATGAAATAAAAAGCCGTTTTTATAAAAACGATTCGGATGAAACGCACATTGCCATTATTGAAGTCGGCGGTACGGTGGGAGATATTGAGAGCCAGCCGTTTCTGGAGGCGATCCGTCAGTTTCAGCACGATGTGGGAAAAGAAAATGCAGTTATCGTCCATGTTACCCTGATTCCCTATCTCAGGGCATCCGGCGAAATGAAAACCAAACCGACACAGGCCAGTGTGAAAGAACTGCAGGGAATGGGCATTATGTCAGATGTAATTGTCTGCCGGACCGAGCACCCTCTGGATAACGGCATAAAAGATAAAATTGCCCTCTTCTGCAACGTCTCCAGCTGCCGTGTACTGCAGAATCTGGATGTTGCCACCCTCTATGCCGCTCCCCTTGCGATGGAAAAAGAACATCTTGCCAATGTGGTTTGTGAATGCCTGCATCTGCCTTGTCCGGAACCGGATTTGTCAGAATGGGAGAAGATGATCTATGACATGGAGCATCCGGCCGGAGATGTGACCGTGGCCCTGGTCGGAAAGTATGTACAGCTGCACGATGCCTATATCAGTGTTGTAGAATCCCTGAAGCATGCGGCGGCCTATCACCATGTCTCTGTCCATATTAAATGGATACTCTCCGATCAGCTGAACGAAGATAATGCAGAGGAACAGCTCTGTGGCGTATCCGGAATTCTGGTGCCCGGCGGGTTTGGACAGCGAGGAACAGAAGGCAAAATTGCCGCCATACGTTATGCCAGAGAGCACAAGATTCCCTATCTGGGCCTTTGCCTGGGGATGCAGCTGGCGATTGTGGAATTTGCCCGCAATGTAGTTGGTTATACGGACGCGCACAGCATTGAGCTAGATCCGAATACCTCCCACCCGGTTATCTCTCTCATGCCGGATCAGAACGGGATTACCGATATCGGCGGAACGCTGCGTCTCGGTTCCTATCCTTGTATTCTTGAGGATGGAAGCAAGGTCTTTCAGGCTTACGGAGAGAAGATCATTCACGAGAGACACCGGCACCGTTATGAAGTTAACAATGTATACCGGGAAGACCTGGAAAAGAACGGAATGAAATTATCCGGCATGTCGCCGGATGGCAGGATTGTGGAGATTATAGAGCTGGCAGACCACCCGTGGTTTGTGGCTACCCAGGCGCATCCGGAATTTAAGTCCAGGCCGAACCGTCCTCATCCGTTGTTCAGGGGATTTATCGGAGCGGCGGTGAGAAGGGCAAGGAAAAGTGAAAAATGAAGAGGGAAGAAGGAAGAGGGGAGAAGGAAGAATGAATAGTGAAGAATGAAGAAGGGAAAGGGGAAGGGAAAGTTGCGGCATGGCCGCAAGTGAAAAATAGATGGAAGTATCTATTATAGAAGATATTGCGTTTGTGACTGCTGCTGATGTTTTCCAAGAAGTCTTTCGGGAATGGCTGCTTCTGATTTTTACTAGGCAATCGGGATATTATATGGTACAATATCGACAGATATTGTACCTGTGCCGGAGCGCATAAAGGCCGAAGGCCTTTTTCCAAAGCGCGGAGTGCGCATCCCCCGGAGGGTACCATAACAAATATGAAGTTATGGTACAATATCGACAGATATCGTACCTGTGCCGGAGCGCGTAAAGGCCGAAGGCCTTTTTCCAAAGCGCGGAGTGCACATCCCCCGGAGGGTACCATAACAAATATGAAGTTATGGTACAATATCGACAGATATTGTACCTGTGCCGGAGCGCATAAAGGCCGAAGGCCTTTTTCCAAGGCGCGGAGTGCGCATCCCCCGGAGGGTACCATAACAAATATGAAGTTATGGTACAATATCGACAGATATTGTACCCGTGCCGGAGCGCATAAAGGCCGAAGGCCTTTTTCCAAAGCGCGGAGTGCGCATCCCCCGGAGGGTACCATAACAAATATGAAGTTATGGTACAATATCGACAGATATTGTACCTGTGCCGGAGCGCATAAAGGCCGAAGGCCTTTTTCCATTGATCCGGACGAGTTGTCATTTTTGTGTGGTAATTTGATCGGACAGGGGATACAATATTGAATGTATGAAATGGAAGCGCAGAAGGCTGCGCAGTGAGGATAACAGGAGAAGCAGCATGGACAATGAAAATAAGCCGAATGGCGGCAATAATAATAAGAGCAGTAATAAGAGGGGGATCATTATCTGCCTGGTATGTGCTGTTCTTATTTTTTGTTTTTATACTTATATGTCGAATATGGTGAGGAAGAGCACCAACAAGGAGATCACCTACGGCGAGTTCCTGGAGAAGCTGGAGAATGATGAGATCAAGTCTGTGGTGATAGACGGCGACCGGATTAATATTGAACCGAAGGGTCAGGAGAAGGAGACGTTTCCGATTACGTATTACACCGGATATCTGCCTATTGATGAGGATCTGGTTCCCATGCTGAAGGAATCAGGAGTTGATTATTCCAGGAAGACGCAGGATACCGGCAACAGCTTTGTGGATTTTATTGTTGCCTATATTTTGCCTTTGGCATTGATCTGGGGAGCTATGTGGCTGCTGTTCCGCTCTGTTTCCAAGGGAAGCGGTATGATGGGTGGAGTCGGCAAGAGCAATGCGAAGGTGTATGTGGAGAAGGAAACCGGCGTGACCTTCCGGGATGTGGCAGGTCAGGAGGAGGCCAAGGAGTCTCTGACGGAGCTGGTTGATTTTCTGCACAATCCGGAGCGGTATAACCGGATTGGTGCGAAACTTCCCAAAGGAGCTCTTTTAGTGGGCCCTCCCGGAACCGGAAAAACGCTGCTTGCCAAAGCAGTGGCGGGCGAGGCCAAAGTGCCGTTTTTCTCGCTGTCCGGTTCTGATTTTGTCGAGATGTTTGTGGGCGTGGGCGCTTCCCGTGTCCGTGATTTATTTAAGCAGGCCCAGCAGGCGGCGCCGTGTATCATCTTTATTGACGAGGTGGATGCCATCGGCAAGAGCAGGGATGCCAGATACGGCGGGGGCAATGACGAGAGGGAGCAGACTTTAAATCAGCTGCTTTCTGAGATGGACGGTTTTGATACCTCCAAAGGTATCGTGATTCTGGCCGCCACCAACCGGCCGGAGGTTCTGGATAAGGCTTTGCTTCGTCCGGGGCGGTTTGACCGGAGAATTATCGTGGATAAGCCGGATTTAAAAGGCCGGATTGATATATTAAAGGTGCATGCAAAAAATGTGTTGATGCATGATTCTGTAGACCTGGAGGCGATTGGTCTTGCCACCTCGGGAGCAGTGGGCTCGGATCTGGCAAATATTATTAACGAGGCCGCTATCAATGCGGTAAAACATGGCCGCAAGGTGGTTACCCAGGAAGATTTATTTGAATCTGTTGAAATGGTGATTGCCGGCAAAGAAAAGAAAGACCGAATTCTCGGAACAGAGGAGAAGCGGATCGTCGCATACCATGAGGTGGGCCATGCTCTGATTACGGCGCTGGATAAAAATGCGGAGCCGGTGCAGAAAATTACCATTGTACCCCGTACTATGGGGTCTCTGGGCTATGTGATGCAGGTCCCGGAGGAAGAGAAATATCTGATGAGCAAGGAAGAGATCCTGACCCGGATTGTAACTCTGTTTGGAGGCCGGGCGGCTGAACAGCTGATATTTCACTCGATTACCACCGGCGCTTCTAATGATATTGAGAAGGCGACTTCTCTGGCAAGGGCGATGATTACCCAATACGGTATGTCGGATAAATTCGGCCTGATGAGTCTGGAATCCGTGGAAAATCAGTATCTGGACGGCAGGCCGGTCATGAACTGCGGCGAGGCAACGGCCAGCGAGATTGATAAAGAGGTTATGAATATCCTGAAGGTCTGCTACGATAAGGCGGAGGATAAATTGAAGGCAAATCTGGATGTGCTGCACGCAATCGCAGATTTTCTGGTGGAGAGAGAGACCATTACCGGAAAAGAATTTATGGAATTATACCATCAGGCAGTGGAGGCGAGAAGTATCCCTGCCGGCAGGGATATGGACGTGATCCCTACCATATAGGCAAAAGGATTCCTGACCACTTAACGGAGAGGCGAGGATTTCGATGAACATTGAAGAAGAATTAAAAAAGCTCCCGGCTAAGCCGGGAGTCTATATTATGCGGGATATCCATGACAACATTATATATGTAGGAAAGGCGATCAGCCTGAAAAACAGGGTGCGGCAGTATTTTCAGAACAGCCGGAATCACACCCCCAAGATCATACAGATGGTGTCTCATATTGATCATTTCGAGTATATTATCACGGATTCCGAGGTGGAAGCTCTGGTGCTGGAATGCAACCTGATAAAGGAGCACCGGCCCAAGTATAATACAATGCTGAAGGATGATAAGGGATACCCTTATATCCGGGTTACGCTCCAGGAAGAGTTTCCCCGGTTTCTCATGGCCAGAAAGCATATCCCCAAGGACAAGTCGAAATATTTCGGTCCCTATACAAGCGCCGGAGCGGTGAAGGATTCTCTGGAATTAATACGTAAGGTATATAAAATCCGTTCCTGCCACCGGATACTTCCCCGTGACATCGGCAAAGAGAGACCCTGTCTCAATTATCATATCAAACAGTGCCTGGCCCCCTGCCAGGGCTATGTGAGCAAAGAGGAGTACGGAAAAAATGTAGCTTCTGCGCTGGAATTTTTAAATGGAAATTATGGACCGATCCAGAAGTACCTCATGGAACGGATGCAGGAGGCAGCAGAAAATCTGGAGTTTGAGGCTGCTGCCGAACTGCGGGATCTGCTGGAACGTGTAAAGCAGATCGCTCAGAAGCAGAAGATAAATGATGCGAATAATCAGGAAGACCGGGATATCATTGCCTTTGCAAAGAATGAAAATGATGCGGTGGTGCAGGTGTTCTTTATCCGCGGGGGCAAGCTGATCGGCCGGGATCATTTCTATGTTACCGGCGTGAAGGACGAGCAGGACAGTGAGATTTTGACCGCTTTTATCCAGCAGTTTTATTCCGGTACTCCCCATATTCCAAAAGAGCTGATGCTGCAGGCGGAGCCGGAGGACGGGGAGACAATCAGCGAATGGCTCTCCAAAAAAAGAGGGCAGAAAGTATTTCTGCGGGTTCCGAAGATCGGGGAAAAAGAAAAAATGGTGGAGCTGGCCCGGAAGAACGCGGAGCTTGTTCTGTCCCAGGATGTGGAGCGGTTAAAGAAGGAGAAACAGCGGACCACCGGTGCGGTGAAGGAGCTGGAGGATCTGCTTGGCCTGACCGGCATTGAACGTATGGAATCCTATGATATCTCCAATATCAGCGGGTTTGATTCAGTCGGTTCTATGGTTGTGTTTGAGAATGGGAAGCCCAAACGGGCGGATTATCGGAAGTTCAGGATCAAATGGGTGAAAGGACCCGACGACTACAGCAGTATGAGGGAAGTGCTGACCAGGAGATTTTCTCATGGATTAAAAGAAAGAGAAGAGCTGAAAAACAAGCAGCTGTCCGGTACAATGGGGAGCTTTACCAAATTTCCGGATCTGATCCTGATGGACGGCGGAAAGGGGCAGGTCAACATTGCTGTGGAGGTCCTTCATAACCTGGGCCTAACCATTCCGGTTTGCGGAATGGTAAAGGACGACAACCACCGAACCAGGGGGATTTATTTTGAAGGAGTGGAACTGCCGATCTCTCCCAGCTCGGAAGGGTTCCGGCTGGTGACCCGGATTCAGGATGAGACTCACCGGTTCGCCATCGAATATCACCGGAGCCTGCGCAGCAAGAGCCAGGTTCATTCTGTGTTAGATGATATTGAGGGCGTGGGGCCGGCCAGAAGAAAGGCTCTGATGAGACATTTCCAGGGACTTGCGGATATCAAGGCGGCCTCGGTGGAGGATCTGGCGGCCGTCGCGGGTATGAACAAGGGCGTGGCGCAGAAGGTGTATGATTTCTTTCACTGAGAAAGTGTGATATAATAATAACTAAGAAGGAAGAATGAATAGTGAAGAATGAATGTAAGCCGCAGCACAGCTGCGGGTAAAAGTGTTCCTTTGATATTGTAAAGTGAATGTTGCTCCGGGCCTGACCCGGTGTGAGATAAAGGAGGAGTAAAATGTATTCAGTAAGCCTGACTAAGGTAATTGAGCACATGAAGCTGGAGAATTGTACGCCGGATCTGGATATTTCTGAGGCGAAGGTTACCCATACGGATGTTAACCGACCTGCATTGCAGCTGACCGGTTTTTTTGACTTTTTTGACAGCAACAGAATTCAGGTAATCGGCCATGTGGAGAATCTGTACATGCACCAGAAGTCGGAGGACGAGGGCGCGGAGATGATGCGCAAAATGTTCGAGTATAATGTGCCCTGCGTGGTTTTCTGCCGGAATATTGAGTTTTCGGACAAGGTTTTGGAATATGCCATGCAGTACAAGATTCCGCTTCTGCGGACGAAGAAGTCCACATCTGCATTTATGGCGGAGGTGATCCGCTGGCTGCACGTGGAGCTGGCCCCCAGGATTTCCATTCACGGTGTGCTGGTGGATGTTTACGGCGAGGGTGTCCTGATCACCGGCGAGAGCGGTATCGGCAAGAGCGAAGCCGCTCTGGAGCTGATTAAGAGAGGTCACCGTCTGGTTTCCGATGATGTTGTGGAACTCAGAAAAGTGAGTGAACAGACTCTGATCGGTACGGCTCCGGATATTACCAGACACTTTATTGAACTGAGAGGCATCGGAATTGTAGATGTTAAGAGCTTATTCGGTGTTGGAAGTGTTCGGGAGACCAAGAGCATTGATCTGGTTATTCACCTGTCCGACTTTGACAAAGATATGGAATACGATCGTCTGGGTATTGAAGAGAAATTCATTGAATATCTGGGCAATAAGGTTGTATGCCACAATATTCCGATCCGTCCGGGCCGGAACCTGGCTATCATCTGCGAATCCGCAGCAGTAAACCACAGACAGAAGAAGATGGGTTACAATGCTGCCGAGGAATTATATAAGAGAGTTACGAATAACCTTAATTTGAAGAGGGAATAGTTCGACATGGGAAAAGTATGTTTTGGAGTTGATGTAGGAGGAACCACGATCAAGATCGGACTGTTTGCAGAGCAGGGCGATCTGTTGGATAAGTGGGAGATTAAGACAGTTCCGGAGGTCCGGGAGGATACAAAGAGTCATCAGATTCTCATTGATGTGGCGGCGTCTGTAGCGGAAAAATGCCGGGAGCGGGATATTGCAACGGAAGATATCCTGGGGATCGGTGTGGGGATACCTGGACCGATACTGGCAGACGGCACGGTGATTAAAACGGCGAATCTGGGCTGGGGTATTTTTAATATCAAGGATGAACTTCGCCAGCTGACCGGTGTGGACCGGATCGAAGTGACGAATGATGCCAATGTTGCCGCGCTTGGAGAGATGTGGAAGGGCGGCGGCAAAGGTTATAAGAACCTGATTCTGATCACTCTTGGCACCGGTATCGGCGGCGGTGTGGTCGTGGATGGAAAGATTGTGAATGGTGCCACGGGGGCAGCCGGGGAAATCGGCCATATCAAAGTGAAAACCGATGAGACGGTGCCCTGCGGCTGCGGCAGAAAAGGCTGTCTGGAACAGTATGTGGCTGCTGCAGGCATTGTGCGCTGTGCCAGGAGAAAACTGGAAGAATCCGATGAACCGTCGATTTTACGGGGAGTCAGCCCTCTGACCACAAGAGAGATATTCGACGGGGCGAAGGCTGGGGATGCGGTCTCTGCTGCTGTGACAGAGGAGTTCGGAGATATCATGGGGCTTGCCTGTGCACAGATGGCTACTATTCTGAATCCGGAAGTGTTCGTGATCGGCGGAGGGGTATCCAAAGCCGGACCGATGATTATTGATCTGATACGAAAATATTTTGTGCCGCGGGTGATGGCAGCGCTGACGGATACCAAGTTCGTCATGGCCAGCCTGGGTAATGATGCGGGTATTTATGGAGCCGCAAAAATGGTAATAAAGGAGTAAGTATTGTGATAGATCCGCTGTTTTTGACTGAACTTAGAAAGATCGTGGAGGATAACCGGATTCTGACTAATGAGCCGTTAAAGAATCATACCACATTCCGGATCGGCGGTCCTGCCGATTACTTTGTCTGTCCATCCACTACGGAAGAGATCCGCAAGGTATTGATGCTGACGGCAACGTATGAGGTGCCCTGTTATATTCTGGGGAATGGCAGCAATGTGCTGTTTTCCGATAAGGGCTATCCCGGTGTGGTGTTACATATCGGGGAGCCTCTTGACTACCTGATGATGATAGACGGACCGGAGGACCGGGTTACAGTACGGGCCGGAGCGGGAATCCTTCTGCGCAGGATGGCGCGAAAAGTAGCCGAGGCGGGCCTGAAGGGATTCGAGTTTGCAGGAGGCATTCCGGGAAGCCTGGGCGGGGCGGTTCTTATGAATGCGGGCGCTTACGGCGGAGAGATGAAGGATCACATCGTGGATGTATACGCAATCAACGATGCCTGCGAGTACGAAGCGCTGAAGAAAAATGAGATGCACTACGGCTATCGGACCAGTATCATGCAGGAACAGACGTATATCATCCTGGGAGCCACCTTTGAGTTCGAGAAAGGCAATCCGGAGGAAATTCTGGCCTATATGGAGGAATTAAACCGGAGAAGAAAAGAAAAACAGCCTCTGGAATATGCCAGTGCGGGAAGCGCATTCAAGCGCCCGGAAGGCTATTATGCAGGAAAATTAATCTGTGACGCAGGACTGAAAGGATACCGGGTAGGCGATATCATGGTGTCCGAAAAGCATGCCGGGTTCATCGTAAATGTGGGAAACGGTACGGCGGAGCAGGTGTGCGAGCTGATGATGCATGTCCAGGACACAGTGAAGGAAAAATTCGGTGTGTTACTGGAACCGGAGATAAGGATTATCGGGGAACTGGAGTAAGTAGGGCAAGGAATAATGAATAGTGAATAATGAAAAAAGTAGTGAAGAATGGAAAGGCAATTTAAGGGCGGAATTTTTGAGAGGCAGTATGAATTTAGGTCTTCATTCTTCATTCTTCTTTCTTCATTATATGGAAGGGAATTGCCATGCGTTTTATGATTGTTACGGGAATGTCCGGCTCGGGAAAGAGCTCTGTGCTGAAGATGCTGGAGGATATGGGCTTTTTTTGTGTGGACAATCTGCCGATCCAGCTGATTCCCAAGTTTGCGGAGCTGGCTTTTGACAAGGCGGAGAATATGGAGCTGGCGGCTCTGGGTGTGGATATCAGAAGCAATGAGCCTCTGGAGGAACTGGAAGAGGTTTTAAAAGAGCTGGTCCTGAAAGGGTATTCTTATGAGATTTTGTTCCTGGATGCGGATACGAATATTCTTGTGAAACGATTTAAAGAGACCAGAAGAACCCATCCTCTGTCGGAGTTTGGACGGATTGATCAGGCTATTGAGCTGGAGAGGGAGAAACTGGCCTTTTTGAAACAGCAGGCAAATTACATTGTGGATACCAGTCAGCTGCTGGTCCGGGAACTGAAGGAAGAGATTGATAAGATTATTTCTCAGGAAGACAGTTATACGAGCTTTAATATTTCGGTTATGTCTTTTGGGTTTAAGTACGGTATTCCGCTGGATGCGGATCTGGTATTTGATGTCCGTTTTCTTCCCAATCCGTTTTATGTCAGTGAGTTAAAGCACAGGACGGGCAATGAACAGGAGGTTTCTTCCTACGTGATGTCGTCAGGGGACGGAGCACAGTTTCTGGATAAACTGGATGATATGCTTTTGTTCCTGGTTCCGCTCTATATAAAGGAAGGGAAGAACAGCCTTGTGGTTGCCATCGGCTGTACCGGAGGGAAGCACCGTTCTGTTACCATTGCGAACGGGATCGCCGGAAGGCTGGAAAAGACGGGCTGCCGGGTTAAACTGGATCACCGGGATATGGAGAAAAATTAGAAAGGACATGGACTGCATGATATCGTTTTCACAGAAGGTGAAAGAAGAACTTTCGCGGCAGCTGCCGGCTGCCAGACACTGCCGGCTGGCTGAGATGGCTGCGATTATCAGTATGTGCGGCCGTGTATGTGTTTCCGGGAAAAACGAATATTTCATAAAAATTCATACGGAGAACTTGACAGTAGCAAGAAAATACTTTATGTTAATTAGGAAAACATTCCACTGCGCTGTGGAGATTTCCGTGCGGGGGAATGCGACCCAGAAAAAGGGAATGCTGTATACGTTGGTAATCGGCGATCCGGTACAGTCATTGAAAATACTACAAGCTGTTAAACTGCTGGATGAAGATGGGGAGATACAGGGAAGGACTTCCGGGGAGAAGCTGCCGTCTGTGAATAATCTGATCATCCAGAGTACATGCTGTAAACGTGCCTTCATCAGAGGCGCGTTTTTATCGGCTGGATCTATCAGTAATCCGGAGAAGGCCTACCATTTTGAGATTGTAACGCCAGCCAGACCAAAGGCTGTACAGCTTCAGCAGATAATCTGTTCTTTTGGGATTGATGCAAAGATTGTGCAGCGTAAGAAGTATTTTGTTGTTTATGTAAAAGAGGGAGAACAGCTGGTCGATTTGTTGAATATTATGGAAGCACATGTGGCCCTGATGGATCTGGAAAATGTGAGAATTGTGAAGGAAATGCGCAATTCCATCAATCGTCAGGTCAACTGTGAGGCTGCGAATATCAACAAGACCGTACAGGCTGCAGGAAAGCAGATTGATGACATTTGGTACATCAAAAATTCTGCCGGGTTCGGAAATCTGTCGGAGGGACTGAGAGAAATCGCGGTACTTCGGATTGAGCAGCCGGACGCATCATTGAAGGAGCTAGGCGCTTTATTAAATCCGCCGATCAGCAAGTCCGGGGTGAACCACAGACTGCGCAAACTGAGCATGATCGCGGATACGATAAGGCAGCAGAAGGAGGATGTCGGTAATGGTGACAAGAAACATTACGATTAAAATTCCGACCGGAATGGAAGTAAGGCCTGTTGCTCTGCTGGTACAGGTAGCAAGCCAGTATGACAGCAACATCTATGTGGTCAGCGGAAACAGAAAAGTCAATGCCAAGAGCATTATGGGCATGATGACACTGGGGCTGGCTTCCGGGGAGGAAGTAACCGTTTCAGCTGAGGGCGCGGATGAAGTGGCTGCGATTGAGAATATTGAGAAATATTTGAGCAGTGATAAGTAATACGTGCCGGATGAGGCTAGAGTGCGGTGGAAAAATCTGCTGCCCGAATAATAGTCGTTAGGTTGCGTAAACAAGGAGTGTTCTGTTGAGGGAAACATTCTTGTGAATCAGATGCCGGTGGGTTTGGCGAACCGGCTTCTTGTAATAAAACCCCCATACGGGTAATTCGGATTCATCCGGACTGGCCGTATGGGGGTTTTTGTCTGCCGGCATGGGATGTGAAATTTATTTGCGGCTGGAAAACAGACTGGAAAAATGATATGATAAAAGCCAGAATGGAGGACAGTGCGTATATGGAATTTACTCATTTACATGTGCATACGGAATACAGTCTGCTGGATGGCTCCGGAAAGATCGAAGAGATGGTGGCAAGAGCCCGGGAATTGGGAATGAACAGTCTTGCCATTACCGATCATGGCGTCATGTACGGTGTGATTGATTTTTATAAAGCGGCCAGAGAAGCCGGAATTAAGCCAATTATCGGCTGTGAAATCTATGTGGCGCCCAGTTCCAGATTTGACCGGGAGCCAGGGGGCACGTCGGATGACCGTTACAATCATCTGGTGCTGCTTGCGGAGAATAACAAGGGCTATTCCAATCTGATGAAAATCGTTTCACGGGGCTTTACCGAAGGATTTTATTATAAACCGAGGGTGGACTACGAGATACTTAAACAGTATCACGAGGGGATCATTGCGCTCAGCGCCTGTCTGGCCGGTGAAGTTGCCATGCAGCTGCGCCGGGGTTTTTATGAGGAGGCGAAAAAGGCCGCCCTGCATCTGAACCAGGTATTTGGGGATGGTAATTTCTTTCTGGAGCTGCAGGATCATGGTCTGCAGGAGCAGAAAAACGTTAATCAGGGGATTCTCCGGATTCACGAGGAGACAGGGATTCCCATGGTGGCCACCAACGATATTCACTATACATTTGACAGCGATGTCCAGTCTCACGATGTCCTTCTGTGCATTCAGACCCAGAAGAAGGTAACCGATGAAAACAGAATGAGATATGAGGGCGGACAGTTTTATATGAAGTCTCCGGAGGAGATGGAGGCATTGTTTCCCTATGCGAAAGAAGCGCTCGCCAATACTCAGAAAATTGCGGACCGCTGCCAGGTGGAGATTGAGTTCGGGAATTATAAATTGCCCCGGTACGATGTTCCGGAGGGGTACACCTCGGAAGAATATTTGCGCAAGCTTTGTTATGAAGGTCTTCGATTGCGATATGATCAGCCGGGACAGGATCTGATTGACCGGATGGAGTATGAGATCAGCACGATCATCAATATGGGATTTGCCGACTATTTTCTGATCGTGTGGGATTTTATAAAGTTTGCCAAGGACAATGATATTATCGTAGGGCCGGGCAGAGGCTCTGCGGCAGGAAGTATAGTGGCTTACTCTCTGCGGATTACCGATATCGACCCGATCAAATATAATCTGCTGTTTGAGCGTTTTCTTAATCCGGAGCGTCTGACCATGCCGGATATTGATATTGATTTCTGCTTTAACAGAAGGCCGGAAGTGATCGAATATGTCATGGAAAAATACGGCAAGGACCGGGTAGTGCAGATTGTCACATTCGGAACGATGGCGGCCAAGGCTGTGATCCGGGATGTGGGACGGGCTCTGGATCTGCCCTACTCCTATGTGGATTCCATTGCCAAGATGATACCTGGTGATCTGGGGATGACCATAGACAAGGCGCTGACGATGAACCGGGAACTGAGAGAGCTGTGTGAAAGTGATCCCAAAGCGCAGGAACTGATTGATATGTCCAAACGTCTGGAGGGACTGCCCAGACATACCTCCATGCATGCCGCGGGCGTGGTGATCAGCCGGGATGCGGTGGATGAATATGTCCCGCTGTCCAAGGCTGCTGACGATACGATCACTACCCAGTATACGATGACAACCCTGGAAGAGCTGGGCCTGCTTAAGATGGATTTCCTGGGCCTGAGAACCCTGACGGTGATACAGAATGCATCCAGGCTGGCGGGATTTGATCTGGACGATGTGGACTATGAAGATTCTGCCGTATATGAGATGCTGGGAACCGGCAGGACCGACGGCGTATTCCAGCTGGAGAGCGCCGGTATGAAGAACTTCATGAAAGAGCTGAAGCCGGAGAACCTGGAAGATATTATCGCCGGTATCTCCCTGTACCGTCCCGGTCCGATGGACTTTATTCCACGCTATATCAAATGGAAAAATGACCGGAGCAGCATCGCTTATGAGGACCCGAAGCTGGAGCCGATTTTATCCCCTACCTATGGGTGTATCGTGTACCAGGAGCAGGTTATGGAGATTGTGCGTGAACTGGCAGGATACAGCTATGGCAGAAGCGATCTGGTGCGCCGTGCCATGTCCAAGAAGAAGACGGCCGTCATGGAGAAAGAACGAAAGAATTTCGTCTATGGAAATGAGGAGGAGGGAGTGCCCGGATGTATTGCGAACGGCATCCCGGAGGCAGTTGCCAACCATATTTTTGATGAGATGATTGACTTTGCCAAATATGCATTCAACAAGTCCCATGCGGCAGCCTATGCGGTCGTGGCATATCAGACAGCCTATTTGAAATATTATTATCCGGTGGCCTTTATGGCGGCGCTTCTTACATCGGTGATTGACAATAATAATAAAGTAACGGAATATATCATGTCCTGCCGGCAGATGGGAATCGAGATCCTGCCGCCGGATATCAATGAGGGCGAGGTAGAGTTTTCCGTATCGGGCAATTCGATACGGTACGCTCTCTGTGCGGTGAAAGGGCTGGGGCGGCCTGTCATATCAGCTCTGGTCAGGGAGAGGGAAGAAAAAGGCCCCTTTACCACTATGTATGACCTGGTCCGCAGAATGTCGGGAAAAGAACTGAATAAAAAGACGCTGGAGAATTTTATTAAATCAGGCAGCGTGGACTCCCTTCCCGGAAACCGGAAACAGAAGATGCAGATTTATGTCCAGCTTCTGGATCAGGTGAACCAGGAGAAGAAGAACAATATGTCCGGGCAGATGTCACTCTTTGATCTGGTGGGGGAAGAAGAAAAAGATCAGTTTGAGATTTCCTTCCCCAATGTGGAGGAGTATACCAAGGAGGAGCGGCTTGCCTTTGAAAAGGAAGTGCTGGGAATCTATGTAAGCGGTCATCCGCTGGAGGAAGTGGAAGGCATCTGGAAAAGACATATCAGCAATACGACGGCAGACTTCCTGTATGACGATGAAGCGGGAGAGACCAAGGTAAAGGAAGGGGAAAAGGTGATAATCGGAGGCCTGATCTCCGGAAAAACGCTGAAGACCACCAGAAACAATGATATGATGGCATTTATCACAATCGAGGATTTATATGGTAATACAGAAGTGATTGTGTTCCCCAGAGTCTATGAAAAATATAAATCGAAAATGGAAGTGGATAAAAAAGTATTTGTTAAGGGAAGAGTAAACGTAGAAGAAGAAAAAGACGCAAAACTGATCCTGGAAGAATTGACAGAGTTTGAGGATGTGCCGAAGGAAGTGTGGATTCAGTTTTCCAGCAAAGAGGAATTTCTACGCAGAGAACAGGAATTATATGACGTTTTATCACCTTATGACGGAACAGATGGAGTCTGTGTGTTCTGCAAGGCGGAGCGGGCGGTAAAACGGCTGCCCAGGAGCCGGAGTATCCGGGTGGACGCGCCGGTGATGGAGCTGCTGAAGAGCCGGTTCGGAGCGGATAATATCAAAGTGAAATAAAAATAGCTGAGCGATTGAGGAGGACCCCCTTATTTTTATGGAATGAGGGACCGACGCACAAAAAATAGTCGAGTGCAGCGAGCGTAATAACACGATACTTGTATATAGGAAGAAATACGAAAGGAAACGCAGCCTTTCTTTCGTGTTTTTCACTTTTCCAGGTGATCCATGTGAAAAATATGTTGAATTTTCTGGAAAACCATAGTATAGTTAGGATGTTTTGATGCGTTTATAGTTTAGACAGGGGGTACTTTTATTATGGCAGGTAGCGTATCTACTATAGGAGTTTTAACCAGCGGCGGGGATGCACCAGGTATGAATGCGGCGATTCGTTCGGTGGTTCGTGCTGCCTTATCAAAGGGAATTAAAGTAAAAGGAATCATGAGAGGCTACGCAGGCCTCCTGGATGAAGAAATTATCGATATGGATGCGGAATGTGTCTGTGAAATAGTAAACCGGGGCGGCACGATGCTGTATACCGCGCGCTGCAAACGTTTCCTGACGGAAGAAGGACAGAAGCTGGGGGCGGATATTTGCAGAAAGCACGGAATTGACGGTATTGTTGTGATCGGCGGAGACGGTTCCTTCCGCGGAGCTCAGAAACTGGCGGCAAATGGAATCAATACCATCGGGGTTCCCGGTACGATTGATCTGGATATTGCCTGCACAGAATATACAATCGGTTTTGATACCGCCTGTAATACCGCTATGGAGGCGATTGATAAGCTGAGAGATACCTCTACATCCCATGAACGCTGCAGTATCGTGGAAGTAATGGGCAGAAAAGCCGGCTATATCGCTCTTTACTGCGGAATCGCCGCAGGAGCGGAAGACATTCTGATTAATGAGCGGTTTGACGGCAACTTTGACCGCATTATCAAGCATATTAAACAGAGAAAAGCCGAAGGCAAGAGAAATCACATTATTGTAAATGCAGAGGGTATCGGAAATACGGAGAAAATTGCCTGGATCATAGAGGAAGAGACTGGAATTGAGACCAGAGCGACGATTATCGGCCATATCCAGAGAGGTGGAAGTCCCACCTGCAAAGACCGGGTTTATGCTTCTATGATGGGGTCTATTGCAGTAGACCTGCTGGAGCAGGGGATGACGAACCGGATTGTTGCATACCGCAACGGTGACTATGTAAACTATGATATTGATGAAGCGCTGGCGATGGAAAAAGATGTCAGCAATTATATGTATGAACTGGCCAGGAAGCTGGCGTAGATAAGGAATCCCGAAGAGAGAACGTTCTCTTCGGGATTTTTTGTTACATCGGAACGTTCTCCAAACGTTCCGATGTAACAAAAAATATTCTATGCGCAATTGCGTGTGCGCACTCGCGTAAAAGGAGAACGTCAGCGAAGCTGACTACGCTTTGTTCTCCATTTCTGGATACTTCATGGAACATGGCTTAAGAATGAATCGGTTCAGGTCTGGATGCCTTGACAAATGATAGTGATATCCGGATAATATACTTATACCCCTTAAGGTATCTAGGCAAGGAGGTGCTGATATGAAGCAATGTATGGATGCGGATAATTTACATCGCCGTCTGAAAAAAATTATCGGACAGGTACAGGCGATTGACCGGATGGTAGATGAGGACGTACCCTGTGAAGATGTACTGTCCCAGATCAACGCTGCTAAATCTGCGCTGCACAAGGTTGGGCAGATTGTGCTGGAAGGACATATTCAGCACTGTGTGCGGGATGGGATAGAACACGGGGATGCGGATAAAACAATTGAGAGTTTTACAAAAGCAGTAGAACGATTTTCCAATATGACTTAAGTGATGAGAATCCGGGTGCGCAGGCATCCGGATTGTATTTTGGATAAATGCATTATTTATAGCGTCTTTCTTGACAAATGAGAGCTCATTTGTCTATAATTTACTATTATAGCTACCCATACCCGTATGGGTATAGAAAGGCGGTGTACATGAAGAAGCTGGAACGATTTTTAGAATGGGGAGGAGTGAAGAAGGAGATCATTTTTTTGGTGATCTCAGGTGTGTCGCTGCTCATCAGTCTCTTCGATCTGTTCTCCCTGCCCTTCCACGCAGCATGGGCTGCGATAATTCTGTGTGGTGTTCCGATTATATTAGAAGCGGTAATCGGGCTTGTCACCGCGTTTGACATAAAAGCGGATGTGCTTGTATCAATTGCACTGATTGCATCGGTTTTTATCGGTGAGATATTTGCCGCCGGGGAGGTAGCCTTTATCATGCAGCTTGGCGCACTGCTGGAAGAGCTGACGGTTGCCAGAGCAAGAGCAGGCATTGAAAAACTTGTGCACCTCACGCCCAGGACAGCGCGCCGACTGGAAGCCGGAAAAGAGACGATCATTCCTGCGGAGGAAGTCAGGGTAGGGGATATAGTACGTGTCCTGCCAGGTGAGACAGTGCCGGTGGATGGTGAGATTGTGTCAGGAGAAACGTCGATTAATCAGGCGGTTATGACGGGAGAATCTATGCCGGTGGATAAACGTGCCGGCGATGAAGTGCTCAGCGGGACGGCAAATCAGTTCGGCACTTTTGATATGAAAGCTGGAAAAGTAGGCGAGGACAGTTCGATCCAGCGAATGATCCGTCTGGTCCAGTCCGCCGATGCAGGGAAAGCGAAGATTGTAGGGATTGCGGACCGATGGGCTACCTGGATTGTTGTGACTGCGCTGGCCTCCGCGGCGCTTACCTGGATATTCACCGGCGAGGTAATACGTGCGGTCACAATACTGGTAGTGTTTTGCCCCTGCTCCCTGGTACTTGCCACCCCTACAGCAGTTATGGCGGCAATTGGAAACGGAACGAAACATGGATTTCTTGTGAAAGAGGGAGATGCACTGGAACGCCTGGCACAAGTCACAAAGATCACATTTGACAAAACCGGAACGCTGACCTGCGGAAAACCGGAGGTAATCAGCGTTCGGAGTTATTTGCCCGGCTGGACAGAAGAACGGCTATACAGGTACGCGGCGAGTCTGGAGCATTATTCGGAACACCCTCTGGGCAAAGCGGTGGTGTCCGGGTATCAGGCGGACAGTGACTGTGACCTGCTGCCGGCAGAGCAATTTCAGATGATTCCGGGCCGTGGTGTGAAAGGAATCATTGACGGGCAGCAGATTGCCGCGGGAAACCTGGAAATGATGGAAGAAGGGAATGCCGGACCGGGTAAAGAAGAGCGGCTTGAGGCAGTGTATTACCTGAACAGGGGCTGTACGGTTATTTATCTTTCAGCCGGTGAACAGCCGGTTGGTTTTATCGCCCTGTCAGATACACTGAGAAAAGATGCGGGGGATGTCATATCCCGGATAAAGAAAGCAGGCATTGACCCTGTGCTTCTAACCGGCGATCATGAAAATGCCGCGCAAACGATTGCAGAGCAGCTGGGAATAAGCGAAGTAAGGGCGGAATGTCTGCCGGAAGATAAATTAAAATGGATTGATTCCTGTCAGAAAGGACATCAGAATGTCTGTATGATCGGAGATGGAATTAACGACGCGCCTGCGCTGAAACATGCCTATGTGGGAATTGCCATGGGAGGGATCGGAAGTGATATCGCCGTGGAAGCCGCCGACATTGCGCTGATCAATGACGATATCAAAGAGCTGCCTCATCTGATCTGTCTGGCGCAGAAAATGATGCGGACAATCCGATACAATCTCGTATTCTCTATGGCATTGAATTTTACAGCGATTGCACTGGCGATATCCGGCATTTTAAATCCTGTTGTGGGAGCTCTGGTACATAATGCAGGATCAGTCCTTGTGATTATCAATTCTGCTTTTTTATCATGGAAGTAGATAAGACTCCCCCTCTATAGGTGGTGAGTAAATAACAAATTTGTCTTGGTGGGAGCCCAGTCTCCTTCCAAGATAAAGCCTCCAGCGGAATGCAGAGCCGCACAGATGTATGATGTCATGCAAAGCATGATGTGCGGCTCGCAGCAAGTACGCCGAGGCGTACTTGAATAAAGTGGAAACAGAAAGGTTAGACAGAAAACGAGGTGCCGCATTTGCAGCACCTCGTAAATTTTACTCTTATGAGTCCGGTCTTTTTCCATACAGTATTATTCTGCGGCCGGTTTCTCTTCGCCGTCATTATCAGGAACAGCATCTGTCTCATCTTCCAGTTCATCCGTCAGCTGATCCAGTGCTTCCTCAAGAGCTTCTTCTTCCGCCTGCAGAGTTACATAACCCCGATCACCTGCATCGTCATCGTCGTCTTCATCATCCGGGTCATCATCAAAATCTTCATCATACAAATGGTCATTAGCAGCTCTTTTATTCAAAAAGTAAACGACAGCACCAGCAATGGCTGCAACGGATACGGTTCCGGCGACAAATTTGAAAAATTTTTTCATAATCATCTTCCTTTCCAGAAATTAGTATGTTCCTTTTTTTAATTATAATTCCTTTCCTGGAAAAAGAAAAGGAAAATTTCTATAAACTTATGACAAGTATCGACCCAATATGGTATGATGAAACTAGCCTCGAAGAGGCTAGTTTCAGCTTTCCGTAGGCGAAGCCAGAGGAAAGCAACCCGTAAAGGCCACGAAGAGGCTAGTTTCAGCTTTCCGTAAGCGAAGCCAGAGGAAAGCAACCCGTAAAAGCCACGAAGAGGCTAGTTTCAGCTTTCCGTAAGCGAAGCCAGAGGAAAGCAACCCGTAAAAGCCACGAAGAGGCTAGTTTCAGCTTTCCGTAAGCGAAGCCAGAGGAAAGCAACCCGTAAAGGCCACGAAGAGGCTAGTTTCAGCTTTCCGTAGGGGCACTTAATATATTGGGAGCAGCAGATGAATAAAAAGCGTCGAAACGACTGGATTCTGGCCGGTGTCATACTGGCTGCGGCCCTGTTCACCGGAATGATATTTCTCGGCAAAGGGTGGCTTGGACCGGGACAGGAAGCAGTTGTATACATAGATGGAACGGAGAAGGGACGATATTCCCTAAAGGAGGACCGGCGAGAGATAATCTATAGCGGAACAGGAGAAAATGTCCTGGTTATCGAAGCGGGGGAAGTATATATGGAGTCAGCGGACTGCCCGGACAAATTGTGCGTGAAGCAGGGAAAGATCAAGGGAGACGGTCAGATGCTGGTATGTCTTCCGAATAAGGTTATTGTACAGATTGAAGGGGAGTGAGCCTGTGGCGAAAAAAATATCTACCTATGGTCTTTTGATTGCGCTGGCCTTTTTGTTCGGATTTCTGGAGAGCATTTTTCCACTGCCGGTGCCGGTGCCGGGAATCAAGCTGGGCCTGGCCAATATTGTCATTATGACGGCGTTATATCTGATGTCGGCAAGAGATGCGTTTATTTTGATGATTATCCGGATTCTTCTGGCCGGATTTACATTTGGAGGCATGGCGTCAGCTCTTTACAGCCTGGGCGGAGGCCTCCTAAGTTTTTGTGTAATGGCAGTGCTGAAAAAGACAGGTTTGTTTTCTATGCTGGGCGTCAGCATAGCAGGCGGCGTGTTTCACAATGTGGGCCAGCTGCTTGTTGCTATTGTGGTCTTAAAGAGCAGGAGCCTGATGGGGTATTTTCCGGTGCTTCTGGTATCAGGAGTGGTAACGGGCCTGGTGGTAGGTATTCTGAGCAATGAGATTTATAAAAGATTAAAAATATATAATGTGACAGAAAGAGAGGAGAATGAAAATGACATCGAGAAAAGCAAAGGTTGACAGTTTATTTAAACAGGGGTATAACTGCTCACAGGCCGTATTTGCGGCGTACAGCGATCTGTTTGGCGTGGATGAGGAGACAGCGCTTCGGGTTGCTTCTTCCTTTGGAGGAGGAATCGGGCGTATGAGAGGAGCCTGCGGAGCGGTAACCGGTATGTGCATGGTGGCAGGACTGGCAACCGGAAGCACGGACAGCGCGGATAAAGAGGCAAAGCAGCACAACTACGCAGTGGTTCAGCAGATGGTGAATGAGTTCAGGGAGACAGCGGGAAGTATTGTCTGTCGGGAATTGCTGGGGCTGGACGAGAATGAGGATACATCCAATACAAAACCGGATGAAAGAAACAAGGAATTTTATGAAAAACGTCCCTGTGCACAGCTGGTACTGGATGCTGCTGATATTATAGATCGGGTTCTTCTGAAACAGACAGAGGAGTAAATTAGACAGAAAGAAGGAATGACAGCATGGCGCTTGAATTCATACCGGTACAGGGAGAGGCTTCCCTGCACCATCTGGCAGAAATTGCGAATGAAGTGTGGCACGAATTTTTCGTTTCCATTCTGACTCCGGAGCAGATTGATTATATGGTTGAGAAATTTCAGTCTTACCCGGCTATGACAGATCAGGTGGAACATCAGGGATACGAGTATTTTTTTATGAGACTGGATGGAACGGATATCGGCTATACAGGAATCCGCAGTGACGGCGATGAGGGTAAGCTTTTTCTCAGTAAGCTGTATCTGAAAAAAGAGTACAGAGGGAGAGGATTTGCAAGCCAAGCCTTTGCTTTTCTGGAAGGACTGTGCCTTGCGAGGGGGCTGAATGCGATCTGGCTCACGGTAAACCGGTATAATGACCATACGATAGCCGTCTATAAAAAGAAGGGTTTTGAGGTTATGCGGACCCAGGTGGCGGATATCGGCAATGGCTTTGTGATGGATGATTATATTATGGAGAAAAAGCTTAGGGCATAGAGCGGGAGAAGCCTTCCTGCCGGGAGAAAACCGGCGGGCAGCCCCTGCTTGACAAACGATCTGACGATGATATAATTAGTAGTGCAATTTAAATAATAAAAAACGTTGAAGAGAAGAGTAGGACCAGAGAAGAAGTGCAGAGAGGGATGGGTTGGTGCGACATCTCCTTCGGAATGGTTTGAAAACCATCTTGGAGTGGCTGAATGAGCCCGGTGATTCCGTTATCATCTGAATGAAGCCGGGTATTATGATACCAACGAGGGTGGAACCGCGGGAATATTCCCGTCCCTTTTGACAGATTGAACTGCCGAAAGAGACGGGTTTTTTATTGCATGGGAAAGTTCTCCAAACTTTCAACTTATTCCGGCGGAAGAGATTTGTATAAATGAATTTATTATGGAGGGAAATCATGAAGATAACATTAAAGGATGGATCAGTAAAAGAATATGATAAAGAGATGTCCGTCATTGACATCGCGGCTGATTTAAGCGAGGGGCTTGCCAGGGTTGCCTGTGCGGGAGAGATTGACGGCAAAGTTGTGGATCTGAGAACAGTGGTAGATCAGGACTGCCAGCTGAATATTCTTACCTTTGAGGATGAGGCCGGAAAGGCGGCTTACCGCCACACCGCGTCCCATGTACTGGCCGAGGCGGTTAAACGTCTTTATCCGGAGGCAAAGCTTGCAATCGGGCCTTCGATTGACACCGGATTTTACTATGATTTTGACTGCGAAAGTCTGGACCGGGCTGCACTGGATAAGATCGAAGCTGAGATGAAGAAAATTATTAAAGAAGGGAAGGAAATTACCCGCTTTACCCTGCCAAGAGAAGAGGCGATTGCCTTTATGCAGGAAAAGGGGGAGCCTTACAAAGTAGAGCTAATTCAGGATCTTCCGGAAGATGCAGTTATTTCCTTCTACAGCCAGGGAGATTTTACCGATCTGTGCGCGGGGCCTCATCTGATGAGCACCAAGCCGCTGAAAGCATTTAAATTAACCTCATCCTCCGGTGCGTACTGGAGAGGCAGTGAGAAAAATAAAATGCTGACAAGAGTATACGGTACCGCTTACACCAAGAAAGCCGAGCTGGAAGAGTACTTAAATTATCTGGCAGAGGTAAAGAAGAGAGATCACAATAAACTGGGCAGGGAGATGGAACTCTTTACTACAGTGGATGTGATCGGACAGGGACTGCCCCTTCTGATGCCCAAGGGCGCCAAGATGATACAGACCCTGCAGAGGTGGATCGAGGATGAGGAAGAGAAACGGGGCTATATGAGAACCAAGACTCCGCTCATGGCAAAGAAAGACTTGTATGTCATTTCCGATCACTGGGGCCACTATAAAGAAGGAATGTTTGTGCTGGGAGATGAGGAAGATCCGGAGTCAGAAGTATTTGCACTCCGTCCGATGACCTGTCCGTTCCAGTATTATGTCTATAAACAGAGTCCGAAGAGCTACCGGGATCTGCCGTGCCGTTACGGTGAGACTTCAACGCTTTTCAGAAATGAGGAGTCCGGGGAAATGCACGGGCTGACACGCGTGCGCCAGTTTACGATTTCCGAGGGACATCTGGTGGTCAGACCGGATCAGATTGATGAGGAATTCAAGGGATGTCTGGACCTTGCGATGTACTGTCTGCGGACTTTGGGGCTGGAGGAGGATGTGACCTATCGGTTCTCCAAATGGGACCCCAATCATCAGGATAAGTACCTGGGCAACGAAGAGACCTGGAATGATGTCCAGGATAAGATGCGCCAGATCTTAAATCATCTGGGAGTGAAATTTACGGAAGCAGAGGGCGAAGCTGCGTTCTACGGCCCGAAGCTGGATATCCAGGCGAAAAATGTTTACGGCAAAGAAGATACGATGATTACGATCCAGCTGGATATGTTCCTGGCGGAACGTTTTGATATGAGCTTTACGGATGCAGACGGGGAGAAGAAACGGCCTTATATTATCCACAGAACTTCAATGGGCTGTTATGAGAGAACCCTGGCATGGCTGATTGAAAAATATGCCGGATTGTTCCCGACCTGGCTCTGTCCGGAACAGGTAAGAGTGCTTCCTATCTCCGAAAAATACCATGACTATGCGAATCAGGTTGCTGCAGAGATGAAAGAGAATGGCATTCTCTGTACGGTGGATGAGAGAAGCGAGAAGATCGGCTACAAGATCCGTGAGACCAGACTGGCCCGAGTTCCTTATATGCTGATTGTGGGGCAGAAAGAGGAAGAAGAGAAGGTAGTGTCCGTGAGAAGCCGGTTTAAGGGCGACGAGGGACAGAAAGCACTGGCGGAGTTTATTTCTGATATCTGTAAGGAGATCCGGACAAAGGAAATCAGGAAAATAGAAGTAGAAGAGAAATAGAAGTTAGATATTAATCGAGTCATGCAAGCTCACAAACGCGCAGCGTTTATTCGCTATGTGACTGTCGTCACATAGAATTAAAATAGAAACTGCTTCTCCGGAAGCAAGCTTCCGATCGGCGTTTCTGCTTGGATTCTGTGGTGTATATGTTATACGAGTCATGCAAGCTCACAAACGCGCAGCGTTTATTCGCTATGTGACTGTCGTCACATAGAATTAAAATAGAAACTGCCTCTCCGGAAGCAAGCTTCCGATCGGCGTTTCTATTTTAATTCAGCATGACTCGAAGTTATAAAATATCCCTATTGACATATGATGTATGGTACTTTATAATAAATAGTGCTGTGAACGTATTTGGAAAACAAAGCAGAGTGTCCACTCTCACCTCAGCATAAGAACAGAGATGTTCGAGATGACTCGGGTTAATATTCGTAGACGGCAGATGCCTTTTGGAGGTTTTCTGTTCAGAATGGATGTGGATACTTGTTATCCGCATTTTTTTATTTTACTAATATATCCGAAACGCACAGCTCAACCCGGAGATGGAAGAATTTATGGAGGTGCACTACAATTAGCGAATTAATGATTAATGAGCAGATCAGAGACAGGGAAGTCCGTTTGATCGGTGAGAACGGAGAGCAGTTGGGTATTTTGTCCGCAAGAGATGCATACAAACTGGCTCAGGAAGCCAATCTTGATTTGGTTAAGATAGCTCCCACAGCAAAACCGCCGGTGTGTAAAATCATTGACTATGGTAAGTACAAATATGAGCTTGCCAGAAAAGAAAAGGATGCCAAGAAGAAACAGAAGGTCACGGAAGTAAAAGAGATCAGATTGTCTCCCAATATTGATGAGAATGACTTGAATACGAAGGTAAGTCAGGCCAGAAAGTTCCTGGATAAAGGGGACCGGGTTAAGGTTGCACTCCGTTTCCGCGGAAGAGAGATGGCGCATATGGCCAGCGGCAAAAAGATTCTGGATAAGTTTTACAGTCTGGTACAGGATATTTCTGTTGTGGATAAACCGCCGAAGCTGGAAGGAAGAAGTATGATAATGTTTTTAACACAAAAACGTTAACATAGAAGGGTATCCGGTGATACGGATAGTCTGATGGCTCAGTGATGCTGAGCGTTTTACAGAAATTATAAGGATTCATGGCGAATGGCCTCTCCCTGTGGAGAAGGCTGTCGAAGAATAATGAAGGAGGAACCATCATGCCAAAAATGAAGACAAGCAGGGCCGCTGCGAAACGATTCAAAAAAACAGGTACAGGTAAGTTAAAAAGAATGAAAGCATATAAGAGCCATATCTTAACGAAGAAATCTCAGAAGAGAAAGAGAAATCTTAGAAAAGCTACAATTACTGATGCTACTAATGTAAAGAATATGAAGAAGATTTTACCATATCTGTAAGGTTTCAAGGAGGAGTTAAATTATGGCAAGAGTAAAAGGCGGAATGAACGCCAGAAAAAGACATAATAGAGTTTTAAAATTAGCAAAAGGGTACAGAGGTGCCAGATCCAAACAGTACAGAGTAGCAAAGCAGTCTGTAATGCGCGCTCTGAATACATCTTTTTCAGGTAGAAAAGAGAGAAAGAGACAGTTCAGACAGCTTTGGATCGCAAGAATCAATGCTGCTGCAAGAATGAACGGCCTTTCCTACAGCAAATTTATGTATGGTTTGAAATTAGCTGAGATTGATATCAACAGAAAAATACTGGCTGAGCTGGCAGTGAGTGATGCGGAAGGATTTACCGCATTGGCGGAAGTTGCCAAATCCAAAATTGCATAAGACTGAACAAAGAATCAGAACGGGAGCCGCCTTTTTATAAGACAGCTTCCGTTTTTACATACGCAACTTTTTGGTGATATGCGAAGTATTAAGATTGAGAGGAGGGCGGCAGCCGCGGCATGAACGATCGGATTGATGAAGTGTTGGAGCAGTATGGCGATATGGTATATAAGGTCGCCCTGGCACGAACGAGAAAAAAAGAAGACGCGGAGGATGTCTATCAGGACGTTTTCGTTAAATATATGATGAATTCCAAGCCCTTTGAGAGTGAGGAACACCGGAAAGCATGGCTTCTCCGGGTGACGATCAACTGCAGCAATACTCTGCTGACAAGCGCCTGGCGACGGCGTGTGTGTACGATGGATGATTTGAGCAGACTGACGGACGGTGCGCTGGGAGGGATTGAAACAAAGCTGGAGAATGAAACTTACCTGGCTGTTTTAAACCTGCCTGTCAAATACCGGGATGTGATCCATCTGTTTTATTATGAGCAGATGCCGGTGCTCTGGATTGCCCAAGTGCTGGGCTGCAAAGAGGATACGGTAAAATCTCTTCTCTTTCGGGGAAGACGGCTTTTGGAAAAGGAACTGAAAAAATCAGAGGATGCGGATAATTCTGGAAAGGGGCGTGGCTGATATGGCAGAGTGGTCAGAAAAAAACAGTACATTTGATTATGCCAGGGCGATGGACTCCTACAAGAAGGCGAATGACCGGATCGGCGCAGGGGCGTCTCTGATGGAACGGACGAAAGCGAAAATGCAGGAGGCAGAAAGCTCCGGAGAAGACTATGCGCAGCAGCCCCAAACGCATGAGAGAAGGGGTTCGCACGGATACAGAAGGGCGTTCGCAGGAATTTTAGCCGCGGCCTGCCTGGGCATTGTGATTTTGGCAGGTGCTTATCGGATTCTCACTCCGGCCCGGAAGGATGCGCCTATGGAGAATATGGAAAATTCTATTGATCAGAGCAAATCCGAAGCAGACAGCGGAGCCTCTGACAGTGTAACATCAGAGCTGGAAGAAAAGGGAGAACTGGAGCAGGATACGGCTCAGGATGCGGGCAATGTGATGCAGCCCCGGCAGCAGATTGAATTCGGAGGAAAGAGCTACAGCCTGGCGTCGGAGTCTCCGGAAGCGGTTCAGGAGGAAAACCTGACCAGGATAGGCAGCCTGAACGAAGACATGAAGATGGATAGCGGGGAAGGTACAGCCGATATGTCAGTTTATGAGTGGGACGGAGACTGGATTTTAGTTGAGGTAGATGGAGAATTCTGGGTCTATGAACCGGAAGTATAGCAGATAAAAGACGTTAAGATAGTAACACTATATTTGTGAATAAAATAGAAACCGGACTGCTTTTTTAGCAGTCCGGTTTGATTGTTTTGCGGCATAAGCTGTTTAATCCACATCGTCAACCATATCAATGCTCTCATGGGTTAAGGGCACAAAAATATGAACCGCTTCATCTTCTTCCAGCTCTTTGCGAAGCTTATTTTCATGAATGGCTTTCTGACAGAAATAATCCTGAGAATTCACCAGAACTTTTCCGCGCTTGTCAATCTTTTCATAGGAACCGTCCGGCTGGAGAATCTGGGCTTTTACATTGTCCGCCAGCTGGACCGTCAGGATTTCCATGACCTGTTTTTTCAGGTGCTCATCTTCAATCGGGAAGAGAATCTCTACCCGCTTATCTAAATTTCTGGGCATCCAGTCCGCACTTCCCATATAAATTTCACTGCTGCCGTTATTCTCGAAATAAAAGATTCTGGCATGCTCCAGGAAGGTTCCCACGATGGAATGAACGGTAATAGTTTCACTGATCTGGGGAATCCCTGTTTTCAGGCAGCAGATACCGCGGATGATCAGAGAGATGGAGACCCCCGCATGGGATGCTTCATAGAGGGCCGATATAATGATCGGATCGCAGAGAGAGTTCATCTTCGCGATGATCCTGGCGGGTTTCCCGGCCCTGGCGTTTTCTGCCTCCCGGCGGATCAGGGAGAGAAAACGGTCCCGAAGCCAGAGGGGTGCGATAGCAAGTCTTCTCCAGGACGCCGGCTCCGAGTAGCCGGAGAGCATATTAAAGACTGCCGTTGCATCCTCGCCGATGGGCACGGAACAGGTCAGCAGACCGGTATCGGTGTAGAGTTTGGCGGTGGAATCATTATAGTTTCCGGTTCCCAGATGGACATAACGGCGGATACCGTCGTCTTCCTTCCGGACAACCAGGGTAATCTTGCTGTGAGTTTTCAGGCCCAGCAGGCCATAGATAACATGGCAGCCCGCCTGTTCCAGCTTTCTGGCCCACAGAATATTATTCTCCTCATCAAACCGGGCTTTCAGTTCGACCAGAACCGTGACCTGCTTCCCATTTTCAGCAGCCTGGGCTAACGAGGCGATGATCGGGGAATTGCTGCTGACCCGGTAAAGAGTCTGCTTGATCGCAAGGACATCTTTATCCCTGGCAGCCTGGCGGACAAAATCCACCACCGGATCAAAGGTCTGGTATGGATGGTGCAGCAGAATATCTCCCTGACGGATCTTGGCGAAAATATCTTCTCCATCCCTGGTTTCCAGAGCCATCACGGGCTGAGGCAGGAAGGCTTTCTCACGAAGATGGGAGAATCCTTTCAGACCATGGAGTTTCATCAGGAAGGTCAGATCCAGAGGGCCGTTGATTTTAAAGACATCACTTTCCTTCACACCCAGTTCTCTTCTGAGAATTTTCAGCAGCTGTTTGTTGATTCCTTCCTCCACTTCCAGCCGGATTACTTCACCCCACTGACGTTTCTTCAGCTGCTTTTCGATCTCCATGAGCAGATCGGCCGCTTCTTCCTCATCAATGGTTAAATCGGCATTCCTCATGATCCGGTATGGATAGGCGCAGATTACTTTATAATTTAAAAACAGCTTTTGAATATTCTTTTCGATTAACTGCTCCAGAAGAATAAACGTAAAGCCCTCTTCTCCGTCGGCATTGGGCAGAGGAACAATCCGGGGCAGTACGGCTGGAACCTGAACGGTAGCAAATTCATATTCCCTGTCCGACTTGATATCCTGGATCAATGCTCCGATGTTCAGCGTTTTATTCCGAATCAGAGGGAACGGACGGGAGGAATCTACTGCCATAGGGGTAAGTACCGGATAAACCGTATCCTGAAAATACCGGTCCACGAATTCACTCTGCTCCGGCGTCAGATCCTCAAAATGAGATACCGCATGGATATTCTGCAATTTCAGCTGGGGCAGGAAAGAACGGTTGTAAGTACTGTACTGGCTGGCTACAAACTCATGGGTCTTAATATTGATCTGTTCCAGCTGTTCCATCGGGGTGAGGCCGGCGATATCCCTCTTGGTATAATCGGCGTTTACCATATCCCGGAGGGAGGCGACACGGATCATAAAAAATTCGTCCAGGTTCGAGGCAGTGATGCTTAAAAATTTCAGCCGCTCCAACAGAGGGATCGCTTTATCCCTGGCCTCGGAGAGAACCCGGGAATTAAATTCAATCCAGCTTAATTCGCGGTTCCAGAAGTTTTCCGGAGCCTGAAAATCTATTTTTTGTGCCATAACTTTGCATAACTCCTTATCTGTATATTTTATACTCTTCTTTTTTCTTTCAGGACGGGACGGAGCCCGTAAACTTCCTCAAAGAAATCTCCTTTTGGTTTGAACAGGCCTTTTTCCAGGGTAATATCCTGGAAGGTAGTAACCAGAATCTGCAGCCGGTCCCCCTTTAACGATACTTTCACTTCCGGGAATTTCTGAAGGTGGCTTTTGTCCAGAATATTCGCCAGCCGCAGAATGGCCGTGAGCTGAGCTACTTTCATGTAGG
This sequence comes from Anaerolentibacter hominis, assembly GCF_032380675.1. Lineage (NCBI taxonomy): Bacteria > Bacillati > Bacillota > Clostridia > Lachnospirales > Lachnospiraceae > Anaerolentibacter > Anaerolentibacter hominis. The sequence goes on from NZ_JAWDIX010000001.1 coordinate 710,404, forward strand.
TTTCACGGTCCAGGCCGTCGATAATGGCCGTGTATTTCGGGAAATTATCTGCATCATATCGCACGATATTGGCGCACAGCTCTCTCTCCTGATGGGAGAGACCGATAATTTCCGTGGACATGATAATATTATAGGAGTTCTGAGGAACTTTGTTCATATTAATAAATTCCCCGCAGTTGTGGAGGATGACCGCGATCTGCAGGAGCAGCCGGTCACGTTTATTCAGGCCGAACCTTTTGCCCACCACATCAAATATACGCAGAGCAATATATTCCACCTGATCGGTATGACGCCGGTTACATTCGTACCGTCTCGCTATATTACGTGTTGCGGCCAGGATATCTGCGGTAAAGTCTCTGGCCAGGACAGCCTTTTCCTTTTTTTCTGCGTATTCGATCGCGATTCCGTCACAGAGAGTGACCGATGAAAACCAGATCCGCTCCGCATCCATATACTCAAACAGTTTGTAATAGATGGTAAGAGTGGGAAGGAGTAACGTGGCCTGCTCTCTGGGTATCTTGATCAATTGGGCAAGCTGATTGGGGGACATTTTCAGGAGCCTGGAACAGATGTCCAGGAATTCTTCTTTCTCCAGGTAGGACTGTTCCCCGCCGCGGGGCAGAAAGTTTTTCAAATTGTACAGATAGTCGCAGTGGGCGATCATATTCTTAATCCGGGTATCTTTCAGAAAGAGGCTCCGAAAGGTGGTCAGATCATTGTTCAGATACTCGGAAATCAGATTGGTAAAGTCGGCGGTCTGAGGTTCCAGGGATGCCAGAACTTCCCGCATGCGCAGCGATCCTACCTTGATATTCTGCGTCAGGATCAGAGCTTCCTTATCCATGAGGGAAATCTGTATACTGCCCGCACTGACATCCACAATGGCCGTTCCTTTTTTGATCGCCCTCTGGAAAAATTCATCTCCCAGGGCAATGGCTTTATAGGACAGGAAGCGCTGTTCCGAGTTGCTGACGATTTTTACTTTCAGGCCGGTGCGGAGCTTTACCTGCTCCAGCAGCATAATATTATTCGATGCTTCCCGGATGGCGCTGGTCGCATACGCAGTGTAGGCGGATACGCCGTACTCCTGCATTTTCAGGGTAAAACCGGAAAGTACTTCGCACATTTCGTCAATGGTATTCCGGCTGATTTTGCCGTGGATATAAGTCTCGGCTCCGAGGGGTATTTCATGCCGGATCTGATCTAATTCTTTGATCACGGCCTTACCGGAAATCTCAAATATTTTCATATTGAGCGCATCCGACCCCACGTCAATGGCCGCAAAAGTGATATATGCCAAATGAATCCCTCCGTTCTGGATTTATCTTGTTACATAGGATAGTTCTCCAAACTTTCCTATGTAACAAAAAATATTCTATGCGCAATTGCGTATGCGCACTCGCGTAAGAGGAGAACGTCAGCGAAGCTGACTACGCTCGGCGCGCAAAGCGTGCAAGCCCCTCAAAGATTGAGGGGTTAGGGAAGTCACTGTGGGCTTGCCCACTTTGTTTTGTCTTATTGTACACGTTTTTGTGCAAAATGACCAGAGATGTTTTAAATTTAACCTGGATTTTAAACAGGGGTGATAAATAAATGTTGTTCGGATGAAATAAATCGTTTGACCGGCGGGGAAACCGGGCTGCGGCCGACAGAATCTCTTTACGAAGGAAGGAAATAGAAGTATACTATTAAGAATGAATTTGAGAGAAGAGGAAATAAAATGCTGAAAAAATCGGATTTTAATTTTGAATTGCCCGAGGAGCTGATTGCACAGGACCCCCTGGAGGACCGGAGCAGTTCCAGACTGATGGTAGTAAACAAGGAAACCGGTGAATGGACCCACCGGCATTTCTATGAGATAACGGAATATCTTCATCCGGGCGATTGCCTGGTAATCAATGACACGAAAGTCATTCCTGCCCGGCTGATCGGAGAGCGGGAGGGAACCGGCGCTAAAGTTGAAGTCCTTTTATTAAAGAGAAAGGAAAATAATATATGGGAGACGCTGGTAAAACCTGGGCGTAAGGCCAGGCCGGGGACGGTTATTTCCTTCGGAGAAGGCCTGTTAAGAGGGACTGTACTGGATGTGGTGGACGAGGGAAACCGGTTGATTCAGTTTTCCTATGAGGGTATCTTCGAGGAAATTCTGGACAGGCTGGGGCAGATGCCTCTGCCTCCCTATATCACCCATGAGCTGAAAGATAAAAACCGTTACCAGACCGTCTACGCGAAATACGAGGGATCTGCGGCTGCTCCCACAGCCGGTCTGCATTTTACACCGGAATTATTGAATAAGATCCGCGAGATGGGTGTGGAGATTGCCACGGTAACGCTTCATGTAGGGCTTGGGACCTTCCGGCCCGTCAAGGAGGACAATGTGCTGGATCACCACATGCATTCGGAGTTTTACCAGGTGCTGGAATCCGAAGCGGCCAAGATCAATAAGGCAAAGGCGGAGGGCCATCGGGTGATCTGTGTGGGAACCACCAGCTGCCGTACGGTGGAAAGCGCCTCGGATGAAAATGGCATGATGCATGCAGGAAGCGACGACACGGAAATTTTTATATATCCGGGTTACCAGTTCAAAGTGCTGGACGGCTTGATCACTAATTTTCATCTGCCGGAGTCTACGCTGATCATGCTGGTCTCGGCGCTGGCAGGAAGAGAGCATGTGCTGGCCGCTTACGAGGAAGCCGTGAGAGAGCGGTACCGATTCTTTTCCTTTGGAGACGCGATGTTCGTGATGTAAGTGAAAATATTGATGGTAAGAGAACCCGCAAAGGCGCAGTATTACTGGGCTTTTGCGGGTTATTAATGTGCACTGGAACTGGAAAGCTTCTCTATAAAGTTTACATTCTGAACGGATCATAGTATAATTTTACTATAATATTACCATTAATAATGATATGACAAAGGAGAGTTTATAGATGGCAATGATAATCAAACCTTCAGCAACGATTAGAAATAACTATAATGAAATCGCAGAAATATGTAAAAGTACCGGAGAGCCTGTTTTTCTGACTAAAAATGGTGAGGGTGATCTGGTAGTCATGGATATTGCGACCTACAACAGGAGAGAAGCAGCCCTAGACCTGCGTGAACGCTTGAATGAGGTAGAGGAATTGCGGCGAAGCGGTTTGGAGGATATTCCGGCCAGAGAAGTCAGCGATCGTATGAGGAATGCCATAAAGGAGAGGTGCCGTGTATAAGGTAGTTGTTGCTCCTGTAACCTCGGATATGCTGACAGAATACGCAGTCCAGATTGCCGTTGACAATGGAATAGAATGTGCATTGCGTCTGGCGGATGCCTTCGACGAAGCGGTCGAATCGCTGCGAGAATTACCGCAGCGTGGTGTACGGAACTTAAGCTATATTCCTGCCAGATATCATGTCATACCTTTCTGGAAGCATTTGTGGCTAGTCTATCAAATACAGTTAAAAGAACATACGGTGTATATGGATTACTTGATTGACGATCGTTCCGATTATGGTCGTCTTTTTCAACAGTAAATGTATCTTTATTATAATATGAGGCGGAGAAGAGTTATGAATGGACAAAACAGATCAGATGTTAAAATAGGGGCCGCTGTCAGAATTGTTCTGAAAGCCGATCAGCGCACCGGCAAGCTGACGGAGGGCACGGTAGCAAAGCTCCTGACGAAAAGCAGCTATCATCCCCATGGCATTAAAGTGATGCTGGAGGACGGACAGGTCGGCCGGGTACAGGAGATCATCGAATAGTGAATCTGTTATCAGATCGAAACTGTCTGCCCCTGTAAAAATAAAAAACAAGGTATGCCTACGATGAAAGGAGGAACTATGTTTTCCTTTTTCTTTGAACATTTATACCATATTGAGGCAATACGGCAGGCCTTTCGGAACATCTGTTTTCATAAGATGATCTCCGACGGCTACTGCGACATGAGCATGTACATATATGGCAGAATCAAAAAAGATGATATGCGTATGAGGCTTGCAGCGGCTAAATCGAACTATGCCCCGCTGTATGACGGCGCATATCCCACTGGGGAGCATGCGTATGAGGAATGGGAGCAGAAGCTGGATAGCGGTACGGCGTATGCTGAAACGGAAGTGCACGAACTGACGTATGATGAATCCAGCGGGATCGTAAACTGGGTTTACCGGATTTGGAAAAATTCAAAGGAGAGAGAAGATTTTACCAGGGAACTGCTTGGCAGCGGCGAGGAGTTTCAGAATATCAGATGGAAGATAGAGGTCTCCCAGGGAGTTGTCTTTAACATAGATAAGGTGGATCTGCATTTTTATTCTTCTATTTCCGCTGTCAATGAGTTTCTTGGTTCCATGAGCGGCAGGAAGGGCCAGCTCTTTTTCCGGGGCCATGCAGATCCAAACTATTCTCTGCTGCCCTCCATCATGAGGACGGAACGGCTGGAGCAGAATGAGAGCATCATGTACCACGAATTGCTGATCAACTGTCCGGGGGATTTTGAACATTGCCATTCTCACCTTGAGAAGCTGGTGAAGATGCAGCACTACGGACTTCCCACACGGCTGCTGGATATAACCAGAAATCCATTGGTAGCTCTTTATTTTGCGTGTGAAAGCCGTCCCAATGGCTATGGTGAGCTGGTGCTGATATCGGCAGGAGAGCATGAGATTAAGTATCCCCAGAGCGATACCATCTCCATATTAGCAAGTCTGCCTGTGTTCTCATATCATCTGCAGCGCCGCTTCTGCGAACTGGCGGAGGACTGCACAGTTGATCACGATACATTTAACCGGCATGTCAGGCGGCTGATCCATGAAGTTAGGCTGGAGAAGCCTGCGTTTCAGCCTGAAATTGAGAAAGATGATATATTGAACAGCTATATCGTCTATGCACTGAAAAACAACAGCCGTATTGTCAAGCAGGACGGCGCCTTTATCCTGTGCGGCCTGAGGAATAAGACCCGCTCATTAGAAGAGTTTCGCTATGAAAAAGACGGGAAAAAGGAAGTTGTCCTGATTACCGGGAAACAAAATATTCTGAATGAGCTGGATACATTTTCCATCAACCGTGCCGCTTTGTTTCCGGAAGTGGAGTGTGTGGCTGAATATATAAAAGGTAAATACTCGAATTAGGTTAAAGAAAGCGGATCGCCGGCGGGCGGATCAGCGATACCTGTCACCGCCGGACCGGCATGGAGAGAACGCCCCGCAGGGTAAAGACACCGCCCTCTTTTGACATATTGACAGTCCCGTTATATTTTTCTGTAATACGGGAAATGGCGGACAGACCGAAACCGTGGTTTTCTTTGTCCTTCTTGGTGGTAGGCAGGAGTCCTTCGCCGGAACCAGGCGGCGCTGCATTGGCGCAGAGGAAGGAAAGCAGATTGCCTTTCAGCGTCATTTCAAAGCGGATAAATGGAGTGCTGCCTTCGGGAAGAGAGGCGCAGGCTTCAGCCGCGTTTTGGAGAATATTGGAGAGCAGGGTGCACAGTTCCGCATCCGGCAGCGGCAGTTCTTCTGGTATCAGCACCCGGCAGTTTATCTGTATTCCTTTCCGGCGTGCCGGTTCCAGATAGCCGGTGAGCATGGCATTAACCAGAAAATGATTGGAATAGGCCAGCACCGGCAGCGCATCTTTTTCCGTGCGAAGCTCCGCGATATATTCTTTTATGCGTGGCAGGCAGCCTTCTTCACAGAGGGCGGCCAACGCTTCGATATGGTGGTTTAATTCATGCTTCATGGCATGTATCTGTTCGGCGCTGCTTCGCATCCGCGCCGCGCTTTCCTCAGCGAACCGATATTGAATCGACAGCGCCTGTAATTCCCGGCTTTCCCGCAAGAGGAAAAGTATACGGCGCACCATCAGTCCCGCAAACAGAAGAACCATAAGCAGCCCGGCATATTCATTCTGCCACAGGCCATATATTGGTTCATACTGATTGGAATCGAATACATCAATCAGCAGGCTGACACCGAGAATCCCGGCGGCGCCTAATAGGAAGGAGCCGGTCCCCGTACCGTTCCAGAACAGTCCTATGCCCGCGCAGAGAGCGAGAAAGAGCCAGGATACGACTTTATATCCATCGACGAAGCCGCCGTAAAATCCGATGAAACTGCCGTCGGCAGGGATGATGATTAATATGGAGACCGCAGCGAACAGGCAGGCGGCAAGGGCGGCAGGCCGTATCAGCCGCCGGTACCATTTGGCCTGTCCCAGGCCGGCGGAAACTGCAGCCAGATGGATCGCCTGAGCCAGCACGAAGAGCCAGGAGATGTCCTCCAGTGCGTACCAAAGCCTGCCCGACAGGCCGGACTGCCAGATGAGTGGGTGCGCGCAGTGAACGGAGAACGCGAGACAGAGAAGGCCGAAGTGCAGGAACAGTTTGTCCCGGTACCGGGACAGCCAGAGGACAGCCGAAAATAAGGCAAGTGTGAGCGTGGAGAAACAGACTGCGGCATAGAGCAGGGTCCGTATAAAAAACAGGCGGCCGATGACCTGATCCGTGCCCAGAGCGGGCGGATAGGTGAGCCCGCTGTAATAGTGGCCCTGGTTCTCGGTGATGAATTTAAGATTAGTATCTCCGTTCCCAACCGGCACAGATACCTGTGCGGTACCGCCGCCGGCGGCCATTCTGCCGTTTATGAAGAGGACATATTCTGTAAAAATGTCCGGAATTTCCAGAAGCAGTGTACAGGGTTCCCCGTCATAGCGCAGTGTAAGGGAGTAGGTTCCTGTGCCGAAGGGGGATTTGCCGTCCGGCAGATAGGAAAAGTTGGAATATTGTCCGATAAAAACTTCGTTTCCGTTTAGATTCCAGCCATCTATAAGATAGAGCGGACGGTTAAGGTCCGCCTCCGTGAAGGCAAATACACCGTTTTCTCCATAGGGAGGCCCGGCTGTATATTTATTGTCTTTGTAATAGACCTGATTTAACAACAGCAGGAAAAGCACCAGAGCGGCCAGAACTGCCGCCAGAGAAAGGAATTGTTTTTTATGAAATCGTTGCATCGGATTGCCTCTCTTCTTCTATGTGTTTTGCTGTTCGTCTGCACTGTAGTCCCGGCAAGTGCTTCTGAAGACGGACAAATTATGTACTATGAGGATATGGACCCCGTCACGGATGTCTACCTGTGGAAGGACGCGGACTACGATACTTTTCAGGCAGAGGCGGGAAGATATAAAAGTCTCTGCCGGGCCGGCGGCGGGTGGGGAGACGATCTGGACTTTATCTGCAGCTGGAATCAGGAAGAATATGAAACAGCCATGAATCAGGGCAGCAGCACGTTTATTGTCCACGGCCGGTACGAGCCTCCTGATCCGGGCCTGGGCTGGTGGGATGACGAAACTTATGAGCTGTGGGACGCAGGCAGAATCCAAATGAAATCAGGACCTGAAGTCACCGTTCATATCCGCCCGGATGACCTTGTCGCGGTTTATAAACCCGATCCTGATATGCAGATTTTAACTCTCTGGATCGAGCGGGACTCCCCGCCGGATTTTTCATCCCTGTATCTGATGGATTATGATAGTCTTATACAGGATAACAGTCCTTACGAGGCTGAGTCAATGGATTTTACGGTTGAATGGGACGAGCAGTCTTATCTGGATGGTCTGAACAGCGGTGCGGACCGCTTTGATATCATAGGTAATTACGGGATACCGGACAGGCCGTCGCCCCGTGAGCAGGAGCTTTTTGATCGGGGGCTGATCCGCACGGAAGGCCACACCGGCACGGTTATACGAATCGCAGATCCGGATAATCAAAGTTATAGCAATCCCTACGACAGCAGATTCGGCTATATGTGGGATTATGAATATCATATATACATCCGGCAGGGTACCGGATATGAGGCGGCAGTTCTGCCGGCGGCCGGCTCTCTCACCCCATTGAATGATGACCCAAACCTGGACCGGGAATTTGCCCTTGCCTGGAACCGGGAAGAATATGAGGCCGGAATCCGTTCGGGGAAAGGGAGTTTTACAGTCTCAGGCGCCTATACCGCCAATCCGGCCTGGTCCGGGGAAGATCAGGACCGCTGGCAGAAGCAGCAGATTCGCATCGAAGAGGGTGTGCCTGCACCGGTGCTTACCGTACATATCCTGCCGGACGAACTGCCCTTTCAGGTAGCGCTGCAGAACCGGGGAGGACTGATTCCTGTCTTTACTTTTCCATGGCCCAATGGCGCTCAGAGGGTTGCCTGGATGTTCTCTTTTGATAAGGAGACCTGGTATCAGGGGAACATAGACTGGAGCCCGGAATGGGAATTAAAGGAGGTCTATGACGCGGCGGCCGCCTATGATGATGAGGATGAACTTATCTGTATCCCTGCAGATAATCCTTTTCCCTTCTATTGTAAACTGGCGGTATCCGGTTCCGCCTTTGCGGGGGAGACAGCGGTCATGAAGGTCTCGCCGAATGAGGACGGCTCCTGGAAAATGGACGAGGATCAGGGCGGAGACCACGGAGGCGGAGGCCAGGGGGAACATGACCGCCCGGGCAAGGAAGAACCTGCGGTGCCGCCGTTTGTACCGATTCTTCCTCCGGAGGAAGACAAGGGCCCGGCCGATACCCCGGAAACTTTTCCGGTTCCGGACTTCCCGGATGAGGAAGAAACGCCGTCCGGGAAACCGGCCCATACAGACAGTCCGATTCTGTCTGAATTACCGGCGGAAACAGAGCAGCTGGTGATAGTAACTGGTGTCCCCAAACGTACCTCCGGCAGAAAAACAGAGCAGAATGCATCTGCTGCCGCGGTACCGGAGCGGCAGAGCCCATCCGCAGAACAGCAGGCGCAAAAGGATGCTTCTGACGGGAAGCCGGCTGATATTGCGCCTCAGGCGCCGGACCAGACAGCTGATCATAATATGGATCAGACATCACCCTCCGCGGGCGGAAGCATTGCGGAGGAGCCGGATGGCCGGAAAGATCCTGGAACAGTGCGGAGGTATCTCCCAGCAGCGGCGGCTACTGCGGCGGCAGCCCTTGCGGGCGCCGGAATCGCGCGGATCTATAAACGCAAAAAGAAATAAGATGTGGATACAGTGCTTTGCCATGTGCGCAGGGCACTGTTTTTGTTTACAACGGGTTAGGGGAGCCACTGCGGGCTTGCCCACTTTATTCCTTGCATTTGTTCTTTCTTAAGGATTATCTAAACAATATAGTGAATTATATTATAATATTATATTGACAATAGTGTGTGTTACACAGTATAATACATGCAGGAGGTGAGGATATTGGGTGAAGAAAAAGATCTGCTTGGCGGCCTTCTCCTGGAACTGCGCCGGGGGACCCTTGTCCTGAGTGTGCTCAGTCAAATGGGGGAGCCCAAATATGGATATGCTCTGGTACAGAGCCTGGAGGAAAAGGGAGTGTCGATAGACCCGAATACCCTGTATCCGCTGCTGCGGCGGCTGGAAGGCCAGAAGCTTCTGGAGAGTCAATGGGAGACCGGCGGCTCCAAACCCAGAAAATATTATCGGAGGACCGGGTATGGGACGGAGATTTATAAAGAGCTGAAAGATCAGTGGAGCAGGCTGGCTGGCAGCATGGTCCGATTGTTGGAGGAGGATGGAGTATGACACCGAAGGATAGAGAATTAATGGAGCGGTATATTTATCAGGTAACGCGCCGTCTGCCCAGAGATCAGAGAAATGAAGTTGGACTGGAACTTCAGGAACTGATCGGGGATATGCTGGAAGAGGCGGAAACCATGGAGGATGTCCTGACCAAGCTTGGGAATCCGGCAGAATTCGCCAAGAAGTATCAGGAACCCACCCACTATCTTATTGGACCCGAATATTATGATACCTATTTGTGGTTTGTTAAGATTGTATTGATCTGTACCCTGGTGCCGGTGCTGGCAGTGTCGGTCATCGAAGGGTTAAGGGAAGGACTGCCGGTTCCCGCCGGAATCGGTGTGGAAGCGATGGCAACCGGAGTTATTTATGGAATTACGAAGGCGATCGGGAACAGTATTATATCCTGCGTGGGAGCCTTTGGCGGCGTTACCCTGGTATTTGCCATTATGGAGAGGCAGAAGGTGAAGCTGGATCTGAAAAAGGAAAAAGAGTGGTCGGTGGGTGATCTGGGAGATAACTTTACCGGGAAGAAGAATGTCTGGACTCCAAGGTATCTTTCTCCTGTCCCTCATAAGAAAGCGGTTATCAGCCGCGGGGACAGTATTGTGGGAATTATCTTTATCGTGATATTCTGTGTGCTGCTGATCTTTGTACCTAATATTTTTTCGGCCGTGATCCGAAACGGTGAGGCGGTCAGTGTGATACCGGTGTTTAATCTGGAACGGTGGAATATCATACTGCCGGTATTTGCCCTCAGTCTGCTCATCGGCCTGGCGGATGAGGTGGTGCGTCTGATCGCAGGGTGCTATTGTAAGATGGTTATGATCAGCAGCATTGTTACCGGAATCATACAGCTGATTCTCAGCATTATTGTGCTGAAGGTTTTCCCGTTCTGGAATCCGGATTTTGCGGCGGAGATAAAGATACAGCTGGGAGAGCAGCTGGACGGTGTGGAACGTTTTATTTCCAAATGGGACGAAACGATTGTAACCAATGTTATCCTGGCTATTATCTTTATCGCCACTCTGCTGGAAATCGGGACTGCCGTTTATAAAACACTTAGGTACGGCGTGGAAAAAAAGGATCTTTAGAAACTGCCGGAATAGAACTATACTCTGTTTTGGCATGTCCTGACATTTCAACACGAATCAAACGGCAGGTTCCATTTTACGGCACCTTATGTTAAACTATCATAAACCAGAAGGCAATTCCCAACAATTGAGCGATGACGGCGCAAAGCTGTGAGCCCAAAGCGGGAGTTCCGGGAGAATTGTTTGTTATAAACGTTAGGCTGCATAAACCCAGGTGACGGGAGGTTTTTGCAGCCTATTTTTGTTTGTAAACCAGGTTTCCATGTTGACGGAATCAGAAATAAGCCGGAAGAGCTTCCTTTTGGGAAGGGAAAACTTGTAATCTGATAACCGCTTTGATACAATAAAACTGGGTATCTGTCTCAAAGCAGGGGGCAGAATACAAAAAGATAAGTGTAAGCAGCGGGCTGGCCATGCTGACATTCGGACTGGCCGGATGGAGATCGGGAAACGGCAGCCTGCATACGGGATAGTGAGGATAAACAATGATTGTAAAGAAAAAAGTATTGGTTGTGGAAGACAATCAAATTAACCGGATGATGCTCAGAGAGATTCTGTCACAGGAATATCAGATTCTGGAGGCGGAAAACGGGCAGGAGGCGCTGGATATTTTAAGGGATCACAAAAAGGAGCTTTCCCTGATACTCCTGGACATCGTGATGCCTGTCATGGATGGGTATACCTTTCTGTCCATCGTGAAAGCAGATCCGGAGTATTCCGCGATCCCGGTGATTGTCACTACACAGAACGACGGAGAATCCGACGAGGTTGCCGCACTGTCTCACGGCGCGGCAGATTTTGTTGCCAAGCCATACAAGCCGCAGATTATCCTGCACCGGGTAGCCAGCATCATAAATCTGAGAGAAACGGCTGCTATGATCAATCAGGTTCAGTATGACAGGCTTACCAGGCTCTACAGCAAAGAATTCTTTTATCAGCGTGTGAGGGACATTCTGATCCGGCATCCGGACCAGCCTTATGATATCATCTGTTCCGACATCGAAAATTTTAAACTGGTTAACGATGTATTCGGTATTCCCACCGGAGACCGCCTGCTCTGCGGGGTGGCGGATATGTATAAGGAACTGTCCGGGGATATGGGTATCTGCGGACGGATCAATGCGGATCAGTTTGCCTGTCTGCTGGAGCACCGCTGCGAGTACACGGATCAGATGTTTATGGATGCAGGGAACCGGATCAATACGCTGACCGATGCGAAAAATGTAATTATGAAATGGGGTATCTACCCGATTAAAAAACGTACTGTTTCTGTGGAGCAGATGTGTGACAGGGCACTCCTGGCCGCCCGGAGCATCAAGGGACAGTATGGTAAATATTTTGCTTCCTACGATGATACGCTGCGGGATAAGCTGCTTCATGAGCAGGCAATTACGGATGGAATGGAAGCGGCACTGGAAGAAGGACAGTTTGAAATCTATCTGCAGCCCAAATACCGGATACAGGACGACAGTTTGGCAGGCGCTGAGGCTTTAGTCCGCTGGAATCATCCCAAATGGGGGCTTCAGTCTCCGGCTGAGTTTATTCCGCTGTTCGAGCGCAATGGCTTTATTACCAAGCTGGATCAGTTTGTCTGGGACCGGGCCTGTGCTGTTCTCAGGGACTGGGATGACAAGGGGTATCCGCACATTCCTGTTTCGGTGAATGTATCCCGCGCCGACATCTACAACGCGGACATCGCGGGTATTCTGATGAAGGGTATACAGAAATATAAACTTCCCACCTCCCTGCTTCATCTGGAGATTACAGAGAGTGCCTATACGGAAAATCCCAAACAGATTATTGATACGGTAAGTCATCTGAGAGAACTGGGATTTGTGATCGAAATGGATGACTTCGGAAGCGGGTACTCTTCTCTGAATATGCTCAATCAGATGCCGCTGGATATCCTGAAACTGGATATGAAATTTATTCAGAGCGAGACGGCCAAACCGGTCAATCAGGGGATCTTAAGATTCATTATGGGCCTGGCGCGCTGGATGAATTTAAGCGTGGTGGCGGAAGGCGTGGAAACAAGAGAGCAGTTAATGCGTCTGCAGGAAATTGGCTGCGACTATGTGCAGGGGTATTATTTTGCCAAACCTATGCCCTGTTCTGAGTTTGAAAAGCTGATTCAGGGGCAGGACGGAGATTCTGAACAGAAAGAGCAGAAGAGAGAAGAGGCCGGGCTGGCTTCCAGAGTCCTGCTGGTAGCTGACGAAGACGAGAATTACCGGAGAGAAGTAAAGAGGACATTTGAGGGACGGTATCAGGTTGTGGAGGCTGCCGACGGTGACGAGGCTTCCAACTATATGTCGTCCTATGGACATAAATTATTCGCGGCAGTTTTAAGCCTGACGCTTAAGGAGGCGGACGGACTTTCCATACTGGATATTCTTCAGAGGGAAAAGGCGGTCTGGAATATTCCGGTTATCGTCACAGGACCCCGGAATGAATGGCTGGAGGACAAAGCCCTGAAAGCAGGGGCGGACGACTACGCAGGCAAGCCCCATCTGCAGGAAAGTCTGTTCCGGCGTGTGGAGCGTGCCGCAGGCATAAATGCATCCAGAGAACGGGAACGTGCTCTGCAGGATGAAGCCTGCCGGGATTATCTGACCGGTATGCTCAACCGCAGAGGACTGGAATGTGCGGTGGATTCTCTCGTCAAGGAGGATGCGCCTCTGGCGGTCTATTTATTTGATGTGGATAATCTGAAAGAGATTAATGATACATATGGACACGTAGAAGGAGATCAGCTGATTGTAAAGTTCGGGTCTCTGCTTCGCATGCACACCCGGAAATCCGATATTGTAGCCCGCTATGGCGGAGATGAGTTTGTCGTGATTATGAAACGGATGGGTTCAGGAGAAAATGCTCTGAGAAAAGGAAGGGACATTTGCCGGGCTTTCCGGGACAGCTATGGGGCGGGCAATAAAAATGGGGCCTGCTCAGCCGGGATTGTCCTCTGGGATACAGGAGCGGCTCTGGATGAAATGATAAGGCGGGCGGATGAGGCCCTGTACTGTGCAAAAACAAGATACAAAGGAGAATGCTGTTTATGGGAGGACGAGATAAATGGTTAATCAAAAAACAGCCTGGGAAACGGCAGAAGCGTTCTGTCATACCTGGTTTACTCTGTGTGACGTGGAGAGAACCCTCGTATACCTGGCAGACACTGTAAGCTTTGTGGGTACCGGCGTCGGAGAATGTGCGGATGGTAAGACAGAAATGAGAGAATATCTGCGGCAGGATATCTGCGAGATACAGGAACCGTTTCAGTGCCGCCTTTCTGCTGTTCACGAACAGAATATCGGAGATAAAATATATAACCTGGCTGCGGAGATGACCTTGAAAAATTCTATTTATTCCTGGCATCTGCGCGGCTTTTTCACGTTGGTGCGGGAGGCCGGGACATGGCTGATATACAGCCTGCATTTCGCGGAGCCGGGCGTCAGCCAGAAGCCGGAGGAGCACTATCCCCGGACACTGGTGATAGAGAATGTGTTAAAGCAGCGTCAGGAGCTTTTAAACGATTCTCTGCCGGGCGGTATGATGGGCGGATACATGGAAGAGGGTTTCCCTTATTACTTTATAAACCGCCAGATGCTAAACTATCTGGGTTATCAGAACGAGGAAGAATTTGTTGAAGATATCGGCGGTATGATTTCAAACTGTATGCATCCGGAGGACCGGGAGAGTGTGGAACAGGATGTGAATGTTCAGCTTGGGGAAAAAGGGGAGTATATTGTTGAATACCGGATGCGGAAAAAGGACGGTTCCTATATCTGGGTGCACGATCAGGGCAGAGTGCTGACGGCGGAGGATGGAAGGCCGGCAATTGTCTCAGTATGCATTGATATCACAGAACAGAGGGCAGCCCAGGAGGAAGTCCTGCATCTTTATAATAATATTCCGGGAGCTGTATTCCGCTGCCGGTTTGACAATGATTTTTCCATTATCGATGCCAATGACGGCCTGTTTGAGTTTCTGGGGTATACCAGGCAGGAATTCGCGCAGATGGGCAACCGGATGTCAGCCGTGATCTGGCCTGAAGATATGGAAATCATGGCGGATAAGCTGAACGCACAGCTGGAGTACGGAAATACCATCCACAATGAGAACCGCCTGATCTGCAAGGATGGTACGGTAAAGTGGATATCAATTAAGGCGCAGCTGTTCACGGAGAAAGACGGTGAGCGGTATTTTTACTGTGTGTTTGTAGAGATTACGGAAGAGAAAATTCTTCAGGAGCGGATGAAAGAGCTCTACGAGCAGGAACTGGCCTATTTTGCCGAGATGTCGGCGGAAGGCGGCAGTATTCAGGGTCGGATTAACATTACCCAGAACGAACTGGAAAATTATATTTCGACCGCTGACTCTGCGATCCCTTTCGTGGACGGTACCTATGAGCAGATTATAGAGAACCTGGCAGAGTCAGCTGTGGACCGTTCATACGGCGAAGAGATACGCAGCACCCTGGAGAGGGAGAAGGTTTTAAGCGATTTTGCCGCAGGGAAGGCGGATTACCACTTTGATTTCCTGCGCCGGCGGGAAGGAATGCTGTTCTGGTCCAACACAAGCTTTCGGACCTGCCTGAATCCGGAAACGGGAGATATCATTGGATTTGTCTATACCTTCGATATTACAGAGCAGCGGCTGCAGGAACAGCTGCTGAACAAAATTACGGAAGTAGATTATGATGTTATTTCGGAGATTGATATAGTTCGGAATATCAATCGGATTATTTCTTATAATGAGAACCAGAAGGACTGTATTATAAAAGAGGGTGACTTCCAGAAGGGTATACGGGAAATTGCGGAGAACTATCTGGATGAGGAAAATGTAAAAGAATATCTGTCAAAGCTGGATTTCGATTATATGAAAAAACGGCTGGATCAGCAGGGGCCTTACAGTTTTATTATTGAGATGAGGGATAAACAGGATAATCTCCATATAAAGCGTATGCAGTTATTTTATATCAGCCAGGAGATGGGACGGGTATGTATGGCCCGAAGGGATGTAACCGACATCGTCAGAAAAGAGCAGCGCCAGAAAGAAGAACTGGCTGCAGCTCTGGTTGCGGCAGAACAGGCCAATGCGGCAAAATCGGATTTCCTCTCCCGTATGAGTCATGAGATCAGGACGCCGATGAATGCAATCATCGGTATGAGCACTATTGCGGCCCGCTCCATCGGAGATGATGAGCAGGTGTCGGATTGTCTGTCGAAAATCGGGATTTCTTCCAGATTTCTCCTGTCTCTGATCAATGATATTTTGGACATGAGCAGGATTGAAAGCGGAAAAATGCTGCTGAGAAATGAAAAAATACCGACAGAAGAATTGATCAGCGGGATTAATTCTATCTGCTATACCCAGGCTTCCTCCAAAGGAGTGGAGTATGAGTGTGTGGTGGACCCGGTCCTGAATGATTATTATATCGGGGACGCGATGAAACTGCAGCAGGTATTGATTAATATACTGAGCAACGCAATTAAATTTACAAATGAGGGCGGCAAGGTTACCTTTTCGGCTTCCCAGCACAGGCGCACCAAGAATGACGCGGTACTGCGCTTTATCGTGAATGATACGGGGATCGGCATGAGCGAGGAATTTCTTCAGCACTTGTTTGAACCGTTTACCCAGGAGTCAATCGGCACGACTTCTCTTTATGGAGGCACCGGCCTGGGGCTGGCGATATCCAAAAGTATAGTGGATATGATGGACGGCAGGATTACGGTGCGGTCTATCAGAGGAATCGGCTCGGAATTTACCGTGGATGTCAAGCTGGGTATCACGGAGGAAGAAAAACTGAGACACAATCAGAAAAAGCATGATCTGCAGTTTTCCCATTTGAAAACACTGGTTGTGGATGATGATGTGGCGGTATGCGAGAGCACGGTAGCAACTCTGAAAGAAATCGGGGTTACCGCGGAATGGGTGGACAGCGGCCGAAAGGCGGTAAATCAGGTAAAATACCTCTGGGAGAGCGGCCGGTATTACGACATGATTCTGATTGACTGGAAGATGCCGGATATGGATGGTATCGAGACGGCCCGCCAGATAAGGGGAATCGTTGGAAACGAGGTTACTATAATTATTATGACAGCCTACGACTGGATTGCCATTGAGCACGAGGCCAAACTGGCCGGTGTCAACCTGCTGGTCAGCAAGCCGATGTTTAAATCCTCTCTGGTTTCCGCCTTTTCAAGAGCCCTGGGGGATAAGGAAGAACAGGAGCAGCTGTCTGAAACGAATGATTATGACTTTAGAGGAAAGCGTGTACTGCTGGCCGAAGATAATGCGCTGAATACGGAAGTGGCTGTGATGCTGCTGGAAGATAAAGGGTTTACTGTTGAAACTGCGGAAAACGGTCTTCGGGCTATGGAGCTGTACAGTAAATCAAAACCGGGATATTACGATGTGATTCTTATGGATATCCGTATGCCTATCATGGACGGCCTGGCTGCGGCAAATAACATAAGACATCTGAGCAACCCGGACGCAAAATCCATTCCTATCATCGCAATGACGGCCAATGCGTTTGATGATGATATCGAAAGGAGCAGGGCGGCGGGTATGAACGCTCATCTGGCGAAGCCAATTGAGCCGGAACGGCTGTATCAGACATTATATGATTTTATTTCCTGGAAGGAGGTCTGAACATGAGCAGATTTCAAGAAATATTTCAGCTCTACGGGGCTGATTACGAGAATACGATGAACCGATTTATGGGAAATGAAGAGATGTACCTTCGGATTCTGGATATGCTGTTTAAAGATGATAATCTGGAGAAGCTGGGAACGGCTCTGGAGGAACAGGACTATAAGTCGGCCTTTGAGGCGGCGCATACACTGAAGGGGGTAGTTGGCAATATGGGATTGACCCCGCTCTATGATGCGGTGTGTGCCATAGTAGAACCTCTGCGTGCGGGGATGGAGACTCTGGATTATCGTGCGCTTTATCAGAACATACAGAGCTGTTTTGAGGATGCGGATCAATTCCGGAGCAGGCTGAAGGAGACAAAAACAGCCTGACTTCGAGTTGTTTTATCGTTAAAGGTAAGTTACTGGTACACGGTTCGCAGAAAGGTGGTTACACGATGGGAAACTGGAAAGACACGCGCGGACGCCTTGCAGAGGCAAAAACTCTCTCGAGCCGTCTGATGCATATGCATTATTGTGAGAAAAATCCGGAAGGAGTAGCAGATTATTTTGCTCCGCAGGTTACCTGGATAGGCGCGGGTGAGGAACAATTCCTGGCAGATCATGATGCTATTGAAAAAATGTTCCGTCAGTTCGGGGGTACGATCCCGCGCTGTACGATTCAGAATGAGGAATACGAGGCGATCCAGCCGGTATCGGGGCTGTATGTGGTGTCCGGAAGAATGTGGATTGAAACTGCTCCTGACGTGGAGATGTACCTGAGGGTGCACCAGCGGGTAACATTTGTCTTTCAGGAGACGGCGCAAGGACTTAAATGTGCCCATATTCATTGCTCCAACCCCTACCAGGAGATGGTTGGAGGGGAGTTCTTTCCTGAAAAAATCGGCCGCCAGTCTTACGATTATGTGCAGGAGCGGCTGTTGGCTCTGGAGGCACAGACGGTTCAGCAGAACCGTCAGATGGACGTGGTCATGTCATCGATCGCAGGAGGTTTGAAAATAAGCAGGGACGACGATACCTATTCATTTGCGTTTGTAAGCCGGGAGGCGGCTGCCCTGTTTGGCTATACAGTAGAAGAATTTATGGAGGTTACAGGCGGGACAGCAGTAGGCGCCGTGTATCCTCCTGATCTGGAACATGCTCTTTCAGACTGTGCTGAGGCATTCCGGGACGGAGGAGTCTCTTATTCCACCCGTTACCGGGTGCGCTGCAAGGACGGCAGTCTGAAATGGATCATTGACAGCGGTAAAAAGGCGCAGGATAAAGAAGGACAATGGATGGTCAACAGCCTGTATCTGGATATAACCCAGACAGAGGAAGCCGCGGAGCGGCTGCGGGAACAGACTTCCCTGCTCACCAGCATCTACGATACAGTGCCCTGTGGAATTCTCCGGTTTGTCCGCCACAACGACGGTACTTATGAGCTGATATCTGTCAATCAGGCTGCAATCTCCATTCTGGGCTACAGCAATCTGGAGGAGGGAATGAAGGACTGGCATGACGGGGTCCTGGGAACCGTAGTACCGGAAGACCGGGCTATGCTCAAACAGACGTACAGCCGGCTTGAAAAGATAGGGGACCGGCAGGACCGGCAGTACCGGGTAATGTGGTGGGATGGTTCCCGCCGCTGGCTTGACGGCACGAACATGATTGTTGACCGGACACCGGAGGGGGAGGCGGTTATCCAGCGTACCTTCGTGGATATTACCGAGCGGAAGCGGCTGCAGCAGCAGCTGGAACGAGAACAGGAAATGTATCGGGTGGCAATGGAGGCCAGTTCCGACGTGATGTTTGAATATCTGATTGATTCGGACACCTTTATCAGCTATGAACCCAGGCACGGATCGGGTGTGATCAGGAGAGAACTTGCTGATTACAGCCGGCAGCTGGCCTATGGTCATATCGTTTATCCGGAGGATGTGCCGGCCGTGATTGACAACATCTGCAACGGCCGCGCCGAGATGTTCGAGGTACGGAAGATGATACCCGACGGCCGGGAGGGAGAATATCAGTGGCATCAGGTAAACAGCCGTCTCATTGAGAAGGATGGGAGGCCCTTCCGTGTGGTTGGAACCATCCGGAATATACACAGAATGAAAGAGACCCTGTCGGAGAATAACGAGAGGCTCCATTTAAGCCAGTCAGCCCTTCAGGCCATAAGCGGAGTTTACATGAGCATCTTCTATGTGAACCTGACAAAGGATCAATATTATGCTGTGCGTCTGCCTCAGGCATATGATGTCCTGTCATTTCCGCGTACCGGAAGTTTTACAGGGGATCTGTGCAGCGGGCTGCTGCCAAATGTGCGGGAGGAGGACCGTCTCCGGGTGTCCCGTGTCTGCACAGGAGAATTCCTGATACAAAGTCTGCCGTTAATCAGCGGACATGTGGAGGTGGAGTTTCGTCTGAATGATAAGGGGCGGGCACCCTCTCCCTGGCTGCGTCTGGAGGTTCATCCGGTTTCGGCGGATAATGCGGATATCAAAACGGTTATTCTTACTCTGCGCAATGTCAGTATGGAGAAACAGAAGGAACTGGAACGGCTGGAGGAAGAAAAGGCGGCCAAGCATGCATTGGAAGAAGCATACGAGGGGGCGAGGAGAGCAAACGAAGCAAAATCAGATTTCCTGTCCAGAATGAGCCATGATATCCGCACGCCTATGAATGCTATCCTGGGAATGACTGCCATTGCAGAGCATCAGATGGATAACCGGGAAAGGATGAAGGACTGTCTTTCCAAGATTCGGGTTTCAGGCAATCATCTTCTGGGATTGATTAATGAAGTGCTGGATATGTCTAAAATCGAATCCGGAACGGTGGGACTCTGCGAGGATTCTTTCCTTCTCAGCGAGATGATGGATGATGTGATACAGATTATCCGGCCGGATGCCGACGCCCGGAGTCTGCGGCTTTCGCTACGCTCGGATATTACCGATGACGCGGTACGGGGAGATGTCATGCGGATGCAGCAGATTCTGCTGAATCTGCTGTCTAATGCAGTAAAATATACGGAGCCGGGAGGTTCTATTTCCCTGAGAGCACAGGAGCGGTCATCCGGCAGAAATGCAATCGGCTGCTATGAGTTTATTGTGGAGGACAATGGAATCGGCATGTCGCCTGAATTCCTCACCAAGCTCTTCTCTCCATTTGAGAGGGCGGACGATTCCAGAGTAAGCAGAGTGCAGGGGACGGGCCTTGGTATGGCGATCACCCGCAACCTGGTTCAGATGATGAACGGTACAATTCGGGTAGAGAGCCGGCTTGATGAAGGCACCCGCTTTACGGTAACTGTGTTTCTGAAACTGGAGGAACGGAAAGAAGCCAGAGCGGAGAGCACAAGACAGAGCAGCCGTAAGCCGTTTACGCCCGGAACCCGGGTCCTTATGGCGGAAGATAATGATATAAACCGGGAGATTGCACAAGAGCTGTTAAAGATGATGGGGCTGGAGACAGCCTGTGCGGTTAATGGGAAAGAAGCGGTGGACCTGTTTGCCGCCGATCCGCCGGGAACCTATTCCCTTATCCTGATGGATATACAGATGCCGGTTATGGACGGATATGAAGCAGCGGCAGCAATCCGGAGCATGGGGAAGGAAGGCGGGAGGCGGGATGCCCTGACGATTCCGATTGTAGCTCTGACAGCAAATGACTTTGCTGACGATGCCTACAGAGCCGTGCAGGCCGGGATGAATGAACATGTGTCAAAACCCCTTGATGTGGAACGGCTTACGAGTGTTCTGCATCGCTGGCTGGATCGGAATCAGAACTAGCGGTTCGCTTTCTTGAATTGACTTCAAGGCCCGGACCGTGTAGAATGTAAAATAATGTAGATTTCAGCAGATAAATCGGATAAGGTTCCCCGGAGCAGAAAAACTCCGGGATGAAAAGGGAAGCCAGGTGTAAATCCTGCGCGGTACCGCCGCTGTAATGGCTGAGTCAGGGCAAGATGCCACTGTCTGTTAAGATGGGAAGGCTGCCTGGGACGAAGAGGCCAGAGCCAGAAGACCTGCCTTATTCGCATAGCCCTTCCATTTCACAGGAGGGCAGCTTACGCGGCCAACGGAACTTTGGCAGATGTAATCGGGACAGCACAGGAGCTGTTTTGTTTTCATACCCTTTTCCGTAGGAAAAGGGTTTTCTTTTTTTGGAGAAACACGGTGCAGGGAGTGGACTGCTGCGGAGCGGCATTTATCGGACGGATCATATTGAATGAATAAAAAAGGCGGAAACAGAGATGAAAAAAGGGACTTTTTATGGTATCGGAGTGGGGCCGGGAGATCCGGAACTGCTTACGCTCAAGGCGGTTTTAGTTATGAAAAGATGCAGGGTAATTGCAGCGCCGAAGACGGCGGGAGAAAATATGACGGCGCTGGAGATTGCAAAGGCGTCAGTGGACTTATCGGATAAAGTTATTTTGCCTCTGCCTTTTCTGATGACGTCTGATTTAAAGAAGGCGGAGGAGGGACACCGAAGCGCAGCTGAGGCGGTGCTGGCTTATCTGAGAGAGGGGCAGGATGTAGCCATGCTCACTCTTGGGGATGTATCGGTCTATTCTACCTATGGATATCTGGCGGAATATGTGGAAGCGGAGGGGTATCCGATTGAAATGATTCCGGGTGTCACAAGCTTTTGCGCGGCGGCGGCCGCTCTCAAAATAAGCCTGACCAGGAAGGATAAGCCGGTTCACATTATACCGGTGGGATACGGGAATCCGGAGGAGACACTGCGGCTTGCGGGAACGCATGTGCTGATGAAGGCGGGGAGGAAACTTCCGGAAGTAAGGGAGATGCTTTCGCATATGGGGCTGAATGAACAGGCCGGTATGGTGGTCAACTGCGGTCTTCCCGGCGAAAAGGTATACGGCAGTATAGACGAAGCCGGGGATGAGAACGGATATTTTGCTACGATTATTGTCAGAAAATGATATGTGAAGAGGGAGAAAGAAAAATGAAATGTAATTCCAGAAAATTGCCAGTTATACTCTGCCTGCTCCTGGGGATGATCCTGCTTGGAGGCTGCAGTCCGAAGGAGGAGAGTACCGGGGCAGCTGCGTATACCTTTACCGACAGTTTGGGAAATGAGGTAGTTATAAAAGAAACGCCGGAACGGACCGTGGCTTTGATGGGGAGCTTTGCAGAGACCTGGCTGCTCTCCGGAGGAACACTCGCTGCTGTGACGGACGACGCCTACAGTGAGAGAAACCTGGATCTGCCGGAGGATACCGTACGCCTTGGACGGTTTCAGGAACCCGATCTTGAGGCGGTGCTTGGACTGAATCCGGATTTTGTCTTACTCTCCGCCGATACCGAAGGACATGTAAAGCTGGCCGGGACATTAAAATCAGCGGGTATCCCGGCGGCATATTTTCGGGTGGATACTTTTGACGACTACCTGGCTATGCTGAAGATATGCACAGATATCACCGGAAGAGAGGATCTTTATAAAGAGAACGGTACAAAGATTCAGGCTGAAATAGATGAGGTAATCTCCTCGGTTCAGGGGAAGGAGGCTCCACGGGTACTCTATATGCGCGCCTATTCTACCGGGGTGAAGGCAAAGGGGGAGGACAGCCTTACGGGAGCCATGCTGGACGATCTGGGCGCGGTTAATATTGTAAATGAGAACGGCGCTTCCCTGCTGGAAAATCTGCAGATGGAGTCTATCATAGCGGCTGATCCCGACTTTATTTTAGTCACAACAATGGGATCAGATACGGAGAAAGCGCTGGAAATGGTTCGAACCACGATGGAGGAAAACCCGGCCTGGGGGTCCTTGACTGCTGTAAAGGAAGGGCATTATCTTGTTCTTCCCAAAGAGCTGTTCCACTACAAACCGAACGCGAGATGGGGAGAAAGTTATGAAATGCTTGCAGAAATTCTCTATGGCAAAGAGCCGGATACAAAGCCATAAGGGTGTTGTTTACATACTTTTAACAGTGCTCCTCACACTTGCCGTCCTGTGCAGCTTAAGCTTTGGCTCCACCGATGCAGGACTTGGAGATCTGTTCTCCTTACTGGCTGGCCAGGGGGGAAGGAGCGGGGATATTATCCTGTACGTGAGGCTTCCCAGGACACTGGGCGCGCTGCTGACCGGGACCGCTATGGCTGTCTCGGGCGTGATTATACAGGGAGTTCTGGCCAATCCGCTGGCCGGCCCTAACCTGATCGGAGTGAACGCCGGTGCCGGACTTGCGGCGATTCTGTGCAGTGCACTGCTTCCGTCCATGCATACAGCTGTGCCGGCCGCCGCATTCGGCGGGGCGCTGGCTGCCAGCCTTCTGGTGTTCTTTTTGGCCAGAAAGACCGGGGCTTCCCGTATCACACTGGTACTGGCCGGTGTTGCCATCAGCGGTATCTTAAGCGCGGTGATCGACACTGTAGCGACGATCAATCCCGATGCGCTTGTGGGAGCCAATGCCTTTATGGTGGGCGGTTTGTCCGGCGTTATGTCAAAAGACCTGATTCTGCCGGGTATTCTTATCCTAGCTGCGGCTGCTGGGGCCTGGCTTTTAAGCTATGAGCTGGACTTATTGTCTCTGGGGGATGAGGTGGCCTCATCTCTGGGGCTTCCGGTCAGGCGGTACCGGTTTTTGCTTCTGAGTGTGGCCTCTATGCTGGCAGGTTCGGCGGTAAGCTTCGCAGGGCTGATCGGATTTGTGGGATTGATTGTTCCCCATGCGGCACGTTTCTTTGTGGGGGAGGAGAATAAAAGGCTGATTCCGGCGGCGGCGCTGCTAGGCGCACTGATGGTTGTAGTATGTGACCTTCTGGCCAGAATTTTATTTGCTCCTTTTGAACTGCCGGTAGGAATCCTGCTGTCCCTGCTTGGAGGGCCGTTTTTTCTGTGGCTTTTAATCCGGCAGAGAGGAGGACGGATGCATGATTGAATTAAGACATATTACGGCTGGTTACGGCGGGGAAATGATCCTGTCGGATCTTTCTCTGTCCTGTCCTGACGGACAGGTGACGGTGCTCTGCGGGCCGAACGGCTGCGGGAAAAGTACGGTGATAAAGGTTGTGTCCCGGTTTCTGGAGCCTGCACACGGGGAAGTGCTTTTAGACGGAAAGAATGTGAGAAATATAGGCGTGCGGGAATTTGCCCAGTCGGCGGCGGTGATGCCGCAGATGCGCGGCAGCGCCAATATAACCGCGCACAGCCTTGTGCTCCACGGGAGGTTTCCCTATCTTGGCTACCCCAGACGCTACAGCAGGACGGATAAAAAAATAGTAAGAGAGGCGATGGAGCGGACCGGCACCTGGGAATTTGCCTCAAAACCAGTCTCTTCCCTCTCCGGAGGTGAGCGGCAGAAGGTATATCTGGCTATGTGCCTGGCCCAGGATACCAGGGTACTGCTTCTGGATGAACCTACTACATATCTGGACATCGAATACCAGCTGGAGCTGATGCAGCTGATCCGGCAGCTGGCGGGGGAGAACAGAACCGTTCTGATGGTGCTCCACGATCTGAATCTGGCTATGACATGCGCAGATCAGATGATCGTGATGGAAAAGGGGCAGATCCGCCTGTCGGGAAAACCGGAGGAAATATATGAGAGCGGCGTGATTGAGCGGGTGTTTCATGTGAAAGCAGAGCAGGTGCGGACGCCGGACGGCGGCAGCCGGTACTTTCTGACTCTATAGAAAATATAGTGCCCGGCTGCAGCCTGGAATGTTGAGAAAATTAGTAGATTAAGTGCGGACTGATTTACACAGTGCAGTCTTGACGTAACGGGACCTGTATAGTAAAATATGCTTGGTTAGATAAAACTAACCAAGCGGGAAATGATTTTAATAGCCATGAGTAAACCGCTCATCAGGCTGTTTTTTAAACATGCGGGGTTAGCATATACTAACCAATTTCGAGGCTATATTCCCGATGGAACCAATCAACATACCAGTTCGGAAGAAAAGGAGATGTGAATGAGTGTTGTAATTGTAGGCGGAAATGAACGAATGGCTGCTCAATATGAGAATATTTGCAAAGCATATGGCTGCAAAGCGAAAGTATTTACAAAAGAAAAAGGCTCGATGAAAAAGAAACTGGGATGTCCTGATTTGCTCATCCTGTTTATCAGTACCGTTTCTCATAAAATGGTTCTCAGTGTAACACAGGAGGCAAAGAAAAACAGCGTCCCTGTTGCACGGGTTCACACCAGCAGCGCAAGTGCGCTTCATACGACTCTGTCTGAATATCGTCTGGCTGTCGGCTGAGAATGGAGACTAACATGTTGCTGGAAAAATATCTGATTGAACACTGTTCGCCCACCCTCGCATCGCTGAAAACGGCCAATTTATTCTGTGTAACGGCAGGACCCAGGCTGGAACAGCAGATAGAGGCATGGAACACAGAATTTAAGAGAAAAGGGCTTTTTCTGATGAAACTGGGCCGCCAGGGGACGAAGGAACTGATCTACCTGTGCCGGAAATCCCGCCTTGAGGCCGACTTAAAAAAGCCGGGCGTGGCAAGATTTTTAAGAGATTACGGATATCAGGATAACGGGGCGGAGTATGCTCTTGGCAGACTAAAAAACCGGCTGGGAGAGATGGAGGATTTTCCTCATGAAATCGGAATCTTCCTTGGCTATCCGCTGGGGGATGTGATCGGCTTTATCCGTAACGCCGGGAAAAACAGTAAGTGCACAGGTTGTTGGAAGGTTTACTGCAACGAGTGCGAGGCATTAAAGCAATTTGAACGATTTAAAAAGTGCCGAGAGGTTTATATACGGCTCTGGAACCAGGGAAGGTCAATACGGCAGCTCACAGTAGCGGTTTAATAAAAAAGGAGATAGAGATATGAGTAAAATAGCGGTAGTTTATTGGAGCGGTACAGGTAATACAGAAGAGATGGCCAATCAGGTTGCACAAGGCGCAAAGGAAGCGGGAGCGGAGGTAAGTGTCTTTACCGCCTCAGAATTTGGCGCTGACCGGATGGATGAATTTGACGCGGTGGCATTCGGATGCCCGTCTATGGGAGCGGAGCAGCTGGAGGAAAGTGAGTTTGAGCCCATGTTCATGGAGTGTGAGGGAAAACTTTCCGGCAAGAAAATAGCTCTGTTTGGCTCGTATGGATGGGGTGACGGAGAGTGGATGCGCACCTGGGAGGAAACCTGCAAAAATAACGGTGCTGAATTAACCTGCGAGAGCGTGATCTGCAATGAGATGCCGGATGAGACAGCGATTGCTGCCTGCGCAGCGCTGGGAAGTGCACTGGCCTGAACGGGATAAGACAGAGTGATTCAACAAAGACTGAGAAACCATACGGAGGGCTTCTCAGTCTTTTTGCTTACAGGATAACAAAGGTGTTTTTATAATAATCAATCAGTCCGTCTTTCTTCATCCGTGACAGCTCGCGTGAGAGAGCACTCCGGTCTACGTTGAGATAATCAGCCATGCCGGCCCGGTCCAGAGGAATCTCAAAGGGAACCTTATCTTTACCGTTCGAGATAAGAGCCAGATAGGTCTTTACCTTTTCACGGACGGAGGGTTTAAGTAAGCAGCTGATCCTGTCATGGAGCAACAGCCCCTTTTCCGCCACGATGCCGACGTAGTTGAACAGCAATTTGTTATGGTCAGGACTGCTGCAGCGGGCTATCATTGTATGAAAGGGGATGACAAGAACGGCAGAATCCTCCGCGGCCTGAACGGTCACCGGACTAGTATGTCCCCGGCTGGCAGCCAGAAGAACCCCGATCTCACCGCCCGGCTTTATCAGGGAAATCAGGACAGGACGTCCCTGCAGATCCTCTTTCACCGCGTGAGCACCGCCGGAGAGCAGAATTCCAAACTCGGAAATGGGCTCCCCCTCCCGGACGATCTGGCTTCCCTTTTGATATTCCCGGCGATTCGAATGGATATGAATGAGAAGACCGGGAATCTGTTCCGGGCTGATGCCGGAGAACAGAGCACAGCGGCCCAGAAGTTCTAATTCCTGTACATTAAGTCGTTTGGTTGCCATAGCAACATACCTCCTTTCTGAACCATACTACAATAGGGATATAAAAACAAGAGAAGAAAGGGAGAAAGAAATGAAAAATACAGCTTTATGGGTTACCAGGACAGGAGTTTTTATTGCGCTTTTGATTGTATTGCAGGCGGTCACAACACCGCTTGGCACTACGCTGGTCACCGGTTCCTTCGTGAACATGATGCTTATACTGTCCGTTATGCTCTGCGGATTTTCATCCGGAGCGGCAGTTGGCCTGGTGTCTCCGGTGCTGGCAAAATGTCTGGGAATCGGACCGTTCTGGAGCCTGATTCCTTTTATTCTGGCAGGTAATCTGACCCTGATCGTAATCTGGTATATATTGGGTAGAAAAAAAGGACAGGGCAGATTTACGTGGTGCCTTATCGCCTGTCTGACCGCAGCCGCGGCTAAATTTCTGGTACTCTATCTGGGGATAGTAAAGATTGCAGTTCCGCTTATCCTGGAGCTTCCCCAGGGACAGGCTGCTGCGGTGTCAGGGCTTTTCTCCGTCCCGCAGCTTATCACCGCTCTGGCCGGCGGAGCTCTGGCCATCCTTCTGCTTCCGTCTTTACGGAAGGCGCTTTCCTTTTCGGAGATTGGATAGAGCATTGCAGAGGCATATCCCTTGACCATAGCCGCTACTCGCTTTACAATAGAACACAAACCGGAAAAGGAGAAATGGATATGAAATTGATGATTGCAGATGCTCCATGCAATGTGATATGAGGCAGAAGTGCATGGAGTAAAGGAATCTGCCTCAGGTCACTTTGCATCCTGTTGAAGAAAAAGAGAAGGAGTAGAGTGAAATGAAACAGACCTATAGTGAAAATACAGCCCTTTTGGGCTTTTGTGAAACAGATATTACGCCGGATTATCCGGTGCGGACGATTGGATTCGGGCGGGAAGATGAAATGTCAAGAGGTGTACTTGCTCCGCTGAAAGCCCAGGCTGCCCTCTGGCAGCTGGGAAAGGAGCGGTGCGTTCTGGTCACGATAGATCATATCGGCTTTGGCACGGAACATGCAACGAAACTTCGGGGCGATATCGGCAGGTTGATTGGGACCGGTGAGGACAAAGTTATGCTTTGCTTTTCCCATACCCACTCTGCGCCAAATGACAGTATTGAGGATGCCTGGAGAGAATTTGCGGACAGACGGATCAAAGATGCGGTGCGAAAGGCAGCAACCGGTCTGTCGCCGGTTTTGGCTGCCTGGGGAAACGGGCGGACCGGAATCGGGGTAAATCGCAGAATAGAACGGGATGAGATGGACAGCCGGATAGGAATTATCAGGGCGGCGGATGAGAATGACCGGAATCGGCTTCTTATTCTCCGCTTAACGGCCCACGCCAATGTTCTGAAAGCGGACAACTTCCTGATTTCACCGGATTATTTCGGAGAGGTCCGCAGCCTGCTTCAGGAGAAGTACGGCTGTCCGGTTATGGTGACCCAGGGAGCCTCCGGAAATGCGGCGCCGAAGTATTTTTCATCCGCAATCAACCCGCCGGACGCAGATGATCCGGACCGTTATATCCGTACAGACAGGGCGCTGCTCTGTATGGCACAGGAGGTTCTTCACAGCGTGGATGAGGTGATCGGGACGCTGGAGTGCAGACCGGTCACCCGTCTTGGCATGTACTGCGTAAAGGAGTCCTTTGACGCGTCAGTGCCGGATATGGAGAGGGCCGAAGCGGTTGCCGCGGAGGCGAAAGAATATGCGGGAATCGACGGTACACACTGGCTTCGTGAAGTGAAAAGGCTGCATAGCGAGGGAATCGTGAAACAGCAGGAGACCGTTACCCTGCAGTATTTTGTCCTCAATGACGGATGCTTCTGCGGCGTGCCCAATGAGATCATGTGCGAATTTGCCCTGAAAGCCTGCAGGCGTCTGGGGAGCAGCCATTTTTATCTGGGCGGCTATACCAACGGCTGTACCGGGTACTGGCCCGGCGAGGAAGAATATGATAAAGGCGGCTATGAAGTTTTCTGGTCCATGCTGATCTATTATGTTTATTACGGCCGGGTCTTCCCCCTGGACAGAGACAGTGCGCAGGTCCTGATCAGAACTGCCGCAGAACATGCACCCGGAGAATTAAGCTGAGGGGAATTAGGGGAATGAATGAGGAGAAATGAAAACAATGAAGAAAATGACAGCTGTCATCATGATTTTGTGCTGCCTGCTGACGGGCTGCGCCGCCGATCCGGACAATATAACCGGTGATGTGAATACGGGAGATACGGACACAGGGGATGAAGACACCGGAAGTACAGACCGGGGAGTCTATGTTAAAATGGAAGCGGACTTTATCTATTCGGTGGAATGGGAATGCACAAACAGGGGCGGCAGTGTTCTGGCAGCCGGCAGCGGTTTTGACACGGATGTTTTTATACTTCTTACCACCGATATAGTGGAAACAGCGGAGGCTGACGATAAGGATGTGGAGTTTAAGGTTACGGCGAAACGAAAAGACGGGAAAGAGTTTGCCGCAAATGAATTTACCTGCAAAGCGGGAACGAAGAGAATGGAGCTGGCCGTGACCAAAGACGGCAGTATCACGGAGCAGGACCGCGGTGAAAGGTAAGGTACCGGTTAAATAAGACAAGACAAAAAATAACTGTGCAGAAGGCTGTCTGAAATTCAGGACGGCATATCTGCCAGTTATTTTTTTGATGAATTATTTTCCTCATGTAGTTATAAGTCTACCTTCTCGAAGCGCCCGGCGGCAATCCGGTATGCCAGAACCATCCCTCCCGCATAGCAGAGGATGCCTGCGATAAGGATAGGAAACTGTTTCGGCAGAGCCGCGGCACTGACGGAATCCAGCCAGGACATTCCCGGAAAATGGACTATACTTTCGATCACAATCATAAGCGGGACAACCGGGAGCATGGCCAGCAGAAATGACCTGCCGGCCTTATAGCCGGACTGGTAGTAAGCCGGGAAAAAGACCAGATCAAACAGAGTAAACAGAATCAGCCCAAAGCCGAACCAGGCCGCGTTTGCATCCATTCCCACCGTATTGTTTGGTAGTTTCAGATACCCTCTGAGAAAGGCAAAGGGAATCGTGATCAAAAGCTGTCCCAGCTGAGAGGTGAGAATCAGCAGGCATTTCGCCATGACGGTCTCCCTCTTTTTTACCGGAAGAATGGCTGTATACCAGACGTCGTTGTTCTCCCTGGCATTGACAAATGTAATATAGGGGGCCAGGCAGCCAAACAGAAATATAACAGAATAAGGGTAGGAAGGTACCAGGACCAGTACTCCCATCATGGTAAAAATAAAGAGGGTGGGGTGGGCCGCAAGGGAGAGTTCCTTATAAAGCAGTTTCATCATAGCCACTCCTTTCTGTCCGCAGCATGATTTCTTCCAGCGTGAGCGGTGCCGAATCGGCGCTTGTCCTCAGATGGTCAAAGAAACGGAGAAATGTCTCGCGGCCGGCGCTGGCCAGGAGCCTTCCATTTTGTATGTAAGTAATATCATCCGCACACCGGTCCAGATCCGAAGTGATATGGGTGGAAAATAAAATACTCCGTCTGCCGTCCGCTGTAATTCTCTTAAAGATATGCAGCAGTTCGTCCCGTGAAACCGGATCAAGGCCGCTGGTAGGCTCGTCCAGAATCAGCAGCCTGGCATGGTGGGAGAGAGCCAGCGCCAGCAGATATTTTACCTTCATACCGCTGGAAAGCTCTTTTATTTTCTTATTCTCGTCCAGTGCAAACCGGCGGAGATACTCTTCATAGAGGGACTGATCCCATTGATCGTAAAACTTGCGGGTAACGGCGGTGATGGCGGAAAGCTTTTTCAGCGGGTAGAAATCAATTCCGCCGAATACCACGCCGGTCTGCTGTTTGCAAGCCTTTTCAGACAGGAAGAAATCCTCCCCCAGCATCCGTACCTGCCCGCTGTCAGGGTGAACCATGTTTAAGATTGATTTGAGCGTGGTGCTTTTGCCTGCGCCGTTTTTGCCGATCAGCCCCATGATACGGCCGGGGGCCAGGGAAAAAGAAACATCCCTGAGATGAAAGCCGGGATAGGATTTGGATAAATTATTTACAGTAAGCAGATCTACCATGTTTGCCTCCAATTCTGACGGTTCGTTGAACTACGGCCTGTTCTATTCCGGTGTCTTTTCTTCCGGCGGCATAACCGCGCCCCGGAGGATTTCCACCACACCTAGGAAATCCTCCGCGGATACGAGGGCAAGGCCTCGCGTCTCCGGATTCTCGTCACCAAGAACCATAAGCAGATCACCGGTTTTCAGATGAAAGATTTCACGCGCTTTCTTTGGGAGAACTACCTGACCCCGTTCCCCCAGCCTGACCGTGCCGAAGATGTGTTTGCCTTTGGGTGGAATCCCCGCCGCCTCATTTGTCTGGTTAAAGTGAATGAGATCATCCACGGACACATCATAGAGTGAGGCCAGGGCATCACAGTTGATGATATCGGGTATGGTCTCTCCGGCCTCCCACTTTGCCACCGCCTGGCGCGAGACTCCGATCCGCCCGGCAACCTCCTCCTGGGAGTATTTATGATACTGCCGAAGCAGCGCCAAATTCTGAGAAATGTATAGATTCTGATTTTTCAATCCTGTACCTGTCCCTTTCCCGCTTTGGGCCCTTCCTGAAAGGAAAACAGGCTCCAATGCGCAGGATAGGAAAAACGTCTTCCCGTCTTTCCTGCCTTCTATGATCTAATTATACTTAAGCTTCGTGAGATTACTACCAACCGGACATAACAAAATATGTTATGTCCGGTTGCGGCGTGGGAACGTTCCTAAATAATGAAAAAGAACCGGTGAGACATTACGCCCGCCGGTTCCCGGATGAAAGATATTCAGATGAAATCAAATAAGCGAAGTGTCATGAACCAAATCCTTATCCCAGCGCCACATCCAGAACCATCATGACCAGAAAACCGGCCATAACGCCCAGCGTACCTACATGGGAATGTTCGCCCAGATGAGCTTCCGGAATCAATTCTTCCACAACGACATAGAGCATAGCACCGGCTGCGAAGGAGAGAAGCCAGGGCATCAGGGGCTGTATCCCGCCTGCAATTAAAACGGTCAGGATACCGAAGATCGGTTCCACGATACCGGATAAACTGCCAAGGGCAAATGCCTTGCCGGTGTGCAGTCCCTCCTGGCGGAGCGGAAGAGAGATGGCGGCTCCCTCCGGAAAGTTCTGGATACCGATACCGATGGCAAGCGCCATAGCTGTCGTGTAGAGCGCCGGATCATTGTGCTGCGCGGCCAGGGCAAAAGAAAGCCCCACCGCCATTCCTTCCGGTATGTTATGCAGTGTAACGGCAAATACCAGAAGAGTGGTCCGCTTCCAGTTGGAAGATCTGCCCTCCGGCTGCTCCGAATCCGGATGCAGGTGAGGCAGCAGATTATCCATAATCATCAGAAAAGCAATGCCCAGAATAAAACCGCCTGCGGCAGGCACCCAGCCGAACCCGGCGAATCCTCCTGCTTCGGCTTCCTCAATTGCCGGGATCAGCAGTGACCAGACCGAGGCTGCAATCATGACCCCGGCGGCAAAACCCAGAAATACTCTCTGAACCCTTAAGTCCATTTTTTTGCGAAAGAAAAATACAACGGCGGCGCCCAGAGTGGTCATCAGAAATGTGAATCCGGTTCCCCCTGCCGCCCATGCAATCGCCTGCATAAAATCCCCTCCTTAATGAATTCAAGTACGCCTCGGCGTACTTGCTGCGAGCCGCACGTCATGCTTTGCATGACATAATACATCTTATATTATTTTCCTGTTCAGTCTAATGTTATAGACTAATGAAGAAAAGTAAAAAACCGGACCGGACTATAATCATAGATCGTCAGGTAATTCACCTGTACTTCGTCACCGTACGTGATTAGGAAACACTAATCTGAATTCAGTATACTGCCAGGTTTTGAACTTGTCAATATAAATAGGAATCATTCCTGAAAAGTGACAAAAAAGAGGCAGAATTATGCCGAAAGTAAGACATAATTCTGCCTCTGATCATGCAGATATAGTTAACTATTATCCTGCGGTTTAATCTTCATCGGAAAAGTTATCAAAGTAGCCCTGGATCAAAACGATAGGGGTACCCTTATCACCGCTTCCGGTAGTCAGATCACAGAGACTGCCCAATAAATCAGTGAGACGGCGGGGAGTCGTTCCCTGTGTCTCCATTTTCCCTTTCAGAGATTCTGACGGTTTATTGGCAATGTATTCGGAGATGGCGCTCTTTAACTCTTCACCTGAAAGAGAGGCAAAGTTATTGTCCGCCAGATATTTTAATTTTACTTCATTCGGCGTGCCGTTCAGACCGTCGGTAAACGCGGGGGAGACAACCGGATCGGCAAGCTCCCAAATCTTTCCTACCGGGTCCTTGAATGCGCCGTCGCCGTATACCATGACCTCAATCTGCTTTCCGGTCTTCTGATATAATCTGGTCTGAACCTCTCTTACAAACGCTTCGCAATCTCTCGGGAAAAGTTTTACCTTTTCTTCAGTAGCTTTGTTGGAACCCAGCAGACCATAATCTGAATTGTATCCGCTGTTCCCGATGGAAGCAGTCATGATGTCGTCCAGTCCCAGTACCGTATTTGCACCTGCAGCGGCAAGAAGCCGTTTGGAGCGGGCACGGGAATGAATGTCGCAGGTTAAGACATCTTTGGTGTAGTTTAAAATAGCACGGCAGTCATTGGCAAAAATAAACTCAACTTCTGCGCCTTCTTCCAGACAGAGGTCTTTATAATACTGGACATAGTCAATGCCTGTGAAGGTATGGAGATTGCTGCCGAACAGCTCGCGGTACTTTTTCTCATCCAGTACATCGGTCCAGGGATTAACCCCCTTCTCGTCCAGCTTGTCCAGATCAACCAGATGATTTCCTACTTCATCGGACGGATAACTCATCATGATGTGGAGCTTTTTTGCACCTCTTGCAATGCCGCGCAGACAGATTGCAAAACGGTTACGGCTCATGATCGGAAAGATGACTCCGAATTCACCGCCTGGAAATTTGCTGCGGATATCCTGAGCGATGTCGTCAACGGTTGCATAGTTTCCCTGAGCTCTTGCTACCACAGCCTCGGTGATACCGACTACATCTCTGTCATGCAGAGAAAAAGCCTCGGATTTTGCTGCCTCCAGTACGGAATCGACAACAATACCGGCAAGATCGTCACCCTCGCGGATAATTGGCGCACGGACACCCATGGAAATCGTTCCAGTCATTCTTGACATAATCATACCTCCATTCCGGCTGTTCCCGCTTCTAAAATCTGCGGCAGAACAAACCGTTCTCAGGCGGACATACTGTCCGTCAGACAGTGTGCGGTTTTCATGTAACCGGCACACACCGTATCTCTTTTGTTATAACGAAAAAACCCACTTTGGGCTTGTACCAAAATCCATTATAATATATGATATCATATAAGTAAAATTATTATTAATGGGTTATAACATAAGCAATGGTTATGGATAAGGGATAGAAGAAGGAGCACGCAGATGAAAAATTTGGATTTGTACCGGATATTCCGGGAGGTGGCCTACGCCGGAAGCTTTTCGGAGGCGGCCAGGAACCTTTATATCTCTCAGCCGGCGGTGAGCCAGGCGATCGGCCAGCTGGAGGAAGAGCTGGGGAGAAAACTGTTTGCCCGGAGCCGGAAGGGGGCGCACCTGACCCAGGAAGGCCGGATGCTGTATGAACACGTGAACGCGGCTCTGGGGATGCTGGAAGCGGGAGAAGAACAGTTTGAGAGGATGCGTCTGCTCCAGGAAGGAAAGCTTGCAATCGGTGCGGGCGATACGATATCCGAGCATTTTCTTTTGCCCTATCTGAAGCTTTTTCAGGAGGAATACCCCGGGATTGCCCTCCAGGTAATCAACCGGACCAGCGGGGAGGAACTGGAACTTTTAAAGGCCGGAAAGATCGATGTAGCCTTTGTCAACCTGCCCCTGGAGGATGGAGAGATAGAGGTATCGGAGTGTATGCAGATCCATGACCGCTTTGTGGCCTCTGAAAAATATTTTTTGTTAAAGGATCAGACATTAACCCTGTCCCAGGTGGCGGGACTGCATCTGGTTATGCTGGAAACCCTGGCTAATTCCAGACGTTATGTAGACCGGTTCTTTCAGGATCACGGCGTAACGCTTAAGCCGGAGATCGAGCTGGGCGCGCATGACTTAATGGTTGAATTCGCCCGGATGGGAATCGGCGTGGCCTGCGTGACGGAAGAATTCGCCGGAGAATATCTGGACAACGGCGAACTATTCGCCTTAAAGCTGGAAAAAGAAATCCCGCCGAGAGGGATTGGAATCTGTACTCTGGCGGGGAGGATACCTTCTTTTGCGCTGGAAACATTCAAAAATCTGTTTAACAGGACACGGCCGGACTGACCGGAATACTTCCGGCCTCTGGCCTGCACTGCTTGCAATAAGGCGGTTCGCGAAGCGTACGGCGCTTGCTGTCTATAATAGTAGTAATTCTACATAAGTAGAATGGCTATTATGCCCGTTCTCTGCACATTCTTTGATAAATATCATCGATCACATTCTCATCTATTTTACAGTCCAGAAAGAACTCAACCGCATACTTGGCCTGGGCAATCAGCATTTCCAGCCCGTTGACCGTCTTTAAGCTAAGCTCTCTGCCCTGCCGCAGCAGCCGGGTCTCCAGAGGGTTATAAATAATGTCCAGGACCGCCTCACACCTGGGAAAGCGGGATACATCCAGGGGAGATGCATCTACATTGGGAAACATCCCCACCGGACTGGTATTGACGATGACCTGTGCATCCCCATGTTTTGCATAACATTCTTCCGTGGTGATTGTATCGGGGCTGACACGGGGTTTTGAGATGATGATCTCTCCGGCGTTCAGATCCCGAAGAACGGCCAGAATAGCCTTGGCGGCCCCTCCATTGCCGAGAACGACAACCTTCCTGCCCTCTATCTCTACCTGATTATGCCGGATCATATAGAGAAATCCAGAATAATCCGTGTTGTGCCCGGTCAGTCTGCCGTCTTTGTTTACGATCGTATTGACCGCGCCGATGGCACCTGCATTTTTGTCCAGTTCGTCTAGATAAGGGATCACATCTTTTTTGTAGGGAATGGTCACATTGATCGCGTTAAACTCCCGCTTTTCCATAAACTGCGGAAATTCTTCCCTGGTCAGAGGAATCAGATCATAGGTATAATCTGCCAGCTGTTCGTGTATTTCTTTTGAAAAACTGTGCCCCAGTTTTTCTCCGATTAATCCATATCGCATTTATTTCACTCACTTTCACAAAACTGTGTAACCGGCGAATCTGCCGGTTTTCGTTCTTACATAGGAAAGTTCTCCAAACGTTCCTATTATTTTTTATCCAGTCTAATATAGGAACGTAAAAGATGCAAGAGCTATGGAAATTTTGCGGCATAATCCCCGGGAAAAATCATATGAATGGAGTAGGACAAAGTTGCTTGTCCGAATGATGGAGAAAGGAAGGTGAGGAACTTGCAGTCGATTCTGCGGATTTTTCCGAAAGAACTGCGGGAGCTTCTGGAACACTGCCAGATGGATTTTGCCCTGCTGCAGGAGATCCGTCTCAGGGTAAACCAGCCTTTTCTGGCAAGGTATGACAATAGAGAATATTTCATTTCCAGAAAAGGACTTACGAATAGAACCGGGGAAGAATATTTCCTCACGGACCGCCAGTTAAAAGAGACAATGGAGATTTTAAGCCGGTACTCTCTATATGCGTTTGAGGAGGAGACCAGGCAGGGCTTTCTCACGATTCAGGGAGGGCACCGGGTAGGGGTGGCCGGAAAGGTCACTTTATCGGATAAGTCCATCCGGAATATGAAATATATTTCCTTTTTAAATATCCGGGTTGCCCATGAGAGGAAAGGCTGTGCGGATAAGATCCTGCCCCGGCTGATTGAAAAGGACAGGCTCTGCCACACGATGATTATTTCTCCGCCGGGCTGCGGAAAGACCACCCTGCTCCGGGATCTGGTGAGACAGATATCCGATGGAACACCTTATTTTCACGGGCAGACTGTCGGTCTGGTGGATGAACGGTCAGAGCTGGCTGCCTGTTATCTGGGGGTTCCGCAGAATGATGTGGGAATACGCACGGATGTGCTGGACTGCTGTCCCAAGGCGGAGGGAATGATTATGCTGATCCGGTCGATGGCGCCCAGGGTGATTGCCGCGGATGAGGTGGGTCTGCCGGAAGAAATTCACTCTCTGAAATATGCCATGTACTGCGGCTGTTCCATCCTCTCCACCGTGCACGGAACATCCATTGAGGATATAAAGAAGCGGCCTGTGCTCCGGGAACTGCTCCGGGAGAGACTCTTTGAACGGTATGTGGTGCTGGAACCAGGATTTCGGGTAAAAGAAATCTATGACGGAGAGGGTTTGGTATGGGAATAAAATTGCTGGGAATAGTTCTGACCCTGGCCGCTTCCACCGGCCTGGGATTCTGGTATGGCCATCGTATGACGGCACGGCTTTCCCTTCTTCGGGAGAGCAGGAAATATTTTCTGATGCTTAAAAATAATATCGGCTTTGCCGGTGTCCCTCTGCCGGAGGCATTTTCCGAACTTTCAGAGCGGTCGGAGGGAGTCTGGCAGGCCTTTTTTGCCGAATTGGGTACGGAACTAGCCTCCGATGAGGGACTTTCCTTTGAATCCATATGGACGCAGGTGCTGAAAAAACACTTCCGGGGCCGGGGGCTCTCCGAGGGGGATCTAAAAAGTCTGCTTCAGCTGGGCGGAAACTTCGGTTACCTGGATAAGGGAATGCAGATTCAATTCATTGATCTGTACCTGGCAGGGCTTGACCGGGAAATAACGGAGCTGGCGGACCAGTTAAAGGAAAAGACCAGGCTGTGCCGGCTGCTTGGGATCATGGGCGGGCTGTTTATCGTCATCCTCTTTATCTAGGTACAGCCGCCGGCCGGCATCCTGTAATAAAATCTGACAGAAAGGTATGTGGACTTTGTGACGATTAATTTGATTTTCCGAATAGCGGCGGTGGGTATTCTGGTTTCAGTTCTGGGACAGGTATTAAAACATTCAGGAAGGGAGGAACAGGCGTTTCTGACAAGTCTTGCAGGCCTGGTACTGGTTCTGCTCTGGCTGATACCTTACATAGCGGATCTCTTTGATTCCATCAAGCGCCTGTTCGCTCTTTAGCCATGGTAAAAATTGTACTGATCGGAATGGTAGCAATTTTCCTGGCTATCCCGTTAAAAAACCTGAAACCAGAATATGGAACCTACGTAAGCCTGGCCGCCTGTCTGATGATAGCTGCGCTGGGGCTGGTAAAACTGGAGGATATTCTTGCCGATATTGATAAAATACGCTCCTATCTGTCCATCCAGTCTTCTTATCTTCCTATTTTACTAAAAATGATCGGCATCACCTATATTTCACAGCTGGGCTCCGCACTGTGCAAGGATGCGGGTTATCAGGCTGTGGCCAGCCAGATTGAACTGGCCGGTAAGCTCACCATTCTGGTTATGGGAATGCCGATTTTATTATCCCTTCTGGAAGTAATAGACGGAATCCTTCCGTGAAACACTTCCGGACTGCCCTGTTATCCTGCTCTTTCAGACAGAGAAGGATGAAGTTTGAAACAAAGCAGTTTCAAACCTACGTATTGGTGCAATACCACAGGCAGGTCTGAGGTATGGCAGGGGTATATAAGAAGAGAAAGGCACAGGTTCAGAACATGAAACGAATATGGATCTGGCTCCTGCTGCTTGTATTGCTCTGCCTTGTACCGTCCGCAACGGCACAGGCAAATGAGAATGGCAGCACAGAAGCCTATGATGATGTTGACTACGGGCCGATCCAGAATGTTGTAGATGATATTCTGGGAAAGAATAATGAATTTGACTTTAAAGAATATGTGGGCCAAATCATTTCCGGCGAGAAAAAACTGTCCTTCATGGATCTGCTGGAAGAATTGAGAGGCTCGGTGCGCTCCGAGTGGAAGGTCCGACGGACGATTCTGGTACAGCTCCTTTCCGTGACGATTCTGGCAGCGGTATTTTCCAATTTTTCGACTGTATTTGATAAAAACCAGGTATCGGAGATGAGTTTTTATATTTCCTATCTGCTTATTTTTTCCCTGCTCGCAGGCATGTTCGCCATTGCAAGCGGAATTGTGACCAATGCCCTCGCCAACCTTCTGAATTTTATGAAGGTGCTGATTCCTACTTATTTTATAGCAATGTCCTTTGCCAACGGAGCAGTAACTTCGGCTTTTTTTTATGAGTCAACCCTTCTGATCATCGGTGCGGTGGAGCTGGTGCTGCTGCATGTGATTATTCCCATGATTCAGGTACTGTTCGGGCTGGTGCTGGCAAATAACCTTTCCGGTCAGGACAGGCTTTCCAAATTTATTGATCTCATCCGCACCGCGATCAGCTGGCTCCAGAAGACCATGTTTGCGGCAGTGATCGGCTATCACGTGATTCAGGGCATGCTGGTCCCGGTGGCGGAATATGTAAAGAAGTCCGCTCTTTTGAAAGTGACCTCCTTTATTCCAGGGGTAGGCAGCGGCATTGCCTCGGTAGCCGAGACTGTGCTGGGAGCAGGAATACTGCTTAAAAATACCATTGGCATGGTGGGCCTGTTCTTTATTATTTTCCTGGTTCTGGTTCCGGTTGTGAAGATGGGTATCCTGACTTTGATCTGTGCGTTTACCAATGCTGTCACGCAGCCGATTTCCGACAGGAGGATGACGCGGTGTATGAGTGGATCGGAAACGGCTCTGAAATTGCTCTTTTCTACGATGATCATGGGAGCGGCGCTCTTTGTGATTACCATAGCCATGATAACCAATGCGACGGGAATTAAATAGACCAATGAAGAGGGAAGAAGGACAAGGAAGAGTGAAGAATGAATAATGAAGAACGGAGTAAGATGAGGGGATGTGGGGAGTGAAAGCTTCGGCGAAGCCGCAGGTGAAAGTCACACTGCGTGTGAGTGAAAAATGGAGAGTTTTTTGAAGTGAGGGTGCTGGTGCTGCGGAGGTGGGTATGAAGAATATTATTTTTTTTATGGTTCTGATGACGGTGCTTTTGCAGCTGGTGGGAAACAGTGAGTACCGGAAGTATGTGGAGCTGTTTGCCGGGCTGGTTTTGATTGTGGTGGCGGTGACTCCGGTTCTATCTTTTATGGGGAAAGCGGATCAGTTTGATCTTGCTCTTGAGAAGTATGAGTTTGTATCGGAGTCCAGGGATTTGACGGCGGAGTTTGCTGCTGCGGAGGAGAAGAGCAAGGGGATGGCTGCCAGGGAGTATGAGCAGACGCTGAGTGACCAGATGAAGGCAAAGCTTACGGAGGAGGGCTGCGCCGTGGGAAATGTGTCGGTGACGGTGAGCCGGGATGAGAAGGATTACGGGGAGATAAGGGAGGTTCTGGTGGATTTTGAGGATGCGGGAACGGATACCATGGTTCCGGCGATCCGGGTGGAGACGATTGAGATCGGGGAGGATAAGCTTACAAAGACAGAGGGAGATGAGGAAGGAAATGAAGCGTTCGTTCAGGCCCGGAAGGTGCTTCATAAGACCTATGGGATCGGAGAGGAACAGATACGTCTGAAGAATTGATTTCTGGCAGGGAATGAGGACATATGCTGCGCCGGGTTGAGGAAAGAAGGTAAGGAAAGGATGGAGTTCTATGAAAATGAAGGAGAAGTCGGAACAGGTTTTTGAGAAGCTGAAGGAGAAGGGAAAGCTTATTAAGGAAATCGGACCGGGGAAGCTGGCTATTATTCTTCTCTGCGGTGTGGCCCTGATCCTGCTTTCCATGCCGGGCCTGTTTTCTAAGGATAAGGAGGAAGAGGATAAGATGCCGGCGGTGCAGACCGGAACACAGGACAGTTTTTCCAGTTACGGGGAGAAGATGGAGAAGAAGTTTGAGGAGGTGCTGGGTCAGGTACAGGGAATCGGAGAGGTGGATGTGATGATTACGCTCAAGTCCTCGGAGGAACAGGTGGTACTAAAGGATGAACCGTACTCGGAGGAAACGGTGACCGAACAGGATTCCGGAGGCGGCAGCCGGGTCAGTTCCAGTATTTCCAGGGAGGAGGCGACCGTGCTCTCCGAAGGACCCTATGTGGTTAAGACGATTCAGCCGGAAATACAGGGGATTGTGGTGATTGCCCAGGGAGGAGGCGATCCGGTAACGGTTACTCAGATTGTTGAAGCAGCGGAGGCATTATTTAATGTACCTGCACATAAAATTAAAGTAATGAAAAAGAAAAACGGATAGGAGGTAATCATGAAGAAGCTGTTAAAGAAAAATCAGATTATTATTACGGCTCTTGTTATCATGGTTGTAATTGCAGGTTATCTGGAAACGGCAAGAAGACAAAATGAAGCTGCAAATGACGTAATAGAAACCGGAGGAGAAGGGCTGCTGGATCTGACTGCCAATGATCTGGGTACAGACGAGACAGCGCCGGGGGAGGCGTTGCTGGTAAACGCAAATACATCATCATCGGGCGTATTCGCATCGGTGAAGCTGGACAGAGAACAGACCAGAGCAAAAAATAAAGAGTCACTTTTAGAAATCATTGATAATGGGAATATTACAGAAGAGCAGAAAAATGAAGCAATTGCATCCATGGTGGAGCTGACTGCAATTTCCGAAAAAGAAAACGCGGCGGAGACACTTCTGGCCGCAAACGGTTATACCGATGTGGTGGTCAGCATTGTGGAGGGAAAAGCAGATGTAATGGTTGCGGCCAAGGAACTGTCTCTGGAGGAAGCAGCGCAGATTATGGATATGGTAAAACGTAAGACGGATCTGACTGCTGAGGATATTGTTATTACACCTGTGGACCCGGCAGAGGTCTGAGCTTGGAAATATCATAGGCTCTGCAGGGACGATGTCAGGAACCGTTGGGGCTTGCCGGGCTTTGCCGGCTGCATTCCATTTCCTCCGGGCTAATTATTGGTTGCAAATGTTTCAAATTTTGTTATAATAAACTTACGTTGAAACTGAATGCGCAGGTATTTTGCCGTCAGGCACGAAAGGCTAGGAGGTATCCTGAATTGAATAAAGAAGAGACCAATACGAATTACAATATACATGAAGATGGACAGTATGGAGAGATACGGATTGCAGATGAGGTTGTAGCGATCATCGCCGGACTGGCAGCGATGGAAGTTGAAGGAGTTGCCGCGATGGCAGGGAATGCCACCAGGGATCTGATCAGCAAGCTGGGGATGAAGAACCTGTCCAAGGGTGTGAAGGTTGAGATCAGCGATGAGGGCGTGCTGGTGGATCTGTCCATGAATATGGCGTACGGTTACAGTATTCCGGATGTCTGCAGGCAGGTGCAGGAGAAAGTGAATACGGCGATTGAGAATATGACCGGTCTTAAGGTGACGGAGGTTAATATTCATATAGCCGGAGTGCAGCTTGAAAATCAAAAATAGAACGAATCCGGGACCCTTGAATAGTTGTCAGTTTCTATTGAAGGGTCTTTCGTTTCTGATAAGATGGTACAATAAGCATTAGCGTTTGCTGCAATAAGTGTTAACGTTTGCTGTGACGGAGAGAGACAGGCCGGCAGGAATGGCAGAAGAGAAAAGGGAAAGTGTGAAAGGTAATTAAGATGACTAGAAGAGAAGCCAGAGAGCACGTATTCCGGATGCTGTTTATTCAGAATTTTCATTCGGAGGAAGAGCTGAAGAAGGAAGTGGAGCTTTATTTCGGATACTGGGATACGGCGGATGACTTAAATGAGCTCCAGGAAACGGAGCTGGAGGAGAAACTGCTGAAAATTACGGGGAAACTCTCTGAGATTGATCCGATGATTGATGGAGTTTCCGTCGGCTGGAGGCTGGAGCGGATGAGCAAGATTGATCTGACGATCGTGCGCCTTGCCACCTATGAAATGATCTATGACGATTCGGTACCGGTTAAGGTAGCCATTAACGAGGCGGTTGAACTGGCGAAGAAGTTCGGCGGAGATCAGTCTCCTGCTTTTGTCAACGGTATTCTGGCAAAGGTAGCCAGAAAGTTTACGGACGAAAAGGATGAAAAACAAAAATAAAGAGATTCAGCGGCTTTTGCGGGCGGTTTGTGCGGCATGGGCCGGCACGCAGTGCGGGCCGGTATTTGTCTTGAGCGGCCCGGAGGCCGCTGTTTTGGCCTTTTTGTGCTTATAGAAGAAAATCATCCGGCGGGATGTAACATTTTGTTAAGATGAATGCCCGGATGCCGATGAGGGGGAATTTGGATGCAGCAGGTATATTCCGTGTCGCAGATCAATGCCTATATAAAGGATGTTCTGCAGTCGGACTATGTTTTAAATCATATTTACATAAAGGGGGAAGTTTCCAACTGCAAGTATCATACATCCGGTCATATTTATTTTACGCTGAAAGACGCCGGCGCAGCCCTGGCCTGTGTGATGTTTGCGGGAAGCAGAAAGGGCCTGTCCTACCGCATGAAGGACGGCGATAAAGTGATTGTACTGGGTAATATAGGGGTGTATGAGCAGTCGGGCCGCTATCAGCTCTATGCCAGAGAAATTATTCCGGATGGTACCGGCTCCCTTTATCTAAAGTTTGAGCAGCTGAAAAAAGAGCTGGAGGAGGAAGGGCTGTTTTCTCCGCTGCACAAGAAAGAGATACCCTTTTATGCGGCCAGAATTGGAATCGTAACAGCCAGCACGGGGGCGGCGATCCAGGATATTATTCATATTGCGGGTAGGCGCAATCCCTACGTGCAGCT
This sequence comes from Anaerolentibacter hominis, assembly GCF_032380675.1. NCBI lineage: Bacteria > Bacillati > Bacillota > Clostridia > Lachnospirales > Lachnospiraceae > Anaerolentibacter > Anaerolentibacter hominis. Next base: position 754,411 of record NZ_JAWDIX010000001.1, read on the forward strand.
GGTCCTGTGCCCGGCACTTGTGCAGGGGGAGGGAGCTGTTTCTTCTATTATTAAAGGTATCAGACGGCTGGATGCCATGAATCTGGATATCATTATAGTAGGGAGAGGCGGCGGCTCGATTGAGGAACTGTGGGCTTTTAATGAGGAAGCGGTGGCAAGAGCGATTTACCGTTGTCATACACCGGTGATTTCTGCGGTCGGCCACGAGACGGATACCACAATTGCCGACTATGTGGCGGATCTGCGGGCACCCACTCCATCCGCCGCGGCGGAGCTGGCGGTCTGCGATATACACGATATCCTGCACAGACTGGACCAGTACCGCATGAGGCTGAATCATGCGGGGCCGATGCAGCAGCTGAACGGCAGGAGACAGCGGCTGATGGAGTTGGAAGAGCGGCTGACAGACAGGATAGAACGTATCCTTACAGACAAGAAGCATCAGCTTTCTCTGGCAGCCAGCAGGCTTAACAGTGTTTCACCTCTGCGTAAATTAGAGGGCGGGTATGCCTATGTGGAAGACCGGGACGGCAGAGGGGTTAAGAGAGCGGAGCAGGTGAGCTCCGGTGAAAAATTGCGGATCAGGCTGATGGATGGCACCATACATGTCACAGCAGATAAAATCGAAAAAGGGAGGCCGGACTGATGGCAAAAGCAAAGAAATTTGATGATTACTTCAGTGAACTGGAGACGGTCATATCGGATCTGGAATGCGGAGAACTGAGCCTGGAGGAATCCTTCCGGCGCTATAAAGACGGAATAAAACTATTGAAATCGTGCAATGATTCAATAGATAAAATAGAAAAACAGATTATTATATTGAGCGAGCCGGAGGAAGAGGACGACGGACCTTTGGCGTAAAAGCGCCGGCCTGGAGGAAACAATGGATTTTAAGAGAGAACTTGAGAGACGGACCGAGAAGGTAAATGATCTTCTCCGAACTTATATACCGGAAGATTTATCGTACCAGAGCCAGATCGGCGAGGCGATGGAATACAGTCTTATGGCAGGCGGGAAGCGGCTGCGGCCCGTCCTGATGCTGGAAACCTACCGGACCCTGGGGGGAGAGCGGGAGGATGAACTGAAGCCGTTTATGGCAGCGGTTGAGATGATCCATACCTACTCTCTGGTTCACGATGACCTTCCTGCCATGGATAATGACGAGTACCGCAGGGGCAAGAAAACAACCCATGCGGTATATGGGGAGGCAATGGGAATCCTTGCGGGAGATGCCCTGCTCAACTTTGCGTTTGAAACAGTGATCGAAGGTATCCTTAAGGCTTCCGACCGGAATAGGGCAGCGGCGGCAGCCGGAATTTTGGCGAAGAAGGCCGGAATTTACGGTATGATCGGCGGCCAGGTTGTGGATGTACAGTCGGAGGGAGAAGATTTAACGGAGGACAAGCTTACTTTTATCTACCGGCTTAAAACCAGTGCGCTGATTGAAGCTTCCATGATGGCAGGGGCGGTTATGGCGGGAACGGATCAAGATGATCTTCATATTGTGGAGGAGATTGCCGGAAAGGTGGGGCTGGCGTTTCAGATACAGGACGATATCCTGGATGTGACCGGCTCCCAGGAAGAGCTGGGGAAGCCGATCTACAGTGATGAGAAGAATCATAAGACTACGTATGTGACCCTGGAAGGGACCAGGAGGGCGGGAGCTTTGGTAGAACAGTATTCTATGGAAGCTCTGAATAAGCTGATGGAGCTGGAACGGCGGCACGAAGAAAATGAATTTTTGGAGCAGCTGATCCGATTCCTGATTGACCGGAGAAAATAGTCCGGGGAAAGACCCCTTTTGAGGAGAAAAAACGGAGGGCGCACAGGAGGAATCATGTCTCGCATACTGGATAAAATAGAAGGACCCAATGATATCAAAAAGCTGAAACCGGAGGAGTACGACATACTTGCCGCACAGATCAGGGAATTTCTGGTGGAAAAGGTGAGCCGGACGGGGGGACATCTGGCCTCCAACCTGGGAGTTGTGGAACTGACGATGGCGCTGCATCTGTGTATGGATTTTCCGGCGGATAAGCTGATCTGGGATGTAGGCCATCAGGCCTATGTACACAAAATATTGACAGGCAGAAAAGAAGAGTTCGATCATCTCCGTCAGTTTGGCGGTATGAGCGGATTTCCAAAGATGAGGGAGAGCGACTGCGACGCATTTGATACGGGTCACAGCTCTACCTCTATTTCCGCTGCCCTGGGAATGGTGGCCGCAAGGGAGCTGACCGGCACGGATGAAAGAATTGTGGCCGTGATCGGTGACGGCGCCCTTTCCGGGGGAATGGCATATGAGGCGTTGAATAACGCGGCCAGACAGGACTGCGGTTTTGTAATTGTTTTAAATGACAACAACATGTCCATCTCTGAAAATGTAGGGGGTATGTCCAATTATCTGGGGCGTATCCGTACCAACACCGGTTATCAGAACCTGAAGGAAAATGTGGAAAATACTCTGAACCGGATACCGCGTATCGGTACGAAGCTTACCGGATATGTGCGAAAGTCTAAGGATTTCATAAAGAAAATGGTGCTTTCGGGAGTGCTGTTTGAGGATATGGGGCTGACCTATATCGGCCCGATTAACGGCCACGATATCAGACAGATGACAGAAGCGCTGGAAGGCGCTATGAAGTTAAAGGAGCCGGTGATCGTGCATGTGGTGACCCAGAAGGGAAAAGGCTACCCTTACGCGGAGCGCAACCCCTCTAAGTTTCACGGCATTGCCGCGTTCGATAAGGATACGGGAAAATTAAAGAACAGAAAAAAGGAGAGGTCCTATACGAAGGTCTTTTCCGAGCATTTGATAGAACTGGCACAGCAGGATGAGCGGATTGTGGCTGTCACAGCGGCCATGCCGGGGGGGACAGGACTGCTTCCATTCCAGAAGCAATTTCCGGGCCGGTGTTTCGACGTGGGGATCGCGGAGGAACATGCGGTTACATTCGCGGCCGGAATGGCGGCAAGGGGAATAAAACCGGTTGCCGCTGTCTACTCCACATTTTTGCAGAGGGCATATGACCAGCTGGTACATGATGTCTGCCTGAACAATCTGCCGGTGTTTTTTGCCGTTGACCGGGCGGGTATCGTAGGGAATGACGGAGAAACCCATCAGGGAGTATTTGACCTGTCCTATTTATCCAGCATTCCCAATATGGTGGTGGCCGCTCCTAAGAACGAGTGGGAGATGCGGGCAATGATGGATTTTGGAATGGCGTACGATGGGCCTTTTGCTCTGCGCTATCCCAGGGGAGGCGTCTATACCGGTTTTGCAGAGTTTACCGAGCCTGTCTGTCTGGGCAGGGCAGAGGCCCTGCGCCGGGAATCAGGGGTACTGCTTCTCGCCCTGGGAACCATGGTGCCGGAGGCAGAGGAGGTTCATGCTGAATTAAAGAAACATGGAATTGCATCCTCCCTCGTGAATATGAGATTTGCCAAGCCGTTTGACCGGGATTTGTTAAAAGAACTCTTGCCAAGCCACCGGCTGGTCGTTACAATGGAGGAGAATGTAAAAAACGGCAGTCTGGGACAGCGGATCGGAGCCTGGATGGCAGAAGAAGGATATGCGGTTCCCCATCTGGAGATTTCAGTGCCGGATGAATATGTGGTACATGGCAGCAGGGAAGAACTGCTGAAAAAGTATAAAATGGATGTACAGAGCGTTGTGGAGCGGATTCTGCGGAAAATGCGGTGAACGGCTGCCTGCGCCGAAACGGGAGGATTCATATGAAGGAACGGCTGGATGTACTGCTGGTGAAGCGGGGACTTGCCGAGTCACGGGAGAAAGCCAAGGCGATAATTATGTCCGGAAACGTTCTGGTGAAGGGCCAGCGGGAGGACAAGGCCGGAAGTACGTTTGATGAAAACGCGGAGATTACGATTAAAGGTACTGTTTTAAAATATGTGAGCCGGGGCGGTCTGAAGCTGGAAAAGGCGATGGAGCAATTCCCGATTGAGCTTGCAGGGAAGATATGCATGGACGTGGGTTCCTCCACCGGCGGTTTTACCGACTGTATGCTGCAAAATGGAGCGGTAAAGGTATATGCTGTGGATGTGGGTACCAATCAGCTGGCCTGGAAGCTGCGGCAGGATGAGCGGGTGGTTTCCATGGAGAAAACCAACGTGCGCTATCTGACGCCGGACCAGATTGAAGAGCCGGTGGAATTTGTGTCGGTGGATGTTTCTTTCATTTCTCTGACCAAGGTGCTGGCGCCGGTGCAGGCGCTGATGAGTCCGGGGGCGCAGATGGTCTGTCTGATTAAGCCTCAGTTTGAAGCCGGGCGGGAAAAAGTCGGAAAAAAAGGAGTGGTCCGGGATGAGAGCGTTCACCGGGAGGTGATCATCCGGGTCATGGATTATGCTGTAGAACATGGATTTACAATCCGGGGACTGACCTATTCTCCGATCCGGGGACCGGAGGGGAATATCGAATATCTGCTGTTCCTGGAAAATGTGCCTTTTTCCGGAGAGCAGGAGCGCGGACAGCAGGAGGAAATGGTGTCTGCTCTGGTGAGGGATTCCCATCAGAGCCTGTAGGACCAGGAGATACAGCCCAGAAAGGAATGGAGTAAGAGATGGAGAAATTCTGCGTGATAGCCAATGCAGAAAAGAAAAAGAGTTCGGAGCTTGCCAATTACATACAGACGTATCTTGTTAACAGGGGAAAGAGCTGCCGGATTATGGAGGATGTACTCCATTCAGACGGCAGATATACGGACGTATCCCAGATTCCGGAAGGTACGGAATGTGTGCTGGTGATCGGCGGGGACGGAACGCTGATTCAGGCGGCGGTGGACCTGATCCATCGGGATATCCCCCTGGTGGGAATCAATCTGGGTACCCTGGGCTTTTTGAATGAGGTGGAAGAACACAACATAGAGAAAGCGCTGCGCCGTCTCACGGAGGATAAATTCACGGTGGAGAACCGGATGATGCTGGCCGGACACACGGTGTGCGGGGAAAAAACCGGAAAGGAAGATTATGCGCTCAACGATGTGGTGATTTCAAAAGCAGGCCACACCAGCATGATCAAAGTTAAGGTTTATATCAATGGCGGCCTGATTGATTCCTTTGTGGGAGATGGGGTCATAGTGTGTACCCCAACCGGTTCTACCGGCTATAACCTGTCTGCGGGCGGCCCGGTTACGGTTCCGGAGACAACGGTCTTTACGATTACGCCGATCTGCCCCCATTCTCTGAACAAGCGCAGCCTGGTGGTATCCTCGGGAGAGTGTATCACTCTGGAGATATGCCAGAGAAAAGAGGGAATACTGGAGGAGGCGATCGCTTCCTTTGACGGACGGTTCGGGGGCGACCTTCGGGTGGGCGACAAGGTGGAGATTGTCCAGGCGCAGGGCAGCACAAAGCTGATTAAATTGACGGATATGAGTTTTTTTGATATATTGCGGAATAAGCTGAACAAATAACAGCATTTTGAGACAGAGGGTTTGGCACTGTTAACATTTTGAGAAAGATGCAAAATGGGAAAGGCACGGTATAAAATGAAAATTGGCAGACAATCGAAAATTGTGGAACTGGTCAATAAGTTTGATATAGAGACCCAGGAAGAACTGGCGGATTTGCTTACCGCGGCGGGGTACAATGTAACCCAGGCCACCATTTCAAGAGATATCCGGGAGCTGAAGCTGACAAAAGTATCTGTGGACGGCGGAAGGCAGAAGTATGTTGTTTTGAAGAATCAGGAAGAAGGCATCTATGAAAAATTCGTCCGGGTTCTCAGAGACGGCTTTGTTTCCATGGATTACGCGGGCAATATTCTGGTGATCAAGACAATTTCCGGTATGGCAATGGCTATCGCCGCCGCGCTGGACCATCTGGATTTAAATGGTATGGTGGGCTGCATCGCCGGGGACGACACAGTCATGTGCGCGATTCGAACCAAGGAAGAGACTGTGGATATTATGAAACGTCTGAACCGCCTGCTAAATGGAAATTAGTCTTGTATTTGGAGCGGTTTCGTGATAAAATTGTGAGCCGGAGCTTTAATAAGAAAGGGAGAAATGTTATGTCAGGACATTCAAAGTTTGCGAATATTAAGCATAAAAAAGAAAAAAACGATGCCGCCAAGGGGAAAGTTTTTACGGTAATCGGCCGTGAAATCGCAGTTGCGGTGAAAGAGGGCGGTCCCGATCCGGATAATAACAGCAGGTTGCGGGATGCCATAGCGAAGGCTAAAGCTAACAATATGCCCAACGATACCATCGACAGAGGTATTAAAAAAGCGGCGGGAGATGCCAACTCTGTCAATTACGAATATGTTTCCTATGAAGGTTATGGCCCCAACGGTGTTGCGATTATCGTTGACGCACTGACCGACAATAAGAACCGCACCGCCTCCAATGTGAGGAACGCATTTACCAAAGGCGGCGGCAATGTAGGAGCTCAGGGATGTGTTTCCTTTATGTTTGATAAAAAGGGACAGATTATCATCGACAAAGAAGAATGTGAGCTGGAGGCAGATGAACTGATGCTGATGGCGCTGGATGCCGGAGCAGAGGATTTTGCGGAAGAAGAGGACAGCTTTGAGATTACCACGGACCCGGATGATTTCAGTCAGGTCAGGGAAGCGCTGGAGGCAGAGAATATTGCTATGGCCAGTGCGGAAGTGACAATGATACCTCAGACCTGGGTGGAGCTTAGCAGCGAACAGGATTTAAAGTCCATGAACCGGATTCTGGATCTGCTGGATGAGGATGACGACGTGCAGCAGGTTTATCACAACTGGGATGAGCAGAACGACTGATAAGAATAATAATGATATGCCAAGGGGAGCGGCCGCAGTATATTTCAGCGGCAGGCTCCTTTTTTTATTACATAGGAAAGTTCAAAAATAATTTATTTGAAGATTTCAGACAGGCTTATCCGTTTTCATTTATAGAATCAGGAAACACTAATAGATGGAAAGGAGGCCTGTCTATGAAAAAGACACTGTTGTGGACCGCTCTCATTATCTTTGTCGGTGCAGTCGTCCTGTCAATAAAAAGCAAGAAGCAGGATTACATGCAGGACTGGGACATGGAAAACTAAAACGAAGCGGGCAAGCCCACGTTAACTCCCCGTTCCCCTCGTTTATGAGCGGCAGAAATCAGACTGCCGCTCTTTTTTTCTTGCTGGCTGATATAATTATAATTGGATAATTCTGCAGAATCATCCGGGCAGCAAAAGAAAGTGACGGATGATTTTGGATGCTGCCTCTGCATTCGAGAGAAGAGACGGATGAGACCCTGTGTTAAACAGATGCAGATCGGCATGAGGAAATTCCTTTGCCATCTGTACATATTCTTGTTCCAGATCTTTTTGCAGAAGCTCGTCTTCTCTGCTCCCAAGCAGGAGAATGGGAGCCTGCATCTCGCTTAATGACCCGCGGAGCAGAGACAGGCCGCCGAAGCTGTCGGCCACCACTTTGCCTATACGTTCGGGTAAGAGCATTGCCGTATTTACAGCTGCCCATGCGCCTGCGCTGACACCAACCAGATTTACGTTCTGCAGGTCCAGATGTCTGATGAGAGCGGCAGCCTGCAGGGCTTCCTCATACCAGGGCCTGAACGGCTCTTCCTGTGAACTTTCCGACTGTCCATTTCTCAGGAAGTCAATGAGAATCATGCAAAAAGAATTTTCATATAGAGGGAGCAGCGGTTCAAACATGTTCAGGGAAGCTGTATTCCCATGAAAAAAGAGAAGCGGAGCACGATTTAAATTACCTCTGATTATATAATAAATGCGATGATGCTGGCAGGTGAAATATGGCATAGTTAACCGCCTTTCTGATATACTGCGTGCGTCACCAACATACCGGCCGCTCTGGAAGGCGGATTGCCCTGGCAGTTTCCATTCTTATTCGTAAAATCCCCATTTCAGAATGTACATACTTTGAGATTTTTCCTTATCGTTACTATATAATATGGACTGAAAATCCTGGACGGTTAACTCTGGTTCCATAGCCAGTGCGATATAGGAGGTGTCTCTGACCTTATCCTCAACCGAAACCAGATACAGGAAATCCTGACCTACCTGCTCATCATGCCCAAGTTTAAAAAGCTTGAAAACACTTCCGGTGTAATATAAATCGTAAAGGGTATCGCCGCTGGAACGGATGTAGAGACGTATCTTGCATTTCCTTTTTTGCTCTGTCCGGGAAATAAATCGGTTCCATATATGCACATTTTCCTTAATCCCATCCTTGCTGGTGATATATACGCTGTCATCACCGGGAATGTCGGTAAAGGCAAGAATTGAGGAGGGAAGATCGTCAAAACCGGTATAGCGGCCATCTTTATCGATGTAGTGTTCCGGTGAATTGAGCCGGTTGGATATCAATACCGAGATACCCCAGATTGCAGCAGCCAAGAAAAGACACAGGATTAAAGTGATAAGAAGCCATTTCTTTGTTTTAGAATTCATGAAATCCCTCCTTCCAACTCTTTGGTTAATAACTAGTTTACAACATTATAAAATTTAATATAAGAGGAACTATAGGGACAACTATAGCGAGAATGGATCATAACAGGCCCATTGCCCCATTTTGAAATTAATTTGTAATTTGTACTTGAAGTATAACTGTATACATATGCTGAATGATCCGCTGCTCCACCGGATGTCCAATAGATTGCATTTTGACCAATTTTAGACGGTGCAGTTCCAAAATAAACGGCATCTTTTTTTAAAAATGGACTGGGATCGATTACCCAATATTGATACACTAATCCATAATCTCTAAACCAAGTGAAAAAATGACAGTTGTACAAGTTAGACGCATCACGATATAGGGTCGCAGTGGGAAAGGCATTCTCAGATTCTGTGTTTACAGCATTTACTGTATCATGATCCATTTCTTCATAAGAAGAATAATACTTTGCGTAAACAGTTTCACCCTTTTTTGTTTTTAAAGTCACATCGGAAATAGTACGTGAAGATTTAGGAGCCTTAAGATTTGTATCAAATGTCTTTTCTAACCCCTGATAAAAAACCGATTCAAAGGAGGAATAATAGTCTAAATTTTGCTTTTGAATATATTTAAGATTAGTTTCCTGATTTAAAATCTGCATATCTTCTTTAGTAAAAGAATTAATTATCATCTCATGTGACAAGAAAGTTTCAAAAAAAATATTACAAAGAAGGGAATCTAAATTTTCGTCTAATGGCTCGACAACATAACGATCTAGGACTACTGAAGGGGCATCTGACCGAACAAAGAGTTCAGAAACACCACTATAATTTTCTCGAAGTGCATTGATACCATCAGTATAAGAATTATAGTAAATAATTTCAATAAGATAGGGGTATGTAAGAATTAAGTCAAGCAAATTTGAAGTTGAAATATTACTTAAAACAGAATCGGGAATTTGGAATAATGATTTTCTTTCCAATGCAGTAGCAGCATTATTCCATTCAGAGGAATCCTTATCATAAGGTGCAGTATATTGATCTGTATTTGAATCATACCATAAGGATGCTTGTTCATTCATCTGCGGCTGCGGTGTGGAAATTTCTGATGCTTTAGAAAAAATTGATGGTATGGCGATTAGAGTAATTGCCAGAATTAATGCTGTTATTTTCCTGTATTTTTTCATGTATTATTCTCCTTAGATTATGGGTAGATTGATTGACTGTACCTGATTTTGGAAATAGATGTGACCATTGGATTCTCCCCCTTTCATGTTTATACTTATTTTAAATGACAATTCTTGAGAAATCTCTGATTTATCCGAAATTTATTAAAAGATATTTCCTCCGTTGGATATCTCCTACTTTAGTTTTCATTACAGCCCAGTGGGTTATCTGTTTTCTGCTTTCTCGGTAAAGATAACTGCTTAAATACACCTAACATCATGATGACGGCGGCAAGAAAAGATATGATATCTGCGATCGGACCGGAATAAAGAGGACCGGTTACACCGAATACCTGTGTCAGTAAAAGGACAAGTGGTACGCTTAAGATAAAGTCACGAAGCAGAGAAAGGGACATGGACATCATAGGCTTTCCCAGAGACTGCAGGAAGATACTGGTCGCCTTTTGAATACAGCATAAGATCAGGGTAGACAAAAAGATCCGGAAGGACAGAGCGGCAAACTGATTATATAATCCGTCTTCGTTGCCGAACAGACTGATAATCTGTACCGGAAAGAGTTCAAACAGCAAGGTAGCAATAAACCCTACGGCCACTTCCGCGCTTATCATAATCTTATATAGTTTCTTCACTCTGTCAAAATGTCCTGCCCCGTAGTTATATCCCACGATCGGCTGACATCCTGCTGCGATTCCCACGACGATAGCTATCACAATTTGAAATACCTTCATTACGATTCCCATAACAGTCATTGGTATATCTGCGCCATATTCTGACTGGGCACCGTATTTTACAAGAGTGCTGTTCATAACACCCATGATTACGACAATGGAGAGTTGTGTCAGAAAACTGCTGATCCCCAGCGGCAGAATTTTATTTAAATAGCCTCTCTTGATTATAAAACTGCGTTTGTTCAGCTTGAACGTTTTGGGTATGAAACAGATAGCAGACGGCCAAAATAGCCGATACAATCTGTCCTGCAATTGTAGCAAGAGCAGCACCAGTTACACCCCAGTGAAGAACAAAGATAGCTATGGGATCTAAAATCAGATTCATAATACAGCCGATCAGAGTGCTGACCATTGCATATCTTGGACTGCCGTCCGCCCGGATAATGGAGTTCATGGCATTTGCAAATAGAAAGAACGGGATACCAATCAGAATCACGTTAAAATAATCCCGTGCGTAAACAACATTATTTTCCGTTGCACCAAATAATGATAAAATGCTATCCCGGCATAAAGCAAGCAAAATGGTAAGAATAATGCTGCATATAATTAGAAGGGATATTGCGTTTCCCACACCTTTCTGTGCACTTTCACCGTCTTTTTGTCCCTGGCAGATGCTGAGCAGGGAGGCACAGCCATCCCCTATCATCAGTACTATCGCCAGCGCGATAACAGTGATTGGGAATACTACATTGGTTGCTCCATTTCCAAGGTAACCGACCCCTCTTCCAATAAATATTTGATCGACTATATTGTAAAGGGATGAGACGAGCAGGGATAAAATACAGGGAACAGAAAATTTCAGCATTAGCTTCCCGATCGGCGTAACCGCCAGATATTGACTTGTATTACTTTTTTATACTCATGCATTTTGCGGGATTTTTCCCGCAAAACTGCCCAAACAACCACCGGCACGCTTCACGAACCGTATTAATGTAATTGGAAAGACTGAAAGCAGGGCAGTCGCATTTCTCCTTTTTTATTATTTTCTTTCAGCACTCATTTCTACATTTAGCAAAAAAAATAACCTGAATGTGTGGCCTTCACATTCAAGTTACTGCCTGATTTTTACATGTATTATTATAAATCAGGGAAATCGTTTTCGTAAGAAGAAATAATCAACAAATTTTCATGTATTATTTTTTGGTCATAATTCACAATTTTGATGTAATCTGTCCCTGATGACCGATCTTAAATACTTCTTAACTTTTTGGAGGTTTACACCAAAACCGGGAAGTGTTACCATAGGAATAGTCATAAACTAGGAAATGGGAGGATATTTTGTGAAAAAGTTGAAATGGATTACGTTATGCCTGTTGTGCACGCTTCTGATAGGAAGCACGGTATCTGCTGCAGCAGAGACCTACACGCTGGATGAGCTGAATATGCAGATTACCATGCCGGAGGGCTGGGTGAACCTGGATCGGAATTCGGAGAACCCCAATTTCGATGGGGAGATTTTCAATGCCGAGGAACTGGTTCCTTACTATGAACAAAATAATATATATCTGAACAGCATCCGTTCGGATTATTTGTCAGAGCTGGTAGTCACCAAAGTGGAATATGACGGCAGCGAGTCCATCTTTGATTTCAATTCCTTTTCTGATAAGGAACTGGATAAGATTGCAAATGAAATGTATACCGAGGATACAGTTCTGCAAAGCGGTATCCATTACACCGATCACAGTATCTATCAGCAGGAACAGGCAAAATTCATGGTGATGGATTTCTATCAGGAAGCCCAGGGCAGCAAAGTCTATTCCAGACAGTATTATACCATTATTAATGGAAAGGCAATCAATGTCACCCTTCACTCCTATAATGGAGAGCTTTCGGAGGAGGATTTGCAGGCACAGAAGGCAGCGGTGGATTCGATTCACTTTAACGAGATTTTGAAGAAACCGTTCAGCCAGGTATTTAAAGCTCTTCTGCCTACGATTTTAGCTGTTGTTGTGACATGTGTTATTATCGCAGCCGTGGTTATTATCGTACAGAAACAAAAGAAGAGAAGAACAGCGCTGGCCGAACAGGGAACGTCCTCCTATCCGGGGATGAATCCGGCTGGGGGAACTAATTATACCGGACTGGACCCGCTGATGCAAAATGAGTATAAACCGGAAAATCCGCCGTCATCTCAGATTGATATGGGAACAGGTGAAGTTACGGATTACAGTGAAGATATAGATAAACCACAGGAATAATTCAGTAGGAAAAAGAGGCCGCAGTCATGCTTTATGGCTGCGGCATTTCATTACATAGGTAAATGATTATGAATAACAGAAAAAGAAGGCTCCTTCGGCCGCTGTTCTGGCTGCTTTGTCTGTGGCTGGTATTTGGGTCAGCCGGATGCGCGCCGGTACGAGAGAATAATGATTCAGGGAAGCCCTATGAGGACACCCGCCTCACCGCCTGGTTTATTGATGTGGGACAGGCGGATGCCACTCTTTTTGAATCCGATGGGCATTATATGCTGGTGGACGGCGGCGAGCCGGAAACAGCGGAGGAACTGATTGATTATATGCGCGATGCAGGAGCGGAGAAGCTGGATTATCTGCTTTTAACCCATCCTCATGAGGATCACGACGGAGCGGCCCCGGAAGTTCTTCGGGCGTTTGAGACGGAAACGGTGATCCTGCCCCGGATCTCTGGCTGGGAAACCGAATTTGCACCGGTCCTGGAAGCTGTGGATTCAGAGGATATGCTGGAGTTTGCCGCGGCGGGAGAGTCCTATGAGCTGGGGGAAGCCCAGTTTACTGTCGTCTCCCCGGATGACCCGGACTACGGGGATGACTGGAACGACTGGTCGGTAGGAATCCGCCTGTGGTGCGGGGACACTTCCTTCCTTTTATATGGCGACGGCACCGCCAGGATGGAGCTGGACATGCTGGAGACTGGAGAGGAAATTCAATCCGACGTACTGAAAGTGGCCCATCACGGCAGTTCCACGTCTTCCTCCGACCGGTTGTTAAAAGCAGTGCAGCCAAAGTATGCAGTGATATCCTGCGGTAGAGGCAATTCCTATGGACATCCGGGGGCATTGGCTCTGGAACGGCTTGCTCAGGCAGGGGCCGCTGTCTTTCGGACCGACGAGCAGGGCACGGTCATTGCTTACAGCGACGGCGCCGGGATTCGGTGGAGTACCGAGCCAAGTACAAGCGGAAAGCCCGGTACGATTATCGTGGATAAGGAGGATGAGAGCTCTGAGGGAGATTATATCCTTAACGCAAATACGAAGAAATTTCACAGCCCAAGCTGTTCCAGTGTGAAAGATATGAACCGGGAAAATAGAAAAGAGTTCCGCGGAACGAGGGAAGAGCTGATAAAGGACGGCTATTCTCCCTGTGGGAGATGCAAGCCTTAAATGGCAGTCTCTGGCATGAATAAGAGGCGCTTTACAAGAAAAAAAGATAGCGCTATAATACAAGAGTAGAGCGGAGGAAAACTGCGGACATTGTGCTAAATGGGCAGCTTTTAACCATTTTCGCCTGCGGACACAAGTGTATGACAGATGAAGGAGGACGAGAGCATGAGATATCAGAAATTGGGCAGCACAGGACTGTCGGTTTCCGAGATTACGATGGGAACATGGCAGAGCGGCGGTCAGGACTGGGGGGATACCAGTGCAGATTCATATTTTGACGCGATGAATGCCATGCTGGAAAATGGAGTGAATTTCTTCGATACGGCGCCGACCTATGGATTTGGACAGTCGGAGATCAACGTGGGCAAATTTATTCATGATAAACGGGATAAGGTAATCCTGCAGACCAAATGCGGCGTGTACTGGCCCAGCAGGGACAAAGCAGCCGCCGGTTCCATCAAGGACAGTTCCAGAGCCAGAGTGCTGAAACAGTGTGATGAATCCCTGGAGAGACTGGACACCGATTATATTGATATCTACATGATTCACTGGCCAGATCCCAATACACCGGCGGAAGAAACCGCGGATGCATTGAAGGAGTTGAAAAAAGCCGGCAAAATCCTCCATACCGGTGTTTCCAATTTTAATATTGAACAGTTGGAAGCATTTTATAAAGAAGGTGTGCTGGAGGTGGCCCAGTATGGATATTCCATGGTGGACCGCAAGGCGGAAGCACAGCTGAAATGGTGCCATGAGCACGGAGTGGGAACCATGAGCTACGGCACGCTTGGGGCTGGAATTCTGACCGGAAAGTACAGGACCAACCCTGGCTATACCTCAGCGGATGCAAGAGGCAGATTCTATAAATTCTTCTATGAGCCGGATTTTTCCAAGGTAATGGAGCTTCTGAAGGTGATGGATGAAATATCCGGAGAAACCGGTATGCCGTTAGCCCATATTGCAATAAACTGGAACCTGAAAAAGGAGTTTATGGATACGGTGCTCTGCGGTGTCAGAAATGTAAAACAAGCGGATCAGAACTGTGATGCCACGAAATATACCCTGACGGATGAGCAGGTCAAACGTCTGGATGACAAGATTGCAGAATTAAAGATTATGGAGGAATAACACGATGGGCCTTCGAAAGAACCTGGTCAGAGAACAGTGGAAAGCGGGCAGAAAGACGGTTGGAACTTTTCTGAATCTGGGAAGCGCGATCGGAGCGGAAGCGATTGGAGTGGCGGGCTTTGATTATTTTATTGTAGATACGGAGCACGGTCCTTATGATGTGGAAGCGGCGCTTTCCTGTGTGCGTTCTGCTGAAATCCGGGGGCTTACACCCTTCGTACGGATCAGAGAAATCAGCAGGCCTGCGGTGCTGAAAGCATTTGATATCGGCGCACAGGGGATTATTATACCGTTTGTGAAAACGGCGGAGGAAGCCAGAAAACTGGTGGAATACGGAAAATATAAACCTGTGGGACAGAGGGGCTTCTGTCCTACCCGGTGTTCGGACTTCGGTTTTAACGGAATATTCGACCGGGGTATGGAGTCCTACATGATGGATAAAAATGACGAGGTTATGATTATTCCCCAGTGTGAAACAAAAGAGTGTTTTGATAGTCTGGAAGAAATCGTTTCCCTGGAAGGAATCGACGGTATCTTTGTCGGGCCTTATGACCTGTCTATCGCGCTGGGAAAACCAGGACAGTTTGACGATCCGGAGATAGCCGGGGCAATTGCCCACATCCGGGAAGTGTGTGAAAAGAACGGCAAGTTCGTCATGATCTATGCACCCACTGTGGAGGCGGCAAAGAGCCGTCTGGCGGAGGGATTTGACAGTGTGACGTATAATACGGATATTAATATTCTCATCGGGGCCTGTAAGGAGGCCCTGGAAGAAATCAGAAAGTAAAAGCTTTTTTCATACAAGATAGAAGAGGCCTGTTCATCAATATGCGATGGACAGGCCTCTTTCGTTTATTACATAGGAAAAATTGAAGAGAGCGGAAGCGGGCTTGCCCACTTTGTTCAATAAGCCGGCGTGTAATATGAGTGTAGAACGACGCATTAAAAGTGGACGTAAGATTATTCCGAATAATGTCAATTATAATGTCCTCATAATCTAGTTGACATACGGGAGGTATTTAAAATGGAACGAATGAAAAGGAAGGTACCTCTGCTGCGGCAGGGTATGAGACAACGGTTCCTGGCATTGCTGCTTGTACTGGCGGTAACTGCGTCAAGCTTTTATGGGGGAAAGACGGCGGATGCGTCGGAACTGCCGGAACCTGAAAACTGGATCGGAGTGAGTGCAGGTCCGGAAACGGATTATTCTGAAAATGGAAGCGATGTAACGATTAAAAATGAAGCTGGGCTGGCCTGGCTGGCACAGCAGGTAAATACAGGAACCGACAGCTTTGCAGGCAAGACGGTGCAATTAGCCGGTTCCCTGAATCTGGCCGGAAAGGAATGGACGCCCATCGGAACCAGGGAACATCCTTTTAAAGGGACGTTCTGCGGAAATAACGGCACAATCGCCGGTGTGAAGATTGAGGCAAAGGAAAACGGGGGAGCCTATGCCGGACTGTTCGGTTATACAGATGGAGCGCAGATTAACCAGGTGCAGGCGGCGGGAACCATATCCCTGACCGTTTCTTCCGCCAATGATCTGTATGCCGGGGGTATCGTCGGATATGCACGGCAGACGGTGATCAATGATGTATCTTTTACAGGAACGGTACAGGCAGTGCAGTCCTATGCAGAGGATAGCAATACGACAGAATATATTGCGAATGCCGGAGGGATCACGGGCTGCATCGAACTGGGAAGCAAGATTACCAATTCCTGGGCCAGAGCGGATGTATCGGCAGAGGTTATGACCGATCCATACTGCAGCGCTGAGGCAGGCGGTATTACGGGAACAACAAAATATGTTACAGGAAATCTTGAGATGAAGATTGAAAACTGCTGGCACAGGGGCACGGTCAGCGCCCAGGTTCCGGAGGGCGTCATGGTTATCGGCGGTGCGTTTGCAGGCGGCATCACATCCGGGCTGACGAGGACCAGGCTGCAGACCTGCTATCATGAGGGAATGGTATCGGCCAGCGGTTCCGGCGGCAGCGGAGCAAGTTCAATCTATGCGGGCGGCATCGTAGGATTTTATTCAGAGGGTGATCCGCAGGCAGGAGAGAAAGACTGTTATTTCCAGGCAGAGCAGATTTCACTGCCCCAGGGCGGCAAGACAATGTCCGGAATGGGTACTGCACTCTCCTATGAGGCGATGACCGGGCCAGCAGAGGAACCTTCTTCTCTGGCAGGCCTTCTGAATCACAGGCTGAATCTATATTATCTTGCGGAGGGCTTGACAAAAGAAGCTCAGATTTACAGGGGCTGGACCCTTAACAGTGCGGGTGACGGTTATCCATCCCTGGGGGATTGGTTTGCCCCGGAGGAATCGGAGGAGGATCTTTATGATGAAGTCATAGAGGTTTGGACGGAAGCCGATCTGCGGGAAATTGCCCGGAAGGTGAATACCGGGGAAGAAAACTATAAGAATAAGCTGATTAAGCTGATGGATTCTATTGCAGTTTCTGAGCAGACCGAATGGGTGCCTATCGGGACCAGCGCTAATCCCTTCTGCGGGTCGGTGCAGGGGAATAATTATACGGTGAGCGGCCTTAAGGTGACCGATAACACCCTGAAAAGCGCCGGACTTTTCGGTTATATTTCCGGTAAGGAAACAAAGATATCCATCAAGAACCTTGCGATAGATGACAGCCAGTTTGTCTTTGCCGGGGATGGCAACAAGGCCCGCCATACCGGTGCGCTGGCAGGTGACATGAATGGATATGGGGCGATCGACGATTTTGTGATAGAGAACTGTCACACAACAGATAGGGTTAAGATAAACAATTCTGAGATTGCTTCAGGAACCGATTATGCCGGCGGCCTGATCGGGTATGTTATGAATGGCAGCATACAGTTTGCGAACTGCTCCAACAAGGCGGCCATCGAAAGCAGCGGAAAAGATGGAACTTTAATTTCCGCCTATATGGGCGGAATATTTGGGTACAGTTCTGGCCCTACAGTTATCGAAGACTGTGAAAATGAAGGATGGCTGACCGCGCAGAAGGGTGCGGCAGTGGGCGGCCTGGGAGGTCAGGTCTCTGAGCTGACTACAATGAATTCCAGTGCAAATAAAGCAGATATCACTGTCTCTGCGGGAGGAACGCTGGGAGGATTGATTGGAAAGACAAGTGGTGCTAAATCCGACTTTGTCATTGAAAATTGCCGAAACGAAGGGAAGCTGATCAATGAAGGCGGAGCATCATCAAGCTATACCGGCGGAATCATTGGTGGAATAACCAATCGAACGGCGGTGTCTAAGCTTCGGATTGAGTCCTGTGAAAACAGCGGGAATATCGAACAAAAGAATACAAATACAAGTTCTACCGTGGCTGTGGGCGGTATTACAGGCTATATTGAATATTCGGCTTCATCCGCGGCAGAAGTGGGAGCAGAAATAATCGCCTGTACCAACCGCGGCGATATTGTATCAAGCGGACACAGCAGCACGTCCAGTTCCGCGGGAGCAGATGCAGGTGGTATACTGGGAAGAGGCAGATATATCAGTCTGATTTCGGACTGCAAAAACTATGGCAGCGTGATGGTAGGAGAGGTTGCAGCAAATGCCTATGCCGGAGGCGTAGCCGGCAATCTGGCTCTGGATTTTGGAACGATAAAAAACAGCTCCAATATGGGTGAGATCGGTGTCCGCGGTGCAAAGCTGAAAAGCTATGCGGGCGGTCTGGCAGGCTATGTTGAAACTATGTCCGGGAATGTGGAAAACTGCAGCAATTCCGGGAAAATCCAGGTGAGCGGGGATACAACATCCGCAAAAACCCAGGGCGCAGCCGGGGGTCTGATCGGATATGGCAAGAATAAGATCGGGGACTTCATCAGCTGCAATAACCGGGGAGATGTATCCCTTACGGGAGTAACCTACTCCATAGTCAGCGGTACAGCGGGCGGTTTGCTTGGTACGGCAGCAGAGGCTGGAAATTTGAGGGACTGTGGCAACAGCGGAGCTATGTCTGCTAATAACATTGCCGGGAACACCGGAATCGGCGGTCTGATTGGCTATGTCTCATCTATGGGAGCCACAGAGAAATGTTATAATACCGGAGATATAACGGCAGATGAGGCAGCGAAGTATCTATATACCGGCGGCCTGATTGGCTATTCCAATGGATCGGAGGCCGTTACAAACAGCTACAATACCGGTGCAATAAGCGGAACCGGTGCAGGAAACTATGAATATTGCGGCGGAATCGGCGGATATCTGCGATTTGAAACGGCAAATACGATTGATAACTCCTATAATATCGGGGAGATCGCAGCGCTTGGAGATGCAAATACAAAATATGCCGGAGGTCTGTCGGGAAATGCCCTTGTGACGACGGATGGCACATCTATGTATAATACATACAATGCAGGGCCAATAACCACCTCCGGGACGGGAACGGTTTACGCGGGAGGAATAGCAGGCTATACGACATATTTTAATATGGACGGGACAAATTATTACCTGACCGGCACCGCGGAACGTCAGGTGGGATATCAGTATTCCAGTCAGACGGACCCGTCGGCAGTATCCTTATCAGAAGATGCGATGAAGAGTGCGGAGTTTACAGAAACCATGAATCAGAATGCAGCGGCATCCGACAGGCTGCTCACCTGGAACCGGTCAGTAAGCGGCGTAAATCAGGGCTATCCATATCTTTTCCTGCCGCCTGCCTATCTGATCAGCGGTGTGATCGTGGATACGGCGGGCAATCCGGTGGCGGATGCGGTGGTGACCCTGATCGGCACCGGCGGACGGTATCAGGCGGTGACAGACGAGAATGGCGCTTACCGGATCGAACAGGTCTTTGACGGCTCCTATGAGCTGACGGTAACAGCGCAGCCTGACCAGATCGTCTACACGGCTGAGCTGGAAGTGGCAGGGGCTGACATCAATGGTGAAAAAGCCAGCACCGATCAGGCAAAACAGCCTGTCTACAGTGCCGGCGGGCACGTAAGCTATGAAGGCGGCACATCGGCAAAGGGCGCCATACTTGAATTGACAGATAAAGATGGAACTACATACAAAGTACCCATCGACGGAAGCGGCAACTATGAGACGAAACTTCCCGCAGGCACATACGAAGGGAAGGTAGTCTGGGAAAAAGACGGTGAACACCAGGTGCTGAAAGAGGAAATTACCATTGTGGTAACACCGTCCGGGCCGAATCAGACAGATGTGGATCAGGTGGGTTCTCCTGTTATCCACATAGAAGGTTCGGTATCCACCCAGGGCAACAACAGGCCGGCTGCGGGAGCCACTATAACTCTTGAAACAAACGACGGCACCGTGATTGCAGAATCAAAGATAAATCCAGACGGCTCCTACGAACTGGAATATAAACTCACGGATGTCCCCACCTCTGGTGACTATAAAGTGGCAGTGGAGGTGCCGACTGCCTCGGGGACCCCGGAGAAGGTATATTTGAAAGAGAATATTACTATTGCTGACGGCGTGATGAATGCGGCGGATATGCGGGACCTGGAGAAAATTGAAGCCGATAAGACCACAAAGGTAAAAGAGTTTGAGGATTATGTAAAGAACCAGAGCAATCTGCCGGATTCGATGGATGATAATGCTGTGCTCAGCCATCTGGATGAGATTAAAAATGCTCAGGATAAGTACCATGCGCTGACCCCGGAGGAAGCAGGAATGACAGACTATGCAGTTCTGGATAAACTGGGTGCTCTGGTGGGAAGACTGGCTGTTTTAACCGCCCGGGTGGATGCTTCCGGGACCAGTCTCGGCGTAACGACTGACACAGAAGCCTTAAAAGAAATTGCGGCTCTGGCTGCCTCCAGTGAGAATATAGAATCTGTGGGGGACGGCAAGAATGTAGAGATTGAAGTAGTCCTGACGGTGACGGATAAAGAGGAGAATGACCAGACAATCACAGATGACGTTACACATATTAATAATACGCTGGACGAATTAAACAAAGCAACAGAGGCAGATCTGAGCCTGGGACTGATTATGGATATTTCCCTGATTAAGAATGTGAAGGTGGACGGGGCCGTGGCCTCATCCGAACCGATCGCCCATACGCCGAAGACTACCCGGATACGGCTTCATCTGCCAGCCTCCATGCAGGGCGGCAGCAATTACCGGGTTGTCGGAGTGCACGGCGGTGAACCGCGTATGATAAACGCTGATGTAATCGGAAATGAATTAGTGTTTGAGACCAGCCTCTATTCCACCTATGCAATCCTGTACACACCCGCCCGGAATACGAATTCCGGCGGCAGCTATATACCGGCAGTACCGGTTCCGAAACCGGAAGAGGGAAAGACGGAGATCCTGTTAAAGGGCGGCCTGATTCGAAAGCTGGATGCCGTCAAGGAGGACTATCTGAATGAGGAAGAACAGAAGAAGGTAACGGAGGGAAGTGATGCGTCTCTCACGGTCACTGCAAAGGAACAGAAAAAGCCCAAGTCTGCTCTTAAAAAGGCAATTATAAAGAAGGCGGGAAGCTATAAACCGGGAGCTTATTACAGCATCACCGGAACGGTAAAAATCGGGGAAGAGGAGCATCGTATTCTTAAACTTGGCAGCAAGCGGACGATGGTGATTACCATACCGAAGAAGCTGCGGGGCCACGATTCTTACGGCATTGTAGCCGTTGATGAAAACCAGAAGGCCGTCTTCTTAAAGGATACTGATAAGCAGAAGAATACAATCACGGTTGCAACCGACAATCTGAACCATATCACGATCGTCTATAAGGATAAGAAGGTACAGGAAAAACCGGATAAAGCCGTAAAACCGGAAGTGAAGACACAAAAGACTTATTATATTGTAAAGAAAGGGGATTATTTATTAAAGATTGCCCGGCGATACAATGTAACCCTGAAAAATCTGCTGAAATGGAACCCTACAGATAACCCGGATCTGATCTATCCGGATCAGAAGCTGGTTCTGTATGTGAAAAAGAAAAAGTAGAGCGCAGCGGCAGAAAATAGAGCAATCATAAATGGATGATATACAGAAAAGGAACGTCCTGTTAAGGCGTTCCTTTTCTTGTCCTGGCTGTGCAAGCGGCGGAGGAAAGCTTGGATTGTAAATGAAAGGAGATGCAGGTATAATAGGTTTAAAAGCTGCATTTACGGGGAGAAAAGGTTGAAAGAAATCTTTCAACCGTATGTATTTGGGCCTATTCCCATTTTGGGAGGAACCCAAAACGGGAAAGGCATGGGTATAAATATGAATGAAACTGGGATTAATCCGGATGTAATAGAGGAAATTAAAGAATTGGCCCGAAACTATCAGGTGGATCGAGTAATTTTGTTCGGATCACGGGCAAGAGGTGATTATGGCAGGGCAAGTGATATTGATCTGGCAGTTCAGGGCGGAGACTTTATAAATTTTGCTCTGGATGTGGACGAGAAGACATCAACCTTATTAATGTATGACGTCATAGATCTGAATAGTAACGTTCAGGAAGAGCTGTTAGAATCCATTAGAAAGGACGGGATTGTAATATATGAAAAAATTTGACCATTATGTTTCGAAGTTAAAGATACTCTCCAAAGCCTGTGACGAAAATCTGGATAATGAATTTGTAATCAGCGGGATTTTTAATAAGTTTATATGCGGTATATGATTTCGTGGAGGAACAAATGTGGATTTCCATGCTGAAAGACAGAAATGATATGACACATATTTACAATGGGGCAGCCGCCAAAGAACTTGTTCAGAGGATTTTAATCA
Source organism: Anaerolentibacter hominis (assembly GCF_032380675.1). Taxonomy (NCBI): domain Bacteria; kingdom Bacillati; phylum Bacillota; class Clostridia; order Lachnospirales; family Lachnospiraceae; genus Anaerolentibacter; species Anaerolentibacter hominis. Next base: position 776,929 of record NZ_JAWDIX010000001.1, read on the forward strand.
AATATATTCCGGAATATAAAAAACTGGAAGAGGGAATCAGGCTGCATTATAAGGATGAGCTGGATCGTATTTTGTAAATTAAAGCCGTTTCGCAGTGAAACGGCTTTTACTCATTGACGCGATTAAAGTACATCAAACCCACGCAGCATCTTGGCCCGGCTGGGATGTCGCAGCTTGCGGAGCGCCTTGGCTTCGATCTGACGGATTCGCTCTCTGGTTACGTTAAATTCCCTGCCTACTTCCTCCAGCGTCCTCATACGGCCGTCCTGGAGGCCAAAACGAAGGACTAACACCCGCTGCTCCCGTTCGGTCAGTGTATCCAGGAGAGTACGGATCTGATCCTGAAGAACGGAATAGGTTGCCGCGTCTTCCGGCCCTAAAATGGACTCATCCTTAATAAAATCTCCTAAATGACTGTCATCCTCCTCGCCGATGGGAGTGTCCAGCGAGATAGGATCGGCAGATACTTTCAGAATCTCTCTTACTTTATCAATCGGAACATTCATGGCGTCAGCCAGTTCCTGCTCGGTAGGCTCACGGCCTAATTCCTGAAGCAGAGTACGTGAAACACGGTACGTCTTATTAATCACTTCTGACATATGAACCGGAATACGGATCGTTCTGGACTGATCCGCAATGGAGCGCGTGATCGCCTGACGAATCCACCAGGTGGCATATGTACTGAACTTGTAACCTTTCTTGTAATCAAATTTATCCACGGCCTTGATCAGACCCAGATTTCCCTCCTGTATCAGATCCAGAAAGGAGAGTCCCCTGCCCACATACCGTTTGGCGATACTGACCACCAGACGAAGGTTGGATTCGGTAAGTCTGGTTTTTGCCATCTCATCTCCGTCCTCAATCCGTTTGGACAGATCTATCTCCTCCTCGGTCGTAAGAAGCGGAAAACTTCCGATTTCTTTCAGATATAATTTTACCGGGTCATCCGACATGGCAGTCTCAGGAACCTCTTCATAAAGCAGATCCTCCTGACTGATCTCAAGGAGCGCATCGTCGGTAGGCTCCAGCTCATCTGTCTCGTTCAGGTCCAGAACCACTATATTATTGGCTTCCAGATATTCATAGATCTTATCAATCTGGGAAGCGTCCAGATTGCTGTCTTTAAACAGTTCATTTATCTTCTCAACTTCCAGTATGCCCTTGTTCTTCTGACCCAGGGCAACCAGTTCCTTTAACTTCTCTATCACAAGTATTCCTCCGATTTATCTTAAGACATAACAGACAAAATTATAGCATAGGTCCGAAATTGTGACAATAGCTTTTTGGCGAATTCACAGATTAGTTTTCCTGGATTCCCACGTGGCAGGGGACTTGCCGGGGCCAGGGTTGACAATCATTTTTTCAGGCCGTATAATTTTCTTGAGACAGGCTGATTAAGCCTGTTCCTGCAGTTTTGGCATCTGCGGCCATCCGATTATCACGGGTGGCTTTTTGGTTACAAAAAGCTGTAAGAGTATGATTCAATAGCTGTAAGCGTTTGCTGCAATAAGAAGAAAGCGTTTGCTGCAATAAGCTGTAAGTGTTTGCTGGACTGCAGGGAGACGCAACGAGAGGGCCAATGAGCTTAAAGATAAAAAGGAGAGAGTAAAATGAGTGATTGTTCAAGTAATTGTTCTGAGAATGGCTGCGGTACCGGGCAAAACGGCACACCGGATTTCAGCGCGCCCATGAACGAACACAGCAATGTGAAGAAGGTAATTGGTATTGTCAGCGGTAAGGGGGGAGTCGGCAAATCCTTTGTCACCTCCTATCTTTCTGTGCTGATGAACCGGAAGGGATACAGCACGGCTATTCTGGATGCGGATATTACCGGTCCTTCCATTCCCAAGGCTTTTGGAGTTCACGAGAAGGCACAGGGCAGCGATATGGGAATCTTCCCGGCTGTGAGCAGAAAGGGTGTCCGCATTATGTCGGCTAATATGCTTCTGGAGACGGAGGAGACACCTGTAGTATGGCGCGGGGCTATGATTGCCAATGCGGTAAAACAGTTCTGGACCGATGTGGTCTGGGGCGATGTAGACTATATGTTTGTAGACATGCCTCCGGGAACCGGTGATGTGCCTCTGACCGTATTCCAGTCGCTGCCGGTGGATGGTATCATCATTGTCACATCCCCCCAGGAACTGGTATCCATGATTGTGGCGAAAGCTGTGGCAATGGCAGAGATGATGGATATTCCGGTCATCGGGCTGATCGAGAACTACAGCTATGTACAGTGCGGCAGCTGCGGCGAGAAGATCAATGTGTTCGGCGAGAGCCATATCTATGAGACCGCAGAGAAGTTTAACCTGCAGGTTCTGGGGCGGCTGCCTCTGGACCCGGCTATTTCCGCCGCGATAGATCTGGAAGAGGTGGAAACGTTGGAAGGGGACTGGCTGGACGGAGCTGCTTCTTACCTGGAACAGTATGAGAAGAAGGTAGTTGTGAAAGAGACAGCCGCAACCAGGATTGCCGTGACAACCGATGAGAACGGAAAGGTATTTCAGCATTTCGGCAAGACGGAGCAGTTTACCCTTTACACCCTGGAGGACGGTGTCCTGATGGGGAAAGATGTCCTGTCCTGCGATGGAAAAGGCCATGAAGAGCTGGGCGGACTGCTGGCTGAAAGCGGGGTTAACGTTCTGATCTGCGGGGGAATCGGACAGGGAGCGATTGAAGTCCTTGGAAATGCAGGCATCACGGTAATTCCGGGTGCTTCCGGCAGCGTGGATGTTGCCTTTGCCCATTATCTGGACGGCAGCCTGAAGCCGGCTCCGGCGAACTGTGACCACCATCATGATCACGAAGAGGGCGGAGAGGGCTGTCACTGTCATTAATGAGGTAGTGAGAGACCGCAGGAACAATATGAAAATTACGATAAGCCGTTCTCATTGAGTGGGAAAACGGCTGCAGAAAAAGGGGAAGTGCGCGGAATGGCACCTCCCCTTTCCTATCGTTGAAATCAGAAATTTTTTATGATATAATAAATCAGTATATTTGCGTCAGACAGTAGGGAGTAGTCCGGCCTGCCGGCTATTGGCCATAGGAGGATACATATGCTGAACAATAGAAAGATCAAAATAATGACAAAGCTGGCCTCATATGAACAGAGGAACGGCCGGAACGATATTAAGCTGGGCCGCTATTATCGGATGGACTTTATCCGTCTGCAGATTATGAAGTCGGTGGTTGCCTATACGCTGGGGTATCTGTTTGTGGCGGTTATGCTGGCGCTGTATAACACAGAATATCTGATTGAGAATGCAATAGGCCTTGATTACACACTGTTTATCACTTACGCGGCGGCTATTTATATAGTAGGTCTGCTGCTCTACCTATTTATTACGGTTCTGATCCAGGCAGTGCGGTATGAAAAATCCCGGAAGAGACTTGCAGGCTATTATCACAATCTGAAAGAGCTGGAAAGTTTCTATGAGAATGAAGAGAAGCAGGGAAGATAACAGGGGGATATATCTGATATGATGGTATTATATGAACTGAGAGAAAAAATGAAACGGCTTTATCAGTCCTATGGAAGGTTTATTGTGCCGGTCTGTAAGTTTCTGATCACCCTGGTTATCCTGCTGGTGATGAACAAGAACATCGGCTACTTTACCAAGCTAACCAGGCTTCCGATTGTTCTGGGCGTATCCGTGATTGGAGCGTTGGTTCCGCCGTCGATCCTGGTTCTTCTCATGGCGGCACTTTCTCTGATACATATTTTCATGGCGTCCAAGATTTTATTTGTGATCGCCGTGTTTGTTATCTTTGTTGTTTATTTTCTATTTGCACGTTTTACGCCGGAGCAGGGTTTGGTGATGCTTCTTGTCCCTGTAATGTTTGTATTTAAGCTCCCCTATCTGATCCCTCTGCTGCTGGGCATTTTTGCAGGACCGCTTTCTATTATGCCGGTTGTATGCGGAACCGTGGTGTATTTCCTGTTTAATGTATTAAAAACGGTGGCGCTTTCCACAACGGGAACTTCAATGGAGGATGCGCTTACATTATATCGCCTTGTTATGGATAACCTAATTGGAAATAAGACAATGCTGTATTCAATTCTGGTGTTTGCAGCGGTTATCGTGATTATGTACATTATCCGCAGGACCAAGATTAATTACTCATTTGAGATTTCCATCGGTGCAGGAACCCTTGTTATGATTATCGGTTTTCTGATTGCTGATCTGAAGACAGGCGTGTCCGGACAGATTTTCAGCATGCTTTTGCTGACGCTGCTCAGTGGTTTTATCACACTGTGCGTACAATTTTTCCGGTTCACCCTGGATTATACGAGAACAGAGATAACTCAGTTTGAGGATGAGGATTATTATTACTACGTGAAGGCGGTGCCCAAGATCTTTGTGACAGAGCCGGAGAAGAGCGTAAAGCATTTCAGTGACTCCAGGACTTCCAGAAACCGGAAGGTGGAGAAAAAAAGGCCGGGAAGGCCGTCCGAGCCATCGGAAGATCCGGAGGAAGAGTTCTTAAAAAGTTTTGCAAATATTGATGATGACGATGATTTATCATGGAAGTAGATAAGACTCCCACCTTTATAGGTGGTGAGTAAATAACAAATTCGTCATGGTGGGAGCCCAGTCTCCTTCCAAGATAAAGTCTCCGGCGGATTGCAGAGCCGCACAGATGTATTATGTCATGCAAAGCATGACGTGCGGCTCGCAGCAAGTACGCCGAGGCGTACTTGAATTTAGAAACGGCGCTGCGCGGCAGCAGCCGGCATACAATAGGGAATAAAAGAAAGGAGGATAAGGATGGAAGCGGCAAAAGCGACGATACAAACCGTATTGGAGAAGGTTGCCAGACAGGGTATTGAGATTACGGATATTCTGGAGATGATTATTCTGGCGTTCGCAATCTACCATATTATCCTCTGGATCAGGAAGACACAGGCCTGGCTCTTGTTAAAAGGAGTCATTGTGATTCTGATCTTTTTAGCGGTGGCTGCAGTTCTGCGGTTCCACGTTATTATGTGGATTTTTAAGAACTCCATTAATGTGGTGGCCATCGGTGCGGTAATTGTGTTCCAGCCGGAGCTTCGGAAGGCTCTGGATCAGCTGGGACGAAAGAACCCTCTGTCCGGGCTGCTCTCCCTGGATGAAGATAAGAAAAAGGCGGAGAAGTTCTCTAACCGTTCGGTAACAGAGATTGTCCGTGCCGTGGGAGAGATGGCCAAGGTAAAGACAGGCGCTCTGATCGTTATGGAGCAGGAGACTCCGCTGAATGAATATGAGCGGACGGGAATCAAGCTGGATTCCATTATCAGCAGCCAGCTGCTGATTAATATATTTGAGCACAATACACCCCTGCACGACGGAGCAGTTATTCTGCGGCAGGACCGGATTGTGGCCGCTACATGCTATCTGCCCTTGTCGGATAATATGGAGTTAAGCAAGGCTCTGGGTACCAGGCACAGAGCTGCCGTGGGACTCAGTGAGGTGACCGACAGCCTGGTTATTGTGGTGTCTGAGGAAACCGGCCGGATATCAGTAGCTTCCGGAGGGGTGCTGAAGACAAATGTGGACAGCGATTATCTGAAAGAGAGGTTGAAACAGGCACAGGGAAGGATTGTGGAGAGCAGAAGAATTAAATTATGGAGAGGAAGGCAGAAAGATGGGAAAAAAGCTGACTAAGAATTTAGGCATCAAACTTCTGTCTTTGGTGCTCGCCGTAGTTGTATGGTTTATTATTATTGACCTGGACGATCCGGTCAGATCCACGCCGATATCCAATGTGCCGGTGACTATTCTGAATGAGCGGGTGATCGGTTCGGATAAGACATACAGCGTGCTGGAAGGTGCGACTGTGGATCTGCAGGTTTCCGGCCGGAGGAGCGTGCTGAATGGAATTTCGCCCTCTGATTTTACAGCGACTGCCGATTTCAGTCTGCTGTACAATAATATTGTGCCGATAACCATTACCACGACCAGAAGTAATGTGACGATTGTTTCCAAGAGTTATGAATATATGAAGATATCCATCGACGATATCATTATGAAACAGCTGCCTGTGACGGTAGACCTTCAGGGAACGCCTCCGGATGGCTACAGCGTCGGTGAGCCCAAGGTTCAGCCTGGATTTATCCAGGTCACCGGAGCTAAGACGATCGTGGATAAGATTGATAAGCTGAAAGTGAGCCTTAATCTGAGTCAGATCAATGCCACGGAAGACTATCAGGTTTCTCTGAGCCCGAAAGCCTACGACGCGGAAGGTTCCCTGATGGATACAAGCAAGCTTTCCTTCAGCGCCACCGAAGTGACGGTCTCTGTACGGGTATATCCCACAAAGGTTGTAAATCTTTATATCAAGCCGGTGGGAGATCCGGCGTACGGGTTTGGCATTTCCGATATTTTGTACGAGCCTAAGGTGATTGAGGTGACGGGTGAGGCCAAGAATCTGGAAAATCTGGATTCTTTGACCATGACAGTGAATATATCCGGGGCTTCGGTGGATGTGGACGCCTCGCTGAACCCGGTTGATTTTCTGCCGGAGAAAGTGCATCTGGTAGATTCGAACACTGTGATCACGATCACGGTTAAGATTGTAAAGATGGTTACCCAGCAGATTGAGATAGCGAAGGATAATGTGACCCTTAAGAATCTGCCGACCAATCTTGATTTTTCCTACGTAAATAATGAGGCGTTTTATATTACGGTGCTGGGCATGGAGGAAGATATTTCACAGCTGACCTTTGCCGACTTTGCCCCCTATCTGGATTTGGCCGATATGGAGGCGGGCGAGCATGCTGTAGATTTGAAGTATTCAACGCCGGACAAGGTGACAGTGCTGGATTCCTCTACGGTTCAGGTTCTTTTAAAGGATAAGGAAGAAGAGCCGGACAGCGGGGAAGAAGGCGAATAATTTCATACATTCTGACAGAAGAGAAAAGCGAACTGGTATCGGATCATCCACCGGTACCAGTTTATCTTGGAAGTAGATAAGACTTCCCCCACTATAGGTGGTGAGTAAATAACAAATTCGTCATGGTGGGAGCCCAGTCTCCTTCCAAGATAAAGCCTCCGGCGGATTGCAGAGCCGCACAGATGTATTATGTCATGCAAAGCATGACGTGCGGCTCGCAGCAAGTACGCCGAGGCGTACTTGAACTTGAAAGAGGGAACGCATTATGGTGAGCGCAAAGGTAAAGATACAAAACGAAGAGGGCCTGCATTTAAAACCAGCGGGCAACTTATGTAAAGAGGCACTGAAATTTGAGTGTCTGATCCGCATTAAAAAGGAAAACAGAACCGGGAACGCGAAGAGTGTGATCAGTGTGCTGAGCACCTGTGTCAGGGGCGGAGATGAGATTCAGCTGATCTGTGAGGGAGCAGACGAGGAGGAGGCGCTGGCCTCTCTGATTCATCTGATTGATACAGGCCTGCTGGCTCCTGAGGCGGCGGAGTGAGCCATTTGCTGTAAAACTCTTGATGTCAGGGAGGTTTATACAGTTCTGGATAAATATGACAAAGTTTTAACAAAAGTATATCACAAAATGATCAAATAACTATGGTTGAATAATGGAGGAGAATTTATGCTTAATTATAAAAGATATCGCAGAGTTCCGGTACTTAATTATCCGGACAGGCAATGGCCGGATCATGAGATTACCGCAGCGCCGGTTTGGTGCAGTGTGGATTTAAGAGACGGCAACCAGGCGCTGATCGAACCTATGGTAGTGCAGGAAAAGATGGAATTTTTCCAGATGCTTGTGGATATGGGCTTTAAGGAGATTGAGATCGGTTTCCCGGCGGCTTCCCAGATTGAATATGATTTCTTAAGACAGCTGGTGGATCGGAATATGATTCCGGATGATGTGAAGGTACAGGTTCTGGTTCAGTGCCGTGAGCATCTGATCGACCGCACCTTTGAGGCGATTCAGGGAATTAAAAATGTCATTGTACATATCTATAATTCTACTTCCACGCTGCAGAGGGATGTTGTATTCCATATGGATAAGGAAGAAATCAAGCAGATTGCTGTTGACGGTACACGTATGGTGAAAGAGAGAGCCGCCAAGTTCGACGGCAACATTTTCCTGGAGTATTCCCCGGAAAGCTTTACCGGCACAGAGCTGGACTATGCTCTGGAAGTCTGTGACAGCGTAGTGCGGGAATGGGAAGGCACCAAAGAAAATCCGGTCATCATCAACCTGCCTGCCACGGTAGAGATGAACACACCGAATGTGTATGCGGATCAGATCGAATGGATGGACCGGCATTTTGAGAACAGAGAAGCGATTATCTTAAGCATTCATCCCCATAATGACAGAGGAACAGCGGTAGCCGCGGCGGAATTAGCCCTGCTGGCAGGCTGTGATAGAATTGAGGGAACATTGTTCGGCAACGGAGAGAGAACCGGTAATGTGGATATCCTGACGATTGCCTACAATATGTTTTCCCAGGGGATTAACCCGAATTTAAAACTGGAAAATGTAAATGAAATTATAGAAGTATGCGAACGCTGCACAAAGATTCCGGTTCATGTACGGCATCCTTATGCGGGCAAACTGGTCTTTACCGCATTTTCCGGTTCTCATCAGGATGCAATCAACAAGGGCGTACAGGCAATGAAAGAGAGGAATCTCCCTTACTGGGAGGTGCCGTATCTGCCTATCGACCCGGCGGATGTGGGAAGAGAATACGAACCGATTGTACGGATCAACAGCCAGTCCGGCAAGGGCGGGGTGGCCTTCATCATGGATATTTATTATGGCTTCAAGCTGCCGAAGGGAATGCACAGAGAATTTGCGGATATTATCCAGGCAATTTCCGAGAAGCAGGGCGAAGTAGCTCCGGAGCGGATCATGGAGGAATTCCGGAACGAATATCTGGACAGGAAGGAACCGCTGCATTTCAGAAAATGCTATGTGGAGGATCTGACCGATACAGCGGATGAGTTTGACACTAGAGTTGTCCTGACCTATACGGATAACGGTGTGGAAAAAACATTCGAATCCACCGGAAGCGGACCGATTGATGCCGTGCAGAGCGGCCTGATGAAAGAACTGGGAATTGATATTGAAGTCCTGGATTACAGCGAACATGCTATGACATCCGGCGGCAATGCACAGGCGGCTGCCTATATCCATATGCATGACAGAAAGACGAACAAGGTAACTTACGGAGTGGGAATCAGCTCGAACATTACCAGAGCATCCATCCGGGCTATCTTCAGTGCTGTAAACCGCTTGAGAGGATAACAGTATGCCTTAGGGCATTTAACGGAACAGACAGAGGGCGTTTTAAGAGGGCAGCTTCTTAGAATGCCCCTTGCTATATAAGAACGATTGTTTTTCACCCGGCCGACGTATTATCTGGCGGCTGTGGGTATAATACAAAGGTAGAATGGCAGAAATTACAAAATGAAGCTGATTTCCATTCTGGAAGGGGCTCAAAACGAGAAAGGCAGGAAAGAACTATGAGAGTAAGCGTTATTGTGCCGGTGCAGCGGGGCCTGTACTATCTGAGGGATTGTCTGACCAGCCTGGCTGAGCAAAATATACCCGATATGGAGGTAATACTGGCCTGTGACCACGTGACAGAATTTGACGTGGAAGAAGCGGCAGCGGCGTACCGCCCCTCTCTTTCTTTTACGATACTATATCTGAATGACGGGACAGGAGCGGCAGCAGCCCGGAATATGGGCCTGGCGGCTGCGAAGGGAGACTATATCTATTTCCTGGACAGTGACGATTATCTATATAACGACGCTCTGGCAAGGCTTGTACAGGCCGCAGAGAAGAGCGGGGCTCAGGTCGTCTATGGTATAAAGAAGAAAACCTGGTATAAGCGTGACATTTTTGTTGAGAATTTGCGGAAGGACGAAGCGCAGAAAAATGATCAGGAAGCAGAGTCGGAGAAGGAATTTGTAGTACTGAAAGAGTCCGAGAGCGGCGAAAACCTGTCGGTATCCCTGGATGATAGGGGAAGGAGCCAGGCCAGAAATGTGCTGTTTTCCGACAGAAAAGGAATCAATGATGTCTCAGTCCTCAATATTCTGGTGAAGCGGAGCCTGCTGGAGGAGAATGATATTACGTTCCGGGAGGAGTTCCGGTATTATTCCGATCTTTCTTTTGTGCTGGAGATACTCGAACACGCAGAGCAGTTTGAATGGGATGCGGAAGCCGTATACGTCCAGAGAAAGCATAACGACCCGGTTCATTTCCCCTCACTTTCACAGGAAAAATCCGAGGAACGATTTGAAGAGTACATGAATGCCTATTCCTGTGCCAGGGAGCTGGCGTCGGCGGATGAGGATCTGGCGATGCGGATCGACCGGAAGATTGTGAATTATTTCTGCGGCTATTTTGTAACACGTATGCGCCGGAGCGAGAACCCGGCCTGGAATACCACGCGCTTTGACCGAATGAGAGAGATCATATCCGGCATGCCGAAGGCTGTATTTGACGAGCTCGGCGGGTATAAGAAGAGAAGCATCAAAGCTCTCCTTAAGGGTGACCGGAAGCGGGTGCGCCTGCTGGTCAATCTGAGGCTGGGCAGTAAGAAGTTAAAGACCTTCCTCAGCCGGCCAAGAGAGATTTATAAATATCTGTATCGCCATTATTTCACCAAATTAAGTCTGAAGGAAAATTATGTGCTCTGCGAAAGCTTTTTCGGAAAGAGCTATTCGGACAGCCCGAAGTATATATTTGAATATATAAGCAAAAATTATCCGGGCAGATATAAGTTCATCTGGGTGCTGAACAGGCGGGATTCCAAGATCCCTTATCCTCATAAGCGCATCCGGCGTTTCAGCCTGTCCTATGCCTATTATCTGGCCAGATGTAAATACTTTGTCTTTAATGTGCGGCAGCCCATGTGGGTCCAGAAGCGCAAGGGAAATATTTTTCTGGAGACCTGGCACGGGACGCCGTTAAAACGGCTGGTATTTGACCAGGAAGAAGTGACAGGGGCATCCCCTCTCTATAAATACCAGTTTTATGTACAGGTGCAGCTCTGGGATTACCTGATTGCGGCTAACCAGTTCTCTTCTGACACGTTCCGTCAGTGTTTCTGCTTTGAAAAGAAGATGCTGGAGACCGGCTATCCCAGGAATGATATCCTGCACAGTGAAAACAGGGACGAGCTTGCTGCCGGGCTTCGGAAAAAGCTTGGGATACCGGCGGATAAAAAGACTATTTTGTATGCGCCGACCTGGCGGGACGACGAGTATTATGACAAGGGCCAGTATAAGTTTGCTCTGAAACTGGATCTGCACCGGTTAAAGGAACAGCTGGGTGATGAGTATGTTCTCCTGCTGCGGACACATTACTTTATTGCGGATGCTCTGGATGTGACCGGTTTGGAAGATTTTGCCTTTAATCTCAGCAAATACGAGGATATTTCGGAATTGTACCTGATCTCCGATCTTCTGGTTACAGATTATTCTTCCGTATTTTTTGACTATGCCAATTTAAAGCGGCCGATTTTATTTTATACGTATGATCTGGAAAAATATAGGGATGATCTGAGAGGCTTTTATATTGATATCGAGCAGGATGTGCCTGGTCCGCTTCTGTTTACTCAGGACGAATTAGTGCATGCCATAAAAAATATCAGTGAAATATCATTGCAGTATAGTGAAAAATATGATATATTTTATGAGCGTTTCTGTAGTTGGGAAGATGGCCATGCTGCAGAGCGATGTGCACAGGAAGTATTCGATTTGAGATAGGGGAAGCCGGAGTGAGACATTTATAGGGGTCCGGCACGGGGATACTTCCGGAAAGGAAACCAATGAAAGTCAGTGTGATTGTTTCTCTGCATCGCGGAGAAAACTATTTAAAGGACTGTCTCACTAGCTTAGAGGTACAGAATCTGCCGGAACTGGAAGTTATACTGGTATGTGACCATGTGACGGAATTTGACGTGGATAAAACGGTAGATCCATTTCGGAAGCAGCTGCTGATCCGGATGGTGGAGCTGGATGATAAGACCGGAGTGGCGGCGGCCAGAAACTTAGGGTTATCCGTTGCTGAGGGAGAGTATATCTATTTTCTCGACAGCGACGACTACATTTTTGAGAATACGGTTGAACAGCTCCTTGACACGGCGCAGGAGTACAGCGTCCAGGTTGTGTACGGCAAAAAAGAGAGAACCTGGAATAAGAGGGATATTTTTATTTCCAGCTATGAACGTCAGATGCCTGCTGCAGAGAAGGAAAATGAAGAGGAGCAGAATGCTCTGACAGAGAAAGAACAGGATGAAGATGCACAGGATGACGCCCTGGATTCCAAGGCGGTGAAGGCCAGAAAGCGGCTGCTCTCCAGCAGAAGAGGAATTAAAAACGTCTCTGTGCTGAATATATTAATAAAGAGGGATCTGATTGAATCAAATCAGATCCGTTTCTGTGAGGACTTCCGGTACTATTCGGATCTCTCCTTTGTGTTGGAGATTCTGAAGTATGGGGAGTCTTTTGAATGCAGCCAGGACGCTGTTTATGTCCAGAGAAAGCACAATGATCCGATTCATTACCCGGCGCTCTCCCAGGAGAAGAATGAGAAGCGCTTTGGGGAATTTCTGGCGGCATACCGCTATGGAAGAGAAAGAATTGAGGACGACAGCGAATTGAGAGACCGGCTGGACCGAAAGCTGATCAACTATTACTGCGGATATTTTATGAAGAGGATGCGCAGGAGTGAGAGAGCGGTATGGAGGGAAGAACGGTTTGATCAGATGCGGGAACTTATCGGCAAGATGTCCCCGGATCTGATAGAGAGTCTGAAAAAATACAAAAGAAAATGCATAAAAGCCCTTCTGGAAGGTAATCGCAAAAAGAGCCTGCGCCTGATCAATGCAAGGCTTGGAAAACAGAAGTTCAAGACTTTTTTCACACGCCCGAAGGAGATCGGCAAATACTTATACCGCCATTATTTCAGAAAGATGAGTCTGAAAGAGAATTATGTGGTGTGTGAGAGCTTTTTTGGAAAGAGCTATTCGGACAGTCCGAAATATATTTATGAGTACATCAGCGAGCACTATCCGGGACAATATAAATTTATATGGGTGCTGAATAATAAAAAAACACATATCCCTTATCCGCATAAGAGGGTAAAGCGTTTCGGAATCAGGTATGCTTATTATATGGCCCGGAGCAAATACTTTGTATTTAACGTAAGAACCCCATTGTGGGTGAAGAAACGGGAGGGAGCTATCTTTCTGGAAACCTGGCACGGCACACCGCTGAAACGTCTGGTGTTTGATCAGGAAGAGGTTACCGGCGCGTCTCCTACTTATAAAAAGCAGTTTTATGTACAGGTTCAGGAGTGGGATTATCTGGTGGCTGCCAATCAGTTTTCTTCCGTCACCTTCCGCAGCTGTTTTCAGTTTAAAAAGAAGATGCTGGAGTACGGATATCCCAGAAATGATCTCATGTACCGGGAGGATAAGGACGAACTGGCGGCAAAGCTTCGCGGGAAGCTGGGTATACCGGCAGATAAAAAGACCATATTGTATGCGCCGACCTGGCGGGACGATGAATATTATGACAAAGGCCAGTACAAATTTGCGCTAAAGCTTGATCTCGCCCGGATGAAGAAAGAGCTGGGGGACGAGTACGTCATTCTGCTGCGGACCCACTATTATATAGCCGATGCCCTGGATGTAACCGGACTGGAAGATTTTGCATTTAATCTGAGCAAATACGATGATATAACGGAACTGTACCTGATTTCAGACCTGCTGATCACGGACTATTCCTCTGTATTCTTTGACTATGCCAATTTAAAGAGACCGGTTCTGTTCTATACGTATGATCTGGAAAAATACAGGGATAATCTGAGAGGCTTTTATATTGATATCGAGAAGGAAGTGCCGGGCCCGATCCTGTATACCGAGGACGAGGTTATCGACGCGGTGAAACACATCGGCCGGATTGAAGAAGAGTACCGTGCCCTCTATGAGGAGTTTTATGAGAGGTTCTGCTCCTGGGAGGACGGACATGCTTCAGAGAACTGTGCAAAGGAAGTATTCGGTCTGAAATAGAAAAAAGGCTGGAAGAATGGGGAAGAATGGTATATAATCGCGATAGACGCTATTGGATCTGTTCATCATCCGTTTTTTATGATACGGGAAACTGAGTTTCCTATATCTAAAAAAGCATAAGCGTATCCGGTGAAAGTCCCGGATGAAACCAATAAGGGAAAGGCAAGGGTTTTACTATGAAGTCAGCGTTCAAGAATTTTCTGAAATACCGGTTTTTACTGGTAGAACTGGTAAAAAAGGACATTAAGCTGAAATACAGAAGGTCGTATCTGGGCCTTTTTTGGACTCTTCTGGAGCCATTGTTAACGATGTTGGTACTGTATGTTGTATTCTCACAGCTGTATGGGAAAAGTGACCGGACGTTCGCCGTCTATATCCTGACGGGCCGTCTTTTATATACGTTCTTCTCCAATGCGACGAAGGGAGCGATGAAGTCGATCCGCAGCAACAGCGGAATGATTAAAAAGGTTTATGTGCCAAAGTATATTTATCCGCTGGCATCTGTGATATCCAATTATGTTATCTTTTTGCTGTCACTGATCGTTTTGATTCCGGTCAGCCTGTTTGTCGGCGTGTTCCCGACAAAGCATATAATTCAGATCGTGGCGCCGCTGTTTATGATATTTATCATGGCTCTGGGCGTGGGGATGATTCTGGCCACGCTGGCCGTGTTCTTCCGGGATCTGGAATATTTGTGGGGCGTTGTCCTTCTGCTGATCATGTACTGCTCCGCCATTTTCTACGAGCCGTCCAGGGTTGTGAAAACAGGATACGGCTGGATCTTTCACCTGAATCCTCTTTACTCCCTGATTTCGAACTTCAGGTCTGCGGTGCTGTACCATCAGAGGATGGATTTTGGCGCTTTTTGGTATGCAACGGCATTCAGTGTGGTCTGTCTGGCTGTGGGTGTGTTTATATTCTACAAGAAGCAGGATGATTTTATTCTGAACATATAGCGGGAGGCAGATATGAGCGAGAAAGTTATGGTTAAGGTTGAAAACCTGGGAATCCGATTTAATTTAAGTGCAGAAAAAATAGATAACCTGAAAGAATATTTTATTAAGGCAGTGACCAAGAAGCTCCGCTTTCAGGAGTTCTGGGCATTGAAGGATGTTTCCTTTGAGGTCAAAAAGGGGGAGCGTCTGGGAATTCTGGGATTAAACGGCGCCGGAAAAAGTACTCTGCTCAAGGTGGTCGCCGGAGTGTTAAAGGCGACGGAAGGCACTGTGAATGTAAAAGGAACGATTGCCCCGCTGCTGGAATTGGGAGCTGGATTTGATCTCCAATATACCGGTAAGGAAAATATTTATTTATATGGAGCCGTGCTGGGCTTTTCACGGAAGTTTCTGGATTCCAAATATGATGAGATTGTTAATTTCTCCGGGCTTCAGAAGTTTATTGACGTGCCCCTTAAGAACTATTCCTCCGGTATGAAGGCCAGGCTTGGATTTGCTATTGCTACAATTGTAGAACCGGATGTATTGATCCTGGATGAGGTCTTAAGTGTAGGCGATGCCCGGTTCCGCAAGAAAAGTGAGAAGAAGATCCGGGATATGTTCGACCGGGGAGCTACCGTGCTCTTTGTCTCTCACTCCATTGATCAGGTACTGGCGATCTGTGACAAGGCTATTCTGTTGGATAACGGTAAGCTGATTGCCAAGGGCGACGTGGAAGATGTGGCCGAAATTTATAACAAGATACTGGAAGGCTAATATAAGTTACGCAGATAAAGGAACCATTACGGGGATTCAGGAAGGAACGATAGATCATGAAAAAAGTTATTACTTATGGCACATTTGATTTATTTCATGTTGGACATGTAAATATACTCAGAAGAGCGAAGGCGTTGGGGGATTATCTCATTGTGGCAATCTCAACCGATGAATTTAACGCAATTAAGAACAAGAAGGCATATTATTCGTATGAAGAGAGGAAACAGATCCTGGAAGCCTGCCGCTATGTGGATGAGGTGATCCCGGAAAATAACTGGGAGCAGAAGATCGATGATGTAAAGAACAACAACGTGGATATCTTTGTAATGGGCGACGACTGGACCGGGAAATTTGATTTCCTGCAGGATTACTGCGAAGTCGTTTATCTGCCAAGAACCGAGGGGATTTCTTCCACTAAAATCAAGGGCGATCTGAATAAGAAGAATTTTGCCAAAAAACTGACCGAACAGAAGGAAGCCTGAATCAATGGAAAGACTGACCAAGGGGACGAGCCTGACCGGAAAAAGGCTGTTTTTGCTGGATATCGACGGGACGATTTCTTTTGACGCCACGCCGATCGACGGCACGATGGATTTTGTGCGCCGGGTGCAGGAAAAACAGGGGAAATATGTATTTATCACAAATAATTCCACGAAGGGCATGGATGACTACGTAACGAAATTTACAAAGATGGGGATTCCGGTGGACGAGTCCAATTTTCTAACGTCATCGTATGCAACGGCCTGGTACTTAAAAAAAACCTATGGAAATGAGCTGCTTTTTGTCCTTGGAACCAAATCCTTTATCCGGGAGCTGGAAAGCTTCGGGCTCCGGGTGACGGAGGAACTGGAAGAGGGAATCCGGGCGGCAGTTGTAGGCTTTGACAATGAATTAAACTACGGTAAGGTAGAGAAGATCTGTGAGCTGCTTTTTACCAGAGAAGTGGATTATATCGCCACGAATCCGGATCTGGCCTGCCCGGTGGGCTTTGGTTTTGTACCGGACTGCGGTGCGATCTGTGATTTTATCGGAAAAGCGGCGGGACGGGAACCGGTTTATATCGGCAAGCCCAACCGGCTGATGGTGGATATGGCGCTGGAGGCGAATCAGGCGTCTCCGGAGGAAACGGTGGTAATCGGTGACCGGCTGTACACGGATATCGCCTGCGGAATCAACGGCGGGGTGGAGACGATTGCTGTCTTTACCGGTGAGGCAAAGCTTGAAGACCTTTCGGATACCCAGTTTCCGCCTACCTATTACTGCGATTCTATTAGAGATATCTTTGAATGTATGTAGGGGGAGCCTGCATCTGCTCCAGTGTGTGAAGCACTTCGGAATGAGGATTAAAGTGAAAGAGAATATTAAAAAAATGATCCGCCCGGTAATCTTTGGGATTTACCGGGTTTTTGCAAAGTCATTGCCTGTAAATAAAAAAATAGTGATCTTCGGAAGCAACGTGGGAAAGAATTATTCCGGCAGCCCCCGGTCTGTATACGAAGAAATGATACGGCAGGGCCTGGATGCAGAGTATAAATGTATCTGGGTTTTTGACCATCCGGAAAAGGTTCAGCTGCCGGGCAGGGGGCAGGCGATTAAGTCTTACCGACTGCGGCATTATTACTATATGTGCGTGGCGGGAGCCTGGGTATTTGACACCAGGCAGCGCACCCAGTTTGTCAAGAAGAATAAGGTGACCTACATACAGACCTGGCATGGAACCCCGCTAAAGAAGCTGGGCGTGGATATGGACACGGTCAGCATGGCGGGTGAGACGAATATCGAGAAGTACCGGGAGAATTTCCTGAAAAATTCTTCCAGATGGGACTATCTGGTGTCCCAGAATCCCTTTTCTACAGCTGTCTTCCGCAGAGCCTTCGGCTTTCAAAAGCAGATGCTGGAGATCGGATATCCCAGAAATGACGTGCTTTTCACCAAAAACAACCCGGAAGACATCCGGGAACTGAAAGTGAAGTTCGGTATCCCCGAAGGAAAGAGGGTTATTCTCTATGCCCCTACCTGGCGGGATGATCAGTTCTACGGAAAAGGGCAGTATAAATTCATATCAGGCCTTAATTTTGATATGCTTCGGGATGCCCTGGGGGAGGACACTGTGCTGATCGTAAAATATCACTATCTGGTGGCCGATAAAATGGACTGGAGCGCTTATAATGGCTTTATCTATCAGTTTGACAACAGCTACGACATCGCAGAACTGTATCTGGCCTCCGATATGCTGATTACCGATTATTCGTCCGTCATGTTCGATTACAGCCTGCTGAAACGGCCAATCCTCTTTTATGCTTATGATCTGGAGGCTTACCGGGACAGCCTGCGAGGCTTTTACTTTGATCTTCTGGAGGAAGCTCCCGGACCGATCTCAGAAACCACGGAGGAGCTGATCGGTCACATCACTTATTATGATCAGGAGGAATATGCGGATAAGTATGCCGCTTTCTGTGAGAAATACAATCCCTGGGACGACGGGAAGGCGAGTGAGAAAGTGGTGGAAGTGATAAGGGCAATGAAGAGGTAAGAGGGAAGAATGAAGAACGGAAAAGGGAAGTGAAAGTTGCAGCAAAGCCGCAAGTGAGTAGTTGATGCAATTTTAAAGGGGTGCTATTATTTAAGTGCGAATGTGCAGTGAACATGAAATTCCCAGAGCATTCGCACCTGAAAATGTGACCAATTTGGTGTGAAAATGAGAAAGTGGAAGCCAAGAGCTTGTATGGATTGTTACTTTTAGTGCCTGTTTTTGTGAACTTTGTATAGTAACATGTTGTTGCTTTGTACAAGATTGCTGATGTCGCCCCTGTAGGGGCGTAGATTGAAATCCGGCCCCAGATCCGCCGGTCCAGTCCATCTAACGATGTCGCCCCTGTAGGGGCGTAGATTGAAATTGTGTAAATGTATAGATAGTATTCTTATTTATACGATGTCGCCCCTGTAGGGGCGTAGATTGAAATTGAATTATCGGAAGCATTGCAGGAATTCCGCAACGGATGTCGCCCCTGTAGGGGCGTAGATTGAAATTTATAGATTTTTAAGATCAGTTTTATCCTTTATGATGTCACCCCTGTAAGGGCGTCGATTGTTACTAATAGTAAAAGCTTATTGGTTTGGGAATTATCTGACTATTAACCTGCTGATGTTTGTAGAGACCACAATATGAATGAGAAATTAGGTAGATGACTGTAAAATCATCTACCTAATTTTTATGTTAAATGTTATACTGGAGAAAATGAATAATATGGAAGTTTTTAACAATTGGTAATGAATTTACTTGTGCTATTTTGATCAATTTGTTTTTCAAGAAATCAGAGATTTAAAGTAAACTAAGAGGGGAGAGTCATATGTTTGACTTCATGAAGATTACGACATTAGAAGCTGTGTTTACAGCACAGGCATCTGGAAGGCTTCCAGGATATTTGGGATCTACGATACGTGGAATTCTGGGACATTGCTTTCGGGATTTTGTTTGTGATTTTCCATCTGTTAAATGTTGTGAGTGTAGAGAGCGCTCTGGTTGTCTTTATGTGCGTAGCTTTGCCAACACGGGAGGAGTAGGCGGGGCTATTAATCCGTTTGTGCTTTACGCTTGTACCCAGGGAAAGACTGAGTGGAAAAAGGGAGATGAATGCGTATTTCAGATGACTTTATTTGGATATGCTGCTGAACATCCGGAGATCTACATGGATGCCATATTTTCAATGCAGGAAAGAGGATGGGGTGTAGAGAGGATTCCTTTTAAATTGAATTGTGTGACGGATTGGGAGCGGGGAAGCATTTTGTATGCAGGAGGCAGAAGCTGGCTGAGAAATCTATCTCCTCATACAATGAGTATCCGACAGGTAAAGACCAGACATGTCCTGATCTATTTCACAACGCCTGTAAGAATTATTACTGGACGGAAGCTATTCACTTCTCTTACGTTTCAGGAGTTTCTGCATTTTCTTATGAGAAGATTTATGTTGGTGACCCAGGTCTGTACAGATTTTACTATGGAATGGGAACAAGATGAAATGCTCCAAAAAGCAGCACTAGTGAGAACTGCAGCGGAACACTGGGATAAGGTGGATTTTACCAGATATTCCATGAATAGTGTCAATGGTAAATTGGAATTAGCTGCCCAAAGTGGATGGGCCTTGTATGAGGGAGATCTAACTGCCTTTGTACCATATTTGGAGGCAGGCAGATATCTTCATGTAGGGAGAAATTCAACAATTGGATTTGGTAAATATGAGCTGTATTATGATGGGGAGGCGACATTATGACAGATAAGAAGTTAACGGATACGATCAAAAAGATAGCGAGCAATTATGATCAGTTAGAACAGTCTTTGGTAAATCAGCTTAAACTGGAGACACCCAATCATTACTATACGACGGGAGCATACAGAGAACGAGTGTGGAAAAGTCTATTTGAAATGATCACTCCCAAAAAGTATTGTATAGAACAAGGCGTTTTTATTATTGATTCTTATGGACATATTTCCAATGAAGTGGACCTGGCGGTATTTGACGAACTGTACACACCGTATATTTTTAATTATGGAGAAATTAAATTTATACCGATAGAAGCAGTAGTGGCAGTAATTCAGTGTAAGAGCCAAATAGAAAGCTGCAAGATTGATGATGATGAAAAAGTTAATATATATACTAATCTTGTAAACTGGTCTGGTTCCGTTAAGGCTTTGAAGACCTCGTTGGATTCTGCATCGAGGATAATGACCAATTTAGTAGATAATTGGGATATAAAACTCATGGGAGATAAGATAAAATCAACACAGACGTCCACCCGGCCTTTGAGGATATTATGCGCGACTAAAATTGCGCGGTCTATGAGAAAAGAATTAGAAAAACACTTTGATATGCTGCTGTACATAGAGGAGAACGGGAATAAGAGCGGTCATTCTAAACAGGACAAGGGCGAACAAGATAAGGCTTTTCATTTGGTGAAAGAGATTAGCTCTGAAATGAACAACATAATAGTGTGGAATGACCAGTTAAATCACTATGACTATTCACGGTATGATGAAAACGTAGCGGAATATATGAAAGGACGGAAGAACGAGGACATTAAATCTGCAGATGCCTTGAAAACGAGGGAATTGTATAAATTGCGTGTATTAAATAAAGATGATGTTGAAAATACAATCCTTTCCCTGACATTTCAGTTTAATCAACTTTTAATGCTCTTAAATAATCCTATGCTGTTTCCGCACAGGGCCTATGTCAATATGTTTAATGCTATTTTGAAAGATAAAGTACCGGTAGAGGAGGAATTAAAGTGATGTCCCAATACATTCTTGCAAAATATGATGTCAGTGGAATCCAGAGTTATATTTTTGCGTCCAACCGTCTGCGTGAAAATGTGGGTGCTTCTAATAACGTGGGAAGAATATTGAAAGATATGCTTCCTGATACGTTAATTGAATGGTCGGCAGCTGGCTCTGGGAAGGTTAATACAGATTGGGCATCAGAGGATAAGAGAAGGTTTCTGATGATAGATGATGCGGACGTATCAGCTGAAGTTTTGTACATAGGCGGCGGAAATGCCTTTGTTATCTATCGGGATGAATCCGTTTACAATCAGGTCAGCAGGCAGTTTGCTATCAAAGTGACAGAAGAGTGTCAGGGGATTACCGTACTCACCACATCAACAGAAGTTCATTTGAAAGATTTCCCTGGGGATATAGAATGTTTGAATCAAAAAATGGGACAGTTAAAGAAAAAGGTGCGCAGGGAGTTGACGGTGTCTGCCTATCCGGTTATCGAGCAGGACCTGCACGATGGTTTCCCGATTACCAGGCGGATGGTCCAGAATGGAAGTACTGCTGATATGTCTGAGATAAGGTATGAGAAATATATGGCAAACGCCGGCAAGACTGATGGAGATACTCAATGGAGTTATGCGCATGAGATGGAAGAACTTGCAGCAGAAAAGGGCGTTGACAGCTATGTGGCGGTGATCCATATAGATGGGAATGGTATGGGAGAAATGGTCCATTCGATCATGAAGAAAAATCAGACATATGAGAAAGCGATACCGGCCATGAGAAAATTTTCGGCTGATATTGCCGAAAAAAACCAAGAAGCACAAAATGCTATGGTTGATATATTCAGAATGATATACGACAAGAATTCTTTACCCTTGCGGCCGCTTATTATGGATGGAGATGATATGACTTATATTTGTTGTGCACAGGCAGGAATAGCGTCTGCTGTATTTTATCTGCGTAAACTTATGGTGTTGTCAAATGAAAATCTTAGACTGTCGTCCTGTGCTGGAATTGCATTTGTACATAATCATTTTCCATTCAGTATTGCTTATGAAATTGCAGAAACGTGTTGCGCCAGAGCAAAAAGATGTTGGTATGAGGATAAAAATGAGAAGAATACAGCAGGTTATCTGGATTACTATGTGGTTCAGGATGCCTATGTCAAAGGGATGAAAGAAGAGAGACAGAAGGAACTACGAGTTAGACCTTATTGGGTATCGGAAAAGAATGATTTGAATAAGACAAATTCTGTTGACGGCCTATTGGCAACTTTAACGCAAATGAAAGGTGAAACGGGTGTATCAGAGGGGTGGCCTATGAACAGACTTCATCATCTTTATGAAGCATATATATCAGGTACATTAGAAACTTTGAAGCAAGAGTATGCCTCCAGAGGTTATGAGCTTTCAAAATTGTGCGGAATCTCCGATCACTCTGTGTGCGAGGAAGAAGCAGGAATTTTTGACGCATTGGAAATTATGGATTTTTATAGGGGCGATGTTTGGTCAAAGTTCTGGGATGAATCAGAAAGAGGAGGAAACCAATGAAAAAGTGGTGGCTGGAAATTACTCTTCATAGCGACATGTGTGTGGCAACAGGAGACAGCGAACAGGGAATTGCTAATGTGAAGACTGCCATGGAATATGGAATACCATATATACCGGCTAAGAGGCTAAAGGGAGCGCTTTTAAATGAAGGTAAGGAGATGGTGTCTAATTCTATTATTGAAAAGCGGGAATTGGACCGTGTTTTTGGAGCGCCTGGTTTAAAAAGCCCTGCGATGCTTCATATTGGCGATGCCCAATTGTATCGAATCCCGGGAGCTTTGCTGAAATCTTTACGCCAGGAAGAGGACGTGGTACTGGAGGAGTACGATAAGGAAATAGGGAGTATTAAAAACCATCCTTCGTTACCCCCAAGGTTAGCAGAACATCTGCTGACCAGAAGCCGTACGAGAACAGCTTTGGATAAAGAGACTGGATCAGCCCAAGATACAACTCTTCGTACCCTGCAGATCGTTCCTAGGGGAATGGTGTTCAGAAGCCTGTTAACTATGTACGAAAAAGATAATGGGATGGCAATTGAAACATTAAATAAGTGTGTAAAGGCTTTGCGTCATATTGGGTTGGGAATTACCAGAGGGTATGGAGAGGTCTCTTGTGTATTAAGAGAAATTAGCGTAGCTGTAAACAATGATAGGAAACTTGCTTGTCAAGAAAATAGCAATATGAGCAGCCTGTTACAGCTGAACCCACAAGACCGTGATGGAGAAGAACAAATTAATCTTTGTTATGAAATAGAGCTGTTTAATCCGGTCCTGTTTTCTGGTGAAAAAGGTTTTTATGAGGATTGTTGTGATTATATTCCAGGTGCTGCAATTATGGGAGCATTGGCGGCCATGTATATTGAAGACTATAAACTGGGGGAATATGCTCAAGAAAATGAGAATTTTCGTAGAATTTTTTTAAGAAATGGAGTATGTTTTGGAAATGGATATCTAAAACAAAACGAAAATATATTTTATCCAACCCCGGCATTTTTGGCAGTTGAAAAGACAGAAGAAGGAAAGTTTATTAATCGATTGACTAAAAATGGAGAAAGGGTGAGGCGAAGGGAAATTGCCAGTCAGGTATATCCTGATTGGAATAAAAGAAGCATTTGTCTGGCAGATGTGGAAAAAGAAATCCGCATGCATCATGCACGCCCGGCAGATCGGGGAATTGGTCACGCAGTGAATGATCGAATCCAGGACGGAGCAGAGGATATGGGACAATTTTTCCAATATACAAGTCTCTCAAAAGGTCAGATTTTTTCAGGGAAGTTACAAGGAAAGAAAAAAGACATCCAAGTTCTTATGCAATGTTTGAAAGAAAGAAATTATCAAATGTCCCTCGGACGTTCCCGGACTGCTGAGTATGGCGCTGTAAGGTTAGTCCGTTTCTTACATCCCATAGAGGAAAAAGTGCAGACTTCTAAACATTGGTTATTATGGGTTGTGTCACCCCTTGTTTTTAAAGATTGTGGAAATTATATATCCGATTCAGAATTAGAAAGATTGGAAAAACGGCTGACGGATCATTTTAAGGCTAAGGTACAGCTGTCGAAAGAAAAATGTATTTTAAAATATTGCAGGATAGGCGGTTATAACAGTAAATGGAACCTGCCTCTTCCGCAATACATGGCCTTGGCACCGGGCAGTGTGATAGATATGGAATTGATGGATGAGAGTAAAACCCTATGTAAGGCTGATCTGGAACGAGAATTTTGGGGAGATATAACAGGCCGCGGGTATGGACAGATTCTGGCGCTGCCCGGGGAACTAGCTGATGATACAATGGAAAATTATAAAAAGATTATAATGGATGAGGAGAAAAGAAAGGTGCCAGAGACAACAGATGGATTACTGGCCCACATCTTAATTCAATACAAAAGCGAGCAGGAACAGACTGATCGGGAGCGATTGAATGCACTGCAAGTTGAGAGTAATCTGACTAGGATGACAACTATAGAGCAGATTATCGGGATGGTAGAGGGAAAAAACTTAACCTCTTATGAAGAGATCAAAGAGCTGATCGACAAAATAAAAGATGAAGAAAAGCGAAAGGCAGCAAATGGTTTTATGAAACCTTGTCAGGGGCAGGGTATTGAATTCATTAAAACCTACCTGCTAAGCAGTAAATGGAAAGTGCGGAGGGAGGGTAAACAGTAATGAAGATAGAAAACAAAATATGTTTACG
Source organism: Anaerolentibacter hominis (assembly GCF_032380675.1). NCBI lineage: Bacteria > Bacillati > Bacillota > Clostridia > Lachnospirales > Lachnospiraceae > Anaerolentibacter > Anaerolentibacter hominis. Next base: position 801,653 of record NZ_JAWDIX010000001.1, read on the forward strand.
AACTGTTATAAAAATAGATTGCTGTCTGGATTCCCCTCTGTTAATCGGTTCCGGTGAGAACGAGAAGACAGACAGTGATCAGTTGTTAACTGCGGACGGTATGCCGTTTATTCCGGGAAGTGCTATGGCTGGAGCAATGCGTTCCTACCTGGAGAACGTGATGGGGCGTAATGAGGCGGCTTCGCTGTTTGGAACACTTGGATGGATACAGCAGAATGAAGAGGAAAGAAAGACGTCTGAGAATGTTGTAGATATGCAAAGTCGTATTTATGTTTATGATTCACGTTTAAACGATTACAGGATTATCCAAAGAGATGGTGTGCGATTAAACGAACGAAAAACGGCTGAAGAAAATATGAAATATGATATGGAAGCAATTGAACCTGGAGTAAGTTTTTGTACCCGCCTGGAAATTTTGATAAGAGAGAATGATGTTGGAGATGGATTAAACGAAACATTTGCAAGAGATATGGAGAGAATCCGTTGCATTATTTCTGGTATGGAATCTGGCGGTTTAAGATTGGGCGCTAGAGGAAACAGAGGATTTGGAAAACTGAATGTGCTGAATAGTAGATTCCGTGTATTTCGGATGGACAGCATCGATGATTTTGAAGAGTGGCTAAATTGGAACTGGGACGATGAGTTTAACTTTTCTGATATGACTGAAAATGGTTGTGGAGAAGCAAAAGAAGTGGCGAATGTAAAAGAGCATTGTCTTACAATTCCACTTAGAATCAAGACAACTCTCATGATCAGAGATTATAGTACTCAAATATGGAGTAAAGAAGACTTGGAGCCGTCAGGTGAAATAATGGATGATTATGGACAGCTCACGTTAGGGGAAGGAACGGCTGTTATTCCGGGCAGCTCTTGGGCAGGGGCAATTAGGAGTTATATTGCCGGTCTGGTACAGCAAATTGCAGGTTGCAATTCCTGGCAAAATGCACAAAAGTTACTGGAACCATTTTGGGGAAGTTGGGAATCCAATGAAAGTAAAGAAAGTTTGAGGGCTTCTAGGATTATAGTTGATGAAACCAGAATTAACGGAGGTCATAAGCTGCCAGTGATGAGAAATGCAGTGGATCGTTTCACAGGAGGTTCGGCTAAGGGCGCCCTATTTAGAGAAACGCTATGGGCAGGTGGTACTGTGAATTTAACAATACACTGGTCGGACCGGGGGCTAAAAGACTATGAGCCTAAAGCCTTGTGCGGACTGTTAATGTGGGCTGTTCAAGGACTAAGAGATGGATTTTTGACAGTCGGGGGTGAGACTGGAGTTGGAAGAGGAATTTTTGAGCTGATAGGCGATGTGCATCTGGATGGGCAGCCAATACAAGAAGAAAAACCGTACTTGTTAGCTGCATCTCAGTGGTGCAGACAGAGCAAGAAGGGATAACAGTAGGAAATTTTAAACAAAAGCAGTTTCGAATTATTGATTGGTGCAGTATAGCAGGAGAATATGAATGGAAAAAATTACATCTGAAAAGGAAGTCTGGAAAGAGATAAAAAGCTGGCCAGATGCAGAACAGAAGATAAAAGAATATTTTACGGATGAGGCATTACTTTATCTGGAGCTGGACGATAAAGTAATGCTGGGCAGATATGATAAAGGCAAATATCATTTTTATAACAAGGGCTTTGACAAACTTGAAGAAATGTCAGAATCACTACAGCGAATTATCCTTTTTACCGAACAACAGGAGCTAAGACTATATCGTGTCAAAGATCAATTCTATGGACGTTTGCGTAAGGATTGTCCAGAAGGAAATGAAATTTTTGCTGTAGATGAAGAACAGAAAATATGGGGGAGTATTCAGCAGGTGGAGAAAAAATGGAATATGTTAAGATCCCGCAGAGGAAGCACTATTTGGGTACCGGTCTTCTCAGAGAATGAGGCAGGAAAAGAGAAAGTCGGAAAAGATATGGGAATTCAAGTGCGTAAATACTTTGAATTTCCAGATGCTACAGAGGAACGCGGTTTGGTGATCCAAGTTGATGAACGTATGGTAGGCATATATCCATGGCCTCATGAAGAAGGGAGAGCGTAATATGAAGTATTTCACTAACCCTTATAATTTTGTTCCGTTGGAAGAAGAATGTAAGAGAAGCAGTTTGGTACTTGGAGCGGAGGAACACTTTACAGGCTTTTTTGAATGTGAATTAGAAATTTTAACCCCATTGTTTATACCAAATACATCTAACTCTAAGGCACTTTGTAGTGCAGCCGAAGCAGAAAAGGGATATTGTGGTTATGAGTTTTCTTCTTATGAGGACTTATCCGAACAAACTTTAAGAGGGGAAGATGGCTATACGTTACCTCCGAAAGATCCTATAATTCCAGGAAGTGCAATTAGGGGAGCAGTCAGAAGCGTGTATGAGGCAGCATTTAATGGCTGTATGTCCACTATGAGAACGGATACTGTCCTGGGAAGAAGGAGTTCTTTGCCTAAGAAACCCGGAGTTTTAAAAGAAGAATCAGGAAAATGGTTTCTGTATCCGTGTAAACGAGCTATGCTTAATGTACCAGAAAAAATTCAATATAGCCAAGAGGATGCTAGTGGTAAAAGCCGGAATGATTTTGGAAAACAAATGGATTTGAAAGTATATGAATCTTTGGAAGAGGGTCAGGAAATCTGGATCAGATTATCTAAAGAAGGATATCGTAAAAAGAATGGGCCCTTTTTAAAGACTAAAGTGGTAGAGAACTTTTGTTTTCCGGAAAAAAATAAGGATATACCAGAAGGATTTATATTAGGGTGGATTCACAAAGGAGAACCATTTGGCAGGAAAAAACATCATGAGTCTGTGTTCTATGAATTAGATGAAAAGAACAGAAGACATATTGACGATGATGATTTTAAAACTTTACAAAGAGTAATAGAACATTATCAACAAAATGGAAAGACTTTAAAGAAAATGTTATATCCTAAATTTTCGGTAAATCCCATACAGACTTTGATTTATTATTCGGACGATCGAAATGTACCTTTATATTTATCACCATCCTGTATTGGAAAAGAGCTCTATAACAAAACTTTAAAAACTATTTTGGATGAGAATGGAGCCTATCAGCCATGTGAAAATGTCTCGCATTTATGCTCAGCATGTAAGGTTTTTGGCATGATAACGCAAGAAAATGAGAAAAAAGGAGCGCTGGGATCTAGAGTTCGTTTTACTGATGCACAGCTGGAAAACAAAATACATACTGAGAATCTTGATGAGTACTATATGAGGCCGTTAGTATTGCCTGAATCGGGTGAGCCTCGTCCAGGAGCGGTGGAGTTTTATACAGAATCGCCTTATATAGATAAGAAAAAAAGTGGCTGGAATTCAGAAGGCTATTGGACATATGATTATATCTGCATTAAGAAAGAAGATAAAGTAACTAAGAAGAAATTACCTAGTAATATGCCTAAACTTAGAGGAAGAAAGTTTTATTGGCACAGTGATAGTTGGAGGTTGCTGAATAGAGATAATTTATTAGATAATGAAATGAAACAGCGGGTACGTCCTTTGCTTCCTGATGATTTAGGCAAGAAAAGGACAAAGTTCTGTTTCAATGTGTATTTTGACAGACTAAACTGGGAAGAGTTGGAACGTTTGAGATGGTCACTTGATTTTGCAGATAGTACCTGTGCCCATAAAATTGGCAGGGGTAAGGCGCTGGGTTTTGGCAGTGCAAGGATATCAGTTAGAGAAATGAAAATTAGACAGTTTAGTGAAGCTACGGGAGCTTGGGAATTGATTGACGAAAATGAAAAATTACATAATCTCGGAAATAGTATATCAATCAATAGTGAGGCGATCAGTACATTAAAATTAATGACTGGTGCAGATAAAGGATTACACCCCACGGACGTTTGCTATCCCAAAATAGATGAGCGAAAAGAGAATGAGTCATTTAGATGGTTTGCTGAGAATAAAAGAAACCAAGATTCAAAAAAAATGCAGCCAGCGTTTACTAAAATTCTTCCTAAAGCTATGGAGGAGATTGGCCCACATAAGAATCAAGAAAAGCGTCTGAATACACAGGCAAAATAATCAGGCCTTAGTTATGGAACGATTATAATAATAATATAATTTGGTGCGAATATTAAGTGAACATGAAATTCCTGGAGTATTCGCACCAGGAAAATTAACCAAAATGGTATTTAAAAACGATAGCAGAGGCTGATTTTTTGTTGTATTACTACTTTTTTTGTCTGATTCTATGCAATTTGTATAAAATGGTAGTATTGTTTTATGCAAGTTTGCTGATGTCGCCCCTGTAGGGGCGTGGATTGAAATCTTTGGTAGCATAAGTCTTTGTTTGTCCGTATATGATGTCGCCCCTGTAGGGGCGTGGATTGAAATGGAAGGATCTTCTATTTCGGCCACATCAACCGCAAGATGTCGCCCCTGTAGGGGCGTGGATTGAAATGAAGAGACCCATCTATACGTGGGGGAAACTCCACAGATGTCGCCCCTGTAGGGGCGTGGATTGAAATTGGGGAGGGGAAATTATGGCGGTACATTACCCCGCATGTCGCCCCTGTAGGAGCGTAGATCGAAATAAAATTGAATCTTTTTAGAATTTGTGGTATACTCGATGTCGCCTCTGTAGGGGCGTGGATTGAAATTTGATTTATGGCCTTATCGTCACATAATATGTTTAGAGTTTATCTAACAAGGGTGTGCAATAAAATTCTTGTGTTGATATCGCCTTTCAGAGTAAAAGGAGTGAAATATATGTCAAAGGTTGAAGCAGCAAAAAAATTATACGAAGAATGTAAGGATATGGATATAGATGAAACTATGGAATTGGTTTTAACTGCTGAGACGGAAGAAGAAAAGGAATTTTTTAGTCTGTTAGGTGATTTTATCTTACAGAGAAAGCAAAAGGAAGTAATAGCGCAAAAGAGGTTTTAATGAAAAAATATATCATATATGCCGGGGTAAATGGGGCGGGTAAATCAACATTATATGAGACGAGATCTTATCAGCATGAAATACCGCGGATTAATACAGACGAAATTTTGAGAGAATTTGGAGATTGGAGAAATACTGCAGATTTGATGAAGGCAGGTAAGATTGCAGTTGAACGATTAAATTCTTACTTGAAGAAAGGTATTACTTTTAATCAAGAAACAACTCTGTGTGGACATACGATATTTCATACAATACGTCAGGCAAAAGAAGCTCACTATGTTATAGAATTGCATTATGTAGGTGTTAATTCACCAACGATAGCAAAACAGAGAGTCGCTGATAGAGTCGTAATGGGAGGCCATGGGATACCGGACAAAGATGTAGATAAACGGTTTTTTGAAAGCCTGAAGAATCTGCACGAAATAATTGAACTATGTGACTTAGCAGCGTTATATGATAATACAAATGAATTTCGTCGTTTTGCTATATATAAGGGTGGAGAACTTGTGATTATCTCAAAAGAACTACCTGAATGGTATCAAAAATGGCTAGAGGGAATTCTGTAGTTTAAGATATAAAAAAGTGACATATTTAGCTTTAAAAATGACTGTATTGAGTTTATACAAGTTGAAGTGCGAATGTGAAGTGAACATGAAATTCCCGGGGTATTCGCACCAGAAAAATTACTAAACTGGCATTAAAATGTGATAGCAGAGGTTGCTATTTTAGGCGCATTACTAATTAAATTGTCTGCTTTTGTTCAATGTGTATAATAATAGTAGTATTGTTTTGTACAAGTTTGCCATGTCGCCCCTGTAGGGGCGTGGATTGAAATTCCGATCGTTCCCATGTCCTGACCGCCGCCTGCCATGTCGCCCCTGTAGGGGCGTGGATTGAAATAAAACTTTACATCAACAATAAATCGGAGACAAAATGTCGCCCCTGTAGGGGCGTGGATTGAAATGGCAGTGTTTCGACGGAACTGGTTCATGTGGAGCTGGATCTCGCCCCTATATCGGATAGTTTGAAACATCATCACTACCAAGTATAATTGTGTGCTGCACCTACCGTCAGCTCTTTGGTGGAGCATGAATTAAAACAGAAAAAGGAGGAACATCATATGAAGGAGATTGGGTACCTCCTTTTTGCTTTTTTTTACTATATTTTCTGCCTGTTCTGCCGCCGGGACAGCAAGAAGGTGTTCTGTGTGGTAACCAACAATGCCAGCGAACATGGAAATGTGGGCATGGTGGTGAAGGAATTGGAGAGCCGGGATGCGGACTATAAGTTTCATTATTACGGCAAGGCAGAGAGGGCGCAGGCCGGAAGGATCGGAAAGGTTTTTCGGTTTTTTCTGGGGCATTCCCGCGCATTGGCTTCCTGCGGGATTATTTTGCAGGACAATGTGTTTTTGCCGATGGCCTATTTAAAATTTCCGCCGAAGGTGCAGGTGATCCAGCTCTGGCATGGCACCGGGACGATTAAGAAGTTTGGACAGGATGTGAATACGGGCAGGCTGGGTGAGCTGGAAAAGAAGGCCAACAGCCGCATTACCAGGCTGATTGTGAATGGGCCAGGGATGGTGAAGCAGTATGCCGGTGCCTTTGGTATCCCGGAGGACAGAGTGGTCCCGTTAGGCCTTCCGATGACAGATCCGCTATTGAAGGCCGAAGCTGATACAGGAATGGGGAAACTGGAGGAGGAATACCCGGTGCTTGCGGGGAAGAAGCTTCTTCTTTATGCGCCTACGTTTCGGGATGAAGAGGTGGAGCATCCTGTATGGAACCTGGATACAGAGCTGCTTTTGGGCAGACTTCCGGCAGAATGGGTGCTTGGCATCCGGCTGCATCCTCATGTGGCGGAGCGGGCTGAGGTACCGGAGTCAGAGCGGATTATCAACTTGTCTCTTTATCCGGATTTGGATAAGATTTTGCTGGGGACGGCGGCTCTGGTGACTGACTATTCGTCGATCATATTTGACTACTGTGCGCTTAGACGCCCGATGTATTTTTATGCCTATGACCTGGAGCAGTTTTCGGAGCAGGGCAGAGGCTTTTATAAGCCATATGAGAGCTTTGTGCCGGGACCGGTGGTGAGGACAACCAAAGGGCTGGCGGAGGCAGTTGTAAGCGGGAGCTGGGACGCAGAGCAGGGCGAGCGGTTTGTAAATGAAAATTATCAATATCTGGATGGAAATGCGACGGAACGGATCGTGGAGATGATAACGAAATTCGAAAATATTTCGTAGAAATGTTTCGGTTTTTGCTGAAAATGGGGAATAAAATTGCGATTCCACATTTTTAGCTCTTGTAATCTGTCACTGTATGATGTTTAATGGAATGGGAACTTGTACCCTTTAACTTGAAGAAATGATACTAAAAGAAAGAAGAGGTGGATAATTTATGGCTGACAAAGCGACAATTAAACGCTTGGAACGTGTAGCGCTCAGCATAAGAGAAGATCTTTTGGAATTGTGTAACCGTACCGCAATCCATATCGGCGGAGATTATTCTGCAGCAGATCTGATGACCGTAATCTGGCAGTATGCCATGAAGTACGATGTGACCAATCCAAGATGGGAAGAGAGAGACCGTTTTGTCTTGAGTAAAGGACATGCTGCGGCAGTTACTTCTTTGAATCAGGCGGCAAAGGGCTGCTACAAGAAAGAAGAAATCTTCAATGAGTATGCAACGGACTTCGGACGTTTCGGTATGCATTCCTGTAACCTGATCAATCCTTATGTGGATGTTTCCACAGGTTCTCTGGGACATGGACTCCCGGTTGCTGTTGGAATTGCTTCCGGTCTGAAAGTGAAAAAGTCGAACAGCCGTGTATTCGTAGTAATGGGCGACGGTGAGATGGACGAAGGAAGTATCTGGGAAGGTGCTATGGCAGCCCGTCATTTCAAACTGGGCAACCTGATCGGTTTTGTAGACAGAAACCGCCTGTCCCTGGACGGCAAGACAGAAGAAATTATGGCTCTGGAGCCATTTGTTGATAAATGGAAAGCGTTCGGCTGGAATGTAGTAGAAGTAGACGGAAATAACATGGAAGCTCTGGTGGATGTAGTGGATTCCCTTCCGGCGCCGGACAGCGATGTTCCGACCGTTGTTATCGCAAATACTACCAAGGGTAACGGCGTAAGCTTTATGGAAAATGTAACAGAGTGGCATTCATCCATGATTGATGACGAGAAAATGAAACAGGCACAAGAGGAGCTGGAGGCTGCTTTTATTAAGAAATGGGGGGAACTGTAATGGCTGATTTGAAAAAAGGCGATATGATTGATGCCAGATCACTGGCAGGCGGCTGTATGGTTGACTTGGGAGACAAAAATTCCAAACTGGTCGTGCTGAACGCAGATCTCTCCCGAATCACATTTGCAAACGAATTCATCAAAAAATATCCGGAGCGTTCCTTTAATGTAGGCATTGCAGAGCAGAACCTGATCAGTGTAGCTGCTGGTCTTGCTCATGAAGGCTTTATGCCTGTTGCCTATACGATGGCACCGTTTTTGACTATGCGTGCCTGCGAGCAGATCCGTACAGACGTATGCTACGGACAGCTGCCGGTTCGTATGATTGGTTCCGGTTCCGGTTACTCTATGGGTATTTCCGGTGCAACTCACTCCGCTCTGGAGGATGTGGCTATCACAACTTCTATGGCTGGAATGACTGTGTTAGAGCCGGGTGATGCGAAACAGGTTGTTAAGATGCTGGAAGCTTCCATGGATTATGCAGGCCCGATCTACATTCGTGTGAGCCGCGAGCCTATGAGAGTCATCTATGACGATAACTATGACTATCAGATCGGTAAGGCAATCACGGCCAGAGAAGGCGATGACGCTGCTTTTATCGTATCCGGTAATGTAGTAGCTTCTGCACTGGATGCTGCTGTGAAACTGAAAGCTGACTGCGGCGTGAATGTCCGCGTTGTGGATATGCATACCATCAAACCTCTGGATGTGGATGCTGTATTAAGCGCTGCCAAGACTGGAAATGTGATTGCTGCACAGGACCACAATATCATCGGCGGTCTCGGCTATCATGTAGGTGCAGCTCTGGCACAGGCAGGGGTTGCATGCAACTTCAAGATCCTGGGCTGCCCGGACAAATTTGTTCCGCTGGCTACCCCTCAGTATCTGTATAAAATCAATGAGTATGATACAGACGGCTTATATAAGAACATGAAAGAAATGCTTGGGAAATAATAAGTATTGTTATATCGGAGCGAAAGGCCGCTGCTTGTGCAGCGGCCTTTCGTATATAATATGTTAAATGCAAGGATGAGTTCTATGCTTTCGGAGACACGGCTTTTCGCTACACCTTCGGCCCGCGCAATCTCGGTTTTGCTCAAGCCGAGTATGTAATGTGCGTAGACCCTCCGGCCCTGCGTATCAGGGAGGAGTCCAATTTTTTGAAATTAGTGCAACGGGATTTTTGTGGACTTCGGGACAAGTTGGCCCGAAGTGATATTCAGTTATATCCATCTAATTGTCAATATACTACTTTAGAGCCATTCGGACGGCATATTAAGATGTTTAGGAATGCGAGTATTTAAGTTTCCTATTGCTGCGTTAATTTGCCCTTGTGTCAAGAATATGCTTTCACTTAAATTAGCGTTTTTAATATTAGTATCCCTCATATCTGCTCCAAGAAAATTACATCCCGTCAGATCGCATCCTTCTAAATTCGCTGCTATTAAAAAAGTGAAACTAAAGTCGCAACCCATCAGTTTGGCTTTTTTGAAATTATGTCCCATAAAATCTTGTTTCTGCTTTATACTTTGTGACCTGCCGACCTGCTTTTTTACCTTTGTCCAAGCCTTATTCAGCAATATATCTACTTTCGTTCTGAAAAATTCCGTATCAAAATCCAGTATTTCTTGCGGAGAAGATTTCAAAAGAAGATTTAATTCATTTGAATAAATATTAGCCTCCTCCCAGAGTTCCTTTACTGGCTGTAACGTTAAAACCTCTGACAGATACAATAATATTTGTTGCAGATAGAATGTTTTCACAAATACATCAAATTCCTCTTGGGCTATGCATGGTTTGGATTTCCAGTTTTTTTCTCCATACAAGTGAGTAACTATCTGCCCCGCTCCACAACAATCATAGGCCAAACAGCCTTTCATATGTTTAGAGTGCAATTCCCTATGAATGGAGCAACAATAATGACTATCTAAATAGCAACATGGTGTTCCGGCAACTTTATCAGCAGGAAATCCATCAAATTTAGAAAAGTATAACGCTACACAGCAAAGCCCGCTACACTCATTACATTTAATCCGAAATTCATTGAAAATATTAGAACTGTATTGATGAAGTTTCAACTTGCGCCTCCTTACAAACACATGTCCCACTTGTGCCACTTCTTTATTAATAATATAATAGTTAAAAAATATATCGTCAATCGCTTGAAGCCAAGTGCTACATTCAAGTAAAAAATGTGACACAAAAGGAGCCCAAATGAAAAAGTTAAATCCAATAGCGGAACAATCGAAACAATGGCTTACCCAATCACTATTTCGTTTAATGGAAAAACAAATTTATTCGGAAATTACTATTTCAAAAATTTCAGGAAATGCTCAACTTGCCCGACGAACATTTTATCGAAATTTCTGTTCAAAAGAAGATGTAATCATCTATTCCTGCACACAGCTATGCGAGAGCTATATCAGATATTTAGATCAGGATATTGAATATTCGATACGACATATTATTCAAGTTTATTTTACCTTTTGGCAGGAACATATAGATTACCTGACAGTATTGACCAATAATCATCTTATATGTCATTTAATTGATGTTTCCAATAAATACTGGCCGCAGATATATGAACGTTTTAGAGAACATTGGAAAGACGATTGCTCTGATAAAGAATTAGAGTATTGTCTACTTTTTAGTATGGGTGGCCTATGGAATATTTTAATTAAATGGTTGTATAGCGAAAATAGAGAGACACCCCTTGAAATGGAACGTATTATTCAGAAATCACTCCATTACTTTATGAAAAGTATCTAAATAAACTGAACTTTTTGAGAGAGGCGCTAAACGGCAAGCGATGCAAGTGTCCGTAATCCTTAAACTTGCCTTTACTCCGTGGCTTCGGATTTTTCACAATCGAAAGCCCGTGTTCCAGACAGATCCGGTCGCTTACCCGCCGGATTGCAAAGGAGCTGTTCCAGAAATCCCGAAACTTCCGGGTACAGTCCAGAGATGTTGAATTGTAGTAAATGTGGTTGTAGACATGGGCCTTATCAATATGCGTTGTAACAATAAAAGCGTGTTTGCCTTTTGTCCAGCTCATGCCGAGCTCGTAGCCGATACGGTTTGCTTCTTCCGGGGTCACTTCTCCGGGGAGGAAGGACTGCCGTATTTGATAGCACAAAATGTCCTCGTCCCACTTCTGCACCCGTCCTGTGATGGCCTTATACTTGCTCTTGGAAAGCAGAAATTCTGCGTCTACTGTGGCCGGGTCGCACTCATAAGCGGAGATAAGTTTGCCGCCCCAGGTCTTTTCGGGATTTTTACCGTAGTCAATACAGTCCTTGATTGCCTCCGCTATCGTCTCCCCGGCGTTGATATGCCGGGTAAAATGGCGGGTAGTTGCCATGTCTCACCTCCATTCTATGTAGAATAAAGGTCAACGCCACCCTGCAACACGCTCTGTTGAAAATATATCATGGCAGAAAACCTCCGTCAAATGTATATATTGCTTGAATTTTGGCCGTAATTATATATATTGTTGAATAAATAAACAAATTGTGCGCAGTTTATCGCCGGGTGATAAATGGTCTAATAAGGTTAGGGTTCCAGATGAACTTTTTCCAGTGTCCTCTTCCAGAGTTTTTCTTTTTCCGGTACATATCCGTTGCCCGGTACTAAGGACGGCATAATTTTTCCGGGGGAGGAGAGCACGACCTTATTCTCCGATATTTCTTCCGGATAGAGATAATCCGATGGGAAGATATCGCTGGGATAAGTCATGTTCCCGATGGTGGCCAGTTCGGCGCAGATCCCTACGCCTATGGAAGTTTCCAGCATACCGCCGATCCAGTTGCCGATTCCGGCTTCCTGGCAGAGCCGGTTGATGCGCAGTGAGGGATATAAGCCGCCCACCCGGCCCGGCTTAATATTGATGTAGCCGCAGGCGTTCAGCTCTGCAGCAGCTTCGGCGGCCTCATAGGAGTTAATGCTCTCGTCCAGGCACAGAGGCGTTTCAAGGCGGGCCTGGAGCCTGGCATGCTGAACCAGGTCGGCATGAAACAGAGGCTGTTCAATCATGGCAAGACCCAGCTTGTCTATCTTCTGAAAGAGGGGCAGGTCCTCCGGTGTATAGCCGGAGTTGCAGTCGATGTGAAACACACCGTTTGGAAAGGCGGTGCGCACCGCACGGAGCATCTCGTAATCCCATCCGGGCTTTACTTTCAATTTGACCCGTTTGTAGCCATCTTGAAATGCCTGATCGATTAGCCCGAGAAGGGTGTCGATGGAATCCTGGATACCGAAGTCGGCCCCGGTCTCCACCTCATGATAGGAGCCGCCAAGAAGCTCATGCAGGGGCTTTTGTGTCATTTTGGACCTGAGGGTCCACCAGGCCATTTCAAGCCCTGATTTGGCGAAAGGATTGCCTTTTACTACAGCCAGCGCACGATTTATGTCCTCTGGTGTCTCGAATTCCTTCCCCAGCACGAGCGGGGAGAGAAAGCGGGTTATGACTTCATAGACGCCTCTGGCATATTCCGGCGAATAAGTGGGAGCGTAGAGGGGGCAGGCCTCCGCCCATGCGCTGTACGAGCCGGAGCTCATTTTTACCAGCACTGAATAGATAGAGGGATCTGACCCATAGGCGGTTGTCCAGGGATTTTTAAGAGGATTTTCTACATAATAAACGTCCAGTGCATCAATTCTCATTACGATTTTCTTCCTTTCTCCTGCCTTATGGCGGAAGCTGCCGCATAAGACAATCTGTTCTACCAGATATGATTCAGGCGTTCTTTTCCGCCGTTTCACGCAGGGATGCGATCCAGGTCTCGATGGCCTGCACCAGGATATACTGCTGCTGCAGCACGGCCATGCCTGTCTCTGGAATCTCCGGTTTATTTTCCTTGGTGCTGATATTTTCTTCCAAATACATCTTCATTATCTTTACGTTGTCCTCAATCTGGGACAGACATTGCTTTTGCCTGTCCGGTGCAAGGCTTGTCAGGTTGACGATCACGGCGTTAAAGTCGAGAAATATATGAATCGGCTTTGCGGCAATCTGAAACATCAGCTTCTCAAATTCTTTTTCTCCGGCATCGGTCAGGGAATAGATGGCTTTCTCCGGTTTATTTCCTTCTTTGACGGGATTGCTCTTAATATAGCCTTTTTCTTCCAGCTGGATAACCTTTTTATAGATGGAAGGCGTGCTGACCTTTACCCATCTGGAAATGTTTCGATATTCAACCAGCTTCTGAATATCGTAGGCGCTTAGAGATTCATTTTTCAGTATCCCTAGTACGATCAGATCTATCGTTGCCATAAGTTTCTCCTTTTCCTTGACAACTACTATAAATTATAGTAGTATGAGTTCTGCATCTTCTATACTATAATTTATAGTAATATATGCGGTAACACATGTCAAGAGAGAAGGATAAACACTTCAGAATGGAGGAAATGATGAAGGAACATAGTGGAAAGATAGAATTGCTTGGATATGCCCCGGTGCCGAAAGCACTACTGGCAATGGGACTTCCGGCTATGATAGGTATGATGATCAATGCACTTTATAATCTGGTGGATGCATGGTTTGTAGGAGGGCTGGGGACCAGCCAGATGGGAGCAATCACGGTTGTATTTCCCCTTGGACAGATTGTGGTGGGATTGGGCCTGCTGTTCGGCAGCGGCGCCGCTTCCTATATATCCAGACTGCTGGGCAGGGGAGAGAAGGAAACGGCGGATAAAGCTGCCAGTACCGCGCTGTACAGCGGCATTTTAGCCGGCACTGTCTTGATAGGCGGCGTTATTTTATTTCTGAATCCTATTTTGGAACAGCTGGGTGCAACAGAGAGCATTATGCCCTATGCAAAGGTCTATGCTGGTATTTATATTATTTCTTCTATCTTCAATATCCTGAATGTCACGATGAATAATATCGTGACCAGCGAGGGAGCGGCAAAGACAACTATGTTTGCACTGATGGCCGGTGCAGTACTCAATATCATTCTGGACCCGGTATTCATCTATGTGCTGAAACTGGGGGTTGCCGGTGCCGCAATCGCAACGGGTATTTCGCAGGTTGTCTCAACGCTGGTTTATCTGGTCTATATTCTAAGAGGGAAAAGCATCTTTCATTTTCGGCTCAGAGATTGCTGCTTTTCTAAGAAAATTGTATCTGAGATTTTGAAAATAGGCATCCCTACCATGATATTCCAGCTGCTCACCAGCCTCTCTATTACTCTGATTACCAAGCAGGCCAGGGGATATGGAGACTCTGTGATTGCTGGTATGGGGGTGGTGACCAGAATTACTTCCATGGGCAGTCTGATGGTGTTCGGATTCATCAAAGGCTTTCAGCCGATCGCCGGCTATAGCTATGGAGCTAAGAAATACGGCCGTCTGAGCGAAGCAATCAGAACCTCTATTTTGTGGTCAACCATATTCTGTACGGCCTTTGGGCTGGCAGCAGCGCTGTTTTCCGGAGGGATTGTGTCCCAGTTTACCCAGGGCGATCCAGAACTGATCCTTATCGGAGAGAAGGCACTGCGGGCAAACGGCCTGTCCTTCCTGCTCTTTGGTTTCTATACGGTATATTCCTCTTTGTTTCTGGCTCTGGGCAGGGGAAAGGCTGGATTCATCCTGGGCGCCTGCCGGCAGGGAATCTGTTTTGTGCCTGTGATCTTACTGCTCCCGATGGCGTGGGGCGTAAATGGTATTCTCTACGCACAGCCGATTGCAGATGTTCTTTCTGCAGTTATCGCTGTCTGTATGGCAATCCGTCTTCACCGGGAACTGAGGCAGGCACAAAGAGGGGCAGCTGTGATATATTAAAATCACATCTAAAAAAGACACAGCCTCGGCTGTGTCTTTTTTCTCTATTATTGTTCCATCAATTCTATTTCACTGATCACGTATTTTTCCACCAGTCTGATCGGCTGATAGGATAGCTTGGCCTGGCGCAGACCGTCCTGACCCAGATCATCCTCCCGGTTGACCAGTTCGGCATCTGGAAATTCATTGACCAGAAACTGCTGGTTGATATAGGCATAGAGTCCGCGGAACTCCGCGTTTGCCTTCTCCACGTGGATGAAAGCCGTTTTCAGATGAGGATTATAGCTGCCCAGGGAGTAGGCCTGGAGCTTTCCGTCGATAAAGACTCCGCCGATGCGGCAGTCAACCTCGGAACAGTGCTGGAAGATCCGGTGAATTCCGTCCTCCTCGCAGCCGATCAGTTCCGCACGCTCGGGGTTTTTCCGGTCGTCGATCCAGGTCTGATGGAACTCCTGAATTACGTCCAGATCGGAGCAGCAGAGTGTACGGTATTCAAAACGTCCGTCATATTCCTTCAGGAAACCGTTTAAATGGTTTTTCTTTTTGTGATATTTTTTTCCGGACAAGGTTCTCAGCTTGTCCGCGTCGTATATATAATCAAAACAGGCCCGGTCCTCTCGGAAATCAAAGTTCTGGATAAATTCTTCGTTTTCTTTCAATTTTTCAATGACAGGCATATCCGTCAGATACATTTTTAAAGGCTCATGCAGCTCATCATGAAAATAATCCCGGATGGCAAAAAACGCTTCCGCAATGTCTTCTTCTCTGCAGTAAGGCGCAAGAGTGGAAGTTTTGCCATGTACCTGGATCAACAGAAACATGAACTTGTCTGTGGTCACATATTTGGTTCGGTAGAAGCCTGCCCAGATAAACTGGTTTAAAAATTGTCCTTCGCTCATATAAATCGGGCGGAGCACGGTATATTTGTTAAATTCTTCTGCTGACTGAGGCGTCAGTTCCTTTGGTGCTGAATAAGTCATGATTATTCCGTTCCCTTTCTCTATTTTAAAGCTGTCACGGAAGGCTTGGTTCGGACGGATCAGTTCCCGTTCCGTCTTGCACGCATACGCTGGGTGGGGTCCAGTATCTTCTTGCGGATACGCAGGCTCTTGGGCGTCACTTCCAGCAGTTCGTCGGTGTCGATAAATTCCAGACACTGTTCCAGACTCAAAACTCTGGGCGGAACGAGGCGGAGCGCGTCATCGGCGTTGGAAGAACGGGTATTGGTAAGCTGTTTCTTTTTGCACACGTTTACTTCGATGTCATCGGTTTTACCGTTCTGGCCTACCACCATACCGGAGTAAACCTTTTCGCCGGCACTGATAAAAAGAGTTCCGCGCTCCTGGGCGTTGAACAAACCATAGGTGATTGCCTCACCTGCCTCGTAGGCAATCAGGGAACCCTGTGTCCGGTACTGGATATCTCCCTTATAAGGGCCGTAGCCTTCAAATACAGTATTAAGGATACCATTTCCTTTGGTATCTGTCAAAAAATCTCCTCTGTAACCGATCAGGCCTCTGGAAGGAATCAGGAATTCCAGACGGGAGTAGCCGCCGGATGTGGACGACATACCCTGAAGCTCCCCTTTTCTCTGACTGAGCTTATCAATGACCGTACCGGTAAATTCCTCCGGAACATCGATAACGGCACGCTCCATGGGCTCCAGCTGATGACCCTTGTCGTCCTGTTTGTACAGGACTTCGGCCTTGCTCACGGCAAATTCATAGCCCTCACGGCGCATATTTTCAATCAGGACAGATAAATGAAGTTCACCGCGGCCCGACACCTTGAAACAATCAGTATTGTCCGTTTCCTCCACTCTCAGGCTGACGTCCGTGTTCAGCTCGCGGAACAGCCGCTCCCTGATATGCCGGGACGTGATATATTTACCTTCCTGTCCGGCCAGAGGACTGTCATTTACCATGAAATCCATGGCGATAGTGGGTTCGGAAATTTTCTGGAAGGGGATTGCAACCGGATGTTCCGGGGAGCAGAGTGTATCCCCGATGCGAATATCGGAAATACCCGAAATCGCCACGATGGAACCCACAGTGGCGCTCTCCACATCCACCTTCTGAAGACCCTCAAATTCATACAGTTTGCTTATCTTTACCTTCTGGCATTTATCCGGATCATGGAGATTTACGATAACCATCTCCTGGTTTACCCGGATGGTACCGTTATCCACCTTGCCGACTCCGATCCGGCCTACATATTCGTTGTAGTCAATGGTGCTGACCAATACCTGGGTAGGTGCCTCCGGATCTCCCTCCGGTGCGGGAATATAATCGACAATTGTCTCAAAGAGCGGTTCCATGCTGGTGCCATCCTGTTCGGGATCAAGGGTTGCCACGCCGGATTTTGCAGACGCAAAAACAAAGGGGCAGTCCAATTGCTCTTCCGACGCATCCAGGTCAAGCAAAAGCTCCAGCACCTCATCAATCACCTCTGTGGGTCTGGCTTCCGGACGGTCGATTTTGTTGATGCAGACGATAACCGGCAGAGAGAGCTCAAGTGCTTTCTTTAACACAAACTTGGTCTGAGGCATCGGTCCCTCAAAGGCATCTACTACTAAGATAACACCGTTAACCATTTTTAATACACGCTCCACTTCGCCGCCGAAATCGGCATGTCCGGGCGTATCAATAATATTGATCTTATAATCTTTATAGTGTACGGCAGTATTTTTGGAGAGGATCGTGATACCACGTTCCCTTTCGATGTCATTGGAATCCATGACACGCTCCTGAACGTCCTGACCCACGCGGAATACGCCGCTCTGCTTGAGCAGTTCATCCACCAGGGTCGTTTTGCCGTGATCGACATGGGCAATGATTGCAATATTTCTGATATCCTGTCTCTTGATTTTCATAAAAACCTTCTTTCTTCTTTTCAAAACTGTCTGAAAACGGGTTCAGCTCTCCGGTTTTGACACGGGAATCTTCTCGTATTATATAAGGAAGTATTTTTCTATTTTTCCCCAAATTCCAACTTTTTGATTATATACCATAACGAAAGGTTTTTACAAGGGGTTTTGTATTGTCAGAGATGAGAAACTAGGGTATACTTGTAACCGGAGAGCGAAGCATAGTAAAAGGAGTAGGATAAAATATGAGTAAAATTGGGAAAAAGATCGCATTATTATTTGTCCTGGCAGGTTTAATGGCCTCTTTGACAGGCTGTGCCACGGCAAAACTTGCAGATGGATTTGACGCGGAGCAGGTGGAGAGCAGCGGCAAGGAAGTAATCGAATTGCTGCATAACCGGGATTACCAGACAATTATTGACCGGTCCAGAGAAGATTTAAGAGCGGATGTCACTGTGGATTCCCTGAAAGAGCAGATTGATCCGAAGCTGGATAAATTGGGCAATTTTGTAGAATATAAGAAGGTAGTCACCGGCGGTTCAAAGGATAAGACGACCGACGAGGATTACGGGACAGCTATGATTACGGCAAAGTATGAGGACGGCAAAGCAACCTATACGATTTCCTTTGATAAAGAGAATAATCTGGTTGGCTTCTATATGAAATAGGGGAGAATCGCACAAAACGCGTTTTTTGAGAAAAACCGTTCTTTTGGCAGGTTGGGGGTTCGCAAAAGATAGGAATTGTGCTATACTTTATAAAACCTGTTTCGATTATGTGATGGAATGTCAAGTTGGAATAGTTGTTTCGAAAACGTGTACAGGCTCTGTATGTGCGGGCCTGATTACGAAATGAATGATGGAGGTGTATTATGTTAGTATCAGCAAAAGAAATGCTCGATAAAGCAAAAGCAGGAAAATATGCGGTTGGCCATTTTAACATCAATAATCTGGAGTGGACGAAAGCAATCATTGAGACAGCACAGGAACTTAATTCCCCGGTTATTTTAGGCGTTTCCGAGGGCGCAGCTAAATACATGGGCGGTTATAAAACGATCGTGGGCATGGTAAACGGCCTTCTGGAAGAATTAAAAATCACGGTTCCGGTTGCTCTGCATCTGGATCACGGCAGCTATGAAGGTGCGAAAGCATGTATTGCAGCAGGATTCTCTTCTGTAATGTTCGATGGTTCCCACTATCCGATTGAAGAAAATATCGAGAAGACAAGAGAACTGGCTGCTGTCTGCAAAGAAAAAGGCCTTTCTCTGGAAGCAGAGGTTGGAGCAATCGGCGGTGAAGAAGACGGTGTTGTTGCAGCTGGTGAATGTGCAGATCCGAAGGAATGCAAGATGATTGCAGATCTGGGTATCTCCATGCTGGCAGCCGGTATCGGCAATATCCACGGCAAATATCCTTCCAACTGGGCAGGACTTTCTTTTGAAACGCTCAATGCCATCAATGAGCAGGTAGGCGCTATGCCGATCGTGCTTCACGGCGGTTCCGGAATTCCGGAAGATCAGATCAAAAAAGCGATCTCCATGGGCGTTTCCAAGATTAATGTTAATACAGAGTGCCAGCTGGCATTTGCAGCGGAAGTAAGAAAATACTTCGAAGCAGGCAAAGATCTGGAAGGCAAAGGCTTTGACCCACGTAAGATCATGGGACCGGGTGTTGCAGGCATCAAGGAGACGGTGAAAGAGAAAATGGAATTATTCGGTTCTGTCGGCAAAGCTTGAGTAGTGTAAAAGCGATTGACATCAACTGATAAGAAAATTGAAGCGGGGACTGTCTGTGGCAGTTCCCGCTTTTTTCGGAAAAAATATTTAAAAAATCCAACATTTCATAGGTCTCAATTGTATTATAAGTGAAGGGAGGTATTTCGGTGGCAGATTGTCTTCGGCCTTCGGACAGGGATATCATGGAGCTTTATTACCGCCAGGTGGATACGGTATATAGGGTTTGTTTCATGATGCTTAAAAACACTGCCGATGCGGAGGATGTGACACAGAATGTCTTTGTAAAATTAATACAATTGGGAAAACGATTTGAAAGTGAAGAACACGAAAAAGCGTGGCTGATCGTGGCTGCACGGAATGAGTGCAAAAATTTATTAGGCCACTGGTGGCGGAAAAAGAGGACTTCAATAGAGGATGTGAACCCTCAGCAGCTGACAGCAGAACATCAATATGATGAGACGCTGGAAGAAGTAATCGGGCTTCCGGAACGGTTCCGCCTGCCGGTTTATCTATACTACTATGAGGGATATTCTACGAAAGAGATATCCGGACTCCTGCACCGGAAAGAGGGAACGGTGAGATCGCAGTTACATACGGGAAGAGAAATGCTTAAGCTCAGGCTGGGAGGTGGGCTGGATGAATAGAGAAGAATTAATCCGCAGCCTGAAGGGCGTCGGCCCCGATCCCGCTCAGAGAGAACGCATGTTATCTGGTATCCTGGACAGGGTAAAGGAAGAACCAGGCAGAGTTCGGCGATATCACAGAGGTGCACTGCTGTGGAAGGCGGCTGTTTCTATGGCTGCTATTATCCTTATTTTGCTGCTGATACCACAGCGCCAGCCCAGGATTTCTCTGGTGCCGGAGCCCGCTGTAGCTCAGGAGCAGCAGTCCAGAGCGTTTCTGGCTGTCAGGATGGAAGAGAGTAAATATTTCAACTATAACGGCCTTCGGTATGAATTCCTGTCGGATGGGGCGGAATACGATCTGTCCCAGGTAAAACTGAAGGAAAATCTGGGTACCCTTGTATCTTCCGATTCCGTAACATCGGGAAACAATGGGGCAGATGCAGGTGCTGATTTTACAGCGAATTACGCCGAGGGCGGTGAGATTTACCGCTTATCCGTCTACAAAGAGGCGTTTCGTCTGGGTGTAGTGTGGGAGGAACGGTGCTATCTGGCTCAGGCTGTCTCCTATGCAGATGGTTCGTTACTGCCCGCCAAGGAATTATTCGAACCGGCGCAGCTGGGGAGGAAGACGGAACGGCTGGAGCTGACAGACATGTCAAATGGTGAGTGCCTGGCTAGTATTACTTCCGGAAGACTGCTTGGAAAATTGGCGGGTCTGCTGGAAGAATCACAGGAGGAGCAGCCGGGAGAAGTCGGAATGTCGGATGATATGATTCAGCTTCGCTTTTTCCTGAATGACGGTACACAGATGGAATTGACGGTGCTGTCCCGGCAGAAGATTCTGATGGGCGGCGGTTCCTACCAGATATCGGATGAGTGTTCCGCCCTTCTGGACAGCTGGATAGAGAATTAAGAAATATCAGAGTGATAATAAAAGGAGGAAGACAAGATGAAAAAGAAATGGATACAGAGAACTGCAGCACTTTTGCTATGTGCGGCAATGCTGGCGGCCGGCAGCGGCCAGTCTGTCCCAGAGGCAGAGGCAAAAGCAGCTTCAAAAACGACAGGAGCTTATGATAAGGAAGCCACAGGGCTTGTTATGGTGTTCGGCCGGATGGCAGAGCAGAAGGCGGATCGAATTACTCTTGATCATCCTAACAAACAGAACCCGTACCCTTCAATTATACTGAATATTACGGAGGATACCCTGATTCTGGATGCTGCAAGCCTGACTCCGGTCAAGGCGGAGGATATTGACTACGGTGAAACTCTCTACGCATACACAAGTCGGGTAATGACAAGAAGTATGCCGCCTATTTCCAATGCACGGGTTATTTTGTGCAATATACCCTACAATTTCATCATGCCTTCGTTCCAGGAAATAATGGAAGGGGCTAAGACGAGACCGGTGAATGTGCTGCAGTGGGGAAGTTTAGGTAAAGATGAGACCGGCAGATATCTGCTCACCTGTACAGATGATCGGCTTCCAAACAAAGAAATCGTGCTCAATATAACCGAGGATACTCTGGTGCTGGATGCGGTGAAAGGACTGCCGGTGGACCTTAAGGATCTAAAGGCGAATGAAACAGTTTACGTATATACCGATCTGGCAATGACATTAAGTTTGCCGCCGATCACCAACGCTCAGTTGATTTTGTGCGGAATTCCTGCCGATTACAAGGTGCCATCCTATTATGAGATCACAAAAGTGATAAAGGAAGACGGAGTCACATTCCTCAGTACAGATAAGGGGGATACATTAAAGGTGAATGCAGACTGTGAGCTGAGTCCTTATCTTACGAAGAATATTGTGACAAGAGACGATCTGAAAACGGGCGGCAGAATCCTGGTTTGGGCAGACACTTCTGACCAGCCGCAGCGAATACTGATATTTTCCCGTTAATTGCAAGAGTATACTAAAATGAAGTCAAAGAGAGTTCTTCATGTCTGCCAGAGACATACCCCCATAGAAAGAACTACACCCCGGCCGGTAAAAACCGGTTCGGGGTGTAGTTCTTTCTAACTTTATTTCTTTTATTACGATTACAGCTTCTGTCCGCAATTGGGACAGAAATTGGCTCCTTCTGTCTTTGCGCCGCAGTTAGGACAGAAATTAGGTTTCTTCCCGTCGGCAGGGCTGCCGGCAGAAGAACCTGCATCTTCCATAGTCTTCATCATATCCTTGGCAATATTGATTCCCATCATCATACCGGCCATATCAGCGGCAGCGCCGCCTCCCTTTATATTTCCGGAAGCCATGCCATCTGTCATGGAAACCTGCTGATACGTTCCCATATTTCCGATCATGCTGTGGGAGGCATTCTTGGTTATCATATCCTGGATTTCCTGAGGATAATTAAAGCTCATAACATTAAAGTTTGTCACCTTTAAGCCCAGTTTCATCAATTCCATATTCAGATCATCCTGTATTCCGGATGAAATTTCGGAAGCATTTGCCTGCAGATTGAACATATCCTTGCCCTTTCCGGCAATATGTTTCATAAGCAGCTGATCTAAAACCGCGGTAATACGCAGCTTGACATCTTCCACATAGTATTGGTTTTTCACACCGGCCACCTGGTCAATGAGACCGACATAGTCCACTACCTTGAAGGTAAGCGTTCCATTTGCCCGGATTGGAAGACCGCCGGGAAGATTGGGGGCCGGAACCAGGACAGCATTTTTCGTCCCCCATTTGATCTGAAATTCTTTCGTGTTGACGAAAAGCACTTCGGCCCGCATTCCGGTCTTGAAACCGAATTTCAGACCTTTTAATACGGACAGAAACGGTATGATTTCGGATTCTATGTCGTAGTCGCCCTCGTCGGTAAAAATACCGTCTATTTTACCGTTTGCCAGAAAGATAGCATCCTGTCCGGGACGGATAATCAGGCGGCTGCCTTTTTTAAGCTCATTTTCACTCCATTTATAAAATATCATATCGTCCCGAAATTCTTGCCATTCAACTACATTGGCAAATTGTCGTTTGAATAATCCCATTTGTATTTGTCCTTTCTATCTGGATTAGATTTTACTGAGGCAAGCCATACAAGCTCGCAAATACTGCGTATTTACTCGCTTAAGGCTGCGCCTTATACGAAGGAAATGATAAAACTGTCTGGAGAAACAAGTTCCTCCATGCAGTTTATCATTTCCTTCTTGCATGGCTTGGTTTTTAAAAGTGTCCTCCTCCGTGGCTTCCGCCACCACCGCCACCGCCTGAGGATCTGCCGGAGCTTCCTCCTGAACTGGAGCTGGAAGCCTTTCTGGTGCGGGTTGTCGTGGTACGCAGATACGTATCACGCTGTCCGGTAAGACGGGAATGAGCGGGATCAAGGTATGTGGACTGGCCTGCCGTCATACGGCCTCCACGTCCGGAAACCATACATGCCAGGGAAATTCCGCCCACCAAAAGTGCTGCAAATACCTGAAACCAGGTCCGGAAGAAAATAAGATCCGGATTGACCCCGGGCCGAAATTGAAGGTACCGGTTGGCCAGCTTCAGATAGGTCATACAGGCTCCATAGTAATCCTGACGGCTCAAGTCGGATGAGAGTTTATCAAATATTTTTGTACAGCGGTCGTTGTCCAGTTTTGTTTTTGCTGTTCCCTGACCGGATACATCCGCATATCGAAAGCCCATGTCGATTGTAAGAATGACGCAATCTTTCTCCGTTTCTCCATGTTCGTTGATAAAGTCACCGTAGAAGGATTCGGAATAGCCTTCCGTGTCATTTCCTGTATCCAGGGTGGTGAGAACAAAGAAATTTATGTTGCGCTTTGCTCCGTATTTTACTGCGGCTTCCTCGATGAGATTGATTTCCTGCTCTGTCAGCAGACCGGCATCATCATAGACATGACGGATCGACGGGTCATAAGCGTTAGCGGTCTTCGGTGACAGAACCATCAGAGCCACTAACAGGAATAATACGAGAGCAGAGGTTATGTACCGGCTTTTCAAAAGAAAACACCCCCAATCAAAAAGGCGATTAACTTGATAAGCAGGAATGTACCTCCCGCAATCCCGGCGAACCAGCCGGCCATCCTCTTTTTGGAGAGAGGAGGTTTGCCCACAATCTTTCCTGTCTGGCCGTTCATGGCAAAAACATGTTCCGACTGTTTGTAATCATAGCATACCATCCATACCGGCAGAAGCGTATAGTAGGCGTCCTGTTCGGTAAAACGGACGTCCTCTCTCCGCACAGAAGTAGTAGAGTACCCGGCAATCGTACCATTCAGGTAGGAACCGGCATACTGCCGGACTCGTTCTTTCATGCGGCCCAGAAGGTCCTGATCCGTATAGTTATATTTTTCTGCTATAAAACCGGCCAGATACGGAGTATTAAAATCTTTCAGGTTGTCATAGCGGTAGGGTTCCAGCTTATCCATCAGCTCATCGTTCATCTTCTCCGAAGCATCGGCCGGAACTTTTAGATATTTTAAATCTGCCTGCCGGAAAACATCAAAATAAGAGGTTTCTGTATAAATATAATCTCCCCGCGAGTAGCTTCTGACTCTTGTACAGGTTGCCTCCAGTACGGCATCTGTATGAACATCATAAAGCCAGAATGGGACGTAGATCCCTGTTATATTTTTAATCCGGTCGGCCGTCATAAAATCCTTGGGGGTAAGGAGCCCGTTTTTACACCACTTTTTAAACGCAGCCTGGGCTTCCTCTTTGCTGATGGAAAAAGGAATGATTTTGGCAGGAGCAAGAGATCCGCTTAAGCGGTCGTTCAAAATCATAGGCGCCCCGCAGAAGCTGCAGGTTGTAGCCGTGGTGTCTTTGTCCGTAATCAGGACGGCTCCGCAGTTGTTGCACTGATATTCCCTGGTATCCTGAAGTGTTGAGGCAGGCTGATCCCGTTCTCCGGATGGGTCTTTGTATTGATCCGCCGGCTGCTTCGCTCCGCAGCTGTCACAGACCAGCATGCCGGACTCACTGTCAAAGACCATATCAGCGCCGCAATTGGGACACTTATATTGTAGCACCATTGTTGCGTGTTCCTTTCCTGTTAATCAAACGCTGGTTACCAGCTTAATGAATCAAACGCCGTTTACCGGCTTAATGAATCAAACGTCGGATAACGACTTATTGAATCGAATCATTAAGCCGGCATATTTTGCGCCGCACTATTGGAATGAGAACCGCAGCCAGGCTGTGCGTGCAATTGCACTGCACAGGGCTGCGGCCTGATACAACGGAGCATCCGTTTAAAACGGTTCTGATAAACAGATGCCGTCCCCGCATTAATTATTTTTATTCAGGCTGGCTTTTAACGCGGCCAGTTCGTCGTCCACGCTGCTGCCGGCGGAGGTAGAGTCATATTTAGACTTCAGATCCTCGATGGTATCGGCTGGCTTATTCAGCTCAGCCATGGCATTCGCTTTATCCAGCGCCATATTGGCCTTGTCTTCCATACGCTCAAAAGCGGAAATGGAACGATTGGAGTCGGCAACGGAGGATGTCATGTCATTTATCTTTTCCTGGGCCCTGGCAACAGCCATTTTACTCCTGATTACTTCCCGGCGGGAATTCAGCTGTGAGATATCGGATTCCAGTTTGCTGTGCAGTTCTTTCATGTGTTCCGCATTGGTGTGAGCCAGCTCATAAGCCTGCTTTAATCCGGCTTCCTTTTCTGTAAAATTCGCCTTTTTCTCCAGGAACGATCTTGCGTCGGCATCGTTGCCTGCTTCCAGTGCCTTTACAGCATAGTTCTGTAAGGCGGCAATCTCCGATGAACACTCATCCAGTGCCCGTTTGGCACGTTGTTCCTCTGCCATCACGGCAGCCGTCTCTGATTTAACTTTTCCCAGGTCTGAATTCAGATTCCGAAGATACTGATCAATCATTTTCTCCGGGTCCTCGGCCTTATCCAGAAGTGCGTTGATGTTGCTTGCCATAATATCTTTGAATCTTGCTAAAATTCCCATGAATATCCTCCTTTTAATTGAGTGCTAACCAAAGCACAGACTTGATACCCTTATTTTATATTATACATAGTGCTGCTGATGATGAAACAGTACAAAAAACCCAGTATTAAGGTATGTGTTCCACCTTACCGCCTGCACTGTTTTATCTATAACCAGTTTAGTGTTTTTTCGACAGAGCGTCAAGGAAAACAGGGGCTTAAGGATACAAAATAAGATATTATTAATATTTTATGTATAGTAGTAAATATACAAAGAGAGCCATCTGATCTGTCACGATACAGAGGCTCTCTTAAACTATATAAGACATGTTTCGAAGTTGCATGAATAAAATTAAGAAACCGATTCATTAAATACTGCGTATATCTGACTCCAGAAGCTTCATAGCCAGAGGAAGATTATTTTTGCGGATAGCCCGCAGTATCTCCTGATGCAGCCCGGCGGATTCCGCAAAAATTTGTTTATGCCAGCGTTCCCATAGTATCTGGGCGTAGGCCCTTTTTTGAACGGTCAGAGCGGAGCGGAGCTGGCCCAGGGCATAATCATTGTTGTAACAGGACATGAGTGTCAGATGAAATTCAATATTGTTCTCCCAATGGGTAAAGGCATCGTATTCTGCGCCGTCCCTGTATTTCTCAGAAAACATGATATCCTCAAGCGTCTTTAAATGCTCTGGTGTGATACAGTTCCAGCTGCGTGACATAAAACCGCACTCCAGCGTAATGCGGTACTCCTGAACGCTCTTAATATACTCCTGAGAAAGGGGAGTAACCTTATAGCCATAGCAGGGAATGCTGTGAAGAATATTTTCATTGCATAACTCCACCAGAGCTTCCCGCACCGGCGCCCGGCTCACATCAAATTTTTCCATCAGTGCCTTTTCTGTAATTACCTGATCCGGAAGATATACACTGTGCATGATGTCGGTAAGTACAGAGGCATAAATCTGCTTCTTTAAGGTGTTTTTCTTGGATGAGTCCCTGGTCATCGCGTATCCTCCATAAGTGTGGAAACATAAGTGGTACATTCTTTAGCGGCATAGTTACAGACCGGCTATAAGTATAAAATAACAAAAATTCAAGAAAGCCTTCCCGTCAGCAGACGGAAGAAGACCAGCCTTGAACCAAAGAAAATTAACACGTTTTATTCATATGTCATACAAAATGATCATATCAAGAAGCGTGAAAATTGTCAATAATCGTCAATAAAAGTCAACAAAGAGAAACGGACTGAACATACCAGCCGTAACCAAAAGAGATACAAGATTACCTTATAAAAATAAGTTGTTTGGGCAAGATGCATAATAAAATTAATAAATTTTATAAAAGAATGACAAAAATACTAAATTTCGTTGACACTGTTTCATGATACTGATATGATTAGCCTAAGATTTGGCAGTAAACCAAATGGAAATGAAACACGGAAAAAGTCGAAGGAGGAGAATTTACTATGTCAAACATTAAGAATTTATCACTGGTATTCAGCGATGAGAAGGTGGCAATCAACAGAAAGGCAATTGAGCACAGAGCAACCTGGATGGGACTTACCTATGATGAGGGGATTAAAGCAGGTGTGGATGCAGAGACAATCGCCAGAAAAGCAATCACCCGTACAGGTCATGTACATGGAGCTAATTTTAAGGCGGCTTGTGAGGATTCCACAGATTGCAGCCAGTTCTGCGCGGCATTTTTAGATGATCTTGGTAAGACCACGTTCCAGATGGACGTAACAGAGTGCACAAAGGATGATTTAAAGATCGAATTCCACTACTGTCCATTGGTAAGTGCATGGCAGAAGCTGGGCTTTGACGATGAGACCTGTGCAAAGCTTTGCGATATGGCAATGGACGGAGACAGAGGAATTGCAGCAGAAAACGGCTTAAAGCTGGATCTGACCGATACGATTGCGAAGGGATGTCCAACCTGCAAACTGCATTTCCATAAATAAGGAATCAGACAGCTGATTGACTTTACATATGAATCGGTTACGGCAAGGAAGTGAGCGGATGCAATGCATCCGCAAACTTTGTTGACGTTTTAATTATTTAAAAGGAGGAAGAAATATGAAAACAAAAAAGCTTGTTGCATTGCTTCTGTGCCTTGCACTGGTGGTAGGTAGTCTGACCGGCTGTTCCAAAAAGGATGATAATGCCGGAGATGACAGCCAGCAGACCGGCGGACAGACAACTACGGATGATAAGAAGGATGATGCGGATAAAGATTCCGGCTCCGACGATTTCAAGGGAACCATTAAATTGGGCGGCCTTGCTCCTCTTACCGGCAATTATGCCGAGTATGGAAAAGGCTTCCAGGTAGGTTTCGCGATGGCGATTGAAGAGATCAATGCCAAAGGCGGAGCGAATGGATACAAGCTGGAGATCGAAATAAAAGATTCCCAGGGCGATCCGGTTACCTCTTCCACACTGTGTACAGACTTTGCAGAAGATGATGAAATCATGGCGATTCTTGGTGATTTCACATCTGGCGCTTGTAAAGCAAACGCAGAAATCGTTGACCGTTACGGAATTGTACAGCTCAGCCCGACAGCGTCTGCTGACGACTATGCGGAAATGAGTGAGTACTGTTTCAGTATCATGGGTCGTCAGGACGTTGAAGCGCCTTTCCTTGCCAAATATATCCTGAACAAATACCTGGAAGCTAAGAAGATTGCGGTTATCCGTGTAGACAGCGACTGGGGCCTTTCCTGCTACAGCAACTTTGAAAAACAGGCTAAGGTAGAAGGCCTTGACGTTACGGTAGAAACCTATGCTACCGGTGAGAAGGACTTCAGTTCCCTGATTACCAAGATGAAAGCCACAAATCCGGACGTTCTGGTAGTTATGGATCAGGGCGACGCGGTTGCACAGATCTTTAACCAGGCAGATGCCGCAGGCTGGGAGATTCAGCATGTTGCACTTGGACCTGGAACCAGTGCTCAGGTAGCGGACCAGCTGACCGATAAGGATAACCTGATCTTAACGAGCCCATTCTTCTTTGATGAGAATGATGCAGAACTGACCGCTTGGAAGACCGAGTTTGAAAGCCGTGCAGGTTTCAGCCCGACGATTCATCCGGCTTGTGCATATGATTGTATCTATCTGATTGCAAACGCGATCGAGAAGATCGGCGACGGAGAAGTGACCCGTGACGCCATCCGCGATGCGCTTGCATCCAATACCTATGAAGGTGTTACCGGCCAGATCGTATTTACAGAAGCTGGTGATATCAAACGTAATTATATGATCTGCGGACTGAAAGAAGGTAAATGGACCGTTCTTGAAGGCTTCGAATACGGCGCAGCAGGCGTGTGATTGTCAGGCATAAATAACCTGGATAAATTTAAAATGATGTAATATTCAGCCGGCTGTCCGACCGTTTGCTCCGGTATTTAACCGGGGCGGTCAGGGCAGCCTGCTCTTTACATGGGAGTCAGAACTGCCGGAGATGCAGTGCTGGGGGTATCCCATATAAATAGAGTCCGGGGGTAAATTTGGAGGAATTCTATGGAATATTTTTTCAATCAATTAATTAATGGGTTGTGCCAGGGTTCCATATATGCGCTGATGGCAATCGGCTATTCCGTTATCGTAGGTGTGGTCGGAATGGTTACGTTTACATATGGTGAAGTCATGATGATCGGTGCGTTTTCAGCTTATTATGTCTTCCTTTTAGCCAACAACAACCTGGTACTTGCTATCATCGCCGCGTTTGCGGGATCGTTTATAATCGGTATCTTTGTATATAAACTATGCTATGAGAGATTTTTCAACGCTCCCAGGCATATTTCGCTGCTCTGTACCATCGGTATGAGCATGCTGATCAAAAACCTGGCTCAGATCGTCTTCGGGCCGGAGACAAAACCTGTCTTAAATATTATCGACAACAAGACATTTACGTTCCATATTTTCGGGATAAACCTGGATATCAAGCTTCTTCAAATTGTTATCATTGCTCTGGTTATTATATTTGCGGTTGCACTTACTCTGTTCTTTAATAAGACAAAGTGGGGCATTGCGCTGCGTGCAGTCAGCCAGAACAAGGATGCGGCTTACATGATGGGAATTAATGTGAAGAGAACCGCGATGGTAGGCAACTGTATCGGCTGCGGGTTCGGCGGTATCGCCGGTATCCTGCTGGCAATCTACTATTATTCGGTATCGGCAACCATGGGTGCATCCTACAGTATGAAGGCATTTGCTTCTTCTGTGCTGGGCGGTCTGGTAGATATCCGTTTTTCGGCTCTGGGCGGTCTGTGTATCGGCCTGATCGAAAATATTGGTATTACAATCTCGTCGGCAACATTCCGTGATATTTTCGCATTCGGCTTCCTGATTATCATTCTGCTTGTCAGACCTCAGGGATTCGTCAGCAAAAAGGGGGTCAGAGTATAGATGGAAGCGATCAAGAAATTTTATTCCAAACACAAAGTGCTGGTCTTTCTTATTCTGCTGGTTATATCCATTATTCTGCCGTTTGTGATTAAGAAAGCAGTATTGCTCCGGTATCTCTGCAACATTATGATGTATGCCACATTGGCGGGTTCCTTAAACGCCATCAACGGCTACAGCGGGCAGACCTGTCTGGGCCAGGCGGGATTTTTCTGTATCGGGGCCTATACCTGCGCGATACTGTCTACCCGGTTTGGGATCAGCTTCTGGCTGCTTCTGCCGCTTGCCGGACTGATGGCTATGCTGGTGGGCTTCCTGGTGAGTCTGCCTACGCTGAAGCTGTCGGGTATTTACCTCTCTATTGTAACGCTGGGAGCTTCGGAGATCATACGAATCATAGCCCAGACCTGGACTCCGGTGACCGGAGGTTCTCTGGGAATTAAAAAAATCCCGTACCCGGAGCTGTTCGGCCTGGATATGTTCAAACCGAAATATTATTATTTCATTTTCCTGTTCCTGGGCGTGCTGTTCCTGTTTATCACACACCGGGTGCTAAAATCCAGAGTGGGCCGTGCGTGGATGTCGATCCGCGAGGATCAGGTGGCCGCGAAATCCCTGGGCGTACAGACCAACTTCTACAAATCTCTGAACTTTATGTACGGCGCTTTCTGGGCCGGCGTCATCGGCGCTGCCTATGCACCGTTTGTTAATTACATAGAGGCATCCCAGTTTACCACAGATACCGGATTTAATGTCCTGGCCATGGTTGTAATCGGAGGCCAGGGTACTCTGGTGGGCCCGGTGATCGGGTCTGCGATCGTAACGGTACTGACAGAGGCGCTCCGTTTCCTGGAGAACTGGCGTTACGTAATCTATGCGCTGATCATTATCTTTATGATGTGGGTGCGTCCGCAGGGTCTTGCCGGAGCTTCCAACTCCATCCTTGCCGGCGGGCAGATTAAGAGAAGAAAAGAGAAGACGAAGAATAAGGTCAACGTTTCGAATGGAGGTGGGCAGCCGTGAGTGAAACAAAGAAGAACAATACGAATCAGACCCCTGTCCTGGAAACGATTGGTTTGTGCAAATACTTCGGCGGTCTGAAAGCGGTTGAAAATGTGGATATGAAGGTTATGAAAGGCGATATCTTCGGTATCATCGGTCCGAACGGCGCCGGAAAAACCACATTTTTTAATATGTGCACCGGAAACTATCCGCCCACAAAGGGGGAGGTCTTTTTAAACGGAGAGAATATTACCGGATTAAGCTCGGAGCGCATTGCCCATAAGAAAATGGCCAGAACCTTCCAGAACCTTCAGCTGTTCAAGTTCATGAGCGTTCTGGACAATGTGAAGATCGGATGCCACATCCAGACGAAGACGAATATGTTCGACTCCATTTTACACACAAAGACATACAAACAGGACGAAAAGTATGCGATTGAAAAAGGGGAGGAGATTCTGGAGAGAATCGGTCTGATTGAATTCAGAGATACGATGGCCGGGAATCTTGCCTACGGTATGCAGAGAAAAGTAGAGATCGCAAGAGCGCTGGCGCTGGACCCGGATATTCTGCTGCTGGATGAACCGGCTGCTGGTATGAATCCGCTGGAGACACAGTCTCTGATGGAATTTATTAAAATGCTGAATGCAGATGGATATACCATCGCGGTAATTGAGCATGATATGAAGTTCGTGATGAATTCCTGCAACCGTATTCTGGTCTTGAATTTCGGGCAGAAAATATGCGAGGGAACTCCGGATGAAGTAAAAGCAGATCCCCTTGTAAATGAAGCTTACTTCGGTAAAGGAATGATGACGGGAGGTGCAGCTCATGAAACAGATGCTTAAAATAGAAAACCTTTCGGTAAACTACGGCTATATTTCCGCGTTGGTAGATGCCAATATCGAAGTAAATGAAAATGAAATTATCACACTGATCGGTTCCAACGGAGCCGGGAAGACAACCACGCTGATGGCCATTTCCGGACTGGTGCAAAAGGCGGAGGGAAAGATTACGTTCAAGGACAGGGACATCACTAAGACGGCCCCTGATAAGATTGTACATATGGGGTTAAGCCATGTTCCCGAGGGAAGAAAAATATTCCCTTCCCTGTCGGTTTATGAGAATCTGATCGCAGGCACACTGGGAAATAAGGAGCTGAAAAAACCGAGGATTGCAGAGCTGATTGAAGAACAGTACGCTCTGTTTCCAAGGCTGAAAGAGCGTTCCGGCCAGGCGGGCGGCAGTCTCTCCGGCGGTGAGCAGCAGATGCTTGCAATTGCCAGGGGACTGATGATGGACCCGGATATTATTATGATGGATGAGCCTTCCCTGGGCCTGGCGCCTATCATAGTGGAAGATATCTTTGAACTGATTCTGAAAATCCGGGATATGGGCAAGACAATCCTGCTGATCGAGCAGAATGCTTCTATGGCACTGTCCATAGCGGACCGGGGCTATGTATTGGAGACCGGTAAGATTATTCTGACCGGAACCGGGAAAGAACTGCTGGTAAATCCGGAAGTAAAGAGGGCTTACCTCGGGGCATAGTCCCTGAGAATATACCTTCGGCGCTCCTGTCCGTCCAGCGGGGGCGGGCGGACAGGAGCAGCAACAAAAGGCGGGCGCCTGTAGGAGGTGTCCGCCTTTTTGACGTCCTGGAAAAAGTCTTTGTCCTTTATATTGACAAGAAAGACCTATCTATTGTATGTTAGGAAAAGTGAATTTTAGTTGATCATGGAAGTAGATAAGACTCCCCCCTCTATAGGTGGTGAGTAAATAACAAATTCGTCTTGGTGGGAGCCCAGTCTCCTTCCAAGATAAAGCCCCCGGCGGATTGCAGAGCCGCACAGATGTATTATGTCATGCAAAGCATGACGTGCGGCTCGCTTCAAGTACGCCGAGGCGTACTTGAATATAGAAGAAAGCGGGATAAAACAATGTGGCTGGCAGATGGATGGAACGATTATCAGGTATTGGATGCATCGCAGGGAGAAAAGCTGGAGCGCTGGGGAGACTATATCCTTGTGCGGCCTGACCCTCAGGTGATCTGGAATACACCGAAGACTTTGAAGGAGTGGAAGACCAGAAACGCTCACTATCACAGGAGCAGCAAGGGCGGCGGGGAATGGGAATTCTTTCATCTCCCGGAACGCTGGGTGATATCCTATCGGAATTTGTCTTTTCATTTACAGCCGTTTAGCTTTAAGCATACCGGGCTGTTCCCGGAGCAAGCCGTGAATTGGGACTGGGTCTCCGAAAAAATCAAAAAAGCAAACCGGCCGGTCAAGGTACTGAACCTGTTTGCCTATACCGGGGGTGCAACGGTCTCCGCGGCTGCGGCCGGAGCTTCTGTCACCCACGTGGACGCCTCCAAGGGCATGGTGAACTGGGCGAAGGAAAATGCGGCGGCCAGCGGGCTGAAGGATGCGCCGGTCCGTTATCTGGTAGACGATTGTGTGAAATTTGTAGAGCGGGAAATACGCAGAGGGAACCAATACGACGGAATCATTATGGACCCGCCGTCCTATGGGAGAGGACCGAAGGGAGAGATCTGGAAGATCGAGGAACAGATTTTTCCATTTATTCAGCTGTGTGCAAAGGTGTTGACACAGAAGCCGCTGTTCTTTCTGATTAATTCTTATACCACCGGATTACAGCCTGCGGTGTTATCCTATATGCTAAATACAGTGCTGGTTCAGGAACGAAAGCTGGGAGGAACGGTAACGGCGGATGAGATCGGTCTGCCGGTAAAATGCAATGGGCTTATCCTGCCCTGCGGAGCAACGGGAAGATGGTGTGATGAAGAGGGAAGAGGGAATAAGGAATAATGAAGAAGGAATAATGAAGAATGGAAGGGCAAGTGAAAATTCCTTCGGAACAGTGAAAATGCCCGGTGGGCAGTGGAAACAAGCCTGCGGCTTGGTGAAAAAGTAGAGAGGAACTCGCAGATATGACAGGCGTCGCTTTTAGCGGCGCCTGTTTTGGCTTTTAATGTCTTCTATTAGATTCTGATATCCCTGAAAACCGAGATATCCATGCTTTAGGGGCGGGTCCTGGTTTGGTATGCCGAAGGGCTTTTGGATGGCCAGCCGGCAGGGATGATAACCGAAGTTTCTTTCTGTGACGACCGAGTTCCCCAGGAGCAATTCCGGGTGCTGTTCCCGAATCCAGGTGTCCGCGGCTGTTTCTTCATATTGCTCAATCGGTTCTGTCCATTCTGAATGCTTTTTCTTTTCGAAAGCGAGGGCTTTTACATTGCTGATGTTCAGTTCTTCTTTCAGGAAGCGGGACAGGGCGGCGGCCATGGAACTTTCGCTTACGATACAAGCGCCGGCAAGTTCGGGTACTGCAAGGGCGGACAGACGCCTTGTTTCCTGCTGTATGAAATGAGGATCGGGACTCTGGCCGCAGGCCTGTCCTATTTCTTCCAGCCACCGGATGGTTCCCTGAATACCGTAGGGCTGCCCCTCCAGATAGGGAATCGCGGCTTCTTCTTTTAATAACTTGGCAGCCGGCAGGGCTTCTTTTCGCAGTACCAGACTCAAGCTTCCTTCCGCACAGGATGAGAGTGTTTCCAAGTCCGCAAGGCAGGGAAGAATCAGGCCGGGAGTCCAGCCAAACGCCCCTTTCATCAGCCGGACGATCTCATCCACGTCCGGACGGATTCGGGCATAATCAATGGAGGCGCCCAGAATATGAAAAACATTTTTCTTCTGCTTTGCCGGTTTCAGGAATTCACGGACCAGAGACACCATTCCCTTTGCAAGCCCGTCTGTATAGTCCCCTGACAGGCCGGACAGGGAGACAGGGATTAACTTGGCCCGATGTTCTGACTGCTGTTCTGAGCAGAAGGACTCCATATCAAAGCCGATGATGGAGGTAACTGCGGACTGCATGACATAGATTATTTTCGGGGAAATCCGTTTCTCCAGTTCTGCGAGTGCCTTCTCTAACGGACGGCTGTCGCCGAAGGTGAGAACGGAATCTGTAATATGTGTCGAATAAATAGGGGCTTCTTCCATATGCCGGGTGGCAAAGTTGGTGGTCCCCATGGGGCCGAATTCCAGTACGGCAATGCCATCAATACCGGTGACGGCCCACAGAAAGCCCATTCGGTCACTGGGAATCGGAAGATAGCGGTAGACTGCCATCACAATCCCTCCTCTCGTCAGTGCAGGATTCATAGAAATATTCCGCCATAGCGGCGCTTAGAGCAAACCCGGTTTCTTTCGGAAAACCCTCCGGGGATATCATGCGGATACCCATGGCATCCAGCCGGTTCTTATAGCCCCGGCC
Organism: Anaerolentibacter hominis; assembly: GCF_032380675.1. Classification (NCBI taxonomy): domain Bacteria; kingdom Bacillati; phylum Bacillota; class Clostridia; order Lachnospirales; family Lachnospiraceae; genus Anaerolentibacter; species Anaerolentibacter hominis. The sequence continues at coordinate 837,440 of NZ_JAWDIX010000001.1, forward strand.
CACATAGCAGCCGGGTTTTAACTGTCCGCACAAGCTTTCTGTCATGCCAAAATCTGTCAGAAGCGCCATATAAGGATTCATGCCGGAGGCTTTACATTCCTCAAACAATTCTCTGTCAAAGTCATTGTAGCTGATGGTAAAGCAGGCTAATATCTCAAAGTCCAGGCGGTGAAGCAGCAGACAGGTGTCAAAGGTAATCAGGGGTGAATTGGTATAAATGATTCGGCGCATGGGGGCCGGCAGGTGCCGGAGCTTTTCCCAGACTCTTTTTGTATGTACGGCAGCCCGGTCGATTTCCTCATCCGGTTCAAGCTGTAAGCGCTGTTCCAGATTCTGGTAAGCTGCCTTGATTCGGTCGGGATCAGCGTATTTGCCAAATACCTGATAGGGGATGCCCAGGGCCTCCATATTTTTAGCCAGCTTAAGACCGATGGAATCCAACACGAGATTCAGAGCAGCCTTCGGAGCTTCCTTCAATGCATTAAGAGAAGCTTCACCTGGCAGAACGGCCCGGACAGGGATGCCGCGGCGGGCCAAATACCGCCCCAATTCAGCAGACCTCCAATCTTCCTCACGGATGCCCAGGAGATTGACGCCCAGGTGATCTTCGGAACAGGCAGCCATCCGACCGGCAAGGGCAGCGGTCATATCACTCATACCGTCCACGTGGCTGTTCTGCCGGAAGTTGTCTGCTTCCACGCAGAAAACAGCGGCCTGGGTCAGAAAACCGGCTTTGCGAATTAACCCCTTCATATCCTCCCCAATGAGAGCGGTAACACAGGTGGACACCAAATAGATGATTTCCGGGCTGTCTTTTTTCTCAATTTCCTCAATCAGAGAAAGCAGTTGTTTTTCACAACCGAAGATAATATCAGACTCTTCCAGAGTGAAGCAATAAACCGGGGCTTCCATATAGTGTTCCGGATTTACTACCTTCAAGATTTCTTTGCTGTAAAACCCACATTCTTCCGTCCCCATTATAATTACGGCAGTGTGCTCCAGCTGCTGCATGAGCAGAGTGCAGCCAAAGAGCGGACAGTGCATTCCCCGCCGTATGGCGGCAGACGGACTTACAATGTGGGAGTAAGATTGGATTTCTGAGAGTTTTTTTAATCTATAGCCGCTGCTTGTATTCATAACACTTCACACCCCAGAAGTTTGGCCAGGGATTGATACTGATGGGCAAGATCGGATTCGGGAAATGCACTGACAACGGTGCGATTTTGATTCTCCGCCTGCTGTACCAGAGGATCTCTGGAGAGAGAACATAATACTTTAGTGTCCAGTTCCTCTGCGGCTTTCCGGATATTTGCCTCCTCCCCCGGGAACCCCTTGGCATTTACGATCAGTCCGCCGAATCTGGCGTATCCCTTGTCCTGAAAATGATGCAGAGCCGCTGCAATGTTGGAGGCGGCATAGAGGGACATCATTTCTCCGGAGGTAACCACGAAGACTTCCTTCGCATAGCCGTTGCGGATTGGCATGGTAAATCCGCCGCAGACCACATCACCCAGTACATCATAGAGAACCACATCGGGCTGATAAGTCTCGAAGGCGTGCAGTTCATTCAGTTTTTCAAATGCGGCAATGATACCTCTGCCGGCGCACCCCACGCCTGGGGTAGGACCGCCCGACTCCACGCACAGAACCCCATCTTCACCGGTAATCACAATATCTGACAGTTTTAAATCTCCGCTCTGGCCCCGGATGCTGTCCAGTACGGTGGGTATCCTCTGACCGCGGGTGTGAGAGATAGTAGAATCTGACTTGGGGTCACAGCCAATCTGCATCACACGAAGTCCCTGCTTAACCATCGCGCAGGCAATATTGGAGGTGGTTGTGGATTTCCCGATTCCACCTTTCCCATAGATTGCTATTTTACGGATTTCATGGTTCATCTTTTACAATCCTTTCCGGTATGTATACCATTTTTGCTCCTGCTTTATAAGTTCTCATTTCCACAGAAAATACTTCCCGGAACATATCGTCACACATCACATCTTCCGTACCGCCGAAACAGTAACAGGAACCAGGCTTCATGGCATAGATCCGGTCCGAATAAGCGGCAGCCTGGTTTAAATCGTGCAGAACCATGACGATAGTCAGAGAAAGAGAGCGGTTTAGATGACGTATCATCTGTAAAACTTCCAATTGATAGCAGATATCCAGATATGTGGTAGGTTCATCCAGAAGTAAAATCCTGGGAGTCTGGGCGATGGCCATGGTAATCCATGCCATCTGGCCTTCCCCGCCCGACAAAGTGGAAACTGAGCGGTCCCGGAACTGATCCATGCCGGTCTGCTTAAGTGCCTCGTCTACAGCCGCAAAATCAGCCGGTTTCAGCTGCCCGCCAACCCCCGTATAAGGGTATCTGCCAAACTGTACTAGCTGCTCTACCGTCATATCAGGAGGAACCTGTTTGTGCTGGGGAAGAATAGCCAGCTGTTTGGCCAGCTCTTTTCCGGGATAGGCGGACAGTGGTTTTCCAAAAAACTGTATGGTACCGCTGTCGGGCTTTTGCAGCCGGGCCAGTATTTTTAAAAGTGTACTTTTTCCGCAGCCATTGGCACCCACAATTGTCACAATTTCGCCCTGTTCCGCGGAAAATGAGATATCATTAAGAATTGGCGTTCCGTCAATAGAATAATAAATATGTTCTGCCTGTATCACATCTGATACCCTCCCTTCCGACGAAGCAGGTATAGAAAAAAAGGAGCTCCTAAAGCGGCTATCATAATTCCTACATTCATTTCCTCAGGCCGGATCACAATTCTGGCCAGCCAGTCGCAGCAGATGATGAGGGAGGCGCCATTGATGGCGGAAGCGGGCAGGAGATACCGGTAATCCGATCCCACCAGCATTCTGGTAATGTGGGGTACGCACAGACCGACAAATGCAATCTGACCTACAACGCTGATTGCGCTTCCGGCAAGCAGGGAGCTGATCACAATAAAAAGAAGCCGGGTGCGTTCCACATTCAGGCCCAGTCCGGTTGCAACTTCATCCCCCATGGAAAGAAGGTTCAGACGATTGGTAAGACACATGACCAGGATAAGACCCGCCAGCGCATAGGGAAGGATAAGCATAAAATGATTCCAGGTTCTGGCATTTAAACTGCCGACGGAGAAACCGATCATTCCCTGGATTGCATCGGGATGAAGAACAGAAACCACACTGTAAAAGGCATTTAGTATACTGGAGACGGCCACTCCGGATAAAATAAAGCGGACCGGCGCAACCCCATTCTTCCAGGCGAGAAAATAGACCAGCATGGTGGTGACAAAGGCTCCCAGAATGGACGCTGCCGGCGTCAGATAATGGGCAGAGGGAAAATAGACAAACAACAGCAGGGTGACAAGAGCGGCGCCATTTGTTACACCTAAAATGGAAGGAGAAGCCATTGGATTTCTGGTGATGCCCTGCATGACAGCCCCGGACAGCCCCAGACACATACCGGCCAGACCGCCGACTAATGTGCGGGGAAGCCGCACATTAGCCAGAATGATATGATTAACTCCTTCTGATTCCCGAAATAAATCATGAAAAATTTCCGGCAGTGAATACTCTACCGCACCCATTGCAATGCTGAGAAAAAGACCGATCATCAGTATGAGGCAGCAGATTCCGATTCGTGCCAGGCGATGCTTATGGGTAAGAAGGGCCTTGCCCTCCGGGTCTTTTTTAATCATGTTTACATCCTCTAATTAGCAAAGGCATCGGGATAAAGAATCCTGGCAAGATACTCATAAGCCTCTCCATACCTGACATTAGCCTTGTACAGGAATAAGTCGGATGGGAGATGATGATAACGGTCTTCTTTCACTGCGGTCAATGCAAACCAGAGTGGATTTGACTCATAGATTCCGGTGGCGGTCTCCGCACTGCCGTCACCGGAACCTCCCCGTGACAGGACAAACTGCGGGTCCAGCTTAAGAAGCTGCTCCATGCTGATTACAAAATTTTTATCTTCCCCGCGTTCATCCTGGAATGCGACGTTGACCGTGTTCAGATCTTCCAGAAGGCTGCCCAGAAAACCACTGTTTTTCAGTGCATAGATACCATTTGTAGCATGGGGAAGCAGCATAACGATCTGAGCCGGCGTCTGTTTTGCACAGATTGCGCGGACTTCGTTCACCTGGGCAATAGTTTCGGCCGCCCATTTTTTATAGAGATCGGAGCGATCTGTTAAAATGGAGTAGAGCTCCAGCGTTTCCAGAAACCCTTCAAAATTTTCATAATCATAAAGAAGATATTCTACGCCGGCATCCTTTAAGGCTGCAGCCATGTCCTGTCCATCTTTGGACGGTGATCCGAGAATAACCAGGTCCGGATTTTCTGCGAGAACGGCCTCCAGGGAGACGGTGGAGGAACCGCCGATGACTTTTACCGATTTAGCGTCCTCGTTTCGCAGGGCACAGAGCTCTTCGTCTACACGGGCAACCGCTGTACCGCCGCAGTCAAACCATAGATCGTGCCAGTTGTTGGACAGAGTTACAACCCGCTGCGGTTTTATGGTCAGAGAAACCTCCGAGCCGGCGGCATCTGTAAAAGTCACTTTACCGTCGCTTACTTTGAATTTGTCACTGTGGGGAATTGGTGCATCTGAATCGGAATGGGGAGTTGTCTGGGACGAATCCTTAGATTCAGCCCCATCTGAGGACGCCGGAATATCAGTCCCGGATACATCGTTCTGATCACCCGCAGTTTTATCCGAACTGCATCCGGTCAGAAGCACACCCAAGGTTAAGATGACTGCCAGCATAAGAAAATAGAATTTTTTCTGTTTCATTTGTAAAGACTCCTTTCAAAAGTAAAAAGTATAGTCTTCACACAAAAAGCGCCTGTTAATACAAAAAGAGGCACATGGCGCGGCGGCTCCCCTGCATACTGCAGACAGGAAACCGCGCGGTAATGAACCTCCCATTATGTAAAACGAGCATCAAAAAAAGCCAGATGACACAGGCATTTATTTTAATGGCTGCCTTCTGTGGGAAGCAAATCCATTAATTCTGTAAGCAGGTCTTCTGACTTATCGTGTATCGCCGGCCGCGCCTTCTCGCTTTCGCAATGGCATAGTGCGGCGGGCACCCGAAATACAGCAACCCGATTGTTCAGGATTCCCACCTGATTCCCTATTATCCCAACCCTGCGGATGGGCACTTACAAAAAATTTGGTAGATTTCATTATAAGTGGTATACTATAAAAAGTCAATTTCTGTAAGAAACATAAACTGTGCAGCACAAATTGCAGGATTTATGCAGTTTATAACGGAATTAAATCAGTCTTTCTTCCTATTATAAAAAAGAGAGTCAGCCGGATCTGATAGAAATTCGGCTCAGATTTGAAATAGCGGGAGAGAAGAGAACGTCGAAGTAAAAGCAGTACAAAATACCGGGAAAGATCGGCTTGTACAAAGTGCACAAAAAAGAAATGAAAAGTTTGTGAAACTTTGAGAAAAATTTTTGGAAGGAAATTGAAAAGAAATCCTTGCCAATCCCGGAATTTTCCTATATAATAACAAATGTTGTGACATTGATAGCGTAGAAGCGTGAGGTTGCTGCGTAAAATTCGGGTAATACGCGGTATTTTGGCGCAGGTTTTCCGTGGAGCGAATGTCAAGTTATGTAAACTGGCGACAAGTCACTGTACCTAGTTGAATATTCTGCCTTTGGGCAGAAAACGTGTGTAGCACTCATATTCTGAGTGTCATCTATGGAGTTCTGGTATGTGTTTAAACAGGATACACACGGATACGTGTACAGTCACCGCTTGTCGTACTGCAAAAGTGCGAAAAGGAGGCGACTTTTTTTATGGCAAGTCAAGTAATGAGAATTACACTGAAGGCGTATGATCATCAGTTAGTTGATCAGTCAGCTGCAAAAATCATTGAAACTGTAAAAAAGACAGGATCTAAGGTGAGCGGACCGGTGCCGCTGCCGACTAAGAAAGAGGTTGTTACAATTCTTAGAGCTGTGCATAAGTACAAAGATTCCAGAGAGCAGTTTGAACAGCGGACACACAAGAGACTGATTGATATCATCACACCAGGTCAGAAAACGGTTGATGCATTATCCAGACTGGAAATGCCGGCCGGCGTTTACATCGATATTAAGATGAAAACAAAATAATAACAAAAACATAGCAAGTAATCCTTAGGGTTTATTATATAGAGTCCAAGAGCTCGATGAGAGACCAAGCACTCGGGTAGACCATCTAGGATGAGCGTTAGACCTTATGCGAATGTTTCGGTGCCAAATACGGCATCGGAAAGCTCGCTTTCGAGATGCCGTATTTGGCACCGAAAGAAGCGGCGAAGCCGCGGACACCGAGAAACGATAGTTTCGCAGGTGTACATGAGCATAAAAAGTGCAGGCGTGACGAAGTCACGGCCATCGAGGAACGATAGTTCCGAGATGAGCCTGCGGATGTAGAAGCGGCGAAGCCGCGGACACCGAGAAACGATAGTTTCGCAGGTGTACATGAGCACAAGCTTAAGCATACCAGGTAACGCTCCGCTGTAGATTAACAGGAGGTGCAGATTCATAATGAAGAAAGCGATTTTAGCAACAAAAGTCGGAATGACTCAAATCTTCAATGATGATGGAGTTTTAACTCCGGTAACAGTGCTGCAGGCTGGTCCTTGTGTCGTAACACAGGTTAAGACAGCTGAGAACGACGGTTACAGTGCAGTACAGGTTGGTTTTGGCGATGCCAAAGACAAGATCATCACAAAGGACGTAACCGGCAAAAAGACAGTCAGAAACATTCACGGTGTAAAGAAAGCGCAGAAAGGTCTGTTTGATAAGGCAGGCATCGCTTCCAAAAAACATCTGAAAGAATTCCGGTTTGACAACGCAGAAGAGTATGCAGTTGGTCAGGAGATCAAAGCAGACATCTTCGCAGAAGGCGATAAAGTAGATGCTACTGCAAAGTCAAAGGGTAAAGGATTCCAGGGCGCAATCAAACGTCACGGACAGTCCCGCGGACCTATGGCTCACGGTTCCAAATTCCACAGACATGCAGGTTCCAATGGCGCAGCTTCTGATCCGAGCAAGGTGTTCAAAGGCAAAAAAATGCCTGGACATATGGGCGCGGTAAAAGTAACGATTCAGAATCTGGAAGTTGTAAGAATCGATGCAGAAAACAATTTGATCCTGGTAAAGGGCGCGGTTCCAGGCCCCAGGAAATCTATCGTTATGCTGAAGGAATCTGTAAAAGCAATGTAGTGCTTTTAAGAAAGGAGGAACATATTAATGGCAAACGTATCTGTTTACAATATGGAAGGCAAAGCAGTTGATACGATCGAGTTGAATGACGCTGTCTTTGCTGCAAACGTTAACGAACATTTGGTTCATATGGCTGTTGTTTTACAGCTTGCAAATAAACGCCAGGGAACACAGAGCGCAAAAACTCGTTCCGAAGTAAGCGGCGGCGGAAGAAAACCCTGGAGACAGAAAGGTACCGGTCATGCTAGACAGGGATCAACCAGAGCTCCCCAGTGGAAAGGCGGCGGTGTAGTATTTGCTCCGAAGCCAAGAGATTATTCCTTTAAGATGAATAAGAAAGAAAAAGCGGCTGCGATCCGTTCCGCTTTGACATCCAGAGTAAATGAAGAGAAAATTTATGTAATGGATGAATTGAAATTTGACGAGATCAAAACAAAGAAAATGGCATCAGTCCTTTCCGGGCTGAATATCAATAAGGCGCTGGTTGTAATTGCGGATAAAGATGATGTAGTTCTCTGCTCTGCAAAAAACATCCCGGCTGTAAGAGCAATCACAAGCAATTCCGTAAATGTATATGACATTCTCAAATATGAGAACCTGGTAATTACAAAAGACGCAGTTGCTAAACTTGAGGAGGTGTACGCATAATGGCAGATTTAAAATATTATGACGTGATTCTCGCTCCGATCGTAACTGAGAAGAGTATGAATGCTATGAGCGAAAAGAAGTATACTTTCTCCGTTCATCCGGATGCAACAAAAAACCAGATTAAAGAGGCTGTTGAGAAAATGTTTGCCGGCACGAAGGTTGCCAGCGTAAATACCATGAATCTGGAAGGTAAGAACCGCAGACGTGGAAACATTACAGGCAAGACAGCAAAGAGAAAGAAAGCAATTGTACAGCTTACTGCTGACAGTGCTGACATCGAAATCTTTGAAGGTTTATAAAATTTGAGATAGACACTTAAGTTGAATGTGAAAGGAGTGCGAAATAATGGGAATTAAAACTTATAACCCATATACACCTTCCAGAAGACATATGACCGGTTCTGATTTCTCCGAGATCACAACGAGCACCCCGGAAAAGTCCCTTCTTGTTTCTTTAAAGAAGACGGCTGGTCGTAATAATCAGGGAAAAATTACAGTGAGACACCATGGCGGCGGCTCCAGAAGAAAATATAGAATCATTGATTTTAAGAGAAGAAAAGACAATATTCCGGCAACGGTTCTGAGTATTGAGTATGATCCGAACAGAAGCGCTAATATCGCCCTGATCTGCTACGCAGACGGCGAGAAAGCTTATATTCTGGCTCCTAACGGCCTGCAGGTAGGCAATAAGGTAATGAACGGCGAGCATGCCGAGGTCAGAGTAGGCAACTGTCTGCCGATGGAGATGATTCCGGTTGGTACACAGATCCACAATATCGAGCTGTATCCGGGCAGAGGCGGCCAGTTGGTTCGTGCAGCCGGCAATGCGGCACAGTTAATGGCTAAAGAAGGAAAATATGCGACCCTGAGACTTCCTTCAGGAGAGATGAGAATGGTTCCGATCATCTGCCGTGCAACGGTAGGCCAGGTTGGAAACATTGATCATGAGCTGATCAGTATTGGTAAAGCAGGACGTAAACGTCACATGGGTATCAGACCTACTGTTCGTGGTTCCGTCATGAACCCGAATGACCATCCGCACGGCGGTGGTGAAGGCAAGACCGGTATCGGTCGTCCGGGCCCTGTAACACCTTGGGGTAAACCGGCACTTGGCTTGAAGACCAGAAAGAAAAACAAACCGTCCAATAAGATGATCGTAAGAAGAAGAGACGGTAAAGGGGCTAAATAATTCGAAGGAGGTTAGAACCTATGGCACGTTCATTAAAAAAGGGACCATTTGCTGATGAGCATCTCTTGAAAAAAATTGATGCAATGGAGAAGGCTGGAGACAAATCCGTTATTAAAACGTGGTCACGCCGTTCCACTATCTTTCCGCAGTTTGTAGGACATACAATTGCCGTACATGACGGAAGAAGACATGTACCGGTTTATGTTACAGAAGATATGGTAGGCCATAAACTTGGCGAATTCGTTGCAACCAGAACCTACAGAGGACACGGCAAAGACGAGAAAAAAACAAAACGTTAGGAATCAGATTGAAAGGAGGTCGCATCCATGGCTAAAGGACATAGATCCCAGATTAAAAGAGAAAGAAACGAAGCACAGAGAGACAGAAGACCATCTGCTAAGTTGTCTTATGCAAGATGTTCTGTTCGTAAAGCTTGCTTTGTTTTAGACGCTATCAGAGGCAAGGATGTTAACACTGCTTTAGCTATCCTGGCATACAACCCAAGATATGCTTCAAGCATTATAGAGAAATTATTAAAATCAGCAATCGCAAACGCAGAAAACAACAATGGTATGAACCCAGACAATCTTTATGTAGAAGAGTGCTTTGCCAATAAAGGACCGATCATGAAGAGAATCAGACCGAGAGCACAGGGCAGAGCTTACAGAATCGAAAAGAGACTGAGCCATATTACAATTGTGCTGAACGAGAAATAAGGAGGGCAACAATGGGACAAAAAGTAAATCCTCATGGTTTAAGAGTTGGAGTAATTTCTGATTGGGACTCCAGATGGTATGCTGAAGCTGATTTTGCCGACAACCTTGTTGAAGACTATAAAATCAGAAAATACCTGAAAAAGAGATTATACAATGCAGGCATTTCCAAAATAGAGATCGAGAGAGCTTCCGACCGTGTGAAAGTTATCATTTACACTGCAAAACCAGGTGTGGTAATCGGAAAAGGCGGTTCTGAAATTGAGAAATTAAAAGGTGAGCTGGTTGGATTCACAGACAGAAAATTAATGATCGACATCAAAGAAGTGAAGAGACCGGATAACGATGCACAGCTGGTTGCCGAGAATATCGCATCCCAGTTGGAAAATCGTATTTCCTTCCGTCGTGCTATGAAATCAACCATGTCCAGAACAATGAAATCTGGCGCACTGGGTATCAAAACTTCAGTTTCCGGCCGTTTGGGCGGCGCTGATATGGCACGTACCGAGTTCTACAGCGAGGGCACCATCCCGCTTCAGACACTTCGTGCTGATATTGATTATGGTTTCACAGAAGCCAACACAACTTATGGTAAATTAGGCGTAAAAGTATGGATTTATAAAGGAGAAGTACTTCCTAAGAAAGAAACGAAAAAGGAAGGGAGCGATAAATAATGTTAATGCCGAAGAGAGTAAAACGTCGTAAACAGTTCCGTGGCTCTATGGCGGGCAAGGCGTTGAGAGGTAATAAAATTACAAACGGTGAATACGGTATTGTTGCTGTGGAACCTGCTTGGATTAAATCCAACCAGATTGAGGCAGCCCGTGTTGCCATGACTCGTTATATCAAACGTGGTGGTCAGGTTTGGATTAAAATCTTCCCTGATAAGCCTGTAACAGCAAAACCTGCTGAGACTCGTATGGGTTCCGGTAAAGGTGCTCTGGAATACTGGGTTGCGGTTGTGAAACCGGGCCGTGTTCTGTTTGAGATTTCCGGTGTTTCTGAGGAACTGGCAAAAGAAGCGCTTCGTCTTGCTACCCACAAATTACCTGTGAAGTGTAAGATCGTTTCTCGCGCAGAATTAGAAGGAGGTGCGGGCAGTGAAAATTAAAAGCTATTTAGACGGTTTGAAAAACAAATCAGTTGCTGAGTTAAATGATGAATTAGTAGCTGCTAAAAAGGAACTCTTTAATCTGAGATTCCAGAATGCAACCAATCAGCTGGACAATACAAGCAGAATTCATGAAGTCAGAAAAAATATTGCTAGAATTCAGACACTTATTTCTGAGAAGTCTAAGGCTGTTCAGTAATCCGAGGAAGGAGGAATTGTTGTGGAAAGAAATCTGAGAAAGACCCGTGTTGGTCAGGTTGTCAGTGACAAGATGGACAAAACGATTACAGTAGCTGTTGTGGATAACGTAAAACATCCGCTTTACAATAAGATCGTGAAGAGAACATACAAATTGAAAGCGCATGATGAGAACAATGATTGTCATGTAGGCGACAGAGTTAGAGTAATGGAAACAAGACCTTTGTCCAAGGATAAAAGATGGAGACTTGTAGAAATTATTGAAAGAGCGAAATAATCTCTACTGAAAGGAGTAATTTAGCATGATCCAACAAGAATCAAGACTTAGAGTTGCGGATAATACCGGTGCAAAAGAGCTTCTCTGCATCCGTGTATTGGGCGGTTCAACTAGAAGATATGCTGCTATCGGCGATATTATTGTTGCTACGGTTAAAGATGCAACACCAGGTGGTGTTGTAAAAAAGGGTGAAGTTGTAAAAGCAGTTGTGGTTCGTACAAAACATGGTGCACGCCGTAAAGACGGCTCCTACATCAAATTTGACGAGAACGCTGCTGTTATCATCAGAGATGACAAGAATCCAAGAGGTACACGTATTTTCGGGCCTGTAGCACGTGAGCTGAGAGAGAAACAGTTCATGAAAATTGTTTCTCTGGCGCCGGAAGTATTATAAGGAGGTATCAGCATGGCAATGACAAAAATCAAAAAGGGTGATACCGTTAAGGTGATCACCGGTAAAGATAAAGGCAAAGAGGGCAAAGTCCTTTCCGTTTTAAAGGGAGAAAAAGTAATCGTTGAAGGAATCAATATGATTACAAAACATGCGAAACCAAGCCAGGCAAATCCTCAGGGCGGTATCGTAAATCAGGAAGCTGCTATTGATATTTCCAACGTGATGTATGTGTATAAAGGAAAAGTTACAAGAGTCGGTTTTGCTGAGAAAGACGGCAAAAAGGTACGTGTCGCAAAGACTACCGGCGACGTAATTGACTAATAAGAGGAGAGGAGGTTTCATAAGTTGACTAGATTAAAAGAAACTTATTTGAATGACATTGCAGATGCAATGATGAAAAAATTCGGATATAAAAATGTAATGCAAGTGCCGAAACTTAATAAGATCGTAATCAACATGGGTGTAGGCGAAGCAAAAGATAACTCAAAGGCTCTTGACTCTGCTGTCAGAGATATGGAGATTATTGCCGGTCAGAAGGCTGTTACCACTAAGGCTAAAAATTCTGTGGCAAACTTCAAAATCCGTGAAGGCATGCCGATCGGATGTAAAGTGACATTAAGAGGCGAGAAGATGTATGAGTTCGCAGATCGTCTGATCAACCTGGCTCTGCCTCGTGTACGTGATTTCAGGGGTGTTAACCCGAACGCATTTGACGGAAGAGGCAACTACGCACTCGGTATTAAAGAGCAGCTGATTTTCCCGGAAATCGAGTACGATAAAGTTGATAAAGTAAGAGGTATGGACATCATTTTTGTTACAACTGCAAAAACCGATGAAGAAGCCCGTGAATTATTGACATTATTTGGAATGCCGTTTGCAAAATAGTTAGGAGGAATAGATTACATGGCTAAAACGTCTATGAAGATTAAACAGCAGCGTCCTGCAAAGTTTTCTACAAGAGAATACAATCGTTGCAGAATTTGCGGTCGTCCACATGCTTATTTAAGAAAATACGGAATCTGCAGAATCTGCTTCCGTGAGTTGGCATATAAAGGACAGATACCGGGCGTGAAAAAGGCAAGCTGGTAAATTTTAGGAAGGAGGCAACTTTAAAATGACAATGAGTGATCCTATTGCAGATATGCTTACAAGAATCCGTAACGCAAATACTGCGAAACATGATACAGTAGATGTACCTGCTTCTAAGATGAAAGTGTCAATCGCTGAGATTCTTAAAAGAGAAGGCTATATCAAAGGTTTTGAGATCGAAGAAGTCGGCGGTTTTAACAACATTCACATCACTTTAAAATATGGTGCAGATAAGAATGAAAAAGTCATCACAGGTCTGAAGAGAATTTCCAAACCAGGTCTGCGTGTATATGCTAACGTGGAGGAACTTCCCAAAGTTCTGGGCGGTCTTGGAATCGCTATTATTTCTACAAACAAAGGAGTCCTGACCGACAGAGAAGCAAGAAACGAGAAGGTCGGCGGAGAAGTTCTGGCGTTTGTCTGGTAATTGATTTAACAGTAAGGGAAGCGGGAATACTCGAAGAGAATACATCCACTTCCAAAATGTAGCAAATATAACATAGAGAGAAGTGAATAAAGGGATGGTGGCGTCTGGAGAACTGCTGTTTCGTTCCGATGATACATTCTTCATTCATCACTCTTCATTATTCATGATTAAGGAGGTAACGGCATGTCACGAATTGGAAGAATGCCTATCGCGGTACCGGCAGGCGTAACTGTTGATATTGCAGAAAATAATAAAGTGACTGTAAAAGGACCGAAGGGAACTCTGGAGAGAGTCCTTCCGTCTGAAATGAATATTAATAAAGAAGGCGAAGTAATCGTTGTTTCAAGACCGAACGATTTAAAGAAGATGAAATCTTTACACGGCCTGACCAGAACTCTGATCAACAACATGATTATTGGTGTAAATCAGGGCTATGAAAAAGTTCTTGAAATCAACGGTGTTGGTTATAGAGCTGCAAAATCAGGAAAAGAATTAACACTTTCATTAGGCTATTCACATCCTGTTGTTATGGTTGACCCGGAGGGCATTGAGTCTGTTGTGGAAAATCAGAACAAGATTATTGTCAAAGGAATCGATAAAGAAAAAGTCGGCCAGTACGCTGCTGAAATCAGAGAAAAGAGAGCTCCGGAGCCATATAAGGGCAAAGGTATCAAGTATGCTGATGAGGTTATCAGACGTAAGGTTGGTAAGACTGGTAAAAAATAATAAAGGAGTGAAAAGCAATGGTTAATAAAGAATCCAGAACGAAAATTCGCGAAAATAAACATAGAAAAATACGTAATCGTTTTTCCGGAACTGCGCAGAGACCACGTTTAGCTGTATTTAGAAGTAATAACCATATGTACGCTCAGATCATTGATGATACCGTCGGCCATACTTTAGTTGCTGCTTCCACCCTGGAAAAGGATGTAAAGAGTGCATTAGAGCAGACCGATACAGTTGAAGCTGCTGCTTATCTTGGCGGGGTTATTGCAAAGAAAGCATTGGATAAAGGAATCACGAATGTTGTTTTTGACAGAGGCGGATTCATTTATCAGGGAAAAATCAAAGCGTTGGCAGATGCAGCAAGAGAAGCTGGTCTGGTATTCTAGTAGGGAGGAAAACAGATGAAACGTACAATTATTGATGCTAGCCAGATGGAGTTAGAAGATAAAGTAGTATCAATTAAGCGTGTAACAAAAGTAGTAAAAGGCGGACGTAATTTCAGATTTACTGCTTTGGTTGTTGTTGGTGACAAGAACGGACACGTGGGTGCAGGTTTAGGAAAAGCAACTGAAATTCCGGAAGCGATCCGCAAAGGAAAAGAAGATGCGATCAAAAAAATGATCAGCCTGCCGATTGATGAGAATGGCAGTGTACCACATGATTTTATCGGAAAATTCGGCAGTGCTCAGGTTCTGCTGAAGCGTTCCCCGGATGGTACCGGAATTATTGCCGGCGGTCCTGCCCGTAATGTATTGGAGTTAGCAGGTTACAAGAACATTCGTACCAAGTCACTTGGTTCCAACAATAAGCAAAACGTAGTTCTTGCTACAATCGCTGGTTTAGGCGCATTAAAAACTCCGGAAGAAGTGGCAAAACTTCGCAATAAAACAGTAGAAGAAATCAAAGGTTGATAGACTTTTTCAGGAGGTGTTTAAAGTGGCAGATAAGTTGAAAGTAACTTTAGTAAAATCTACGATCGGCGCCATTCCGAAACATAAAAAAACTGTAGAAGCGTTAGGACTTAAGAAACTCAACAAGACCGTAGAGCTTCCGGACAACGCTAGTACAAGAGGCATGGTTGCTCAGGTAAAGCATTTAGTTAAAGTTGAGGAAATCTAAAGTTTGCAATGTTAGGAGGTGCACATAAAATGAATTTATCAGAATTGAGACCCGCAGAAGGTTCCAAGCAGAGCGGTAATTTCAGAAAAGGCCGTGGTCATGCATCAGGTAACGGCAAGACCGCAGGTAAGGGCCATAAGGGTCAGAAAGCCCGTTCCGGGGCTCCCAGAGTAGGCTTCGAAGGCGGTCAGATGCCTTTGTACAGAAGAATTCCGAAGAGGGGCTTCACAAATAGAAATTCAAAAGAAATTATCAGCATTAACGTGGACGTACTCAACCGGTTTGAGGACGGCGCTGTCGTTACTGTTGAGTCATTAAAAGAAATTGGAATCATCAATAACCCGAAAGACGGTGTAAAGATTCTTGGAAATGGAGAATTAACCAAGAAATTGGATGTCAAAGTAAACGCGTACAGTAAAAGCGCCGTTGAAAAAATCCAAAATCTTGGTGGAAAAGCAGAGGTGATCTAATGTTTAAGACATTAAAAAATGCCCTCAAAGTGAAAGAAATCCGCAAGAGATTACTTTACACACTGGTTTGTCTGGTCATTATCCGTTTTGGGTGTCAGATTGCCGCGCCTGGTATTAATAAGGCATATGTGGCAGGCTGGTTCGGAAGTCAGGTAAATCTGGGCTTTTTGGATGCGTTAACCGGTGGTTCCTTTACTCAGATGTCAATTTTTGCGCTGAATATTTCACCTTATATCACATCTTCCATTATTCTGCAGCTTCTTACTATCGCTATTCCGAAGCTGGAAGAAATGCAGAAAGAGGGAGAAGAAGGCAGAAAGAAAATTCAGAACTATACCCGCTTTGTAACCATCGCTCTGGCAGTACTTGAGAGTGCCGCTCTGGCAATCGGATTTGGTAACCAGGGCTTACTGGAGGGCGGAGCTACATTTTCCAATGTTGTTGTTCTGATTGTGGCTATGACAGCCGGTACTGCTTTCCTGATGTGGCTGGGTGAAAACATCACACAGAAGGGTGAGGGAAATGGTATTTCCATGATCCTGTTGTTTAACATTGTCTCTTCTATGCCTGCCAGCATTTCGCACCTGTATACAACCTTTATTTCAGGTGCCAGCAATGTGGCAAATGCGATCATCGCAGCGGTTATTATTATCGCAGTTATCGTAGGCATGGTTATCTTTGTTATCGTGCTGCAGGATGGAGAGAGAAGGATTCCGGTTCAGTATGCAAAGAAGGTACAGGGACGTAAGGTTGTAGGCGGTCAGAGCTCCAACATTCCGCTGAAAGTCAACACCGCAGGTGTTATCCCGGTTATCTTTGCAAGCTCTATTTTCTCCTTCCCGATTGTAATCGCTTCTTTCCTGGGTGTTTCACCGGCTTCCGGTGCAGGCGCTTCTTTCGGTCAGAAGATATTGAAGATCTTAAGCACAAACGCATGGTTTAATTTCTCCAGTTTCGGAGAGTTCAAGTATACTCTGGGATGTCTGGTATATATTGCATTGATTGTTTTCTTTGCATATTTCTATACCTCCATCACCTTCAATCCGCTGGAGATTTCCAACCGGATGAAGAAACAGGGCGGCTTTATTCCGGGTATCCGTCCCGGCAAGCCAACGATGGACTACCTGACAAAGGTATTGAATTATATTATCTTTATCGGGGCGATCGGACTTACAATTATTGCTGTGGTTCCGTTCATTTTCTCTGGTGCCTTTGCGGCGGATGTTTCCATCGGCGGTACTTCTCTGATCATTGTTGTAGGTGTTATTCTGGAGACAATGAAGCAGATCGAGTCACAGATGCTTGTGCGTCATTACAAAGGATTCCTGAACAACTAAGCGCTTAAACGCAGGAGTTTGGGGTGATAGGTTGGCTGTAACGAGAATATTCGTTACAGCTTTCCTGGATTTATGAACAAAATGACGCAGGTATTGACAGCGGCCTGTTGACAGGTTTGCGTTATGTTTTGTACAATAGAGATAATCGCCGCGAGGCTTCGGTCTGGGAGGTTTTCCCATTCGCATGATATAGCGGCAGGTGCAGGACCTGATGTTGAGGCATAAAAGAATTCATTTGAAAGAAAGGAAAATTGATATGAAGATAGTTATGCTCGGAGCTCCTGGTGCCGGCAAGGGCACCCAGGCCAAAATGATCGTGAAGAAATATAGTATACCGCAGATTTCCACCGGTGATATCTTTCGTGCAAATATTAAAAATGGTACAGAATTAGGAAAGAAAGCAAAAACCTACATGGACCAGGGGGCGCTGGTTCCGGATGAACTGGTAGTTGACCTGGTGATGGACCGTCTGAAACAGGATGACTGTGCCAACGGCTTTGTGCTGGACGGCTTCCCGAGGACGATTCCTCAGGCGGAAGCGCTGGACGCCGCATTGGCAAAGAGCGGTGACAAGCTGGATTACGCAGTGGATGTGGAAGTGCCGGACGAATCAATTATTCATCGTATGTCAGGGCGCAGAACTTGTATTTCCTGCGGGGGGACCTTCCATATTAAATATAATCCGACGAATAAAGAGGGAGTCTGCGATATCTGCGGCGGAGAGACCGTGCTGCGTGATGACGACAAGCCGGAAACGGTGAAAAAGCGTCTTGAGGTATATCATGCTCAGACCCAGCCCCTGATTGACTATTATAAGAAACAAAATATTCTGGCCGAAATTGACGGCACGAAGGATATGGATGACGTATTCAGTGCTATCACGGCTATATTAGGTGACTAAAGACCATAGTTTCGGCGCAGGAAGATCTGCCCGGACGGTAATCAGATGTATTTGCTTTGCCGCGGTCAGGCGTATCTCTGCCTGACTGTTGGTTTGAGTAGGAGGAAATCATGTCTGTCAGTATTAAATCGGAGCGTGAAATAGAGTTGATGCGGGAGGCCGGGCGTTTGCTGGCCATCGTTCATGAAGAAATGGAAAAGATTATTCGCCCGGGTATTTCCACAATGGATATTAACCGGAAGGGCGAAGAGGTGATACGCAGCTTCGGCTGTATCCCTTCCTTTTTAAATTATGAAGGCTATCCGGCGTCTATCTGTGTTTCCGTTAATGATGAAGTGGTCCACGGCATTCCCGATAAAAAGAGAATACTGATGGAGGGGGATATTGTCAGCCTGGATGCCGGCCTGATTTATCAGGGCTATCATTCCGATGCGGCACGTACGTATGGAGTAGGCGAGATATCACCGGAGTCGCAGGATCTGATCAATGTGACCAGAGAGAGCTTCTTTGAAGGAATCAAATTTGCCAGAGAAGATAATCATCTCTATGATATATCGGAGGCAATACAGAAATATGTAGAAGCCCACGGATATTCCGTGGTGCGGGATCTGGTAGGGCATGGTATCGGAACAAACCTGCACGAAGATCCGCAGATACCCAATTTCGGGCAGAACCGCAGAGGACTGAAATTGAAGGCGGGTATGACTCTGGCGATTGAACCTATGGTCAATGCCGGCAGGCTGGATGTCTGGTGGCTGGAGGATGACTGGACAGTTGCCACGGAGGATGGCTCACTATCGGCTCATTATGAGAATACGATATTGATCACAGATGGAGAACCTGAAATATTGTCGTTGAGAAAGTAGGAGGGAAAACGTAAGTATGTCGAAGACTGATGTAGTTGAAATTGAAGGAACTGTAGTGGAGAAGCTGCCGAATGCCATGTTTCGGGTGGAACTGGAAAATGGACATATTGTACTGGCACATATCAGCGGTAAGCTGAGAATGAATTTTATCCGTATTCTTCCGGGTGATAAGGTAACACTGGAACTCTCCCCGTATGATCTGACCAAGGGCAGAATAATCTGGAGAGATAAATAAGGAATACCGCGGACCGCGGTTTAACACTGGTAGCAAAGCGGTTATTGATATAGGGAGAGCGCAAGCGTCTTGAAAGCAGGTTTGAATGATCAGGTAGCAGCGCAAGCGTTTTAGAAGTAACTTTGAATGATCAGGTAGCAGCGCAAGCTCGCAAAACCTGTCGGTTTGCTCGCTTAGGGGCTTCGCCCCATATATTTAAAAATCATAGCTTGTCAGAATACAAAATACGCTTCGCTTTTTTGCATTCTTCTAAGCTCTGATATTTTAAATTTGCGCTGGCTCTGTTTAATAAAATTTTAGCTTGCCTTATATTGGTAACGGTGCTATAATATAAAACGGACTTTTGTGAAAGGAGGGAATCATAGTGAAAGTAAGATCTTCCGTAAAACCGATCTGCGAAAAGTGCAAGATCATTAAAAGAAAGGGAAGTGTCAGAGTAATCTGTGAGAACCCGAGACACAAACAAAGACAAGGCTAATATACAACGGGAAACAAGAGGATATTCCTGTTGTTTAACAATATATTGACAGCAGACAGTCCTTATGGGACGTCCCGCTGGTTAGCACTTGCTTTTTGTGTTACAGACGGCCGGAAAATCCGGCAAGTTTTGTGATACCGTGGAACAGTTACTGTTCTGGAAGCCGGTTGTCACCGTCAAATTCAGCCAGGCTTCGCGGATTGAGAGATTGATTCGTCACGGTTTAAAGCGGCTGGCGCTATGAAACACCTGGAAGGGTTGTGGAGATAGTGCAAAATGATTAAAGCAGAAAACCAAGGGGTTTTTCTGCGATTTTGTGTGAGTGGGGAAAACTGTACATTTCAACATAAACATACGAGGTCGTGTGTATATGACACTACAGAGGGAACTGCGCTGCACAGTAATTGAAATAAGAAAACTTACCAATTTAAACTATGGAGGTGTAATACGCACATGGCTCGTATCAGTGGTGTAGATTTACCAAGAGAGAAACGCATTGAGATTGGTCTGACTTATGTATATGGTATCGGCAGAGCAAGCTCAAACCGTATTTTAGCGGAAGCTAAAGTAAATCCGGATACTCGTGTCAGAGATTTAACAGACGAAGAAGTAGCCAGAATTCGTGACGTAATTGACGCAAGTCAGGTTGTTGAAGGTGATTTAAGAAGAGAGATCGCCCTGAATATTAAACGGTTACAGGAAATTGGTTGTTACAGAGGCATTCGTCATAG
This sequence comes from Anaerolentibacter hominis, assembly GCF_032380675.1. Taxonomy (NCBI): domain Bacteria; kingdom Bacillati; phylum Bacillota; class Clostridia; order Lachnospirales; family Lachnospiraceae; genus Anaerolentibacter; species Anaerolentibacter hominis. The sequence continues at coordinate 857,575 of NZ_JAWDIX010000001.1, forward strand.
AAAAGGCCTTCCGGTTCGTGGTCAGAAGACTAAGACAAACGCTAGAACAAGAAAAGGTCCTAGACGTACCGTAGCGAATAAGAAGAAATAGGAGGGTTTGTTGTAATGGCTAAGAAAATTGCAAAAAAGACGACAAAAAGACGTGTTAAGAAAAATGTCGATCGTGGACAGGCACATATTCAGTCTTCTTTTAATAATACAATCGTTACATTGACAGATGCGGAAGGAAATGCCCTTTCTTGGGCAAGTGCAGGCGGTCTGGGCTTCAGAGGTTCCAGAAAGTCCACTCCTTATGCAGCGCAGATGGCAGCTGAGACAGCAGCGAAAGCTGCATTGGTTTACGGTTTGAAATCCGTAGACGTTATGGTAAAAGGTCCGGGATCAGGAAGAGAAGCAGCAATCCGTGCACTTCAGGCATGCGGCATTGAAGTTGTCAGCATCAAAGATGTTACACCGGTTCCACACAACGGATGCAGACCACCAAAACGTAGAAGAGTATAGGAGGATATATTACAATGGCAAGAGACATGAGCCCTGTTTTGAAGAGATGCAGATCCCTTCAGCTTGATCCTGTATTTTTGGGAATTGATAAAAAGTCAAATAGAAATTCTGCAAGAGCCGGAAAGAAGTTAAGTGAGTACGGTATGCAGCTGAGAGAAAAACAGAAAGCAAAATTTATTTACGGCGTATTAGAGAAACCGTTCAGAAACAATTTTGTAAAAGCTTCAAAGATGAAATATGGTACAGTTGGTGAGAACCTGATGATTCTTCTGGAGCTCCGTCTGGACAATATTATCTATAGAATGGGTTATGCAAGAACCAGAAAAGAAGCCAGACAGATCGTTGATCATAAGCATATAACCGTAAACGGCAAGAGAGTAAACGTACCTTCTTACGTTGTAAAAGTCGGTGATGTGATTGCAATCGGTGAAAAATATAAATCAGCGCAGAGATATAAAGACATCCTTGAAGTAACCGGCGGCAGATTAGTTCCTGCATGGCTGGAAGCAGATCATGAGAATCTTACCGGTGTCGTGAAAGAAATCCCGACCAGAGAGCAGATTGATGTTCCGGTAAATGAGACGCTTATCGTCGAGTTGTATTCCAAATAATCCGTAAATGGATGAAACTGGAATAGCTCCACAATCACGATAACCTAAAAAGGAGGGTCTTACGTGTTTGATTTTGAAAAACCAAAAATTGAAATTGCAGAGATTTCCGAAGATAAAAGATTTGGTCGATTTGTAGTAGAGCCCCTTGAAAGAGGATATGGTACTACCCTGGGCAATTCACTGAGAAGAATTATGCTTTCTTCTCTTCCAGGTGCAGCGGTCAGTCAGGTGAAAATCGATGGTGTTGTCCATGAATTCAGTTCAATTCCGGGCGTAAAGGAAGACGTGACTGAAATCATTATGAACATCAAGAGCCTGGCAATCAAAAATACAAGCGAAACCAATGAACCAAAGACCGCATACATTGAGGCCGACGGAGAATGTGTTGTCACTGCAGGAGATATTCACGTTGATCCAGATATCGAGATTCTAAATCCGGATCAGGTTATCGCTACTTTAAGCGGTGGTCCTGATTGCCGGTTATTTATTGAAATGACTATTGTGAAGGGCAGAGGTTATATCAGTTCCGACAAGAACAAGAATGATGATCTGCCGATTGGTGTTATTCCGATTGACTCTATCTTTACACCGGTTGAGCGTGTCAACCTGACGGTTGAGAATACCCGTGTAGGTCAGATTACTGATTATGATAAGCTGACATTGGATGTGTATACCAATGGTACTTTGGCTCCGGACGAGGCGGTAAGCCTTGCGGCAAAGGTTCTGAGCGAGCACTTGAATTCCTTTATTGATCTTTCTGAAAATGCCAAGACCGCTGAGGTTATGGTGGAGAAAGAGGACAATGAGAAAGAAAAAGTGCTGGAGATGAATATCGACGAATTAGAGCTTTCCGTACGTTCCTATAACTGTCTGAAGAGAGCCGGTATCAACACAGTAGAAGAGCTGTGCAGCAGAACTTCTGAGGATATGATGAAGGTCAGAAATCTGGGCCGCAAGTCTCTGGAAGAAGTGCTGGGCAAATTGAAAGAACTTGGGTTATCCTTGAATTTAAGTGACGAATAATTCCTATGGAGGTACGAAGATGGCTGGATATAGAAAACTTGGCAGAACATCGAGTCAGAGAAAAGCTCTGCTCAGAAACCAAGTGACTAATTTATTATACCATGGTAAGATTGTTACCACGGAAGCAAAAGCAAAAGAAATCCGCAAGATTGCAGAGAAAATGATCGCTATGGCGGTTAGAGAAAAAGACAACTTTGAGACCGTTACCGTTACAGCTAAGGTTGCCAGAAAAGACAAAGACGGCAAGAGAGTAAAAGAAGTTGTAGATGGCAAGAAAGTAACTGTTTATGATGAAGTGCAGAAAGAAATTAAGAAGGATATGCCTTCCCGTCTGCATGCCAGAAGACAGATGCTGAAAGTTCTGTATCCTGTAACAAAGGTTCCGACCGCTGCTGCAGGCAAAAAGAAAAATACAGAAAAAGTTGATGTTGCGGATAAGCTGTTAAATGAAATCGCTCCGAAATATGCAAACCGCAATGGTGGTTATACAAGAATCATCAAGATCGGCCAGCGTAAAGGCGATGCTGCAATGGAAGTTTTAATTGAATTAGTATAAGATGAACTGTGAAGGGAGTCCTGAGAGGGACTCTCTTTTTGTTTTTTTGGGAAAAAATATGATATAATATCGTTAGATATTATATCGTGCCGGAGCGCACAGCCCGATAGGGCTGCACCTATGCGCGGAGTGTACAACGCCCCGCGAGGGGATCATAACGTTTTGAAGTTATGATATAATGTCAAAGTAAATAAGTTACTGATTGACGGGAGGAAATAGAAGATGGGATGTCTTGGAAATGTACTGTGGTTTCTCTTTGGAGGATTCTGGCAGGGAATGGGATGGACGCTGGCCGGAGTTTTGTGGAGTATTACAATTATCGGTATTCCGATTGGACGCCAGTGCTTTAAATTGGCTGGCCTGGCATTCTTTCCGTTTGGCAAAGAGATTGAATACGGAGGCGGCGCCGTCTCATTGATCGCAAACATATTGTGGCTGATATTCAGCGGGGTACCGCTGGCCCTGTCTGCGGCCCTTAATGGCCTGCTGCTCTGCTGTACGGTGATTGGGATACCCTTTGGCCTGCAGTGCTTTAAAATGGCGCAATTGTCCCTGATGCCCTTTGGAGCGACCGTACGGTGAGCTAAGCTTACAGCGAAAATATAGAAAATTCTAAAAACAAATTAGGGGATTAAAATGCGTTCGGTTCCATAAAAATCTTTTCCTATCGTGGCCTGCGGACTCTTTGGAGTCCGCATTTCCTTTTAGGGATAAAAATAAAGTTGCTGCCTCTTCTGGTTGTGCAGGAACTTGACTGTATTTGCGTATCTGTGGTACGATACGCAGGAAGCGTTTTTGAAGATAAAATTCGGCCTGCCCGTGTTTGGATGGGGTTTGTGATACTTTAGAATGGAGTCAAGAATGGGCAAAATTATCAAAGCCAAAAATCTGGCTTATCAATATACAAGGCAAAAAGACGACAGTGAGGAAGAAGAATATTTTCAGGCTGTCTATGATATCAATATGGAAATTGAAAGGGGAGATTTTATTGCCATTCTCGGCCACAATGGCTCTGGCAAGTCGACCCTTGCAAAGCATATCAATGGGCTATTGTACCCTTCGGATGGAGTCCTGTGGGTCAATGGCTATGATACGAAGGACGAGAAGCATCTGTTAGATGTAAGGCAGAGCGCGGGGATGGTTTTCCAGAATCCGGACAACCAGATCATCGCATCCATTGTGGAGGAGGATGTGGGATTTGGCCCTGAGAATATCGGTGTTCCTACCGATGAGATCTGGAAGAGAGTGGAAGAGAGCTTGTCTGCGGTGGGCATGATGGAATACCGGAATCATTCTCCTAATAAGCTTTCCGGAGGGCAGAAACAGCGGGTGGCGATTGCAGGAGTCATGGCTATGCGCCCTGACTGTATTGTACTGGACGAGCCTACGGCTATGCTGGACCCTATTGGCAGGAAAGATGTGATCCGCACTGTGCGGGAGCTGAATGAGAAAGAAAATATTACGATAGTTCTGATTACTCACTATATGGACGAGGTGGTTTTTGCAGACAAGGTGTTTGTGATGGATCAGGGACATGTGGTGATGGAAGGAGCTCCCCGGGAGATATTTTCCAGGGTGAAGGAGTTAAAGGAGTACGGTCTGGATGTGCCTCAGGTGACGGAGCTGGCTTATGAGCTGAAAAAGGAAGGCATCCCTCTTCCGGACGGTATATTGACAATAGATGAATTTACTGCCGAGCTGATGAAGCTGGCGGCAGAGAAATGAGTGATAGACGATGGCAATCAGCCTGAAACAGGTTTCCTATATTTATTCAGAGGGTACGGGTTATGAACAGCACGCCCTGAACGATGTCAGTCTGGATATCCCGGACGGACAGTTTATTGGCCTGATCGGACATACGGGTTCGGGGAAATCGACACTGATTCAGCATTTAAATGGGTTGATGAAGGCGACCTCCGGCAAAATTTTATATAATGGGGAAGATATTTATCAAGAAGGTTTCTCCATGAAAGCTCTGAGAAGCAAAGTTGGTCTGGTGTTCCAGTATCCGGAACACCAGCTTTTTGAGACGTCTGTTATAAAGGATGTGGAGTTTGGGCCGAAAAACCAGGGCCTGGACAGTGATGAGGTGGAACGCCGGGCTAGAGAGGCACTGGAACTGGTGGAGCTGGATGAGAAGTACTATGAGCAGTCTCCCTTTGAATTATCGGGAGGACAGAAGCGGAGGGCGGCCATAGCCGGAGTTTTGGCCATGCATCCGGAAGTGCTGATTCTGGATGAGCCAACCGCGGGCCTTGATCCGAAGGGAAAAAGATTAATTCTAGATCAGGTGGCAAGACTTCACCAAAAGACGAAGATAACAGTTATCCTGGTCTCTCACTGTATGGAAGATGTGGCGGAATATGTGGAACGTATCATTGTGATGAACCACGGAGAAGTAGCCTATGATGATTCTCCCCGCGCTGTATTTTCCCATTACAGGGAACTGGAACAGATCGGGCTTTCGGCGCCGCAGGTGACTTATGTCATGCATGAACTGAAAAATAAGGGCTTGGATGTGTCCGTTAATGCAATCACGGTGCAGGAGGCAAAGACGGAAATACTGCGCCAGTTTGGCAGCTTGGGGAGGCTTAAGAGACAATGATCAGAGATATTACGATAGGACAATACTATCCGGCCGATTCAGTGATTCACCGGCTCGATCCCAGAATGAAGCTGCTGGGAACATTTGTATTTATTATTTCTCTTTTCCTGTTTAAAAGTTTTTCCGGCTATATTGTGGCGGCGGTTTTTTTGTTTTCAGTTATTAAAATCTCCAGGGTACCATTTGGATTTATTTTCCGGGGACTGAAGGTGGTATTGCTTCTGCTGATTTTTATGGCATTTTTTAACCTGTTTTTTACTCCTGGTACGCCGGTATTTCAGTGGTGGATTATAAAGATTACAAAAGAGGGTATCCGCAACGCCTGTTTTATGGCCATCCGGCTGACATTTTTGATTGTGGGATCATCTCTGATGACGTTTACTACAACGCCGAATCAGCTGACTGACGGCCTTGAGAGGGTATTAAGACCTCTGTCAAAAATAGGAGTGCCCGCCCATGAGATTGCTATGATGATGTCTATCGCCCTGCGTTTTATTCCGATTCTTCTGGAGGAAACAGATAAGATTATGAAAGCACAGCAGGCCAGAGGGGCGGATTTTGAGTCCGGAGGGCTGATCGCGAAGGCAAAGAGCCTGGTTCCTATTCTGGTTCCGCTGTTTATCTCTGCGTTCCGAAGGGCCGACGAGCTGGCAATGGCGATGGAGGCCCGCTGCTATCACGGCGGGGAGGGCAGAACAAAGATGAAGCCACTTCACTACGAGAAAAGGGACTATATCACTCTGGCTGTGCTGGTGTTGTATATGATTGCAGTCATTGCGGTGGGAAGAGGGATATATTTGTAAGGAAGAAGGAAGAGCAGAGTAATGAATAATGAAGAGTGAAGAGGGAAGAACGTGGAAAGATAGAGAAAATGAATCATGAAGAGTGAAGAGGGAAAAACGTGGAAAGATAGAGAAAATGAATCATGAAGAGTGAAGAGGGAAAAACGTGGAAAGATAGAGAAAATGAATCATGAAGAGCGAATAAGGAGGAATGTGGAAACGTTCCTTCGAAACCGTGAAAATCCCACTTCGTGTTCCACATTTATGCGGGCGTGAAAATGGGCTGAGGGCCCAGTGAAGAGAAAAATAATGAAGAACGTGGTTTGTTATGAAGAATATCACAGAAAGCGTTTATGATAAAAGTATGAATGATAAAAAGCGGATTATGCTGACGGTGGCATATGACGGGACGAATTATCACGGCTGGCAGATTCAGCCTACGGGAATTACAATTGAAGAGGTGCTGAACCGGACTTTATCGGAGCTGCTTGGTGAAAGGATTGCCGTGATCGGAGCCAGCAGAACCGATGCCGGTGTGCATGCTATGGGAAATGTAGCGGTGTTTGATACTGTTTCCAGGATTCCGGGGGACAAGATGATGTACGCCCTGAATCAGAGACTGCCGGAGGATATCCGGATTCAGGCTTCCGGAGAGGTACCGGCAGATTTTCATCCCAGGCACTGCGTCAGCGAAAAGACATACGAATATTCGATTTACAATGGCACAGTGCCGATGCCTCAGTATCGTTTTTACTCTTATTTTTACTACCGGTCTTTGGATCTGGACGCCATGCAGAAAGCTGCGGATTATTTTGTTGGAGAGCATGACTTTGAGAGCTTCTGTTCGGTAAAAACTCAGGTAAATGAGTTTGTCCGGACGATCCATTCGTTTCAGGTGGTGCAGGAAGGACAATTTATCCGTCTCAGGATTAAGGGAAGCGGATTTCTATATAATATGGTCCGCATTTTGACGGGAACGCTGCTGGAAGTGGGCGGCGGAAGGCGGAAGCCGGAGGACATGATGGGAATTTTAGCGGCGAAGGACCGGTCCGCGGCAGGAGTTACAGCGCCAGCCTGCGGACTTACTTTGGCGGGTATCCGATATCCGGAGCTGAAAAGCGAATTTTCCATGAAAATAAAGGAAAAACTGGTTGACACTGACTGCTGATTGTTATATAATTTTTAACTGTGACATACCATAGGTATGCCAAAAATTATGTACAGAACCGTGGAAGCGGGTTTTCTCCAACCGGCCATACGGTTTATTATATCGAAAGTACTTTCCTGCCCCGGAGAGGTGTTTTGATATGCTTAGTGCGGATCAACAGGATCTGCGCGATGACAAGTATATTTATGTATGTTGTCAGATAAAAATATGGTAATGTTGTGACAGGCAGACCGTGGGGTTCGTCTGTTTCCCAAGGAGGTAAACCAATGAAAACTTATATGGCTAGTCCATCTACAATCGAACAGAAATGGTATGTAGTAGATGCTACAGGACATACATTAGGACGCCTTGCATCTGAAATTGCAAGCGTATTGAGAGGTAAAAACAAACCTACTTTTACACCTCATATTGACACCGGGGATTACGTAATTGTAGTCAACGCTGATAAGATCAAAGTAACCGGTAAGAAATTAGATCAGAAGATTTACTATCATCACTCCGAGTATGTGGGCGGTATGAAAGAGACCACATTAAAAGAGATGATGGCAAAGAAACCGACCAATGTAATTACTCTTGCTGTGAAGGGAATGCTTCCCAAAGGGCCGTTAGGAAGAAGCATGCTGAAAAAGTTACATGTTTATGCAGGTCCGGAACACAACCATGCAGCTCAGAAACCGGAAGTATTAGAGATTAAAGAAAGATACTAAGGGTAGGAAAAGGAGGAAATAACATTGGCTAAAGCAAAATATTACGGAACAGGTAGAAGAAAAAGCAGTATTGCCAGAGTATATTTAGTACCTGGAACTGGTGTTGTTACAATTAATAAAAGAGATATCGATCACTACTTCGGTCTGGAGACATTGAAGACAATCGTTCGTCAGCCGTTGGTAGCGACTGAGACAGCTGATAAATTTGACGTACTGGTTAATGTACATGGCGGTGGATTCACCGGCCAGGCTGGTGCGATCCGTCACGGAATCTCCAGAGCACTGCTTCAGGCAGATGCAGATTACCGTCCGGTATTGAAAAAAGCAGGTTTCTTAACCAGAGATCCAAGAATGAAAGAAAGAAAGAAATACGGACTCAAGGCAGCCCGTCGTGCACCGCAGTTTTCAAAGAGATAAGCAGTTGCTTGCGAATCAAGACACATATACAAAGCCCCGGAATGTTTCCATTCCAGGGGCTTTTGTTATGTGGATTGGTTCATAAGAATGCAAGACATGATCGAAACAAGCAGAGCGAAGTTGAGATTAAGTCTTGTATTCGTAGTAACTATGATACACAGGATAAATCCCCCAGATATAATGGTTGTGGGTTTTTTTACAATTATAATTGTGGTATACTATATATACGCTAGGCCGTATATATAAGATTGAAACAAGGGGGAATGAATAATGCCAGAAATATCATTATTTTATGGAATCAGGGTAACAATGTACTATGATGATCATAATCCACCGCACTTTCATGCAGAGTATAATGGAAATAAAGCAATAGTTGAAATAGATGGAGTAAGAGTAATAAGAGGCGCTCTGCCGTCAAGGCAATTAAAGTTAATTTTAGCATGGTGTGTTTTACATCAGGATGAATTGATGCAGAATTGGGAATTATCGAAAGATGGAAAACCGATGAATAGAATTAATCCTTTAATTTAGGAGGTGATAATTTGTTCCCAAAGGTTGTGCAAGTTATACCGATGAAAAATTATACTGTATATGTATATTTTGAAGATGGTAAAATTGTATGTTATGATATGTCTGATATGATTGAAAAAGAGGTGTTTCAAGTACTGAGAGATATTGATGTTTTCATGGATACCTGTACTGTGATGAATGACACTCTAGCGTGGGATATCAGTGGAAAAAGAGATAATTCGATGTGTTTGGATATTGACCCGGATACGCTTTATGCGCTTCCATTTGTACAGGAGTATATTGCATAATGCTATGTGATGGAGATATGAGTGAATGAGTGTTTTGTGTTCGCAGATGACGAAAGCAGGGAATGGAAGCAACGTAAAATAAAGGACAGTATATGGAAAGAACTCCCGAGTTTACTCGAGGAGTTCTTTTTGTTTTGTCTGCTTTTTCCTTTGTGATTCTATTGATCTTGACACTGTTAATAATATATGTTAAATTGGTTGAGTAATAACTCAATGAGTAAACACTCAATAAAGCGAGAATCATATTGGTGTGCTGATTATTCGATCGCAGTTGAGATTGAACCGGGTTTTATCGAGCCGACATGGAGGTAACATGAAGAGAGAGGAACAAAAGGCCAGAAGAGAGGAAGAGATCTTATTGGCGGCGCTTGACCTATTTACCAAAAAGGGATATGCGGCAACCAAGACCAGTGAAATATCCAAAGCTCTGGGGATTAGTGAAGGGCTGTTATTCCACTATTTCAAATCGAAGGAGGTTTTATTAGAGGCATTGGTTGATTTCGCCATGAAAGAAAACATTTCGTGGCTTGAACAGAATTGTAAGGACCCGATCCAATATTTCGCAGATATTGCTAAGGCCGTGCTGAGGTGCTTGAAGGACAACGACGTTGGTTCCAAGTTCTTTGTTCTGATCGCACAGATAAAGCTGTATGAGGACATCCCTGAACACATCCGGAAAAAAGTGACTGCTCAGGAGGTTCAGGTTGAACGGATCATAAATATTGTGAAAAAAGGGCAGGAGATGGGACAGATTAAACAGGGCGATCCGCAAGCGCTGCTATACCTTTTTAGTGATACGCTGCAGGCCGTGGCAATGGGGGCGGCACGACATAAAAATCTGCCATATCCGGACGCTGAATGGATCGTAGATATACTGAAAAATCATGCGGAACACTGATACAGGAGGATTTATGCACAATAGTCAAACTGCAATACAGGTACAAAACCTGAAAAAGAAATTCAAGGAAAAAGAAGTGTTAAGAGGTGTAACATTCAGGATAGATAAAGGTACGGTGTTCTGTCTGCTTGGCTCTAATGGAGCAGGAAAAACAACTACAGTCAAAATATTGTCAACCTTATTAAAGATGGATGAGGGCAGTGCAGCGGTGAATGGATGGGATGTAAGCCGTCAGAGCGACCGGGTACGCCAGTGCATCAGCCTAACCGGGCAGTTTTCTGCCGTGGATGAGATTTTAACCGGCCGAGAGAATCTGGAAATGGCGGCAAGGCTGTGCCATATAAAAGACTTTAAGGGGCGTGCGGCAGAACTGCTTCATGATTTTAATCTTGTGGAAGCAGCTGATAAGAGAGTATCCGTCTACTCCGGAGGAATGAGGCGGCGTCTGGATATTGCAATGAGCCTGGCGGGAAATCCGTCCGTCCTCTTTCTGGATGAACCGACCACAGGCCTGGACCCGCAGAGCAGAAATGCCATGTGGTCAATGATCCAGGAATTAAAGAAAATGGGGACGACCATATTTCTAACAACCCAGTATCTGGAGGAGGCCGAACAGCTGGCAGATCATGTTGCAATTTTACATGATGGAACAATCATTGCGGAAGGTACGGTGGAAGAGATCAAGAAGTTATCTTCCAGAGAATATATAACGTTTCAGTTTTCAAATCTGCAGCTGATGCGGCGCAGCCAGGAATTATTTAATCATGATATTACCGGCGCAGATGAGGAAAACTTGAGTATTACCATTGCGGTGCACGAAGGTATGAAACAAGTTTCTGACCTGTTCATCGCCATGCACAAATCAGGAATCGAGCCGGCTTCCTTCAGCCAGAAGAAGGCCTCTTTAGAAGATGTATTCTTATACCTGGTGGATAATAAGGAGGGAATTCGTTCATGAATAAGGTAATATCAAGTCTGAGTGATACATACACCATGGTGCTTAGAAGTATGAGGCATACGGTCAGGCACGTGGAAATATTAATTATGACGGCTGTTCTTCCGCTGGCTCAGCTCTTATTGCTGGTATATGTAATCGGAGGCGCCATGCAGGTTGGCGGATATACCTATCTGGAATATGTTCTGCCGGGCATTTTACTGATGGCGGTTGCAAGCAGTGCTTCAATGACTGCAATTTCTGTAAAAGAGGATATGAGCAATGGAATTATTGACCGCTTCCGCACGATGGATATCGGAAAATCCGCTGTATTAAACGGACATATGGCGGCAACGCTGGTCCGGACTGCTATAACTGCCGGTATTATTCTGGCAGTGGCTCTGCTGATCGGCTTTCGGCCAGACCTGTCCCTCACAAACGGACTGCTTGTATTTGTTATTTTGTTTCTATTTTCTCTCATGTATACCTGGGCATCTATTTTGTGGGGTCTTGTCTGCCCCAGCCTGGAGGCCGTAGGAGCCTTTACTTATATGGGTATGCTCCTGCCATATACAAGCTCCTGTTTTGTCCCGGTAGAGACAATGCCCGCCGTGTTGGGGACAATTGCTAAATATCAGCCGTTTACACCGCTGGCGGAAAGCCTGAGGGGACTGCTCCTTGGCAGCGATACCGGAAATAACATATTGATAGCAGTTGCGTGGTGTGTTGGACTGCTGATCGTGTTTCATTTCTTTGCGGTCCGGGCTTATCATAAAAGAGCAAGGTGAGGATATGGCAAAATTGTTTTCATAAGTTTTTTACAAGCCGAATTTTCCGTTATCATTGCTGCTAAAATGACAATGCGATGGAATTAAGATAAAATAATGATAACGAAAGGAATGGTTTCATATGATACAAATTTGACATGCGATTTAGAAATTAAGATTGACGAAGCTGACAAGCTGGCGGCGCTGTCGGAGGAAAGACTTAACCATGAAACTGTTTTCCGTACTGCAAGGAGTTCGATTCATGAGACATAGGTCTTATCAGCTTCGATATTTATAATAATGTATGAAAGCAGCCAAGTGTCGACTGCTTTTCTTATGATATAAGTGTAATAAAAAAATTTAAAAAAATTAGCACTCACCCCTTGACAGTGCTAAATATAGGTGTTATAGTACATATAGAACAAAGGAAAAGGAAAAATAAAGATTCCTGAGTTCCCCAAATAACTATTTCACGCTGGAGGATTCCAGAACACTTATAAAAAGGAGAGATGCTTTATGATGCTGCCAAGTATTTTTAATAGTAATTTATGGGATGATGCGTTTGATCTCAGCTTTCCGGATATTGACAAGGTTTTATATGGCAAACGGGCACAGAATATCATGAAAACAGATATCAAAGAATCAGAAGACGGCTATGAGGTTGCCATTGATCTGCCGGGCTTTAAGAAAGATGAGGTCAGGGCAGAGCTGAAAGATGGGTATCTGACCATCAGTGCCGAGAAGTCACTTGAGAAGGACGAGAAGGATAAGAGGGGGAAATACATCAGACAGGAGCGCTATTCCGGTAATATGAGCAGAAGCTTTTACGTAGGCGAGGGAGTTACGGAAAGCGATATTCACGCCAAATTTGAAAATGGCATTCTGATGCTTGATATACCGAAGGAGGTTCCGAAAAAGGTAGAAGAGAAACGTTATGTAACAATTGAAGGTTAAGGACATCTCCCCGGAGGAATTCCGGGGAGAATTTTGCACTTTTATTTTTCTGTTTCCGGACAGGAGTAAAAGGGTCTGGGGGTGATAGCGGTGGCGGAGAAAAGAGACTACTATGAGATTTTAGGAATTGGCAGGGATGCAGATGCAGCCGCCATAAAAAAGGCATATCGTAAACTTGCAAAAAAATATCATCCGGATCAGAATGCCGGGAATACAGAGGCGGAACAGAAATTTAAGGAAGCAACAGAAGCCTATGCGGTCTTAAGTGACCCAGAAAAGAAAAAAATGTACGACCAGTTTGGGCACGCAGCCTTTACGGAAGGCGGCGCTGGATATGAGGCTTATGGAAATCAGAATGGCGGCTACGGAAATGTTCATTTTGAAAGCGGAGATATGGAGGATATCTTCGGCGATCTCTTTGGAGATATGTTCCGCGGCGGAAAAGGCGAGAACGGCGGATTTCACTATTACAGCTACGGGGATGGCAGCGGTTTTCGGGATGGAGGATTCGGCCGGGAGTTCAGGGAAGACCATATTCGCAGAAAGGGCCGGGATCTGAGAGCGGATGTGTCCGTAAGTTTCGATGAGGCTGCCTTTGGCTGCAGTAAAATCATCAGTCTGCAGGATGGCAGCAGGCAGCAATCTCTGGAAGTCCGGATTCCTGCCGGTATTGATTCAGGCCAGAGTGTACGGCTCAGAGGAAAAGGTATGCCGGGAACCGGCGGAGGTGAAGCGGGGGATCTGCTGCTGGAGGTTCATGTCGGCAAAAAGCCGGGCTATGAGAGAAAAGAGATGGATTTGTATACAACAGCTTCGATTCCCTTTACAACAGCTGTATTTGGCGGAGAAGCCATGGTATCCACTCTGTATGGGAATGTAATGTGTAAAATCCCGGAGGGCACCCAGTCCGGCGCCAAGATACGCCTGAGGGGAAAGGGCATTGTTTCCATGAAGGACCCGCAGAGACATGGAGATCAATACGTAACTATACAGATCCAGGTGCCCAGGCATCTGAGCAGCGAGGCAAAGCAGAAGCTGAAAGAATTTGCAGGCCTGATTGGAGAAAATCCGAAACAGCATGTGGCGTAGTATAATTCATTTATTTATAGCAGTATCACTATTTGCGGCATCAGCCCTATAAATAGTGATACTGTTTATTTTTTACAGCGAAGAACAGGACGGTAACAATAAGAGCCAGAAACTCAGCTGCCACAATCGCAAGCCATATACCATCTAAACCAAGCCATAACGGAAGCAGAAGTACAATTGCAATCTGAAAGACAAGAGTCCGTAAGAAGGAAATAACAGCAGAGACAACACCATTGTTAAGGGCCGTAAAAAAGGAGGAACCAAAGATGTTAATCCCGTTAATCAAAAAGGACAGTGCATACAGCCGGAAACCATGGCTGGTCATCTGCATCAGCTCCTGGTCATATCCTACAAATATATGGGACAGGGGTGAGGAGAGAGCTATCGCCAGGAAAGTCAGGATGATGCCGGCAAGCCCTGTCAGTACAAGACTCTTATGAAACAGATTTTTCAGCTCTGCTTCATGTAATGCCCCGTAATGATAACCGATAATTGGTGCGCTTCCGATGGAATAACCAATGAAGATAGCAACAAAAATGAAGTTTACATACATGATAACACCATAGGCGGCCACCCCGTCTTCCCCCGCAATCCGCATCAGCTGGAAGTTGTACAGGATATTTACCAGGGACATGGAGATATTGGTCATCAATTCGGAGGAACCATTTGTGCAGGCCTTAAAAAGAATATTGCCGTGAAACTTGCAAGGAATCAGTTTCAGAAGGCTGCTGTTTTTCCTGACAAAATAAAAAAGAGGTGCGATTCCGCCGATGACCTGGCTGATTGCCGTGGCAATGGCAGCACCGGCTAACCCCCAATGAAATACAGCAATAAACAAGAAATCCAGTACAATGTTGGTCATTCCTGCGGCAACGGTCATAGCGAGCCCCAGATGCGGCTTTTCTGCTGTAATAAGGAAGCTTTGAAATACATTCTGCAGCATAAAGGCGGTCAGAGAGATCATGAGGATTCTGCCGTAGAGGACACAATCTTCAATCATGGCGCTGTCTGCACCCATTGCCGCCGCAATGGGCCGAATCCAGATCAGGCCTGTCACAGTGAGCACAGCACCGCTGATGATGGTGACATAGACCAGCATGGAGAAATACTGATTCGCTTCTTCTGTCTTTCCCTCTCCCAGTGTTTTTGATACAATGGCACTCCCGCCGGTGCCGATCATAAAACCCAACGCCCCTAAAATCATCAGAAGGGGCATGATGAGATTCAGGGCGGCAAACGGTGTTTTGCCTACAAAATTGGATACAAACAAACCATCCACGACGCCGTATATGGAAGTAAAAATCATCATGGCGATGGAAGGAAAGACAAAACGTAAAAGCTTCTTATAAGTAAAATGATCTGAAAGTTGTATTTTCATTTTCATATATAAATCCTTTCCGGGGAGTGTTTCCCCTTATATAACAAACGCCGGTACGTATCACGAACCGTCTTATTGCAACAAACACCGGTACACTTCGTGAACCGTCCGATTGTAAAAACGACGCCCGGCAGCAACATAACCGAGCGTTCCCAATACTTTTATTCAGGTTTATGGATGGCGTCATGTTTCATCCATAAATTAAATTGATTCAGAGTCTAAATATTCCTGCAGGTTTGCTTCCAGCAGGCTGTTGTATTTTTTCGACAGGGTTATCAGCTGTTCTCGTTCCTCTTCCGACAGGGCGGCCCATACGTTTTCCTCCAGCTGCAGCATACCACCAATATATTTCTGTGCAAAGGGGCGGCCTGTGTCTGTCAGCACAATTTGTTTTTCACGCATATTCGTTTCTTTTATTTCCAGGCGGACAATCCCTTTCTTCACCAGCTGCTTTAAGGCGGAATGGACGGTTTGTTTGCTCATATACATCGCTTCACTTATTTGAGACTGGGTAGTACAACCCTCCCATACCATAAGCAATGCCCAATATTCGGCATCGGACAGACCGCAGGCCTTGGAAAAAAGAGACCAGATACGGTCCAGATCTTTATAGGCTGCCCGGTATTCTTCCAGGGAATTTTTTACGGTATGTTCTCGTTCCAAGATAAATCCTCCTTAATAGTATGAAATCAGATGGTATGAAATCGGACTATTTGCAGTATAAGGGGATACAATTATTTTGTCAAGTTTTTTTATCAGAACTGAAAAATAATACATTTCTATGGTACGAATCATAAGATCATATTATAATGGAATCAGAGACAAGGTGAACCCCAGGAATATGATGGTACTCCCGGATATGGAAAGAAAGGGGCTGAGGAATATGATCACTGTTTTTAACCGCAAAGAGCTGCTGATCACTTACAGCATGAAGGAGCAGGCTGAAGTTAAGCAGATGCTGGAAGAACATAACATCAAATATCACGTCAGAGTGGTGGACCGGAAGAGTCCTTCTATATTTTCTCCTGGGTCCAGAGCCTATACGGGTACCTATGGTGAAAATTTGGAACAGAACTGCCAGTATACGATCTATGTAAAGAAAACAGATTATGAGAATGCGCGTTCTCTTCTGGGACCGGGACCGGCCAGATAAACCCGCGGCAATTGTTTTGAATTTCGTGCATCACTTGCAAATTCAGAATTTTATAGTTATACTAATATACGAGAAATCGACAAGGGGAGCTCGCGATGAAGCGGGCTGAGAGTAAGCTGATACTGCTTTGACCCGTAACCTGATTTGGATAATGCCAACGTAGGGATATAAGGTGAAATTTATTTCAGCGGATATACCTGAATTGGTATATCCGCTTTTGTTACAATAAGGCGGTTCGCGAAGCGTGCCACCGTTTGTTATTACATTGGAGGAAGAGGTATGTTTGGAACGATTCTGGATGAGGTGAGAAAGCAGGCACCCCTGGTACATAATATTACCAACTATGTGACAGTAAATGATGTGGCAAATATCCTGCTGGCCTGCGGAGGAAGCCCGATCATGGCCGATGAGGCAGGGGAGGCAGAGGAAATCACCTCCATCTGCGGGGGCCTGAACATTAACATCGGGACACTGAACCGGCGCACCATTGACGCTATGCTGCTGGCAGGGAAAAAAGCGAATGAGCTGGGACATGTGGTTTTGCTGGACCCGGTGGGAGCAGGAGCCAGCAGACTGCGCACAGAGACCGCATTAACCCTGATGAAGGAAATCCGCTTTGACGTGATCCGGGGGAATATATCAGAGATTAAGACGCTGGCTCAGGGAAGCGGCAGTACAAAAGGCGTGGACGCGGATGTGGCGGATGCCGTGACGGAGGATAATCTGCCTGAGGCAATCGCATTTGTAAAGAGACTTGCGGCAAAAATAGGGTGTATCCTGGCGGTAACCGGGGCGATCGATCTGGTAAGTGATGGAAAGACCTGTTATGTGATCCGCAACGGACGTCCTGAGATGGGTAGGATCACGGGGACAGGCTGTCAGCTCTCCGGGCTGATGACGGCATTTCTGGCGGCCAGCCGGGACAGAAAGCTGGAAGCGGCGGCAGCGGCCGTGTGTGCCATGGGACTGGCGGGAGAGATCGGATTTGCCCGGATGCAGGAAGGGGACGGCAATGCAGCCTACCGAAACCGGATCATCGACGCGATTTATCATATGGACGGAGCCGAATTGGATCAGGGTGCAAATGTTGAAATAGGAGAATAAAGAGGAGAAATAATACCGATGGAATGTAATAAGGATAATTTGCTGTTATATGCGGTGACAGACCGAAGATGGCTGAATGGTGATACCCTGTATCATCAGGTGGCGGAAGCAATAAAGGGCGGGGCAACCTTCGTGCAGCTCCGGGAAAAGAAACTGGATCAGTCACAGTTTTTGGAGGAAGCAAAGGAAATTCAAGCCCTGTGCAGAACGTACGGCGTACCATTCGTGATTAATGACAATGTGGAGATAGCAGCGGCCATCAATGCGGACGGCGTCCATGTGGGGCAAAGCGATATGGAAGCGGGAGATGTACGCAGGAAGCTGGGGAAGGATAAGATCATCGGTGTATCTGCCCAGACGGTGGAGCAGGCATTGCTGGCCGAAAAGAACGGCGCGGACTATCTTGGCGTGGGAGCTGTATTTTCCACAGGTTCCAAGGCGGACGCGGTGGAAGTAAGTCATGATACCTTAAAAGCCATCTGTAAGGCAGTAAAGATACCGGTCATTGCCATAGGCGGGGTGGACAAAGACAATGTGGGACAGCTTTCCGGCAGCGGGATCTGCGGGGTGGCGGTGATCAGTGCGCTCTTTGCCCAGCCATCTGTCCGCAGGGCGGCGGAAGAATTAAGGGAAGCCGTGAAAAGAATGGTTGTAGTTTGAAACTGCTAATTGGTGCGATATCGCAGGTTTGCCTGCGATATGCGGAGGAATAAGCATGATGAAAGGGGCTATTTTCGATGTAGACGGCACGCTTCTGGACTCTATGAAGATATGGGAGGAAGCGGGAGAGAGGTATCTTGCGTCACGCGGCATTGCCGCAGAACCGGATCTGGGCAGAAAGCTGTTTGAGATGACCATGAAAGAGGGAGCGCAGTACCTGAAAGATCACTATGGTATAACGGACCCGGCTGATCAGCTGATCGCCGGAATTAACCGGGTGGTTGAATCCTTTTACCGGGAGGAAGCGGAGCTGAAAGAAGGAGTCAGAGAATTCCTTCATAGTCTGAGAGAGCGCGGCATCCGAATGACGGCTGCGACCTCTACCGACCGGTATCTGATCGAGGCGGCGTTTCGGCGGCTGAATATTACAGAGTATTTTGAACAGATATTTACCTGTTCAGAGGTGGGGGCAGGCAAGACGGAGCCTGTCATTTATCGGATGGCAGCCTCGGCGATGGGGACCAGGCCGGAGGAGACGTTTGTATTCGAAGACGCTTTTTATGCGCTCACGACTGCGTCCGAAGCTGGTTTTCGCACGGTTGGGATCTATGATGCTTCCAGCGCTTCGCTGCAGGATAAATTGAAAGAAAGGTCGGATCTTTATCTGACCGGATATGGGGAGTTTTCTTCCTTTTGGGAGAAGGCATCCCACCTGAAATAGTAATAAGAGAAATACAGCTGCTCTTTTTTGGGCACCTGATTTCAATAAGACGGCACGTTCGCGTGCCGTCGATGATTCAAGCGGCGGACTGGGGGCACCACTTTCGGCCGCTCTATAAAATTAATGCTCAGAGAGTCCGGACCGCATAAGGTTCGGAACAAAGAAATGGAGGACATTATGAGAACAGCATTAACAATCGCTGGGAGCGATTCCAGCGGAGGCGCCGGCATCCAGGCAGATATTAAGACAATGATTGCAAATGGCGTATATGCCATGAGTGCGATCACTGCGCTAACTGCACAGAATACGACCGGCGTGACAGGTATTATGGAGGTAACTCCAGAATTTTTGGCAAAGCAGCTCGACAATATTTTTACGGACATCTACCCGGATGCAGTAAAGATCGGTATGGTTTCTTCCGGAGCACTGATTGAGACCATAGCCGGTAAATTAAAGCAATATCAGGCGGTTCACGTTGTGGTGGACCCCGTTATGGTGGCGACCAGCGGTTCTAAGCTGATCAGCGACGACGCGATCGCCGTATTAAAGAGGGATCTGCTTCCTCTGGCCGAGGTAGTCACACCCAACATTCCGGAGGCGGAAGTCCTGGCGGACATGCCGGTGCGGACAGCCGAGGATATGGCCACAGCGGCAGCAGTTATCAGCAGAAAATACGGCTGTGCCGTACTGTTAAAAGGAGGCCATCAGTTAAACGACGCCAACGACCTGCTCTGCAGGAATGGAGAGATTCGGTGGTTTGAGGGCCGGAGAATTGACAATCCCAACACCCATGGAACCGGCTGTACACTGTCCAGCGCCATTGCCTCCAATCTGGCGAAGGGACATGATATGACCGAGGCAGTAAAGCTGGCCAAGGATTACATATCGGGGGCTCTGGCGGCCATGCTGAACCTGGGGCATGGCAGCGGGCCGATGGACCATGGATTTGACTTAAAGAGCAGATTTATTGAGGATCAGGAGGTACAGGGCTGATGGAGAAAAAACGTACTTCCTTATTTGAAAATGGCCTGATCTGGTTTGGCGCGGGTGTATCTATTGCGGAGATCCTGACCGGCACCTACCTTGCGCCTCTGGGGTTTGGAAAAGGGCTGGCAGCAATCCTTCTGGGACATGTAATCGGCTGCTTCATGCTGTTTCTGGCGGGAATGATCGGAGCAAAGACCAGAAAGAGTGCAATGGAAACGGTAAAGATGAGCTTCGGGCAGAAAGGAAGCCTGCTGTTTTCCATTTTAAATGTCCTGCAGCTGGTCGGCTGGACGGCAATTATGATCTACGACGGAGCGCTGGCGGCAGACGGAGTGCTTCGCACTGGGGCCTGGGTCTGGTGTCTGGTTATCGGAGCCCTGATTCTTCTCTGGATCGTGATCGGAATCACGAATCTTGGCAAAATCAACACGATTGCCATGGCGGCCCTGTTCCTATTGACACTGATCCTGTGCAAGGTAATTTTCTTCGACGGCGGAGCCGGAGCTGCGTTATCCGGAGAGAGCATGCAGTTTGGCGCTGCGGTGGAATTATCTGTAGCGATGCCGCTTTCCTGGCTGCCGTTAATCAGCGACTATACAAGAGAAGCGGCAAAACCGGTGAAAGCCACAGCAGTGAGCGCGCTGATCTACGGTTTGATCAGCTGCTGGATGTATGTGATCGGTATGGGCGCTGCCATTTATACAGGTGAATCTGACATTGCCCAGATTATGCTGAAGGCAGGACTTGGGATTGCCGGACTCATAATTGTTATTTTCTCCACGGTAACCACTACGTTTCTGGATGCTTATTCAGCCGGAGTTTCCAGTGAATCAATCTTTCAGAAACTGAAGGGCAGGCATGTGGCCATTGTGGTTACGGTAGTGGGGACTATAGCGGCAATTGTTTATCCTATGGACAATATTACGGATTTTCTGTATCTGATCGGGTCTGTCTTCGCTCCGATGATTGCGATTCAGATCGCTGATTTCTTCCTCATGAAGGGCGACAGCAGCCATAAGGACGTAAATGCCGTACATCTGGCGGTGTGGCTTCTGGGCTTTATTGCCTATCGGATTCTGATGCGCATTGATATACCGGTGGGCAATACACTTCCCTGTATGATTTTTACCATTTTAATTTGTATTGCAGCGGACAAAATTGTGTCCGCCCGCAAGACAGTATCATAATTATAACAAAGGCGCCGTTTTCAGACGACGTCTTTATTGTTCAATGGGACAGCGGATGCAGGGAAACCGATATTCAGAACGCGTTAAATTTTGATCCAATCGTTGTCTTTTCCAAACAATGTGAGTATAATGAGGCAGGATATCAATGTGAGAATATGCAGGCTTTGAACGCCTGCAGTGTCTCCGGAATTTAGGATAGAAAGGCAGGTGGGCAGTATGGACGTCGCTGGCTCGGGTTATCACTCGTGTAGCTTACTGAAACAAATAAGAGCTGAAAGAAATATGGATTCAGAAAGGAGCGATGCGTACTGCCCTTCTTTCAGCTTCTTCCTTATGGCGGGCCGGGTTTTAAAATAAGAGCGGTCCATTACGGGCAGTTTTTGTCTGCAGATAAATGAGGGAAACCGTATTTTCTGTAAACCGCATGAAAAAGAATATGGAAAGAGAAATATTTATGAACCTGCTGAAGGGCCGGGAATACAGGGATATCAGGGAGGCTTTAATCGCTATGAATGCGGCGGATATTGCCGTTCTTCTGTCGGAGCTGGAGGATAGGGATTTAGCAATTATTTTCCGGCTGATTCCCAAGGATAAGGCGGCGGATGTGTTTTCGGAGATGAACAGTTCGATGAAGGCTTATCTGGTAGAAATATTTACCGATAAGGAGAGGAAGGAACTGCTGAGTAATTTGTTTCTGGACGATACGGTGGATCTGCTGGAGGATCTTCCGGCCAACCTGGTGACCCACATTCTGGATAGTGTCGGGCCGGAAAAGCGGGAACAGATCAATCTTCTGTTAAGCTATCCCGATGATAGTGCCGGAAGCGTAATGACTACGGAGTATGTGGATCTGCGCAGGGAAAATACGGTAGGGGACGCCATCCGGCATATCCGTCAGACTGGAATTCACAAGGAGACGATCTATACCTGCTATGTGTTGGAAAAGAGACGGCTGATTGGGATCGTCAGCGCCAAGGATTTGCTGACGCTGGACGAAAATGCCCTGATCGGGGAGAACATGAAAAAGACAGAGATTATTTCCGTGAATACCCATACCGATCAGGAGGAGGTAGTAAAGGTTTTTCAGAAATATAACTTTCTCGCTTTGCCAGTTCTGGATATGCAGGGATTTATGGTAGGAATTGTGACGGTTGATGATGTGATGAATGTCATGGAGGACGAGGCCACAGAAGATATAGAGCTGATGGGCGCCGTGACACCCAGCCACAAGACCTATTTTGAAACATCGGTGCTGGAGCATGCCAGACATCGGATTGTATGGCTTCTGGTACTGATGCTCTCTGCTACATTTACCGGTGCGATTATTACCCATTACGAAAATGCCATTGCGGCGGTCCCCCTCCTGGTTTCATTTATACCTATGCTGATGGATACGGGAGGCAACTGCGGCTCCCAGAGCTCCACCCTGATTATCCGCGGACTGGCGCTGGATGAAATAAAGTTAAAAGATATTTTCCGTGTGATGTTCCGGGAGTTTGGAGTGGCGATTGTGGTCGGCATTACTCTCGCTGCCGCCAATGGACTGCGGATATGGATCATGTACCGGGATACAAAGATTGCCCTCGTGGTAGGACTGTCTCTGATTGCGACGATTATCCTATCAAAACTTATTGGCTGTTCGCTTCCGATTCTGGCAAAGAAAATTCACTGTGATCCGGCCATTATGGCCGCCCCGCTGATTACAACGGTGGTGGATGCCTGCTCGGTTATGATATATTTCAAATTCGCCACCAGCCTGCTTGCCATATGAAGTATGCCGGCGAAAGTGAAAAGAAGGTGCTGTCAGAACGGAAACTGGATTTGAAGAGATAAATAGTGTAAAATGAAGGAAAGTTCAAGGCTTCGAAAGTGAGAATCAACGTACAGCGGGAAAGGAATGGACGCAGGCATGCAGGAAAAGAGACTGTCGGAACGCACGGCGGATGATATATTAGAGATGATTACCGTAGAAAAAAGGTTCGGCCCGGGGGATAAGCTGCCCAACGAAAATGATCTGTCCCAGGAATTGAACGTGAGCAGAACCACGCTGCGGGAGGCGGTCCGCATCCTGGTGACAAATGGGATCGTAAAGATTGAGCGGGGAAAGGGAACCTATGTAAGGACAGACCTTCAGTTTGATGAGGAGGGCGGTTTAAAGCCTTTGATGCAGGCTAAGGTTGACGCCAGGGATCTGTATGAGATGAGATTGATCTTCGAGCCGGAAGCGGCCTACCTGGCGACGGAGCGGGCAAGCGAGGAGGAGATCCACAGAATTCTGCTCTTAGGTGAGAAGATAGAGCAGACGATTGCGGCAGGGAAGAACCGGACAGAGGCGGAACGGGCCTTCCATAAGGCGATCGCCAAAGCGTCTCACAATGAATTTATGAATCAGCTGATGCCGGTGATCTATCAGGGTATTGACAAAGGGGTATGCCTTTCGGAGGAAAAAGAGAAGGCCGTTATGGATACGGTGCAGGATCACAAGATGATTATGGAGTTTATCCGCACCAGAAATCCGGAAGGGGCAAGAAATGCGATGAAGATTCATATTCTCCACGCAATACAGGAATTGGAACTCCGGTGAGAAAATGGACGGATGGATAAACATACGAAAAAATGCCGCAGCCCTCATAAGTGTACGCTTTATGGGAGTCGCGGCATTTTTGTTCCTTACAGCCAATCGTAGTAGAGGGGATTCGGGGCAAATGTACCGTACCGAACCCATCGTTCATCAAGTTCCCGGCTGCTGATGGTTAAAAGCAATATACTGGGGCGGTTATGAAAGGAATGCGTACTAATGTATTCGTTTGATTCGCAGAGGTAGAATCGTACGGAAGCTTCTCCCATAAAATCCCGGTCAGCCAGAACCGCCTTAAAATGATAGTTGGAATAATGATCAGCGGACTCCGGATCAATGTAGTAATACCGTTCGCCGGAATAATACAGTTTTTTCAGGATATTTCCCTTTACGTCCAGGAGATAAAATCTGGCGCTCTTATTTTTTGCACCACATTCCAGCATGTGATTCCAGGATGCAATGCCGGCCTGATTGTTGGGTTCGGAGGCGTTGGACAGAAAATAATAGGGCCGGTACGCTTCGCTCTGTTCCTGCATAAATGGCGGCAGTGCGTCAATGCCGGATAGAACTTTAGCCTCCATTAAGTGCTCGGCCTCCAGCCCATCATAGATCTGGGGATAGTTAGCTTCGGGCCTGCCGGTCCAGAAAATAACACGGAAAGCGTCTGCACGGTTTTCCGGCAATTCCCACATAGTATTCCAAAGCGTAGGATAATCCAGTTCTGCCGACTGGCTCAGCACATAGTAGGTATGATCATCACAGGCGGGCTCGGAAATCCTAAGAAGATGCGGCCAGGTTTCCGAGACATGGGCATCCTGATAATAATACACACCGTCTCTTCTCGCAATCGCTTCCCGGTCCGAAGAGGAATCTTCCTGGGGCTGAATGACGGAGATTACCAGAGTAGAATCGGAATCTTTCTCCATCCATTCATCCAGGATATCATCCTTTGCTTCCCGATCCTTATGCCATGTGACGGATATCACATCAGTTCCGTTTCTGTTTAAAAATAAGATACAACAAAAGATCAGAAGAATTGAAATAGTATATTTTATTTTCATGGCAATCATCTCCAGACTTTGAGAGATATGCAGCAACCACTTATTCTTCTATTATTGTATCATCGATATGAACAAAGAAAAAGCTGGAAGTAGAGTAGAAGATAAATACGTTAAGTTACATCGTTCCGATATTCATAAAACATTATTCCGAAAGGGTTGCTATTGTTCCGATAAGACGGTATACTACATTTTGTAAAGAGGTCAGGTTTGAAACATTGTTTCAAACTGCTTATTGAGGCAGTATCGCAGTAAACCTGCGATATGCAGGGGTATAATTATGTATATTACGGTAAGACAAGCATCAGAAAATTGGGGGATTTCAGATAGAAGGGTTCGTATATTATGTTCGGATGGGAAGATTCCGGGTGTGATCCGTGAAGGCCGGAATTGGAAAATTCCCGCAGATGCGAAAAAACCAGCAGACGGCAGGTTTAAAACAGCTGAACGTTTACTGGGAATGATTGATCAGAAAAAAAGTGAATTAGATTCAAAGCGGCCTTTAACAAAAGGCGAAGCAGAGCGGCTGACAGAAGAATTTGTAGTTGAGTACACGTATAATTCCAATGCTATTGAAGGAAACACGTTAACCCTTCGGGAAACAGACATGGTCCTGCGTGGGTTGACGATCGCCCAAAAACCATTGAAAGATCACATGGAAGCAGTTGGACATAAAGAAGCATTTGAATTTGTGCAGGATTTGGTAAGGGATAAGATACCATTATCAGAGAGTATCATTAAACAAATACACTATTTGGTGCTGGCCGACAAGAAAGATGACAGAGGTGTTTACCGAAAAGTTCCGGTGCGAATTATGGGAGCAAGACAGGAACCTGTGCAACCGTACCTGATTCAGCCTAAGATGGAACAACTGCTGTATGGTTATCAGAATAATACAGAGCACATTATTTTACGGCTTGCACGGTTTCATATCGAGTTTGAGACGATTCACCCTTTCATCGATGGAAATGGCCGGACGGGACGGCTGCTTGTGAATTTGGAATTGATGAAAGCCGGGTATCCTCCCATTGATATTAAGTTTACAGACAGGATTGTTTACTACAACGCTTTTGATGAATATCATGCGAAGCATAAGCCGGATGCAATGGAGAAACTATTTGCAGGGTATATAAATACGGAGCTGGATCGTTATTTAGCCATGCTGGGAGAGTGAAATACAAGGATATCTGCTATATTTGTCATGGTATTATTTTATTGTAAAGGAAGCATGTTAAAGGAACCTGCTTCTTTCCCATATCCAGTGTAATCCCGGCTTCGCACGCCCGATTAAAGCCTCTGTGCTCATAGAACTGATAGGTACAGGCGCTGTCCGTAAAGAGATAAAGTTCCTTGCCCTGCTCTCTGCGCTCCAGCTCAGAGAGAAGAGCGGTTCCGATTCCTTTGATTTTGACAGCTGGGTTGGCGGCCAGAAAGATGATTTCCCCATCAGGGGAATGATCCTTTAAATACTCTGCCAGCATCGCCTTATTCGTTTCATCATAGGAACCCACGCTGCCCCCGTAGAAGGTGTTTTGCAGGAAATCAAACAGTTTCACATAGAGGGATTTCCAGAGAGAGCGATATATCTTCTTCTCCCCTTTGATTTCCGCCAGCAGCACGCCGGCGAATTCCTGACCGGCATAGGCGGCAAGCACCTGGGTAGCCCGGGTAAGCTCCAGGTACCAGAAATATCTTCCGTATAAATTCAATAGAAATTTGCTGTCCAGATACCAATCAAAATGCATTCCGGTTATGGCACACTGTATGGCTTTTCTGTAATCTGATTTGTTCAGTTCTTTTATTTTCAATTCCATAGCAGCACCTCTCCATCTTTAAAATAAGATCCGTTTCCTGTATATTTTATCATAGGATTTCCAGAAATCTATTACCATTTCGGGAAGAAAGAAAACTTTATGTAAATAAATAATTATTTTTTGAGTTTATGCAACGGGGAGAGGTGAAATATTGGTATATAGGGTGAAGGCCTTCAAAGAAAATAATGAGAGGAGAGAGGCGGCATGAATTTGGATGATCAGGAAATTATACGGCTGTATTTTAACCGGGATGAAAAAGCCCTTGAGGAAACTGCCTTAAAATATGGATTGCGGCTGCGCATACTGTCGGAGCAGATTACAGGCAGCCTCCAGGATGCCCAGGAATGTGAAAATGATACCTACCTGACAGCCTGGAACCGTATCCCGCCCCATGAGCCGGTCACTTATTTCTTTGCATTTCTGGCTAAAATTGTCCGGAATATTTCCATAAACTGCTGGAAACAGAAGAAAGCAAAGAAGCGCAGTGCCCATCTGGTGGAATTGACGAAGGAAATGGAAGAGTGCCTGCCCTCTCCATCTGATGTGGAGTGCAAAATAGAGGATGCGGAATTTGGGAAAATACTGAATACCTTTCTGCGGGAGCAGAAGGAGGAGGCCAGGACCATATTCCTGAGAAGATACTGGTTTGCCGATCCGATCGCAGAGATTTCCCGCCGCTATGCCTTGAGTGAGAGCAAGGTGAAATCTCAGCTGTTTCGGACCAGGAAGAATCTGCGGGCTTATCTGGAAAAGGAGGGCTATGACTTATGAATGGTGAAGAATTATTTGAAAAAATGGACTGTGTGGAGGAAGCGTTCGTCAGTGAAGCGGAAAATGCAGGAAAAGGGCGGGTATTTCGTCCCTGGATAAAATGGGGAGCGGCGGCAGCCTGTATCTGTCTGATCGCGGCGGGAGCATTATTATTAAAGCAGCCGGCGGGAAGGGCTCCGGACCAGGGGCCTGGGTCAGCAGCCCTTGACCATGATAGTAATGAACAGGCAGATAACTCTGACAACGATGGAGCGGTTACCGTCCCGGCGCTGGAACTGCCGGAAAAGGTGGAGGAAGGCGTGTGTATGGATATGATCGGCCTGGTGGTTTATCAGGGCCGTATCTATACCCAGGGAAGCCAGTATATCGGTGAGGACGCAGCGAAGGTGAAAGAACTGGTGGGAGACTACCTTGGATATGCCAAAGGCAATATCAGCGAGTGGTCGAAGCAGGATGACTATGCGAAGGAATTTGCGTCAACGGTAAGCGGTGAAATTTATTCTGTAAAGGGATACGACTCTAGCTTCCGGCTGTGTATGCAGGGTGTATACACGGAAAATGACGGTACGGAAGTGGACTATGTGGAATTTTATGAAAACCTGAACGGGATTTCTATCACAACCGGTGAAGATATTTTCGGCAGCAGGCTGAACATGAAGGAGAACTGGGAATCGGCAAAATTCCAGGAGCATGAGAACTGGGATAATGGCTGGCCGGATTATATTTATCAGGAACTGCCGGGCATTACACAGGACGACCTGAACGCTTTTCTGGATGAATTGTACGCCGGAAAATTTGTAAACATGTGGCGGTCGGATCAATACAGTGATCCAAACGCCAAAGAGGACACGAATCAGCGTGACATATACAGTGAACCAAGCGGACATCTGTTTTTCTATATGAAGGATGGAACGAAGGTGGAGCTGCGGTTATTTGAAGGCGGCTATGTGGGTTATCAGCACCTGGGCTGGTATTTTGTAGAGATGCCGGGGCAGATCTTTGAGAAAATATTTGCTGCCTGCAAATAGACAAAATAGAACATTCTGAACTACGACAAGGAGAGAGGATTTTCCTCTCTCCTTTTTTGTAATTTATCCATGTTGATGGATGAGGGAAAAGATTGCTGCTGGATTGATCATCCTTCATAGACATAATATGTATCTATTGACATAATACAACATATGTCATATAATACAACATACAATTATAAAATAAGGAAGTGTACAGATTGAGAAGTGACAGAATCAAGCAAGGAACCGAAGCAGCCCCTCAGAGAGCCCTGCTTTATGCGCTGGGCATGACCAGAGATGAATTAAAGCGTCCTCTGATCGGAATTGTAAGCTCACAAAATGAAATTGTGCCCGAGCATCGGAATCTGGACAAGATTGTGGAGGCGGTAAAACAGGGAGTGGCCCTGGCAGGAGGGGTCCCTGTAGTTTTCCCTGCGATCGCGGTGTGTGACGGCATTGCCATGGGACATGAGGGAATGAAATATTCACTGGTAACCAGGGAGCTGATCGCCGATTCCACCGAAGCGATGGCGATGGCCCATCCTTTTGATGGGCTGGTCATGGTGCCCAACTGTGACAAGAATGTACCCGGACTTCTTATGGCGGCGGCGCGCCTTGATATTCCGGCTATCTTTGTGAGCGGAGGCCCGATGCTGGCAGGAACCCTGCACGGCAGGAAGATCAGCTACTCCACTGTCTCGGAGGGTGTGGCAGAGCTGCGGTCGGGGAGGATTACGGAGGCAGAACTGGAAGAATACGAGCAGGAGGCCTGTCCTACCTGCGGCTCCTGTTCCGGCATGTTTACGGCCAACAGCATGAATTGCCTGACAGAGGCGCTGGGGATGGCCCTGCCGGGAAACGGGACGATACCGGCTGTATATGCGGCCAGACTGCGGCTGGCGAAAAGAACCGGCATGCAGATCATGGAACTGGTACGGCGGGAGCTGAAACCCTCCGGGATTCTGACGAAGGCAGCCTTTCTCAACGCCCTGACGGTGGATATGGCGCTGGGATGCAGTACAAACAGTGTACTCCATCTGCCCGCGGTTGCAAGGGAATGTGGTATCAGCCTGGAACTGGACCTGATTAATGAAATTGCAGAGAGGACTCCTAACCTGTGCCGTCTGGCCCCGGCCGGGGAACACTATATCGAGGAACTGGAACGAGCGGGCGGTATTCCGGCGGTGATGTATGAACTGAATAAATTGGGGCTGCTGGATACCGGGCTGATCACCTGCACCGGAGCGAGTGTTCTGGAAACAATAGCCGGCCGGGATATCCAGGATGAAGAAATAATCCGTCCCGCGGCCTCCCCTTACAGTAAAACAGGAGGAATAGCCGTTCTGCGCGGCAATCTGGCTCCGGAGGGCTGTGTGGTGAAGCGGTCCGCCGTGTCGGAGAAAATGCTGGTACATACCGGCCCCGCCAGAGTGTTTGACGGGGAAGAAGAGGCGTTAAAGGCGATTTATGCCGGGAAGATTCTGCCGGGCGATGTGGTGGTGATCCGCTATGAGGGGCCGAAAGGCGGCCCCGGCATGCGGGAAATGCTCAATCCCACATCCGCGATTATGGGCAGCGGCCTGGGAGAATGTGTTGCCCTGATCACCGACGGGAGATTCTCCGGAGCCACAAGAGGCGCGGCGATCGGCCATGTCTCCCCGGAGGCCGCGTCAGGCGGCACGATCGGCCTGATCGAAGAGGGCGATCCCATCGAGATTAACATACCGGACCACAGGATCAGCCTGCTGGTATCGGAGGAAACGCTGGAGCGGCGCAGAGCAGCCTGGAAGCCCAGAACAAAAGCGCTAAAAGGATACCTGCGGCGATATGCCAGGGAAGTGACGTCCGGAAGCACCGGCGCGGTGCTGGAATAATCAGGCTGTTCCGGAATGGGAGACAGGGATGTATTTTGCAGGCGGATGATGTATGATAATCTAAGTTAAGAAAGAAAATGCTTGACTGTAAACCAGGTTTATACTTTATGATATAGCTCTGGAAACTGGGAAGGAGTGAAGGGTATGACGGTGAAAGAAGCAGAGGAAAAGACCGGACTGGCCAGATCCAATATCCGCTATTATGAGAAGGAGGGTCTGCTTTTCCCGGGACGCAATGAGAAGAACGGCTATCGGGATTACTCGGAGGAGGATATCAGGCAGCTTCAGAAGATTGCGTTTTTAAGAACTCTGGGCGTAACGGTGGAAGATATACGGGAGATAAGCACGGGCGGCAGGAATTTAAGAGCAGTCATCCAGAAACAAAATGAAAGGCTGGAAGCGGAACTGGATGGCCTGATTCATAATAAGGCTATTATGCAAAAAATACTGCAGGAAAAAGACATTACTTTCGATTGCCTGAATGTGGAAGCTTATACAGCGGTTCCCGAAAGCTATATCAGGACGAACAGGGAACTGCTGCGGTTGGATGCAGTCTCCTTTTTCTATTGCTGGGGAGGACTTTTTATCTGGCTGCTGATAACAGTGCTCAGCGTGCTGGCAGCACTGTTATCTGTGGGCGTCCTGCCGGAGCAGATTCCGGTGCAGTGGAGCGGGGGAGAGGGTGTAACCTTGGTCAGCCGGTGGTTTATATTTGCCTACGCCGTGGCCTGTCCTGTGATCCGGTATCTGCTGCGGCCTGCCCTGGGAAGCTTTTTATTTCGTAATTTTCAGCTGGCCTGTACGGATACGGTGACGGATTATATTTCTAATTTCCTATGTTTTGTCGCTCTCACTATACAGGTGTTTACCATTTTATTCGTATTTAGACTGGTCAGGAATATTGCTGCTGTACTGGTTCTGGACGGTATCGTATTCGGTGTACTGCTCATCCTGGGATATCGGAGTATCCTCGGGGAGAAAGCTTAAACTTGAATAAAAGGAGAAATTACAGCATGATTCGGAACATGAAACCGGAGGATATGGGGCAGATAATGGATATCTGGCTGAGTGCCAATCTGGATGCCCATCCCTATGGGAGGATAATGCCCGGCTTCTGGGTTTTATCGGTTTGGAGAAGGATTATATCGCCGGAATCTTTGTGGATCGGGCAGCCAGATCCCAGGGAATTGGTACCCGGCTTCTGGATAGGGTGAAAGAAAACCATGACACGCTCACACTCAAGGTTTATGCAAAGAATGAGAGGGCGCTCCGGTTCTATGAACGGGCCGGTTTCCGAATGGGAGCACAGGATAGAGAGGAAGAAACCGGTGAACTGTCAACTGACAATTCGTCTACTTCATCACGGCTGCTGCAATAGATTGCATCTTTAAGAACGGGTGAGTTATAATAAATATAACCTCTGGCATCAACGGTGCTTGGATACCTTAATCTCATAATGAATGAAAAAGGAATAACAGCTGGATAAGTAGGAGATTTGATAAAAATGGATGATAAAAGTTTGAGCATCAGAAGCAGTGCAGCAGAATTTCTGGTTTTTTCTGCCCAGGCTGGGGCAGATACAATAGAGGTACGTTATGAAGAGGGGACACTTTGGCTGACACAAAAAATGATGGGTGTCTTGTTTGATGTAGAAGCAAATACAATTACGTACCATTTAAAAGAAATATATGATAGCGGTGAATTGGAAAGGGAGGCAACTACTCGAAAATTTCGAGTAGTTCAAATAGAGGGGACTCGTAACGTTGCGCGTAAAATGGATCATTATAATTTGGATGCTATTATTTCAACTGGATACCGGGTAAATTCTATACGCGCTACTCAATTTAGAAGATGGGCTACGCAGGTATTAAAAAAGTTTACGTTGGAAGGGTATGTCCTGGATCGTAAACGAATGGAGAACGGATCTTTTCTGGATGAAGATTATTTTGAAAAGCTTCTGGAAGAAATAAGAGAAATTCGTTTAAGTGAGCGGAGATTTTATCAGAAAATTACTGATATTTATGCAACAAGCCTTGATTATGATAAGGATTCTCCGTTAACCAGACAATTTTTTGCCAAGGTTCAAAATAAAATGCATTATGCAGTTTCTCATCAAACAGCGGCGGAAATTATATATAAACGGGCAGATAGCACCCAAAATCATATGGGATTGACATCATGGAAAAACTCTCCGGATGGAAAGATTTTAAAATCCGATGTAAATATTGCTAAGAATTATTTGACGAAGGGAGGGCCTGAAGATTTAGGA
Organism: Anaerolentibacter hominis; assembly: GCF_032380675.1. NCBI lineage: Bacteria > Bacillati > Bacillota > Clostridia > Lachnospirales > Lachnospiraceae > Anaerolentibacter > Anaerolentibacter hominis. The sequence goes on from NZ_JAWDIX010000001.1 coordinate 889,969, forward strand.
CGAATCGTTAATGCATTTTTAGATTTGGCAGAAGGGCGGGCGAAACGGCACATTCCTATGACCATGCAGGACTGGGCAGAACGCATCGACAAATTTTTATTATCGGATGATCGAGATGTTTTGCTAAATGCAGGGAAAATATCTATGGAAATTGCAAAAGACTATGCAGAGACTGAATATGAAAAGTACCGTATTGTACAGGATCAATTGTTTGAATCTGACTTTGATAAAATGGTTATGGAGGCGGTATGGTATGTTTATATTCATTTAAAAGGAGAAATTACAGCATGATTCGGAACATGAAACCGGAGGATATGGGGCAGATAATGGATATCTGGCTGAGTGCTAATCTGGATGCCCATCCCTTTATTCCGGAAGAATACTGGAAGAAAAATAAACAGGAGGCGGGAACATCAATACTCCAGGCGGAGGTTTATGTATGGGAGGATAATGCCCGGCTTCTGGGTTTTATCGGTCTGGAGAAGGATTATATCGCCGGAATCTTTGTGGATCGGGCGGCCAGATCCCAGGGAATTGGTACCCGGCTTCTGGATAGGGTGAAAGAAAACCATGACACGCTCACACTCAAGGTTTATGCAAAGAATGAGAGAGCGCTCCGGTTCTATGAACGGGCCGGTTTCCGAATGGAAGCACAGGACAGGGAGGAAGAAACCGGAGAGATGGAATTTCTTTTGCGGTGGACAAAATAATGGTATCCTTTTTGCGTCTATATAAGTAAAGGACCAGGGAGGAAGAAGAGCGTAAGCTTGCCCCGGCAGGTTTTGCGCTCTTTGTTTATCATGGAAGTAGATAAGACTCCCCCCTCTATAGGTGGTGAGTAAATAACAAATTCGTCTTGGAAGGAGGATCAATATGAAAAGGAAACTTATTTTAGCCGGTGTATTGCTGCTTTTGTTGATCGTGGGAGGATTATTGGGTAAGAAGTTCCTGATCGGCACGAGACCCTTTCGGAATCTGTCCGCGGAGGATATCAAAAGCGCCGATGTAGAGCTGATACCCCCTGGCGTAATCATCCAGATCGGCCAGAAGAAACTGCCTGAACTGGTTGATATATTGAATCGGACGGTGATCTATCAGGAGGATAATTCCTATGTGGAATACGATGGACAGGGAGTTGTTTTCACTATCCGGAAAACAGACGGCACTCAGGTTACTGTCATAGCCTATAATCCATTTTTGGTCATAGACGGCGTGGGATATCGAACGAAATACGGACCATGTCAGGACTTGAGTAGTTTTGCGAATGATTTGCGGAGAAATTAAATGAACAGTTTGATTGATTCTTGTTGACAAATTGGTCTAATGACGTTAAACTAAACATATCAACAGGTTTAATGATGTTAAACCAAGGAGGAAGCAAGATGGAGGAATATAAGCTGGGTGTGATGGAAACCCGATTTGCGGAACTGATCTGGGAGAGGGAGCCGGTGGCTTCCGGTGAACTGATTAAGCTGTGCGCGGAGGAATTCGGATGGAAGAAATCTACTGCTTACACGATGCTGCGGCGTCTATGCGAAAGAGGTATTTTTAAGAATGAGGAAAGTACCGTTTCGGCGCTGCTTTCCAGAGAGGAATTTCTGGGAAAGCAGAGCGAAGAATTTGTGGAGGAAACCTTTGGCGGTTCCCTTCCCCGTTTTCTGTCCGCTTTTACCAGACAGCGAAAGCTGAGCGACGGGGAAATTGAGGAACTGAGAAAACTGATCGAGCAGAGCGGGAGGTAGAGATGGAGGGAGTATTTTTAAAGGTGTTCAATATGAGCCTGTCGGCTGTATGGGTGATTCTCCTTGTGCTGGCGGCAAGACTGGCGCTAAGAAAAGCACCTAAACTATTTTCCTGCCTGCTGTGGGCGGTAGTGCTGTTCCGGCTGCTCTGTCCGGTCACGATTGGCAGCGTGGTCAGCCTGGTTCCGATGAATCCTGACCCGATACCGGTTAACCTGACCAGCCTTGATAATCCCAGGATAGACAGCGGAATACCGGCTGTCAACCAGACGGTGAACGAGGTTCTTAAGTCGGTAGAACGGCCGGACGGGACAGAGGGCGGGAACCGGATTGAAACCTGGGTTCTGGCAGGAACGGCTATATGGCTGACCGGAGCGGGAATCCTGCTTTGTTACTATCTGGTTGCCACGATCCGGCTGAAACGCCGCCTGATCGGCGCGGTAAATACGAAGAGCAATATTTATCTGGCGGATCATCTGGCGTCCCCTTTTGTGATGGGGATAATAAGACCCAGAATTTATCTGCCGTCCAATCTGCCGGAAGGAGAGCAGGAGTATATTGTCCTCCATGAACTAACCCATATCCGCAGGCAGGATAACCTGGTTAAACTGATCGGCTTTCTGGCTCTGTGTATTCATTGGTTTAATCCCCTTGTCTGGGCAGCGTATCTGTGTCTGAGCAAAGACATCGAGATAGCCTGTGATGAGAGTGTGATGAGGCGGATGGGACAGGAGATAAAGAAAGAATATGCGGCGGCTCTTTTACAGATTTCCGCAGGGAAAAGTATGGCGGGATTTCATCCGGCCTTTGGAGAAGGGGATGTAAAGAAACGGATCAAGAACATTGTAAATTATAAAAATCCCAGGATTCAGACTGCTGTTGCTTCAGCCGTGTTGGTGCTGGTTCTGTGCGTCGGGCTTGGGTGCAGCAGGAAGGCGGAAGTTCCGGATACAGCCGGAACAGATACAGACGCAGTTCTGTCTGAGGAAGAAAAAGCCTCTGTCATAAATCTGTGCGGAAACTTGACAGAGGAACGGGCAGAGAAGATATTTACGGATATTAAGGCGCTTATGCTTTCAACCTTCCAGGTGAGGGGAGACCGGCTGGAGAACTTTTCAATCGAATTTGTGGAGGAAAACAAGGACGATAATGGGTGGTTTCAGTGTTATGTCAATATAATCACAGACTGGACGACGACAAGGGCGCCGGAAGATGACCCTCTTATCATCGGTATGAGGAAAACGGCGGATGAGCTTGGCACAGAAAAGGAGAAAGAAGCGGCAGAGCGGCTGATCGATGGTTTCCTGACGGAGATGGAGCCGGAGCATAACAGGACAGAGCGGCTTAAACTTCCCCATGAATTTCTGGTGAAATATATGCCAGAAGAATCGGTTTCCGCCGCGAAAAACCGAAATTATGAGCTCTATTATGTCTATGAGGAAAATGGAACAGAGACTTTTTCGTCTGCGGCAGAATATTACGAAGAACACTTTAAGGAAGATCCGGAAAAAAGGGAGAAGTTGGGAGCAGATACACTCAGAGAACAGCTTGACTATTATATGGATTAATCAAACGCCGGGTCTGAAAGGTGAGTGAGGATGTATTTAATAAGACAACCACAGGCCGCTTGCTGATCATAAACGGAACAGAGAGGGACGAAATCGGAATTGATTTCGTCCCTTTATTTTTATCGAAATCATGCGAAAAGATAATTTAACTGAATCAAAACGAATGTTTGTTCTAATTTTTGCACAGCATTTTAAGTATTTACAGGATGAAATTAAAAATATTAATAAATATATTAAATATATTAAAATAGATATTGACATAATTAATCATCAGCTATATATTATAGACAGGAAAAGAAAGGAAGGTGATCCGATGTATCAGGTAATCAGCCGCTGCCCTGTGTGCGGCAGAAAGCTGAAGGTCGTCAAGCTCCAGTGTGAGAATTGCGATACAGCGATTGAGAACGATTTTGCACTCAGCAAATTCGATTATCTCTCTCCGGAAGATCTTTATTTTGCCGAAACCTTTTTGAAGTGCCGCGGCAATATAAAGGAAGTGGAAAAGGAGCTGAAAATATCCTACCCCACTGTCCGTTCCAGGCTGGATGACATTATACGTAAATTGGGCGGCAGACCAGATGTACCGCCGCCTTCCGTCTCGGTCAGAAAAGAAATTCTGGATGCGCTGGAAAATGGGGATATTACCCCGGAGGAAGCGCTGGAACAGATGAAGGAAAAGCAATAAAGAGAGGGAAGGTTGTTTGTGCAGGAGCATCACAAATAACATCTGAATGGCATCCTATTATAAGAGTGCTCCGGAATGGAGAAGAGTATGGACGAAAAAATGAGAATTTTAAAGATGGTGGAAGAGGGTAAGCTCACTGCCCAACAGGCAGTCAATTTGATTAATGCGCTGGAGGAAGACAGGGGAAAAGAAGCGTCTGTCAATTATATGGAGCCTGTGGCGGAATGCAGCGGCAGTGAGATTCCCTATGACAATAAGATGCTGCGGATTATTGTGGATAGTCCGGACGGCGACAAGGTAAATATACAACTCCCTGTAAAAATTATCCGTCATATGCTGAAATTGACCGGTATGCTGCCGATTAAGAGCGAGGAATTGCAGGGCGTGGATCTGGAAGCGCTGGCCGGCACTATACTGGATTGTCTGGACAGTGAAACGATCGGTAATATTGTGTCAGTAGACGGGGCAGACGGCACAAATGTGAAGATTTATATCGGCTGATGCCGGGAGGAGAGGCTTATGCGCATTATAGTCCGCTCGGAAGAGACGAATTTGTGGCTGCCCGTCCCGCTTTCCCTGGCAAGCGCTGCGGTGAGCCTGCTGCCCGAAGCTGCCTTTGAGGACATGAGAAAATCGTTGCCGCCAGCCTTCCGGGATATGGTGACAAAGGATGTTCTGCGAATGATTGTAAAGGAGTGCCGGAGCATTTTAAAGCAGTATAAAGGACTTGAGGTCATCCATGTGGAGGCACGGGACGGTACCTTTATTTCGATCCGTTTGTGATTGGAAGATGGAGGCAGCAGGAAGGAAATGAGACTCCTTCCTGCTGCCCTCTTGTTATCTGCTGCTGAATTTATTTCTTTCATCCTTGTCTGACAGCACAGCTGCCGCGCAGGATCATATACAGGGCCATGGTGGCAGTCATTATAAATACACCCAGTCCGGTGAGTATATTCATCTGTCTTTGAAAGGAAGGGCTGGCGCCAAATTCTGAGAGCATTGCCGTCTGCAGCGAAAACATGGAAACCAGTGCGGCTGCAAGTGTGATTGCTTTTGCGGCCGAATAGACCGGGTTACTCTCTTTTCGGTATTTTATAAAATTTATGATCGCCGTAGCGAGACTGTAAAAAGCGTATCCAGCGGCGGCATAGATCATATAACCAGGATAGCTGGCAAGCGTTCCTCCATAAGCGGTATGCAGTCCCATGCCTGTTATCGCAATGATTAAGACCAGAAGAAGACAGCCGCAAAAACGGTATTTCCGGAACAATCGCATCCGGTCCGACTGCTTTTGTCTGAACGAATGCAGCAGATGAAACCGCACTGTACTCAGAACCATGTAGTAAAATGCCATCGTGCCGAACCAGAGTGAGTGATAATACAAACCAGAAACCGCTTTGTATATGGAATATGATAAATTGATTCCAAGGGAAAGACAGAGGGAGACTTCTGTTTTAAATGCGGTTTCAGTCAGGTAACGGTGCAGAAAATGATTCTGATGCACCAGATGCCTGGTTTTTTTTGCAAGGTCAATGACCCGGAGTGTGAGGGCAGATGTTGTATAGGCTGAAATGAGATAGGCGGTAACAGCAAATGCGGATTTCTCTGTGCCGCTTATGAAGACAACAGCCAGCGATGCAGCGGAACCAACTATCAAAGGGATCAGCAGCAAAGCCTTCGGATACAACAGCCTTCGCAGAGATGGTATATGATTTTTCAGTACCTGATACATTTATTGGAGTCCCTTGCAGACGGGGATCAGGGAAATAAGAAGGATAATGCCCACGATGCCGACCACAATGCCGGGGAACATAAGCCCTTCCCATACCATAGCCATACACATCCCCACACCCAGTATCAGCGCGCCCGCAATACCGAGAATGGCAGTTCCAATGGATTTTGCATTTAGCGTTACAATGGGTTTTCCCTCCATCCCGCGGCGAACACCGAGCATAGCAAGGAGTATCAAAAGACCCACAGCACCGGAGATAATTCCCTGCCGGAATGTGTTCCACTGTGTAATCAGGCACATGCACATACCCAGAGCAAATAATATTCCCCCCGCGGTTCCCATAATCAATGTTACAAAATTCTTCTTTTTCATGTTTTTAATCCTTTCTGATCTGAATAAAATTACTTATTCTGAATCCGGCTGTCGGCTTCCTTTTTAAGCTGCGCTTCCTTTGCCCTGAGTCTGGCTTTCGCTTCATCCGTAGTTTCTCCATCCTCCGCAAGAAATGTCTCGACGAATTTATCCTCGATTTTTTTATAGCCGGAGACAACTCCATGCTCTACCTTTTTGTAGCTGCCGGTAACTGCCGACTCGATCTTTTTGTTTGCCCGCTTGATTGCTGACATAATGGGCCCTCCTTTAACTCAACACTTGTTTACATTTTCAATTCATAGTATGATGGTTTGAAAAGAAGAAAACAATCATCAATATTTAAACATTTGTTGAGATAATGGAGGGCAAAGTGAATACGCCAAATAATAAGCGCAAGAAAGAATCCAGGAAACGGATGGAGACAGCCTTTATTAAATTATTGCAGGAGAGGGAGCTAAGCGGGATTACGGTGACGGATATCTGCAAACTGGCCGGAGTAAACCGTACCACTTTCTATGCAAATTATATGGACATTTATGACCTGGCGCAGGTGGTTCAGAAGAATCTGGAAGAGGAAGTGAGCAATTTATACCGGGAAGAAAGGGAACAGAGCTATAACAGCAACGATTTTTTAAAACTGTTTCAGCATATCCGGGAAAACCAGATCTTTTATAAAACATATTTCAAACTGGGTATAGACGGAAGATTTCAGATTACAGAATACAGAATACGATATCCATCAGGCCGCGTTCTATTATGATAATAAACATATTGAATATCATATCGAATTTTTCCGAAACGGACTGAATGCTGTAATTAAGAAATGGCTGGCAAATGGCTGTCAGGAGACAGCGGAGGAAATAGGTGAAGTGATCAAGGCAGAATATCGGGGGAAAGCGGCAGGTGGGCAGAAAGCCTGAGATGCGGCTGCTACTGCCGGGATTCACCATGTTGATGCAGGAGAAGGAGAAAAGATGGAACTGAGAAAGATAGCAGACCGGGTTTTCTATCATCCCCACCAGCCGGAGACAGACCGCCCGATGCTGGCCTATCTGAACGGGGAGCAATACACACTTGCCATTGACGCGGGCAATTCCGCGGATCATGTGGAGGAATTTTATCAGGCCTTACAGGATAAGGAATTGTGCAGACCGGACTTTACTGTGATCACCCACTGGCACTGGGATCATACCTTTGGCATGCACCATGTCCATGGTATTTCCCTTGCGCATCGGAAGACCAACGAGTATTTAAAACGGGAGCGGGAGCGGTTGGCAGACCCGGGGTATTCAGATTTTTTGAGAGCGGATGACGAATTCTTAAGAAGAGAGTATGAGAACGGCAAAGATATCATTATCCGTCCTGCGGACTTAGAATTTGAAGAGAGCCTGACCCTTTTTCTGGGAGGGCTGACAGCCAGAATCTTTCATACGCAGTCGCCCCACTCGGAGGATTCGGTGCTCCTTTACGTACCGAAAGAAAAGATTTTATTTCTGGGAGACGCCACAAGTGAGGATTTCTATCAAGGTGGGTATATGGACCAGAGCAAGCTGCGGGCCTTGATCAGGGTGATTGAACGGACGGAGTGCAGATGGTGTGTGCTCAGCCATACCGAGCCGCTGACGAAAGGTGAGCTGCTGGAATATTTGTATTCTATTCAGGCCTGACTGTCTGCTTCACGTCCTCACGCCGCACAGAATAGACATGGTGAGGCATATCCACACCATAATAGTGTTTCACGAATGTCCCCTTTAACGACATTCCATTCCGCTTAGCAACGTTCTGGGACGCCAGATTCGTATCCCGTATAATGGAACAGACCTCGTCCACGTCATAGTGTTTAAAGGCATAGTCACGGCAGGCAATTGCCGCTTCCGCCGCGTAGCCCTGGTGCCAGAATGCCTTCTGGAACAGGTAACCCACCTCCAGAACCTGGGTGTCCCAGCAGGGCTGGAGTGTCAGGCCGCACTGGCCGATCATTTCACCGGTCGCTTTCAACAGGACAGCCCACAGGCCAAAGCCATCTCTCCGATAACGTTCCTGCTGGCGGTGAAGCCAGTTCCAGGCTTCTTCATCACTGAACGCATGCTCATAGGCGTACATGACTTCTTTATCCTGCAGCATCCTGCACAGGGCCGGATAATCATCGTCCGTCATTTCCCTCAGGCAGAGCCGTTTTGTCTCTAAGATCATGATTTCGTTCCTCCGTTTCCTGATGTCAGCCTATCATAACACAGCTTCGGCAGGCGGGCAACCGGCTGCGGAATGGAATAGAAATAAAAGCATATAAAAAGAAGAGGCCGAATGAACGCCCTCTTCTTAAGTCAGCTTTATGAATCTATATGCGGCAGGTTATGCTACACAAACATTTACTGCTCTTAATTTTCTGCTGTCTTTCGGATCACATTCGGTATCGAATGTTACACGCTGTCCGTCTTCCAGACTCTTGAAACCATTAGAAACGATTGCTGAAAAATGTACGAATACATCTTCGCCGTCTGCTTCATTTGTAATAAATCCAAATCCCTTTTGTGAGTTAAACCATTTTACTGTACCGTTATTCATGTGCGGCACCTCCATTTTTATTATTGCAATAAGCGGACTCGCAGAGCGCGCCGGCTTTTGCTGGTATCAATTTTTGCTGCCGGAATTTTTAACGTGGGATTCTCACAACGGAACTAAAGTAATTTTAAAAGCGTTATTAAGAATAATTACGATATAACAGGGAACTCCTGAACATACAACACAAGCATTTAAAAATAATAAAGCCGGCCATCCGCAAATCATCAAAAGGTGATATGCAAGATATCCGGCTTCCAACTTCAAATTGATTACCTAACTACTATACTACCATAACGGTACGAATGTCAAGAATATTTTGAAAATAAGTTTAAAAGACTGAAATTACTGTAAATTTAGCTAGACGGCCAGTTCTTTTAACCGATCCTTTACTTCGTCTATGGGCTCGTGCAGTGCAACGGACAGTTCCGCAGACAAAAGTTCCAGCACCGTCTTCAGATTCCGCTCATCACTGATGTTTAATCTTTTTCCCAGTGCGGCTCTGCGCTTTTCTTCCCTTAGGATGCCTTTGAGCATCCGCAGACAGTTTTCACATTTACAGGATTTGATGATCTCGTGATACTGAGTCTCTCTGAGCCTGCCGTTTTCTTCATACAGTGGCTCCAGGTCAGGCAGTTTATCCAAAAGCTGTTGTGCAGTTTCTCTGATAATAACCGCGCGCATCAATAATTTATTGCTGCCGGTTTTCACATAGAGAGTTCCTTCTTTGTTACAGACTGCCTGCAGGATGTAGTACTGGTCTGTTGTGTTAAGAAAATCCGGCGTACCAATATCTCTAATCCGATATACCCCGTTATTCTCATAGACTACGACATCGTTTATCTTATACATAATAAAACCTTCTTTCTGGACGGAAGGACCGGAACAGACCGCCTTGCAATCCTTGAGATTGGCGTTAAATCAGCACTGGCCCCGCACCATATATGGTTGGGCAAATCGCCGATGGCGTTCCTGACACCCCTCCCTGTTCTTTCAGGCTGAATGTTCCGATAATTAAAATTGCTTTGACAAGTTACATCTTGTCAAAGCAACGTGTTATAGATAGTATAGCATATTTTTACGGATTTTACCACCAGGGAATATCTGCCGCCTTATTCCTGCTGTATCCTCAGGGTTCTGCGATAGGAAAAGTCCGGTCAAATGCCGTCATATGCTCCGTTAGTTTTTCCAGCACATCCTGCCTGCCTTTAATGCGAATGAGCTTGGGCCAGGTCTCTTTTTTTCGAAAGAGAATGGCGGAAAACGCAGCTCTGTGCAGGGTAAGATCCGCATCGGCGATGTCTTTGCTTTCCCCGTGGCTGTAAAGGAGCGCACCGTGATACAGATGCACGTAATAGCTCTCGCCGGTATCTGATATATGAAAATTCAGCTTAAGATCTGTCTCCTGGGCTTTCTCCCCGTCAATCAGGATTCCCAGGTACTCTAACATCATGGGAATGTCCATACACTTGGCCAGATCGCCGGAATTAGAGGCCTGCTTGGAAGGATCGGAAACAACCCCGCCGCGCAGCTCCGCGGCGGCGGTCAGGTAGGCATTCCGCCAGGGACCACATTCCGACTGATAGCCCAGCTGTTCCAGGGCATCGGCACAGAGGAGCCTGGCTGGTTCATTCTGTGGATCATAAAAGACCAGGGCATTGGCGATTTCTGCCGCCCACTGGTATTCTCCCCGCTCAAAGTCCTGATAAGCTTTTTCCAGAATATCCTTAGGGCTGCCCATATATTCCACCAGCTTTTCGGCACGGTCCGTGGGAGTAAGAGGGTTTAAATTCACCGGATTGGCGTCGTACCAGCCCAGATATTTCTGATAGACTGCCTTGGCATTGTGGGAGAGGGTACCGTAATAAGGTCTGGTGTACCATACTTTCTCCATAGCTTCCGGCAGACGGATTTTATGGGAAATCTCATTGGGGGTATAACCCATATTCATGTACATTAAGGTCTGGTCATTGATGAATTTATAAATGGCGGCCGTATTTTCCAGATATTGATTGCCCTCTTCATTGCCCCAGTGAGGCCAGTTGTGAGACTGGAATACCACGGAAAGATCCGCTCCGAAGAGTGCCTTCGCCTCCATCAGGTAGCAGGCCCAGGCGTTGCCGTCCCGAATCTGGGTGCCCCGGAGAGTATAAAGGTTGTGCAGGGTGGCATTGCACAGCTCCGCGGCCCAGAATGCGTGAAAATCAGGAAGGTACCAGCACATTTCCGCGGGGGACTCCGTTTCCGGCGTGAGCTGGAAGATAAAACGGATGCCGTCTACCGTACGTTCTTCACCGGTAAAGGTGATTTCATCCGTGGGACGGATAAAGGTGATCAGCCCCTTGGACTGTCCCATACCGATTCCCATGGAGAGTGTTCCCTTTGGGCCAGGCTCCAGATAAGTGCCGTACTGATAGCCTGCCCGGCGCTGCATGGCGTTCATGGCATATACATTTTCGCTGACCGCATGGTGGGTAAAATGCTGGGGCACGATCAACGGGATGCTGCCGGAAGCTATGTCTTCCTCCCGGACGATTCCCCGGATTCCTCCAAAGTGGTCAATATGAGGATGACTGATGAGGATTCCCGTCACCGGGCGGAAACCGAGAATCTCATTTACCAGATTCAGGGCAGCCGCAGAACATTCGCAGCTAATCAGCGGATCGCACACAATCCAGCCGCGTTCTCCCCGGATGACCGTGAAGTTGGACATATCATAACCCCTGACCTGATAGATTCCGTCCACTACCTGAAACAGGCCGTACTGATGGTTCAGCCAGGCATTGCGCCGGTAGCTGGGATGAACAGTGTCTTCCTCCCGGTCCTGGTCTTCGAGAAATTCAAAGGCCTTCTGGCTCCACACGACTTTGCCGGAACTGTCCTTAATTTCCAGATGGTCTGGAGCGGCCAGACGATTTTTCAGGGCACATTCCTGTTCGTGCTGATCGCTGAAATCCAGGATATTGTATATTTCCTGGTTTTTGGCGATGGTATAGGGGGTAGCCGGTTTAGGATCTCTTGTAAATGGTTTCATACAGTTATTCTTCCTTTCTGTCTGTTCAGTCTATGGATTACATACACGGGCCTGCTTGATCCCGCCGGTTTTCTCTGTTAAAATACTTATACAGCGACGTTTTATCTGAATTGGAGGGATTGACTTGGCAAGCTCAGAACTTACCATACAGGCTATCGTGCAGGCGGTGAAAACGCTGATGAGGAAAAGACCGATCGACAGGCTGTCGATCAGTGATATTACCAGGGAATGCGGGCTCAGCCGCAACACACTGTATTATCATTTCCGGGATAAATATGAAATTGTGGAGTGGATCTTTGAGCAGGAGATAAAACCTGTCATAAAACCTCTGCTGACAGAGGATACCTGGGTGGAGAGCCTTGCCGTCCTGACGGACCGGATGAAGGAAGACCAGGATTTTTACACCAACGCGGTAAAAAATACAGGAGCTAATTCCTTTGTGGAGCTTCTTACCAGGCTTTATAAAGAGTTTCTGATGGAAACTGCGCAGCAAAATGCCGCTGGCATCATGGATACCCGCCAGCAGGAGCTGGCAGCCCGTTTCTACAGTCACGGGATCATCGGCATGCTTACGGACTGGGTGGCATTTGGCATGAAACAGGATGTAAGGGAGGCAAACCAGGTGATCGCTGCTGCCATTGGAAATAATATCTTCCGGAAACAGAAGCCGGTTTTGGATTCATTATAAAATGCAGGCGAATCTCTGTGGATGGTCAAATAAAAAAAGTGTCCAGTTTTTGGGCACTTTTTCAAATGTGTATAACAAAGATAATATTCTATTCGTCTTCCAGGGTAAAAATCGTTTCCACGGGTTGTCCCAGAAACCGGGCCAGCTTCATGGCCAGCTCCAGGGTGGGGTTGTATTTGTTATTTTCAATTGCAATGATGGTCTGCCGGCTGACGCCAAGCGCCGCTGCCAGGTCTTCCTGGCGCAGGCCGCGGCTCCTTCGAAGCGCTTTGATCTGATTCTGCATAGTTCGGTTTCCTTTCTGCTTTCACGGTCAGCGCTGTTTTAACAGAAGAAAAGAGCCGATGACAGCGATCAGGACAGCGAGCAGGACGGCGCCCAGGAGAATCCACAGAAAACGGCCGGACGCTTTGTATTCTTCGTCGCCCTCCGTCATTTTCTTTTCCAGATACTTTCGCGAAAACTGTTCTACCATAGCAGCAGCCGTCAGAAGGGAGGAGGGAATAATATTAAAACGTTCCCCGTAGGCAAATACCCGGAAACAGGAATAAAAGGTCCACAGCGCCAGAACAACGGTGATAAAAATCAAAGCATTCCGCTGGGAACGGAGAACAATTAGCTTCTCCATTTCATCCATATTTTTTAATGGTTTCATAGAGGAAACGCTCCTTTCATATGTTAAAGGTTCTTTACATTTATACAGTACGGCAGGGGTAGAGAAAAGTCAAGAACTTTTTACATTTCTTTGCCGCCTTTTCTTTCTGATTCCCAGATGATATAATACAGAAAGAAGCAAATATATCGGGGAGGATTTGTGGGGATGAAGGCAACAAAAACATTTCTGATCGTCAGCCAGCTTATTCTGATCGCAGAGTTATTAGCTGGAATATTCCTGGAGCTTTTTGGCATTGTAGGGTTCTCTGTCGTCCTGGGGGAAGAGATCGTTGATTCCGCTGAAATAGCAATTAGTTTAATATCACTGATTCTGGGGACGCTGCTTATTCTGGCCAGCCTGGACCGGCGCAGGATGCTTCACTCGTTCCGCCGCTACACGCCGTGGCTTGAGAGGGACACATCCGGATTGATTGTAAATCTGGTGCAGATGACCGGGGAATCGAAGGAGAATGTGGTTAAGAATCTGGATAAACTGATCCGCAAGGGGTACATTAAGGGGATATATCTGAATGTGGAGAAGGACCGGATTATTTTTCCGGACTACCACGCTCCGGTGTATTCTTCTGCACCTCAGAGGCCTCCGGAAGTGATGACTGTGATTTGCCCTCACTGCGGAGCGACGAACCGGGTGGTAAAGGGAACGAGCGGGGTATGCGAGTATTGCGGTTCTATTATATCTGCCAAGTAAAGGTACAAGAACCAGACAATTGAACAATTTTGTATAAAAATCTTACAGTTTAACAGCCGTGTCGAAAAATCCGACACGGCTCTTTCTTTGTCTATGGCGGTATTTTGTGAAATCTTCTATTCTATATTCAACACAAAGGGAAACCAATGAATTTCGGAATGGAGGATTCTTATGTATTATAGTAATGGAAATTATGAAGCATTTGCACGGCCGCGCAAACCGATTGGAGTAGACGAAAAATCCGCTTATCTGGTGGGTTCCGGACTGGCCTCGCTGGCAGCTGCCTGTTTCTTAGTCAGAGATGGCCAGATGAAGGGAGAACATATTCATATACTAGAAGAACTGGATATTGCGGGCGGAGCCTGTGACGGAATTAACGATCCCCAGAGAGGGTTCATTATCCGGGGCGGGAGAGAGATGGAAAATCATTTCGAGTGCCTCTGGGATTTGTTCCACTCAATTCCCTCGATTGAGACAGAGGGGGTAACCGTGCTGGACGAATATTATTGGCTCAATAAAGATGATCCCAACTATTCTCTGATGAGGGCCACGGTAAACCGGGGCCAGGACGCTCACACCGACGGTAAATTTGCCCTGAGCGAGAAAGCGTCCATGGAGATCGTAAAGCTGTTTATGACGAAGGATGAGGATCTCTATGACAAGAAGATATCCGATGTCTTTACCGATGAATTTTTCGCCTCCAATTTCTGGCTGTACTGGAGGACCATGTTCGCCTTTGAAGAGTGGCACAGCGCTCTGGAAATGAAGCTTTACATCCAGCGGTTTATTCATCATATCGGCGGTCTTCCGGATTTCTCCGCACTGAAGTTTACCAAATACAACCAGTATGAATCCCTGATACTGCCTATGATTGAATATCTGAAACAATACAACGTACAGTTCCAGTACGGCACCCAGGTTACGAATGTGATCTTTGAAAAGAAGGGCGGCAGAAAGACTGCCAGACAGATTGTCTGCCTCCATAACGGAAAAGAAGAAAAGATTGAATTGACGGAAAATGATCTGGTCTTTGTCACCAACGGCAGCTGTACGGAGAATTCTACCCTGGGAGATCAGGACCATGCACCGGAGCGAAAAACGAAACCGGGAGAAGGCGGCTGCTGGCAGCTGTGGAAAAATATAGCCAAACAGGACCCGTCCTTCGGGCACCCGGATAAATTCTGTACCGATATTGAAAAGACTAACTGGGAATCTGCTACCGTAACCACCCTGGATGACAAGATTCCGCCCTATATCCAAAAGGTCTGCAAAAGAGATCCATTCAGCGGCAAGGTTGTAACCGGCGGTATTGTAACCTGCAAGGATTCCAGCTGGCTGATGAGTTATACCTTAAACCGGCAGCCCCATTTTAAAGAGCAGCCGAAGGATCAGCTGGTGGTCTGGGTATACGGCCTGTTTACTGATGTGCCCGGCGATTATGTGAAGAAACCAATGCGAGAGTGTACCGGCCTTGAAATTACAGAAGAATGGCTGTACCATCTGGGTGTCCCGGTGGAGGAGATTCCGGAGCTGGCGGCTGATTCCGCCCGGTGCATCCCCTGTATGATGCCTTATATTACCGCATTCTTTATGCCGCGGACCGCGGGGGACCGGCCGAAGGTAGTACCGGAAGGCTGTGTCAACTTCGCTTTTATCGGCCAGTTTGCAGATACCGTGAGAGATACGGTATTTACCACGGAGTATTCGGTGAGAACGGCAATGGAAGCAGTCTACACCCTGCTGGATGTGGACCGGGGTGTGCCGGAAGTATTCGGTTCCTGCTATGATGTGAGGGTGCTTCTGGATTCCACCTATAAGATGATGGACGGCAAGAAGCTGACCGATATGAAGCTGCCCTTTATGGCTAATCTGATCGAGAAGAAAGCATTGAAGAAGATATCAGGCACGGTAGTGGAAGAACTGCTGGAGCGGTATCATCTGATTTAATAACATAGAAAACAGACAAAGAAGCACTGTCCCGAACCGGGCGGTGCTTTTCTGTTGATCTATATTTATTTCCACTTGACGGTTAACACTTATTAACCTATAATATGGTTAATAAGTGTTAACCAAATGAGAGGAGAAGGTATTGACATGAGAAAAGAAGCTGTTTTGCGGAGAATTATGCTCTTCTGGACTTTATTTATAGGAATTGGGGCGGTGGCAGGGGCAACCGGGATGTTTGCCCAGCCGGATGGAAGCACGCTGGGCATGCAGGAGATGCTTCCTTATTTTCAGGTGCTTCCCTTTGCCGAAATGCTGTACCAGAATTATATTTTTCCGGGTATCGCCCTGCTGCTGATCAATGGGATGACCAATTTAACGGCTGCCTGGCTGATTTTCAGGAGAAAACCGGCAGGCGCCTGGCTGGGATGTATATTTGGCGTGACCCTGATGCTCTGGATTACCATTCAATTCGTGATTTTTCCGGCTAATTTTATGTCAACAATATATTTTGTTTTCGGGGCGATTCAGTTTTTATGCGGTGTGGCTTACATAATCAGCGTAAAGCAGAGCCAGTTTCAGTTTGACGCAGGTGGTTATACGGGAATTGGAGTGAACCCGGATATTCTGGTGGTTTATTATTCAAGACTTGGCTATACCAGAAAAATTGCGTATGAAAAGGCGGCGGAACTGGGTGCGGAGATTTATGAGATCACCACCCCGGAGCGCACGGCAGGGTTTTTCGGATTCCTGTGGCTGGGACGGTATGGCATGCATAAGCGGGCGATGCCGGTAAATTCGGTTCCATTTGATATAACCCGCTATCAAAAGGTGATCCTGGTAACGCCAGTCCATGTATTTTCCGTAGCGGCCCCGGTGAGAGGATTTCTGGAAGCCTGCCGGGGAAAAATCAGGGAGGCTGAATATATTGGAGTACACTTCCGGGGCGACAGTGATTTTCTCGGAATTTTTGATGAAATGGATCAGATTCTTGACATACAGGGCAGTAAGTGGGAAAGTATTGTATGTAAATTCGGCAGGGTACGGCGCCGGAGAAGGCGGGAGACAGGAACTGAATGAGAACAGAGAAGAGATTGGAAAAGCGGAACACAAAACAGATGATTTTAGAGGCGGCCCTGACGCTTTTTTCGGAAAAGGGCTACGAGGCGGTCAGTGTGGCGCAGATTGCCCAGGAAGTGGGAGTAAAAGCGCCGGCGCTGTATAAGCACTATAAGAACAAGCAGGATATTTTTGATGCGATTATTGCAGAAATGGGACGGCGGTATGAGAAGCAGGCGGCCCTGCTGGAGGTGGACGGCAGCCAGGCCATCCTGGATGCAGGAAAATACGCCGATATGGGGGAAGAGCAGCTGATCTGGGCAGGACGCAGCCTGCTGCATTATTATCTGACGGATGAGTTTGCCCGGCGCTGCCGGAGGATGCTGACGATAGAGCGATACCGCAGCGGAGAGCTGTCGGCATTATTTGAAGAACAATATGTAAACGGGCCTCTGGACTATCAGAGTGTTATCTTTGAGATATGTGCGAAAAACGGTGTGCTGAAAGCAGAGGACCCGCGGATTATGGCCATGCACTTTTATGGGCCTATTTTCCTGCTGCTGACGGCGTACGACGGGCATCCGGAGCAGGAACCCCAGGCGATGGAACTCCTTGAGCGGCATATCCGGCAGTTTAACCGGCTGTACCGGATTGCGGAGAATGAAGTGCTGTAAAAGGGCAGTAATAGTGGCGAATGAAAATCGGAAGAGGAGAGTGAAGTATGGAAAAGCTGATGTACATGATGTTCATTGAGAAGAGTAAGACCTATAACAGGATAACAAAGAAGGTGGTCACAGAGCACGTTGAAAATATAAGAAGACTGGATGACGAAGGTAAGCTGGAACTATGCGGCGTGTTTAAAGGTTATCCGGGGATGGCAGGTATGTATATTCTGAAAACAGACAGCCGCGAAGAAGCGGAGGAACTATGTAACAGAGAACCTTTGGTGATGGGAGGATATGCTACATACAGGTTAGTTGGCCTGCAGGCTGCAAACCGGGAAAATAATTATTTACTGTAATCATAGGGGAAATCAATATGTCGGGGCGCACAGCGCCCCTTTTTGTTCTTCGTATTAATTCTAAACAGGTGTTATTCTTGACAGTTGTGGAATACTATGGTAAATTGTAACCAGTAAGTAATAAGTAGTAAGTAATAAGTGGCAAGTAACATGCCGGGCACAATGAGAAAGGTGAGGAAGATCAATATGGAATCAATTACGGAACGCTATATGCTTTGCGCACTGAATGACAAGGGAAAAATACCGGCTTTAAGCAGTGAGATACCTGTCTGCATCGTGGCAGGGGCGGTGATGGACCTGGCTCTTGCGGGTTGTGTTGCAGTGGATAACAAACGATTGACAGTGTCTTCTCCCTTAAGCGGCGGGCTGCGGCATCTAACCTCTATTTATGATTATATAGCAGAAAAAGAGAAGATTAAACTAGACAAACTGGCATCCGAGTACTGCTTTTCTTTTTCTGGCAAAAGGATCAATCGATTGATAGATGAAATCGGCATGGCACTGAGCGAGGCTCATTCGGTTACCGTAGAGCAGGGCGGCCTCCTGGGAACTAAAAAACACTATATTCCCGACGGGAAAGCGGTCGACTCCGTTGTGCAGACGATCCGGGCAGAGCTTCTGGAGGAGGGGACGATGTCTGATGAAGCCATTGCGCTTGCCGGCTTGTTTGAGAAAAGCGGAATGTTAAAGAAGTACTTTTCCAGCTATGAAAAGAAAGCGTTGAAATCCAGGATGGAAGAAATAAAGAATTCTCCGTCCCATGAAATAATCAGCGAATTCATGGACTATATTAATACAATGATCGCGGTAATCGCAGTCACAAGCATGCCAAAGTGAGGTGGCCGGGATGTCGAGACAGCGGTCATGGGAAGTGATAGAAAGTTCGGAATATGTAACGATCGGCGAGCTGGTCCGGCTGACCTGTGTGCGTTACAGCACATTGAAATTCTATACGGAGGAGGGCATGCTTCCCTTTGAGCAGGCAGAAGAAAACCTGACAAGACGGTATCGGCGCGCGGAGAGCATGGAGCGGATCGCTTATATCAAAGAGTTGAGAGGACAGGGGAAAACGATTCCACAGATCAAGGAGATGCTTTCATGAATTAAAAATTGTAAACAACAGGGGGCATTGCAGGCTCCCTTTTCTTTTGTTTCAATATTATTTCTACAATTCTGGCTGTTTTTGCCCGAAAAAAGGAAATGTTATAAGTGAATCGATTCATAGCTGTACAGGTAGATTGGAGAACGGGAGGAATACGATGACGGATCAGGAAATGCTGGAGCAGCTGCATAAGAATCCCTCGACTGCATTGGAGCAAATAATAGATTGTTATGCCGGATTGATCTATGCGATTGCCCGCAATAAGTTAAATTCCGTCGGCAGCAGGGAAGATATAGAAGACTGCGTCAGTGATATCTTTGCACAGTTTTACGAAAAGCGGGGAGATGTGGACTTAAACCGTGGAAGCATCAAATCCTTTTTGATGATTCTTGCCAAGCGGACGGCAATAAAGCGGTTTCAGAAACTATGCGGAGAGAAAAATGCCGTTCATTCCGGGGCGGAAGACCTCGCGGACCTTCCCCTGCCGTCCGGAGATGACACAGAACAGGAAGCAATCCGCAGGACACAACGAAGAGAACTTTTACAGGCAGTGAAAGATCTGGGGGAACCGGACTGCGGTATTCTTCTGCGGAAGTATTTTCTCGGACAGACTGCCGGGGAGATTGGAAAAGCGCTTTCGCTGTCCAAAAACGCGGTGGAGAAACGGGCGGCCCGCAGCCTGGTAAAGCTGAAGGAATGGCTGGGGGAACGGGTATGATTATTTTGCAGGCTTAATATCGGGAAAGGTGTGATATTAGAATGGATCAGAAATTAAAAGAAGTTCTGGAGAATTTGACAGAAGAAGAGATTCTGGAACTGGATGATATAAAGCTGGACTGTCCAATGGAGGAAGGACAGCTTGAAAGAATTAAAAAGGCGGCTTTTGATAAGGCCGGTCTGGAAGAGGAAAAGAAGATCAGCTATACATGGGTTTTCCCAATTGCAGCCTGTGTCGTCTTGTTTCTGATCGTGGTGCCTCTCGTACGGATCATCGGCAACCGAAGGCTGCCGGACTACAAGGTCGTGCATGAGGACCCATTGATACAGGATGATGCGGCGAAAGAGAGTACAGAAGAAGACGGAGACAATATGTCGGAGGCGGAGCAGCCGGTCGTGGACGGCGCGGTTCAGAATGAATATGCACCGGTGCTGAGTACCTATTATGCCGAACATGGTTATCCGGATTATCTGGGAGGCATCTACACGGACGATGATGATGCTCTGGTTGTCCTGCTGTGTGAGGATACTACGGATATACGAAGAGAAATTGAAGAACTGGCAGGCACACAGGACATCCGCTATGAGGAGGCAGCGTATTCCTACCAATATCTGACTTCAATTCTGAATGAACTGTCTGAGAAAATGGGAAGCGGCGAAATGTCCTTCGTTATCCGCGCGGAACTGGACGATAAGGCAAACAGGATCAACATCTACATGACCAGCGCAGGAACACGGGAACGCAGGATGGCGGCGGATCTGGACAGGGAAGGAAGAGGGGAAGCGCTGAATCTTTTTCTGGTGGAAGAGTCAGAGCTGCCGAATCTGGATGACGATCAGAAAGACGCCGGCAAGGTAAGTGCACAGATAAAGGAAGAGACCGTAACGGCTAAAGACAAGAGTTTTACAGTTCTGCTTACGAACCATCTGGATGAGGAACTGGCATTTGGAGAGGAGCCTTGTCTGGAAAGGGAAGAGGACGGGACATGGAAAGCCGTGGAGACCAGGGAAAATGTGGCCTGGCATGATATCGCCCATATCCTTAGGTCCGGAGAATCCGGTGAAGATACGGTATATCTGAGCAGTATGTATAAGGATCTTACACCGGGACATTACCGGTACAGCAAGAAGCTGACCGGTGAGAGCGGAAGCTTTATGGCGAAAGCAGAATTCGACATAAAATAGCGGACGTGAAAACAAGCGGAATGTGGTAACAAAAGAGAGACTGTCTGCGGTGAACTGACAGTCTCTCTTTTGCATTAGGAACAGGCGAAGCCGTGACTCGCTCATTAGGCTCCGGTTATGCGATTGCGTCTTATATCCAATCAGGCATACTAAATCAGCGCGGTAAACAGAAATTTAGTAGTATGCCTTTCATAATTTCTGATAATTGCTCAGGATTTTCAACCATAATCATATGACATGAGTCATGGATAAACACTAAATTTAATTTACTTAAAACCTGTGCTGATAAATTTAAATCCTGAATTTTAGCTGGATACTCAGGTATACCCCGGTCACCATAAATCGCATAAATATCCTGTGAGATGTCATTTACTAAATTGGTATAATCAAAGTCAACTTGAAATGACTTCAGTAATTCAGCAGTATAAAATTCCTTTTCTTCACGTAACATTTGGAGAATACTATCTCCATACTTCTCCATATTTTTTTGTGTCATTAAATTTCTATAAAATTCATTAGCGGGTTTCAAATTAGTCTCTAAATAAATTATTTTACCGACGTTCATTTTATATTCTGCAATCAATTGCAATGCAATGATTCCTCCGAGACTGTGGCCTATGATCGCATCGTAACAATGATGCCCATAGTTTCTATAAACCCACTCAGTAATATCAACAACTTTTTTTGCATTTAATGTTACGTCGTGCGGGTACTCCACGTAGTCAATATCAAAGTCTCTTAAATAAGGTTTTATATAATCCCATATATGTTTCGTACAATTAACACCGTAAAGTAACATCAGTCGCATGATTTATTTCCTTCCATAAGTTACGGTTAAATCCTCAACGGATATTTATTATAGATTTATCTGACATCCATACTAACATACCGGGCTGTGCGCTACAATGGACTTAATAAAATGATTTTTCCATTAGTCTTTGGCATACCATGGCGTGGATCTCGCCGAAGCTTGAGTAAATACGTGAAATCTGATACACTAAATATAATATATGGTTTCATCACTGAGATTCGGAAGGGGGAGTCAGGGTGGAAGAAGAGAAAGAATATGGAAAAAAGTCCTATCTGGGATTTGTTCTGTGGATCATTGGATTTATGGCGGCATCCGGAGGAGGCGCCAGGCTGTATTATGTCTGGTTCCCGGAAGATTCCGGTACCGGGGCCATGCTCTTTACCCTGACAGTGGCCTATTTTGCTGTGGTTTTTCTAATGTGGCTTATATTTATCACCCAGAAAATATACTGGCTGAACGGTGTGGAGTACGAGGATGCCAAGGAGGCCGGGGAAAGCAGGCGAAAAGCCTGTGCCAGAGCCCATTTGATCTTATTTCTGAAAAATTTTCTTGCCTGGCTGGTTTACTGCGCGGCGGCGGTCTTGTTTTCTCTGCCGGTTGCGTTAAACTGTGTGGTATTTCTTGCTGTGGTAATCATACCGGCGGTCTGGTCGATGAAGATTAAATTATAGGGGGAGCGGGAGTATGAAAAAAGAGAGAAATCAACTGGCGGAATTTATTATAGGTATTGCCCTGTTTGCGGTGGGGGCGTTCTGGCTCATGTCCAGCGTGACGGTCACCACGGGATTTTACAGCTGGGGGTTCGGAGGCTTTCGGGTGGGCGGCCTGGTGATTGTGCCCTTTGTGGCCGGAATCATCTGGCTCTTTGTCAACCATGAATCTATGGGAGCGAAGCTGCTTGCCGGCGTGGGATTTTTGATTATCATCGCATCTATCATATTTGGGACACGCTTTTACTTTATGAGCCGTTCCCTGTATGAATATCTGCTGATGGTTGTCTTTATTTTCGGCGGCCTTGCCCTGATCTTAAAGGTGCTGCTGGCGAAACCGAAATCACAGGATCAGGAGGACGATGTGAGACAGTTAAAGCAGGATTATAATAAGGTGGAGAAAGAACTGGAAGAATTGAAAAAGAAACTGAAATAGATACAGGGCTTCCTGTCTGCGGACGGGAGGCCCTGTTCTGCAATAAGGCGGTCAGCCGATGCCGCGGCCATGCTCCACACGGTATACGGTAGGCGAAACTCCTTTTATCTTATGAAATGCCTTGGAGAAATAAAGGCTGTTGTCAAATCCCACGGAATTGGCCACCGCCGTGACCGACAAGTCGGTGGTTTTGAGCAGCTGACAGGCCCGGCTGATCCGATAGCCGGACAGATATTCTTTCGGAGAACAATTTAGAAAGCTCCGGAACTCCCGGTACAGATGGCTTCGGCTGACACCCGCATAGGCGGCGATATCCTCGATGGAAATCGGATAGGAAAAGTGGGAGGAAATATAATCCAGAGCCATTTTTACATAGGAGGACTTCCCAGGGGAGCTGCCTGCGCCCGCGGTCTTCTCCATCAGAACCGACAGAGCGAGATAGAGCTGGCCTGTCATGCGGACGGCGGCGTCCAGCGTATTCCCCCTGGCCTTATAGATGCGGTAGAGGCTCTTCTGAATCCGCTCTCCCTCCGGATGACGGCGCAGGATGGGATGGTTCCGGGTAAATGGCGTGGACTCCAGAATGGGAAGGGCGTCGTTGCCGGAAAATCCCACCCAGTAATATTCCCAGGGATCGGCCTCGTCCGCCTGATAGGAAATCTCTGTATCGGGATAGACCAGAAAACAGTCCCCGGCCCGGAGGGTAAATATCCTGTCCCCGGTTTTATAACAGCCCGAACCGGATACGATATAGTGTATCAGGAAGTGATCACGCACGCCGGGACCCCACTGGTAGAGAGACTCACATTTTTGCAGTCCCACATTATAGACCGACAGGGACATCAGTTCTTTTTCCTGCACTTTATAGGAATTCTTGAAGGTATCCGGCATACTGGCGCCTCCTTTCCTTGTATTGATTCCAGTATACAGCAGATATTTTTACTCATGCAACAAAATTACATGGAAAAAGAACATTTTCTCATTTACCGGAGCGGAAAAAAATAGGATAATGAAAAAAAGCGAAGCGTTTGAGAAGGGGCCCGGTTGTTTGGATTAGAACGTGGAATGAGTACAGGAATTAATAACGGGACAGCAATTGTCTATTTCAGAATGGAGGAATAAATATGAAGATACTGGTGCTTGGCGGAGCCGGATATATAGGCTCTCACATGGTATATGAACTGATCGACAGGGGAGACGAGGTGGTTGTCATTGATAACCTGGAGACGGGACACCTTGAGGCGGTTCATCCGGACGCGGTTTTTTACCAGGGGGATATCAGGGACCGGGCCTTTCTGGAGCGTGTGCTGACAAAAGAAACGGATATCTGCGGTGTGATTCACTTTGCGGCGAATTCCCTCGTCGGCGAGAGTATGACGAATCCATTGAAATATTACGATAACAACTTGTGCGGGACCAAGGTGCTGCTGGAGGCTTTAGTGGCCCACGGCATTGACAAGGTGGTATTTTCCTCCACCGCGGCGACCTATGGGGAACCGGAGCGGACCCCGATTCTGGAAACCGATCCCACTAACCCTACCAATCCTTATGGGGAGACCAAGCTTTCCATGGAGAAAATGTTTAAATGGACCGGCGCAGCCCACGGCCTCCGCTTTGTATCGCTGCGGTACTTTAACGCCTGCGGCGCCCATGAAAGCGGCAGGATCGGCGAGGCTCACAGCCCGGAGACCCATCTGATTCCCCTGATCCTGCAGGTGCCTTTGGGGCAGAGAAAGACGATCAGCATATTCGGGTCGGATTATCCGACCAAGGACGGAACCTGTGTGAGGGATTATATTCATGTGACCGATCTGGCCAGAGCGCATGTGCTGGCTCTCAACTATCTGATGAACGGCGGGGAGAGCAGTATCTTCAATCTGGGCAACGGCGTGGGTTATACCGTG
Source organism: Anaerolentibacter hominis (assembly GCF_032380675.1). NCBI lineage: Bacteria > Bacillati > Bacillota > Clostridia > Lachnospirales > Lachnospiraceae > Anaerolentibacter > Anaerolentibacter hominis. The sequence continues at coordinate 914,601 of NZ_JAWDIX010000001.1, forward strand.
AAAGAAGTGATTGAGACAGCCAGAAAGGTGACCGGCCATCCGATTCCGGCCAGCCTGGAAGACCGAAGGGGAGGGGACCCCGCGGTATTAGTAGCTTCCAGCGAGAAGGCGGAAACGGTTCTGGGATGGAAGCCGGAGAAGGGTAACCTGGAGGAAATTATAGCCTCCGCATGGAACTGGCACAGGAATCATCCGGAGGGATACCGGAGCTAAGGAGGGGTGGCCTTGAAAGAACAGGATGCAGTCAGAAAATTAGTGGACTATGGGCTGACTCAGAAATTGATAAAACGATCGGATGCTGTCTACGCGCTGAATCAGATTTTGGACGTGATGGGGCTTTCTTCTTATGAGGGGGAACCGGCGGGGGAGCAGAAAACCGGTCCGGAAGAACTGGAAGAAGTGCTTGGCTGTCTTCTGGACTGTGCGGCGGCACGAGGGCTGCTTAAGGACGATACGGTGGCGTACCGGGATCTTTTTGACACCAGGCTGATGAACTGCCTGATGCCAAGACCCTCCCAGGTGCAGAGGAAATTCAAGAAGCTATATCAGAAATCGCCGAAGATGGCGACGGACTATTACTATAAACTCAGCTGCGACAGTGACTACATCAGACGCTACCGGATCAGCAGGGATTTAAAATGGGTGGTACCCACGGAGTTTGGCGAGCTGGATGTGACCGTGAACCTGTCCAAGCCGGAAAAAGACCCGAAGGCCATCGCGGCGGCTCTGAAAAACATTCAGGCCAATTATCCCAGCTGTCAGCTGTGCCGGGAAAATGAAGGATATGCGGGCAGAGGAAACCATCCGGCCCGAAATACGCTGCGCCTGATCCCGATCACCATCGGAGGAACACCCTGGTATCTTCAATATTCGCCCTATGTGTATTACAATGAACACTGTATCGCCCTGAACGGGCAGCATGTGCCGATGAAGATAGACCGGTCTGCCTTTGAGAAGCTGCTGGATTTCATCGACCTGTTTCCTCACTACTTTATCGGCTCTAATGCGGATCTGCCTATTGTGGGAGGATCAATCCTGACTCACGATCATTTCCAGGGAGGCCGCTATGAGTTTGCCATGGCGAAGGCCCCGGTGGAACAGAAGCTGGAATTTTCAGAATATCCGTCGGTGCGGGCGTGGATTGTAAAATGGCCGATGTCGGTTATCCGCCTGGAGGGGGAGGACCGGACTGCGATTGCGGACCTGGCGGACCGGCTTCTGGAAGGCTGGAGAAGCTACTCGGACCCGGAATGTTTTATCTATTCGGAGACGGACGGCACTCCCCACAACACGATCACGCCGATCGCCAGAAAACGAGGACTTCACTATGAACTGGACCTGGTGCTGCGTAATAACATAACAACGGAAGAATTTCCGGACGGAGTTTTTCACCCCCACCCGGAACTGCATCACATAAAAAAGGAAAACATCGGTTTAATCGAGGTAATGGGGCTGGCGGTGCTGCCATCCCGGCTGGAATCAGAGATGGAGCTGCTGGCTGAGTGTCTGGTGAACGGTACGCCGGCGGAACGTGTGGAAAGTATCGCGAAGCACGGGGAATGGGCGGAGCAGATCCGCAGAAAATACGAGCAGATTAACTCCGAAAATGTAAATGACATCCTGCGCAGGGAGATCGGGCTGGTCTATGAGACGATCCTTCTGCAGTGCGGCGTGTTTAAACGGGATGAGGCCGGCAGAGCCGGTTTCCGCAGATACATAGAACAGATGGGAGGTACATGGAAATGACAGAACAGCTGAAAGAAATATTTATTGAAAAATTCGGCCCCGGGCCGGTGCGGACGTTTTTCGCTCCAGGCAGGGTGAACCTGATCGGGGAGCATACGGATTATAACGGCGGGCATGTATTTCCCTGCGCCCTGACTATCGGTACTTACGGGCTGGTCAGAAAAAGAGATGACAGAACGCTGCGCTTTTATTCCGTTAATTTCCCGGACGATGGCGTGGTGGAAACCTCCCTGGACGATCTGGTTTATCAGAAAGAGGCAGGCTGGACCAACTACCCGAAGAGTGTGATTTGGGCCTTTGCCCGGAAGGGTTATCAGACGGAATGTGGATTTGACTTTCTATGTTACGGGACGATTCCCAACGGGTCCGGGCTTTCTTCTTCCGCCTCCTTGGAGGTCCTCACCGGAACCATACTGTGCGGCCTGTTCGGCTTCCCGGTGGATATGGTGGAGAATTCCCTGATCTGCCAGATGGCGGAGAACCAGTATGTGGGAGTGAACTGCGGCATCATGGATCAATTTGCCGTGGCGGCGGGAAAGAAGGATCATGCCATCTTCCTGGATACAGCAACGCTTGAATATGAATACGCCCCCATCCGCTTAAGTGAGATGGAGCCGGGCTATAAGATCGTTATTGGAAATACCAACAAGAAACGGGGCCTGGGCGATTCCAAATACAATGAACGGCGGAGCCAGTGTGAGGAAGCTCTGGCCCAGATTCAGAAAATCAGGCCGGTGAAAGCGCTGGGAGACCTGACGGAAGCAGAGTTTGAGGAAGTGAAGGATGCGGTGACGGACCCTCTGTGCAGAAAACGGGCAAAGCACGCCGTCTATGAGAACCAGAGGACGATCCGGGCCGTGAAAGCGTTAAAAGAAAATGATCTGGTGCAGTTTGGAAAGCTGATGAATGATTCCCACGTCTCTCTCCGGGACGACTACGAGGTGACCGGAAGAGAGCTGGATGTGATGGCGGAGGCGGCTTGGAAACAGGAGGGCGTGATCGGCGCCAGAATGACCGGGGCAGGCTTTGGAGGATGCAGTGTGAGCATCGTCAGAGCGGATGCGGTGGACGCCTTCATCGAATCCGTGGGTAAGGAATATGAGGAAACGATCGGCTGGAAGGCAGATTTTTATGTGGTGGAGATCGGAGACGGTGCAGGAGAACTGACAGAATAAAGAAGGGAGATTTAAGTCATGAAGGTGTTGTATCATGTTGATCAGAGGGATAAATGGGAATTGACTCTGGGGAATGTCATTAATATGCTGGCCTATGGCCGGGAAAATAATGCGGAGTTTGAGATTGAAGTAGTGGCAAACGGCCCTGCCGTGGCGGATTTAAAAGAGACGGAGGCCAGAAAGAACGGCTTGCATGAGCGGCTGTCCCAGATCGGGACGGAAACCGCGGTCTGTGCCTGTAATAATGCCCTGCGGGGCCAGGGGATATTGCCGGAAGAACTGTTAAGCTTTGTGAAGGTGGTTCCCGCCGGAGTGGTTGAGATTGCGGGTAAGCAGCAGGAGGGATTTGCCTACATAAAGCCGTGAGCAGTACGTTCTATTGTTTTATATGAGAAAACCGTCAGCCGCAGTGCGGCCGACGGTTTTTGTGGTTATCGTGCCCATCATTTATTGAGTTTTTGTGATTAATTGTATTAATTCGATTCCTTCTGTTTTTCCAAGATTGCGGCTGTAGAGCCGCTGCGCCGCATTATTCCAGTGTTCGTGAACGCCCAGATTGGTAACGGCGTTACCGCTGCCGTCGGTATAAACAGTGCCCGAAGGAGGATTTGCTGCCAGCCCGGCTTCATGCAGATAATTCTCATTGGCTGCATTTTTTGCTGCACGGTTATATTCAGCAATCGCTGGCTCAGATGCAAGAAAATCCGCTTTGATTCTCTCCATTTCATTCTTGCAAGGCTTTTATCGGTTTAGCGGGAACTCCTGCAACGATCATGCCAGGGGGTACATCTCTGGTCACCACGGCGCCGGCTGCAATGATGGAATTGTCGCCGATTGTGACTCCGGGCAGAATGGTGGCATGTGACCCAATCCAGACATTCCTGCCAATGTGGATCGAAGAAGGAAGATTATCACCGCGCTCGGCAGGATTCTGCCCATGATTAATGGTAGCAAGGACCACATAAGAGCCGATCAGCGTTCCATCCCCGATGTAAATCCCGCCCTGATCCTGAAAGTGGCAGCAGCAGTTAATAAAGACATGTCTGCCGATGTGTATATTTTTGCCGCAGTCCGTGTAAAAAGGCGGAAAGAGTGCAAAGGTTTCATCAACGGGCTGCCCGGTGATCCGGGACATGAGTTCCTGTATTTTCTCCGGGGAATGAAAGGACCCATTCAGCTCTGACGTCAGACGCTGCGCTTCCCGGGCAAGCAAAAGCATCCGCCGGTGCACTTCGCTGCCCGCCTGTACCGGTCTGCCGCTTTTCATAAATTTTAAAAAATCTTCCAGCTCCATGTTGCGGCTCCTTTCTTAACGGTATGATTTCTCGAATATGCCGGCTTATCGGCATGTTGCATACCTCCTTATATTCTTAGTGCTGTATGTTCAGCTGCTTTTTAATACTGTGAATCAGAAAGTCCAGGCAGTCGAGCTGTTTTTGACTGATACGTATGCCATTTAACAGGGCTTCTCGGTACGAAACGAGCATGGAAAGCAATTCGGGGTCTCTGCCATCTTTCAGAACAGACATGCACCGGCTTGTCATCTGCCCGTCACAGCCCGCGTCCATCAGATTTTGATAAATTATGCCGAACCTGTCTTCCGCCTGTGCCATTTACCTCACCTCCGCCTTGAGTATAAGACCCTTCGGACTATTATGTCTAATGCCTATAATTTATCCTGTGTTATTCTTGACAGGAATATCATGGCGCGGTATGGTAGAATTAATTGGAAATACAGGAGGACAGAGGATTATGGAGATTCGGGTTCTGCGTTATTTTATAGAAATAGCCAGACAGGGGAACATGACGCGGGCAGCAGAATACCTGCATGTTACCCAGCCTACCTTATCCAGGCAGATGAAGGAGCTGGAAACAGAATTGGGGAAGAAGCTGTTCCGGCGGGGAAGCAGCAGCGTCAGCCTGACCGATGAGGGCATGCTGTTACGAAAACGGGCCGAAGATATTCTGGAAATGGTGGATAAAACCACAGAGGAATTTGGCGCGCTGGATAATATTCTGGGAGGAGAAGTCAGAATCGGCTGTGCGGAATCCCACCTCATCAAATATCTTGCAAGGGTAATCAGACAACTGAAAGAAAATTATCCGCTGTTCCGTTACCATTTAACCAGCGGAAATACGGAGCAGGTGGCGGAAAGGCTGGATAAGGGGCTTTTTGACTTTGCCGTGATTGTGGAGCCGCCGGATCTATCCAAATATAATTATCTGGAAGTGCCGGAAACAAATATATGGGGTGTAGTCATGAGAAAAGACAGTCCGCTTGCCGGAAAGGAACGAATTTGCGTGGACGATCTGATCGGCCTGGACCTGATCTGTTCTTCCCAGGCCCTGGAGGTTGATATTCCCCGGTGGTGCGGAGAAAAAGCCGATATGCTCAATCTGTCCGGCACACTTAATCTGGTTTATAACGGCTCGGTATTCGTGAGAGAAGGGCTTGGATATATGCTTTCTTTCGACAAGCTTGCCGGGACGGGACCGGACAGTGAGCTTTGTTTCCGCCCGCTGGAGCCGCCTCTGGAAACGAAAATGTATGTGATCTGGAAGAAATATCAGGTTTTTACACCGATCGCGGAACTGCTGCTGGAAGAGTTAAAGATGCAAATTGGTGTAAAAGAACAGGATGACTGATCCGGCATGTTTCACGAATTCATTGCACGAAGAAAGCTCCATGTCACGCTTTTGCGGGGCATGGAGCTTTTTAAGATCATCGAAAGCCAGACTGCTTTATATTATCTGGATCTCCGGATTTTGTTTTAGCAGTTCAGCAAGCAGCAACTCTTTGTCACGGACGGAAACCATCATCTCCTGACGGCGTCCGGCAATGCTCAGGCGGTCCAGAGAGGCGGCACTGGAAGAGAGCGGATTGCGTGTCCGGCGTATCGAGAGAATATCCGATATTTCCATACTGTCTTTAAACAGGCCGAAGTATAACCGGATCTTCCCGTCTTCGATCAGCACATAATTGCGCAGTACATTCGGCAGAAAGATCAGATTGAGCAGCAGCAGGGAAATCACCAATACCAGGACCTGATCCGGGTCAAAAAGAAGTTCATAGAGTATGAAGCCGTTGCAGCCGATCAGGATCAGCCAGTACCAGAATGCTATCTTGCCTTTGAATTTCATTTGCGGTTCCTCCTGATGTCTTTGGGTATGCCGGGTGATGCTAGATCCAGCCGCCGTCCAGATTAATGACCTGTCCGGTAAGATATTCATTTTTGTGGGTCAGCTGGTGGACAAAGTCTGCCACTTCCTCCGCGGTTCCCATCCGGCCCGCCGGAATCTGATCCTGAAGTGCGATCACTTCCTCATCCTCCAGAAAACTGTTGATTTCCGTGTCAATCAGGCCGCAGGCCACGGCGTTGACCTGGATATTGCTGGGCGCCAGTTCCTTGGCCAGAGCCCTGGTCAGAGCGTTGATGCCGCCCTTGGTGGCGGAGTAGGCCACCTCGCAGGAAGCCCCCACCTTACCCCAGACAGAAGAGATATTGATGATCTTTCCCCGCTTCTGCTGTACCATGTAAGGGATGGCCAGATTTGTACAGTTGAACACAGAGGTGAGATTGGTCCGTACAATACGGTCCCAATCATCCGGCTTCATATCGGAGAACAGCCCGATATAGGAAATACCCGCATTATTTACCAATACATCTACACCGCCAAACTGTTTTTTGATTTCTTCAAAAAGATTGGCCGCTGTCACATAATCTCCCATGTCTCCCAGATAAGTAAGACAGGGGACCTGATAGCTCTCAATTTCCCGTTTTGTCTGTTCCAGCAAATCAGCATTTTTAATACAGTTAATGACTACGTTGTATCCTCTTTTGGCATACTTTACTGCGATAGCCTTGCCGATTCCTCTGGAAGCTCCTGTCACCAATACCGTTTTCCGATTCATAAACAGACCTCCTTTGATTCTGGCGATGTTAACGTCCATGGACAAGAAATACACCGAAGCCAGAACCTTTTTTTATTACGTTCGTCCCTCATTCCATAAAAAGAAAGGGCCCTTCTCAAACGCTTCGCTTTTTGAGAAGTTGCAAATAGCCTTGCTTCGCTCGGCTATTTTTTATTACATAGGAAAGTTCTCCAAACTTTCCTATGTAATAAAAAACCCTCCGGGGGATCGCACTGCGGCGGAAAGGAATTGCGTTGCCTGAGCAACCCGCCGCAGGCGGAGAATCCCGCAAGCGGGATTCTTTGTTCTAAAAATATTATACCATATTTCTTTCCTTTGCGTAAGGCCGCGTGTAATATTCTGCGGTCTTTTCCTTGCGGGGCGGATGAAATTTTGCTATCATAAAAGACAGTAATGCTGTACATATGGATGACAGAAACTTGGCAGTATACCGTATGAAAGAGGCCGCAGGACCACATACTGAAATAAAATGAGATTATGTCGGGAAAATGACATGGTGTTAGGAGAAATGGGAATGTTGAAAAACAGTAAGGCCTGGAAACGAATGATTATAATTATTTTGGGGACATCCATTATGGCAGCAGCCATCAATCTGGTCTTCGAGCCGATGAATATGGTAACCGGCGGATTTTCCGGCCTTGCGATTCTGGTCAAAAGATGGACGGAGGGACTGCTTCCGGGCGGTGTTCCCCTGTGGCTTACCAACTTTTCCCTGAACATTCCGCTGTTCCTTGTGGCCAATAAGGTGCTGGGCAAACAATATATCGGCTATACTCTGTTTGCCAACCTGTCTTTTACGGCTGCGCTGTACCTGATCCCAAGCTACGATGTGGCAAGAGGAGATTTCCTTCTGGCGGCAGTGTTCGGCGGCGTCCTCACCGGAATCGGTCTGGGTCTGGTTCTGATGCTGGGCTCTTCCACAGGAGGCACGGATCTGCTGGGTGCCCTGCTGCACAAACGGTTTCAATATTATTCCGTGGCGCAGTTTCTGATGGTAATTGACGGCGGCATCGTGCTGCTGGGCGCGGCAGTGTTCGGCATCAACAACGCTTTGTATGCGGTTATCGCAGTATTTATCTCCACCAAGATTGCGGATTCCCTGATGGAGGGGCTCAAATTTGCCAAGGCAGCCTATGTGATATCCGACAAATATGAGCAGATTGCGGAGCGGATCATGGAGGAGCTGGGCAGAGGCGTGACAGGAATCTCCATGCGGGGGATGTACTCCAATGCAGAGAAGCAGATGCTGTTATGCGTGGTGGGAAAAAAGGAGATTGTCAGGCTGACGGAGCTTGCCAGAGAATGTGATAAGACTGCCTTTATCATCGTATCCGATGTGAGAGAAGTGATGGGCGAGGGATTCGGGCTGGAAATAGAGGAAAATACGGACAAAAAGTGATGATACAAGAAAGGATTGCGTGATTACAAATGAGATTACAGCTGCAGCACGTACACAGGACGACGATGGACGGCAGTTCCTTTATCCAGGATTTTAATTTGTCGGTAAATGAGAAGGAATTTCTTGTACTGGCAGGGCCGAGGGGCTGCGGCAAGTCGACCATCCTGAGGATGATAGCCGGCCTGGAAGATATGGACGCCGGCGAAATCTACATAGATGATGTTCTGGTCAACGAGCTGGAACCCAAGGACCGCAGTGTGGCGATGGTATTTTCCAACAGCGTCCTCTACCCCGACATGACGGTTCTGGACAATATGGCATTCAGCCTGAAGCAGAAAAAGATGTCCAAGGCCGAGATCACTGAGCTGGTGGAGGAAGCGGCTGAGCTTCTGGGGATACGGAATATTCTAAAGAAGAAACCCCGGGCGCTGAATCCGGAGCAGGCCCAGAAGGTGATACTGGGACGGGCGATCGCCAAGAAGCCGAAGATCCTGCTGTTAGACGATCCGTTTGTCTCCCTGGATGATAAGCTGAAACTGCAGATGTGGTTTGAGGTGTCTGTTTTATATCAGAAAATGGATACGACTATCGTCTATGTGACCAATGACCCCACGGCGGCCATGGCGCTGGGCACCAAGGTTGTGATCATGAAGCACGGGCGCATGATGCAGATGGACGCGCCGATGGATTTGTATGAAACTCCTTCCAGCGTGTTTGCGGCTGAATTTTTCGGCAATCCGCCCATCAACTTATTTGAAGCTCATATTATGGAGGAGGACGGTTATCTGATGTTTGAATTCGCGGGATACCGTATGCCGATCCTGCACAATAAGGCGATGGTACTAAGAGACCGGGGATACATAGATAAGGATGTAATCGTGGGGATACGGCCGGAAGATATCAAGGAAGAACAGATCTTTGTACAGACGGCCGGAGAAAGTGTGATAAAGGCCCTGATCCGGGTGAAGCAGATGCTGGGAGCCACCACCTATCTGGATATCCAGGTTGGCGGCATTGAACTGATCGCCAGTGTCAATCCCAGAACCACAGCCAGGGCGGGCGATATGGTAAAATTAGCCTTTGACGCCAGAAAGCTGCACTTTTTTGATAAAAAGACGCAGGATATCATAGTAAATTAGGGCAAAATGACCGATTAACAGCGGCAGCGGAGAATCGGAAATGCCAATCTGGAAATTTACACAAAAATGTTCGTGATTTTTGTTTACTTTTGCTCAAAATGATGATAAAATGGTTTCGTGTCGATTAAATTCTATGCTTTTCTACTCAGATATGGCGCATAGGTTCATGCAGATTACCCAATCTGCCCGGCACAGGGTATCCACAGAAAATATGGCCGGCAGGAGCCAATTTCATATGGAAAGGGGCCGCAGGTCATGTGGGGCCTGAAACCACGGTGAGCAATGGAAGCAGGAGGCGGTTACGAATGATATCAAACCAGATTCTTCAGAACACAATTGAAGGATTGAAAGCAATTACGAGAACGGATCTTTGTATCATGGATACGGAAGGGAAGGTTTTAGTGGCCACCATTCCGAATGCAGAGGAATATGAAAGTGCCGTTCTGGCCTTTGCGGATTCCCCGGCGGACAGCCAGGTCATGCAGGGCTATCAGTTCTTTAAGGTGTATGATGATCAGCAGTTGGAATATGTCATTCTGGCCAGGGGAGACAGTGAAGACGTCTACATGGTGGGTAAGATTGCCGCGTTCCAGATCCAGAATCTGCTGGTTGCTTACCGGGAACGTTATGACAAGGATAATTTCATCAAGAACCTGCTGTTAGATAATCTGCTGCTGGTAGATATCTATAACCGGGCGAAGAAGCTGCATATTGAGACGGAAGTCCGGCGGGTTGTTTTTATTATTGAAACCAAGAATGAAAAAGATAATAATGCCATGGAGACGGTGCGCAGTCTGTTTGCGGGCAAGACGAAGGATTTTATCACTGCGGTTGACGAGAAGAATATTATTCTGGTGAAGGAATTAAAGCCCGGAGAGCATTACGACGATATGCACCGGGTGGCCAAGATGATACTGGATACGCTGAATACGGAGGCCATGACCAAGGTTCACGTGGCGTTCGGTACAATCGTCAATGAGATCAAGGATGTTTCAAGGTCCTACAAGGAAGCCAAGATGGCTCTGGATGTGGGCAAGATTTTCTACAGTGACAGAGACGTGGTTGCCTACAGCAATCTGGGAATCGGCCGTCTGATTTATCAGCTGCCCATGCCGCTGTGCAAGATGTTCATCAAGGAGATTTTCGAAGGAAAGTCCCCGGATGATTTTGACGAGGAGACGCTGACGACAATCAATAAGTTCTTTGAGAACAGCCTGAATGTTTCAGAAACCTCCAGGCAGCTGTATATACATCGTAATACGCTGGTATACCGGCTGGACAAATTGCAGAAGAGTACAAATCTGGATCTTCGGGTATTTGAAGATGCCATTACTTTTAAAATTGCGTTAATGGTAGTAAAATATATGAAATACATGGAGAACCTTGAATATTAGTATTCAGGGTTCCTCTTGCTGTTTATGATTGGAAGTATTTCTTCCGTTGGATAAGACGCAGAGGGGCCAGCAGAACCGGTGGAGACCGGCCGGTGCTGGTCATGTTTCTGCACGGGAGGTCAGAATGATAAAGCCATACAGTATGGATGAAGTGCGCAAAGAACTGGATGCAAATCTGGAAGCGCTTCTGAGAGAACTGGAAGATGAAAAGGAAGAAGAACGCCGGGAGGAAGCAGAAAAGCTTGCGGCGGGCAAAGATAAAGAAGAAAAAACGGAGGACTTGCACCTTGTAAAACCTCTTCCGAAGGAGAAGAAGCAGGAGGGGGCAGAGGAACCGGACGCCACTGTGAAAGCATCAGAAAAGATCCGGGTTGTAAAGAAAATACCCGCACAAAATGTGCGTGAACAGAATGTGCGCGAACAGAATACGCGTGAGCAAATTGCACGTGAGCAGGATATGCCTGTTCTGAAAACATCAGAGAAAGTTTCCGATAAAGGTGTTTCAGACGGCGGGCGTGCAGGATCGGACGAACCTGTACATAAAGCGGAGCCTTCGAAAAAGGCGGGGAAAGCTGCCGCTGAGCCTGTTTCGCGTGAGCATACAATCGGACAGACCATTCGGGAACAAAGTGCCGGCGAGCCGCAGGAGGCCGATCGGGAGAAACAGGAAGCGGCAGCCGCTTTTGCGGAGGATGAATTCGAATTCCGGCCGATCCGCAGGGTGGAGGATGTACGTGATCTGGCGGAGCCGGTCATCGTATTTGAACATGTCTGCAAGGATTATCCTTCTGGCACCCATGCGATCCGGGATTTGAGCCTGACGATCCGCAAGGGGGAATTTGTGTTCCTGGTGGGCAGCAGCGGTTCCGGCAAATCTACCTTTATCCGATTGCTGTTAAAAGAGATCGAACCCAGTTCGGGGCGGCTGTATGTGAATTCCAAAGAGCTGACCCGTATGAGAAGACGGCAGGTTCCGCGCTACCGCAGGGGCATCGGCGTTGTCTTCCAGAATTTCCGGCTGCTGAAGGACCGGAGTGTATTTGAGAATGTGGCGTTTGCACAGCGTATCGTCGGTGTGTCAAATGTAAAGATAAGAAGAAATGTAAAGAATATGCTTAATATGGTAGAACTAGCGGACAGGAGGAACGCATTTCCAAAAGAATTATCCGGCGGCGAGCAGCAGCGTGTGGCAATAGCCCGTGCGCTGGTGAATAATCCGGTTATTCTGCTGGCGGACGAGCCTACCGGTAATCTGGACCCGAAGATGTCCTGGGAGATCATGAAGCTTCTGGATGAGATCAATAAAAAAGGGACGACTGTCGTGGTCGTGACCCATAACAGGGAGATCGTGGACAGGATGCAGAAACGGGTTATTACCCTGAACCGGGGCGTATTGGTGAGCGACGAGAAAAAAGGCGGGTATACCTATGAACATTAGTAATCTTTTTTACAGTATTAAGCAGGGCTTTAAAAATATTTACACCAACCGGCTGTTTTCACTAGCCTCCATCGGTACAATCTCTGCCTGTCTGTTCTTATTCGGCATTTTTTATTTTGTACTGGCTAATTTTCAGCATATGATAAAAGTTGCCGAGTCCTCGGTAGGCATCACTGTCTTTTTTGAGGAAGGGACGGACGATGATACGATTAAACAGATGGGGGAGGACATTAAAAATGCCCGGCCCGAAGTTTCACAGGTGGAGTTTATCTCCGCCGACCAGGCGTGGGCAGAGTATAAGGAGACGGTATTTAAACAGAAACCGGAGCTGGTGGACTCCTTTGGGGAGGACAACCCTCTGGAAGATTCGGCTTCTCTGGGAATTTACCTCAGCGATATATCCAAACAGAAGGATCTTGTAAGTTATATCGAGGGGCTTTCCGGCGTCCGTCAGGTAAACAGTTCGGACACGACGGCGGAGGGTCTGACCAGTTTTAATTCCCTGGTGGGATATGTGTCGATCGCGATTATCGTGATACTGGTTGCGGTTGCGGTTTTCCTGATCAGCACCACGGTATCCATGGGCATTTCCGTCCGAAGGGACGAGATTGCGGTTATGAAGCTGGTGGGAGCGACGGATTTCTTTATCCGTGCGCCGTTTATTGTGGAAGGTATGCTGATCGGGCTGATGGGGGCGGCGCTCCCGCTGATCCTGCTCCGCTACCTCTATAAAACAATTATTGTATATATTTCTGAGAAGTTCATGCTGCTGGCCGGAATTCTGGATTTTCTGGATGCGGGCGTCATTTTTAAAACTCTGATCCCGGTATCGCTGGCGATCGGCGTGGGAATTGGTTTCCTTGGCAGTATCTGGACCGTCAGAAAGCATTTGAAGGTGTGATCCCGGCCTGACGGGAATGGTAACAGACAGGTTTGCAGGAAAGGAGTTTACAGATGAAAAAGACATTAAAGCAACTTCTGACCATTATTTTGGTTGTTACAATGGTATTGGGCGGGGTAAAATTTACCGTGGACGCATCCAGCATTAACTCGGCAAAGAAGAAAGTAACCCAGCTGGAAAACAAGAAAAAAGAAATTCAGAATAAAATCAAGAATCTGGAAAAGGAAAAGGGTGATATTCTCAATTATATTGAAAAGCTGGACCGTCAGCTGGAAGAACTTTCCGACAGCATCCGGGAGACCGAGGGTGAAATTGAGACGACGGAACAGGATCTGGAAGTGAAGAGGCAGGAGCTTGAGGCGGCGCAGGAAGAACAGGATAACCAGTATGCCACCATGAAAAAACGGATACAGTATACCTATGAGAATGGCGGCACGGATTATATGGACATTCTTTTAAGCGCGGACAATCTTTCTGATCTTCTGAACCGGACTGAGTATATTGAAAAGATATCTGAATATGATAATAACATGCTGGAGCGCTACATAGCGGCCAGGGAAGATGTAGAGCAGAAAAAATTAACGCTGGAGAACAAGCTCGCTGACCTTGAGACGTTGAAGGAAGAGCTTACCATCGAGCAGGATTCCGTGAATCAGCTGGTGGACGCCAAGAACGCCGAGGTGGAGAAATACAGCCAGAAAATCAAGGATGCGGAAGGTCAGGCCAGCGACTATGAAGACCAGATCAAGAAGCAGGAAGAGCTGGTTGAGAAGCTGCTGGAAGAGGAGCGGAAGCGGGTTGAGGCGGAGCGCAAGAAAAATGAGGGCAGCTATAATTTTGACGCCAGCTCCGGTTTCCGGTGGCCGTTAAATGTAAGAGGTACGATCACCTGCGGCTTCGGCCCCAGAAAGAGTCCTACTGCGGGCGCCAGCTCTTATCATCAGGGTATTGATATCGGCGTGCCCACTGGTACTCCGATTGTGGCGGCAGTCAACGGAACGGTAACTACGGCAAGCTACAGCAGCGCGGCCGGCAACTATGTCATGATCTATCACGGCGACAGCAAATATACCGTATATATGCACTGCTCCAGACTTGCGGTGAGCAAGGGCCAGACGGTATCTCAGGGCCAGGTCATTGCCTATGCGGGTTCCACCGGTATTTCCACCGGACCCCATCTGCACTTTGGAATCTCAATTAACGGCGGCTATAAAAATCCGCTGAACTATGTAAAACAATAATAGAGTGAAACAACGTGAGGAGAGCGTTCTCCTCACGTTTTCAGTAGGAGAAGTTTGATAAGAGGAAAGGCAGGCAGATCCATGGAGAATAAAAATAACAGTGGCTTTCTGAGGGGAATGCTGACCGGCTGTATCATCATGATGGTCATCAGCGTGTTCGGTTTTTACGCCTATTTTACAAGTCAGAACGGGGGTGTGAGATCTCCCGAACCCTATGTATACGGAGCGGTCAATTTAACTGAGGTCAACCAGAAAGTGAGTATGCTGGAAAAGTATATCGACAAGTTCTATCTCTTTGACACAGATGCTGCAGATATGACAAACGGGATCTATAAGGGGCTGATGAACGGTCTGGGAGACCCTTATTCTGTTTACTATACGGAAGAAGAATATGCGGCTATGATGGAGTCTGCCGAAGGCGCTTACGTGGGAATCGGGTCCTATGTCTCCCAGCTCACCGACGGACGGATCATGATTGTGAAGCCGTTTGAAGACGGTCCTGCCGATAAGGCTGGAATTCTTCCCGGGGATATCCTCCTGACCATTGACGGAGTATCCGTGACCGGTATGGATCTGGAAACCGCGGTTGCCAAAATGAAAGGCGAGGCGGGCACAACCGTCGATCTGACGTTCTACCGGGAAGGGGAGACGGAAGATATTGCAGTTACTGTGACCAGGGCGGAGGTGGAAGTCCCCACGATTGCATATGAAATGCTGGACAACAAGATCGGCTATATTCTAATTTCATCCTTTGAAAAAGCAACGGTACATCAGTTTACCGACGCAGTAGATGATCTGGAGAAAGACGGGGCCAAAGGTCTTCTCATAGACCTGAGGGACAATGGAGGCGGAAATCTGGACGCAGTGGTGGATATGGTAGATTATCTGCTTCCGGCCGGCAACATCCTGTCCACAAAGGATAAAAACGGAGTTGGGGAGAGCTATGACTCCACCGATGACCATCAGGTGGACCTGCCGCTTGCCATCCTGGTAAACGGAAGCACAGCCAGCGCATCGGAAATATTCGCCGGAGCGGTACAGGACCGGAATGCGGGCCAGGTAGTGGGTACGCTGACCTTTGGAAAAGGAATTGTGCAGTCGATCCTGCCATTTGAAAATGGAGAGCAGGGGGCGATCAAGCTGACGACCTCCGAATATTTCCTGCCCTCCGGAAGAAGCATCCACAAGGTGGGCATCACTCCGGATGTGGAGGTGGAGCTGAGCAAGAAAGCAAAGGCCGAGATTAAAAAAGACGGTGCTCTTTCCAGAAAGAATGACAACCAGCTCAAGAAGGCACAGGAAGTGCTGCTGGAGATGATGGGAGACTGACGATGGAGAAGAAAGCGAAATATATCCGCGACTCCTATACGGAGCAGGTGCAGATTTTATCCCAATATACGCTGAACGGTTACAACCGCCTGTTCGGCGGGCGGCTGATGCAGTGGGTGGACGTGGTGGCGGCGGTGGCTGCCAGACGTCATTCCGGCTGTAATGTGACGACAGCGGCGGTGGATAACCTCCGGTTTGAGGGGCCGGCCTATGCCAATGAAACAATTGTGCTGTGTGCGTCCCTCACCTATGTGGGGCGTACGTCCATGGAAGTATGCGTGAAAACCTACGTGGAGGAGCTGAGCGGCAGAAAGAGGCTGATCAATACGGCCTACCTGGTCATGGTGGCCCTGGATGAAAATGAAGAACCGGTGGAAGTACCCGGTCTGATTCTGGAGACGGAAGAAGAGAAGAGGGAATGGGAAGCCGGAAGAATAAGAAATGAGTACCGGAAGGCAAACAGAAGGAAGTAACCCGGCTGTAATTATCCTGCCCTCCGGAAAATTAGTCATAGTGAATCAAGAGATCATCTCCCAGATAGGTATGTCTGTTGTAATAGGAGTGGTCTCTTTTTTCCTGCGCTTTTTGCTCCAGAACCTGCCGGTATTCTTCTTTCAGCTCCGCTGTCATAGCCTGCTGGATCACCTGACGTTCCAGCAGAGCCTCGATTCTGCGGATAGAACGATCGCTGTATTCGTCATTAACAATGGGCTCGTTTCGGTAAAGCTCGATTAAATACTGTGCCACATCGGTCCGTCCTGCAAAAATACGGCGGGCTTCCTCCTGGTGGGCAAACATATTATCATCAAAACGATACTCGGTGTAGTAGGACAGATTCCAGTATAGCTCCACCAGATTATCCGCGGGAATCCACGGAAGGATGTCCTCCGGGATGGACTGAACCTCAATCTTCTCATAATCGGCCAGCCCGGACCATTCCTCGCAGTCAGCATCTACCGGAAAACGGAAGCGTCCGGATGCTTCGTCGTACCATTCGCTTTTTCTAATCTTGCGGGGCAGACCGGTGGAATCCACTTCATTGTTCAGACGATGAAGGACAATAGAAGCGGTCAGGCAGACTACTGCTGCAATAAGAATTAAGATGGAGACGACGATAATCATTTTGTGACGTCTTTTCAGCATAGATAACCATCCTTCCCTATATTAATCAAACATATGGGCCTTAATGCGCCAGCTGAGCATGGAGAAAAGAGCGCCGCTGTAAAAGACAAAGGATTCTTTACCCTTTTTCTGTTCGTACTTATCGTAAGCCATTTCACAGATGTAAATAGCCTCTTCCTTTGTGAGAAGGTCTTTGTCAACGAAATATGCGAACATAGCCTCCATTCTTAGAAAACGATTTTCTGATTCATCCGTATCCAGCACCGGTTCATCCTCGTATTTCTGAATCAAACATTCTTTAAAATCCGGCCTTGCCAGCAGCTCGATCAAGCCATTATACTGGTAAAAGATTGCCACCGTTTCGATAACGTTCCCCCAGTCATCAGGTTCCGGGAGAAAAGAAATAGCAATGTAAGGATGACACAGTACAATATCAATCAGCTGATCCGTAGGAATGTGGACCAGTATCTCTGCCGGGACCTGCATTAATTCCAATTTTTCATCCGCAGTGAGGTCTGAGCCCCATATATCATCATGAGTTAAGATCCATTCATAACAGCCGGTATCATGGTTATACTGTACGCTGGGTTTGGGAGAACGGGTATAGTAGATGGTGGGCGGTGAAAAATAGTTGAAGATACCGCCAAGGGCAAGTATGGCAGATGTATAGATGATTAGGAATAAGGTTTTCTTATATTCTTTTTTCTTCCTTGCCAAAAGAATTACCCCCCTCTCATCTTTTGCGAATGTATCTGTCTCTATCAGACGTATTCGTGTAATAGCCCATACCTCTTCTTAACTTATCTTTTTCACTCCGAAGTTGATTAAATTGTTCGCGCATTTCATCTGTCATGGTCTGCTGGAGAACCTGCCGTTCCAACAGATATTCTATTTTCTTGACGACATCGTGAGGGGTGACCCACTCTTCCTCATAACGTTGGAGCAGGTATTCCGCCGCATCCAGTCTGCCTTCAAATATTTTATTAGCCTCTGCCTGATTCCAGATGAGTGTGCCGTCTTCTGAAACAGAACAGGCGAAGTAATCTAATTCCCAGTAAAGATCGACTAAATTGTCGGGAGGTATCCAGGGTATCATTTCCTCCGGTATTGTCTGTACTTCGATTTTTTCCTGGACAGACAGCCGCTTCCATTTTCGGCTGTCTTCTTTAACAGGGCAGCGAAATTGTCCGGTTTTTCTGTCATACCAGCCGCTTTTTGTTACTGCAGCGGGGAAATCGGAAGAGTCCGTATGAAAAGAATAGAGAAACAAAAAGATTCCGGCTGCGAGTAATAGAATAAAACCAAGAAGATACTTGCGTTTCTCGTTATTTGAGAACATAGATCAACCCCCTGCATATCTTGCTGCTATGCCTGAACCATGCAGCTAATCCTTGTAGTGATGAAGCAAATCATCACCGAGAAACGTAGGACGGTGATAATAACGGGTATCCCACTTTTCCTTTGCCTTCTGATCCCGGATCACTTGATACTCCTTTTTTAATTCTTCTGTCATTGAACTCTGTATGACCTGACGTTCTAACAGCTCTTCAATTCTTGCGATCGTATAATCATTGCCTTCTTCATTCAAAACTGGTAACTGCCTGTATAACTCCACCAAATATTCCGCCACATCCGGTCTGCCCTCGAAAATCTTATTGGCCTCAATTGGCTGAAAGAGCGGACGGTCCTCCGACGATAAGATACAGCCGTAATATGGAAGATTCCAATATAAATCCAGTAAATTATCCGCCGGAATCCATGAAGTAATTTTCCGTGGGATCGACTGTACATCAATTTTCTCCTGATTTGTCATGCGGGACCACTCCCGGCTGTCCATACTGACCGGGCAGCGAAACAAGCCGGATTCCTGATCGTACCATGCATTATTTCTGACTTTTCGGGGTAATCCGGTAGCATCAATTTCATTATTCCAGTGATAAAAAAACAAAATCAGAGACAGGGAAAGAGCGGAAATAATGGAAACGAATATGATGATATATTTTTTTCTACGTTTGAATTTCATGATAACCCTCCCCCCTGCAAATCTATTATAATATCATTATAACAAAGGATTTTGCGATTTGTATATAGAATATCTGGTTTTGCTGCGATTTGTGTACGCATTAGGATGCCTTATAGAGAATGGATATAACGAAATAGAATTTGAGGAAAACCGGAGTTTGGGATTGACAAAATTAACAAAATACGATACCTTGGTTAGTATAATCTAACTTACGTGAGCAGGGAATACCTGCTTTTTTACAGCCCCTAAGTTAGACGAAGCTAACTTGCGATATGACGTAACTATAAGAAAAGGATTAAGGGAGAAGATGAGCTTATGATGATCAACAAAAGGCTGATTGGCACGGTAAAGGAGAGTAAAAAATACATAGCGGCCAATGTGGCCCTCCAGTGGTGTTCTCTGGCAGCTAATATTATTCTGATAGTTACGCTGTCGGGATTTCTGAATGTATTGTGGGAGGGCAGGATGACCGCAGGCACGGGTATCAGGATGGCCGTCGTGGCGGTGCTGGTGCTGCTGGTGCGCTTTGTCTGTACGATAGGAGCATCCAGGATGAGTTATCTTTCCTCCCGGTCTGTGAAGCGGACGCTGCGGGAGAGAATTTACCAGAAGCTGCTGGACCTGGGTTCTTCTTATACAGAACGGGTGTCTACCGCGGAGACGGTACAGATGTCAGTAGAAGGAGTGGACCAGCTGGAAACCTATTTTGGAGCTTATCTGCCGCAGTTTTTCTACAGTATGCTGGCGCCTCTTACCCTGTTTGCCGTTCTGGCTTTTTTGAATATTCCCTCCGCGTTTGTTTTACTTGTCTGTGTACCGCTGATACCGATTGCGATTGCCGGGGTACAAACCTTTGCCAAGAGACTGCTTTCAAATTACTGGAACCAGTATACAACCCTGGGAGATACTTTTCTGGAAAATCTGCAGGGCTTGACGACACTGAAAATTTATCAGGCAGACGGGCTGAAAAGCCAGGAGATGGAACAGGAATCAGAGCGATTCCGCAAGATTACAATGAAGGTGCTGACCATGCAGCTGAATTCCATCACGATCATGGATCTGGTGGCCTATGGAGGCGCGGCACTGGGGATTGGGATAGCGGTGACCCAGTTTGGAGCCGGCAGGATGGATTTGACAGGATGCCTGATCATACTGCTTCTGGCAGCGGATTTTTTTCTGCCCATGAGGCAGCTGGGAAGTTTCTTTCACATTGCCATGAACGGAATGGCAGCCAGCGACAAAATATTCCGGCTGCTGGACATGGAGGCCCCGGAGAAGAAGACAGCTGAAATTCATCCGGAACAGTGCCGAATCTCCTGCCGGAATGTAAGCTTTTCCTATGAAAAAGGAAGAGAGATCATAAAAGAGGTTTCTTTGGATATACCCCAGGGCAGTTTCATATCCATTGTGGGAGAATCCGGCTGCGGAAAATCTACCATTGCGTCGATTCTCATGGGGCGGAACAGGGGCTATTCCGGCAGTGTGACGGTGGGAGGTACAGAGCTTTCTGAGATTCAGGAAGAAAGCAGAATGAGACAGATCACCTATGTCAACCACAACAGCTATTTGTTTAAGGGGACGGTACGGGAAAATCTTCAGATGGGGAACCCGGCTGCAACAGAGGAAATGCTGTGGGAGGCAGTCAGAAAGATGAAGCTGGACGGGTTCTTAAGAAAACGCCGGGGCCTGGATACCGCACTGGAAGAGCGGGGAGCAAATCTCTCCGGAGGCCAGCGGCAGCGCCTGGCTCTGGCCCGTTCCATTCTTCACGACAGTCCGGTATATATCTTCGATGAAGCAACCTCCAATATTGACGTGGAGAGTGAAAATGCGATTATGGAGCAGATCCGCCGTCTGGCAGAAGAAAAGCAAGTGCTGCTCATTTCCCACAGGCTGGCAAATGTGACTGGCTCGCAACTGATTTATGTCATGGAGGACGGCAGGATCAGGGAACGGGGGACGCACCGGGAACTGCTCCACAAAAAGGGAGTTTACGCAGAACTTTGGAACACACAGAAAAGTCTGGAAGAATATGAAAAGGATGGTGACGCGGCATGAAGGAAAGAAGCGGTTTTGCTGTGATGGGACGGCTGATCGGCCTGGTAAAACCTCTGTCAGGCTACATGATTCTTGCAGTAGGGCTGGGAGCCGTCGGGCATTTGTTTGCCGCGTCCATTACAATCCTGGGGGGTTACGGGATTTTGACCCTTCTGCCTGCACAGACAGGTTCGGGACTGCCTTTGCAGTGGATTTTTCTGTGTATGGGTATGGCTGCCCTGCTCCGGGGGTTTCTCCGATATGGGGAACAGGCCTGCAATCATTTTATTGCGTTTAAGCTGCTGGCCCTGATTCGAAGCCGGGTGTTCGACGCACTGCGCCGTTTATGCCCCGCCAAGCTGGAAGGGAGGGACCGGGGGAACCTGATTTCTGTCATTACCTCGGACATTGAACTGCTGGAAGTATTCTATGCCCATACGATTTCACCCGCGGCTATAGCCTTCCTGATGACAGTCATTATGACATTCTGGATTGGCAGTATTCATTGGCTGTTGGGCATGACTGCATTGGCTGCCTATCTTACGGTGGGAATCCTTCTGCCACTGCTGGCCTCGGGGAAAAGCAGGGCGGCGGGGATGGCATTCCGGCAGCTGTCCGGGGATCTGAGCAGTTATGTACTGGACAGCCTGAGAGGGATTCAGGAGAGTATACAATACGGCGGGGGAAAGAAACGGCTGGAAGAACTGAACCGGCGTACGGATGCTCTTTCCCGGGAGGAAGAGAAACAGAAAAGAATGACCGGAAAAAATATGGCTCTGACTAATACGGTAATCCTGCTGTTTGATCTGCTGCTTCTTGGTGTGGCCGCGGGACTATACACCCGCGGGACAATATCCTTTTCGGGCCTGGTACTTTCTCTATTATCCCTGATGAGCTCCTTTGGCCCCGTTATTGCCCTGTCCGGTCTGGGGAACACGCTTTCCAACACCCTTGCTGCGGGCAGCAGGGTGCTGGATATTCTGGATGAGACACCCACAGTACAGGAAATAGAGGGGTGTGAGCCGGTTGTATTCCGGGATGCTTCCATTGATGACGTGACATTTGGATATGAAAAGAAACCGGTGCTTTCCCATATCAATTTAAAGATTCCGGGAAAGAGTGTTATTGGAATTACGGGCCGAAGTGGATGCGGAAAATCGACATTACTGAAACTGCTGATGCGTTTCTGGGACACAGAGTCCGGGTCCGTGGAACTATCGGACACTCCGGTCGGACGTATCAATACGGGCAACCTCAGGGATATGGAAAGCTTTGTAACACAGGAAACTCATCTGTTCCATGATAGTATTCGGAATAATATCAGGATTGCCAGGCCAGAGGCATCGGAAGAGGAAATTATTGAGGCCTGCCGGAAAGCGGCGCTCATTGATTTCATAGAAAAGCTGCCTCGGGGCCTTGAAACCAACGCAGGGGAACTGGGAGATGCCCTTTCCGGCGGAGAGCGGCAGAGGATCGGCCTGGCCAGGGCATTTCTGCATAATGCACCATTGATCCTTCTGGATGAACCGACCAGCAATCTGGACAGCTTAAATGAGGCGGTTATTTTGAAAGCGCTCCATCAGGAAAGGGAGAATAAAACGGTAGTGCTGGTGTCCCACCGGAAATCCAGTATGCGGATCGCCGACAGGGTGTTCTCAGTAGAAAATGGGAGGTATGCATATGAGGAAGAGTCAGCCGGTGTCTGAAAAAAGACTGAGGGAACAGAAGATGGTCTCTGAAATGATTGCACTGTACTGCAGAAAAAAGCACGGGAACAGAAAAGAATTGTGTCAGGAGTGCAGCGGCCTGGAGGAATATGCTCTCTTGCGCAGTGAGCACTGTCCTTTTATGGAGACAAAGACCTTCTGTTCCAATTGTAAAGTGCACTGCTACAAGCCGGAAATGAGAGAAAAGATACGCCGGGTTATGAGGTTTTCCGGGCCGCGTATGCTGTTTCGCCATCCTGTGATGGCAGTCCGGCATATGCTGGAATCGAAGGCAGAACTAAGTATGATAAAAAAGAAGAGAAAGGACCTTATAGAATGATGAAAATAGTATTGATCCTGCTGGGGTGTCTGGGACTGGTGCTGGGCGTAATCGGGGCAATCCTGCCGCTTTTGCCCGCCTTTCCTTTTCTTCTGCTGGCTGCCGTGTGCTTTGCGAAAAGTTCAGAAAAGCTGCACAGCTGGTTTATCAGCACGAAGCTGTACCGGGATAATCTGGAGAGCTATGTAAAGGGCAGAGGCATGACCTGGAAAACGAAGCTCAGAATTATGCTGGTTGTCACAGCTACAATGGCATTTGGTTTTGCCATGATGGGACGTGTGCCGGTGGGACGTATTATCCTGGCCTGTGTCTGGGCACTCCATATCCTTTATTTTATCTTCGGAATCCGAACGATTTCCAGGCCGGATAAAGAGGAAGCTTATTGCCAGGTGCTGAAAATTCACGGAATGAAGTGTGAAGATTGTGCTAAAAGGCTGGAACAGGAATTTTGCAGAAATGGATGCCTGCGGGCAGAAGTGGATTTTGGCCAGAAGGTTGCGGTGATCTACGCAAAGGAGCCGGTTGATATGGAACAGGTATCAAAAATTGTTTCGTTGGCAGGCTGCAGGGCGGTTCTATAGAAAATTTAACTTGTACACCCTTCTTCTTTCCGTAACATAGAATGGAATTGTAACAAGAAACAATTCAGGAACAGGAGGGTGCTATGAGTTGGAATTATGATTCATGTTGTTATCCATGCTGTACCGGGCCTCAGGGGATACCGGGAGCAACAGGGGCAACAGGAGCGGCCGGCCCAGCGGGAGCAACAGGGGCAACGGGAGCGACAGGACCGACAGGATCACCCGGCAATACAGGAACAGTTGGCCCGACGGGAGCAACAGGGCCAACTGGAGCGACGGGATCAGCAGGGTCGACTGGAAATACAGGGCCGTCTGGGAATACAGGAGCGACCGGCCCAACAGGGCCACAGGGGCCGGGGGTGATCCCGGCTTATTTTAATGCCGTTACCATAGGCGGATCACAGGATGCTGCCCCGGAGGAAGAAGTCAGCTTTTTGCTGGCTTATCAATCCGGAGACTTTACCTTTACTCCCAACACGTCCGAAATCACGGTAAATACCGCGGGGATATACCGGATTGATTATCAGGTGACGCTGCGGCCGTCGGAAGGACGCATCAACGCCGCCTATGCAGTGGCGGTCAACGGATATGAAAATCCACTTTCTTTTTTCGGAACCTATCTGAGCGGCCTGGCTGATACGGAGCGGATTGAGCTGACGGGTATGTTTATGGCGTCAATTCCGGGGGGAGCCGTTATTACACTGAGAAACAAATCTGCGGATGGAGATTATCTTGCGGGTACCGGTGTGGATAATCAGGCAATCAACCATGCCGCAATCCTGCTGCAGAGAATCGCCTGATTTCGGGACGATTGAAATTCTCTGAGGCCGTGAGAATGACTTGATAAGGGCAGCCTGTTTTCAGGATGATGTTCTGTCTGAGGGCAGGCACAGGAGAGCGGGCTGCCTTTAGTTTCAATTGACACAAACAACAATATAAAGTAAAATTAAAGGTAAACATTTGTTCTAAGATAGCTGGATATCATTTTGAATATAGAGCCGGCGAAGAGGTCTTGAGTACGGACTTTTATTAAGGAGGAAGGATCGGATGCGGGGAGATAATCTTTCGATGGATCTGCTGACAGCAGTGCTGGACAACGCGCCGGTAGCTGTCTATGTCAGCGGAATCAATGACTGGAAACTGCTCTATGTGAATCGGCTGGCATCAAAGTTATTCAGCAGGGGAGCGGAGGAGGATGAAATCACCTGCTTTCAGGCAGTTGGATTTGACAAGCCGTGTCCGTTTTGCCGGATGGGGAAGCTGAGTCGTTCCGAACTAATGGTCCGGGAATTTAAAAATCCGGTCAACGGCCGGGTTTATCAGCTCAGCGGTAAACTGATTGACTGGGCGGGACAGCCTGCGCACATTGAGTATGTAGTAGATATTACGGAGAAAAAGAAGAAGGAAGAACAGTCAAGAGAGCTGGAAGAGAAACTGCAGAGTACGTTCAGCAGTATTCCCTGCGGGCTGTGCGTGTACCGTTTTGACGGGGAGCGGATTTCTCCTGTGTTCCATAACCCTGCGTTTTATCAGATTATGGGTTACTCTGGGGAGCATATTGCGCAGCTGGAACAGAGGACGGATTTTCTCGGTGTGCACCCGGAAGATCTGGAGCTTCTGAAACGCAACATACAGGATGCGATCCGGACCAATGGAATGATCCGGCATACATACCGCCTGTGGAATGATACCAAGGAAGCCTACTGCTGGATACGTCTGGAAGGCTCGGTGAAACCGGAGCAGGACAAGGAGATCCTTGGGGACAAGCAGGGCGGTACAAAGCTTATGTATGGGGTCTATACGGACGTCAGTGAGCAGCGGAGGCTGGAGCAGGAGCTGACGGATGCCAATGACAAGATGCAGGACATTGTTAATGCCATTCCCGGAGGAGTGGCGATTTATAAAGTTTCCGATATCTTTGAAACCGTCTATTTTTCCGACGGCGTGCCGGCCCTTACCGGCTATTCGGCGGAAGAATACCAGGAGCTGATCAAACAGGATGCGGCGGAGATGACCTATTGGGAGGATACCCCTATGGTTGTGGAGCGGGCCCGACGGGTGATCAGCACTCATGAGATTGATAATTTTGAATTTCGCAAGCAGCACAGGGACGGACATATCGTTTGGGTCAGGGCTCAGGTCAAATGGATCGGGGAAGATGCCGGATGCCCACTGCTTCACTGTGTATTCCACAATATTTCAGACTTAAAAGAAGCACAGCTGGAAATGGACCATCTTGTCAATTCCATCCCGGGCGGCATTGCCAGTTACCGGGTGGAGGGAGAGCGGTTCATCCCCACCTTTTATTCAGACGGCCTTATGAAGCTGTCTGACCATACCAGGGAAGAATACGACGAACTGACACGCTGTGATGCTATGAATATTGTTTATGAGCAGGACAGGGAACGTGTGATGGCAGCCGCAAGAGCGGCGCTCTTAAGCGGGGAGACTCTGGATATCTCATATCGTATCCGGCACAAAAATGGAAAGCTGATCTGGATTCATCTGAATGGCCGCCGGATGGGGCCGTTATCGGAGTCTACCAGATTTTATGCTGTTTTTACCGGGATGTCAGCGGAGACGCGCCTGTTCCAGAGTATCGCCAATGAAACGGCGGATGGCATCTATGTTATTGACAAGGCCAGCTATGATTTATTGTATGTCAATGAATCCAGAGACCTGTTTACCGGGAATAAAGAGTGCGTGGGCCAGAAATGTTATGCTGTCCTCCAGGGAAGAAATACACCATGTGAGTTCTGCAGCCTGATCGACCATGCGCCGGACGGGGAAGAACATGAGATGAGAATTCCCGGTTCAGAACGATTTTACAGCACCCGTTTCCGTGAGACTGACTGGAACGGGATCGCCGCATATGTTAAGTTTGTCCGGGATATCACGGAAGAGGTGACTACCCGCAGGGAGAAGGAGCGGCTGGAGCAGTATTTTCAGAATGTCCTCAAGAACCTGCCGGGTGGTGTGGTAGTGGTTCACTATAATAAAGACGGCAGTATGAGACCTGAATTTTTATCAGACGGATTCGCGGCTATGACCGGTATGACGCTGGAGGAAGCCTGGCGGCTGTACCGGGAAGACGCGATGGCAGGGGTACATCCCGACGACCAGAAATATGTAAATGAACAGATGGCAGCCTATGTTGAGAGCGGGGACAGCCACTGTGAGTTGGTTTACCGGCTTAAAAAGGGTGCGGAAGGCTATGTGTGGATCAGAAATAACTTGACCATGATTCAGAACGAGGGCGGAGAAGGCCGGGTTTACGCGGTTTTTCGCGACATAACACGGGAGCGGGAAGAGCAGATCCGTTTGCGGCAGCAGTATAAAGATCTGCTTATGCAGCACTATCATACCCACGATCCGAATACTCTTGTGCTGGGACACTGTAATATTACAGGGAATAAGATACTGGAAATCAATGATTATACAGACTCGGACCTGCTGAAAACCTTCGGGTCCGTTCGGGAAGCGTTTTTCACAGGTATGAGCGGGCTTGTGGTGGAGGATGAAGAACGGCGCGCTTTCTTGGGCATGTTTTTGAATAAGCCCGCCCTGGCAGCGTTTGAACGGGGAGACACCGAGCGGAAGCTGGAATGTTTTATTCAGCTGCCCAAGGAGACGATAGGCCGTTATGCCCAGATCAAGATGAATCTGGTGGCGGCGCCGGACAGCGGTGACGTTACCGGTATTCTCACGGTTACAGATATTACGGAACAGACCATATCCAACCGGATTCTGCAGCAGATTACGGCAGCCGGATATGATTTTGTGGCAGATCTGGATCTGGTGAAGGACCGTTTTACAATACTGTCCAGCAGCGGTAACGGACGAAACCTGCCGCCTGTAAGCGGCTGTCATTCCCGGTGGGTGGAACAGATGCTTGCGGACGGCGTTGTACCCCGGGACCGGGAAAGATACAGGGACGGTCTGGAAACTTCCCGGATGCTGGAACGACTGCAGAAGGAAAGCTCCTATACGTTTGCTTTCTCAGCGGCAGATGCGAACGGAGATATCTGGACAAAGAACATTACGGTGTCCGCTGTAGACCTACGGCTTGGGAGAGTATGCCTGGCGAGAGCAGATATTACGGACTCTGTCCGGGAACAGCAGGGGCTGCTCCGCGTCATTTCGTATACGTTTGAAATGGCCGGTTTTATTAATATGAGCAGCAAATCTCTAACTATGTATACACGGGAGACTGTGCTGAATAACCTGCCGCCATTATTTATCGAAAAGTACGAAACGGCTATTCCCCGCTTCGTGGAACAGTACTGTGCGGAAAGAAACCGGCAGGAGTCTTTAACTCAGTTTGAGATAAGGACCATGACAGAGACGTTGGCTGAGAAGCCAGATGGGTATGATTTCTTATTTCATTATCAGAACGGAGAGAATGAGCGGTACAAACAGATTAATGTTATGTGGGGCGATGTGAATCACAGGACAATCTGTCTGGTAAGAGCAGATGTGACAGATATGCTTGCAGCTGAGAGAAAGACGAAAAGGGCGCTGGAAAATGCATTGGCCCTGGCGGAGGAAGCAAACCGGGCGAAAAGTGATTTTCTGTCGGCCATGAGCCATGATATCCGTACTCCTATGAATGCGATTATGGGGATGACGACGCTTGCCGCGGCTCATCTTGGGGAGAAGAAGCGGGTAGAAGATTGCCTGCGGAAAATATCTGTTTCCTCCAGACACCTGCTCAGCCTGATTAATGATATTTTGGATATGAGCAAGATTGAGCGATCTCAGATAACCCTGAATAACATGAAACTCTATCTTCCAGATCTGCTGAGCCAGCTTACTGCAATCATAGTGCCTCAGGCGGAGGAAGCCGGCCTGGTATTTACTGTGAAGGATAAAATAACCCATGAATTCTTCTACGGGGATGGGCTGCGGATCAATCAGATTTTGATTAATATCTTAAGCAATGCAGTAAAGTACACGCCGGAGGGCGGAAGCGTAGATTTCCTTGTGGAGGAAATCCAGCCGTCGGATGATACGGGACGAACCTGTTACCGCTTTACGGTGAAGGACACCGGTGTGGGGATGACGGAAGAATTCATGGCCCACCTCTTTGAGCCTTTTACCCGGAGCCAAAGCACGGCCCGCATTGAGGGCACCGGCCTGGGTCTGAGTATTACCAAGGGGCTTGTTGACCTGATGGATGGACGGATTTCGGTAGAAAGCCATCCGCACCGGGGAACCAGGTTCCAGGTTGAACTGGGCTGTGAATATGCGGAAAATGGAGATCGGAAGATCCGTGATACTGCCAGCATGGAGGCAGATGCCAGAGACAGCGGATTATTTGCGGGGCGGCGGTTTTTAATCGCGGAGGATAACGCCATCAATGCGGAGATCCTCACGGAGCTTCTTGAGATGTACGGGGCAGATTGTACGGTTAAGACGGATGGGTCGCAGGTAGTGCGGGCTTTCCGGGAAGCAGACCCTGGAACCTACGATGGGATACTGATGGATATTCAGATGCCGGAGATGAATGGGTACGAGGCAACGCGCGCTATAAGGAAGCTGAACAGGCCGGATGCCGGAGCGATACCGATCATAGCTATGACGGCTAATGCCTTTGCGGAGGATGTGCAGGCGGCTTTGAACGCCGGAATGAATGCCCATGTGGCAAAGCCGGTGGACATGGCTGTGCTGCAGGAGACTCTGATGAAGGTGCTGCGGTAGAAAAAAAGTGTTATTGAGAGGGGGATTTCGGACCGTTGTGCGGTCCGGAAGCCCCCTTGCTGCAATAAGACGGCTCGCGAAGTGTACTGTTGTTTGCTGCAGTAAGACGGCTCGCGAAGCGTACTGTCGTTTGCTGCAGTAAGAACGGCTCGCAGAGCGGCCGCCGTTTGTTGAACTGATATTGGGACGAAATAGTTAAAATTAGCCGGCGGTCTTAGAAGTTTTTGTAAATAAAGAACAAATGTTCCTTTTGTACTATACTTTTTAATTTGGCTATGTTATAATTCAACGTAGATTCTTATGGAGGAATGGATTATGGATCATTTTGAATTAGTGTCTGAATATGCTCCTACCGGTGATCAGCCCCAGGCCATTGAGAAGCTGGTCGAAGGATTTCAGGCGGGCAATCAGTTTGAGACTTTACTGGGTGTGACGGGATCGGGTAAGACGTTTACGATGGCGAATGTGATCACGCAGCTGAATAAACCGACGCTGGTCATCGCCCACAATAAGACCCTTGCCGCGCAGCTGTACGGGGAATTCAAAGAATTTTTCCCTCACAATGCGGTGGAATATTTTGTTTCCTACTACGATTATTATCAGCCGGAAGCCTATGTCCCTTCCACGGATACATTTATAGAAAAGGATTCATCGATTAACGATGAGATAGATAAACTGCGTCACTCCGCAACGGCAGCATTGTCCGAGAGAAGTGACGTGATTATTGTGGCCAGTGTCTCCTGCATCTATGGTCTGGGTTCTCCCGTTGACTATAAGAACATGGTTATTTCTCTGCGGCCCGGTATGGAGAAAGACCGGGACGAGATGCTGCGCAAGCTGGTGGACATCCAGTACACCAGAAATGATATGGATTTTAAGCGCGGTACCTTCCGTGTGAGGGGAGATGTGGTGGAGGTATTTCTTTCCTCCGCTACGGACACGGCAATCCGGATCGAATTCTTCGGGGATGAGATAGACCGGATCACGGAGATAGATGTGCTGACCGGGGAGATCAAGTGTGCGCTGGAGCATATGGCTATTTTCCCGGCCTCCCACTATGTGGTGCCGCCGGATAAAATGGAGCAGGCGATTCATACGATAGAGGAGGAGCTGGAAGAACGGATACGCTATTTTAAGTCGGAGGATAAGCTGCTGGAAGCCCAGAGGATCTCCGAGCGGACACATTTTGATATCGAGATGATGCGGGAGACAGGTTTCTGTTCCGGCATTGAGAACTACTCCCGGCATCTGGCCGGGATGGCACCGGGCAGTACGCCTCACACTCTGATGGACTATTTTCCGGAAGAGTTTCTGATCATTGTGGACGAGTCCCATATCACGATACCGCAGATCAGAGGTATGTATGCGGGGGATCAGTCCAGGAAGACAACATTGGTGGATTTTGGTTTCCGCCTGCCTTCGGCGAAGGACAACCGGCCGTTGAACTTTGACGAATTTGAGAGTAAAATTGACCAGATGATGTTTGTCTCCGCCACACCGAATGTGTATGAGAAGGAACATGAGCTTATGCGTGTGGAGCAGATTATCCGCCCGACCGGTCTGCTGGACCCGGAAATCTCAGTCCGGCCGGTGGAGGGACAGATCGACGATCTGGTGGCGGAAGTCCGGAAAGAGACGGAGAACCACCACAAGATTCTGATTACCACACTCACCAAGCGTATGGCGGAGGATCTGACGGATTATATGCGGGAGATCGGCATCCGGGTCAAATATCTGCACTCGGACATCGACACGCTGGAACGATCCGAGATTATCCGGGATATGCGTATGGATGTGTTTGATGTGCTGGTGGGCATTAACCTCCTGCGGGAGGGTCTGGATATACCGGAGATCACTCTGGTCGCCATCCTGGATGCGGATAAAGAGGGATTCCTGCGGTCTGAGACCTCGCTGATCCAGACAGTGGGCCGCGCCGCCCGTAACTCAGAGGGGCGGGTTATTATGTACGCTGACAATATCACAGATTCCATGGACCGGGCTATCTCCGAGACAAACCGGAGACGTGCGATTCAGGATGCTTACAATAAGGAGCATGGCATTACTCCGACAACCATCCAGAAAGCAGTCAGGGACCTGATCAGAATATCGGTAAAGGCCGAGAATGCGGGTTACAAGCTGGACAAGGACCCGGAATCCATGAGCAAAAAGGAACTGGAGATGCTGGTCAGCAAGATTACCAAGAAGATGCATACCGCAGCCGCGGAGCTGAATTTCGAGCAGGCAGCGCTGCTGCGTGACCAGCTGATTGAGATAAAGAAACAACTGCATGATATGTAGGACAGAATAAATGATAAATGGCGGGGAACTGTGTATTTTCTCCGCCGGGAGGAACAAGTGGGAAAACAATATATAAAAATACGGGGAGCGAAAGAGCACAACCTGAAAAATATCGATCTGGATATCCCCAGAGACGAATTCGTGGTTCTGACCGGCCTGTCCGGTTCAGGAAAATCCTCCCTGGCTTTCGATACTATTTACGCGGAGGGCCAGAGACGTTATATGGAGTCTTTGTCCTCCTATGCCAGGCAATTTCTGGGGCAGATGGAAAAGCCCAATGTAGAAAATATAGAAGGGCTTTCACCGGCCATTTCTATTGATCAGAAGTCCACCAACCGGAACCCCCGTTCGACCGTTGGTACTGTGACGGAGATTTATGACTATTTCCGTCTGCTGTTTGCCAGGATCGGAATTCCTCACTGTCCGGTGTGCGGTAAGGAGATCAAACGCCAGACCGTGGACCAGATGGTGGATGAAATCATGAAGCTGCCGGAGAGAACCCGAATTCAGCTGATGGCTCCGGTAGTCCGGGGACGTAAGGGAGAGCATGTAAAAATATTTGAGCATGCCAAGCGTAGCGGTTATGTCCGGGTTATGGTGGACGGCCAGCTGTATGAGCTTTCTGAAGAAATAAAACTGGAAAAGAATAAGAAGCACAATATTGAGATTATCGTGGACCGGCTCAGTATCCGGGAGGGCATTGAGCAGCGTCTTACGGATTCTATTGAAAATGTCATGAAGCTGTCCGACGGCCTGCTGGTGGTGGATGTAGTGGGTGGAGAACAGATGAATTTCTCCCAGAGCTTTTCCTGCCCGGACTGCGGTATCAGCATCGATGAAATTGAGCCCAGAACATTCTCTTTCAACAATCCTTTTGGCGCCTGTCCGGTTTGTCACGGCCTGGGCTACAAGATGGAGTTTGCGGAGGAACTGATTATTCCGGACCCAAGTCTCAGCCTGAATCAGGGGGCGATCGCGGCCATGGGCTGGCAGTCCTCCACCGATCCGTCCAGCTACAGCCACTGTATTCTGGATGCGCTGGCCAGGGAGTACGGCTTTAGCCTGGACACGCCATATAAAGATCTGCCGGAGGACATCCGACATATGCTGGTTCATGGAACCAACGGCAGGAGTGTGAAGGTTTATTATAAGGGACAGAGAGGTTCCGGCGTCTACGATGTGGCCTTTGAGGGGCTGATCCGGAATCTGGAGCGCCGCTACCGGGAGACCGGTTCTGAGACGACAAGACAGGAATATGAGACCTTTATGCGTATTACCCCCTGTAAGGAGTGCGGCGGCAAGCGTCTGAAACGGGAGGCGCTGGCGGTAACGGTGGGAGACCGAAACATATCGGATGTAACGGAACTTCCGATCCGGGAGCTGCAGGAATATCTGGAAAATCTGAACCTGACCCCGATTCAGGCGCAGATCGGAAAACTGATCCTAAGAGAAATCAAGGCAAGGGTGGGTTTTCTGGTCTCAGTGGGCCTGGAATATCTGACTCTTTCCAGGGCAACAGCATCCCTCTCCGGCGGTGAAGCGCAGCGAATCCGTCTGGCTACCCAGATCGGCTCCGGCCTGGTGGGAGTGGTTTATATCCTGGATGAGCCCAGTATCGGCCTGCATCAGAGGGACAATGACAAGCTGCTGGCAACCCTTCGCCATCTGACAAATCTGGGAAATACCCTCCTGGTAGTGGAGCACGACGAGGATACGATGTTCGCGGCGGATCATATCGTGGATATCGGCCCTGGGGCTGGAGAACACGGCGGCCAGGTGATCGCTCAGGGAACGGCGGAAGAGATTATGCAGGTTCCGGAGTCCATCACCGGCGCATATCTGAGCGGACGTATCACAATCCCGGTTCCGGAAACACGGAGAGAGCCAGCCGGCTGGCTGACGGTAAAGGGAGCGGCAGAAAATAATTTGAAGCATGTTGATGCCAATTTCCCTCTGGGAGTCATGACCTGTGTGACCGGTGTATCCGGCTCCGGCAAGAGCTCCCTGGTCAATGAAATCCTTTATAAACGGCTGGCCAGAGATCTGAACCGTGCCAGGACAATTCCAGGAAAACATGATGATATCATCGGGATTGATCAGCTGGACAAGGTCATCAATATTGACCAGTCGCCCATCGGGCGGACCCCACGCTCCAATCCTGCCACCTACACCGGCGTTTTTGACATGATCCGGGATCTGTTTGCCTCCACGGCAGATGCCAAGGCAAGAGGCTACAAGAAAGGCCGGTTCAGCTTCAACGTGAAGGGCGGACGATGTGAGGCCTGCAGCGGCGATGGTATTATAAAAATTGAGATGAACTTCCTGCCGGATGTGTATGTGCCCTGCGAGGTGTGCGGCGGCAAGCGCTACAACCGGGAAACGTTGGAAGTGAAATATAAAGGGAAAAGCATTTACGATGTACTGGATATGACGGTGGAGGAAGCTCTCAAATTCTTCGAGAATATGCCGGCTATCCGCAGGAAGATAGAAACCCTTAATGACGTAGGACTCTCCTATATTAAGCTGGGGCAGCCTTCCACGACCCTGTCGGGCGGCGAGGCACAGAGAATCAAACTGGCTACGGAGCTGAGCAAGCGGAGCACCGGAAAGACAGTCTATATTCTGGATGAGCCTACAACAGGCCTTCATTTTGCCGATGTACACAAGCTGATCGAGATCCTTCACCGGCTGGCGGAGGGCGGCAATACGGTGATTGTCATCGAGCATAACCTGGATGTGATTAAGACAGCAGACTATATTATAGATATCGGACCGGAGGGCGGCGAAAAGGGCGGCACGATTATCGCTACGGGTACGCCCGAGGAAGTTGCGGAGAATCCGGTGTCCTATACGGGGGTTTATGTGAAGAAACAACTGGAGAAGGGCAAGGAAGAAGGAAAAAGGAATAATGAAGAGTGAAGAGTGAAGAGTGAAGAAGGAAAAGGGAAGAACGGAAGGGATAGTGAAAGCTGCGGCGGAGCCGCAAGTGAAAACGAGCCAGACATAAATGTTTGCACTCGGTGAAAACCGTTCTTTGAGCGGGTGAAAGATTCCTTCGGAAGTGAAAATGTTCCTTCGAAACGGTGAAAAAGTAATTAGTTTTGGGAAAGGATTGTGTTTTATGGGGCAGGAGAGAGTTGAGGGGCAGAGTCATTTTTTCGCGATGATGTCCCGGATGAGATATATTGAGCGATGGGCGCTGATGCGCAATTCCCAGAGGGAGAATATCAGCGAACATTCTCTGGAGGTGGCGATGATTGCCCACCTGCTGGCGGTTGTGGGGAATGTACGGCTGGGGAAATGTGTGAATGCGGAGCGGACTGCCCTGATTGGGATGTACCATGATTCAACGGAGATTATCACCGGGGATATGCCAACCCCGGTGAAGTATTTTAATCCTCAGATCCAGCATGCGTTTAAGGCGGTGGAGGATGTGGCGGGGCACAAACTGATTTCCATGCTGCCGGAGGATCTGCGGACCTCCTATGAGCGCCTCTTTTTTCAGCAGGAGGAGGACGCTTATCTGTGGAAGCTGGTGAAGGCGGCGGACAAGCTTTCTGCCTTGATCAAATGTATTGAGGAAGAGAAGAACGGCAACAGTGAGTTTGTCAGCGCTAAGGCGGCGCTGGAGAAGTCTCTGGATGAGATGGAACTGGAGGAGGTGGCGATTTTCAAGGCTGAATTTCTTCCCTCCTATTATAAAACATTGGATGAATTAAATTAATACTTGGCAGATCCCCATGAGTTGTTGTAATATAATTCGTGTATATTTTTGGCGCATGATGTAACGATAAATGGAAGATACTACAGAAAAAAGAGGAAGATTC
The DNA here is from genome assembly GCF_032380675.1 of Anaerolentibacter hominis. Lineage (NCBI taxonomy): Bacteria > Bacillati > Bacillota > Clostridia > Lachnospirales > Lachnospiraceae > Anaerolentibacter > Anaerolentibacter hominis. The sequence continues at coordinate 949,931 of NZ_JAWDIX010000001.1, forward strand.
ATTCCTCTTTTGCATTTCAATAAAAAGGTATGTGAAGGTACCGGTTTTATTGTAGTTGGGGAGGAACTTACGTGGAAAAAGAAATGATTATCGTACTGGATTTCGGCGGACAATATAATCAGCTCATTGCCAGAAGGGTGAGGGAGTGCAGTGTTTACTGTGAGGTGCACCCCTACAGTATGAGCCTGGAAGAGATCAAAGCGATGAATCCCAAGGGCCTGATTCTGACCGGCGGTCCAAACAGTGTATATGGGGAAGATGCGCCCAGGTGTCCGAAAGAACTGTTTGAGATGGGTATTCCGGCACTAGGTATCTGCTATGGCTCTCAGCTGATGGCTTACATGCTGGGCGGCAAGGTAGCGACCGCCCCGGTAAGCGAATACGGCAGGACGGAAGTGGATGTAGACCGTTCCTCTGTTCTTTTTGGGGATGTGGCGGACAAGACGGTCTGCTGGATGAGCCATACGGATTATATTGAGCAGGTTCCTGAGGATTTTACGGTATGCGCCCATACGCCGGTCTGTCCGGCCGCAGCCATGGAGAATCCGGAGAAAAAGCTTTACGCGGTACAGTTCCACCCGGAAGTAATGCACACACAAGAGGGCATGAAGATGCTTTCCAATTTCGTATATAAGGTCTGCGGCTGTTCCGGCGACTGGAAGATGGATTCTTTCGTGGAGAGTACAGTTCAGTCTATGAGAGAAAAGATTGGATCAGGAAAGGTACTCTGTGCTCTGTCCGGCGGGGTGGATTCTTCAGTGGCAGCGGTACTGCTGGCAAAGGCAGTGGGGAAACAGCTCACCTGTGTCTTTGTGGATCATGGGCTACTCCGTAAAAATGAGGGTGATGAGGTGGAAGCCGTTTTTGGCCCCAATGGCCCTTATGATCTAAACTTTATCCGTGTGAACGCTCAGAAGCGTTTTTACAGCAGGCTGGCCGGTTTGACGGAACCAGAAGATAAGAGGAAGGCCATCGGAGAAGAATTTATCCGGGTATTTGAAGAAGAAGCGAAGAAGATCGGCAGAGTGGATTTCCTGGTGCAGGGCACCATTTATCCGGATGTGATCGAATCAGGCTTAGGCAAATCCGCCGTGATCAAATCCCACCACAATGTGGGAGGACTCCCCGACTACGTGGATTTCAAGGAAATCGTGGAGCCTCTGCGCCTGTTATTTAAGGACGAAGTAAGAAAAGCCGGACGTGAGCTGGGAATACCGGATTATCTGGTAAATCGTCAGCCGTTCCCTGGCCCCGGTCTGGGTATCCGTATCGTAGGAGAGGTGACGGCCGACAAGGTGAGAATCGTGCAGGATGCCGACGCGATCTACCGGGAGGAGATAGCAAAGGCAGGAGTTGACAATTCTCTGGGACAGTATTTTGCAGCGCTGACCAATATGCGTTCGGTGGGCGTGATGGGAGACGGCAGAACCTATGACTATGCAGTGGCCCTGCGCGCGGTGACGACTTCCGACTTTATGACGGCGGAGGCAGCGCATCTGCCCTGGGAGCTGCTGGACAAGGTGACGAACCGGATCGTGAATGAGGTCAAGGGAGTGAACCGGGTGCTATATGACTGTACAGGGAAGCCTCCGGCGACGATAGAGTTTGAGTAGTAGCCAGGGAGCCAGGAAGCCGCTTAAACAGCGGACTTTTCGGCTCTTTGGGTGGGCGTGATACCTTTTTGATACCTAAATTTATTATTTATCTTTATCAGAAAAATAAAGCAGAGGACGGCGACAATAATATCTGCGGGCAGAGGATAAAAGAAATCAGAGAACAATATTAAAAACTAAGAACAGGATAACAGTCCTGTTCTTCATTTTTATGGAAAAGCTCATGATTATTATGTTATAATCGGACAATATACCAGAATTGATCAAGGGAGTGTCACGAATGAGATTTGAATATACGGATGGGAGCAGTACTGAGTTTGTCGAATTATGCGGCCTTTTGGATGATTTTTTAAATGCTCTTACAGGCGGAGAAGAAAAGCGGCAGGAATATATTCCTTATAATCGACTTGATGATATTCATGATGTAATTGTTGTGTATGATAATGATATTCCGGTTGGAAGTGCTGGGTTTAAAAAATATGATGATGACTGTGCAGAGGTAAAGCGTGTCTTTATAAAACCCGAATACAGGGGTAAGGGAATTTCAAACAAACTGATGGAAGTGCTGGAATGCAATGCCAGGAAACAAGGATACCATTATTTGATTTTAGAAACCGGTGAACCACTTATTGCAGCGATGGCGTTGTATCGCAAAATTGGTTATAAGGTTATTCCAAACTATGGTCAATATAAAGATATGCCGGATTCTGTTTGTATGAAAAAGAAATTATAAACTACCAATTCTCTAATCCACACTTATATAACTTTCTATTCACCTTGGAAATAACATCCTGGTAAATTCTCATTTGCCAGGGAACTGAAATTCGGAAAGGGACAGCAAAGTTTGAAACAAAGCAGTTTCAAACTACTGTAGAGGTATACCTATGAAAATGCCGCCAGAAAAAATTGATACTGTTATGTTTGCCCCCTGCGGAATGAATTGTAAGGTTTGTTATAAGCATTGTTATCATAAAAAGTCATGTGCGGGCTGTTTAAACAGCGATAAAGGCAAGCCGGAACATTGCCGCAGATGTAAGATTAAGGAGTGTATCAATGACAAGGGATTGTCTTATTGCTTTGAGTGTTCTGATTATCCCTGTAAGCTGATAAAAAACCTTGAAAAAAGCTACAACAAAAGGTATCAGGCAAGCCTGATGGAAAACAGCGAGTTTGTCCAGCAGTACGGATTAGAAGCGTTTATGGAAAAGCAGAAAGAAAAATATACTTGTCCTAAATGCGGCGGCATTATTTCCATGCATGACAGGGAATGCAGCGAGTGCCAGGAAAAGATGGATCATTAAACAAGCAGCTTGGTATAAGAAATGGATTTCCAGACTGCCGTATTATGGATGATGATCAACCTGACCCTGATACGCCTGATATCGGGGGAAACTGAATTATTATTTAGCATTCTGCAATCGTGGTTATCTTGTAAATAATTCTGAAAATGAAGTTCGTTAAGAAGGAGGCACCATATGTATCCACTCTGCAACCAGCAGTTGACGGGATGTAAGGCGGTCATGGTTGCTCCGCAACTGCCTTTTATCGTAATATGGCGTTATCAAACAAGAAAAAGGAGGAGCCGGTTATGACCATAGCGGACAGAATTCAGACCTTACGAAAGACAAAGGGCATATCCCAGGAGGAACTTGCGGATAAGATAGGAGTTTCCCGGCAGGCCGTTTCAAAATGGGAGAGTGAGCAGAGTACACCGGATGTTGAAAAGATTATTTTGTTAAGCAACTATTTTGAGACAACCACGGATTACTTGCTGAAAGGAATTGAGCCTGCTGCAAAGCAAGAAAATAAATGGAATGGACTCATTTTTTCCACGGTGGGTACAGCCGTCAATATCATTGGTCTGTTTGCGGCGATTGCCATATGGCTGGAAAGACAGATGACCTACGCAGTTGGAATCGGATTTATTTTCATGGCGGTGGGGACGATGATATTTGTGATCGGACAGGTGACTGACAGCAGTAACAAGAAGAAAAGCAGAAAATTGTTTGCACTGGTGAATGTTTGGATTCTGCTGTTTATTCCACTGTCGTGCTGCTTTAATATTTTGGATGGTTTGTTTGGCGGATTTACCGGGCAGCTTGCTCCAATGCCTCTTTTGGGAAATTCCTTCGTAACGCTGGGTCTGTGCTGGCTGGTTTATATCGTTGTCTGCGTTGTCACCGACATTGTGATAGTAAAAGCGGCAGGAAAAAATGAGAATTAAAGATTTCGTAAAGAAAAACAGCCGGAAGACCCAGCAGAACGGGACTTTCCGGCTATAATTGTTTTTTTACTAAATAATGTCATGTTCTGTGGCAATAATACCGGAATGCATTTGCGATATAGTCTGCGGCGCCCTCACCATATTGAGTGTCGGTCACAGCCTTTATGTAATCGCTTGAGTAAGCTCCGATGAGTGCGTCCCAGTAGTCGCCGTCCAGGGAGGCAGTTGCAGCATTTTCCTTGATAAATGCTACAATTTCCCGGACGATATCCTGGACTTCCCCGGAGGAGTAATCTCTCTCCATATTAGCGGTCAGCCGACTATACAATTCCTTATTTTTCTCCACAATTTCTCCTGCTTTTCCAGATAACTGCTTCTCCATGATCTCAGAGAAGTGCTCCAGATTGTATTTCATAGCTTCTGTGTACTTCTCAATGCTGCCATACTGCTCAATGGCAAGTCTGGCCACATTGGATTCGTCTTCTTTTACTTTCTGTATGAACAGTTCGAAGTTATCCATACTCCCCCAGTTTTTCAATATAACATCAGTATTGGAAGCTTTGAACTGTTCCAGCGCCTCGATATATTCACTTAGATCAAATTCTTTAAAGCTCATGCATGACTCCCCTTTCTCCAAACGGTCAAGCAGATCAATCAGTTTGTCGATGCGCGCCCGTTTCAGAGAAAGCAGTGTTTTCTGCTTCCGGAACGTTGCGGTTCTGTCAAATTCCGGCTTCTCCAATATTTCTTTGATATCCTTCAGCGTAAAATCCAGCTCCTTAAAAAAGAGGATCTGCTGCAGCTTCTGCAGAGCCGCTTCATCGTACAAGCGATAACCCGACGGCGTAAAACCGCTGGGCTTTAACAGATTGATTTCATCATAGTACTGCAATGTCCGTACGCTGATGCCTGTAATACCTGCAACCTGACTTATCGTTTTCATGATTGTCTGTCCCTTCATTTTTGATATAAGAGAATGAGAGAATATCGTCAAATATTCTGTTGCGCAGGAGTTCATCAGCCGGCTATACTCCAGATTCATCCTCTGAATAAAAGGATACACTATCACGTTACGTGAGAGTCAACCCTTTTTGCTATTCTAGGACTTGCCCGCTTTGCTCCTTTTTCTCAGCCTTAGCTCAATTCCTCTTTCCTGAGCCATTTCCTGGAACAGCCGTACAGAAGAAGCCGCTTTTTCCTTTAATGACAGGTTCTCTCCATCCGTCTCCTGACGGAGATTGTTTATTATTGATCTGATATCATTTAGATCCAGCAGATTTACAGCGGTACAGTAGAAGGTTTTCCTGCGCCCGTCATTATAGTTGGCAAGGAGGTCGTCTAAAATAACTGCTTTCTCAGAGAGTTCCGCCTGGTAATGCTCCGTTCCCATTTCTTTCGCCCGGGCCATATCCTTGTGCCGGTTGCGGTGGGAGATGAAGGAGTCGTAGTCGTCGATACCATCATATTTGTCACAGGGATATTCCGCACACTCATAACAGTATTCTGGTTTGCCGTGCACAAGGCTGCATTTTGTGATCCTACAGGACTGATTTCCGGCCCCTCCGCCGCAGCCTGGGCAATACTGCCCCAGATACATAGGACAGATGGCGCAGTTTAGTCCGCACAGGGAGAACAGAGGATTGCTTCTAATAAAATCTTTCATGGGAGCTTACATCCTTTCAGACGGGCGGTCCAGGAGGACATTTTCCGGCCATAGCAGAAGGAAACTCCGGCATTATAGTATTCCTCCGGACTAACCTGTACCAGTGTCTCCGTACCGGAATACATACCGTCTTCTGAAGTATAGAAGGAGATGATACTGCTGCCGATAATTTCGAACGTACCCTTTAAAGTGCCCAGAGCCGGATTATAGGATTCCCACTGGAGCGTGGAAGGGAGCTCAGACTCATGGATCGAATATTTATTGGTAAAACGGACCGGTGTCTGGAGAGTTACTTCCAGAAAACCGTCCAGGGACCATTGTTCTTCACTGTGAATGACAGAGACTTCTCCATACAGAGGAAATTCCTGCCCCTCTTCGTCAAAGTAGGTGCCTTCGGCTCTCCAGTCCTGTGTATTATAAAAATAGGTATGTTTCATATCAGAGACTCCTTTCCACCATTTCATAAATTCTGTCAGCCCCGCTATATCCTAGTCCTTCTGACTTTTAATCTCTTTTATCACGGCTACAATGTCTCCGCAGATCAGGGGCTGCATGCTGTCAGCATAATTTGATATATCTGCGTTTGTGAGGGCATCCAGAATTATCTCTCTCAGAGCTGGTTTATACAGGGCAATGGCAGGCAGTGCCTTAATACATTGCCTGGCGGTGATTGGTTTTGCATCTGTAATGTGGGTTAAATAGGAACCGATCTTTGATTCTATTTTGCAGGCCCCATCCCATCTTGCGTTGGCGGAGATCAGAAGCAGGCCCCGGGTACGCACATAGGAATTTTTGCTGTCTGTCATATCAAAAAACAGATTCATATAAGTGTAAACCTGGCTATCCTGCCCGCTTCGGGCCAGGAGTTCCTGCAGTGCATGGTAGGCGAGCTTGCTGTCTTTATTCTGGAGATCCTCAATCAATTCTGGTATATTCAAATGTTATCAGCCCTTTCTGAATCAGATTTTAAACTTGCCGTGCGCCGCCGGATTAATGATCGGAACAGCCAGGCGGCAGATAATTATATTTTATCATACCTGTGAGGAAATACCAAATATCTATAGTTTGTACTGTCATTGTTCGAAAACCGACAGAATCTGATAAAGCTGTAACTGATCAACTACGCGAAACATATGATAAAAACAAAGAAAAAACGGACGGATACCATGCAGACAGAGCGTTATATTGTCAGTTTATTTGGACCTGATACCGGATTTTACAGCACAGAGTATATTACATGGCTTTGGGAGGAATGTGCAAATCGGGAATATAAGGATTGCGGTATATTTGTTACCGGTCTTATTGATACCGGCAGGCTGGTGTGCGGCAGGATAAGAGGATGTGAGCTGGGAGAAACAGCGCATAGTATTTCATCGGTAAGAAATCCGATTGAAACTCCGGATGAAACAGAGTTCTATCATGCATTCAGAAATATTGTACGGGAAGTAAAGGAGAAACTGGGTAATCCCAGTATGACCATTACCATTGAGACGATTCGGTTTCACTACTTTGTCCAGCCGTAAATCAGGGTGTCAAATGCTGGCGCCCTGATCCGTGCGGGAAAATACAGACGCATTTATCAAAGACAAGCCTATATTCCAAAGTCTTGCTTGCCTTTTTTAACCTGCTGTTTTATAATAAAACATATGTTGCAAAACAAATGTTTTAGAAAGAAGGAGTACTATGCCTCCAAAACAGAAATTTACCAAAGAAGAGATTATCGGTGCGGCGCTGGATCTGGTGCGCAGGGATGGGATGGCCGCGGTTACGGCCAGAGCACTGGGGGAAGCCCTTGGTAGTTCATCCAGACCTATTTTTACCACGTTCGTCAATATGGAGGACGTGCAGCGGGAAATTATGAATGAGGCCAGAAAAATATACAATGGCTATGTCAGGGAGGGACTTACGGAGGAACACCCGTTTCAGGGAGTGGGCAAGGCCTACATACGGTTTGCTGCACAAGAACCCATGCTGTTTCACATGCTTTTTATGACGGCAAACCCGGCAGAACCGGATTTGCAGAATGTCCTGGACTGCATTGACGAAAACAGTACCAGGATTCTGGAGGCAATCCGGCAGGAATACGAATTGACGGAGGAAAAGGCTCTCCGGCTGTACCAGGAGCTGTGGATTTTTACTCATGGCATTGCGGCTCTGATCGCAACCGGTGTATGTCGCTTTTCCACAGAGGAAATAATGGGGATGATGAGGGATGTGCTGATCAGTGTATTGCAGCGCATAAAAGAGGAGGATACGTTATCATGATTTCACTGAGAGGCATTAAGAAATCCTATGGGGAAAAGGAAAATAGGTTCCAGGTGCTGAAAGATATTTCACTGGATATAGACGAGGGAGGCTTTGCGGTGGTGCTGGGACCATCCGGTTCAGGGAAATCAACTTTGCTGAACGTGATTTCCGGTCTGGAGCGGCCGGACAGCGGCTCTCTTACCTATCAGGACACGGATATTACAAAGCTGGATGACAAGGAACTGACACGGTTTCGAAGAGACCAGGTGGGTTTTATTTTTCAGCAGTATTATCTGCTGCCCAACCTGAGTGTGGCGATGAATGTGAAGATGGGAGCGGATCTGGCGGGAAATAAGGACTATCTGGATATGCTGGAAGCGGTGGGACTTGCCGATAAAGCGGACAAATATCCCAGCGAACTGAGCGGCGGTCAGCAGCAGCGGGTTTCTATTGCGCGGGCTCTGGCGAAGAGGCCTAAGGTCCTGTTTCTGGATGAACCCACAGGGGCTCTGGATGAGGAGACCGGGCGGCAGGTCCTTGACTATGTTGCCAGACTGCAGCGAGAACTGAAGTTTACGATTCTGATGGTAACCCACAACCAGAATGTGGCGGAGATGGCGGATCAGGTGATTCGCATGAACAGCGGGAGAATTCTGGAGGTCTCCCGGAATGAGGCGCCAAAGACAGCTTATGAGATCGGCTGGTAGGAGGAACAGTATGATAATTAGATTAAAAGATATCAGGAAACTTGCCGGCATTTCTGTCATCACGTTTTGTGCTGTTTTCGTCTGCAATCTGTTCCTGAACTATAATATTGATATGGGGCGGATGGCAGGAGCGATAACGGGGCCTTCGGCCGAAGCCTTGTACCAGGCGCAGCTCACCATGAGCAAGATTACCTGTGCCGTCAGCGGCGGATGCCTTCTGGGAACTTCGGTCGTGCTGCTGTTTTTTTATATCAGCCAATATATCCGTACCCACAGTATGGAGATGGGCATTTTAAAGGCGATGGGGTACTCCAGGTTCCGGATTGCCTGGAATTTCAGTTTGTTCGGGCTGAGTGTTCTGGCAGGAACCGGACTTGGATACCTAAGTTCGGCATTATTTATGTCCCGATTTTATCGGGCCATGAATTCGGATGATGTGTTGCCAGATCTATCGATTGTGATTCACTGGGAGCTGGCTCTTGCTCTGGTCCTTCTGCCTGTTCTGGCCTTTGGCCTGCTGGCTGTGTTCTATGCTTACAGGAAACTCCATCTGCCTGCGCTGAATCTGCTGCGGGATATGCAGAAGACAAGAAATAAGCGGCATCGTTCCAGACAAAAGAGCGGGGAAGATACATTCCTCAAGGAAATGAGACGGGGCAATGTGAGAAACCATCCTGCCCTTGTATTCTTCATCGCCTTTGGCGCGTTCTGCTATTCGGATATGGTGCAGATGTCGGCAAGCATGAAGGATCTATCCTCGGAATTGATGGGAGTCATGATCTTTGTAATCGGAATTGTTCTGGCAGTGATGTCCCTGCTTCTGGCGACTTCTTCTGTGGTGAATGCGAATGCAAAGAATATTTCTATCATGAAAATATACGGCTATTCCTTCCGGGAATGTACGGGAGCAGTTCTGAATGGATACCGGCTGGCATCCTATGTGGGGTTTTTGGTGGGAACCGTGTACCAGTACGGGCTGATGAAACTGATGATGAAATTGTTTGCGGATGTTTCGGACATAACCTTGCCTGAGGTGGTATTCCGGTGGGATGTATTCTGGATAACGTTGGTTACCTTTCTTGCAGCCTATGAACTGATGATGTACGCGTTTTCCTGCCGGATCAAGAATATGCCTGTGAAAAAGATTATGATGGAATAAAGGAAATCCGGGAAGTGTTTGCATCGACATTTTCCGGGTTTTATTTTCTCCCATTTTATATACTTGACAAAACGACACCTGTGTCGCATAATGATAAAAACGACATGAGTGTCGTTAATCAGGAGCTGATATGGGAGATAAGAGCAGCCAGACCAAAGAATGGATTAGACAGTGTGCCTTGGTGCTGTTTGCTGAGAAGGGATTTACTGCAGTAACAATGAAGGATATCTGTGAGGCAAGCGGACTCAGCAGAGGTGGACTGTACCGTCATTATGGGAGCACGGGGCAACTATTTGAAGAGGTGCTTAAAGAAATAGTGAAGCCGGATGATTTTATCCGGAAGGAGATGGATCAGGGGACGCCTGCCGGGGAAATACTGGAGAGCCTTCTCGCCAGGATGCAGCAGGAGATGCTGGAGCAGAAAACGTCGTTGAGCCGGGGAATCTATGAGTATTCTTCAGTCTGTGACAGCAGTTTCATGCTGGAATTGAACCGAAAAGCAAAGGAAAAGTGGAGGACGCTCATAGAATATGGCATCAGCCGGAAGGAATTTGCACCGGTGAATCCGGAACAGATGTCGGATCTGATTTTGTATGTCTATCAGGGCGTCCGGCTGTGGAGTCGGATTATTCCCCTGGAACCGGGTACCGTAACAAATATAATTGAAAAAATCAGAGGAGATCTGGTGAGGAGGCAAGATTGAAAATTTCACTGATGAGGTGATTTCAATCGACAGTTTAAGGCTCCGTCTCAAACTGCTATGATGCGGCATGAGAAATCGTCTGCACGATTTACTCATGCGCGTGTCGCCGCAAAACCGGCTCCGACATGGAGGAAACTATGAAATTTGAATTGAAAAAATGGGATGCAGCATATATTGACGATGTGACGCATTTCGCAAATAATGCCAAGGTAGCCGCCAATCTGCGCAACGTATTTCCTCATCCGTATACGAGAACCGATGCAAAGGAGTATATACTGGCCTGCGCGGCAGATCCGGAGGAACGGCAGATCTGCCGCGCAATCGTGGCTGAGGGACATGCAGCCGGCAGTGTAGGGATATTCTGCGGGTCCGATGTGTATGAGAAGAGTGCGGAGCTGGGCTACTGGCTGGCGGAGGAATACTGGGGCAGAGGAATCATGACGGAAGCGGTAAAGCGGCTGTGCAGGGATGCGTTTGCGAAATTTGACATCGTACGGATTTACGCGGAACCCTATGCCAGAAATACAGGGTCCCGGAGGGTGCTGGAAAAGGCGGGATTTACCCTGGAAGGGATTATGCGCCGCGGTGTATACAAAAACGGAGAAGTGCTTGACTATTGTATGTACGGACTGCTAAAAGAGGAACTGGATCAGACATGAAAACGTGAGAGGGACTGAACAATGACCAGCAAGAAAACATTATTTTATCTACTGGATTTATTGGATGGATTAGGAATGAGATACTGGATTGACGGCGGATGGGGCGTGGATATCCTGCTGGGAGAGCAGCACAGAGAACACCGGGATCTGGATGTGAACTTTGACGGGGAATTTACAGATATCCTTCTGAACACACTGGGGGAGCAGGGATATGTGATCACGACAGACTGGCGGCCCTGCCGGATCGAACTGGAGCATCCGAAGCTGGGATTTATTGATATCCATCCTCTGGTGATTCAGGAAGACGGAAGCGCGAAACAGGCCGCTCCGGACGGCGGCTGGTATCAGTTTGAGGCGGATTGGTTTTCCAGTGCCGTATTTGAACAAAGGGAAGTTCCCTGTATCTCGGCGGAGGCACAGATGTTGTTTCACACGGGATATGAACTGCAGGAGAAAGACAGAGAGGATCTGGCAAATTTGAAAGCATATCTTGCAGAAACAGAATAACTGGCAGTGAGGATGACAGCAGCTGATAAATAAATGAGCAAAAGGAAGTGGGAGAGATGAGGCGCTGTATTGCAGCGGCCGGAATAGTTATCAGATGAAAGATAAATAATTATTTTAGTTTGAGCCGGAGCCTCAAACAGCTGTGATGCGGCATGAGAAATCGTCTGCACGATTTACTCATGGGCGTGCCGTCGCAGAACCGGCTCCGACATGGAGGTAATTATGACTATTCCGGAGAAAAAGATATATCCCCGCACGGGAGACAAAGAAACCATATATTTAAAATCAGTGATCACAAATCCCAATATTATAGTTGGAGATTATACGATGTACAATGATTTTGTACATGATCCGACCTTGTTTGAACAGAATAATGTGCTGTACCACTATCCGATTAATCACGATAAACTGGTGATAGGCAAGTTCTGTTCTCTGGCCTGCGGATCTAAGTTCCTGTTTAACAGCGCCAATCATACTATGAATTCGTTGTCTACTTATCCTTTTCCTCTCTTTTTTGAGGAATGGGGACTAGATATAAAACGGGTAACAGATTCCTGGGATAACAAGGGGGGATATAGTCATCGGCAATGATGTGTGGATCGGGTACGAGGCCGTTGTTATGGCCGGCGTTACCATCGGGGACGGAGCGATTATCGGATCACGGGCTGTTGTGACAAAAGATGTGCCGCCTTACACCATTGTGGGCGGAGTTCCGGCAAAACCCATCCGAAAACGTTTTTCAGACCAGGTTATCTCTTCCCTACTGGAACTGAAATGGTGGGACTGGCCGAAAGAAAAAATAGCGGCACATATTGCGGACATCCAGTCCGGTGATATAGCTAAACTGAAACGGATGGACAGGGAATGACGATGAAGTGTCCAGCTGCGGCAGAATCTGAATAATAATGATGGCGGCCTGTTCGAAAGAGCAGGCCGTTTCTGCCTTGCGAGTGAATCTTAACAATTTGCAGTTATCATGTGGTTATGGTAATAAAATAAAAACATCAGAGAGACCGAGTACGGGGAGGAAACTATGGAAGGAACAGGAATCAGGGGGCAGGTGCTCGATGAAATCCGGAAGCTGGCCGTGAAACATAATGTGAATAAAGTAATTCTGTTTGGTTCCCGGGCGAGGGGAGATTTTCGCAGAACAAGCGATATTGATTTGGCTGTGGAAGGCGGGGATTTTGACCGTTTTGCACTGGATATAGAGGAAGAAACATCAACACTGCTGGAGTATGATATTATAAATTTAGACCGGGAGATGCAGCAGGAACTACGAATTTCGATTGAAAAGGAGGGAAGAGTTATTTATGAAAAAGTTTGAGAATTTCAGGGATTCATTATGCAATATGAAGGAAATCTACAAGTATAATGCACCCTATGATAAGGTCGTTTTGACAGGACAAGTGGGATTGTTTGAACTTTGTTTCGAGCAGGCCTGGAAAATGATGAAAGAAATACTTGAAACGCATGGTTATGCAGAAGGTGCGACGGGTTCTCCTAAGATTATATTAAAGACAGCATTTAAAGCGGGAATGATAAAAAACGAGGAGTTGTGGCTTCGGGCACTGCAGGAGAGAAATAATGTCGCTCATTCCTACAACGAAAAGATTGCTCTTGAAATTGTCGTACTGGCGAAAGAATCCTTCTACCAGATGTTCTGTGATCTGCAAAAAGAGATTGAAGCTCATTGGATATAAGAATGGGTTAGCTGGAAAAACAACCATCAATATGATAAACTAAAACCGCAAAGATAAAAACACAGCCCGGTAGGTAGTCCGGGCGCGGACCGTCCGGTTTATCGTTCGGGTCCGTCAGTAACCTTCCTCCTTAGGTCGTCCGTTCTTTGTCTATGTATGAATTTTTAAGGAGGAATTATCATGGACAAAGTATCGGTAACAGTCAGAGTAATATTCGAGGAACCATTCTGGATCGGCATAGCGGAGTGCATAGCAGACGGGAAGCTTTCCGTGTGCAAAGTGACGTTCGGTGCCGAGCCCCGGGATTACGAGGTTTATGACTTCTTTTTGAAACATTACTTTCAGTTGCCATTCAGTCCGGCTGTAAAAACTGCTGTGAAAGCGCAGCATACCAATCCAAAGCGGCTTCGCCGGGAAGCGCAGAAGCAGACGAAGGATACTGGTATGGGAACCAAATCCCAGCAGACGCTGAAGCTTTGGCAGGAGCAGAATAAGACGGAACGCAGGATCATCAGCCGTGAACAAAAAGAGGCGGAGGAACTGCTTAAGTTCCGGATGAAGCAGCAGAAAAAGAAAGAAAAGCATCGGGGCAGGTAACTGTCCCGGTGCTTTTTCTACATACACAATACCATAACTATAAACCGTTATGGCAACCCTCCGGGGGATGTGCACTCCGCGCATTTGGAAAAGGCCTGCGGCCTTATGCGCTTCGGCACTGGTATAATATTTAATAATATTATACCATAAAATGAGGCAAAATATAAGACTGGCAATGGGGATAGAGCTGCTCTATAATAGGAATTCTTCACAGATTAAAAGGACTATTGTAAGCAAAATGGAAGGGAGGCTTTCTATGAAAGAAGAAGCAGATATGATGTTACAGGTGATGCTGGCCGGCCAGAAACAGGAGCTAGAGCGGGTTATAGACTGCAATGGAAAAACAGAGCGATTTGGCCTGAGCCTGACACCAGAGGATGCGGCCCAGCTGATGGAAGCCAGAAAAAACAGCCTGAAAAGCTGTGAGCGTGTGGAATTTGGCTCCTGCATCCTGCCGGATCTGATCACGGCGTTTTGTGATTCGTCCTATCTCAGGCAGGATAATTACAGGGATACGCTGGAGGCGCTTCAGGAAATCTTTTATATGTATAAAAATGAGACGGCAGATGAGCTTACCGACTCGGAACTGTTACTCTTTATGAGACAGCAGTTTGACGACATCTGCTTCGGGGATCTGGAGTATCTCAGGACAACCTGTCTGGAACGCTTTGCCAGAGCAATACGGGCAGGCTATCAAACCGAAATGCATAAAAAGGCCAGAGATGAGTACGAAATGCATCCTGCCGGCAATGAATACAACCGGTTTGCCGAAGAGGCAGGATGGGATTATGAGTTATATAGCCAGATGCTTAAGGATTAACTTGAAAAGAAATCCTGATGCCTGGAAAAAGCAGGAGAGTGGATAACCCATTCTCCCGCTTTCAAACCGGACGAAGTTTCACGGCTGTTTTTTCTTCTTTTTCGGCTTAGGCTCCGGCAGTTCCTCATACATAGCCAGAAATAATTCGGTTAAGAGTTCTCTGTCGTCTACATCTTCCACCAATATCATTTCTTTCTTTGCCCCGTCGTAGGGCAATTCATAAGGAGCGTCGGGCAGCAGCCGCATGGATGAATCCAGAGGCTTGACTAGCAGCCTGTCATCACACAGGTAAGCCGCCAATTTCCCACGGTAATAAATGATATATTCGCCCATCATGGAACGGGCAGTTATTTCCTCCAGATCGGATAGCTGATCTAATATAAAGTTTACATATTCTTTACTGGAAGCCATTATTTCCTCCTTGCTAGTACGAATTATTCATTGCCCCATTTTTTGCACTGTTCGATTCGCCTGCCGTTATCACCCTGCTTCGCATCATAAGCAAACTGGCGGAGTTTGTCACAGGGAAAGTCATCGCATTCACCGCAGTGCTGCCTTTCTCTGGTTTTGCAGCATGTCATAAGCGGGCAGCTCTCTCCCCAGAATGGTTTGGTCATATTTAAACAGCCGGGACAACTGACCTCTTCCCGATAGGAACATTCACTGCATAATAGGCCGCATCTTGACTCAATCATAGGAACCTCCTCCTTTTTCACTGTAAAACTACTATAACAGGAGCAACACGACAGCTGTATGTCATGTCCTACGATATTTTTCCAGCAGATTCTCAGCCTGACGCCGCAGATCATCTCTTAATTTCTCCGGCTCCAGTACTTCGGCCTTATCCCCAAAACTCAATATCCATTCCCGCATCGCGTCATAACTTACAAATTCCCGTTCAAATAAAAGCCCTTTCTCATCCAGCACAGAATAACATTCGATGCCATATTCCTCGATCAGACGGTATTGTTCACTTTCAGCAAAGACTGCCTTTAAGCGTATGGTATCCTGTGCAAAGAAGCGGTCAAAATTAAGTTCTGCCAGAGGAATTTCTCTTGATAAAAACACCTCATCTGACTTGCTTAATTCCCAGAGACGGTTTAACTTGAACAGGCGGAATGCCTTCCTGTCAAGGCAATACCCAAATACATACCAGGAGGACCATTTAAAAACCAGCCGGTAGGGCTCAATGGTACGCCGGCAATCCCCTTTCTCATAATAATAGCGAAAGGAGATGGGATGCTTGTTTAGAATCGCTTCTTTGATTAAGCCAATCTTACGGGTAAGCGGTATTTGATAGTGGGATGCCAGGTCTATGCCGATAATGCCCTCCGCGGCAACACGGTTTTCTTTGCTGGACAGCTTTTCCAGCAGAGACGCAAGGTAAGAAGTTTTTGATACACTGTCGATTCCTTTCAGTCCTGCAAGAATACTCTGGAGTTCGTCAGCTGTAAAAAGGGATTTCTCTATTTTATAACCATCTGCAATGGAGATACCGCCGCCATAGCCCTGTACTGTGACGAGGGGTATTCCCGCCTTGCAGATGTCTTCGATATCCCTGTTGATGGTGCGGCGGGATACCTCAAAGCGTGCCGCCAGTTCCGGGGCGGTTACTTTGTCCTGCTGCAGCAGAATAGTGATGATACCAATCAAACGGTCAATTTTCATGTGCTGTTCCTGCCATTTCTGTATTGATCAGGCGATAAAACCTGTTATTCTTTTGTTTTTGCCTCCCGTTTTAAAGCTGTAATCTGGACCTGATAAATAAGAACGATAATCAGGTTTAAGAGAGCTCCGACGAGAAAGACAATGTTATAATTCATAATACCCAGAAAACCGAATAATAAAGCGAAGCAGAGCCAGGGATTCCGCAGATTGCGGCAGTATGACAGCTTATCTTCAAGGGATGTATGCAGTTCAAAAGGTTTACCGTCATTCTCTTTCCCGACGATCAGCAGCTCCCGGTTAAAGGTGGTGGAGTTGGTGGCGATCCGGCCGCCCGGCTCTGCCCAGGGCCGATAGCGGACTTTCCCGACGGAATAGTTCAGGTTGATATTCTTATAGAAGACCTGGTAGCCCAGATCTTCCAGAAAAAAGCGGTAATCCTGCGCCTTTTCTTTTGCCTTTTCTCCGATAAATTCCACGCGGTATTGCATCTGTCCTGATTCACAGGGCTCAAATTCATATAATAATTTTTCCGTCCGCACAAGGCGGTATCCCTTTTGCGCCATCCGGTTCAGCCAGTTTTCCTGGGCGTGCAGCAATCCTCCGAAGAAACGATAGTATTTCTTACGCATGTTCTTTCCTCCCCTGTCCCGATGTGTCCGGATGCATGATTTCCCGTGCCGTGGCGGTCAGCCGGCTAAGCCTGGCAAATTCCTGTTCCGCAGCGGCACGGCCTTCGCCGGTAATGATGTACTCTTTCTTTCGGCCCTGATCCGGCCCGCAGGGCTGTATCCAACCCTTTTCAAGTAATGTATTTAATGCTCCGTAAAGCGTCCCTGCCCCCAGGATCAGCCGGCCCTCTGTCTGTTCTTCAATAAACTGCATGATCGCATATCCGTGTCTGGGCGTATACAGAGAGAGCAGGATAAAAAATGTTACCTCCGTCAGCGCGCCGCCTTTTACATGATCCCGCAAATTCTCACCTCTTTTTATTACGTTTACTGTAATAAATATATCAGGAAACGTAATAGTAGTCAAGTGGGTTCCGAATTGCTGGAAAAATTTATTTGCCCTGGTGCTGTAGCTTTTTTAACGGCTCGATTGTATGATCTATGAGAGGATGGTGAGAGCATGTATGACGAATCATTGCGTACGGATGATTTGCGGAAAAGAACAATTGAAGCGTATTCCGATTTGGTATACCGGCTGGCGTATTCCCTGGTAAAAAACCGGTATGATGCCGATGACATTTACCAGGAGGTTTTTTATCGGTATATTCAGAAGAAACCTAAATTTGAAAATATAGAACATCAGAAGGCCTGGTTTATTCGGGTGACGGTAAACTGCTGTAAAAATCTATGGAAATCTGCCTGGAAAAACAAGATCACAGAATGGACGGAGGAGGAAGGAAAAGAAACAAATCCTTTTGATCTGCCGGAACAGGACAGAGAGCTCTTAGAAACCGTCAAACAGCTTCCGGAAAAGTATCGTGTGGTTATTCATCTTTTTTATTATGAGGATATGAGTATAGAGGAAATCAGCCATATCCTGAGAAAAAAACCATCCACGGTACGGACCCAGCTGACCAGAGCCAGACAGATACTGAAGGAATGGCTGAAGGAGGAATTATAATGTTTCAGGAGAGATATAAGCGAAGTTATGATCAAATTAAACCCGACGCGGGCCTGGTGGCGGGTGTTGTGAGAGAAACCGAAGGCCAGCTCCGCAGGGGCAGGACTATGAGAATTGTGAAACCGGTGGTGGCAGTATTCGCGGCGGCGCTGATCCTGTGTACCGCCGTACCCGCGGCCGCTGCCCATATTCCAGGGTTTTACCGAGCTGTAGAGCAATTTTCACCAGGACTTGCAGATTTGCTGATTCCGGTGAACAAGTCCTGTACGGACCAGGGAATCCGGATGGAAGTAGAAGCCATTGAGATAGAAGGAAAGAGAGCCGAAGTCTATGTATCCATTCAGGATGTGGAGGGGGACCGGATCAGCGGTCAGGCTGATTTCTATGACCGATACGGCCTGAAAAGCAGCAGCGGCAGCAGTGTTATGGGGGGATGTTCATTCCTGGATTATGACGAAGCAACCGGGAAAGCTTATTTTAAACTGGATGTGGAGACGAGCGGCACATTTGACCGGGATAAGCTGACCTTTTATACCTATGAAATACTCAGTTCTATTACAGAGAAGGAGATGGATATCCCTCTGACCGGTCTGGACGATACGGTCCGGACGAAACAGGTAACATTAAGCGGAGGGAGCGGCACCAGCGTGAAAGATTTATTCTCTGAGGAAACAGAACTGGAAGGCAGGGATGATCCCAGACCCTCCAGGGGAGTGATAGACGGGAAAGAACTGGATGAATGTGATCCCGAGGGGTTCACCATAACCGGTCTGGCCTATGCGGATCAGACACTGCGTTTACAGATCTGTATGGGAGAGTTCAAGCATGCGGACCGGCATGTAGAGCCGTTTCTTGTGGATGAAAACGGGCAGGAACGCTACGAGGATGCATCGGTTTCCTGGCACGAGGAAAAAGACGGGGTTTCCTATATGTTTTATGAATTCTACTTTAACGGTCCATTGGAGGATCTGGAAAACTACAGGCTTTATGGGATCTTCCATGAACTGAAAGGGAATATAGCCGGAGATTGGGAAGTGACGTTCCGGCTGGAGGAATAAGGAAAAACGAATTGTTTGACAGTAGTTTGGACACATAGTAGGATAGAGGAAAATCAAAACGGAGGTTGCTATGTGTGAAGAGTGTTATACCGAACAAAACCGGATAACTCCCCTGTTAAATCCGCTGGACTGCCTGAATAACCATACCCAGTACATCTGCGGAACCTGCGGACGCTGTATCTGTATTGAGCATGATGAAAAAAGGGGCCTGCAGAGGTGGAACTTCCCCTTCCAATCCCTGGAAATAGCGAAGCTATACCTGAGAACCGCCGACTACACGGAGAAAACCGCCTGCGGCATATACGAAATCAAGGGAGCGAAGGGCAGAATTTCCTACAAAATATTCAGAGGCAGACAAGAACTGGATGCCTATCTGAAAAAGAACAGGGATAAAGTCTGTGAAACCATGCTGCCTGCCTATACTGCCGGGGAATACCGGGAATTTCCGGATACGCAGGTGCGACGGCTGACGCCGGAAGAAGCGGCAAAGTATATGTCGGAACGCTGATCATATATATTTCCGAGGCCGCAGCCGCCTTGCATGAAGGAGCACAAACTATCAGGAAACGATTTCGTCTTTCTACTATACTGAGTATACCGAAACAAAGGAGGGACGCAAATGAACTGGAGCAATGCATTGCAGAATGCCATCGACTACATGGAAGATCATATGCTGGAAGAACTGGATTATGGAGAGATCGCGAAACAGGCCTGTTCGTCGAATTTTCATTTTCAGAGAGTCTTTGGTATCCTATGCGGCTGCACACTGGGAGAATATATCCGGAGCCGGCGACTGACACTGGCCGGGAACGAGCTTAAATCCACGGACTGCAAAGTGATCGATATTGCACTGAAATATGGTTATGACAGTCCGGAGAGCTTTGCGAGAGCATTTTCCCGTTTCCATGGGGTCAGCCCCACGGCAGCACGCTCCAGGGAGGCGAAGCTGAGATCCTTTTCCCGACTTTCGGTAAAACTAGTATTAGAAGGAGGAATTACAATGGATTACCGAATTGAAAAGAGAGACGCGTTTCAGGTGATAGCAAGAAAAGAACGATTTCCCGGCGGTGTGGAGATAACGGCGGACAGTATTCATAAAGCTTGGGAAAAAGCAAACACAAGCGGAACGATCGAGGACCTGTGCCGGTATGTCAGTCCGGACAATATCTTTGGAAAATCAATCGTGGGAATATGCTTTGACAATCCTCTGGCAGGGGATTTTGATTACGCCATAGGGGCTGCCTACAGCGGAGGGGAACCGGTACATGGCCTGACGGTGGAAGAGGTGCCGGCGGGCACCTGGGCAGTATTTCCCTGTACAGGGGCGATGCCTGATGCATTCCAGAATCTCTGGAAACAAATTTATACGGAGTTTTTTCCGACCAGCGCCTATCAGCCGTCCGGCGGCATGTGTATCGAAGTCTATCCCGGCGATGAGATTCATTCCAATGATTTTCACTGTGAGATATGGCTGTCGGTAGCGGCGAAGGAGTAGAGAGAAGGATAAAACAGGGGTACTGCGGTTATTTGCAGCACTCCTGTTGCTTTAGTCATCTTTTGTTATAAAATAATAGCCCATTTCAAACAAGAAAGATATTGCAATCGCTATTTTAAACAGCATTTCCGCAGCTTTATTTTCCGGTCTTACCACAATTAATACGAAGTAAACAATATGTATAAACAAACTGCGTATTTTGGAAAAAATATCGGTATCTGTTTTCAAGTTAATAATCTGCCAGCCTGCCAGTATAAACAAGACGAACGTCACCAGTATGAATAGAAAAGTTGAGCCCTGGATTTTAGGTAAAAATAGAATCCCGACCGCGAAAGCAAGAATTCCATTCAGGAAAATCAAGCCGGCATAGAGCATTTGAGGCTTGATTTTTTTCTGCTGTCTGAGAGATTCACGTTTCAGAAACAGAAGAACATTAAAACCAGCAAAACAAATTAAGCAGCCTGTCAATCCAACGATTGCCATATGTATGTCCCCTTCCCTTATGAGCTATTTTCTCACAATAGAGTACGAATGTAAATATTCTCTAAAAATAAAGCCGCTGTTTTTGATACAAGGGAAAAATTTGTCATGATAAGTGAAGAATCGACAGGAATATGCTATACTTAATATAGCTGTCAAAACAGCGATTATAAATCGGACGAAGGAGCCAAATGGCTTTGCATGACCGGATCTGAGCCGGTGTCCGGGAAATAATGGGAGGGTAACAATATGGAAACACAGAAGTTTAAAAGAGTTGGATCTTCGTATCTGCTGATTCTATTTTTAATCGGCATTGTACTGCCGCTGACTATCGCCGTGGTGGTGTGTGCTTTTGCGGCGGAGATAAAAGTGGAGACAGTTTTGATGATGTTTGTATTCTTTGGGTTCTTTGTATGGATCATACTGCTTATGATGATTGCCTGGGGAAGCTTATCTTCACCTTTTGTAAAGCGCACCGCAAAGAGACTAAATGAATATCCATACCAGTTTAACAGCTCCTTTAAGAGCCGGGGCGGTACGCTGTACATAGATGTAAATAAAGGGATGCTGGGCTTTATTTCGGCCTACAATCCGTTTGAGATTCAGATTTTCAGCGCATCCAGAATCGACAGGATCAAGACCATTGCTTCCACTATGACGGGAATTCGGTTTGTTTTTTATCTGGATGGCAAAAAGATCACAATGCCGACGTTGATTTCGAACCGTATGGTCAGTACCAAGTCGGGAATCGGGGCAGAGGCGGTAGAGAAGGCGGATCTTTACGTGAGCCTGCTGACCGAGGCAAAAAATAATGCGGACCGCAGTTCATACGGACTGCAAATGTAAGACTACAAGCAGATAAAGGAGGAAGTTTAAGTATGTTTGAATCCAGATGTGGTATTTGCTGCAGCCAGTGCACCGGGAAGGATGAGGTTCACTGTGATGGCTGCCTGAATATGGAAGTTCCTTTCTGGGGAAGTGAATGTGCAGTGAAATCCTGCTGTGAGGAAAAGAAGCTGAACCACTGCGGGGAATGTGCTGACTTTCCCTGTGATATGCTGGCCACTATGGGTGTGGAGGAAGGATATGATCCGGAGCCGAAGCTTAAGCAGCTAAGGATCTGGGCATCGGAAAATAATTAGCAAGAGGTGAAAGGCTGCAGGGAGGACAGGATTATGGTCAGACTGCCGGAACGTTCGGGGCTAAATATTTCTTATTTGTCCCGCCTGTTTGACAACATGAGCGAGAGCTATAAGATATTCTGGTTTAAAGCTATCCTGGAAGAAATGGCGGCGGGCCGGGATGAAACCGCGCGGGAAGAAATATCGTTCGATACGTTGATCAATCATATGATTGCGGACGCCTGGTACATGGTAGAGGAATATCGGCTGAATCTGGGCCCCTCTGATACGCTGCTGGAGGCGGCAGTCAGCTGCGCCGGCAGGATCAGCGGTTTAAAATCCAGCGAAAAACGGGAAAAGATTCTGGCTTTCTTAGAAGAGTCCGAGGACAGTGAATTAAAGAAATATAAGCGCACCCTCTGCCAGCATGTGCCGTTCCGGCTTCAGGCCCCGTTTATGCCGGATTTCCGCGGCAATACCTGCTGGAAGGCAAGGCCTGAGGAACTGGCAAGGCGGATCAATCAAAGAGATCAGCTGATTTATTATTTTGTGGGCATTTCAGGTCTGGACAGCCGGATTCGGGTGCAGAAGGACTGGGCTTCCTATATGAGAAAAAATCAGGAAATCCTGTCAGGCTGGATTCAATATAATTTGATTCTTTATCTCCAACGGCGCAACCCTAGTGTCCCAGGTATCTCCAGCAAGTTAAGGCCGCCTGCGGAGCGGAAGCTGGAAAGGGTAAAGCGGTACTGGAAGACAATTGTTGACCTGGAACCGGTTCATGATATCTATTCCGGGCAAATCCTGACGGAAGAAGCGGTGTCTATTGACCATTTTGTCCCCTGGTCTTACGTGGCCCATGATGAATTGTGGAATCTGACACCGACCATCCGAAGTGTCAACAGCAGCAAAAGCAATGCCCTGCCGGACTGGGAACGCTATTTTGTCCCACTGTGTCATTCAGAATATCAGGCCTACCGGCTGAACTGGAAGTATGAATCAGTACATAAGCTCTTTGAGAGCTGCAAACGAGAACATGTCAACAGCGGGGAGGCCGAGATGAAGCTTTACCGGGAAGGACTCTGTGAAAAGGAATTCTCCGATAATCTCCGTACTATTTTGCTGCCGGTTTATCAGGCCGCAAAAAATCAGGGCTTTGCGGATTGGAGATACCATGGATAATCCGGTACAAAAAACACTTAACTATTACAATAAATATGCACAAGGCTATGCCCGCTCCACCCGGACGGCAGATGTATCAAGCCTGTATGAACCATTTGAGAGCCGGATCAAGCCGGGAGCCCATATTTTAGACTTGGGCTGCGGTTCCGGAAGGGACAGCCGCTACTTTGAAGGCAGAGGTTTCCGTGTCACAGCGGCGGACGGTTCACCGGAAATGTGCCGAATCGCGGGCAAACTGCTTGGGAGAGAAGTCCGCTGTATGCGATTTGAAGAACTGGAGGATATTGAGGAATACGATGGCGTCTGGGCCTGTGCTTCCCTGCTGCATGTGGAGCGGGAAGCCCTACCGGAAATACTAAGAAGAATTGCGACGGCGCTCAAACCGCATGGAATTCTGTACGCTTCCTTTAAATATGGAACAGGCGAGGCAGAGCAGGAGGGGAGAGTTTTCCAGCATTATACAGAAGATGATCTGCCAGGTTTATTCTGTCCGGAAAATGGATTTTGCAGGCTGGAGTGGAAGCTGACCGCTGATGTAAGGCCGGAGAGAAAGGCGCGGTGGCTGAATATTGTGGCGGAGAGAGTGGATAAAATTTAATATTGCTTAGAATTCCTGAAGAGATGCCGATAAAACCGGTGTCTCTTTTTTTTGATTTGTCTGAGTATTTGTGTCATGACTCTGCTGAATTTTGTCGAATACATTTTGAATTGTGCAAAATATACTAAAAACAAAAAAATATTTGCCAATATCTGTTATTATATGACAAAATATATTATAATATTTAAAACTACCTAAAGCATCTTTGGTGCTACACTCGCACCCTAATCTATACAACAAATCATTTTACAGGAGAAACTATTTCATATGCAGGAAAAATATTTGGCTCATATCAGTGAGGATGGAAAAGAGCAGCTTCTAATTGACCATTTGAAGGAAACAGCAGGTCTGGCGGAGAGCTTTGCGGAGGATTTTAACTGTGGCGCCTGGGGTTACGGGAGCGGTTTATTACATGATATAGGTAAATATACAAGTGGATTTCAGGATCGTCTTCATGGCAGTCCAAAACGAGTGGATCATTCCACTGCAGGCTGCCTGGAATTGAATAAATCAGGAAATTTGATGGCTGCGTACTGTGTGGCCGGACATCATGCCGGCCTTTCCGACGGTGGAAGTGAGACCGATACGGCCGATTCGCCTACCTTATGCGGCAGGCTAAAGAAACCGGTGGAAGACTATCGGATTTATCAGACAGAGGTAGAGATTCCTCATTTTCCTGTTCCGCCCTTGAAAGCAATAGGAAAAGGTGGTTTCAGTGTCTCTTTTTTCATACGAATGATCTATTCCTGTCTGGTAGATGCGGATTTTCTGAATACGGAACAGTTTATGTCAAACGGAATGATAAAAAGATCTATATTTGATTCGATGGAAACACTCTTTGCCAGATTACAGGTAAAAATAGAACCTTGGCTGAAAAATACGGATATAAATTCAGTGAACGGCAGGCGTTCTGAAATTTTGCGAAGCTGTCTGGAGATGGGAGCGGGGGATCAGGGACTTTATAGTTTAACGGTCCCTACCGGCGGGGGAAAGACGATATCTTCCATGGCTTTTGCACTGGCTCACGCGGTACGCCATGGGTTGAATAGAATTATTTATGTGATTCCGTACACAAGTATTATTGAGCAAAATGCAAAGGTGTTTAGTGATTGGCTTGGGGAACAGAATGTACTGGAAAATCATAGTAACGTGGAATACAGCGGTGAGGAAGAACTGAACCTGAAACAGCTGGCAGCAGAAAACTGGGACAAGCCTGTGGTTGTGACTACCAATGTTCAGTTCTTTGAGTCACTGTTTGCAAATAAATCTTCTAAATGCCGTAAATTACATAATATATCAAAAAGTGTCATCATATTTGATGAAGCTCAGATGCTTCCTGCGGAATATTTAAAGCCATGTGTGAGAGCAATTGCAGAACTGGTATGTAATTATAAAAGTACAGCAGTCATATGCACGGCGACCCAGCCTTCGCTTCAGAAGTTATTTCCGAAAGAAATAACGTGCAGAGAAATCTGTCCCAGAGTAGAAGAGCAGTACCAGTTTTTTAAACGGACGGTGTTAAAAAATTTTGGACAGCTTGACCAGGAAGAATTGTTAACGATACTGGAAAAACAGGAGCAGTCGCTCTGCATCCTGAACAGCCGGAAGCGGGTGCGTGCCCTGTATGATGTCCTGAAAGAGAGAAGAACCGGTGTGTTTCATCTGTCCACCCTTATGTATCCAAAACATAGACGAAGGGTATTAAAGCAGATCAGAGACTGCCTTGATAACCATAAACCCTGTCTGGTGATTGCCACGTCCCTGGTGGAAGCCGGCGTTGATCTGGACTTCCCCGCCGTATTCCGGGAGCTGGCAGGAATCGATTCAGTGATACAGGCGGCCGGAAGATGCAATCGAGAAGGCAGAGGAAAAGCCGAAGATTGTATCACCTATCTGTTTACCATGGAGGAGGGTGGGACAATCCGTCTGCCTTCCGCGCTGAAACAACCTATTGGGGTATCCGGTCAGATACTAAGGGATTACGAAGATGTATCATCTCTGGAGGCAATTAAGGATTATTTTGACCGTCTCCATGATTTAAAAGGAGACAGTCTGGATAGAAAACGGATCATAGATGCATTTGAACAGGCTTCATTAAAAAGCTTTCCTTTCCGTCGGATTGGGGAGGAGTTTCATTTAATTGAATCGAATACCAGAACGGTTCTGATCGAAAAGGAGGAGACAGCGGCAGAGATTATCAGACAGTTGCGGCTGGGCCTGCGGTCAAGAGAATTAGTCCGGAAGGCAGGACAGTACAGTGTGAACGTATATGAGCAGGATTATGAAAATTTAAGGGCGGCCGGAATGCTGGAGGAATTGGATGAAGAAGTTACTCTTCTTCGGAATTTAGATGATTATTCAGAAGAAGCAGGATTAAAAATAGAGGTTAACAGGGGGGATGCCGTATTTTTCTAAACAGAAACAGGAAGGAGTGAATGACATTGAGTCAGGGAGTTAAGGTCAGGGTGTGGGGCGGTATGGCGCTTTTTACCCGGCCGGAAATGAAGGTAGAACGCTGCAGCTATGATGTGATGACGCCGTCCGCCGCCCGGGGCATTCTGGAAGCGGTTTATTGGCACCCGGGAATGAGATGGGTGATTGACAAAATATATGTGTGCAGGCCGATTCATTTTACCAGTGTCCGTAGAAATGAGTTGAAAAATAAAATACTGGGAAGCAATGTTCTTCGTGTTATGAATGGGAATAAAAAGGAATTATATCAGTGCGGCAAGGAGGAAATTGTGCAGAGGGCTTCGCTGGTTCTGCAGGACGTGGAGTATGTGATAGAAGCCCATTTTGAGATGACGGAGCAAGCTAACGCCAGCGATAATCCAGGAAAATTTAAGGATATTATCGTGCGGAGGCTGAGAAGAGGAGAGTGCTATCACAATCCCTATTTTGGTTGCAGAGAGTTTCCTGCCAGTTTTGCAATGTGCGAGGAGAAAGAAATCGAAACCGCCTATCCGGGAGAGGAGAAGGATCTGGGCTACATGCTGTACGACCTTGATTATTCTGATCCGGAAGATATTCAGCCGAAGTTCTTTCGGGCTGTCCTTCGCGGCGGGGTGATGGATGTCCGGAATTGTGAGGTGATCCGATGATTCTGCAGGCATTAGTGAGGTACTACGAAACATTAGTAAATCTGGGTAAGGTGACTGGAGAAGGATGGTGTCGGGCGAAGACATCCTATGCGCTGGATATTGGACTTGATGGAACGTTATATCAGATTATTTCCTTAAAAATTCCGGAGGAGCGGGGTAAGAAAACAGTGGAGGTGCCCCAGCTGCTCGTGGTACCCCAGCAGGCTTCTAGGGCAGCAGGAGTTTCTTCTAATTTTCTCTGCGACAATTCCAAGTATCTATTAGGGATTGACGGAGAAGGAGAATTTAAAATTCATGAGAAAAGGTTTCAGGGAGCAAAAGAAAAGCATCTGGAAATATTAAAAGAGACTGGGAGTGAGGCGGCTATGGCTGTCCGAGCTTTCTTTGAAAGCTGGAATCCGGAGACAGCCGCCGCCCATCCCGCGATTGCCCCGTTTTTAGAAGAGATAGGGGCAGCTCCTAACCTTGTGTTCCGGTATAAGGACAGTTATGTCCATACAGACCCGGAAATAAAAGCTGCCTGGGAGAGCTATCGGACCAGGACAGAAGAAGGGGAGTTTGGCATCTGCATGGTGACCGGAGCCAAGAAACAGATCGCCAGAACACATGGCCTGATCAGAGGAGTACAGGGAGCACAACCAAGCGGCGCTGCGATAGTTTCTTTTAATTCGCCGGCATTCTGTTCTTATGGAAAGGAGCAGAATTATAATGCGCCGGTTGGAAATGAAGCGGTCAACGCCTATACGGCAGCGCTAAATTATATGTTAGCGGAACGGCAGCATGTCTGCCAACTTGGAGATACGACTGTCGTTTACTGGGCGGAGAGTGGCGAAGAAACCTATCAGATGACCTTCGAGTCAGCTATGATGCCGTCGCAGGAGCAATCTGCCCAGGAACGGCTGGACGGAATATTTCAGAGTCTTGCGTCAGGAAAAGCTGTAGACCTAACGGGTATTTCTTTCTCGGAAAAATTCTATGTACTTGGCCTGGCGCCCAACGCGGCCAGGCTGGCGGTGAATTTTTTCTATCAGGATAACTTTGGCAACATCCTGAGACATGTAAAGGAACATTATGACCGGATGGAGATTATACGTCCTTCCGTTGATGGTTCAAAATATCTTGGCGTCTGGAGAATGCTGCAGGAGACAGTCAATAAAAAATCCAGGGAGAAAAAGCCTTTGCCAAATCTGGGAGGCGTTGTTTTCCGGGCAATCCTGTCCGGCGACCGGTATCCCAGCGCCTTATATCAGTCTGTAATGGGAAGAATCCGAGCGGAACAGGATGACAAGGACAATCACATTTACAAGATTACGAAAGGCAGAGCGGCAATCATAAAGGCTTATCTGCTTCGGAATTTTGAAGAATATACGAAAGAGGAGGGGATTACCGTGGCCTTAAATGAAGAGAGTAATAATATTCCCTATACACTGGGACGAACATTCGCGGTGTTGGAATCCATTCAGCAGGATGCAAATCCTGGAATCAATGCCACGATCAAGGACAGGTATTTTAATTCGGCCTGTGCAACGCCGGCATCCATTTTCCCTATATTATTTAAATTGAAAAACAGCCACATCCGGAAAATAGACAGTCCAAAACTGCAGGTCTGGTATGAGAAGCTGCTGCAGAATATTCTGGAGAAACTTTCTCTCGAAAATGGCGAAACTCTTGCATATCCGAGGCGGCTGACGCTGGAGGAGCAGGGAATGTTTGTGCTGGGATATTATCATCAGATGCAGAAAAAATACGAGAAAAAGGTCAAGGAGGAGACAAGCGATGTCAGAGCCGATTAAAAACAGATACGAGTTTATTATTTTATTTGACGTGGAAAATGGAAATCCCAATGGCGACCCGGATGCGGGAAACCTTCCCAGAATTGATCCGGAAAGTGGGTACGGGCTGGTAACAGATGTCTGCCTAAAGAGAAAAATAAGGAACTATGTGGAAACGGTAAAGGATGAGGAGCCGGGATACAAAATCTATATAAAAGAAGATGTTCCCCTAAACCGCAGCGACAATACCGCATACGAAGCATTTGGCCTGACTGATAAAACGGCAAAAGAAGCCAAGAAAAGTGACCCGGATATTGACCGGAAAATTCGTGACTTTATGTGCCGTAATTTCTTTGATATCCGTACCTTTGGGGCGGTCATGACTACTTTTGTCAAAGCTGCGTTAAACTGCGGGCAGGTAAGAGGACCGGTTCAGCTGGGATTTGCCAGAAGTATCGATCCGATTATCAGCCAGGAAGTTACAATTACCCGTGTAGCCATCACAACAGAAAAGGACGCGGCAAATAAAAGTACAGAAATGGGACGCAAAAATATTGTGCCTTATGCCCTTTATCGGGCAGAAGGATTTATCTCCGCAAATCTGGCAAGAAAAGTCACCGGTTTTTCCGAAGAGGACCTGGAGCTTCTTTGGAATGCGATTATCAACATGTTTGAGATCGACCATTCCGCTGCAAGAGGAAAAATGTCTGTGCGGGAATTGATCGTATTTAAGCATAGCAAAGAATTAGGAGATTGTCCTGCCTATAAATTATTTGACTCTGTGGAAGTAAAAAAGAAAGAGAATGTGGTATACCCGAGAAAATATACGGATTACTCCATCTCTATCCATGAAGACGAGATTCCTGAATCAGTAGAGGTATTAAGAAAGATATGATGGAGTACAAAGAGGAAGATTATCTGATGCTTTCCGGAATACAGCATTTCGCCTTCTGTCAGCGCCAGTGGGCCTTGATTCATATCGAACAGCAATGGGAGGAAAATGTGCATACCGTAGAAGGACAACTGCTGCATAAAAGGGCTCACGATTCTATTCTGACGGAAAAAAGAAATGGCGTTGTTATCTCCAGGGGGCTCCCGGTCTATTCCAGAAGTATGGGGATCAGCGGCGTATGTGATATCGTTGAATTCTATCGGGAAGAAGATGGAATTACACTTCATGGACATCGTGGAACTTATCGTGCTTATCCTGTCGAATATAAGAAGGGAAGCCCTAAAGATACAGAGATAGATATATTACAACTGACGGCGCAGGCACTTTGTCTGGAAGAAATGATGTCAACACAGATTACGGAAGGGGCGCTGTATTACGGCGAAATTCGCAGGAGACAGGTGATTGAGATAACGCAAGAACGGAAGGAACAGGTGAGAACTATGTTTCAGCAGATGCATCAGCTGTATGAACGGCAATATACCCCAAAGGTAAAATGGTCGAAAAGCTGCAGCGCCTGTTCCATAAAAGATTTGTGTATGCCGGAGCTTGGAAAGACAGAGAATGTTCAGTCTTATATCGAACAGACTTTGTCGGATATGTGAGGAACACATGAGAAAAATATTAAACACACTTTACGTCACATCGGCGGATAACTACTTATCCCTGGACGGAGAAAATATCGTGATACTGGAGGACGGAAGTGAGCTGGGCCGTATACCTCTTCATAATTTGGAGGCTATTGTTTCCTTTGGATATCGAGGAGTGAGTCCAGCGTTAATGGGAGCTTGTGCCGAGCACAGAATCGGGTTATCGTTTATGACGCCGCAGGGGAAATTTCTGGCTCGCATTACAGGACCTGTAAAGGGCAATGTGGTATTGCGTAAAAATCAGTATGAGGCGGCAAAAGATTCTCAGATATGTCTTCAGGTTGCACGAAATTGTATTCTTGGAAAAATATACAATTCCAGATGGATTTTGGAGAGGGCAACAAGAGACCATAGGCTTCAGGTAGATGTAGACAAACTAAAACAAGCTTCACAACAGCTAAGGCAATCGCTGGACTACGTAAAAAATACAGAGGATATAGACCAATTGCGGGGGTATGAAGGGGAAGCCGCCAGCGTTTATTTTGGCGTTATGGATGAACTGATCCTGCAGCAGCAGAAGGAATTCCAGTTTCATGGCCGCAATAAGCGGCCGCCGCTGGATAAAGTAAATGCGATGCTCTCCTTTGTCTACACTCTTTTGACAACAATGGTGGCGTCTGCTTTAGAGACAGTAGGGCTGGATCCTTATGTGGGATTTATGCATACCATCCGCCCCGGCCGGGTTTCCCTGGCATTGGATCTGATTGAGGAGCTGCGTCCGGCTTTGGCCGACCGATTTGTCATCTCCTTAATTAATCGTCGGGTTATCACTGCAAAGGGCTTTAGAACAAAGGAGGATGGAGCTGTTATCATGGAACCTGATGCAAAAAAGGTATTGCTGACAGAGTGGCAAAATAGAAAAAAGGAGTTGATAACCCATCCATTCCTAAATGAAAAAGTGGAGTGGGGAATGATACCTTTTGTACAGGCTACCTTGCTTGCCCGATATCTCAGGGGAGATCTGGATGAATATCCGCCGTTTTTCTGGAAATAGAAGGTGGTGACAAGAACAGGATATGTTGGTTTTGATTACATATGATGTAAATACAGAAACTACAGCCGGTAAAGCAAGACTTCGAAAAGTAGCAAAACAATGTGTCAACTACGGAAGAAGAGTTCAAAACTCTGTATTTGAATGTATACTTGACAATGCACAATGTGTTTTACTGAAAGCAAAATTATGTGATATCATAGATGAAGAGGTAGATAGCTTGAGATTTTATTATCTTGGTAATCACTATAAGACAAAAGTAGAGCACGTCGGGGTAGATCGGGGTACGGCTGTGGATCAACCTTTGATCTTTTGACCGATCCTGTCCGCTGGTGCGAAAGGCAAGTGAACATGGAATTCCTGGGTCATTCGCACCAAAAAAAGTGCACAAAAAAGGGTGGACTTGATATGGAAAGGCTTGTATTCTATCGTATTATCAGAGGAAATTAATAGTTGTTGTGCAAATTATACAAAGATTAAAGCAGTCTTTGTATAGTTTTGCTGTCGCTCCCGCAGGGGAGCGTGGATTGAAATAGCGGCTGCGACAGTTGCGGCAGACGCATAAGACGTCGCTCCCGCAGGGGAGCGTGGATTGAAATATTGCAAGGAAAGATATGTATGTGCTGTGCTTTGTATGTCGCTCCCGCAGGGGAGCGTGGATTGAAATAGTTTGTCAAATATTGATTTTGGCATATCTTCTTGTCGCTCCCGCAGGGGAGCGTGGATTGAAATATTTAAAAAATTGACATAAAGAAAGGCATATGCGTCGCTCCCGCAGGGGAGCGTGGATTGAAATAGCTCCGCCTCTGTGATATCGTACCTCTGCAAAAAGTCGCTCCCGCAGGGGAGCGTGGATTGAAATTGATACCACGCCGTCGATCAGGCGGGACATCTCCGTCGCTCCCGCAGGGGAGCGTGGATTGAAATCATCTTTGCAGGTTTCTATTTTTGTGTTATGCTCGTCGCTCCCGCAGGGGAGCGTGGATTGAAATTTTACGATAGCGTAAATGGAAATAGCGAGGCCCTGGTCGCTCCCGCAGGGGAGCGTGGATTGAAATTGAAGGTTGTCTGTATATGTCTCCAGATACTTTAGTCGCTCCCGCAGGGGAGCGTGGATTGAAATGGTCGCCAGATCAAAGTATCCGATTTCGGTTACGGTCGCTCCCGCAGGGGAGCGTGGATTGAAATATACTCGTTTGGGTCTGAACTTATGTCGTCTGGGTCGCTCCCGCAGGGGAGCGTGGATTGAAATCTTGTAGCTAAAGCATTTCAAGCCATTTTGTAGGTGTCGCTCCCGCAGGGGAGCGTGGATTGAAATTTCCAGCGCATAGATGCTCGACAGCTCATTTACTGTCGCTCCCGCAGGGGAGCGTGGATTGAAATCATTATAGCTTTTTATGATGCATCTGGTCCTAAGGTCGCTCCCGCAGGGGAGCGTGGATTGAAATACGTAGGCGTATGAGATTTTGTTTAAAAACCCTGCGTCGCTCCCGCAGGGGAGCGTGGATTGAAATAACTGGTATCTTTCTTTCGCCGCATTCGTACCTAGTCGCTCCCGCAGGGGAGCGTGGATTGAAATCCTCCAGATAGCGAATGGCCGGGTCTTTTGACTGTCGCTCCCGCAGGGGAGCGTGGATTGAAATAATCCAAGAGAAGCATTTGCCCGGTCCTTTCCCTGTCGCTCCCGCAGGGGAGCGTGGATTGAAATTTTATCAGATCCACAGCAACAGCAGCCCGTGTCGTCGCTCCCGCAGGGGAGCGTGGATTGAAATATCATGGGGTGCGACGGAAAGAATCTGGAAGAAACGGTCGCTCCCTCAGGGGAGCGTGGATTGAAATTTTATAGGAAAGGTGATATAATGACTGAAATTGAGTTGCTCCCTTAGGGGAGCGTGGATTGAAATATAATAGTATCGCTGGTTGCGTTATTATACATGGCGTGAGTCGTTCCTTCGAGAGCATGGATTTAAATTATATAATGGTATAACAAGTATAGAAGTTAAGGAAAGGAGTGAAAAAAGATGGAAGATACATTAAAAATGATATTAGAAAAACTAAATAAGTTGGATGTATTAGAGGGAAATTATACAAGCTTAGAGGAAAAATATGAAAGCATGGATAGAAAATTGGATCAAATTATTGATCTGGCAACCACATCAGATTATCGTTTAGAATTGGAAGAAAGTAGATCAGAATTATACGAAAAGGAAATAAAAGTTCTTAAAGCATCGAATGAAAGACTAAATAAAATAACTGTACAATTAGCAACCAGACTAGATATTTTAGAAGAAAAAGTTAGTTAACCATTCCTTCCCTTCCCGGCGGGGTAAAGCAGGGAAAAGTATTGTTCCCGCAGGGGAGCGTGAATTGAAATAATCTCTATCTGCCCTGTCTATAGTATCCTATACCGGTCAGTCGTTCCATCGGGAGGCTGGTCGGTTAGTCGTTTTCTCAAAGAGCGTGAACTATATTGAGCCAAGACGCCGTTGCTTTTGCCCATTCTCGACAATATCCTATTAGAATTTCTCTATTTCACTGCACTAATCAAAAAAATCTTTTACTTCTTTTGCCTTTATATTATAATGTCTATAGCAAACCAAGCGAATGAAAGCATTGTATATGATAAACAAAGGAGAAAAAGCAAATGAAACAGGACATGATTGTCATTCTGGATCTGGGCAGCACGGAAAATACCACGCTTGCCAGAGAAATTCGAGATTTAGGCGTATACAGCGAGATATATCCTCATGAT
Organism: Anaerolentibacter hominis; assembly: GCF_032380675.1. Classification (NCBI taxonomy): domain Bacteria; kingdom Bacillati; phylum Bacillota; class Clostridia; order Lachnospirales; family Lachnospiraceae; genus Anaerolentibacter; species Anaerolentibacter hominis. The sequence continues at coordinate 983,979 of NZ_JAWDIX010000001.1, forward strand.
ATCACCGTTGAGAGTTTGAAAAGCCTGGAAAATGTCAAAGGTGTTATCTTAAATGGCGGCGAAAACCGTGTTGTGGACGGAAAGGCAGTGGAAATTGACTCTGCGCTTTATCAGTGCGGTTATCCGATGATGAGCATTGATCATCCTACGTCCAAATGTGACTTGAAATATGCGGTTCTGCCGTCAAAGGAAGAGCTGAAACAGTTTGTCTTTGATGTCTGCAAGGCAGAAGCAAACTGGAATATGAAGAATTTTGTAGAAGACCAGATTGAATTGGTGCGTCGCCAAGTGGGAGACAAAAAAGTACTTCTGGCCCTTTCCGGCGGAGTGGACAGTTCCGTTGTAGCAGCCCTATTGGTTAAGGCGATCGGGGAACAGTTGGTCTGTGTCCATGTAAATCATGGTCTGATGCGCAAAGGGGAATCCGAGAGCGTAGTAGAAGTATTCAGGAATCAGCTGAAAGCAAATCTGATCTACCTTGACGCCAGCGAGCGTTTCCTTGGAAAGCTGGCAGATGTGTCCGATCCTGAGAAAAAGAGAAAAATTATCGGTGAAGAATTTATCCGTGTATTCGAGGAAGAAGCCAGGAAACTGGACGGCATCGCTTATCTGGCCCAGGGAACCATTTATCCGGATATTATTGAGAGTGGTACGAAGACAGCCAAGATGGTAAAATCCCATCACAACGTAGGCGGCCTGCCGGAGGATTTTGATTTCGAACTGGTGGAACCTCTGCGTCAGCTGTTTAAGGATGAAGTACGTGCCTGCGGTCTGGAACTGGGCCTCCCGGATGAGATGGTGTTCCGTCAGCCTTTCCCGGGCCCGGGTTTAGGGGTGAGATGCCTGGGTGCGATCACGAAAGAAAGACTGGAGGCTGTGCGCGAGTCCGATGCGATTCTGAGAGAAGAGTTTCAAAAAGCCGGTCTGGACAAAAAGGTATGGCAATATTTTACTGTGGTTCCGGACTTTAAATCAGTCGGTGTGAAAAATAATGCCAGATGTTTTGAATATCCGGTTATTATCCGGGCGATTAACACGATTGATGCGATGAGTGCCAGTGTGGAGCAGATTGAGTGGCCGGTGCTGTTAAAGATCACTGACCGTATTTTAAAAGAAGTAGAAAATGTAAACCGTGTCTGCTATGATGTGTCTCCTAAGCCAACGGCGACGATTGAGTGGGAATGACCGTCAAAACGGCGCAAACCCGCATGAATACAGGCTTTTTAGCCTGTCGCTTTGCAGCTTGATACTGGATTGATACTATTCGTATCTGCCCGGTACTCAAGAGAATGATTGCAAGGGACAAGCAAAACCGCCCTGCTGAACGACAAGTTCAGCAGGGCGGTTTTGTTTGTCCCTATTCTGTTTTCCGCCATTGGATATAGTAGTCATGTTTTTTACTGTCATCACAAGTACACGGCCAGTTGAGTTTCCATTCAAAGTATTCGTCCCTGGTAATCTCCCCGGCGTGTAACTCCTGCTGGCGCAAGAGCCATTCCCGCATGAACTCGTCTACAAGGCCATAGTTGAAGTAAATACCCACGGGAGGGTGAGCGGGCCAATCGTCGTTGTCGTTGTAGCGCACGCCGGTATCGTCGTAGGTCCCCGCCCTGCCCGGATTGCGGACAAGCTGGAACAGACGGATAGCGCCGGGGCTGTCCTCGTCCAGCCAGAAGAATGTCCGCATGAAGTCCTCGGCACAGCCGGGGGCCACGGTATAGAAGTTCTGGCGGTCTACACGCAGAACCTCGGCAATTTTATCCAACAGTTCCTTTTTCGGGACACGGTAATTCGTTTCATACTGGGCGATACGGTTATCTGCTCCCTTTTCGTCAAAGCCGATAGCCAGCCCCAATTCCTTTTGCGTCATACCCCGGAAGGTGCGGATTTTTTTTATCTTATCTCCGACTGTCATAATATCTCACCGCCTTTGAAAACAGTATAGCGCAAAAAAGTGAAATATGCAAGATAAAGTTTAACAAAAAAGCGAAATAAATTCTTGACATTAACACTTGTGTTAATGTATAATGAAAATGCAGACATTAACATATTTGCGAATACAAAATAAGGAGGTGCAGAACATGAGCAAAGAGCTGTTCGTAAGGGCGGAGGAAGTATCTGAGGAATTGGGTATCTCCAAGCCCTACGCCTACAAGCTGGTGCGGGAAAGCAACGAGCGCCTGTCCGACCGTTTGCAGAAGGTAAAGATGGAGAACAAAACCCTCCGGGGAATTGCCGCCAACTATGAGTGGGTCAAGCGGGTCTTTGGCCCCCAGGAGGTAGATAGGGCGGTAGAGGCTGCTAAACAGCGGGAGCAGGAGGAGAAAGCCAGGAAACGGCCACAGCGTTTTTTCAGCCGGGTTGAGCGGTAAAGACAAATAGAGTTGTGATCTGCCAGTTTAGTCGCAAACTTCCGCCAACGACGGCGCGTTGTGCCGCTTGTCTTGACCTTTGATGGGATTTTGCGATTGTTCTACCTTCCTCTTTACCAAGGAGTGAAAGTGTAGTATACTATTAATACTATTTCAAAAATTAACGGAAGGAAGAGTTTCTATATATGACTACGAAGCTTAAGATTCCAAAAATTACTTTCATTATATGTTTTATTGCGGTTCTATTTGCCGTAATTAGCATCTATTCTGCAAACAGGATGAGGATCACCTCTCAAGATATGTATGAGCATCCTTATATGGTAACAAACACCGCCAGAGAGATGCGTTCCCGTCTGCTGGATATGAAACGCTTTGTCGGTATATTTATGACGACAGGCTTTGATAAAGAAGACGATGCCCGCGAACTATTCGAAGAGCGCTATAAGTTACAGAATGAAGCAATTGATAAAATCAAAGAATGCTATTTGGGAAGCAAAGAAGATGTTGCCGCTTTGCGGGAATCTATGGACGACCTGATTGCGGTACAAGATGAGGCATTAAAGTTTGTTGGAAAGCAGCATACAGCGGAGGAAATCCAGAGTTTCATTGATGAGAATATTTATCCGTGCTATGATGCGGTCAGTGATTGTCTGGATGCGATTATTGCTTTTTCAGATTCCAAAATATACAGCCTCACAGAAAGCTCGACCTATACGGCGGTGATTTCGATTGGAACCGCTCTTTTTATGACCATCGGCATTGTATTCCTGACAATCACTTCCAATATAGCTGAGCAGAAGAATATTAGGAATATGAAAGCGCGGGAGCTTGAGCTCCAGGACGCCCTTCTGGCGGCAAGGAAAGCCAACAACGCGAAAAAGGATTTTCTGTCCCGCATGTCACATGAAATCCGCACGCCGATGAACGCGATTATTGGAATGACAGCGATTGCTGGCTCCCATCTGGAAGACCGGGGGCGGGTGGAGGATTGCCTCTCTAAAATCGCGTTCTCTTCCCGCCACTTGTTGTCACTCATCAACGACATTCTGGACATGTCCAAAATTGAAGCGGGAAAGCTGACAATCGGCCATGAGGCGTTCCGGCTTCCTCAATTGACGGAGGCGGTGATCTCCGTCGCTTACCCCCAGGCCAAGGGGCAGGGGAAAATCTTTAAATGCAGCATCAGTGATGTGACCCACGAAATCTTTGTCGGAGACTTTTTGCGGGTAAATCAAATTCTCTTAAACCTGCTTTCCAACGCGATCAAGTTTACCCCCCAGGGCGGGACGATCCGGTTGGAAATCAAGCAGGTAGAACGAAAAAATGGTGGGGTGTTTCTGCAATTCGTTGTCAGTGATACGGGAATTGGCATGAGCGAAGAATTTTTAGAGCACCTTTTCCTTCCCTTTGAACAGGCTGACAATCAGATTTCACAAAAATACGGCGGTACGGGCTTGGGCATGGCGATCACACATAATTTGGTGGATTTGTTGGGCGGTTCTATTCAGGTCAAAAGCAAGCCGCAGGAAGGAACCACCTTTACGGTGCAACTGCCCTTTGACCTCCCGGCAGAAGCCATGGAGCAGAGGAAGTGGCAGCTAGATACACTTAAGGTGTTGGTCGTAGACGACGAGGAAGACGTCTGCATCCATGCAACCCTTTTGCTCAAGCGGATGGGGATTTTGTCGCACTACTTAAAATCCGGGCAAGAAGCGGTCAAGGCCGTGCTGGAAGCACATGAAACCGGTACAGACTATGATGTGTGTATTATCGACTGGCAAATGCCGGATATGGATGGAGTAAAAGTGACGCGGCAAATTCGCGAGAAGCTGGGTCCGGATACTTTAATTATCATCATCTCGGCCTACGATTGGAGTGAGATCGAGGAAGAAGCACGTCTAGCGGGCGCCAATGCTTTCATCGCGAAGCCACTGTTTCAGTACACACTTTACAATGTCCTGGTATCTGCTTTTGGTGCGGCGCCTTCACAACCTTCCTGCGAAGAAAAATCGGAGGTTGAACGGGATATTTTCACCGGTAAACGGTTTATTTTGGCGGAGGACAATGCGCTGAATCAGGAAATAGCCGTTGAGTTGCTAAGCATGACCGGGGCGGTCATTGACTGCGCCACAAACGGAGAGGAAGCCGTGAAACGCTTTGAAGTTTCTCCCGCCGGTTACTACGATCTCATTTTAATGGATGTGCAAATGCCAATAATGGACGGCTATGCCGCCACCAGGCAAATCCGCGCTGGAAGTCATCCCGATGCTGGGAGGATTCCAATTCTTGCGATGACTGCGAATACTTTTACGGAGGATGTTGACGCAGCCTTTGCCGCCGGAATGAATGGACATATCGCAAAGCCCATTGAACTCAAGATCCTCTACCGGACAATAAGAGGGCTGTTATAACTGCTGCACGCTTGGTGCTCGTTAAGAAGCATCATAATCATACAGACAAGAAGAATACGGAAAGTCGAGTTGCTGCAACTTCCCATTTGCCCGGGAGATAGCAAAGCCAACCGAGCCAGTCAACAGTCAAGATGAACAGTGCTCACATCGCTGTTAATGGTATCCTCGCCCTGTTTTGCTCTGCTCTGCGGTAATCAAGGTGGGCAATCCCCAAAGGTGTTTGCCCGCCTTTTCCTATTTTGGACGGGGCTGGCTCGGAATTTCTCTCAAATTGAGACAAATTCCGACAGGACTATGGAGGGCATGAAAGCGTTGCAATCTCTCGGTTTCTGTGATACTATTTTGATACTAAGAAAATGAGCAACCAAAAATAACAGGTGAAATATTAACATATTTGCGAAAGTTTTTTCTGCGAAAACATAGCAAATAAACTTCCATATACTTGAATTTGTCGAGTGGGAGTAATTTGATGGGTCGTAAAAGACCAGTATTTATGTGGGTTTGCGGCACTTCAAAAAGGCGTTTGATAAATTGATGATAGTTGCATAATAGCCATTAATCTTGTAATCTGGCGGTGTTATCGTTAGAGAACAATAGACCGGTGGCTGTGTAACAAATAAATCTATATTAACAGGCCCTTAGCTGTGGGTAATAACTCATGGCTAAGGGCTTTTGGTATTCTTAAGTACCCAAACAGTGGATTGACTTGAAGGAATAGTGATTTACAAGTTTTCTGTCTAGGTTTTTGATGTATTATCATTTAATCTTTCACCGCAATTATGGCATATGCTTTGCGAGGACCATCGAAAATTTAATAATTTTTTACAGTGTGGACATCGTAAAAAAACAAACCCAAAAACAACATCACTTATCACAAGAAACGCTGCACCGGCAATCATTTCCATCCGGAATGAATGAAAAATGGGGATATTTGATAAGAAAACTACACCTATAGCTGCTAAAGCAATTCCATTTAGTATTTTTCTGCATTTTTTTGGTTTCATTTAAGTATTCCAACCCCTATCAAGTTATTATTTTTATATCATACTTAATGATCGTAAAAATAAATATCGTAATGGCATAAAATATATGTAAAATAAGTGATTATAATAAAATAATGAACATTATGCGGATTTCCCAAATCGGATAGCCTTTTTTACAACTAACAAAAAAATGTGACTGCGAATTACCAGCTGTTACTGTATTTTTTTATTAGGACATGTCATACTGTTGTCGTGATTGATATGATATAATATAAAAAAATACATTTCGCAATAAGATCATTATGGGAGCGGAGGTAGTAGTGTATGCAGAGTTTTTTTGAAGCGCTGATAAGTAAGAGTAAAAATACAGAATTGCCGGAAGAATTTGATTATTTTGGGAAACTAATCGGCAGCTGGCAGATCGATTATATTGACAACAGCAATTCGCACGTGATAAAAGGTGAATGGCATTTTTCATGGGTCCTTGAGGGTATGGCGGTACAGGATGTTATCATTCTGCCCGATTATGAATGCGGAACAACATTGCGTGTCTATAATCCCGGTACCTGCGCCTGGGACATTGCCTATTGCTTTACCGGTAAAATTATACGGCTCGAAGCAAGAAGACAAGCCGGCAAAATAGTGCTTACGAATGTTGAGGATGAACGGAAAAAATGGGTATTTGCCGAAATAGAAGATAATTACTTTCATTGGCAGGATGTGACTGTTAAAGAGGACGGCGAATGGCACATTAATTATGACTTATATGCCAAGCGTATTTCGTGAGCGGAATTTATTATATCAGGAGGATTCTCAGATGTATCAGGGCGTATGTATCGCTGTAAAAGATGTAAAACGTTCCAAAGAGTTTTATCAGGAAATATTTGGATTGGAGGTATTTCAGGACTATGGCATCAACGTCTCCTTCGGCGGCCTGTCTTTGCAGCAGGATTTTGACTGGCTGATCGGCGTTCCGAAGGAAAGTGTGATGCAGAAATCGCATAATATGGAGTTGTATTTCGAGGAAGATAAGTTTGATGAATTTATTGGGAAATTAGAACAGAGAGATGACATCAGATACTTAGGGGACGGTGTTACAGAGGCTGGATGGGGGCAGCGCTCAATTCGCTTTTATGATTTGGATGGCCATGTTATTGAAGTTGGTGAAAATCTGAAAATGGTTGTAAAGCGATTCCTGGATTCCGGAATGTCGATGGGGGAAACCTCTGAACGGATGGATATATCTGTAGAGGATTTGGAAAAACTTCTGCAGAACTGAGGAACTTATGAAATTTTCAGTCTAGATCAATCGGATACTGATAAGACCTTTCGTCCGGGCATGGACGGGAGGTCTTACTGTTTTATAAACGTTTTAAATTCGATGACGGTCAATGGCCTGACAATAAATTTAATAAATATCTAATTAATGTTGATAAGATTAGATATTTATGATATTATACACATTATAAATTAGATATATATTAAATATATGGAGGAATAATATCATGAATATCTTATTAAAAGAACATAAAGTATTGTTTGGCATCACACTTATCCTGAATCTGTTTTTATCGGTTCTGGGTGTAGCGTCAGCGCTCCTGCTGGAACATATTTTAAATGCTGCGGTAACACAGGATTGGGGATTATTCCGAAACATGATACTGATTACACCGGTTTATTTGTCGGTTACCGGTATCCTGATTGTTCTGGGGAGCATGTGCACAAGCAAACTGATCGCAAAAAGTACCCGAACATTAAGAGCCAATCTGTACAGAGGCATACATATGCGCGATCCGGAACAATATCGGTCGGTCAATACGGCAGAATATATTTCAGCGCTGAGCAATGATGTAAAAATTGTAGAAGAAAATATATGTATGCCCTTTCTCCAGTGCGTGGAATTTGCCTTCGTTTTTGTGGGTACTGTGATCCTGTTACTGTATTACAGTCCTGTCATTGCCGGCCTGATGTTCCTCTGTTTGCTTGTCCTGTATCTGGTTCCGGCTCTCCTGGGGAAATCTATCCGGGTCAGACAGGAGCGATTATCACAAAGTTTTGCCGCTTTTACGATCCGCCTGAAGGATCAGCTATCCGGCTACGACGTCATTCGCTCCTTCCGGCTGTCGGCACAGATGGAAAAGTCCTTTGGACAGGGCAATGAGGAATTAGCAAATAAAAAGTACGATGTAGATAAAGTGACTTCGGTGAGCGAAGGGCTTGCACAAACGCTGGCCGGGGGGACGCAGCTGCTGATCATGCTTGTTTCTGCCTATATGGTTATAAAGGGGCACATGACTGCGGGCGTATTGCTGGCCTTATTGCAGCTGAGCGGCAGCTTCGTGCAGCCTCTTGGCATCATTATGCAGAATATAGCGAAAATCCAGGGGGCCAAACCGGTGCTGCAACGAATCCTGGAGTTGAGCGAATACAAGCCGTCTGTATTTTCCGGAACGGAAGCGGCGGTGTTGAAGAGCGAGATTCAGTTTGAACATGTTTCCTTCGGTTATCAGCAGAACCAGCTTGTGCTGCATGATATGAATGTATCGTTTGAGAAGAATAAGAAATATGTTATAATTGGTGCAAGCGGCTGTGGAAAATCAACGCTCATCCATCTGCTATCGGCACAGTATGGCGGGTATACAGGCCATATTTATATGGACGGCCGTGAACTGCGCACGCTGAAACTGGATGACCTGCTTTCTCAGATATCCGTGATCCATCAAAATGTGTACATGTTTGATGAGACTATCAAGGACAACATTGACCTGCACCGGGACTACAGCGGGGCGGAGTGGAAGCGGACACTGCAAATCAGCGGAGTGGGTAATTTCCTTCCGCAGACGGCAGAAGGACTGAATACGCCGGTAGGCGAAAATGGAATAAACCTGTCCGGCGGTCAGCGGCAGCGGGTGGCCGTGGCCAGGGCGCTGATCGAAAAGAAACCGGTTCTGATCCTGGATGAAGGCACCTCTGCTGTGGATCAGCAGACAGCTTATGAGATCGAGACAGCTCTGCTGGATACGCCGGATATAACATTGATTACGATTACACACAACTTAAACCCTGAGCTCCTGTGCCGGTATGATCAGATTATTTATATGAAGGACGGGCAAATCGCGGGAATCGGCGGATATGAGGATCTGATAAAGGAGCAATCCTTCAAAGAGTTTCTCCGGCTGTAGGCGTGACCGAAGTTCCGGCGGTTATTCTGTCAATGTTTAAGAATGGAGGAACCATGTCAAATCAATTAAATCCACAGGTTGAGACCCTGTTTTTGCTTTGGAACTGCCCTTGGGAGGATAAGGAAGCGATTATTTCCGAACTGGAGAAAGAAGGTTTTTCGGGCCGGGAGTTTTATCAGCGTCATTTACTGCCGATTGAAACCTATTATCAGATTTTCAGCGAAAATATGATGTCGTGTTCCGGAGCGGATTATCTCAAGGAGCTTGATATCGTAGCTTTAAGTGTATATGCGGGGATGCTGACGGAACACCCGGACTGGCTTGAGAATTTTTCAGGCATATCAGATCACGAGGTAAGCGATTGTATTGAGAAAATGATTCTCTCCGATTTGGAAGAAGGGTATGATGATGTGTTTGATTACCTGGAAGAGGCACAGGAGCTGTCGGAAAAAGCCAAGTGGCAGCTGATTGTTTTACAGCACAGAGGAAAAGAAGTGCTGTCTCAGATTCTGGAAGCCGTAAAGCTGAATCTGCCGGCATATGAAAAGGCTGCCGCGGCCATAGAAAATGAGATCAACTCTCTCATGGAGCAGTTCGGCCAAAGCCTGAATGCCTCCGATAAAACCGGTTTGATGCGGCTGCCGGGACAGCTAAACCCTGACGCCGTTATCATTCCCACGCTCGCGTTGCCTATGGCAATATTGGTTGTCAGCCAGATCGGCTTTTATGGACTGCTTTGCAGTAAACTATCACCGGATTCTGCCTCGGAAATTACAAAAGAGGAATTGCTGGTTGGCGCAAAGGCGCTAAGTGAAAAGAGTAAACTTGAGATTCTTCTGTGTCTGAAGGAGAAGAGCCGTTACAGTCTGGAAATAGCGGAGCTCGTGGGGCTAACACCGGCAACGGTGTCCCATCATATGAACTCTCTTCTGGGGGCCGGCTTCGTAGAGTTTGAGCGGCGGGAAGGCAAAGTATTTTATAAGTTGGCGGAAGATGCGGTAAAGCGGTTTTTTACAGGCGGCGGTCGGCTTCTGCTGCGTTAAAGTTAAGCGGGTGGATTTATAATTCGCCCGTTTTTTATTGCATAGGAAAGTTCTCTAAACTTTCCTATGCAATAAAAAACCCTCCGGGGGATCGCACTGCGTAGGAAAGGAATTGTGTTGCCAGAGCAACCCGCCGCAGGCGGAGAATCCCGCTTGCGGGATTCTTTGTTCTTTGAGTCTCTGTGAATAAATAATTTGGCAGCTATCTTGACATATATAGATAGCCGATATAATATATAGGTAATCTACATATGGAGGGAGATAGAGAAAGCTATGGATAAATCTTTACTGGCGGGAAGTACGGCGCTCCTGGTCTTAAAACTGTTAGAACAGGAAGATATGTACGGCTATCAGATGATTGAAGAGCTGCGCCGGCGCTCTGATCATACCTTTGACCTGAAGGCAGGAACCCTGTATCCTCTGCTTCACACACTGGAACAGAAAGGCTTCGTGGCGTCAAGGGAAGAAGTAATGGATACGACACGTCCGAGACGGTATTATTCTTTGACGGAGGGGGGCCGCAGGCAATTATCGGCAAAAGAAGCGGAATGGAGAGCATACGCCGGAGCTGTCGCAAAGGTGCTGGATGGAGGTGTATGTTTTGGGTGAGAAGATGGGTGATTATTTAGACACTGCAGCAGGGCAGATTCGCTGGAAACGGGTTCGGCCCGCCATTATGACAGAACTTAGGACCCATATTCTGGAACAGAAAGATGCTTATACCGGTCAGGGGATGGAAGAAAAAGAAGCTGAGACAAAAGCCCTGAAAGAGATGGGAGATCCGGTCAGCCTGGGACAGGAGCTGGACCGGATACACCGTCCTGCCCCGCAGTGGGGACTTCTGGTTCTCACTGCGTTTCTTACTCTGTCGGGAGGGCTGCTCCGTATGTGGCTGACCGCCGATACGGCGGCCTATGATCCGGGCAAAACAATTGCCTTGCTCACAGCAGGATTTTCATTTATGCTGCTGTTTTATTTTCTGGATTATACGGTCCTGGGACAGTATGCCAGATTCATTTATTTGGGAACGGTTATACTGGGGGCGGTCACTTTGGTTATGTCTCCATCCGTGAACGGGATCTTGTACTATACCGGATATCTGGTGTTCCTGTTTCCTCTTGTGTATGCTCTTTTGGTTTATTCTCTGAGAGGAACTGGATGGAGCGGACTAATTCTGGCCTTAGCCGGAGCTGTTCCTTTGTTGGCAATCGCGTCTATAGCCCCCAGTATCCTGGGGGTGCTTTTGATGCTGTTAATTACCGTTATTTTGCTGTTGTCCGCAGTACAAAGACAATGGTTTAAGGTTCCGAAAGGATGGGGGTCAGGCCTGGTTACTGCCTTGACAGCTATCGGTACAGCATGGTTCTTTCTCCCGCGCTGGCAGGAAATTGCCGGGAGAATAAAATTAGCTCTGTATCCGGCCCTGGACTACAATGGCCGGGGCTATCAGGCGTCTGTTATTCGGGAAGCCTTAGCCGGAGCAAAGTTATGGGGGCAGGGGACGATCGGAGGCGCCGGCGCAGCCGGTTCTTATAAAGGAATCATTCCGGATGCGGAAACGGACTTTCTCTTTGCTACATTGATTCATCAGAAGGGGTGGATTCCGTTTCTGATTCTATGTGCCGGATTGATCGGGTTGATCGTATGGGCAGGGGTTAAATGCCGGCGTCAGGCCAATGACCTGGGCCGAATGGTTTCCGTAGCAATCATTCTCAGTATCGGGGTACAGACGGCGGTCAGCCTGGCCATGAACCTGGGTTTTGTTCTATTTCGTGCATCCTGTCCGTTTGTCATGGGCAATCTGCAGACAGTTGTGAATATGGTGCTGATGGGCGTACTTCTTTCTGTATTCCGCCAGGAAAAAGTCCCGGCGCGCTATAAGATCGTAACCATTTCATCAATTCGCGGTAAGCTGGTTTCCTGACGGATTGATTAGAAAATATGTACCTATATTTATGAAACGAGGGCAGTCATCGACTGCCCTCGTCTTTTGTAAATCGTTTCATCAGTTTTATAAAATCCGGGTGTTCCCGCACAAAAGCCATTTCCTCATCGGTCTGAATCTGTTTGACCATCGTGGAAAGGAGGGAGGACGAGAATGTCTCTTCCCCGTTTTTACCAGGAATATGGCGGTAAAGCCGGGACGCGTTAATGTCCCATCTTTTTTCCATACCGGTCAGCACGGATTCCAGTGTCCGGATACAGGCATCGGCGTCCTCTGTGGCGACAGCCAGCTGTAAATGAGCAATGTCGGCGCAGCAGCCCATGAGATCATAATTTATGGCCGTATTTCTGGACAGATCGGCAAAGTATCTGGCGTCGTCATTTCTTCCCTGCTTTAGGGCAATTGTCATCATGCTGTCCAATGTATTGGAAATTTCCGTGGCGGAGCGGAGCAGCTTCTGCTCCAGAAGTCTGGAAGCCTCGTCATAGTTTTCCTGACGGATATAGAGTCTTGCCTGCATGGTTTCCTTGTCGATGGAAGAGGGAGGCGATACCTGATCAAGCAGAGACTGGGCCTCCTCAAAGTCATCCCGGGCGGAGGCGTCCGACAGCAGGAACCCCAGAGCCTGGTCCCGGATCTGCTGGTTCTCACTTTTCGACGCACGCAGATAGAGCTCCTGGATTTTTTCGTTATATTCTTCGCTGAGTTCCGGAGCAAAAATGAAAAGTGCTCCCTGCAGCGCAGCGGCCAGATTGATCACGAGAAGGTCGCAGTTTGGAAATTCCGCCAGCTTTGTCATAGCCAGTTCAAAACCACTCTGGAAACCGTTCGTCTGTACCTCGATGGATAGTTCGTTGCATATTATCCCGACTTCATTGTGAGACAGATCCTCATGGAAAGACAGCAGCGTATTCAGGTCTGTGTGAAGCAGTCTGGCCAGCGGAGGAAGCAGTGTGATATCCGGATAGTTGATTCCATTTTCCCACTTGTTTACCGCAGGTGCGGAGACACCCAGATAATCTGCCACTTCTTCCTGGGTCAATTTTCTTTCTTTTCGTTTTTCACGGATGATTTCATTAATTTTCAATCTTGGTAAACCTCCAAATAAGTTTGGAAAAAGCTTTTTCTTGTATTTATCTTATCAGATGATGCTGACCGTCACAATTGAAACATGGTTACCTTTTCCTTACATTTTTTAACCTTTGGTTATATCCTTTTGTAAAATTTATCATGGAAGTAGATAAGACTCCCCCCCCTCAATAGGTGGTGAGTAAATAACAAATTCGTCATGGTGGAAGCCCAGTCTCCTTCCAAGATAAAGCCTCTGGCGGATTGCAGAGCCGCACAGATGTATTATGTCATGCAAAGCATGACGTGCGGCTCGCAGCAAGTACGCCGAGGCGTACTTGAATAAAATGATTCAGGTCGAATTATTTCGAAGTTTGTGTTAAAATTTGGATAGGTAAGTTTGGACCGAAGTAGTTTCAAACTACTTATTTACAAACGATGATTTGCGAAGCATATCGTCGTTTGTTGTGCAGTATCTCAGGGGTTTATAAATGAAAAAGAGGGGATAGGAATCATGCATACGTTAAAACGATTTGTAAGTTATTACAGTCCATATAAGACGATTTTAATTCTGGATCTGTTCTGCGCGGTCTGCATCAGCCTGGTGGACCTTGCGTTTCCTCAGATTCTGCGGCTGCTGACCCGGACGCTGTTCATGGAGGACGGCCCGGTTATTTTGAAAGCGCTTCTGCCCATTGCATTAGGGCTTTTCCTTATGTACATCGTCCAGAGCCTGTGCAAATATTATGTGAGCTATCAGGGGCATATGATGGGAGCCGGAATGGAGCGGGATATGCGCCAGCAGCTGTTCGATCACTATGAAAAGCTTTCTTTTTCTTATTATGATCAGAACAACTCAGGCCAGATGATGAGCAAGCTGGTTTCGGACCTTTTTGATATCGCGGAACTGGCCCATCACGGCCCGGAAAATCTGTTTATTTCTCTGATTAAAATCGTGGGCTCTTTTATCTTCCTGTTTTTGATCAACTGGAGACTGGCGATCCCATTGACTGTGCTCATGGTCCTTATGTTTTTGTTTTCCATGAGCCAGAACCGGCGCATGCAGGCTACATTTATGGAAAATAGGCGCAAGATCGGGGACGTGAACGCAAGTCTTCAGGATACCCTGGCGGGAATCCGGGTTGTGCAGTCCTTTGCCAATGAAAAAGTAGAGCGTGCAAAGTTCCAGAAAAGCAACCACGGCTACCTGGAATCCAAACGGGAAAATTATAAATGCATGGGCAATTTCATGAGCTGCAACTCCTTTTTCCAGGGGATGATGTATCTGGTCACGCTGGTGTTCGGCGGCTTTCTGATCGCCAGGGGACAGATGCAGGCGGCGGATCTTGCCATGTATGCCCTGTACATCGGTATTTTTATCAGCCCGATTCAGATTCTCGTGGAATTGACGGAGATGATGCAGAAAGGGCTGTCCGGATTCCGGCGCTTTCTCGCCGTCATGGAGACGGAACCGGATATCCAGGATGAGCCGGACGCCAGTGTGCTGCAAAATGTCAAAGGGGACGTCTCTTATGAAGATGTGTCATTTCACTACAGCGATGATGACACCCCGGTGCTTTCAAATGTTTCCTTCCGGATTCCGGCGGGCCGGTCGATTGCTCTTGTGGGACCCTCCGGCAGCGGCAAGACCACGATCTGTTCCCTGCTGCCGAGATTTTATGATGTGACCGGAGGAAGAGTCACCATTGACGGGCAGGATGTGCGGAAACTGACCCTGGAAAGTCTGCGCAGCCAGATCGGAATCGTGCAGCAGGATGTCTATCTGTTCTGCGGGACGGTTCGGGAAAATATAGCCTACGGAAAACCAGGCGCGTCCATGGAGGAAATCATTGCCGCCGCCAGAAAAGCCAATATTCACGAGTTCATCGAAGAACTTCCGGACGGATACGATACTTTTGTGGGAGAGCGGGGAACCAGGCTGTCCGGCGGTCAGAAACAGCGGATCGCCATTGCCCGGGTGTTCTTAAAGAACCCTCCGATCCTGATTCTGGACGAGGCTACCAGTGCGCTTGACAATGAGAGCGAACGTTTTATCCAGCAGAGTCTGGAAGAACTGGCGAAAAACCGTACCACCATAACGATTGCCCACCGGCTCTCCACCATCCGCAATGCGGACGAAATTCTGGTGGTAGCGGAAAACGGAATCCGGGAGAGGGGCACGCACAAGGAGCTGCTGCAGAAAAATGGACTATATGCCCATTACTATGAGATGCAGTTTGAGTGAATATAATGAAGAGGGAAGAATGAATAATGAAGAACGAGGTGAGAGAGTGAAAGCTGCGGCGATGCCGCAAGTGAAAACATTCCGTGGAATGGTGAAAGGCGGACCTTCGGTCCGGTGAAAACCGCTCTTCGAGCGGGTGAAAGAGTGAACTCTGGGGAAAACTGCAGGTAAAAACGTCTTTGGCACCGTGAAGCTTAGTGCTGTCTGAAGTTTATGAGCGGATAGCAGGAATTGGATAGCCCGCCTCCGGTATAGAAGTTATCATAATATTCTTCATAGGTGAGGCCTTCTATATTTGTAAGTATATATTGCAGCCAATAGGATTCATCAGCCATATTTGTATTTTCAAATTGTTGGCGGGCACTGGTTATGCGGCCCTCTGCGCTATAACTCAATAGTTGACTTCCCTGTATCATTTACATAGACCCAAATGGAATCACCTTCCTGAAAATTAGGTTTATCCCATAATAGATCGCTTTTGTGATGATATGGTTCCCCCTGGTAAGTATAGGTATAGAAAACTCTATAAGGAGATCTTTGTCCATACTGGGTGTACTTCATCAGATACACTTTGTCTACCGTTCCACGGATTTTAGTTCCGTTTACCAACAGCATGCTATGCAGCTTATTCTTTGCAGATGCGGCAACTCTTAAAATAGTCTGTACGATACAGAAGACCGTACCGAGGGAAATAAATATAATTCCCATCATAACTGGGTCTTTTACGCTTGAGCTTTCCGTCGGTTTTACGATTCCTATAAAACACAGCGCCCCCATAGCGATGAAAGCACAGCCTAAACACAAGAAAATAAGTGCGTATATCTTTTCTATATACCTTGGTCCATGCATATTAATCCCTTTCCGGAGCATTTTTGTGATGGGCGTGCCGTCTAAAGGTTGTCTGTGATGCTCCGTCACAAATATCCTTGTACAATAGCTGTTTATGTAAATATATTATACGGGAGTATTTTAGTATGGACAAGTACATTTATGACGAAGGCGGACTTATGGTAGGAGTAAAATGTTACATCAAATAAGTAGGAAAAAGTGCTGTGAAGCAGTAATATATTCAATTATGCAGAGGAGATGATCCGGTGGAATTAATTCAAATAACGGCTGTTGCTGTGTTTGCAGCATTTTATCTTGCATACTTCACAAAGATGATACTGCAACATAGAAAAGGCATAAAAACAGACCAAATCGGTAAAGGGAACAAACCGCGCAAGACGCTCATTATTGAAATATTGATGAAATTCGCAACCTATGCCATTGTCCCTGTCGAAGCAATCAGCATTATCGGTAAATTCCGCATGGGGAAATCATCCTTTGCCTGGACAGGCATTGTTATTGCGGCGCTGGGCGTTCTCGTCTTTATTATGGCGATGGCGGCGATGAGAGACAGCTGGAGAGCCGGCATACCAGAAAAGGATAAAACCGATCTTGTAACAACAGGAATTTACCGTTTCAGCCGCAATCCTGCTTTTCTCGGATTTGACCTTATGTATCTCGGTTTGCTTATGGCATTTTTTAATTACCTCCATTTGATTTTTGTACTATATGCGGTGGTAATGCTGCACCTGCAAATTTTACAGGAGGAAAAGTTCCTGTCTGATACGTTCGGGGAACCATACACCGAGTATAAAAAGCATACGGGAAGATATTTTATTTTTGACAAGAGCTGCTCAAAGAAGAAAATGATGATAGCGACACTATTCATCGTTCTTTGCATTGGTTTAGGGCTGGGTGGATTTATCATTTACGGCAAACACCAATTGAGCAAATTACCGGAATTGACATTTACTGAAGCTCTTGAATACACAACGAAGAATAACCGTAATGCAGTTATAACCGTAGGTATTATTAAAAACGGGGAAATGTCATACAAGGTGTACGGAAAAGATGGAAAAGAGCTCCCAGCCCAGCTTCACACATACGAAATAGGATCACTCACAAAGACCTTTACTGCCGCCTTAATAAACAAGGCAATAGATGATGGCAAAATTAGTCTTGACTGCACAATAGATCATTATTTGCCTCTCTCAAACGATAACAAATACCCAACAATACAAGAACTGTTGACCCATTCATCGGGTTATAAGGGATACTATTTCGAATACCCTATGGCTGTAAATTTCCTTCTTGGAAGAAATGACTTTTACGGTATCACAAAAGAAATGGCGATTGATAAAGCAAATGCTTTAAGCATGGATAGGGAAGAGTACGATTTTACTTACTCCAACTATGGATATGCGGTACTGGGGCTTGTGCTTGAATCGGTATATAATACCGATTATGTAAATCTGTTAAATGACTTTGCTCAAAACGAATTGGGCTTGACCGCTACAAAGATTTCTGACGGAAACGGAGATCTGGGTAACTATTGGGATTGGAAAACAAGTGACGCCTATTTGCCGGCAGGTGCTGTTACATCGAATATATCCGATATGCTATCCTACGCTCAAATGCAGCTTGACTGCAATCCGTATTTTGCCGAATGTCATAAAGGCCTGAAATCAATCAATGCTTCTGCCGAGCGAAATAAGTCTATGGGCATCCATATGGACGGGATAGGTATGTCCTGGATTATTGACAGCGAGAACGATATTATCTGGCATAACGGCGGTACGGGAGATTATAATAGTTATCTGGGCTTCCGTCCTGGAACGGGAACGGCAGTTGTAGTATTATCAAATCTGCCGCCAAATGATAGAATCCCGGCAACTGTGCTGGGAATAAAGTTATTATCGGAATTAGAGCACTGGCAGCTGTAGTATTAGGACGCCGGTCTTTCATCTTCAATGAGTATTTTGATTGCTGAACATTTCCCGCTGTTGCAGTCACTCTCAGATACACTGCAGGCTGCAATACCTAAACGCATGTCCATTTCAGCCTTTAGGATAATTTTATCCCCGGCTTTTGACCGCGGGCGCTCTACAGAAATGGAACCGTCTGTATGGATCTTCGTATACATGAAAATGTTTACAGGGTGAATGATCGGCCTTTTTTCACCCAGACTATGATTTATATTGTCGAAACAGTTAGAATGTCCCTTACCATTATGATAAAAGAATTCATACATTTCAGGGCGGCAGCATGGATGCAGCAGGTCATGCTCGTTAACCTCATCATATATCACTTCAAACATTGGATGATAAAGGTTGGAATAAATATGATTTCCAACCGATAACCGCAAAGATTCATTACAATCTATGGTGACTCCGGTCGATAAGAATTCTTCGGGATTTTTCCTGCTCTCTGCAAAGAAATCAACCACCTGCCCGCCCTCAATATCAATAATCGTTATTTGCTGCCCTGCTGTTACATCAATACTTTTTCCACAGCAGGCATCTATTCTATATTCCATTTTTATCTGCCCTCCTAAATTCTTATTCGTCTATTGCATCTTATCATAGTCTTGATATGTCCACAACAAGGATATGGCAAAGCAGTTTACATATCTGTGTATGGTACAGAGTCAGTGCAGCGCACTGGTGTTTTGACACCCTGATTATATAAATAGAATCATAATTTTACCAAGTTGACAGCCGCGGCCTTCTATGTTATCATAAAAAACCAGTAAGAGACTTGCCGTAAGGCAGGTCAATTAAATTTGAAAAGATTGGAAGAGGTGTCTTTTGGAGTCGGATCTGTAGTGAAGCACAGAATTGCATAGGACGATAGAAGCGGTTATTGAGAAAATATCCTATGCCCGCTTTGTTTTTTATGCGATGTTTCCTGCAGGACTATGGAAGACAGCTCTTATTTTTTATAGCTTAGGTACGGCGTACATGATTACTCCGTTTTTATTGCTATTCATAAATAAAAGTCTGTTCGGGCATAGCTTTGCGGCTATGCCCGTTTCTTATGTAATAAAAAACCCTCCGGGGGATCGCACTGCGGCGGAAAGAAATTGTGTTGCCAGAGCAACCCGCCGCAGGCGGAGAATCCCGCAAGCGGGATTCTATGTTCTTATATAAGGAACTGGCTTCAGGAAAATCATGTCCTTGCTTACCCCAATGTTGATAGAACTGTGCTTCACATAGTGTAAACGTTACAAAATAGTATAAATGACAGCATCGGAGAGCCGGAGATCTCGGAAGCTTCGTAATGGAGGTAATTATGATAATAATTCGAAGAGAAGAAGAGAAAGATTATATTCAGATATATGAGATGGTGAAGAACGCCTTCGCAACGGCCGAACACAAAAGCGGGACGGAGCAGGATCTGGTAACAGCTTTGCGACAAAGCGGCAGGTTCATCCCGGAGCTGGCGCTGGTGGCGGAGAAAGACGGGATGATTGTTGGTTATGCACTGTTTACCCGGATGAAAGTCGGGGATGTACCGGCGCTGACTCTGGCTCCGCTGGCAGTTTTGCCGGGATATCAGAGGCAGGGTGTGGGCACCCGCCTGATCGAGGAGGGGCATCGGATCGCTGCAAAGCTTGGTTTTGAGCTTTCTGTGCTGGTGGGAAGCGAGCACTATTATCCGCGGATGGGATATCGCCCCGGCAGGGAATTGGGACTTACATCCTCCCTCGATCTTCCCGATCAGAATTTTATGGCGATTGATTTAACCGGGAGAGACAGAGTATTTCACTGTACGGCAGTGTTTGCCGATGAGTTTTTAGATTAGAGGAGTGAATGACATTGAATCCACATTATAAAGCACTAGGATTTTACGATATAATAGAACAATTAAAAAACTATGCTGTATCAGAACAGGCAAAGCAGGTATTCGAGCAAATGGAACCTTGCCTGGACGAAATGATCTGCCGCAGAAAGATGAGAGAGACCACAGCGGCAAGACAGATGTTAGATGCGTGCGGTGCTCCGCCGCTTGCTGCTATGGGCGGACTGGAAAAGCTGCTTCAATTAAGTAAAACCGGGGCCATGCTGACCACGGAACAGTTGGTCGGGGTATCCAGATTTGCGTCGGCCAGCAGCAGGATGATTTCTTATCTGAAGAGAGGTGCAGAGCAAAATGAATCCATCTCGGCATATGGGATGGGCCTTGACCCGCTTGTAAAACTGCGGGAAGAGATAGAACGCTGTGTCAGAGAGGACGGTGTTCTGGATGAAGCAAGTCCCGCGCTTCGTCAGATCAGGAGAAAAAAGGAGGCGCTGGAATCCCAGATCAGGGAGAGACTGACAAAATTGCTGCAAAGCCGGGGTAAACAGCTTGCGGACAGCTATATTGCAACCCGGAACGGGCACTATGTGCTGCCGGTTAAGCGGCAGTTTCAGAACCAGTTCCCCGGAACCGTTATTGAAACGTCACAGAGGGGAACTACTGTATTTATGGAGCCGGACTCTGTAGGGAAAATACAGGCGGAGCTTACCGGCCTGAACTACCAGGAGGAAGATGAGATATGCCGTATCCTGTATTCTCTCAGCAGTGCAGTTTCCGATTACACGGATGCCATAAGAGGAAATATGGAAATTATGGAGGTGCTGGATGTCTTATTTGCCAAGGCAAAATTAAGTGCGGATCAAAAGGCGGGCGAAGTGAAGATCGGCGGGGAGAAGCGGATCGATATCAGAAAGGGCAGACACCCGCTTCTGCCGGAAGAACGATGTGTGCCGCTGGATCTGAAAATAGATGAGAGGATATCCGGCATTATTATCACCGGTCCTAACACAGGAGGCAAGACGGTAACCTTAAAGACGGTGGGCCTGTTTACGATGATGGCCCAGTGCGGGCTCCATATTCCGTGCGGGGAGGGCAGCTATCTTGCTATGCGGGATGCGTTTCTGTGTGACATCGGAGACAGCCAGAATATTTCTCAGAACCTGTCCACCTTCTCCGGACACATGAACAATGTAATCGGTATTCTTAAAAAGGCAAGCCCGGACAGCCTGGTGCTGCTGGATGAACTGGGCAGTGGAACAGACCCGGCGGAGGGGATGGGGATTGCGGTAGCCGTACTGGATGAGTTAAAAGAACGAGGGTGTATGTTCCTTGTTACCACCCATTATTCCAAAGTAAAGACTTACGCAGAGCAGACAGAGGGGATCACCAGCGCCAGAATGGCCTTCGACCCGGAAAGTCTGGCTCCCTTATACCGTCTGGAAATCGGAAAATCAGGAGAGAGCTGCGCTTTGCTGATTGCAAAGAGGCTGGGGCTGCCGGAACATCTGCTTGAGAAGGCCCGCTGTGAGGTATACGGGACGGAAGAAGGAAATAAACATTTTGCTGAAACGAAAATGGCAGCGCCGAAAAGCCGTTTGAAACGTCTTCCGCCGCCCTCCGGGCAGATTGATATCTCCGGAAAATTCCAGATGGGAGACAGTGTTATGGTTCTGCCGGAGGGCGAAACAGGGATCGTATACCGGCCTGCGGACGAGAAGGGCGATGTTATTGTCCAGATCAAGGGGAAAAAACGGCTGGTGAAACACAACCGTCTTAAGTTACAGGTATCGGCGGATCAATTGTATCCGCCGGACTATGATTTCTCTATCATCTTTGATACGGTACAAAACCGGAAGGCAAAGCATGTCATGGGGAAACGCTACGATCCCTCCGCGGTTGCCGTTTATCAGGATGAGATCGAATAGAAGAAAGGAAGAATACTATGTATTTATAATAGGTATCAGATAAGCAGAGCCGGCAGACCGTGGTTACTCACAGGTTTGCCGGCTCTCATTACAGTAAGACGGTGCAGGCAGTGCACCGCATGTGTTTATGAAAATATTTCATAGACTGTCAACAGACGCCCGTTTACATATACGCTGTAATTCCAGGAGCAGGGCCCGCTCCGCCTCACATAGACATGTAATCTTTTTACTCATTTCATCCAGCAATACCGTATCGCCGGTCTCACCCAGCGACCGCATAGAGGAGGCCAGATTATCCCACTGTCCGGCTAAGGAAATGTAGTCCCTGCCGACAGCGGCCAGCCCCAGCCCTGGCAGACAGGCATCTGATTCCAGCAGAAAACAGCCGTACATATTCCGGAATATTCCTCCCCCGGTACCTCCGTCTGCGTGAATCTGAAAATAATTTGTGATTCCCGCCAGCCGAAGTTTGTCACTGCCAAATTTGTTCCAGGTTTTTATTTCTCTGGCGAATTTGGCGATTCCATTCAGGCCTAAAAGTCTGGCGGGCGGATCTAGCATGGTTTCACAGGTTTCCTTGATTGCGCTGATGATAACAGCAGCAGTAACAGGCCGAAAGCCGGAAAAGTCGAACTCCAGATACTTATTGTTGGCGGGAAATGGCCGGTGACGGCTGTTTCTTGCCAGCTTCATATCCTCATACCGGACGAGATGATAATCTTTTGAGCTGGTTCCGGCCGGTGTCCGTATTCCATAATCATGATTGTCTCTGTCGCTTACATAATAACATTCATTTTCATCATCATATCCGAAGATCACAACAGCGTGTCCTCCGAAATGACTGCTTTGCTCAAGGTTCAGATAGGGCAGGCAGGGCATATCGGCATAGATCAAAACAGGTTCATTCTGATCCAGCATGGATTTTGTATGCATGCATGCCCCGTCATAGTGTTTTGGCTGCCTGCATTTGATTTCAATATGCAGCCGGTTGGCAAGCTTCTGTTCAAATTCAAATATCTTTGTCCTGCCCGAGATCATGGGCGAAGCCGCCTGATTCAGATAGAGAAATGACAGCCCGGATGCTACTCCGAACAGCATTTCTTCCGATAAAGGCAGACCATAAAAATAGAACATCTGCTTTAATGCGTTGGTGATGCAATGTCTGCCGCCCATCGGGACAAATGTATCCACTACCTTTTTCATCATTACCTCCATGCCGAAGCCGGTTTTGCGACGACACGCGCGAGAAAAGCGTACAGACGATTTCTCATGCTGCATCACAGCAGTTTGAGGCTTCGTCTCAAACTTGTCTCCAGTTCTTTCGGTTACCTTTTACAGTCTACTACAAAGAACATGACAGGTGTATGTCATGTATGAGCCTGTATAAATATAGAGCACCGATTTACCAGAAGTCCTTGAATTATAACTGAAATCACAAAATAATTCATGTTTCGGTGATGTAACATCACATTTTTATTGACCTATTACGGTAATAGAAAGAATTTATTCTCATAACACAACTGCGGCAGCAGGCCGGAATACATAAATAACAGGGGGGCAGCGTTTATTGGAAAAGAAATGAATCCAACCGATTGACAAAAAGAAAAGGTGCTCATACAATAGTTGTATATGCAATTGTTGTATGAGCACCTTTTGCGTTTAGAGAAAATAAGTGGAGGAAGAAGCGGTTATGTTAAAAAGAATTTTCTCGTATATGAAAAAGTATAGGATGTATGCAGTTGGAGCGACTGTGTGCGTCTTTTTTGAAACTATGTTCGAACTGGTGATTCCGCTCATCATGGCAAATATTGTGGATGTCGGCGTGGCAAATGGCGATAAAGCCTATATTTTCAGGATGGGCGGGCTCATGGCCATCTGCGCTCTGGGATCTCTTGCCCTGGGGGTTGGGGGTTCCAGGTTTGCCGCGGTGTGCGGCCAGGGCCTTGGAGCGGAGCTTAGAAAGGCAGAGTACAGGAAACTTCAGGGTTTTTCCTTTGCCAATACGGACCGTTTCCGGACATCTTCGCTGATCACCCGGCTGACCAGCGATGTTACCACAATTCAGAATTCCGTTTCCACTGGGATTCGTCCAGCTTTTCGTGCTCCGCTTATGATGCTGACGGCTATCATCGTGTCCTTTACCATCAATGCCAAGCTGGCGGTAATCTTTATGGTTGCGGTCCCGGTTCTGGGCGTCCTGCTGTTTCAGATTATTTTTCATGTGAGGCCTCTGTATACGAAAATGCAGGGAGCGATTGACCTGGTCAACCGGATTATCCAGGAAAACCTCACGGCGATCCGGGTGGTAAAGGCTTATGTAAGGGGCGATTATGAGATTGAAAAATTTGAGAAGGTAAATACCAATCTGCGGACCAACTCGGAGAAGGCATTCCGTCTGGCCGCTTTAAATATGCCCGCGATGCAGCTGGTCATGTATACCACGATTCTCTGTATTCTCTGGTTCGGCGGACGTCAGATCCAGATCGGGGGTTTAAAAGTAGGAGAACTGACCGGATTTTTAAGCTATGTGATGCAGGTGCTTAATTCCATGATGATGATTTCCAATATCTTTATGATGCTGACCCGTTCCCTGGCATCCGGAAAACGTATTCTGGAAGTGATTGACGAGGATATTGATATCAAAGAAGACCGGGTGAAGGATAGTTCCGTGGAACGGGGCGATATTACATTTCAGCATGTGTATTTTAAGTATAAAAAGGAAGCGCCGGAGTTTGTGCTCTCCGATATTTCCTTTGAAATAAAGAGCGGGCAGACCATCGGCATTATCGGTCAGACCGGAGCTGCAAAGTCAACGCTGGTGCAGCTGATACCCAGACTGTACGATATTACCTCGGGAAGCCTTCTGATCGACGGCCGTCCGGTGTACGAATACCCGCTGAAACATCTGAGGGATTCCATTGCCATGGTGCTGCAGAAAAATACATTGTTTTCCGGCACAGTAAAAGAAAATCTCCGGTGGGGCAAGGAAGACGCTACCGATGAGGAGATAGAGAAAGCCTGCCGGATTGCCTGTGTGGATGAATTTATTGACCGCCTGGAAAATGGCTACGAAACAGAGATGGGCCAGGGCGGAGTGAATGTATCCGGCGGCCAGAAGCAGAGGCTGTGTATTGCCAGGGCTATCCTGAAACGGCCCAAGGTACTCATTCTGGATGACTCCACGAGTGCGGTGGATACCGCGACCGAGGCCAAAATCCGCAGTGCTCTGGCAGAGGAACTGCCGGATATGACGAAAATTATTATCGCGCAGCGGATTTCTTCCGTGGCCCATGCGGATCAGATCATTATTCTGGAGGATGGCAGAATAGATGCTGTGGGCACTCATGAAAAGCTTCTGGCTTCTAACCAGATTTATCAGGAAATTTATTATTCTCAGCAGGAAGGGGCGGATCTGTAATGGCGAGATATCTGGGATATAAAAGACCTAAAAATACAAAGAAAACGTTAAAGACGATGCTCCGCTATCTGGGAAGCCATAAGATTGCCGTCGCCCTGGTGGCGCTGATGGTGCTGATCAGCAGCCTGGCAAATATTATGGGAACCTATATGCTCAAACCAGTGATTAATCAATTTATTCTTCCCGGCGATATCCCAGGACTGGTTCGTGCGGTGCTCCTGATGGCGGCTATGTATTTTACCGGCGTACTGGCTACCCTGGGCTATAACCAGCTGATGGTGCACACCGCCCAGCAGGTGGTGGGAGAGATCAGGCAGGATCTGTTCAACCATACCCAGAAGCTGCCGTTGCGCTATTTTGACGCTCATACCCACGGTGAACTGATGAGCCATTTTACAAACGATGTGGATACGATTGCAGAGGCTTTAAATAACAGCTTTACTCTGATGATACAAAGCTTTATTATGATTACAGGAACGATTACCATGCTGATTGTGCTGAATTTCCGGCTGTCGCTGATTGTCATGGTATTCCTGGGCCTGATGTTTGCCTTTATCAAACTGAACGGCAAACGGAGCAGGAAATACTTTAACGAGCAGCAGGCGAACCTGGGTGCGATCAACGGCTTTGTGGAAGAGATGGTAGCCGGGCAGAAGGTGGAGAAAATTTTTAACCACGAGGACCAGGACTTCGAAGAATTCTGCCGGAGAAATGAAAAACTCCGGAAAGCCTCCACCAAGGCCCTGACCTATTCTGGCATGATGATTCCTACTATCGTGGCGCTTTCCTATTTTAATTATGCGGTTTCTGCCTGTGTGGGCGGCCTGTTTGTGCTGTCCGGGCTGATGGATCTGGGAAGCCTTGCCTCCTATCTGGTGTATGTGCGCCAGAGCGCCATGCCCATGAATCAGTTCACCCAGCAGCTCAATTTCCTGCTGGCGGCCCTGTCTGGTGCGGAACGAATCTTTGAGATGATGGAAGTGGAGCCGGAACTGGATGGCGGCAGCATTACCCTGTGCAATGTGCGGGAAGAATCAGACGGGATGCTGACCGAGTGTGCGGAGCACACCGGAGATTTTGCCTGGAGGCGGGTTTTGGAGCACGGCACGGTGGAATTAATACCTCTGCGGGGAGATGTGCGGTTTCAAGACGTGGAATTTGGCTATCACGCGGGCAAGAAGATTCTGAATAAAATCAGCCTGTACGCGAAGCCTGGGCAGAAGATTGCTTTTGTAGGTTCCACAGGAGCCGGAAAAACTACTATTATAAATCTGATTAACCGGTTCTAT
This sequence comes from Anaerolentibacter hominis, assembly GCF_032380675.1. NCBI lineage: Bacteria > Bacillati > Bacillota > Clostridia > Lachnospirales > Lachnospiraceae > Anaerolentibacter > Anaerolentibacter hominis. Next base: position 1,010,489 of record NZ_JAWDIX010000001.1, read on the forward strand.
GAGATAAATGGCGGAACGATCACCTATGACGGCATTGATATCCGGGAGATTAAGAAGGACGATCTGCGCCGGTCTCTGTCCATGGTTATCCAGGATACCCATCTGTTTACCGGGACGATAGCGGATAATATCCGGTACGGAAGGCTGGATGCGTCTGATGAGGAAGTGCGGGAGGCGGCCAAGATTGCCAATGCACATTCCTTTATCAGGAGACTTCCGGAAGGGTATAACACGATGCTTTACGGGGACGGCAGCAACCTTTCCCAGGGACAGCGCCAGCTCCTGGCCATTGCCAGAGCCGCTATTTCCAGACCTCCGGTGCTGATCCTGGATGAGGCTACCAGTTCCATTGATACCCGTACCGAGAAGCTGATCGAGAAGGGGATGGACGCGCTGATGAACAACCGGACGGTATTTGTTATCGCCCACAGGCTCTCCACTGTGCGGAATTCTAAGGCGATTATGGTGCTGGAAAAAGGGAAGATTATTGAGCGGGGGGACCACGAAGAATTGTTGGAACAAAAGGGACGGTATTATCAGCTGTATACCGGCCAGTTTGAGCTGGATTAGAAGGGATGTGACGGGATGGCAGAAAAGAAAGAAGTACGGGAGAATCTGCTGAAACTGGATTTAATGCGAAGAAAGTTTTTAAGGCCGCATTTTCTAGAACTGGGTCTTACGGTAGGCCAGGGCCAGCCGCGGATTCTGAACAGCCTTCTGACTAAAAACCACATGACCCAGAGGGAATTATCAGATCTGTGTGATATTGATGTAACGACTATGTCCAGAACCCTGGATAAGATGGAAGAGGCGGGACTGATCTGCCGGGAGAAAAATCCGGACTGCAGGCGTTCCCACCGGATTGCCCTCACCCGGATGGGGGAGGAGAAGGCAGAGCAGGTCAGAGAGATCTTCAATGCCCTTGACGAAGTGATATGGCAGGGATTTACCGGGGAGGAAATGGATGCCTTGTTATACGGGGTCAAAAAGATTATGGGAAATCTGGAAGGGATGGCAAAGGATGAATAAGATCTTAATTGTGGTGGATATGCAGAACGATTTTATAGATGGAGCACTGGGCAATCCGGATACTCTGGCCGTCGTAAAGGCAGCGGCGGATAAAATACGTGTCCGGAGACAAGAGGGATATCGGATCTATGTTACGATGGATACCCACGATGAGCATTATATGGATACGCAGGAAGGGAAAAAACTGCCCGTCCCCCATTGTATCAAAGGGACGGACGGGTGGCAGCTGAACCAGGTAATTGCTGAGGCACTGGGGGAGCCGGAGGATATATTTGAGAAAAATACGTTCGCCTCCCTAAAACTGGTTCAGGCTTTGGAACAGCTGAACCGGGAGGATACGATTACCTCCATTGAGCTGGTGGGCGTCTGCACCGGAATCTGCGTGCTGTCCAATGCGGTTCTTTTAAAGGCGCATTTTACAGAGGTTCCCATTCTGGTTGACGCTTCCTGCTGCGCCTGTGTGACGCGGGAGAGCCATCGGACCGCGCTGGACGCCATGAAGCTGTGCCAGATAGAAGTGGCGGAGAGCTAAGGTAAAAATGGAGGGGAAATGAATAAGATGAGAAAAGCGGTAATTGCCTCAAATGAGGTTTCAGAGCTGGTCAGCTGGGAACTGGGAGGCTATAAGCAAAAGGTACTGCTGGATGGAAAAAGTAAGGATGCACCTGTTATTATCTTTCTTCACGGAGGGCCCGGCTCTCCGTTCCCGTTTTCCGAAGGGTGCAGGGGGATGTTTCCGGATATAACGGAGCGGTTTATCATGGTGTACTGGGATCAGCTGGGGTGCGGAATCAATAATCATCCCATCGATGACCACTTTGCTTGCGGGCATTTTGTTGATATGACGGTGGATCTGATCCAGGAAGTAAAAAAGAAATTTCCGGATAATGCGGTGAATCTCTTTGGGGTTTCCTGGGGATCGGTACTGGCCTTAAAAGCGTCCTGCCGTGTGCCAGAGCTGCTGCACCGTGTGTTGGTTTACGGGCAGGTGCTGAGAGAGCTGTCATTTAATAAGGAGGTCTATGCTGAACTGGAGCAGGCGAAGATGTCCGGCAGACAGAAGGAAAAGCTTGCGGTTATCAAGGCCCGGGAAGAACATACATTGGATGACTTCAAGCAGATGGCGGGCTGGATTCGCAAATATACGCAGGGGTATCAGGCAAAGGATGGGGGAAAACTGCCGTTTGGCAGTATGCTGGTCAGCCTTCTGACCAGTCCGGACTATTCCTTCCGCGACCTGAAAGCGGTTATGGTAAATGGTTACCAGAAGAATAAAAGCCTTCTGCAGGAAATTATGGTGATGGATCTGTGGGAGGATCTGGAACGAGTGACCATTCCCTATCTTATCATGCAGGGAAGCTGCGATATCGTAACATCAACAAAGACAATGAAACAGTTTATGGAGAATACGAAGAATCCCTATGTAACGATGCAGCTGATTGAACACAACGGGCATATACCCGGCGCAACCGGGATGGAGCAGATTATCGAGAAAGGATTTGATTTTTTGACGGCGTCCGGAAATGAATAGAGGAAGGAATAGAATAAAAGTAAAAAGGAGATATTGCAAACGCAAAATCTCCTTTTTTCTATTATTACTATACCACAAAATCCGCTTTTTTTCCAGTCTTGTAATACAATTCGAACCCGTGTAAAATCAACTTTCACACAATTGACTGGAGAAAGGATGAGAATATGGATCAGAATTTGCTGTTTGAACCGGAAGAATTGCTTCCGCTGGTGACGGAACTGACACAGAAGTATACCAGCTATGAGAGAGTACCTCGGTGCCCTATGAGACGGCCAGGACATTGATGGAAGCCGTATTGTACTGTATTGGGGAATTAACCGGACAGGACGGCAGGCTTCCCGTCCAAACCGAGGGGAGACTGACAGCCAGAAGTGCCTGTGAGGCAGGATATCAGCTGGTTCTTCAAAAGGTACACGAGGCGAAGGAACGCTATCACGCTATCCTTACAGACTTCTGCGATTATGGCAGTGAAGCGCTCCGTGACACCCTGACGGCGGGGATGCCGAAATTTTTCCTCTATTACGATGCCAGGTATCGTCCGCAGAACCATATTCTGACTCTGGATTATCCGGTCATCGGTTCGCTGGAGGAGAGCAGGGGCATCGATCGGATCGACCGGTATCTTTCCTGCCTGTCCCTGGAACAGCAGTTCCTGGGCTGGTTTGATGAGCAGAAGGTGCGGGAGTATCTGCTTTGTTTTCACGATGATTATGAAACGCTGTTTATCAATGTGTGCGCTCAGGTCCTGAGAGGGGCTCTGGCCTGTCTGATCGCGGGAAGGCCGGTGCCGGAACTGTGCCTGTACCGGGAAGATATGGACCGGATCGCCGGGTTTGTGCTGAAGCTTTACCGGGAAGAGAAATCGGGTAACGAATTAATGCGGGAACTGCGCCTGCGCATCCTTGGAATCACAGGGAAGAACGGTGACAGCCAAAAGGAGCTTGGCAGGTATCTGATGCAGATTGTTCCGGATTTTACGGCGGAACTGATCAACGCGGCGGAACATGACTGCATGGAAGCTCTATTCGGAGTGAGAAAATAAAAGTGCAGACATCTGACAACAAAGAAACAGAGCCCCCATTTTGATAGGGAAGCTCTGTTTCTTTTATCGTATTACGGTTAGAATTTACTCTTTATCGTGAATTTCTTCATGGAGAGACTGTAAGGAATGTACATCTCCCTGCCCATGTTCTTTCACATAGCGTATTCCGCTGGCGGTAGCTTTGGCAGCAGCGATGGTGGTCATATACGGGATCTTGGCCTTGATGGCCGCTTTTCTCAGATAGCTGTCATCGGTAATACTGTCCTTGCCTACCGGAGAGTTGACAACCAGCTGAATCTCACCGTTTGTAATCATGTCCAGCACATTGGGACGGCCTTCGTACAGCTTTTTCACACGGACGGCAGGAATACCGGCCTGGCTGATCAATTCATAGGTATTTCCCGTAGCTACGATGTTAAATCCATCCTCATGGAAACTTCTTGCAACCTCCACAACCTCCGCTTTATCCTTGCGGTTGACGGAGATCAGCACAGTACCCTCAAGAGGAAGCTTGTTCTGTGTAGCCTCCTGCGCCTTGTAGAAGGCCTCGCCGTAGGAGTGGGACAATCCCAGCACCTCGCCGGTAGAGCGCATCTCCGGCCCCAGAATCGGATCTACCTCCTGGAACATATTAAACGGGAACACCGCTTCTTTTACACCATAGTTTGGAATGACCTGTTCCTTCAGCGACGGTACCGGTGAAGGACGGCCGGTCAGCTCGGAGGTAATAATATCTGTAGCCAGCGGTACCATGCGGATGTTGCAGACCTTGGATACCAGCGGTACCGTACGGGATGCTCTCGGATTGGCTTCCAGTACATATACTTTGCCGTTTTCGATGGCATACTGCATATTCATCAGGCCAACAACATGCATTTCCTCCGCGATTTTGCGGGTATACTCTTTGATGGTCTCCAAGTTGTCATCAGAAATATGGACGGAAGGCAGAATACAGGCGGAGTCACCGGAATGAACCCCGGCCAGCTCAATATGCTCCATAACCGCCGGAACAAAAGCGTGGGTCCCGTCGCTGATGGCATCGGCCTCGCACTCGGTCGCATGGCTTAAGAAACGGTCGATCAGGATCGGACGGTCCGGTGTAACGCCTACCGCTGCCTGCATGTAACTGGTCATACTCTCGTCGTCAAATACTACTTCCATACCGCGGCCGCCCAGCACATAAGAAGGACGAACCATAACCGGATAACCGATCCTGGCTGCAATTGCCAGAGCTTCCTCCACGGTGGTCGCCATGCCGGATTCCGGCATGGGGATATCCAATTTCTCCATCATAGCCCGGAACAGATCCCGGTCCTCTGCCAGATCAATCACAGAGGGAGAAGTGCCCAGAATCTTGACGCCGTTTTTCTCCAGATCTGCCGCCAGATTTAACGGAGTCTGGCCTCCGAACTGGGCGATCACGCCCACCGGTTTTTCCTTTTTATAGATACTTAAAACATCTTCGAGAGTCAGAGGCTCAAAATACAGTTTATCGGAGGTATCGTAGTCGGTTGACACGGTCTCCGGATTACAGTTGACGATAATCGTCTCAAAGCCCAGTTTTTTCAGAGCAAGGGAGGCATGGACACAGCAGTAGTCAAATTCGATACCCTGACCGATCCGGTTCGGGCCGCCGCCCAGGATCATTACCTTCGGCTTATCGGTGCTGACCGGATTTTTGTCTTCCGCGTTATAGGTTGAATAATAGTAAGCGCTGTCCGGAGTTCCGCTGACATGGATTCCTTCCCAGGATTCTTCCATGCCCAGCTCAATACGGCGGTCACGTACGACGTCTTCGGGAACTTCCAGCAGCTGGCCTAAATATTTATCGGAAAAACCATCTTTTTTTGCGGAGATCAGCAATTCGTCCGACGGAAGTCCGCCTTTTACGGCGAGGAGAGCTTCTTCCTCCTCAACCAGTTCTTTCATCTGTTTGATAAACCAGTCTTTTACCTTGGTGATTTCATGTATTTCTTCAATGGTCGCTCCCTTGCGCAGCGCTTCATACATAATGAAATGACGCTCGCTTGAGGGGGTGCCCAGCATGCGGAGCAGCTGCTCTTTGGTATGGGAAGCAAAATCCTTCGCGTGTCCCATGCCGCTGCGCCCGATTTCCAGACTGCGGATCGCCTTCTGGAGCGCTTCTTTATAATTTTTACCGATACTCATAACTTCGCCGACCGCACGCATCTGGGTACCCAGCTTGTCATTCACGCCTTTGAATTTTTCAAATGCCCAGCGGGCAAATTTAATTACTACATAGTCGCCGTCCGGCACATATTTATCCAGCGTGCCGTATTTGCCGCATGGAATATCCTTTAAGGTCAGGCCGGTCGCCAGCATAGCGGAAACCAGCGCAATTGGGAAGCCGGTGGCCTTGGATGCCAGCGCGGAGGAACGGGAGGTACGGGGATTAATTTCAATGACGATAATACGGTCAGAAACAGGGTCATGAGCGAACTGTACATTGGTACCGCCGATGACCTGTACGGAATCCACGATGCGGTACGCCTGTTCCTGAAGGCGCTTCTGACATTCTTCTGATATGGTGAGCATAGGAGCACAACAGAAGGAGTCTCCGGTATGGACACCCAGCGGATCTATATTTTCAATAAAACATACGGTAATCATGTTGCCTTCGGCGTCACGGACAATTTCCAGTTCCAGCTCCTCCCAGCCTAAGATAGATTCCTCTACCAGAACCTGTCCCACCAGGCTGGCCTGAAGCCCTCTGGAGCACACGGTTTTTAATTCATCCTTGTTGTAAACCAGACCGCCGCCTGCACCGCCCATGGTGTAGGCAGGGCGCAGTACAACCGGATATCCCAGCTGATCTGCTATCTTTAATGCCTCATCTACAGTGTAGGCAACCTCACTGCGGGCCATTTCAATGCCGAGTTCATTCATCGCCTTCTTAAATTCGATACGGTCCTCGCCGCGCTCAATGGCATCTACCTGCACGCCGATCACTTTTACATTGTATTTATCCAGAATTCCCGCTTTATTTAACTCCGAACATAAATTCAGGCCAGATTGGCCGCCCAGGTTGGGAAGCAATGCATCCGGCCGTTCTTTGGCAATAATCTGTTCCAGACGTTCTACGTTGAGGGGTTCAATGTAAGTAACGTCAGCTGTCTCGGGATCTGTCATAATAGTGGCAGGGTTGGAGTTGACCAGCACGATTTCGTATCCCAGCTTCCGAAGTGCTTTACAGGCCTGAGTGCCGGAGTAATCAAACTCGCAGGCCTGGCCGATAATAATTGGGCCGGAGCCGATGATAAGGACTTTGTGAATATCTGTTCTCTGTGACATGAAATGGCCTCCTTAGTTTAGCGATATAGGGGCAATTAACGATCCATTGCCCAACCCATTGTAATCAGGAACCAGTTTTAGCTTTTGTACATATAAGAGGTTCCGCCTTTTCTGAGTATACTATAAAATAAGGAAAGAATCGAGGATTTCTCGCAGTTAATTCGAAAAACTTTGCTTTTGCAGTTCGGTAAATATTTGGAAATTATAGAAAAAATGAGATATCAATTTGACATAAGATACAGATATTATATAATTGATAGACATGGCGGATAAATGTGCATAACGGAATGGAAAAGACTGACAATGAGCAAAACGGGTTGGAATACGGTTTTGCATCCCCTGATTCCCATTGAAAAAAGCCGCCGAAGCGGCCTTACCGTCAGAAAAACAGATCTCCGAAAAAGCGGATCAATACCGGTACCAGGGCAGAGCAGATTACTCCGTTGAACACGGCCATAACCACCACTTCCTCATTGGTATGGCGGATCAGCATCGGCAGGGTGGTGTCCTCGCTGGTGGCTGCCGCAGGCGCAATCGCCGTATAGTAATTGAACCTCCTGGAGACCCAGGGGATGGAGAGAAAGGAAAGGATTTCCCGCATCAGGCTGCTTAAGAAAGCAACGGTCCCCGCCTGGGCGGAAACGACCTGTGTGACCAGGATGCCGGAAAGGCTGTACCAGCCAAGCCCTGACACAATGACCAGACTCTCCCCCGGCGGCTGTCCCATGAGCAGACTGCAGAGCAGACCGCCGATCAGGGTACCGGCAACGATGCCAAAAGGAATGATACATATTTTAATATGATATTTTTTGATGTTTTGAAACACTGCTTTATTTAAACCAATGCTGATTCCCACGGAGAACATCAGTACATAGAGGATATAGTCGGAATGCTCCGTTAAATAGGAGATCGGGCCGATCTGTGCGCCGGACAGACCGTAAATCATGCCTGCGGCCAGCGCGGCAACTGCAATTAAAACCACGTTATTTTACTTCCTTTTCTTTTGTATGGTGTTTCGGCTTCATGAACCGGCTGGTGAGCCAATAGACGACAATCACAGAGCAGACGATTGGAATCAGCGCATACAGGAGGCTTCGCAGCCCCAGGGAAGAGAGCTCACTTAAAATATTCTCCCTCGATCCCAGCTTGACTCCCATGGAAAAGATCAGCAGGGCGGTACAGATTAACTGCAGTTTTTCGTTGGCGCTTTTCCATTTCAGAGGGAAAAATTTAAACCCCAGCAAAAGACCTGCCGCCATAATGATGATGATTAACAAAAGAACACCCCTTCCGGAACACAATAATGGTACAATTCTAACATAAGGAAAAAAACTTCGTCAAGTTTTGACGAAACAGACAGAAAATTCCGGCAGAGACTGGATTGAATGAAAGCGAGCATGGGTATGAAAGAGATTCCCGCGAAAACGATATTATCAGCGAGAAAAGACGGCTGGTTCGGTACGGACTATACAATGAATCTGTACCGGGGCTGCTGTCATGGCTGTATTTACTGTGACAGCCGGTCGGAGTGCTATGGGATTGACAGCTTCGAACTGGTGGGAAAAAAGGAAAATGCCCTGTATTTGCTGGAACAGGAGTTAAGGAGCCGGCGAAAGAGCGGGATTGTCCTGACCGGTTCCATGAGCGATCCCTATAATCCCTTTGAGAAGAAAGAACAGCTCACAAGAGGCGCGCTGAGCCTGCTGGCACAGTATGGATACGGCGTCATGATTATCACCAAGTCCGATCTGGCGCTTCGGGATACGGATCTTCTGAGATCTATAGCGGGACAGGCCCCTGCAGTCGTTCAGGTGACGATTACCACGGCGGATGAGGCCCTGTGCCGCAGGCTGGAACCCCATGTGAGCACCACAAAGGAACGTCTTGAAATGATAAGAAAGCTCAGTGCGGAGGGAATCACCTGCGGGGTGCTTCTCATGCCTCTGCTTCCATTTGTGAATGACACAGAGAAAAACATACTGGAACTAGTGGAGCGGTCGGCGGAGGCCGGAGCCAGATGGGTTTATGGGGAGTATGGCTTCCCTGTCTCCCTGAGAGACAGGCAGAGAGACTATCTCTACGCCAGACTGGATGATTTGTTTCCGGGGATGTCAGCCCGTTACCGGAAGGCTTTTGGAAACGGCTACTGGTGTTCCAGAATCGGGGACGGAACGATGGAGAAATTCCGTCTGGCCTGTGAAAAGGCCGGGCTTCTTTGCGGGATGGAAGAAATCAAGTCCTGTGTCCGCGATCTCTATGGTTACCGGCAGCTCGACTTGACAAACCTACCAGGAATGACTATAGTGAAGGATGAAATAAATGAATAATTCTTCGGGGCGGAGTGAAAGTCTCCACTGGCGGTTATAGTCCGCGAGCAGGGAAACCTGCAGATTTGGTGTGATTCCAAAACCAACAGTATAGTCTGGATGAAAGAAGATGCGGTACGCAGAAGTACATAGTATTTGGCGCCTGGAAGACATATGCTTTCAGGTGCTTTTTGTTTGTGATTGCTGTCTGCGCCGTTACCTGGACCTGAAGAAACATGACGGAAGGAAAAATATAAATAAGGAGGCCATGCTGCTCGAATTCCTTTCAGCCTGTTTCAATGAGCTGCTGCAAAACTGCAGTATGCATGGATGTAGCAATGAATACAAATGCAAAAACGAGAAAAATGACTATGATTGCCATGATGTGCGCAATCGCCTACCTGATGACGGTGCTGGTACGGGTTCCGGTGGTACTGTTTTTGAAGTATGATCCTAAGGATGTGATCATCACCATCGGAGGCTTTTTGTTCGGCCCCATGGTTTCTTTCCTGATTTCCGCTGTAGTATCTTTGATTGAGATGGTTACGATAAGTGATACAGGGGTCATTGGCTGCATTATGAATTTTCTGTCCACCTGTGCGTTCGCCTGTACAGCCGCCTATATCTATAAAAAGAAGCATAGTCTGAAAGGCGCGGTTATGGGATTGCTGGCAGGCTGTGTCATGATGACCGCAGTGATGCTGCTTTGGAATTACCTGATTACGCCTCTTTATATGGGATATCCCCGGGATAAGGTGGTCGAGCTACTGCTTCCGGCATTTCTGCCCTTTAATCTGTTAAAGAGCGGACTTAACATGGCAATTACGCTGTTGATTTATAAGCCTGTTGCCGGTGCACTGCGCAGGGCAGGGCTGGTTGCTCCGTCAAAGGCCGGAGAAGAAGCCGGACAGGGGAAGAAAACGGGCGGCCTGCTGGTGGCTGGTCTGATTTTGATTACCTGTGTCCTGATTTTTCTGGCATTAAAAGGAATTATATGATAAAAAGGGCCGCTGGTTTGCAGCGGCCTTTTAAAATGGGCGGCACACCCAGGATAAAAACAGGATGCGTAGCGGCAGGGCGGCTGATCTGGAAAATGAGCCGCAATTGCATCTTTCGACATAATGTTTCAAAAAAATTAGGTGGAAATGACAAAAAACCCTATAATATAACAATGGTTTTTGTTGATATTGCACTTGAAAATGGTATAATAGAGTAAAGTTGTGAGTAGTACAGTCCGTTTGAAAAGCCAAAACGGACTGGAGCAGGATAGAAAAGAAAGGGGTGTCAGAATGAAAAAAATATTATTTGCCGCGTCGGAATGTGTTCCGTTTATGAAGACCGGAGGCCTGGCAGACGTAGTGGGGGCGCTTCCCAAGGCATTGAATAAAGAAGAGTTTGACGTGCGTGTTATCATGCCTAATTATACCTGTATTCCATGGGAGTACCGGAGTAATTTCCAGTATGTCCATCATTTTTATATGGATTTCGGCCATAAATTTACCCATGTACATGTAGGCATCATGTCCTGCGAGTATGAAGGAATTACGTATTACTTTGTGGACAACGAATATTATTTCAGCGGCTGGTCCCCCTACAGCACGGATGCCAAGTTCGACATTGAAAAATTCTGCTTTTTCAGCAAGGCGGTGCTTGCCATCCTGCCGGTAATTAATTTCAAACCGGATGTGATCCACTGCCATGACTGGCAGTCGGCCCTGATTCCGGTGTATCTGAGGACCCTGTATCAGGAGAACGGTTTTTATTACGGTACGAAGACGATGCTGACGATCCACAACCTGAAATTTCAGGGCATCTATAATACGGATACCTTCCGGTATCTCACGAGCCTGCCGGAATATGTATTTCAACCCCTTGGAGCCATGGAGTTTAACGGCGAGGCCAATATGCTAAAGGGCGGTATTGTCTATGCCGACTATATTACCACGGTCAGTGATACTTATGCAGGGGAGATACAGTCCTCCTACTACGGGGAGGGACTGGACGGGTTACTGCGGTTTAAGAATTATGCACTCTGCGGTATTGTCAACGGAATCGACTATGAGATTTTTAACCCGGATACAGACAGCCATATTTATGAAAATTACACGGCGGAGACCTGGAAGAAGAATAAAGTGCAGAATAAGCTGCAGCTCCAAAAGCAGCTTGGACTGCCGGAAGATGAAAATAAGTTTATGATCGGGATTATCTCCCGGCTGACCGAGCAGAAGGGACTTGACCTGGTGGACTGGGTGATGGACGGCATTGCAGATCCCAACGTCCAGTTTGTGGTGATTGGCACCGGCGAGGAGAAGTATGAGAATATGTTCCGCCACTACCAGTGGATTTATCCGGAGAGGGTATCCGCTAACCTGTTCTATTCGGAGGATTTGTCTCATAAACTGTATGCGGCGGCCGATGCGATGTTAATCCCCTCACGGTTTGAGCCCTGCGGACTGACACAGCTGATTTCCCTGCGTTACGGCACGATTCCTATTGTGCGGGAAACCGGCGGCCTGAAGGATACGGTGGCCCCATTTAACGAATATGAAAGTACGGGAACCGGATTTTCCTTCTCCAATTACAATGCGGATGAAATGCTGCGCATTATCAATTATGCAAAACAGGTCTACTATGACATGAGGGATAAATGGGACAAGATGGCTATCCGCGGCATGAAGAAGGACTTTTCCTGGACCAGGTCCGCAAAGCGCTATGAGGAGATCTATCATATGCTCACCCCATGGTAAAAGATGAGAAAGCGGACAGAAGCTGAATTCAAGTACGCTTCGGCGTACTTGCTGCGAGCCGCACGTCATGCTTTGCATGACATAATACATCTGTGCGGCTCTGCAATCCGCCGGAGGCTTTATCTTGGAAGGAGATTAGACTCCCGCCAAGACGAATTTGTTATTTACTCACCACCGATAGAGGGGGGAGTCTTATCTCCTTCCATAAATAAAACGTTGAGGAGAGCATTATTATGAGCGATAAAGTACTGAAAGATTTTTATGAAGGAAACAGCTTTACGGCTTATGAATATTTCGGGGCCCATCCTGATGTGCAGAATGAAGAGGCCGGCGTGGTTTTCCGGGTCTGTGCCCCCAGGGCGGAAAAGGTGGAACTGGTGGGAGATTTTAACGGCTGGGAACCCTTTGAGATGAGCCTGAACGAGGCCGGCGCGCATACTTACTTTGTACCCGGTGCAAAAGAAGGACAGATGTACAAGTACCGGATTCACGGACAGGACGGTAGAATGGTATACAAATCGGACCCCTATGGATTTCTGATGGAAGAACCGCCGAAAAATGCGTCTGTTATTACAAGTCTTGATCACTTCCGTTTCACGGACGGTCAGTGGATGAAGAGCAGAAGCCTGAACTTTGACAAGCCCATGAGTATCTATGAGATACATTTCGGGTCCTGGCGTCAGAAGGAGGACGGTTCCTGGTACAGCTATGAAGAACTGGCTGAACTGCTGATCCCGTATTTGAAAGAGAATCATTTTACCCATGTAGAACTGCTGCCGCTGAATGAGCATCCTCTGTATGCCTCCTGGGGCTATCTGGTCAGCTGCTTTTTCAGCGTGACATCCCGGTACGGCACGCCGGAGCAGTTTATGTCCTTTGTAAATACCTGTCATAAGAATAAGATCGGCGTGATTATGGACTTCGTCCCCGGCCACTTTGTGACGGATGATTTCGGGCTTCTTAAGTTTGACGGGCAGCCTTTATATGAATATGATGCGGAGGACGTGGCCTACAATGAGTGGGGTTCCTGTAACTTCAACTATTTCAGAGGCGAGACTTCCAGCTACCTGAAATCGGCCGCTAATTTCTGGCTGGAGAAATTTCATGTGGACGGCCTGCGGATGGATGCGGTAAGCAATATCCTCTACTGGCAGGGAGACAGCCGCAGAGGCGAGAACGAAGGCGGCGTGCACTTCCTGAAAACCATGAACGAAGGCCTGCATAAGCGGAATAAGAATGTTATGCTGATCGCGGAGGATTCCACCACATTCCCTGACGTTACCCGGCCGGTGGCGGACGGAGGAGTGGGATTTGATTATAAATGGGATATGGGCTGGATGAACGATACCCTGGAATATATGAAGATCCCGCCGGAGTACAAAAAGGATCACTATTATAAACTTTCCTTCTCCATGATGTATTTTTACAGTGAACGTTTTCTGCTGTCCCTGTCCCACGATGAGGTGGTTCACGGAAAGGCCACCATCCTGCAGAAGATGTGGGGCGATTATGACGCCAAATTCCCGGAGGGAAGAGTATTTTATCTGTACATGTTCACCCATCCGGGCAAGAAGCTGAATTTTATGGGAAATGAGATCGGCCATTTCCGGGAGTGGGATGAGAAGGCGGAGATGGACTGGAACCTTCTGGGATTTCCGCTGCACGATGAATTTCACCGGTACTGGAAGGATTTGAATGAGTTTTATGTGAAAAGTCCGGTTCTCTACGAGAAAGAATACGATCCCAACAGTTTCCGCTGGCTGGTGGTGGACAGTCCGGAGGAAAGCGTGTTCATCTATGAGCGGAAAAATAAGCATGGCAGCCTGATTATTGTGCTGAATATGTCAGACCGCCATTATAAGAAGTTCAAATTTGGCTATGATAAACCGGTTTCCATTACCCAGGTATTCAACAGCAATGTGAAGAAGTACGGCGGAACCGGACGGCGCCGTTTAAAACCGGTGGAAACGGAAAAAGAATCCTATAAGATGTGGAAATACTCCATGGAAATTGATATTCCGCCGTTTACCGGGTTGATTTATGATGTGAAGCGTGTAAAGCGCGGCGCCGGAAAGAAAGAGGCCGTGGAGACGGCTCAGGCGAAAAGCGCTGGGAAATAAAATAACTCGAATGGATTGGAAAGCGGCGTAGCTTCGGCTATGCCGCTTCTGTATTACAAAAAGACAGCAAGTAAAATCAAGCCGCAATCCTAGCACATGTCTATAATAAACTGCAGAGCGGTTGAAAAGAGGTGAAACAGGTGTACGAGTGGCAGAGACAGATACAAATAATGACAGAGGAAATTGATACCTGCATCAAGGGGTATAACGACGAAGCGCTGACCCTGCGCTTTCTTTCCCGCAGGCTGGGATATTCCGAATTTTATACAACTAGAAAATTTAAGGAAATAGCGGGTATGCCTTTTAAAGACTATGTGCGGCAGAGGAAACTGGCATTTGCGTTGAAAGAGGTGAGGGACAGCGGCAAGAGTCTCCTGGATATTGCATTTGACTATGGATTTTCGTCCCATGAGGCATTTACCAGAGCGTTCAAGGGAGCGTATGGCATAACGCCCAGCGAATATCGAAAAGATCCCAGGCCTGTTGTTCTCCGCACAAAAATAAGCCCCTTTGACCGCTACTTTTTAGGTTTAGGAGAGATTGGCATGATCAAATCCACAGAGGACGTTAAAATTTATTTTATAACCATACCCGCGCACAAATTTCTGCATATCAAGAATAATGAGAGTAACGGCTATTGGGATTTCTGGCAAAAGCAGAATCAGATTCCGGGACAGGATTATGAAACGATTTGCGGCTTGTTAGACAGTATAAAAGGAAAACTGGACGATGAAGGCGGAAGTGAGGTTAACTGCGGAAGCGGTCAGATCATGGCATACAGGAATGACCCGGACGGCAGGCTTTGTGACTGGGGTTTCCCGCGTACAGAGTGCTGGGGTGTACGGCTTTCGCCCGATTACAGCGGGAAAGTGCCTTTGCATATGCATATGATTGATATCCCCGAAGCAGAATATATTGTTTTTGAACACGGACCCTTTGATTACGAACAGGAAAACCGCAGCGTGGAAGAAAAAATAGAAAAGGCCATGGCCGCATTTGATTATGAAGGCCATGGCTGCTCCCTCGATACTTCTCCGGGCAGAATTATGTATTTTTACTATAATCCGGAACAGTATTTTAAATATGTCAGACCGGTGCAAAAGCTGGAGCAAGACAGTGACCCGCGGGAAAAACAGTAGCTAATTTACCAGCTGATTGTGCCTGAAAATACAGCGATCAGATAGTTGATCAGCTGATTGAGAAAGAAATTGTAGGCTACGGCCAGGACGATGAAGCCGATGCTGGTGCCGCCTTTTTCCGCCAGGCCCTTTTCCAGAGCCGGATCAGGGACGGGAGCCCTGTCTTTGCAGCCGGCCCGGCTCAGGATTCTCCTGGTGTGGTTCCAGTATAACCGGTAGGCCACAAAGCCGAAGATGACGGAAATCGCGATGGATAGCAGAGTGGAGATACCTGAGATTCGCTGGAACAGATCGTAGGAAATCACCGAATATTTCTGGGCAGACTGAACCAGAAACGACCACAAAAAACTGACCGCCGCGCAGACGCACCAGTAAATGCCAAAGCCCCGCCACATTTTCCGGTAGGCCATCCAGAGCGGAGCGGCAAGCATAGCCGGAATATGAAACGGATGGCGGCCATTTTCCAGATCTCTGAATTTCTCTGTATAATGTTCTGCTTTATCCTGTCCGGTAATCAGATGGATATCGGATACCAGATAGCCGTCAATCCGGTCTTTCGTGCCGGCGGCGTCCGGCCCAAAATCAAAACCATTATAATCCGTCATAGAAACATCCTTTCTAAATAGAATAACTGCGATACTGCACTAATCAGAAGTTTGGAACTGTTTTCGTTTCAAACGTTTAACATAACGGTAGTAGAGCAGCATGGAGGCAACCGGGCCGGCGATGACACCTACTGCAATGCCCGGAAAACCCAGGAAATGAGCGCCCAGAAAGGCTGCCGGTATTCTGACAACATATTGGGAAATGGTCACTACCTTTAAGGTTTCCAGCACATTGCCCGTACCTCTTACAAAACCGATCAGCGGATAGACAAAGCCGGAGGTCAGGTAAGAGAAGCAGGAGAGCCTTAAGTAGGAAACCGAGGTCGCAACTACATCCGGATCTTTATTAAAGATGGAGGTGAGCTGCGCCGGGAAGAAGAATACGATCAGGGCGGTTGCCACTGCAATAATCGAGCCGATTTTAACCGCTTCCCTAAGGCCGCTGTAGGCCCGGTCCTTTTTATCCGCCCCGATGTTCTGGGAGGTAAAGGCGGAAACGGCGGAATTAAGCGCATCGGTGGGCAGATTGGAGAAGTTGTCAATCTTCACTCCGATTCCGTAGGCAGCGCTGGCGGCTACGCCAAAGCTGTTGCCCAGGCCGCTTAACGTGACCAGGGAGATATTCAGCAGGAACTTCTGGGCGGCGGCAGGAAGGCCCTTGGAAATAATCTTACGTAAATGTGGTCTGGAAATATGTAATTCCTTCGGCGAGAAGGTAATAATATGTTTCTTAATCCTGAAATATAAGATTCCCAGAAGAAAGGAAAGGGCCTGCGCGATTACGGTTGCCAGAGCTGCTCCAAAGGCTCCCATAGAGAAAATCGCGATAAACATATAGTCCAGCACGATATTGCAGCAGCCTGCGATGATGACAAAGAGCATGCTGCTTTTGCTGTCCCCAAATCCCTGCTGGAAAGCAACAATCAGATTGTAGCCGAACATAAATAGTATGCCGGCAAAGATTGTGCGCAGATAGGAAACCGCAAAGTCCATAGATTCCGCCGGCGTCTGTACCAGCGACAGAATCTGGGGAGTAAACAAAAATCCCAGCGCCCCGATCACGACCGAGGCCAGGCCAAACAGCGAGATCGCCGTGTTGGCAAGATGGCGGATATCATCCAGCTGATTCTGCCCAAGGTAATTTCCGATCAGGATCGTAATCCCGATGGACAGGCCGCTGATGGTCATAATCATTACGTTCATAATGGGGCCGCTGACCGAGACGGCAGAAAGCTGGGCCGTGGTGGTGAAGCGGCCCACAAAAAACATATCCACTGCATTGTACAGTGCCTGAAACAGGTTGGAAATAATCAGAGGAATGGCAAACCGTACGATATGTGACCTGACATTACCCTGAGTTAAATCGTTTCTCAGTGCCATAACGAATGGCCTCCTTTATACATATCCATGATCCCATTTTCCTTTTTTAATAAAGAAAATATAATTTATAATAGAAAAGACCGGACCGGCCACCACTCCGATGGCAATGCCGGGAAATCCAATAAAATGTGCGCAGAGCAATGCCACCGGGATACGTACCAGATACTGGGAGCCGATGACATTTTTCAGAGAAAACAGGGTGTTGCCCGAACCTCTTGCAAATCCGATCATCGGATGTACGATGGCAAAGAGGACATAGGTAAAGCAGGCAATCCTGAGGTAAGTCGTGGCATAGGAGAGCACCTGTGCGTCCTTATTGAAGATGGATGCCAGATAGGGCGCTCCGAAATAGACAATTGCCGTAAGGCAGGCAGCGATTGCCACATCCAGCTTGAGCGCTTCTTTTAAGCCTGTCTTTGCCCTCTCTTTTTTACCGGCACCGATATTCTGGGAGGTAAAGGAGGACATGGCAAGATTGATGGAGTCGCTGGGGAGAAAGGCAAAGTTGTCGATTTTAACCCCGATGCCATAGCCGGCGCTGGCGGCAAGGCCGAAGGTGTTGGCGATTCCGCTTAAGGTTGTAAAGGAAACATTGAGCAGGAACTGCTGCGCCGCAGCCGGAAGTCCGGTTACCATCAGCTTCTTTAAATGAGGCCGGGAGATCCGGATTTCTTTCGGCGAAAATGTGATAATATGCTTTTTGATCCGGAAGTAGCAGATACCCATGACGAAGGATACTGCCTGTGCGGCCACCGTAGCCAGCGCGGCGCCGAAAGCACCCATATGAAAACTTCCGATAAAGATATAATCCAGAACAATATTGCACAGGCCGGCGATGATGACAAAGAGCATACTGCTTTTACTGTCGCCGAACCCTCTCTGAAAGGAGCCGATCAGATTATAGCCGAACATAAAGAGAATTCCCACGAAAATAGTCCGGAGATAGGAGATGGCGTAGGGCATGGCCTGCTCCGGTGTCTGAACCAGACGCAGAATCTGGGGCGTGAGAAAAAATCCCAGCACCGCTACTGCCACAGACAATATGGCGTAAAGCGCAATTGCCGTATTGGACAGTTTTTTAATATCGTCTTCCTGATGATTGCCGGAATAGCTGCCGATCAGAATTGTGACACCGACGGAAAGACCGTTGATGGTCATGATCAGAATGTTCATAATAGGCCCGCTGACAGATACGGCGGACAGCTGGGCTGTGGTGGTAAACTGTCCGACAAAGAACATGTCCACCGCATTGTAAAGAGCTTGAAACAGATTGGAAATAATCAGCGGAATGGCGAAACGGACCAGATGCCGTCTAACACTCCCCTGGGTTAAATCATTTTGTAGTGCCACATAAAATCCCCCTCTATACACAATTTCACTGCCGGGACAAAGGTACGGCGGCAAGCGCTGAAAAGGCGGCTGCAGAGAAATACAGTCATGGATTAGTATAGCACGAACAGTAAAAATTTAACAGCAGAAGGAAAATTTCTTCTTTGTCTTTAATCAGGGATTAAACTGTTTTCTCAAGCCTTCTGTTTTGCCGTATACTCCGGGTCCCATTTTCCGCTTCGGATATAGAGTCCATAGGTGATCGTGGAGGAAAGGGGTCCTGCGATGACACCGATGGCGATACCCGGAAAACCGAAGAGATGGGCGGCGAGAAAAGCGATGGGGATACGGATCAGATACTGGGAGAGAATCACATTCTTCAAAGTCTGGATCACATTGCCGGAACCCCGGATAAAGCCAATCTGGGGATGCACAAACGCAAAGAAAATATAGGCGAAGCAGGACAATTTCAGATAGGAGGATGCGTAGGAGAGCACTTCCGGGTCGTTATTAAAGATAGAAGAAATCGGGATGGCCAGAAAGAAGACGGCAAGAGCGATTGCAAGCGCCACAAAAAAGCCCAGTTTCAACGCTTCGCGAAGCCCTTTTTTGGCCCGTTCCTTTTCACCGGCGCCGATATTCTGGGATGCAAAGGAGGCCATCGTCATATTCAGGGCATCGCTTGGCAGACCGGCAAAGCTGTCAATCTTTACCCCGATGCCGTAGCCGGCGCTGGCGGCAAGGCCGAAACTGTTGGCGATACCGCTTAGCGTGAGCATGGATAATGTGAGAAGAAACTGCTGAAACGCGGCCGGAATACCGGTCCGGAAGAATTTCTTCATATGAGGTACGGAAATCCGCATCTCCCTGGGAGAGAAGGTTATGACATGCTTTTTCAGACGAAAATAAATAATACCCATGATAAACGAAAGTCCCTGTGCAATGACGGTCGCCAGTGCCGCGCCGAAGGCTCCCATATGAAAAACCGCGATAAAGAGATAGTCCAGCACAATATTGCAGCAGGCGGCAACGATAACAAACAGCATACTGCTCTTGCTGTCCCCGAACCCGCGCTGGAAGGCGCCGATCAGGTTATAACCAAACATAAATACAATACCGGCGAAGATTGTCCTCAGGTAGGAGACGGCGAAGGGAAAAGCCTGCTCCGGCGTGCGGACCAGCTTAAGAATCAGCGGCGTGCCGAAAAATCCCAGAACCGCTATGACGAGTGAGAGAACAGCGTAGATGGAAATGGTGGTGTTGGCCAGTTTCTTCACATCCTGTGTGTGCCCCTGCCCGATATAAGTTCCCAGCAGGATTGTGACAGCCACAGACAGGCCGGAGATAGTCATGATCATAATATTCATGATGGGCCCGCTGACAGACACGGCGGAGAGCTGGGCCGTGGTGGTAAACTGTCCGACGAAAAACATATCCACCGCATTGTAGAGCGCCTGGAACAGGTTGGATACAATCAACGGAATGGAAAAACGAATGATGTGAGACCGCACATTACCGTGGGTCAGGTCATTTTGAAGCGCCATATTATTACTTCCCCTCTGTTTGGCAGTTCGCTTTATTTTATTTTTATCATGGAAGCAGATAAGACTCCCACCTCAATAGGTGGTGAGTAAATAACAAATTCGTCATGGTGGGAGTTAGGTTTCCTTCCAAGATAAAGCCTCCGGCGGATTGCAGCAAGTACGCCGAGGCGTACTTGAAAAATCCGTACGTAACCGCTTATTATAAACAGTATAGCACTCTCATTTGTCCCAGGCAAACAGCGGATAATTGAATTCTTAGTTGCGTTTGAAATGGAAAGAGGATAAAATAAATACAATGATAAAGTCTCCGGCGGATTGCAGCAAGTACGCCGAGGCGTACTTGAATTCACAGAATGGTTCTCCGGCTGATCAGCAAAATAATGGTTCTGCCGGACAGGCTGTTCAGTATGAAACGAAAGTGAGGAGAAGGTTTTGAAACGTGGTCACAGTCATGACGTAGTTATGACAGAAGGTACCATATGGAAACAGCTTTTGCTGTTTTCTGTTCCCTTGTTGATTGGAAATCTGTTCCAGCAGCTGTATAATACCGTGGACACAATCGTGGTGGGTAATTATATCGGCAGCAGTGCGCTGGCGGCAGTCAGTTCCAGCAACTCTCTGATTAATCTGATTATTGGTCTGTTTATCGGTATCGCTACCGGCGCCGGCGTGGTAATATCCCAGTTCTATGGGGGCCGAAGGGAAAGAGAACTTTCCCAGGCTGTACACACGTCCATTACCCTGGCGATGATCGGCGGTGTGATTTTAATTGGTCTGGGTATTCTTTTATCTCCGGTTCTGCTTCGGATGATGGGAACCCCGGAGGATGTCATGCCGAATTCAATTCTCTATTTTCGTATTTATTTCTGCGGTTCTCTATTTAACCTGGTTTATAATATGGGAGCGGGTATTCTGCGTGCGGTGGGAGATTCCCGGCGTCCGCTGTACTATCTCTGTGCGGCTTCCATTGTAAATATTGTACTGGATCTGCTTTTTGTGGCGGGCTTCGGCATGGGAGTGGAAGGCGTAGGCATCGCTACTGTTCTGGCTCAGATGATCTCCGCTGTGCTGGTTGTTCTGGCTCTCAACCGCAGTGAAGATTCCTATCGCCTGGATCTGAAGAAGCTGCGGGTGGATAAGCGGATGATGGTGCGTATCCTGAAGATGGGTATCCCCAGCGGCCTGCAGACCTGTGTCATCAGCCTGTCCAACGTGGTGATTCAGGCTAACATCAACTCGTTTGGGGCTACGGCGATGGCAGGCTGCGGTTCCTATATGAAGGTGGATGGTTTCGTCGTCATGCCGATTACCAGTTTCGGCCTGGCCTCCATGACATTTACAGGTCAGAATATCGGGGCACGCAAGTATGACCGTGTGAAAAAGGGCGTGGTTGTAGGTGCAGTTATGAGTTTGATATATAGCGCAACTATATCAATCCTGCTGTTTTTCTTCGGATCTCATATTTTGCAGATTTTCTCCAGAGATGCCGAGGTAATATCCTACGGTATGCTGATGCTGCATGTGCTGGTGCCGTTCTACTGGATGCTGGCAATTGCCCAGTCCCTGACCGGATCGTTCAGAGGGGCTGGAAAATCCTTTGTTGCCATGCTGATTATGGTGGGTAATATGTGCGGGCTCCGGATGCTGTGGGTCAATATTCTCACACCGATCACCGGCCAGCTCAGCACGGTTCTCCTGGGTTATCCGGTTTCCTGGCTGACCACGGTTATTGTCTCCCTGCTATACCTGTGGAAGGGTAACTGGCTGCGGCATTATATGGAAGAATCCGGGGACAGGATACCGCACAAGAAAGAAAAAGAAGCCGAGAGCAGTGCGCAGGCTTAAGAAATGAGCATGATTAGAAGCAGGAACCGGTATGGTGAGTCCGGTTCCTGTTTTTCACTTTTATAAGTAATATCCGCCTTCGTGGGGCGGATTTTGTTTTTCTCTTGGGATTCCCCCATTCATATGGTGAATGCCGGAGGAGAGAAAGACAGCCCGTTTGATGGAGTCGGTGCCAAAGCGGGCACGGATGGTATCCACTGCCTGTTCCAGCTTTTCCTGTCTAAGGGGACGGTCTCCGGAGAAGAGGTCCAGCTGGGCGCTCCCTTCTCTGGACAGACGGGTAGTATGGATACCGAGCTGACGGACCGGAGTGCCGTCCCAGCATTCCGCGATCAGGCGGGAGGCCTGATGGAATAAGTCCATGGCCGTATGTGTGGACGAGAGGAGGGTGGCCTGGTGACTTGTTTTTCTCAGGAAGCAGTCTTTATAGGAAACACAGACAACAGAAGTGTACATATCGTCGGCACGCAGCCGGGTAGCTACCGTCTCACAGAGGGAGAGCAGGTAGGGGCGCATTTCCCTGAGGGAAACCAGGTCATGATCAATGGTCATGGAATTGCCATAGCCTTTGTTATCCGGACGGGCAGTCAGGACGGGGGAGTCGTCGATACCATTGGCGTAGCGGTGGAGGACGAGGCCCAGTTTGCCGAAATGGGATTTCAGGATAGATGGATCGGTCCGGGCCAGATCCCCGATTGTGCGGATTCCCAGAGTACGCAGCTTGCGGCAGGTGGAACGGCCGGCACTGAATAAATCCTCCACGGGAAGAGGCCACATTTTTTTCTCCAGCTCTTCCGGAAAAAGTGTGTGGACCAGGTTGGGCTTTTTGAAATCGGAAGCCATCTTGGCCAGAAGCTTGGTGCTGGAGATTCCGATATTTACCGTGAAACCTAATTCCCTGAAAATCCGGTCCTTGATCATAACCCCGGCGGCAACCGGAGAACCGTACAGGCGGGAAGTACCGGTCATATCCATAAAAGCTTCATCAATGCTGTACTGCTCCACATCGGGAGTATAATCCCTTAAAATCTTCATAAAGGCATCGGAACATTTTTCATAGAGAGCGTATCTTGGAGGTACAATAGTAAGCTGAGGACAGAGCTTCAGCGCGTCGTTGATCGTCTGGGCAGTGTAAATATGATAGGCTTTGGCAGGAAGCGATTTGGCCAGGACAATACCATGCCGCTCGGCCGGGCTTCCGCAGACCGCGGAGGGAATCTCTCTCAGATCCGAAGTCTCATGGAGAAAATGAAGGCGGTATACGGCTTCCCAGCTCAGGAAAGCGCTGTTGACATCAATATGAAAAATGACTCTGGGGCAGCTCATAGTAGTTCTCCTTTCCTAAAAATGAATACCGGGCGGCAAGGCCGGATGGGCCTGTCATTTTCAGGTGGCCTAAAGTTCCGGCGGATTTTTAAGAAGCCAGCGATGGGTATCAATGTGATAATAAATGTCCAGAAGCCGGATGCGGTCTCCCGGCAGAATTGTCTCGCAGACGTAATGGAAACAGCGAATGCCGCCGTATTGTTCTTCCCGGACAGACAGAACACGGTTTATCTTGAGCCGAAGAAGGCTGTACTGCGCGCCTTCTGCCTGTAAAAAAAGAGGTTTTACCTCCCCGGAAGGATTGAAAACAGCAATCACATCGACAGGAAGAGTGTGTGCAGACATCGCAAAACGTCTCCTTTCTGTCATAATCGGGCTGAACAGGAATAATAATATTCCAAACACATGATATAGAATATGTGTTCGAAAGTGATTTTATTATACAATGCAAACACATGTTCGTCAAATGGAAAATTAAGGGAGGAAAAGACAGAATTCGACCGGCAGTCCTATTTCATATAAGAAAAGAAAAACACATTGAAAATGCATAAGGGATGGGTTAAAATATATAATAACCGGATAGAGAAAGAAATCCGGACAGACAACAGGAGGTGAGTACAATGGATGTTATACAACCATACTATTGGTTGATAGCAGTGGCGGTTTTGCTGATTATTGAAATTGTAACCGTCGGATTGACCACCATATGGTTTGCAGCAGGGGCATTTATCGCATTTCTGGCTGCATTGCTGGGAGCAGGAGATGTCGTACAGGTTTTGATTTTTATAGCGGTATCCATACTGCTGTTAATTTTTACAAGGCCATGGGCTGTCAAATATCTGAACGGCCGGAGGACCAAGACCAATTATGAGAGTTTGATTGGGAAAAAAGCAAAGGTAACGGAGCGGATCGACAACTTTAACGAAACCGGAACCGTTGTATTAAACGGGCAGGAATGGACGGCACGGGCCGACGGGGAACAGACGATAGAACCCGGCAGCTGTGTGGCGGTCAAAGAAATACGGGGTGTAAAGCTGATTGTAAGTGAAGTACCGGAGAAGGAGGAGTAAATAAATGCAGTATATTATTTTGGGAGTAGTGGCAGTTCTGATTTTATGGCTTATTGTTTCCTGTATTAAGATCGTACCTCAGGCACAGGCATTTGTCATCGAGCGTCTGGGCGGCTATCAGGGGACATGGGGAGTAGGCCTTCACTTTAAAGTGCCGATTCTGGACCGGATTGCCAAGAAAGTTGTGTTAAAAGAGCAGGTTGTGGATTTTGCGCCCCAGCCGGTTATCACGAAGGATAACGTAACCATGCAGATTGATACGGTCGTTTTCTTCCAGATTACGGACCCGAAGCTTTTCGCTTATGGTGTTGTCAACCCGATTATGGCAATTGAAAATCTGACGGCGACCACTTTGAGAAATATTATCGGTGATCTGGAACTGGATCAGACTCTGACCTCCAGAGAGATTATCAATACAAAGATGAGAGTTTCCCTGGATGTGGCTACTGATCCCTGGGGAATTAAAGTAAACCGTGTAGAGCTGAAAAATATTATTCCGCCGGCTGCAATCCGTGATGCCATGGAGAAACAGATGAAAGCGGAGCGTGAGAGAAGAGAGTCCATCCTGAGAGCAGAAGGTGAGAAGAAATCTACCATTCTGGTTGCGGAAGGTAAGAAAGAATCCGCTATTCTGGAAGCAGAGGGCGAGAAGGAAGCGGCTATTCTTCACGCGGAGGCAAAGAAAGAGGCTACAATCCGTGAGGCAGAAGGCCAGGCGGAGGCAATCCGTGCGGTTCAGCAGGCGAATGCCCAGGGTATTACATTCCTGAATGAATCCAATCCGACCAATGCGGTTCTTCAGATTAAGAGTCTGGAGGCCTTTGCGAAGGCGGCGGATGGTCAGGCGACTAAGATTATTATACCGTCTGAAATTCAGGGTGTTGCCGGTCTGGTAAAATCTCTGACGGAAGTCGGTGCTTCCAAATAAGAAGCGTGTAAGCAAAGCTGAAATGAGGGGGTGCGAACTATCGCACTCCCTTTTTACATCATAGAAAATACAGAAGTGTTTTTGCAGTGCGCCTGACGCGCAAAGCGGGAATGGTGTTTGCTGAGAGGGAGTTTTAAGAATGCTGGATTTATCAAAGGAATACGGCCTGGTACTGGAGGGCGGCGGTGCGAAGGGAGCCTACCAGATCGGGGTGTGGAAGGCACTGAGAGAGTGCGGCATCAGGATAAAGGCAATTGCCGGAGTGTCGGTGGGGGCTTTAAACGGGGCGCTGATTACCATGGGGGATTATGAGACAGCGGAAAATATCTGGACGAATATCCAGTATTCCAGCATTATGGATGTAAAGGATGATCAGATGCAGTCTTTGATGCACCTGGATTTAAAATCCCTGAATATCCGGACAATCGGCGCGGATTCCATTAAATTTTTGTCGGACAGAGGATTTGACATTACTCCGCTGAAAAATATGATCAGTACCTATATTGATGAAGATAAAATACGCAATTCACCGATTGAATTTATGCTGGGCACTTTTTCCCTGAATGACAGGAAAGAGGTGAATCTGACCGATGCCCAGATGGAGCCGGGCTATATCAAAGATTATCTGCTGGCCAGCGCCTATCTGCCGTTTTTCAAGTCGGAGGAGCTGCATGGAAAGCGCTACCTGGACGGAGGCGTGGTCAATAAAGTGCCCCTGGACATGCTGATCAACAGAGGATACCGGGATATTATTTCCGTCCGTATCTATGGGTTCGGCGTGGAGAGGCGGATTAAGATACCGCCGGAGGTGAGTGTCTATGAGGTGGCCCCCAGGGTAGGTTTAGGCGGGATTATGGACTTTGACAAGGACAGAAGCCAGCTGAATCTGAAGATCGGATACTATGACGGAATGCGTCTGATACGGGGCCTGAAAGGGAAGGTTTATTATATACAGGCGGAGGAACCGGAGGAAGAGTATATCCGTCTGCTGACGGAGATACCGGAGGCGGCCAGAATGGCTCTGATTGAGTGGGCCAGGCTTGACTATACCCGCCCGGAGCTCTATCAGAGACAGATGTTTGAGACGGTATTTCCGGAGGTGGCGGCAGAACTGCGGCTTGGAAAGGACTGGACCTATCAGGATCTGTATATCGCCATGCTGGAACTCTGTGCGAAAGCCCTGCGGATTAAAAAATATAATATTTATACGATAGAGGGCCTGATTACACTGATCGTAAAGAAGTACAGCGCGCTGGAAAAAACGGACGGGCTGCGCTTCCCTGTATTTGTAGAAGTGATTCTGCAGGTAATTATGCTCCACACCAGGGCGGGCATACCGGAGCAGAGCAGCGGGAAAATAGCTGATCAGGAAGAGGATACGTTATTTTCTTAAAAGATTTTCTGAGTAATTGACAAACCTGAAAAAGAATAGTAATGTATAAATATAACAAGAAAATGTAATAAAATACAAACTACCGGAAAATAAGGGGGACCTGAAATGAACATAAAAGGACGTAGTTTTTTAACACTGAAAGATTTTACGCCGGAAGAGATTGACGGCATGCTGAATCTGGCGGCAGACCTGAAGGCAAAGAAGAAACAGGGTATCACAGGAAACAGCCTGAAAGGGAAAAATATTGCTCTGATTTTTGAAAAACCGTCTACGCGGACCAGATGCTCTTTTACCGTCGGCTGTGTGGATGAGGGCGCACATCCGGAATATCTGGGAAGAGATGACATTCAGCTGGGCTATAAGGAGAGTGTGGAGGATACGGCGAGAGTTCTGGGAAGGATGTTTGACGGCATCGAATTCAGGGGCTTTAAGCAGGATACCGTGGAGAAGCTGGCGAAATACAGCGGCGTCCCGGTATGGAATGGACTGACAGATACATACCATCCTACTCAGATCCTGGCAGATTTTCTGACTTTAAAAGAACAGTTCGGAAAGCTGGCCGGTCTGCATCTGGCCTTTGTGGGGGACGGCAGAAACAATATGGCCAACAGTTTGATGATCGGTAGCGCCAAGATGGGACTGAAATTTACGATTGTGGCGCCCGAGAGCCTGTGGCCGGAGCAGGAACTGGTGGATACCTGCAAAGCGTATGCGGCTGAATCAGGAGGCGTCATTGAGATAACGGCAAGCACGGATGGAGTTGCCGGGGCGGATGCCATCTATACCGATGTGTGGTGCTCCATGGGTGAAGAAGAAAAGGCGGCAGAACGGGTTGCGCTTCTGAAACCATATCAGGTAAATGCGGAATTATTTGCAAAAACGGGAAAGGACAGCACTATTTTACTGCATTGTCTTCCGGCGGTGAAGGGAAATGAGGTAACCGGTGATATTTTTGAGAAGTATGCCGATGTAGTCTTTGATGAGGCAGAAAACCGGATGCATACGATTAAGGCAGTTATGGTTGCGACATTGGGCAATGAAGAAAATTAACTGTAATACCAGAATAATTGGCCGGCGCATTGTCAATCTTACGGAGACGGACTCCACCAATCTGGCGGTGCGGAACTTTACAGACAGTGAAGACGGGCACGGGAGCGTGGTGACGGCGGAATATCAGACCGCGGGAAGAGGACGGCGGGGAAGAGGCTGGCATTCGCCGGCTGGAACCGGAATCTGGATGAGCCTGCTCTTAAAACCGGAAATTCCGGTGGAGAAGGTGTCCATGCTCACCCTCATTACGGCGCTGGCAGCAGCTCAGGCCATTGAGGATGTAACGCGGGTTTCGGTACAGATTAAATGGCCGAATGACCTGGTCGGTGCAGGACGGAAGCTGTGCGGTATCCTGACGGAACTTAATATGACCGGCGATCAGATCAAGGATGTGGTGATCGGAATGGGCATCAATGCAAATATGGAATATTTTCCGGAAGAAGTGGCGCAGACGGCCACTTCTTTGCGGCTGTTAAAGGGAGAGGAAATCGATCGGGAAGCAGTGGCGGGCCGATTTCTGGAGCGCTTTGAGGAATATTATGATATATTTTGTGCCGATCTTGATCTCTCCCGTCTGAAAGCTGATTATGAACGGCGGCTGGTGAATAAGGACCGTCGGGTGCGTATCCTGGACCCGGCAGGGGAATATGAGGCGACGGCGCTTGGAGTCGGAGAGACGGGGGAACTTCTGATCCGTCTGGCCGACGGCAGCTGCAGGGAAATCGGCGCCGGGGAAGTCTCGGTCCGGGGTATCTACGGGTACGTATAAAAGAACCGGATAATTATTATTGAAGTCCTGCCCGCCGGATGGTAAAATACGAGAAAGGCGGCAGAATGCCTTTTAAGGATAGAAAAAAGAGGTGGAGGACAGGATATGAGTGTGGTGCTCTGTGCATCCAATGCATATGAAAGAAAATATTATCTGAATGAGGAATTTGACAGTCTGCCTCAGCCGGTGAAGGACGAGCTCCAGATCATGTGTGTCCTTTTTACAGAAGATGTGGGAGGAATCCTCTCGCTGGAGTTTGACGAGGAGGGAGACCTGTATCTGAGCGCGATGGCCGACGAGAGTGATCTGCTCTATGATGAGATTGGAAGCGGTCTGAAGATTAAGGAGATCCGGGAGACAAAGCAGGAGCTGCTGGAAGCACTGGAACTGTATTATAAAACGTTCTTTATTATGGAAGAGTGAAGAAGGAAGAATGAATAACGGAGTAAGTTGAAAGTTGTATTTAAGGAGGAGTTTGGTTATGGTTCGTCATGTGGTTATGTTTCGGTTTGCCGAGGAGGCGGAGGGACGCTCTGCGGCGGAGAATGGGATGATTGCGAAGGAGATGCTTCTGGCTTTAAAGGGAAAGATCAGTGAGCTTAAGGCGATTGAGGTCGGCGTTAATATGGCGGAAGCGGACGCTGGGAATTATACGGTCTGTCTGACCTGTGATTTTGACAGTATGGAAGACTTGAGTGTTTATGCGGTGCATCCGGAACACTTGAAGGTGGTTGAGTTTATTAAAAAGGTGAATACGTCCAGAGCCTGCGTGGATTATACTATTTAAGGGGCGCTGCGTACGTTTCAGAATGGAGATTGCTATGCTGTTAGCGGTGGATGTGGGGAATACGAATATTACGTTTGGCGTTTTTGACGGACAGAAGTTGTCCGGGACTTTCCGGCTGACCACGAAGCAGCCGAGAACTTCGGATGAATATGGAAGTACCATTTTAAGCCTGTTAAAGCACCGGGAGGTGGATGCGGCCCAGATTGAGGCTGTCATCATTTCTTCTGTTGTGCCGAATGTGATGTATTCTTTTACGAATGGGATAAAGAAATATCTTAGAATTAATCCCATGATTGTGGGCACCGGGACGAAGACCGGCATCCGGGTAAAGACGGCAAACCCCAAGGAAGTGGGAGCGGACAGGATTGTGGATGCCGCTGCGGCTTTTGAACAGTATGGCGGGCCCATTCTGGTGATTGATTTTGGGACTGCCACTACCTATGATCTGGTGACGGAGGATGGCACGTTTGCCGCAGGCATTACAAGTCCGGGTATCCGGATCTGCGCGAATGCGCTGTGGAACGATACTGCCAGACTGCCCGAGGTGGAGATCGCCAAGCCGGCTTCTATCCTGGCGAAGGATACGGTGACAAGTATGCAGGCGGGACTGGTGTATGGCTATATCGGTCAGACCGAATATATTATCCGGAAGGTGCGGGAGGAATACGGCCATGACGGGCTCAAGGTAGTTGCGACCGGAGGCCTTGGAAAGATCATTGCGGATGAAACCGGGGAAATCGGAATTTATGACAGGCATCTTACCCTGACCGGTCTTCGGGTAATCTATGAAAAAAACAAACCGAAAGGAAAATGCTGAGGCGTTGGGCCTCGGGTTTCAGAAAGATGAGTATTCAGATAGGAAATGTAAACGTACAGGGCAATTTAATACTGGCACCGATGGCAGGGGTTACCGACCTGCCATTTCGTTTGCTGTGCAGGGAACAGGGGGCCGATCTGATCTATACGGAGATGGTCAGTGCCAAGGGTATCTACTACAATAATAAGAACACGGAGGCCCTGCTCCAGGTGAGGGAAGCGGAACGTCCGGTGGCTCTCCAGCTTTTTGGCAGTGATCCGGTCATTATGAGTGAGATGGCCAGGAAGATTGAAGAACGAAATTTTGATATCCTGGATATCAACATGGGCTGCCCGGTGCCGAAGGTTGTCAATAATGGAGAAGGCTCCGCCCTGATGAAAAATCCTCTGCTTGCGGGAAAGATCGTGGAGGCTGTGGTAAAAGCGATCCGCAAACCGGTTACGGTTAAATTCCGGAGGGGGTTCGGCAGGGAGGAGGATACCGCCGTGGAATTTGCAAAAGTGATGGAAGCGGCGGGTGCGGCAGCCGTGGCCGTCCATGGACGTACCAGGGAGCAGTATTACAGCGGCAGAGCCGACTGGGACGTGATCCGTCGTGTGAAAGAAGCAGTACAGATTCCGGTATTTGGAAATGGGGATGTAGACTCCCCGGAGTCCGCACAGGCTATGTTTCAGGAAACAGACTGTGACGGGATTATGATTGCCAGGGGAGTACGGGGAAATCCCTGGCTGTTCGGCCAGATCAAGCATTATCTGGAAACCGGTGAAAAGCTGGAGGGGCCGGATATCCATGAAGTAGTTGAAATGATTCTCCGGCATGCCAGGATGCAGCTGGAATTTAAGGGGGAGTTTACCGGCATACGGGAAATGAGAAAGCATGTGGCCTGGTATACCTCCGGTTATCCCAAATCTTCGAAGCTGCGGCAGAAGATCAATGAAATTGAGTCTTACTCCGATCTGGAAGAACTGATGAGAAGGTGGGAGGGGAGAGAGGAAAGTAAGGAATAATGAAAAATGAAGAATGAAGAAGGAAGAATGAAGATGGAAGAGTGAAGAACGTAGTAAGATGGGGAAGGTAAGCTCTTCACCCGCAGATGTGCTGTGGTTTTTCATCGTTTCTTTGGAACATTTTTACTTTTTAGTGGGATTTTCACCAAAGATTTTCGGGGATTCGGTTTTGTCTTCGGTATTATTTACAAAATTATAAAATTTTGTTGCTTTTTAAGGTGTTTAATAGTAGGATATTCAAAGGAAAGACAAATGTCCGCCTGAGAAAAACATGCGGAGGGGGATTTGTCTTTTCTATCTATATTTGATCGAATATGCAGCATGTTTACCGGATACCGGTTATGGGAGCGGGATGGCTGTGAAAACCAGGATGGAGGAGAAGTGTGTTATGAGTGATAAATTGAGAGTTGGTATTTTAGGCGGAACCGGAATGGTTGGTCAGCGTTTTATTTCCCTGCTGGAGAATCATCCCTGGTATGAGGTTACGACGATTGCGGCCAGTCCCAGAAGTGAAGGAAAGACTTATGCGGAGGCAGTGGGCGACCGCTGGAAGATGGAGAAGCCCATGCCGGAAGCGGTTAAGAATATAGTTGTTATGAATGTGAATGAGGTGGAGAAGGTTGCTTCTCAGGTTGATTTTGTTTTCAGCGCTGTGGATATGAGCAAGGATGAGATCAAGGCCATTGAGGAAGCATATGCGAAAACAGAGACGCCGGTTGTCTCCAATAACAGCGCCCACAGATGGACCCCGGATGTGCCGATGATTATTCCGGAGCTGAATCCGGAGCACAGCGAGGTGATTCCGGCGCAGAGAAAACGTCTCGGGACGAAGAGAGGATTTATCGCGGTGAAACCCAACTGCTCGATCCAGAGTTACACTCCCGCTCTGCATGCGCTCAGAGAGTTTGGCGTGAAGCTGGTTGTGGCTACCACCTACCAGGCAATATCAGGCGCGGGCAAGACATTTAAGGACTGGCCGGAGATGGTGGGAAATATTATTCCTTATATCGGCGGCGAGGAAGAGAAGTCAGAGCAGGAGCCGTTAAAAATTTGGGGCAAGGTAGAGGATGGCCAGATTGTGAAAGCGGAAGGCCCGGCAATCACCTGTCAGTGTATCCGCGTACCTGTGCTGGATGGCCATACCGCCGCTGTATTTGTCAATTTTGAAAAGAAACCGACGAAGGAAGAGATTCTGGACCGTTGGAAAAATTATAGAGGGGAACCCCAGGAACTGAATCTTCCCAGCGCTCCGAAGCAGTTTATTCAGTATCTGGAGGAGGATAACAGACCTCAGGTTGCACTGGATAAGGATTTTGAGAACGGTATGGGAATTTCCATGGGCCGCGTAAGAGAAGATTCTGTATTTGACTATAAGTTTGTCGGCTTATCCCACAATACAGTCCGGGGTGCCGCCGGCGGCGCAATTTTGTGCGCAGAGCTTCTGACGGCTAAAAAATACATTCAGAAAAAGGATTGATCCTGGAATATAATACGAAAAAATAGAAAAGGGCAGCTGCCGGAAGAATTTTTCCGCCGGCTGCCTTTTGGTTGCGGCACAATTATTTTGTACTATTTGGGCCAGGCCTGTTCCCGAAACAGCCGCCGGGTGCATATGATAATATGCACGAGTAAACTGTGAAAATCATGCTGATGCAGGAATTTTCACA
This sequence comes from Anaerolentibacter hominis, assembly GCF_032380675.1. Lineage (NCBI taxonomy): Bacteria > Bacillati > Bacillota > Clostridia > Lachnospirales > Lachnospiraceae > Anaerolentibacter > Anaerolentibacter hominis. The sequence continues at coordinate 1,043,232 of NZ_JAWDIX010000001.1, forward strand.
CGACTGTTTGTGTGGGAGCGTCACAAATAGCGTTGACGGCAGGTGGGAACCGCAGATGTGTTTCTCACCATCCCGCCGCGTAAACGTTCCAGAAAGGGGAATACGATGAATCTGTTTGAAAATGGCTTCGGCAGTGCAGGAATGCGGCAGGGCTGTCAGTGTAATCAGCTGACCATTCTGGTGCCTGCGCGCGGAACAACAGTAGATCGTCTGCCTTACGTCGAGGGGATTGGAACACCCGGCTCCGGAATTCAGGTTGTCATTGACCATGCCGCCTGTCTCTGCACAGAGGTCGGACCGGACGGAAGATGGGGCGTGACCAACACTGCTGTTCTGGCAAATGGAGAGCACACCATTACGGTAAAACAGGACAATTGCGGATATATCAGCTGCAGGACCATTTCCTTTTATCTGAGATACCAGGATATCATACCTGCGCCGGTGATTACCTACCCTGCGGACGGCCAGATAATCGGTGAGAGCCAGCCCATTATTTCGGGAACAGGAATAGCGGGCAATGTTGCAGTGATATGTCTGAATCAGCGGGAGTGCCTGGAGGCCGCTATTGGCCCGGAAGGCACCTTTAAACTCCGCTTTGACGATGTACTGCCGGATGGAGATTATGTCATTACCGGTACCCAGAGGGATATGGAGGGCAACTCGGGAACTGTTGTTCAAAATCGTTTTGGAATCAGAACCCAGGGCCGTCAGTAGTCCTGACCCGGCAAAAACGCCGCTTTTAGATCTTGGTGTCCTGCTTGAGGGCATCGTATCGTTGAAGCGGCGTTTTTGTATTCTATCTTCTTTTTGCATTCAGTATATTAGTATAGTTAGGACGTCTTATCAAACCACTGAGTTTTAAGCGAACTCATTCCGTGGACCATAATATTTTCCGCGATGGCTGCGATTTCCTCCGCACTGCTCTTCATACCTTCGGCAAGCCATTTCTGAAGCAGGCCGATGCAGCCCGCGCTGACAAATGCGTAGAAAAATTCGATTTGCTTGGGGCTGGCCGTATCAAAAAAACGGGAATAGGCTTCGATACATTTTTCCTGGCCCAGATTAATGAGCCGGAGTGCAAATTCTTTGTCGCCGAAATCTCCTAGTGTAATGGTACAGATATCAGCATTATCCTTCAGACACTGAAAGATCTCCGTTGTTATCTCCACCGGTGTGAGAGTACCCTGTTCGGTGGAGAGAAGAGGCTCCAGCGCTTTCTGAAAATCTGCCATCATTTCCGACTCCATCTTGGTCATCAGATCATAAATATCCGTGTAGTGGGAGTAAAAGGTTCCGCGGTTAATTCCGGCCGTTTCACACAGTTCCTTGATTGAAATACTCTGAATCGGCTTTTGGCGGAGCAAATCAGTAAAGGCTCTGCGGATTAATAGTTTCGTGACACGGGTTCTGTGGTCGGTAACGGTCTTGGCCGGCTGAGCCGGTTTCTTCTGGTTCATTGCGGACCTCCTCCGGGGCGGAATTTGTTCTGTTCATCACCAGACTGGAAAGAACTCTTTCCTGTCTGCCTAACAACGCTGCCCTCATTTGTATTAATTATAGAACATATATGAAAGAAAAACAACAGAACTGTATGATTGTTAATGCGAAGTTGTGATTGACAAAATGTGGAAACAGTGTATAGTTATAATTAATAATAATTATTGTTATTGTTTTACGTGATATACAATAAGACGGTTCGCGAAGCGTGCCGGTGTTTGTTTCATCACAGTAACAAAAAACGGAATCTGGCAGGTTATAGAAGTAAGGATCAGATGTAATCTGAAAAAGGAGGATTGGAAACGTATGAGTAAGTATGTGTGTTCTATTTGCGGCTATGTGTACGATGAGGCGGCGGGGATTCCTGACCGGGGAATAGCTCCGGGCACCCGGTTTAAGGACCTGCCGGAGGACTTTACCTGTCCGGTCTGCGGTGCGCCAAAGGCCGTGTTTACCGGGCAGCAGGAGGAAGCGGCGGTGAAGGAGCCTGAGCGGGAAGAAGATGATGGGGAAATGCGCGAGATGAGCTATGGTGAACTGAGCGCCCTGTGTTCAAACCTGGCAAAGGGCTGTGAAAAACAATATCTTTCCGAGGAAGCCGGCCTGTTCCTGGAACTGGCGGCATATTATGATGACCGGGCAGGGGATGATGGCAAAGCCGGTCTTGACGAATTAAGCCGGATGGTGGAGGAGGATCTGCAGAAGGGCTATGCGCGGGGAAATGAGGCGGCTATAGCCGCTGCCGACAGAGGAGCGAAACGAGCTCTTTTGTGGGGCGAGAAAGTAACCAGAATGTTGTCCTCTCTTTTGGAACGGTTTGAAAAAGAAAAGGAGGCTATGCTGTCCGGTACTCATGTTTTTGTATGTGAGATATGCGGATTTATTTACATAGGAGATAAGGCTCCGGAGATTTGTCCGGTCTGCAAGGTGCCGGGAATGAAACTGACTGAGATTACACAGGTGCAAAGGGGGTAATACGATGCGTGCAGTTAGAAATATCAGATTATGTACAAAGGACTGTCTCTGTCTTTATGTTTGTCCGGTGGGAGCCACCGATACGGAGACGGGGCAGATTGATGCTTTCAAATGCATTGAGGGCTGCCGGCTCTGTGTAGATGCATGTCCGTCTCATGCGATCTCCCTGGTACCGGATCAGTATTCGCCCCAGCAGAAAAAGGACCAGGCAGTGATCAGGGCAATGCGTGCCCTGGCGGAAAGCAAGACGAAGCAGGAAAGCGCGGCGCAAAAGGCCGCGGAATCTTCCGAAGATCCGTTTGTCCGCCAGTTTGCATCAGCGATTGCAAAATCCAACCGGATTATGGCTGAGGATATTCTGCGTGAAGCAGGTTATATGCTCCCGCAGAGCCGCAATACCCATGATTTTTTGGAAAAACTGCTGAAAGAGGCGCAGGGCCGCAGGGATTTCCCTATGGACGCGGTAAAACGGCTGATCGAGCTGCTGCCATGTAATGAGTAAGATCATATTCGACAGAACAAAATCAGGAACTTCCTTTTGCCAACCCCATATAATACAGTAAAAGCATTTGCAAGAGGTTTGTTATGGCAGACTATAATCAACCGGCAGTTCCAGGATTCGGCCCATCCGGTTCTGTTACACCTGAACTCCCTGATGATAATACACCGGCAGCACCGGGATTCGGCCCGGTGGGACCTGTCACTCCGGAACTTCCCAATGATAATCAGCCGGCAGCGCCAGGCTTCGGACCAGTGGGCCCCGTTACGCCCACACTTCCGGATATGAATCAGCCGGCGGCTCCGGGATTCGGCCCAGTGGGGCCCGTTATGCCCGAACTTCCGGACATGAATCAGCCGGCAACACCGGGATTTGGCCCGGTAGGCCCTGTTACCCCCACACTTCCGGGAAATAATGGAACCGGAAATCTGTGGAGCTGGGGCGTAGTAGCTCCTATTTTCAGCAATGGGGCAGCAATCGCCCATGTAAGATTCTATAATGCTGCTGCGATCAGAGAACCGCTGGATGTTTATCTGAATAATCAGCCGGTTATCTACGATCTGGATTACACAGAGTATACGGATTATCTCCATATTATACCTGGATTTTACCGGGTAACTGTCTACCGCAGGACCAATCCGGGCGAGGCAATTATCGATGTAAGAGCACAGTTTAAACGGAATACAACTTATACAGCTGCTATTCTGGGTGATGCTTCCGATTATTTCCTTCAGCTTCTGACCTGCTGATCAATTTAATATTGAAACCGGAACGCCGTCATAGAATGCGTTCCGGTTTTTTGATAGGCAGGAATATGCTGCCGTAGAAGGAGTAAGAAGAACTTCTCCCTTGTGAAAATGGCTGTGTATTAGTATAATGAAAAATAGTGAGCGAAGCATTTAAAAAGGGCCCAGGTTTTTATGAAGTGAAGGAACGAACGAAAAAATATATGAGTTATAAAACAGGCAGAGGAGCCAATTGTGAGAAAGACAAGAAATAGAACATGGATTATAGTATCATTGCTGATTGCAACGGTGTTTCTATTGCCCGGCCAGGATAAAATCGGACAGGCTTCTTCCGGGGGGAATCGTACTGTAAAGGTGGCGTTTCCGGTCCAGGAGGGTCTTACCTATCTGGATGAGTATGGTAATTACAGCGGATATACCTATGAATATCTGGAAGAGATTGCTCAATATACAGGATGGGACTATGAATTTGTTCAGGCAGAGGGTAATCTGAATGATAGTTTATCTGTGCTGCTTGAAATGCTGGAAAAAGGAGAAGTCGATCTGATGGGTGCCTTGGTGTACAATGAAGCCCTTGGAGACTTGTATGACTACTCTGCCACCAGTTATGGTACCTCGGATACCGTGCTGCAGGTGTTGTATGATCAGGCGCAGATTGTGCCGAATTCCCAGATGGAGCAGGTCTTCCGGATTGCAATAATAGAGACAGCCAGCCGGATTCGCCAGGAAGTGGAAGATTATTGCAGCATGAACCAGATTACGCCGGTCTATATAGACTGTAAGAATCAGGAAGAACAGGTACAGGCACTGAAGGACGGTCGGGCGGACGTTATGGTAAACAGCAGTATGAACTATATAGAGGGGCTGCGCTCTATTGCCCATTTTGCGCCGAAGCCCTTTTATTTTGTGACGACAAAAGGAAAAAATACCGGGCTGATGGAAGAACTGAATGCAGCAATATTAAATATTAAACAGGTTGACCCTTATTTTTCCACTACGCTGTTTGAAAAATACTTTTCTCCCGCAATGAACGAAATTCTGTTGTCTGAGGCGGAAGAAGAATATGCGGCGCATGCCGGAGTGTTAAAGGCTGGGGTGCTGGTTGATCAGCCGCCGTTTCAGTATCAGAATAAGGATGGTGAGCTGAGCGGAATTGGAGTGGGCCTGCTTCAGTATGTTTCAGAGCACACCGGACTGCAGTTTGATCTGGTGGCTGTGGAGTCAACGGAAAAATTATACGAGATGATTCAGAGCGGGGAACTGGACCTGGTGGCCGGTATGCCGTACAGTTACGAAGTGGCAAGGAAAGAAGGACTGTCCATGTCGAGAGCCTATATTTCTTCCCAGTATATCCTGCTGATGAATGAAGACAACCAGGAAGAAAATATAAAGGAAAAACGCCTTGCTATCGCAGACACCTATACAGGAACAGAGGAATTTGCCGGACAGGATATCAGATATCCTTCGGTTAATGAGTGTGTCCGAGCGGTGTCGGAGGGTGATGCTGATTATACCTATGTGGATGCCTATACGGCTCAGTATTATCTGAACATGCCGGAATACCGGAACCTGAAAATGATTCCCCAAAGCTATGAGTCAAGCCAGGTCTGCTTTGGAATCACAAAGCCTGCGGATCATGAACTGCTGTCAATCCTGAATAAAGTGGTGACCTCAATTGCTGAGGCTGACATGCAGGGGATTATCAATCAGAATACCATTCTGAAGCCATCTTATTCACTGCTGAATGTGATTCGGGTGAACCCGGTGGAAGCAGTTGTCCTCCTTGTTATTATCTTTTTATCAATTATTGCCGTTTTGTTAGTATTTCTGCGGGACAGAGCAAGAAGGAGCAAAAAGAATGCGCTTGAACTGAAAAAGCATTTTCGCGTTTATGCACTGGTCAATGAATCCTTTTTTGAATATGATTACAAGGCCCGGACGCTGGTCGTGTCGATCCCGAAACAGGGGGAATATGAGAAGGCGGAATTAATGAAATATGATTTTAGCAAACCTTCTCAGGATCAGGAAGACGACCGGAAACGCCAGGAATTTTTAGATATAATTACGCATCAGGAAAACGGTGTAAGAGAAGTGAGGATGTATTATACGGACAATCAGTATCACTGGGTAAATCTTGCGCTGGACACGGTTTATGACGGAGACCAGCCTGTTTATACACTGGGCAAGCTTCATCTGATTGACGAAGAAATGCAGGAGAGGAATGCACTGCGGGAAAAAGCACAGTTGGATAGCCTGACCCATCTTTATAATGCAGAAACGGTCAGGAACCTTGTTATTCAGAATATACAGCTGCTGAAGGAGGGCAAAAGTGCTGCTTTGATTTTGGTGGATGTGGATCATTTCAAAAGGATCAATGATACCTATGGCCATATGGCCGGTGATAAGACTCTTTGCCAGGTTGCCGATTATCTCCGGAACAGTGTAAGGGCCGGTGATGTCGTGGGAAGGCCGGGGGGAGACGAGTTTATGATCTACCTGAACGGCGCAATAGACCGGTATGGTTTGGAAATAAAATGCAAAGATCTGTGCAGAGGCATAAATGAGTTGGAGCTGGATGGACAGGAGCCGCTCAGCATCAGCATCGGCGCTGTGAGAGCACTGCCGGGAGACGAATACGAAGTCCTGTATAAAAAGGCGGATGAGGCGCTCTATGTGGCCAAGGGCCGGGGCAGGAACCAGTATAAAATTGCGGAGAGGGAAGAAGAGGGACAGGAATAATGTTTCAGGATATTGAACCGCATCACTATCACAATGAATACAGGAAAAGAAAACCAGAGACAGGGGATTATGTGGTATTCTATAACGGCGGCAGAGTCGTGCTGGAAAGAACGGAGACGGGGATGATCCTGCCGGAGTTTAAGTCTGTTCAGGAAAATATCCCGAAGCCGGACCGGGAATACCGGTATTTATTTTCAGTAGACGGAACCGCTTTCTTCCTTTCCTTGGAACAAATAAAAGAGACAAAACGATTCCAATACTGCAATATGCGGGTGTTCAGGGAATTAACGCCGTCCTGGCTGGCATTTGCGGGAGCGACCGCGTCTCATCTGGCCTGCTGGTATGACACGCACCGCTTCTGCGGAAAATGCGGCAGAACCCTGATACATAAGGAGGATGAAAGAGCGATGGTATGTCCGGCATGCGCCATAGTGGACTACCCGAAAATTTCTCCGGTGGTAATCGTGGGCATAGTAGACGGAGAGAGGATTCTGCTGACCCGGTACGCGGGAAGAAACTACAAAAAACATGCTCTTGTGGCAGGCTATATCGAGATTGGAGAATCCCTGGAAGATGGACTGAGGCGGGAAATTATGGAAGAAGTAGGGCTTAAAGTAAAAAATATCCGCTATTATAAGAGTCAGCCCTGGGCATTTTCCCAGTCAGTACTGATGGGATTTTTTGCAGATCTGGACGGACCTGATTCGATTGAGCTGGATACCGGAGAGCTGGCGGAAGCGCAGTGGTTTAAAAGAAGTGAGATCCCGCGGGATGATACCAGCCTGAGCCTTACCTGGGATATGATTGAGGCGTTTCGAAATGGTTTGATCATGGAAGCAGATAAGACTCCCACCTCTATAGGTGGTGAGTAAATAACAAATTCGTCTTGGTGGGAGCCTAGTCTCTTTCCAAGATAAAGCCTCCGGCGGATTGCAGAGCCATTATGTCATGCAAAGCATGACGTGCGGCTCGCAGCAAGTACGCCGAGGCGTACTTGAAAAAATAACAGTGGGTGAAAACACAGCGTTTAAATAAGAGACGGGGGCGGACAGGTAAACTGTTTTGCGCCCGTCTCTTTCTGCATCGGTTCAAATTATTTCTTATGGTAAATGAGATGACAGATTGGATCACCTCCGGCAATCGTCTTTTTCAGGTTTAATTTGCAGCCATAAGCCTCTCCGATGCCCCGGTCTCCGCACATGGCGATATCACAGAGCGTGGCGATCTCTTCATCGCTGCAGCCTGCCTTTTGCCAGGCCTTAACCAGAGGACAGTAGTGAAACTGTATCTCCAGCCTGGAATCGGTGCAGTTTATAATCTTCATTTCAAATATCCACTGAGCCGGCTTGGTAAAAAGGGTCTTCCTCAGGCCCTTCAGGCTGGTGGTTTTACCCTGGCGGATTAAATCCCTGCCCTGCCCCAGGCCGCAGCGCCGGATGGCCGCACTGCTGAATTCTTTTGGATCAAGACCCCGCTTTCTGCCTTCATCGCAGAGCAGATAAAGCCATGCGGCACGCTGTTCCAGCTGACCGCGCACGGCCCGGATCAGAGCAAATTTAATTCGGGGTTCGTTGTGAATTTTACTCATGAATCTACCCATTCCTTTCCCGTTTTGAGCCCTACTATAACAGGAACAGGCCCAAACCGCAGGGTTGAAAGATTCTTTCAGCCCTTATCTTTTGTATGTTTCTTGCCGTTTCTGTGTCTGTGCCCGGATCAGACGGACAGATCCCTGATGCAGAACAATACCGTCCCCGTCGCTCAGACGCACCACATATTTATGCCGGCGCTGCTCGTAATCCCGGGCCCGCTCCTCGAAATGATCGAAGCGGGACAGAAAACGATGGTAGTGAGGCAAAATTTCCAGATCGGTCAGCCCCATTCCCGCCGTATCGGAAAGTCCGGTCAGACGGTTGAGACCGGGTGTATATTCCCCGATCAGGTCAAACTGTTCCTGGAGAACCAGGCTGCCGGCACTGACCCCGATAATCAGTTTCGTCTTCTCCAGCGTGTGAAAAACCGGCTTCAAATTTTTCCGGCGCAGCTGATGGAGAAGAAAATAGGGATTTCCGCCGATTAATTCGATGACGTCATACTGGTTCAGGCAAGATGGATCTTCCAGCTCAATATCCATGTAAGTAACAGAGAGCCCGAGAGAATATAACTCTTCGGTCAGACGGGGAACCGACCAGTCCTTTTCCTTGCGGGCTGCGGCTGCAGTGGTAATCATCACCGCGCTGCCGGCGCCGGATAAAAATTTGCAGGCTTCCTCCTTAAGCTCCGGGGAGGAAAGACCGTCTGAGGTTAACAGCAGCATCAGAAGCCCCCTGATAATTAAAATGATAGCATAGTGTCGATGGACAAGCCAGTCCTAAAACGGGTTTGTTTCGGCTGCTGCACTAAAGTCTGCCCAGATCGGAGGAAAAAGATGCGGCCGGATTCTGACCGAGCTTTAAGCACATCTGGATAAAGGCTTCCGCTGAATCAGTCAGATATTTATGTTCATGAAAAATAATGTAAAACTTACGGTCAAAGGATACATCCCGAAGAGGTACTGTGCAGATGGTACCTTCTTCCAGATCTTTTTTGACAAGCAGATAGGGCAGTACCGAGAGTCCCAGGCCGGCCTCCACTGCCTTTACGATGGCCTGCGTGCTCACGCTCTCCCAGACCGGTTCGATGTCCATATGATGCAGAACAAGTGTGCTGTCCAGAATCTCTCTTCCGGAGCTGCCTTTCTCCCGGAGAATGAAATCATAGGCGGTGATCCGGGAGAACTCAACAGGAGCTTCCTTTTGTATCGGATGATCCGGAGAGCTGATCAGAACCAGCTTGTCATCCAGAAAAGGAATTTGTTTAACGTGAGGGTGCCGGGGGATGCCTTCGATCAGGGCGAAATCCACCTGGTTATTCAGGACACTTTCTTCCGCCTGCTCCGAATTGTAGACGGAAGCCTGGACACGGATCTGGGGATAGGCAGTGCGAAATTGCCGGACCAGATCGGGCAGATAAAAATTGCCGATGGTAATACTGGCGCCGATCCGAAGGGTGCCCAGCATATCCCAGTTCCGGATGCTTTTTTCCATCTCATCAAAGAGAGAAATGATGTGGGAAGCATAGCCGTAGAAATGGATACCGCTTTCAGTGACATAGAGACGTCTGGATATCCGGTCGAATAGTTTTACCCCATAGTAATCTTCCAGCTCCTTCACCGCCAGGCTCACCGAAGGCTGAGCCAGATGGAGCAGCTGAGAAGCTTTCGTAATGCTGCTGTTTTCATAGACTGCGACAAAGATCCGCAGATGGCGTATTGTCATAATGTAGTCTCCTGTTATTAATATGGACGCCAAAAGCACCCTTGGCGCAATGCGCTGTGTCATGTTATATGGTAAGCAAGCTTACACATCAACATCTGGTACAGCGCCAGTGCAAAGCACTGTTTTGGCGTCCAAATTGAATACATAACAATTTCATTATATTTTATATCAAATAATAATATTTTACTTATATTCTATACTGGAATAAGATAGAAAGCAAGGGATGAAGTGTGAAGCAAAAGCGGTTTCACACTATTATTATGTTGAATTATTATTCAGGAGGTAGGAGAGGAAGAAATGAGTGAAGAAAAAGTAGCGGCCGGACGCGGAAAGGCGGATGGCAAAGTGCTGAGAAAACTGTTTTTCTCGACACTGTATCTGAGTACGTTTACCTTTGGGGGAGGCTTTGTTATCGTTACCCTGATGAAGAAAAAGTTTGTGGATGAACTGCATTGGCTGGAAGAGGATGAGATGCTGGATCTGACTGCGATAGCCCAGTCCTCGCCGGGAGCGATAGCGGTCAACGCCTCGATCCTGCTGGGATACCGGGTTGCAGGCATGGTGGGGGCCATGGTTTCTATACTGGGAACGATTCTGCCGCCTCTTGTTATTCTGTCGGTCATTTCCCTGTTCTATCAGGCGTTCCGGGACAATGTCATTGTGAATGCGGCGCTGAAGGGGATGCAGGCCGGTGTGGCTGCCGTGATTATGGATGTTGTGATCAACCTGGGTACCAATGTAATGAAGAAAAATCAGAAGCTGCTGTCGGCATTTCTGATGGTCGCTTCCTTTGCGGCAACCTTTGTATTTAAAGTTAACGTGATCTATATTATTCTGATCTGTATCGCAATTGGAATTGTGAAGCACTTTGTGCTGGCAAAAAGAGAGGGGGCTGACAAATCATGATTTACCTGCAGTTGTTTTTAAGCTTCCTTCAAATCGGAGCATTCAGTATCGGCGGCGGCTATGCGGCCATGCCCCTGATCCAGAACCAGGTGGTAACGCTGCATGGCTGGCTTACTATGACGGAATTTACGGATCTGATCACCATTGCGGAGATGACTCCCGGACCGATTGCGGTCAATTCAGCCACATTTGTGGGGACACATATCGCAGGTCTCCCGGGCGCGTTAATCGCCACAGCCGGCTGTATCCTGCCGTCCTGTATTATTGTTTCTATTTTAGCGTACTGCTATTATAAATACAGACAGTCCACCATGATTCAGGATGTATTAAGCACGCTGCGTCCGGTGGTGGTAGCGCTGATCGCCTCCGCGGGACTCAATATTCTGATTATGGCCTTCTGGAACGGAACCTTCTCTTTGTCCGGCATTCTGGATGCCAACTGGGCAAATGTGGTATTCTTTGCGATAGCAATGTTTTTGCTGCGGAAATTTAAAATGAATCCGATCCATGTCATGCTGCTGTGCGGGCTGGCGGGAGTGGTCACAAAGGTGGTCCTGAAAATATAAAAATAGTGAGAAAAAATAAAAGCGCCTTGAAAGGCGCTTTTATTTTTTGACGGCCGCTTTGCGGCCAATTCTTCTTTTCATCTGCCGTTATAAATTACTCTTCAAATTCCAGCACATCGTCCTTGCCCTTGGGAAGAACCAGAGCCAGGATAATACCTACTACAGCAGCCAGCGCAAGACCGGAGATGGTCACTGTACCGGTGATCGGGATACTGTCGCAGCCAATTCCGAGAACCACGATGATCGAAGCGATCATCAGGTTTCGGCTGTTGCCGAAGTTTAATCTGGAATTGATCAGGATACGGACGCCGACCGCCGCGATCATACCGTAGAGAACGATACTGATACCGCCGCTGACAGGACCGGGAATACTGGAAATAACCGCCCCGAACTTACCGATCAGTCCCAGGATGATGGAGAAGACAGCCGCGATCCGGATGATAGACGGATCATAGTTCTTGGTAACTGCCAGAACGCCGGTGTTTTCACCGTAGGTTGTATTGGCAGGGCCGCCGATCAGTCCTGCAAATGCGGTAGCGATACCGTCGCCCAGGATTGTTCTGTGGATGCCGGGGTCTACCATAAAGTTCTGACCGCAGACCGCACTGTTGGTGGTGATATCGCCCACATGCTCGATCAGGGTGACAAAAGCGATAGGCGCAATGGCCAGGATGGCATCCGCCCGGAATACCGGTGCGCATAAAATCTGGGACAGCACGTCCTTATCCGCAACGGAGAAGAAATGTGCGGCGGAAACGCTGGACAGATCCAGAAAGCCCATGGGGATGCAAATCAGATAACCGACTATGATAGCAAACAGAATCGGCATCAGGTTGAACATGCCTTTTGCAAAGACGGAAATGATGACAATGGTAGCCAGCACGCAGGTGGTGACCAGCACTGCCTTCAGACTGAACTCTCCATTATAATAGAAGGCGGAACCGATTGCCGTGGAGCTTAAACGCAGACCGATTACGATAATCATAGGACCGGTTACAATAGGCGGAAGCAGCTTATTTACCTTCTCATAGCCTACCAGTTTAATCAGCAGGGAGAAGACCATATAAATAAGGCCGGCCACAATCAACGCTCCCTTTACTGCCGCCAGCTTGTCCAGAAAATCAGGATCGCCCATACGAGAATCCCCTATCACTGCTATAATACCGCCCATAAAGGCAAAACTGGAACCTAAAAATACAGGTACTTTTCTCTTTGTTACCATGTGGAAAATCAAGGTTCCGATACCGGCAGCGATCAATGTGATGGATGTATTCAGACCTGTAAGAGCCGGAACCAGTACCGTCGCACCGAACATAGCCAGTACATGCTGAAGCCCCAGAATCAGCTTCTTTGAAAAACTTTTTTCCGCAACATTATTCCCCATAACGGAAAACCCCTCCTTTTTGTTATTGCTATGCCGTAAAGTCCGGTAAAAAATAGAAGAACAGGCCGTTTCAGGCCGCAGTAAAGGCTCCGAATCGCTTCCTGATGAAACGAAAGCGGAGCCTTCCCATCATTTTAAACCCCACGATATGACATAGTCTGTCAATCTAGGATTAAGTATATTTTATATCAATTTGGCTGTCAATAGATTTTCCTTGCAAAATAGGAATAAAAAGGCTATTATAATACCATCTGTCAACATGGAGGGAAAATGGCTCTGTGATGACGGATCGAAGACAAATTGCATAGGAGGAATGACTTTGAAGAAGCAAAAGTTATCATTGTTTTTCATTCTGGTAACCCTGGCAGCTGTACTCTGCGGATGCAGTGACGGCAAGCAGGAGAAGGGGCCGGATGAATCCATTCCGCCGGCAGAGTCAGGGACGGCAGAGGAACCCGTTTACGGGGGATCGGTCGTCGTAGGAATTCAGCAGGATATTGATAGTCTTGACCCACACAAAGCAGTAGCGGCAGGAACGAAAGAAATTCTGTTCAATATTTATGAGGGCCTTGTGAAGCCCGACAAAGACGGAAATTTAGTTCCGGCAATAGCCGAAAGCTATACGGTGGCTCCGGATGGAAAGAGCTGTACCTTCGTTTTGAGGGACAATGTTACTTTCCACAATGGAAATCCCGTGACAGCCGAGGATGTTGTCTATTCGATCAAACGATGCGCCGGTCTACTTAAAAACGCGGAGCCAACCGTGGTGGTAGAGAAGGCGCTTTCTCATATTATAGAGGTGAATACCCCGGATGAGAAAACGGTGGAAGTGGTGCTCGATGAGCCCAATACGGAGATCGCCGGCTATCTGACATGTGCTGTAATTCCTTCTGACAGTAAGGATCTGGAGAAAAATCCGGTTGGAACCGGACCGTTTAAATTCCAGTCCTACACGCCGCTGGAATCACTGATTGTTGTAAACAACGACGCCTATTACGGGCAGAAGGCATATCTGGATGAGGTAACCTTTAAGATGGTGGCCAATACCGATGCGGCATTTATGGATCTGCAGAGCGGTTCCATCGATATTTATGCCTATCTGACAAGCGACCAGGCGGCTCAGCTGGAAGGAACCTTCCGGATTGAGAAGGGGACGTTAAACCTGGTGCAGGGAATCTTTCTGAACAATAAATCAGAACTATTTTCCGACAAGAGAGTCCGTCAGGCGCTGAACTATGCCGTGGATCGTCAGGGCATACTGGATATGGTAGGAAACGGAGACGGCCATATTCTGGAGAGCGACATGTTTCCGGGCTTCGGTATTTATTATTCGAAAGAAGCGGAAATGACCTATGAGCGGGACGTGGAGAAGGCTAAGGAGCTGCTGAGAGAGGCGGGCTATCCCGAAGGGATCTCCTTTACCATGATTGTCCCTTCTAATTTCCAGTATCATGTGTCCACTGCCCAGGTTGCGGTTGAACAGCTAAAGGAAGCCGGAATCCATGTAACGCTTAAGACAGTGGAGGAGACCACATGGCTGAGTGACGTGTATACAGACCGGAATTATGACGCCACCCTGTACGGCCTGGCGGCCAAGGTAGTAGTACCGGGAAGAGTGATGGAACGGTATGCGTCGGAGGCGTCCAACAATTTTATCAACTATTCAAATCCGGAATATGATAAGGTGCTGGAGAAGGCGTTAAAAGCCACCGATCAGCAGGAGAAAATTGACTGCTATAAAGAACTGCAGCAAATGCTTGCAGATGATGCGGCCTCTGTATATTTACAGGACCCGGCCCATTTGATCGCGGTGAATCCCAAGCTGAAAGGCTATACGTTCTATCCGGTATTTGTTCAGGATATGTCAACGATCTACTATACAGCAGAGTAAATACTGCTGAGCCATAAGGAGGGTCAGGAATGAGATATGCATTGAAGAAATGTGCTGCGCTGGCAGCCACACTGCTTATCATGTCGTTCCTGACCTTTTTGGCGTTTCAGGTGATACCGGGTGACAGTGCGATGAAAAGCCTGGGAGATTCGGCCACGCCGGAGCAGGTAGAGGCTCTCCGGGAGGAGATGGGTCTCAATAAAAGTCTGCCGGCCCGGTATGGAATCTGGCTGAAAGGAGCGCTGAGGGGCGACTTTGGAGAATCGGCAGGTTTTTCTATGCCGGTGAAGGAACTGATCCGGGATAAGATGAAGGTGACGGCTGCGCTGGCAGGCTTGTCACTGTGCCTGATTCTGGTTTTTTCCGTGCCGCTTGGACTGACCGGAATCGGAAGACGTTCCGGGCGGAAAGGGGGATTCTTTTCCTTATTGAATCAGTTTGTAATGGCGATTCCCCCATTCTTTCTGGGGATGCTGATCACACTGGTGTTTGGTTTGCTGCTGAAATGGTTTGTGCCGGGAAGATTTCCTGGAATGAACAGCAGCTTTCTAAACATTGTCTCCTGGATGATATTTCCCGCGGTCGCTGTGGCAGTCCCCAAAATAGCCATGATGGTAAAGTTTATGCGCAGCTCTGTCTTTTCACAGATGAATCTGAATTACGTGAGGACGGCGCGGAGCAAGGGGATGACGGAGCGCAGGGTTCTTTACGCTCATGTGCTGAAAAATGCCATGATACCGGTGATTACCTTTCTGGCCATGATTATTGCTGATATCTTTGCCGGAAGTATCGTGGTGGAGCAGGTCTTTAATCTGCCCGGCATGGGACGGCTGCTGGTTGTTTCCATTGCAAACCGGGATTTTAATGTGGTGCAGGCAATTGTACTTTATATTGCCTCGCTGGTTCTGGTTACCAATGTGATTGTGGACGTGCTGTATCATAAACTAGATCCCAGACTGAAACTGGAGCAATAGAGCGCCACAGGCAACCGGTATTGAGCGGCAGGATCATGGAACGATGGGGAAGAATGCAGAATGGAAAGGAGGGCTGCCAGATGGAAGAATACGGTGATATTCATGGAAATCCAAAACGATCTGCCGGACACGGCAGGATATATCAATGGCTCAGAAGCAGAAATGGAAACTGCCGGCTGGGCCTGCTCTTTGTGGCAGTTATCCTTTCCCTTGTGTTTGTCAGCCTCTTTTTTACGCCTTATGATCCAGATGCTATGAATGCCGGGCTAAAGCTGGACGGCCCCAGTCTTTCTCATCCCTTCGGCACCGATCAGTTTGGCAGAGATATTTTAAGCCGTGTGATGGAAGGAACCAGGACAACCTGCCTGATTGCCCTCATCACGGTGGCGGCGGGAGGCGGCATCGGTACAATACTGGGCGCACTGACCGGATATTTCGGCGGCTGGCTGGATGAGATTCTGATGAGAGTGAATGATATGATTGCCGCTTTCCCCAGTATTCTGCTTGCACTGGTTCTGATCAGCGTGATCGGGACCGGAAAATATAATATTGTAGCGGCTTTGTCGATTATTTTTATACCCAGCTTCGCCCGCATGGTGAGAGGTGAAGTGGCGGTGCAGAAGGAGCGGGACTATGTGAAAAATGCCCGGGTGATGGGCGTATCTCACCTGCGGATTATTTTCGTCCATATCCTGCCCAATATTCTGCCGGTACTCCTTTCTGCGATTACGATCGGCTTTAACAATGCGGTCCTTGCGGAGGCGGGGATGAGCTTTCTGGGACTGGGAGTGCAGCCTCCGGATTCCAGCCTGGGACGGATGCTGTCCGAAGCCCAGGGATTTCTTCTGAATGCACCCTGGTATGGAATATTTCCTGGACTTATCCTGGTCATTACCGTGCTGGGCTTTGGCCTGATCAGCGAGAACAGCAGAGATAAATGAAGAAGGAAAATTGAAGAGTGAAGAGTGAAGAACGCGGGAAGATAAGGAAAAAGGAAAAGTGAAGAGTGAAGAACGCAGAACGCAGGAAGATAAGGAAAAAGGAAAAGGGAAGAAGGAAGAACGCAGGAAGATAAGAATGAAAAAATAAATGACGCAGGTAGAGAAGTATTAAGATGAAGGAAGGATTGACATGGAGAAGCATTTTCTGACAGTTTCAGATCTTACCATCCAGGTGCCGAGAAGGCAGGATGGACGCAGTGTTTTGGAGACGGTTGTGAATGGAATATCCTTCTGCGTTCATGAGGGCGAGGTGGTGGGCCTGGTTGGAGAATCCGGGTCCGGCAAGTCGATTACCGCCCTGGCTGTTATGAACCTGAATTCTGAGGAAACGATTCTGTCATCCGGTTCTATCGTCCTGAATGGCATGGACCTATTAAAGGTGAAGAAGGATGAACTCAGATCTATACGGGGCAGCGAGATGGCTATGATTTTTCAGGAGCCGATGACTTCTCTTAATCCGGTTCTGACCGTTGGAAGGCAGCTGGAGGAAATGCTGCTTTTGCATAAGAATATATCCCGGCGGGAGTGTTATGAAGAAGTAATCAAGAGGATGGGAGAGGTAGGATTAAAGCATCCTGAGACCATATACCGGCAATATCCTCACAATCTGTCCGGAGGGATGCGTCAGCGTGTGATGATTGCCATGGCGATGTTATTAAAGCCCAGGCTGTTGATTGCGGATGAGCCGACAACCGCGCTGGATATTACGATTCAGGCTCAGATTATCTCTCTGTTAAAGCATCTCAATGAGACGTATCATACGGCGATATTATTTATCTCCCATGACCTGGGAGTGGTAAAAAGCCTGTGCAGCAGAGTTCTTGTAATGTGTGATGGAGATATCGTGGAGGAGGGGCTCACCGATAAGGTACTCTACGCCCCGGAGCATGCTTATACAAAAAGGCTGCTGGCTGCCGTCCCTACATTAAAAACCAGATTGCGGGACGATTCAGAGCGGGGAAGCGGCACAGAGCCATCATATATCTGCCGGGCAGAAAATGTTGCGGTATCGTTTGAAAAACCCCGCAGGGGCCTCTTTCAGAAGAAGGAAAGAAAAAAAGTGCTGAAAGGTATTTCCATGGCTGTTAAGTGTGGGGAGATCCTGGGTATCGTGGGAGAAAGCGGCTGCGGAAAAACCACACTTGCCAGAACGATTGCCGGCTTACTCAAGCCGGAAGAGGGAACTATTTCGCTGGAAGAAAAGCCGGGTCTGGTATTTCAGGACCCATATGCCAGTCTGAATCCGGCGAAAAAGGTGGGATGGATTCTGGAAGAACCGCTTCGGGTAGCCGGAACGTATTCACGGGAGGAACGCAAAAGACGGGTCCGGGAGATGATAGGGCAGATTGGAATGAAGGAGGAGTACCTGGACAGTTACATCTCCGAACTGAGCGGAGGCCAGCGGCAGCGTGTGGCAATTGGGTGCGCCCTGATGGAGCAGACGAAGTTCCTGATTCTGGACGAGCCGGTTTCTGCTCTGGACGTGACGATCCAGGCCCAGATTCTGGAGCTGCTGGCAGAGCTTCAGGAAAAACAGGGGCTTACTTATTTATTTATCTCCCATGATCTGAATGTGGTGTATCAGCTCTGCGACCGGGTACTTGTGATGCACCGGGGCAATGTGATTGAGGCCGGTCCGGTGCAGGAGGTTTATGATAACCCGCGGGAGGAATATACGAAGGAACTGATTCGGGCGATACCGGAAATTTAGAAGAGTGAAATGAGAAAAGTGAAATCTGCGGCATAGCCGTAAATGAATTTATGATTTGGGGAAGGGATGAATGTTATGGTTCTTTTAGGGGAGTCCGGGAGAGCGCAGAGGGTGATTGATTTTCATACGCATATTTTTCCGGAGAAGATTGCAGGCGCTACGATTGCTAAGCTTGAGAGTGTGGGAGGGATCAAGGCCCATACTGACGGTACGTTAGCCGGGTTAAAGGATTCGATGATGGCTTCTGGTGTGGATTTATCGGTGGTGCTTCCGGTGGTGACGAAGCCGGGGCAGTTTGTTTCTGTGAACCGCTATGCAGCGGAGATTTCGGAGCGGGACGGGATTGTTTCCTTTGGCGGTGTGCATCCGGATACGGAAAACGGGAAAGCGGAGATTGATGAGATCGTTTCTATGGGCTTGAAGGGGATTAAGCTCCATCCGGATTATCAGAATGTTTTTGTAGATGATATCCGGTATCTTCGGATTATTTCCTATGCTTTGGAAAAAGGCCTCTTGATTACGTTTCACGCAGGTGTGGACATCGGGCTTCCGGAACCGGTTCACTGTACGCCGGAGCGTTCTCTCCATATGATCCGGGAGGTGGGAGCGGATAAGAAAACCCAGGCCCAGATGATTTTTGCACATACAGGCGGCTGGCGGTACTGGAATGAGGTGGAGGATTATCTGGTGGATACCGGCTGTTATCTTGACATCAGTTTCTCTCTGGACTATATTGCGCCGGAACAGTTTGTCAGAATCGCCAGGAGCCATGGCACGGAGAAGATTCTTTTTGCCACCGATTCTCCCTGGGGAGGGCAGGCGGAGGATATCCGAGCGATTCAGATGCTGGGGCTTACGGACGCCGAGCTGGACCGGATCTTATACCGCAATGGAGCAGAGCTTTTAAATGGCCGGTGCATCAATTGTGAGAGTATGATTACGGAGCGGGGACGGGACGAATAGATGGAGAAGGAAATTAAAACAGTTTACCTGATTGGTCTGGGAGCAGTGGGCGTTTTGTACGCGCAGCTGCTTTCCGGACACATCGAGCAGGAGGATCTTCGCATCGTCGCGGATGCCGGAAGAATTGAGAAATACCGCGCTGAAGGGATTTATTGCAATGGGAAAAAGTGTGATTTTCCTCTGGCGGACGCTGGCGAGCTTACCGAACCGGCGGATTTGATCCTGTTTACGGTAAAGTACACCGGACTTGACGGCGCGATTGAAACCATGCGTCCTCTTGTGGGGGAGAATACAGTTGTTTTGTCCGCGGTAAACGGAATTTCCAGTGAGGAGAAGCTGGCCGCTGCATATGGGGCGGAACATATCTTATATGCGGTAGCTCAGGGCATGGATGCGGTTAAGACGAAAAATCAGATGACTTATACACAGACAGGAATGCTTGTGTTCGGTGATTGTCAGCCGGGAATCATATCCGGGCAGGCAAGACGGGTAAAACGCTTCTTTGAGCGTGTGCAGTTCCCTCATGAGCTGGTGACCAATATGCTGGACCGTCAGTGGGGCAAGTTAATGCTGAACGTGGGGCTAAACCAATGTTCGGCTGTATTTGGGACCAGCTACGGGGATTTGCAGAGACCATGTGAGGCAAGAGATATCATGGTGGGAGCCATGCGGGAAGTGATGGCGGTATCCGGCCCGGAAGGACATCCTCTTCGGGAGGAAGATTTGAACTACTGGCTGGGCGTGCTGGACGCTTTGAATCCGGCAGGAAAACCTTCCATGGCCCAGGATGCAGAAGCCGGCCGGCCCAGTGAAGTAGAGCTTTTTGCGGGAACAATATGCAGGCTTGGCAGAAAGCACGGGATTCACACGCCTTTTAATGATTTTTTATATGAGAAGATTCAGGAGATGGAGCGGGGATACATGAAATAGCCGGCAGATATGTGCCCAATCTGCCTTTTCGCAATTACCTGAATTCATAAAATTCAGGATTTGAAAAAATATAAATAGTGAGAATAATTTATTGCATATTGGAAAAGATAAATAGGGCGCGGCGGAATATTTTTACACAAATGAAAAAATTATGAAATTAGTACTTGAAATTTGTTTCGCACTAGGTTATAATAGCACTCGTGACTGAGACAAGTCACAGTATTGGCCCATCGCCAAACGGTAAGGCACTGGACTCTGACTCCAGCATCTCCAGGTTCGAATCCTGGTGGGCCAGCTTAAAAACCCCTGTTTTAACAGGGGTTTTTGTTATCTTATAAAACGTTATAGCCGGAGCTGTAAACAATAAAAAAACTTTTGACGTTTCAGAAGATTAGTAGTAGAATGATGACAGTACATAAGGGGGCGTAGCTCAGCTGGGAGAGCGCTACCTTCGCAAGGTAGAGGCAGAGGGTTCGAGTCCCTTCGTCTCCAGGGAAAAGATTTTATACAGATTATACAGAAAAAGTTCTCCTTTTGGAGGACTTTTTTCCTTACAAGGAGGACAGGAGTTGAATGCCGTTTTGCTTATTCTACCGCTCTTTCTCATAAGATTCGGCCTGCTGGGAATTATTAATAAGGAAGCACTGAAGCGGGCGGCGTTCTTTGCCCCGGTGGAGGGCAGGGAGAAAATCGCTTTTTATGCCTATGAAATATCCAATGCTGTCCTCATCCTGTATCCGCTTGCATTACAAATTCATATGCAAACACTGCTGTACGATGCAGGACTTTTTGTCTATGCCGCAGGTGTGGGGGTTCTTATTGTATCCACGGTCTGCTTTGCAAAGCCCGGACAGAGCGGAATCAATACGAACGGAATATACAGGATATCGAGAAATCCCATGTATCTGGGCTATTTTTTATATTTTGCAGGCTGCGTCATGCTGACGCGGTCTTTGCTGCTGCTTTTTTCTTTGCTTGTATTTCAATTATCGGCACACTGGATTATCCTTTCGGAGGAAAGATGGTGCATCAGAAGGTTTGGCAGGGAATACGAGCAGTATATGCTTGAAGTCAGGCGTTATATTTAGACGGTTGAATCCTGCCTGAATGTGAGTTATGATAAAAAAGGTTTCATCTGTGAACCCTATATTCCGGAGGTGAAACAATGCGAAGAAAGATCATTTTGAATATGGCCGTGAGTCTGGACGGCTTTATTGCCGGAGAAGACGGGAGCTATGATTGGATAGCAGGGAACGGCCTGAGCAGTCTGAATACAAAGCAGAAATGGGATCAGGATGAATTCTTAAAGCGGGTGGATACCGTTGTGATGGGATACCATTGTTACCGTCAGGCGATGCACCTGGATTTTACAGAGCAAAAGGTTTATATTGCTTCTTCTCATGGAGAAAAGGACTATGCAAACTACCATTTTATACAGGGAGACCTGGCTGAGTTTATCAAGATGGAAAAGCAGGAAGAGGGAAAGGATATTTATCTTTTTGGCGGCGGCATTGCAGCGGCACCTCTGATCGGGAACAATCTAATTGATGAATATGTGTTTGGTATTATTCCAATTATTCTGGGAAAGGGAATCCCATTATTCCGGCAGGATAATCCGGCGATCCCTCTCACGCTGAAAGAGTATTTTGTGGAGGACGGGATCTGTGTGCTTCACTATGTAAGAAGAGCATAAAAAGGGAGAGAGATATGAAGAGGACGATTTGGCGGAGTCCGGTAAGCGGTGCGGAGCTTACTTTTGACCGTTTGGGAAGATGTTTTATAAATGAAGAGACCAGGGAGTGTTTTTCCGTTAGCCGTTATGGGATCGGAGATTTTCTGGATGGAAGAAAGATACATTACGCGTCGGTGAAAAAGGGCGGAAAGCTCTGCCGGGACTGTCTGAGCCTGCTTTCCGTACGGCCGGGGGACCGGGTTTTGGAGATTGGCGTGGGTACAGGTACAAATTTAAAAAGGCTTCCCGCGGCTGCAAAGTATTATGGCACGGATACGTCCATGAGAAAACTGAAACAGTGTGCCAGACATAAAATCAAGGATCATCTGCCTCTGCGGCTTTGCCGCTGCGATATGCAGGCCCTGCCCTTTGTATCAGACTCCTTTGACAGTGTGTTCTGTTTTTCTGGTTTGAAAAATGTGCCGTCGCCCCAGTTGGTTCTGAATGAGATGGTGCGGGTTGCCAGGCCGGGGGCAAAGTTAATTCTTGTGGAAAAAGGCAAGCGTCTTGCCGGGCTGTTTCCGCCGGAAGCTGATAATCTGCAGATAACGGAACTTAACTGCGGGGATTATTACTCTATGACGTTTTGGAAGCCGGAAAATCAAGCTGGAATTTGATCATAATGAGCGAATAATAAGTAAAAAGGAGGTTGCTGCGTTGGCGGCACCCTCCTTTTCTGAATTTCATTAGCAAATGCTGCAACATTTTGGCACAAAATATACAATTAGTGGTAAACTGATTGTATATATAAAAAGAGACAAGACCGTAGACTGACAGATTGTAATAACGGATGGAGGGGCTGGTATAATCTGGTCGGCAAACATGCGGTAATAATGAAACGGCAGAGGGAAAACAAGATGGGGAATGAGGGTATAACTATGGGGAGCGGAAGGGGTTCCCTTACGGCGGATACTGTATTCCGGTCCATACCCGGCGGGCTGATAGGCATTTACTGGGAGAACGGGGGGCCGATTCTTTTTCTGAATCAGGAAATGCTGAGCTGTCTGGGATATCAGGATAAGGAAGAATTATTCCAGGAGACTCAGGGGAAAATTATCTCATGTATTCATCCGGACGACCGGGTAAAGGCAGGGCTGGTAAAAATGACACGGCAGTCACAGCAGCAGATGCCGGAAATGACATGCCGTATGAAACGAAAAGACGGAACATATATCTGGATCTATGCAAGGGGCAGACTTTTTCCTGTTGAAAATGGGCGCAGGGCTGCCATTTTTCTGTGCCTGGATTTCACAAGCCAGCATGAAATGCAGGAGCAGATTGCCAGAAATGAGGAGCGGTACCGTATTGCCCTGGCCTATGCGAATATTGAGGTGTGGGAATATGACATTCAGCGCAAACGGCTTTTTCAGCCGGACCACACCAAAAAGTTCCGGGAGCTGGGGATGGTATTGGAACCCATGCCCGAGTGTCTGATAGAAGGAGGCTATATCCATCCTGTCAGTTTCGGGGATGCCCGGCGTATGTTCAGCGAGGTGGAGAGCGGGGCGGAGCATGCGGAGGCGGACCTCTATGTGAGATACAGTGTAAGCGAAGAATACCATTGGGAAAAGATATCCTTTACAAGTATATTGGGGAGGAATGGGAAGCCGGACCGGTCATTTGCGGTGAGTGAGGATATATCCAGGCAGAAGACGGCGGAAATCAGATACCAGCAGGAAATGCAGGCAAGACAGGCGTCTCTGGATAAAGCCATTGCCAACGCCAAAATCAACCTTACCACTGACCAGGTTGAATTTCTGCAGATACAGGACCAGGATGTGGACTACCTTACTATGTCCTATGGAGATCTTCTTGTCATGGGCCTTGAGACGATCGCCAACGGAGAAGATCAGAAGCGATGCAGACAGTATTTCAGCCGGGAGTCGCTGCTGAAAGCCTATGAAGAGGGAAAGAAAAAACTAAGCCTGGAGTACAGAAGGAAAGACGGAGAGGGTCATCTGAACTGGGCGGAAGGATGTATTCATTTTGTCCAGGATGCCATAACCCGGGAATTATATGCCTTCGCAACCATCAGAGATATCACGGAGCAGAAGAACATCGAATCCCTGCTGCGCCAGCGGGCGGAAAAGGATATGGTGACCGGCGTTTATAACAAGGATACGTCCCTTGCCATGATGCAGGAAGCGGCACAGAAGGCCGCAAGACTTGGGAAACAATTTGCAATTCTGATCTTTAATCTGGACAACTGCAGTGTGCTGCTGAAAAACAGCGGTATGGATACGGCGGACGATGTGCTTAAAGAGCTGTGTGAATTAATTCAGACCAAGTTTGGCCCGGAACAGATTGTGGGACGGTTTTACAGTGATGAGTTTACCGTTTTCCTGGGTTCGGACCCTATTGCGGAGAGTGTACTGGCAACCGCGGAAGAAATCCGGCAGATTATGTGTATGCCCTATCTGTACTCAGAGCCGGACAACATGATCTCTGCTTCTGTCGGAATCGCTTTTTCAGATAAAATAAGAATGACATTCGAGGAAGTGTATGCCAGATCCAGGATTGCGCTGGGAGCCGCTAAGAGGGAAGGCAGGAACCGGTGTGTGGTCTATGATGATAAGATGGATATACCGACAGCGCCGGAATCCGTAAATGAAGGAACGGCTGCGTCAAAGGCGAAAACCGCCGGATCGGAAAGCATCCTGCTTCGATGCGCCTTTTCTCTGATATCGGCAGAAAGTTTGGAGCAGGCGGTACAATCTGTGCTGCGAAGACTGGGAGAGTACTACAAGGCGGATTCTGCTTATCTGATGGAAATTGGGCAGGATAGGCGCAGGCTTTCCTGTCTCTACCGGTGGCTGGAAGAAGGAAAGCCGGACAATCTGGTAATGGAACGCCGGATGGGAGAAATAGAAGCAAAACATTTAATAGAAAAGCTGAGTGAAGGGAAGGTGCTTCATTACACGGATATGGAAGGGCTGGCAGGCAGGTATCCGGAGTCGGGCAGCAGAATCAGACGGCTTCGGCTGAAAACTTTATCCCTTGTGCCTCTTATGTCCGACCGCCAGGTGATGGGATTTATCGGCCTGCACAATGTCAGCGAGCATTTTCCGGATCTGGCGCTGTTGGAATCCGTGGGCAAATTCACGGCCGGTGAGATGATAAAAAGGCGTCTTCAGAACAGACAGGAATACTTAAGTCATTACGACGCCATGACCGGGCTTAGAAACCGCAGCAGCTATATGGAGTACCGGATTGGGCTGTCAGAAGTTAATTTCATTTCCATGGGAGTTGCTTCCTTTGATATCAATGGTTTAAAGCAGATCAATGCCAGATACGGGCAGCCATATGGGGATGAGATGGTCCGGCTGGCGGGAGAGATTCTGAAGAAATGCTTTAACGAAGCCGGTCAGATATTCCGCTTTGCTGGAGACGAATTCCTGGTTATCTGTGAAAATATCACGCAGGAGGTATTTATTAACCATGTTTTAGAAGCAAAAAAGCAATCTTTTGAAAAACTGCCCCAGGGAATGTCCGCCGGATATTCCTGGGAGACAGATGAAATCAGTGTGGAGCGGCTGATCCGCTATGCGGACGACCGGATGATTTTAGATAAGAAGAGTTATTATAAATCCCAGAGAGCATTGTCCCAGTGGTCTGATCCCGCTGCACGTTTAAACCTGATAAAGCATCTGGAAGATGGATGGTATAAAATGGTCCTGCAGCCCAAGGCGGATTCGCAGACCGGAGCGGTAAGGGGAGCGGAAGCGCTGGCGAGGATGCGTCATCCGAAATACGGATTGATTTCACCAGATCAATTTATACCGGCGGTGGAAAGAGACGGAAATATTTCCTATATTGATCTTTTTATCTTTGAGGAAGTGTGTAAAACACTGAGCAGATGGCAGCAGGAGGGGAAAGCGTTAATTCCGGTTTCATTGAATTTTTCCAGGAATACCCTGCTCCAGGACGGACTGATTGAGCGCATGGAGGAAATCCGGAACCGGTATGGAACACCGAGCAGTTGGATTGAGATCGAGATAACGGAAAGCGAGGGCGGCGTAGACCGTGACAATATCGTCACGGTAGGCCAAAGCATCGTTGAGAGCGGCTACCGGCTTGCACTGGATGACTTCGGCGCCCGGTACAGCAATCTGTCTATTCTGGCCTCTCTGAAATTCGATGTGGTAAAGCTGGATAAAAGCCTGATCCATGATTTGTTTTCCAATCGGAGCACCAGGGTGATCGTAAATCATTTCCTTCAAATATGCCGCACGCTGGGCATAGAAACCGTGGCGGAGGGGGTGGAGACAAACGAGCAGCTGGAGATACTGGCCGGTCAGAAGTGCGATATGATTCAGGGATTTCTGATTGATAAACCCCTTTTGACAGAGGAATTTGAGAAGGCGTATCTGAGCTGATCGGAAGCAGTTTAAAGTAAAAAATCCAGGATTTCTTAAAAAAGTTTCCCGCTTTTTCTATAATTTATGATAGAATAGGGATGAACTTGAAGGGTGGGATTTTTATTGGATTTTTTAACAAGCTTTAAACAAAACCGGGCTTTGCTTATGGAGGGCGCCATGCGTGAGCGCCTGAGGAGAGAGTACGGGCTGAAAGGTGATCCGGAGATTGGCATCGCGGGCCTGATCTATGAGGAACATGGCAAGCGCGCGCTGATGGAACTCTGGAGACAGTATCTGGAGATTGCAGGGCAGTTCCGGCTGCCGTTTATAGCCATGACACCCACGCGCAAGACGAATCGGCAAAACGTCATGAAGGCGGGGTATGGAGAGAATATAATTGCGGACAATGTACTGGTTCTGGATTATTTAAAACAGAACACGGACACCGAGATGTACATAGGGGGACTGATCGGTGACGGGGAAACCGGCGAATGGACGATGACGGCAGAGGAGTCGCTGGAGTTTCATTCCTGGCAGGCTGAAAAGCTTGCGGGAAACGGGGCCGACTTTCTCTATGCCCAGAGCATGTCATCCCTTCCTGAAGCGGAGGGGGTTGCGGAGGCGATGGAGCAAACCGGACTTCCTTATATCGTGGGCCTGGATTTTGACGCGGACGGGATGCTGCCGGATGGAACCCGGCTTTCCAGCGTAATCGAAGCGATCGACCAGGAACGGGATATCAAACCGCTTTGCTATATGGCCAGGATGCATCCCCACGTGGTTTATCGTGCCCTCAGCCAGGAGTTTAACCAGACGGATGCCGTCAGGAACCGTCTTATGGCCCTGGAGGCCGACCCTTCCTGTATGGGGGAGGCCGACGTCGGACAGATAATTCAGTCCGGCAGCCAGGAGCTGGTGTCGGATATCGCCAGGCTGAGTGAGATCATGGATTTAAAAATAGTGGGCGGCTGCAATGATGCGGATGAGGTATATCTGGCGGAGATTGCCCGGTATCTGTCTTTTTTGAAATAATGTATCGCGAATCGTTTTATGAGCCCCTCAGGCAGGGGCTCATTTTTATCATGGAAGTAGATAAGACTCCCCCCTCAATAGGTGGTGAGTAAATAACAAATTTATGCAGGGAACACGATATTGCTCTGTGGATCAGAAAGGGATATAGTATGAATGTTTTTAGTCTGCTGATGCTTTTGACAGCGGCAGTGTTTTTGATTGGGATGGATGTGTCGGGCAGAACAAAAATGTTTAAGGTCTGGCCTTTATTTCTGTTTCTGCCTTTGGCACAGAATCCGGTGGTTTTGTACTATATATATTATAAAGACGGACCGGAGATCTTTTCAAGCGGGATGCGTGTGGCTCACCTGATTATTGTATCCGTGGTTTTGTTTTATTTCTGGGCCAGGCTGAACCTGTTTCCGGTGCGGGACGGTCATACGACGGGAATCCGCCTGAAAGTAATGATAGGCGGAAGAACCCTGGTATACTGTGGATTTCTGGGTTCGGCACTGCAGATTGTACTATTTGCTTCTTTTTATCCTTATCTGTATCGCCGGGGGATGCCCGGGCCTGTTCTGGCCGCGGGAATCATCTATGCCATGTGCATTTTGTTTGTTCTATTTGCCAATGGTATCCTGCGCATGTTCTTTACCTCGAAACGTCTGAGTGTTATGAGACGGGTAGTTATGGTTCTCACTCTGTGGATACCGGTTGTGAATTTTATTGTCTTTGCTCTCTCCTGCCGCCTTGTTTATGAAGAATATGACTATGCCTGTTATAAAAAGAAACTCAGGGATATCCGGGCAGAGTCAAATCTTTGCCAAACCAGATATCCAATCCTCATGGTGCACGGCATTTTGTTCCGGGATCTGCGCTTTTTTAATTATTGGGGGAGGATTCCGGGGGAGCTCATCCGCAACGGTGCTCTGATTTACTATGGAAATCAGGAAGCAGTGGGAACAACGCAATACAACGGAGAGGATATCCGCAGACGGATTATTGAAATCATGAAGGACACCGGATGTGAGAAAGTGAATATCATTGCCCACAGCAAGGGAGGTCTGGATGCCCGATATGCCATAGGAAAACTGGGAATGGCACCCTTTGTTGCCTCTCTGACTACGATTAATACTCCGCATCGGGGCTGCCTGTTTGTAGACAAAGCCTGCCGTCTACCGGACCGGCTTTACCGGTTTGCCGCCCGGATCTTCGATGGAGCCTTTCGGAAGTTCGGAGACAAAAATCCGGATTTTTATACGGCGACCAGAGCTTTTTCCACTGAGGCGAGCAGGAAGTTTAATGAGGAAGTGCCGGATGCGGCGGGGGTTTACTATCAAAGCTATATGAGTAAGATGAAGAACCGGTTCAGCGATTCCCTGCTGACAATTACATACAGTCTGATTAAGCCCCTGGAAGGAGAGAATGATGGGCTGGTGGCCGTGCCTTCCGCACAGTGGGGCGACTACAGAGGACTTTTTACGTCCTCCGGGAGAAGGGGCATCTCCCACGGCGACATGATAGATCTGAAACGGGAGGACTATAAAGGTTTTGATGTGACGGAGACTTATGTAAAGATTGTAAGCGAGCTCAAGGAAAAAGGGTTTTAGGCAAATTAGCACCTGAAAAAATAAATGAAACAAAAATATGAAAAGTTTTCAAATTCTTATTGCAAAATGAAATGAGATCGGTTATGATAAAACCATCGCGCCGGGCAGCTCCTTCCGACGGACGTGTATAAGGTAAGAAAATAACACAATGTATTGGTATATTTGCTGAATTATCCGGTATGATAGCCGAATTTGAAGGAAATACTCAACAAATTTAACAACAGTTTAAGTTGTATTTAATGGACAGGTTTGATATAATAGAACTATCTGGAATGATGCGGTCGGTGCAGGAAAAGTGCTGTGAAAACAGGGGCCCGGCCATCAGGATTTTTGCGGTGGGATTCTTGTATGCGCCGGAAATCAAGATGGACGCGGAAGATGTTTTCCAGGCCGGTTTCGGATGGTATTTCCCGCAGATTTTTGAAACGCGGGTACCGATAAGATAAAGACGATGGAAGGAGTTGTTTCAAAAATGGCAAATGTAGAAATGCTGAAAGAGAAAGCAAAAGAGATCAGAAAACTGACCCTGAAAACAATTGGGACATTGGGTATCGGACATATCGGAGGGTCCATGTCGATCTGTGATCTGCTGGCCGTCCTGTATCATGAGGCGATGAATGTAGACGCATCCGATCCCAAGAAAGCGGACAGAGACCGCCTGGTTTGCTCCAAAGGACATGGCGGACCGGCTGTATATGCGGCGCTGGCATCCAGAGGTTTTATTCCGGAGTCTCAGCTGGAGACACTGAATACACCGAATACACATTTACCCAGCCACTGTGATATGAACCTGACACCGGGTATCGATATGACAACGGGTTCCCTGGGACAGGGATTCTCCTGTGCGGTTGGTATGGCTGCGGCAGCAAAGATGGATAAGAATCCATGCAACGTATTCGCTATTGTAGGCGACGGCGAGTGTCAGGAAGGTCAGATCTGGGAGGCGGCAATGTTTGCCGGAAACAATAACCTGAGTAACCTGATCGCATTCCTGGACTACAACAAAATGCAGGTTGACGGCTATGTGAACGACATCGGCGATTTATATCCGCTGGATAAGAAGTGGGAAGATTTCGGCTGGAATGTTCAGGTAATCGACGGCCATGATGTATATGCGATTTCCCGTGCAATTGACTACGCAAAAAAAGAACACCACAGACCTTGCATGATCATCATGAATACAATCAAGGGCAAGGGTGCTTACTTCTGTGAGAACGATCCGAGCAACCATTGCCGTGACGTATCCGAGGAAGAGTGGAAGAGCGCAGTAAAAAAATTGGATGAGGAGGAATAATAAGATGGTACACGAAGAAAAAATGATGAGAGATGTTTATTGCGAGTGCTTGATGGAAGCAGCAGCAAAAGATGATAGAATCGTTGTTATGGAAGCCGACCTGATGAAGGCAACCGGCACGGAACCATTCTTTTTGAAATATCCTGAGAAATCAGTTAATGTTGGTATTGCAGAGTGTAATATGGTGAGTATGGCAGGCGGTATGTCCGCTATGGGCAAGATTCCGTTTGCAGCTACTTTTACCGCATTTATTACCAGACGTGCTTTTGACCAGATCACTCTGTCCGTAGCTTATGCGCAGCAGAATGTCAGACTGGTTGGTACGGACCCTGGTATCACAGCGGAGATCAACGGCGGTACTCATATGAGTATGGAAGACGTTGCTATTATGAGAAGTGTTCCGACCATGACTATTTTTGAGCCGATCGACGGTACGCAGCTGAAAAAAGCGTTCCCGCAGATTATTGACTATTACGGACCGATGTACATAAGACTGAACAGAAGAACACCGGCCAAGATTTATGATGACAGCTATGAATTCCAGTTGGGCAAAGCAGATATCTTAAAAGAAGGTACGGATGTTACTCTGGTGGCTTCCGGTATTATGGTTGAGCAGGCTCTGCTGGCAGCAGAAGATCTGGCAAAAGAGGGAATCAATGCGGAAGTAATTGCTATCCATACCATTAAACCTCTGGACAATGAAGCAATTATTGCCAGTGCTAAGAAGACAGGTGCTGTCGTTACGGCAGAGAATGCTTCTTACTTAAATGGCCTGGGCGGAGCTGTCTGCGAGTGCCTGAGCGAGAATTATCCCACACCGGTTCAGAGAGTCGGCGTGAAAGATCATTATGGTGAAGTTGGATTTACACCTTTCCTGCAGGAAAAATATCATCTCATGGCTTGCGATATCGTAGAGGCAGCTAAGAAAGCAATTGCGATGAAATAATCCTATCGTTTTCCGGGGGAGGGAAGCCTCTGGCGGCCCTCTCTTGAAATAGAAAGTATCATGAAAATAAAGTTGAGGAAAAGTAAGGAGACTAATTATGAGTGAGTATTTAGGAAAATTGCATGAGACAGCAGTGAGATTTCCGGATACAGATATCTGGATGGATACCTGTGGCGAAATGGAACTGGACTATGGCCTGGAAAGAGGAATCGTGGGAGCAACCAGCAACCCGATTATCATCGGCGCCGTAATCAAAGATGAACTGCCGAAGCTGGAAGGCAAGATCAAAGAACTGATTCAGGATATGCCTGAAGCAACAGAGGAAGACATTACATGGGCACTGATCGACTATGTCGGCGCAGACCGCTCCAAGAAACTGCTTCCGGTATATGAACAGTTCAAAGGCAAAAAAGGCAGACTGTCCATACAGACCAACGCTAAATACTATAGAAATACGGAGTTGATGGTCGCGCAGGCTATGCATCTGAACAGCCTTGGCAAGAATATGCAGATTAAGATTCCAGCATCTGCTGCCGGCATCAAGGCTATGGAAGAAGTTACATACCGCGGTGCTTCCGTCAATGCCACAGTTTCCTTTACTGTTGCTCAGGCTGTAGCTGTAGCAGAAGCTGTTGAAAGAGGCCTTAACAGAAGAAAAGCAGAAGGACTCCCGGTTGATGATATGTCACCGGTCTGTACTCTGATGATCGGCCGTGTGGACGACTGGGTAAAACAGTCGGTTGCACAGAGCGGCAAGGCTGCTGAACTTCCGGAAGCTCTGGAGTGGTGCGGTGTTGCGGTTATGAAAGAAGCATATCGTATCTACAAAGAAAAAGGATTTACCACGAGACTCTTATCAGCTGCATATCGTAATTTAAATCATTGGTCCGAACTGGTAGGCGGTGATTTATGCATGACGATTCCTTATAAATGGCATGTGATGATCAACGCATGTGAAAGACCGGTAGAGGACAGAATTAATGTGCCGGTTAAAGCAGAATATATGGATGCACTGATGAAACTGCCTGAGTTT
This sequence comes from Anaerolentibacter hominis, assembly GCF_032380675.1. Lineage (NCBI taxonomy): Bacteria > Bacillati > Bacillota > Clostridia > Lachnospirales > Lachnospiraceae > Anaerolentibacter > Anaerolentibacter hominis. Next base: position 1,075,315 of record NZ_JAWDIX010000001.1, read on the forward strand.
GTGAAATCCTTCGATGCAAACGCACAGACACCGGAAGAGTTTGTAAGCTACGGCGGGTTCCAGGATACACTTGCTACTTTCATCGGCGGCTATGAGCAGCTGCTGGGACTGATCAGAAATTATATGATCTATCCGGAAAAACACTAAATACACTAATAATGAAATAAGGATAGAGGGCCGTTCTGTGTTTTGAAAAAAATGCAGGGCGGCCTTCCTTTTATGGCAATGTTATGATCCGGAGTGAATTGGTCAATACTGGTAATACACAGGTGGCTGTGTCATGCACAAAGCTTGCTATTTTGGCTGATTATTGCTATAATGTCCAAGAATAGGTGGATTGGGATGATTTTTCACGTTTTTGTATAATATTCGTTTATTATGTCGAAAGATGCAATCCATGTTTCGCAGGAGGATAATACGTATTTGGGCCTGTTCCCGTTTTGGGAGGGGCCGGGAGCAGGAAAGGCACGGGTAAAAAGGTGAAAAAATTAGATGAATATGTGATCAGCATACCGGATTTTCCGGAAGAGGGAATAATTTTCCGGGATGTAACAGGAATCTTGCAGAGCAGCGAAGGGCTGCATATGGCTATAGATGAAATGCAGAAGACGCTTGAGGATGTGGAATTTGACCTGATTCTGGGGCCGGAATCCCGTGGATTTATCTTCGGCGTACCGATTGCATATAATATGAATAAAGCTTTTGTTCCGGTCCGTAAGCAGGGAAAACTTCCAAGAGAGACTGTGTCCACCAGCTATGAGCTGGAATACGGCACGGCGACCATTGAGATCCACAAGGATGCGATTAGGCCGGGTCAGAAGGTGGTTATCGTTGATGACCTGATCGCTACCGGAGGTACGATTGAGGCGATCACCGGGCTGGTGAAGCAGCTGGGCGGTGAGGTTGTGAAGATTGTGTTCCTGATGGAGCTGGAAGGATTGAAAGGCCGGGAACGGCTGAAGGATTACGACGTTGTTTCAGTGATTAAATATCCAGGGAAATAAAGGTTTCCGGGCTGTGAAATAGAAGAGCGGAGCGTTTGGGCAGGCAGATATGCCTGCCTGACTACATCCGTCCCATGGCGGAGACTGCTGTACGGGGGAGGAGTTTGTATGGGTGAAGCATTGAGCAGAGAATTGGATATCCCGATGGGAGATAAACAGAAAACAGAAAACAGGCTGGAGAAGGCTCTGACAACTCCGGCTGATTTTACTGCGCCGGATCTGCTGTATGAAGACCTGAAAAATATTATCCGCGGCTATCACCCGTCTACGGATTTTACCCTGATTGAGAAAGCATACCAGACAGCAAATAACGCGCACAAAGATCAGATGCGCAAATCCGGGGAACCCTATATTATCCATCCTCTCTGTGTCAGTATCATTCTGGCGGAACTGGAGCTGGATAAAGAGACGATTGTAGCGGGACTGCTCCACGATGTGCTGGAAGACACATCCCTCACGTATAATCAGTTAAAAGATGAGTTCGGGGATGAGGTGGCCCTGCTGGTTGACGGCGTCACCAAGCTGACCCAGTTAAACTATTCCGCGGATAAAATCGAGGTCCAGGCGGAGAATTTAAGGAAAATGTTTCTTTCCATGGCGAAGGATATCCGTGTGATTCTGATTAAGCTGGCCGACCGTCTGCACAATATGCGGACGATGCAGTACCAGACGCCTCAGAAGCAGAAGGAAAAATCCAGAGAGACCATGGATATCTATTCTCCGATTGCCTCAAGACTGGGTATTTCCAAGATTAAGGTGGAGTTAGACGATCTGTCCTTAAAATATCTGGAACCCGAAGTCTACAATGAACTGGAAGAAAAAATGGCTCTGAAAAAAGACGAGCGGGAAGAGTTTATAGACCAGATCATTGCGGATGTGAAGAGGCATATCGAAGCGGGAGGAATTCAGGCTGAGATAAACGGCCGTGTGAAACATTTCTTCAGTATTTACAAAAAGATGGTAAACCAGCATAAGACGCTGGATCAGATATACGACCAGTTTGCGGTGAGAATTATTGTGGATTCGGTGAAGGACTGCTATGCCGCACTGGGTATTATCCACGAAATGTACAAACCGATTCCGGGACGGTTCAAGGACTATATTGCCATGCCCAAACCCAATATGTACCAGTCCCTTCACACGACGCTGATCGGACCCAAGGGGCAGCCCTTTGAGATCCAGATCCGTACCTATGAGATGCACCGTACGGCGGAATACGGTATCGCGGCCCATTGGAAATATAAAGAGAATCCGGACGGTAAAGGCTCGGAGGATAATGAAGAAGCAAAACTGACCTGGCTGCGTGAAATTCTGGAATGGCAGCGGGATATGGACGACAATAAGGAATTCTTAAGTCTGCTGAAAAGCGACCTGGATTTATTTTCCGACAATGTATATTGCTTTACCCCTACCGGAGATGTAAAAACACTCCCGGCCGGGTCCACACCCATTGATTTTGCCTACAGCATCCACAGTGCCGTGGGGAATAAAATGGTGGGCGCTAGGGTAAACGGGCGTATGGTAACCATAGACTATGTGATTCAGAACGGGGACCGGATCGAGATCATCACGTCTCAGAACTCCAAGGGCCCAAGCAGAGACTGGCTCCAGTTCGTCAAGAGCACCCAGGCAAAGAATAAAATCAGCCAGTGGTTCAAGGCCCAGTTAAAGGATGAGAATATTGTCCGGGGCAAGGAACTGATGGCGGCCTACTGTAAGGGCAAGAATATAGTATTAAGTGATCTTCTGAAATCGGAGTTTATGGATAAATGCATGTCCAAATATGGATTCCGGGACTGGGATTCTGTCTACGCGGCCATCGGCCACGGCGGACTGAAGGAAGGTCAGGTTGTCAACAAGCTCCAGGAGGAGTATAAGAAAAAGCACAAAAAAGAAGTGACGGACAAGGAAGTTATGGAGACCGTCACCGAAGCAAGAGAGAATAAGGCAGCGACCGTTGCTAAGTCTAAAAGCGGCATTGTGGTGGAAGGAGTTCATGATGTTGCGGTGCGCTTCTCAAGATGCTGCAATCCGGTGCCGGGAGATGAAATCGTGGGCTTTGTCACCAGAGGAAGAGGCGTTTCTATTCACCGGACGGACTGTGTGAATATTATCAACATTCCGGAGGAGGATAGAGTACGTTTGATCAATGCAGAGTGGAACAGAGCGGTCACGGAAAAGACCAAAGAGGAACTGTATGCGGCGGAGATCCTGATCTATGCCAACAACAGGACCGGTGTGCTGCTGGATGTTTCCAAGGTATTTACCGAAAATAAGATTGACATCAAGTCTATGAATGTGAGAACCAGCAAACAGGGCACAGCCACCATCAGCGTCAGTTTCGAGGTTGGCGGGGTGAGTGCGCTGAACAGTATTGTCGCCAAGATTATGAAAGTGGAAAGCGTTCTGGACATCGAACGGGTTTAACAGTCAGGCCCCGGTTTTGGGGCCTTGTTTGTTCTTTTGCAATTCGTTTTGCCGGCTTGTCAATTGATCCAACACGGGAAAGGGTGATAAATCGATGGAAATTCGCAGCCTGCAGGTGGGAATGGTGGGTACAAACTGTTATCTGCTGACCATGGAAGAGACAGGAAAGACGATTATTGTTGATCCGGGTGCGGAGGGGCGCAAGATTGCTGACGTGCTGAAAGATAATAATCTGACAGCTTCGGCAATTTATTTGACTCATGGGCATTTTGATCATATTATGGGCTGTATGGAATTGAAAGACCTACTGGATGTAAACATATACCTGGGCGAAAAGGAATGGGAGCTGGCGAAAGATCCGATTTTAAACGCATCCCGTACGATGGGAGGCAGGGACTTCGTTTTAAAAGCTGATATTCCGGTTAAAGACGGACAGATTCTATCGGAAGCCGGTCTGCCCTGTCAGGTCGTTGCTACTCCCGGCCATACGGCCGGCGGGGTCTGTTACTGGTTTAGGGAAGAGGACGTGCTGGTCTGCGGGGATACGCTGTTTTGCCGCGGAATCGGCCGGAGCGACCTGCCTACGGGAGACGGCAGTGAGCTGCTTCACTCAATCAGGGAGAGACTTCTGTGTCTGCCCCCGGAGACCCTGTGCCTGCCGGGCCACGGGCCGGTTACTACAATTGGAGAAGAAAAAGAGATGAACAGTTACTTAGATGAGGATGCAGAATGGTTCGATTAAAGCTTTCCGGAGAGGCTTTTCAGTATGATATCATTTCACTGGTGAAGGCCTTTTATCCGGAGGAAAAGATAGCGCTGTGCAGGGGCGAAGACGACGGCGGAGGGCCCCTGATCCAGGTAGATACCGGTGAGGATGCTATCCGTATTCAGGTATTTGAAGAGGAACGTGCCGCCGCTTCTTACGAAGAGCCGGTGAACCAGAAACCAGCTGCAGACCTGGCATATAAAAGAGAGTATAAAAAGCTGCTGAAGAAGGTGATATATCACTGTCTCAGTGATTATTTGAAGAAAGAACTTCCCTGGGGAACTCTGACCGGCGTGCGTCCCACCAAACTCTGTGTCGACCACCTGGAGAAGGGGTTTGGCCCGGAAGAAACGGTACAGTTCATGGAGGATGATTACTGGTGTTCCAGAGAGCGGGCCGAGCTTGGCACGGAGATTGCCGGGCGGGAGATTATGCTGCTCCGGGATATCGACTACCGCAGGGAATACAGCATCTACATTGGGATTCCATTCTGCCCCACCACCTGTCTGTACTGCTCCTTTACGTCGTATTCCCTGGCCGACTACGGTCAGTGGATCAGTCAGTATCTGGACTGCCTGTTCCGGGAGATTGAGGCGGTTGGCCGGATGTGCAGGGACAGGAAAATTACAGCTGTCTATGTGGGCGGAGGTACCCCCACAACGCTGAATGAGGCCCAGCTTTTTGCACTGATCAGAAAGATTAAAGAGACGTTTCCCATGTCCGGCGTCCGGGAATTTACGGTGGAAGCCGGAAGACCGGATAGCTTGACACCCGGCAAGCTCTGTCTGCTCCGGGATCTTGGTGTGACAAGAATCTCCATTAATCCTCAGTCCATGCAGCAAAAGACTTTGGACCTGATCGGCAGAAAGCATACGGTGGAGCAGATCAATGAAGCCTTTGCCATGGCGAGGGAGGCCGGCCATGACAATATTAACATGGATCTTATCATCGGTCTGCCCGGAGAAAATGCGAAGGATGTAGCAGGGACACTTGAGAAAATGAAAGAGCTGGGACCGGACAGCCTGACCGTTCATGCTCTGGCGTTAAAACGGGCGTCTGCACTTACCAGAGATTTTGAACAATACCGGGATCGGGTTCCTACGGATACCGTCCGTATGCAGCAGGAGACATATGCATTTGCCAAAGAGCAGGGATACCTGCCTTACTATTTGTACCGGCAGAAGAATATGGCGGAGAATCTGGAGAATATCGGTTATGCAAAGCCGGGTAAAGAAGGGCTGTATAATGTACTGATTATGGAGGAAAAGCAGACGATTCTGGCCTGCGGGGCAGGTGCTTCCTCCAAGTTTGTCTATCATGATGAAAACCGTATTGAGCGGGTGGAAAATGTAAAGAGTATCCGGGATTATCTGGAACGGGTTGATGAAATGATTGAAAGAAAGAGCCGTAAATGCGGAGATTTGGGTTGATAGCATATGAAGCGGATAATTGAATTATTTTCGGGGATGGAAGAGAATAAGAAAAGAGATCTGGCGGAGGCGGTGTTTCACGGCATGCTTGTAAGCAACCTGGCCCGGAGACTGGCACGGGAACTTGGCCTGCCGGAAGATCGGTGCTATACTATGGCTGTGGCGGGCATGGTACATGACGTGGGAAAGCTCCAGGTTAACAAGTATTTATACGGCGGTCCTGACCGCCTGGATATTGAGCAGATGCGCTATACCAGGACTCATCCTACCTTTGGATTCCTTCATTTGATGGAAGAAGGGTATGATCCGGTTGTGCTGGAGGCTGTGCTGCACCATCATGAGAACTATGACGGTTCCGGTTATCCCGATAACCTTGCCGGAGAAGAGATACCTTATGAGGCCCGTATTCTCCGGGTGTGCGATGTATTTGCGGCGCTGGTGTCGGACCGGGCTTACCGGAAGGCTTTTGACGCGGAAACGGCTATGGATCTGATGATAGATGAAATTAAAAACTTTGATATGGAAATCTTTCTGGCTTTTCAGCGGATTGTGGCCGATGAAAGCTTTTGTGAGATAAAGGAAATGGTCCGGGATGCCAATGAAGTCTATGCGACATTTGCAGAAGATGACCCGGGAGAAGATTTGGAATAATGCCGGAGGGCAGAGTTTGATTAAAATTGGAGGAGGAACCCTATGATTACACAGAGACCGAAAGGAACGCAGGACTGGTATGGAGACAGTATGCACAAACGGACACAGATCGAACGGATCGCCAGAGAGCTGTGTGAAACTTATCATATCAAGGAGATTATCACTCCTGCTTTTGAACATACGGTACTGTTTGCCCGGGGAGTCGGGGAGACGACAGATGTGGTGCAGAAGGAGATGTATACGTTTGAGGATAAGGGCGGCAGAAGCATAACGCTCAAGCCTGAAGGTACTGCAGGCGCGATGCGGGCTTACCTGGAAAACAATATGTATGCCGATTCCCAGCCCACGAAACTGTTTTATGTAACACAGGCGTTCCGCTATGAGCAGCCCCAGAGCGGACGGCTCAGACAGCATCATCAGTTTGGAGTGGAATTTGTGGGATCGAAAAGCCCCCTGGCTGAGGTGGAGCTGATCACACTGGTTACCACTTTTATCCGCAGACTGGGCTTAAAGGATGCCAGACTCCATATCAACAGCATAGGCTGTGCGGAGTGCCGCAGAACATATAATGAAGCGCTGCTCCGTTATCTGGATGAACATCAGGACAAGCTGTGTCCGACCTGCCGGGAGCGGATGTTAAAGAATCCGCTGCGTGTGATAGACTGCAAGGTCCCCTCCTGTAAGGATATTGTAGAAAATGCCCCCCGCACCATCGACTATCTGGATGAGGAGTGCAGGGATCACTTCGAGGAACTGCAGTCCTTATTGAATGCATTGAATATTCCCTTCGAGATTGATACGGGGATTGTAAGAGGGCTGGATTACTATACAAAGACCGTATTTGAGTTTGTCAATTCAGAGGGCTTTACCCTCTGCGGCGGCGGAAGATATGATAATCTGATTCACGAGATAGATGAAAAGCAGAGTATTCCCTCTGTCGGTTTCGGAATGGGCATTGAGCGTATCCTTTATTTCCTGGACAAGGAGGGGATCGAACTTAAACCGGAGAAACCGGTGGAGCTCTATGTGGGAATTCTGGGCAAAGAGGCGAAGGCGCGAGCATTTGCTCTGGTAACAGAACTCAGGGAAGCCGGACTTGTGGTGGAGACCGACTATATGGACCGGAGCGTGAAGGCCCAGATGAAATATGCCAATAAGATCGGTGCGAGAAATACGGTTATCCTGGGCGAGAATGAGCTCAGTGAAAATAAATGTGTGATAAAAAATATGGAGAGCCACGAGCAGACAGAATGTAAGCTGGATGAGATGGCGGCATTTTTTACCAATAAGCGGGAGGATAATTAACATGGCAGAGTCGATGAAGGGACTTCACAGAAGTCACCGGTGCACGGAGGTTTCCAGAGAGAATATCGGGCAGAGTGTAACCGTGATGGGCTGGGTTCAGAAAAGAAGAAATCTGGGCGGTATGATCTTTGTAGATCTGAGGGACCGTTCCGGTTTGCTGCAGATCGTATTTGACGAGGAGGACAGCGAATTTAAGGATTTTGAAAAAGCAGGAAAGCTGCGGAGCGAGTTCGTTATCGCCGTAAAGGGAGAGGTGAGCCTTCGTTCCGGCGCTGTCAATGAAAATTTAAAGACGGGTGATATCGAGATCCGGGCAAAGGAACTGAGAATTCTTTCTGAGGCCCAGACACCGCCGTTTCCGGTGGAGGAGGAGAGCAGTACCAAAGAAGAACTCCGGTTGAAATACCGCTATCTGGATCTGCGCCGTCCGGATCTGCAGAAAAATATTATGCTGCGCAGCAAAATTGCCTTTCTGACGAGAGAGTTTTTAACAGAGGAAGGGTTTCTGGAGATTGAGACTCCGATGCTGATGAAGAGCACACCGGAAGGGGCCAGAGATTATCTGGTGCCAAGCCGGGTTCATCCGGGTAACTTTTATGCGCTTCCCCAGTCTCCCCAGATTTTCAAGCAGCTGCTCATGTGTTCCGGTTATGACCGTTATTTCCAGATTGCGCGGTGCTTCCGGGATGAGGATTTAAGGGCGGACCGGCAGCCGGAATTTACTCAGATTGATATGGAATTATCCTTTGTGGATCAGGACGATGTGATGGACGTCAACGAGCGCCTGCTGAAAAAGCTGTTTGCTGAGATTGGCGTGGAGGTATCCCTTCCGATACAGAGAATGACCTATGCGGAGGCGATGGACCGGTTTGGCTCCGACAAACCGGATCTGCGTTTCGGAATGGAATTAAAAAATGTATCCGACGTCGTAAAAGACTGTGGGTTCGGCGTGTTCACAGGCGCGTTGGAAAATGGCGGCAGCGTGCGCGGAATCAATGCTTCCGGCCAGGCAGGTATGCCGAGAAAGAAAATTGATGCTCTCGTGGAATTTGCCAAGGATTACGGGGCGAAGGGTCTTGCCTACCTGGCAGTAAATGAGGACGGCACATATAAATCTTCCTTCGCCAAGTTTATGAAGCCGGAGGAACTGGATGCGCTGGTTTCGGCTATGGAGGGAAAACCGGGTGACCTGCTGTTGTTTGCCGCGGATAAATCCAGGGTTGTCTTCGACGTACTTGGCGCTCTGCGTGTGGAGCTGGCGGATAAGCTGGGGCTGTTAAATAAGAATGAGTTTAAGTTTGTATGGATCACTGAATTCCCGCTGTTAGAGTGGTCTGAGGAACAGAAACGTTTTACCGCGATGCATCATCCATTTACCATGCCGATGGAGGAAGATTTATGCTACATTGATTCTGATCCGGGCAAGGTCCGTGCAAAAGCCTATGATATCGTATTAAACGGTACGGAGATCGGCGGAGGGTCCGTGCGTATCTATCAGGACGATGTGCAGGAGAAGATGTTTGAGGCTCTTGGCTTTACGAAAGAAGAGGCTTACGATCGTTTTGGATTCCTGCTGAATGCCTTTAAATATGGAGTACCCCCTCATGCCGGTCTGGCATATGGCCTGGACCGTCTGGTGATGCTGATGGCCGGGGAGGACAGCATCCGGGATGTGATCGCGTTCCCGAAGGTAAAGGATGCATCCTGTCTGATGTCCGAGGCGCCGAACGTGGTAGACGAAAAGCAGCTTGAGGAACTGGGCATCCGGATCTGTACGTCAGAGAATGAGTAACAGGGCAGAGCGATGGAGTATATTTACGAAACGGCTGCCGGTTATCTGATTCTTATCAACCTGATTGGCTTTGGATTAATGGGCTTGGATAAAAGACGGGCCAGACTTCATAAATGGAGGATCAAAGAGCATACTCTGTTTGCAGCTGCGCTGCTTGGAGGAAGTATAGGTTCGATTTTGGGAATGTATTTCTTCCGTCACAAAACGAAACACAGACAGTTTGTTATTGGAATGCCTTTGATTCTGATTTTTCAGCTCATTTTGTGCCTGATAATTGTCAAAATTGTTTGACAGATATGCCCGGCGGTGTTAGAATGAAACTGTCATAAACGGAAGGCATAAAAATGCGATTGAGAGCTGTCTTCCAAGACCCGGCAAAAGGCCGAAACAGAGTGTTTAAAAGGCCTCGCGGGGAATAATATTTTTTTATATCTATGGAGGAATTTGACATGAACAGAGGTACTGTAAAGTGGTTCAACAACCAAAAGGGTTATGGATTTATTTCCGATGAAACAGGCAATGATGTATTCGTACACTACAGTGGTTTAAACATGGACGGTTTCAAGTCCCTGGAAGAAGGCCAGGAAGTAGAATTCGAAGTAATTAACGGAGAGAAAGGCCCTCAGGCTGTTAACGTTACAAGAGTATAATCGAAACCAGAATTCAGTGTACCTTTGTATATATAAGAAGTTTGTGCTTTGTTATACATGAATGCGTATATTGTAATGAGTGAAGATTAGAAAAAGGCTGCCCTGTCGGGCGGCCTTTTTTATTGAGGGAGACGGGATGTTTGATATAGAACTGGAAATTACAAAACACCTGCAGGACCTTGCTTCTTTCAGTGCGACCGATCCGGAAACGGAGGGTGTGACCAGGCTGCCTTTTACCAGGGAGGCAGAAAAAGCTGCTGCTTATCTGAAACAGTATATGGAGGAGGCTGGCCTGCAGGTTCGGATCGACGGCACCGGTGCAGTCATCGGACGTTTGGAAGGAGAGCGGAAGGAGACGATTCTGACCGGCTCCCATTATGACAGTGTGACCAGAGGCGGAAAATATGACGGAACGGCAGGAATCGTCTGTGGTGTGACGGCAGTAAAACTTCTGCGTGAACGAGGATGCCGTCCGGAATATTCCATTGAGGTAATTGCCACCAATGATGAAGAGGGATTTCGCTTTTCCAGAGGATTTCTGACCAGCACAGCCATGTGCGGCGGCTACACCGCCGGGGATTTGATGCATATTACCGAGGTCGGGACAGGGAAGCCCCTGGCGGAAATTATGAAAGAACAGGGTTTTCTTCCTGAGATGGTGGAAGCAGAGAAGGGGACTGCAGGCCGGTACAAGAGCTTCATAGAGGTACATGTGGAGCAGGGGCCGGTGCTGGAGAGTGAAGGTATGTCACTCGGTATTGTGACGGGGATTGCGGGAATTCACCGGTATTTCTTTCAGGTGACAGGTGTGGCAAACCATGCAGGAAGTACGCCTATGGATCACCGTGTTGACGCCCTCTATATAGCCTCCCGGATTGTTCAGTATATCTATGAAGAGACTTCTTCCTGGCAGGGGGTTGTGGCTACAGTGGGGCATATGGAACTGACACCGAATGCGATGAATGTGATCCCGGGGGAGGCAAAGTTTACCCTGGACATGCGGTCTGCGGATGAGCAGAAGATGCTTAAGCTGTATGATAAAATCAGAAAATTTGCGGAGGAAGCCGCGGGGCAGGCCGGCGCGGGGCTGACGATAACACCGGGAACAAGGGCAGATGCTGTGTTTATGGATCAGAAGCTTCAGATGAGCCTGGAGCATGTGATACAGGAAGAAGGTTTTGCCTACCGCTATGTGGAGAGCGGCGCGGGCCATGATTCACAGGTGTTTGCAGGTTTTGTGCCCACAGCAATGCTGTTTGTTCCAAGCATTGGAGGAATCAGCCACAACAAGAAGGAATACACGGAGAGTTCCGATCTGGCCAGGGCGGCCAGGGTGCTTGCAGGAGTATTAGCAAGGGAGACAGGAGAGGAGAAAGCAAAATGAGTATAGCTAAGAAAGTATTTGGAACTACAAAAGATGGGACAAAGGTAATGCTCTATACGATGAAAAATAAAAACGGGATGGAAGTGTCTGTGACCGATCTGGGAGCGTGTATTGTGAGCGTCCTGGCGCCGGACAGAAATGGAAAAATGGCGGATGTGGTCCTGGGCTACAAAAATGTGGCAGGATATGAGCAGAATAAACCCCACTTCGGCGGATTTATCGGCCGTGTGGGAAACAGGATCGGGGATGCCAGATTTGAACTGAACGGCAAGGTTTATGAGCTTGATAAGAACAATGGCAGGAATAATCTTCATGGCGGCTTTGACGGCTATGAGAAGTTTATGTACGAGGCGGAATGTTCAGAGGAAGAAGAGCTTTGCTCCGTGGAGTTTTCCAGGCTGAGCCCGGATATGGAACAGGGTTTTCCGGGTAATCTGGACCTGACGGTGACCTATTCCCTTACTGACGATAATGAGCTGGTGCTGGAGTATTTTGCTGTATCCGATAAGGATACGCTGTGCAATCTGACCAATCACTCCTATTTTAACCTGGCAGGACATAATTCCGGTTCTGTGCAGAAGCAGGAGGTTCTGATTCTGGCGGATCAATATACGGCCACGACAGATGATCTGATTTCCACAGGCGAGCTTGTGGATGTGGAGGGGACTCCCCTTGATTTCCGGATGAGAAAGCCGATCGGAAGAGATATTGACCAGGAATATCCGGCCTTAAAGCAGGGCGGCGGCTACGATCAGAACTTCTGTGTGAAAGTGTCCGGCAATGGGCTTGATAAGGTGGCGGAGCTGTATGATCCGGAGAGCGGAAGGAAGATGGAAGTCTTTTCTGAACTTCCGGGACTTCAGTTTTATTCCGGAAATGGTATAAATGAGGGAGAAAACTGTAAGGAAGGCGCCGTATACGGGAAGCGTTCCGGTGTCTGCTTTGAGACACAGTACTATCCCAATGCCTGCAATATTGATTCTTTTGAGGGATATACGCTGAAAGCAGGGGAAGAATATGACTGTGCGACGATCTATCGTTTTTCAGCAGAGTAAGAGTTGAAATAAAGCTTGTGAAAATCGCTGCCGGCACTGCCGACAGCGATTTTTTCTATTACATAGGAGTGTTCTCCAACCTTTTCTATGTTAAAAACATTCTTACGAATTTATTTTCTTTTTTATGAAATGTTGTAACGATTCGGCCCTATCCCGGTCTTACTGGAGAAGAGAGGTGAAGATGTGACTGAATTTGAAGAATTATATGCCAGGTATTTTCCGGAAGTTTACCGCTATATTTTTTCTCTCTGCCGGGACCCGTATATAGCCGAGGAGATTGCCCAGGAGACATTTTTTAAGGCCCTGCGCAGTATCGGCGGGTTCCGGGGTGACTGCAGGCTGGATGTCTGGCTGTGTCAGATCGCCAGGAATACTTATTTTACAGAACTTGAGAAAAGCAAGAAAAGAGGTAAACGAGAACCTGAGGAAGTACAGGATACTTCTCCTGCTCCCGAACAGTTGCTGGCAGACCGGGAGCAGGCGGAAAAGATACATGCGATTCTTCACCGGATGGAGGAACCGTATAAGGAGGTATTCATGCTTCGGGTATTTGGCGAACTGAGCTTCCGTCAGATCAGCGGATTGTTTGGGAAGACGGAGAGCTGGGCGAGGGTTACGTTTTACAGAGCAAAAAAGAAAATAAGGGAGGAATTGGAATGAAAAGTTCATGTGCGGTTATAAGAGATCTGCTTCCGCTGTACTATGACCAGGTTTGCAGCAAGGAGAGCAGAGAGCTGGTGGAGGAACATGTAAAGGAATGTGAAGCATGCCGGGAGGAACTGGATAAAATGGGTAAGCCGGAACTGATACAGATGAAAGAAGGCGATCTGGAACAGGCAAAAGTACAGAGTTTAAAACACGTCAAAAAGAGAATACGGTGGAGAGGAATTATCATTGCTGGTGTCACGGCGGCGATTATCCTGGTATTGCTCATTACCGGTGCGTCTTATATGAAAACATCGATACGGCCGGTGGAATATAGTTCAAAGATTTCAGTAGAAATCGACGGTGCCGGCAATCTGTGTGCCTTCTTAAATGGTATGGACTATGACCGTGTAGTGTCAAAGACTGTGGTGAGAGAGGAGGATGGGAGAGAAGTATCGGATATATATTTTTACTTTTCTTCTTCTCTCTGGTCCAGAGTTTTTAACGGGAGCGGGGTGAGCAGCGCCAAATATGTAGTTGCCTATCAGAATATAGCACAGGAGCAGAAAAGCGGAGCAGACGGGGTCAGCCGGATTTATTATTTTACTGGTTCCTATGATGGGCTGGAAACCATGTCTGAGGAGGAGCGAAGCCGCGCTGCGGCCGATGCCGTGCTGCTCTTTGAAGCAGAGTAAATATATTTAATAAAATAGAGATCACAACAATACACCTTTGCGGATGTTCTTGGATCGCAGGGGTGTATTTATGCTCGCAAAGCATGCCGTCTTTGTTGCGGCGCTATCAGCTTTTATCACCTGAATCAGCTTAAAATACACTCATGATACAATCCGACATATGTCAATTTTTCGTTGTTTTAGACCAATGAGTATGATAAAATTGATCTATATATGAACAGAGTTTAATGGGGATAGGAGGATAAATATGAGAAGAAAAATGACGAGAGGACTGGCTGTATTTCTGGCTTGTTTGATTTTGTTTTCTCAGACCGGGGTATATGCGCTGGCCAGTGAAATTACAGAATGTACCTGCGGTGTTCAGGGGGATGAACCGCACGATATATCATGTCCGCTTTACGCTGAGGCAGATGTGACAGGACCGGTATGTACCTGTAAAAATACCGGGGGGGGGGGGTACACGAACCTGACTGTGCTCTTTATATAAACGAGGGAACGGATGCGGTAGACGGGACAGAGCCTGGGAATACGAGTACGTCTCCAGCAGTGGCTGAGGTCGAAGAAGCGATCCGCAGCCTGCCGGAGCGTGCTGTAGTAGAAAGCCTGGAACCGGAAGAAAAAAGGACAGTTTATGACCAGATTATACTGATCCGCCAGAAAATTGAACTGCTGAATGCGGAAGAAGCGGCTTTGATTGATGTATCCCTTTTGGATAAGATGCAGGAAGCAGAGCAGGCGGCTGAGACAGCGGCAGCGGATGATGCTGCGAAGACCAGCGGGGTGACGCTTGGGGATGCTGCCAGCGGGGCAGCTTACCAGGATTTATACGCGATTTTTAATGATCCGGATATCGAGGGAGATGTAACGGTTACTCTGTTGTCTGATAGTACGACTGTAACATCGGAATCGAAAGGGATTCTAAAGATACCGGAACACTTTACGTCCCTGAGCTTACAGGCGGATGCTGCATATGAACTGGAGATTCATGATGGCAGATATACGACGCCGTACAGTTCACTATTTGCAAATGGACGTAATTTAACTATAGGAGAAAATGTTACGATATCAAGTTATACGGACCTTTTTGGGGGCGGATATAAAGAGGAAGCTGCGGGGAATCCTCAGATTATAATCAATGGAACGGTGCGGGGCAGTATTTATGGAGGCGGTTTGAACGGTACGCTCAGGGGAAATCCTTCGATTTTGGTGAATGGACGTGCAGTTTATATCTATGGAGGTGGATATGCCGGCGGCAAACCGTCTGATTTCTCTGAAAATACTGAAGCAAAAGTTGAGGGCAGTGTAGAGATTGTATTATCAGAAAGTGGATCTTCCAGAAAAGTTTATGGCGGCGGATTGGCGGAAGTAATCAATACAGATATTCTGGATGGCGAGATACATTATGGTGCTTCAGCTGATGTTTCGGGAGATATTTTAATTGACTTTAATGGAAAAGCAGATCAGATCGTCGGAGGCGGGAAAGCTGGTGATAGTTATATTACAGCTAATACGGCTTATGATGTGACAGCCGACGTGGGCGGAAATATTTCTGTTGTATTCAGAGCTGACAGCCGGAGCGATGGTACGAGTGGTATGAATTTGTACGGCGGCGGCTACGTTGAGACTTATGTAGGGTCTGCGGGGATGTTCAGAGCGCAGGCAAATGTTTCAGGAAATGTGTCTATTCAAATAGAAGATGAGGCGGATCTTTCAAAAGTTTCCAATACTCCTACGAATTTTATGACCTTAGTGGGAGGAGGCTTTGCGACAGGAACAAATGCGACAGCAAATGTAGAAAATAATACGTCCATTTCTACCAGCCGGCCTTGTATGGAAAATGCAATGGGTATCGTTGGCGGCGGGTATGCCAATCGCGGCGGAACTGCAAATGTGACAGGCCAGTCCAGCGTCCGAATTCGGAAAGCGGTCGGACAGGGGACTAAGTATAAAAATGCTTACGGTGTTATCGGAGGAGGTTTTGCCGGTCGGTATTCTGCTTCTGGGGTTACTATGCGAAGCGTAGCAAATGTGGGTAGTACGGAAGTTACGATCGAGAGCGGAGCGGTATTAACTTCTGATATTATTTATGGCATATCTATTTTAGGAGGAGGCTATGCTAGTGGAAATACCGCTCTTACAGGGGAAGATTCCTATGACAGCCTTCCTGTACAGGCAGATGTCCTTGGTGATACCTCTGTTATTGTTCAGGACGGAGCAATTGTCCGTAATAATATATTCGGCGGCGGTATGGTATTAAATCGTGGACAGGTGGATGTGCACGGAAATACATCGGTTCATATTGGTAATAATTGCACCATAACGAAGGCAATTTATGGTGGAGGCTACGTGAGAAATGTAAGTAATGCCACGGAATATGCCGGAATCCCAACCAGATCTGCCGATATTAAGGGCACAGCATCTGTAGTTGTTGAAAATACTGCAGTTACGTCTGCATATGGCGGAGGGTATGCTAGTGTTGCCTATGGAAGCGCTGACGTTGGCAGCGTTATGATGAACTTTATGAACAGCAACCTTCTTAACGGCTGGATATATGGCGGGGGCCATGCCCAGATAGCGGGAACTTCAGAGTATCCTACAACTGCCAATGTGCTGGGGGATGTAACAGTAACTATGAAACTGGACGGATCAACTGCATATGTAGTCATTGCAGGAGGAGAAGGGAGTGACAGCGATACTGATAAGGATACAATTAAGGCAGATGTGTTGGGTAGGGCAATACTGTATGCAGAAGGTGGTAAAATAGAATATGCCTATGCCAGCGGAAGATTTTATAATTCGATTGCTGAGTCAGAATTACATTTGAATAATATGATGATTGAATACTTAAATATTGCCTGGGATAGCAGCCAAACAACCTTTGGCAAAGATGCTGTGCTTGTATGCGAAGGGGATGTGAGTATACCGCAGATTTCTTCTTTTCAGGACATACGTGTGATGGAAAATGCAGTATTATCTTTAACCAGAGCTGAATGGCCGCTAAGTGGTGTAGGAGATATAAACTTATCAAAAGGAAGTAATATTATTTTTACAAGCTCCAGTCTGGATTCTGGTGGCTGGAATGGTCCCATTTTAGGTGGCAGCCTGTCCGGTGAGGGTGCTATTGAGATGCCGGCAGGAAAATACTTCTACATTTTCGGCAGTGTTTCCGGAGAGCATGAACTGCTTTTAAATGGCACAGTAAATGTTGGAAATGTTTGTGTTACAGCTGCCCAGGGAGGCGATGGAGAATTTGTTTACCATGGCGCGGGGCTGGCTTTAAGAAAAAACATATATGAATCGGGAAGCCGAACCTGGAGTATTGCCAAAGCCTATACCATTGATGCGAGTGTAGACGGAGGACATGGTTCTGTTAATCCATCGGGAAAGGTATCCGCATTGGAAGCAAGCAGCCCTACCTTTGAGTTTGCGCCGGATGACGGCTATAAAGTAGCGGAGGTGTTGGTTGACGGCGAAAAGAAAGCTGTGGCAAACAGCTATACCTTCGATTCCGTATCCAAAGATCACACTCTGACAGTTCGCTTTGATCTGCTGACCCATAAGGATGTTGAAGATGCGGTGGAGAACATCACGCCCCCTGCCACGGATCAGAATCAGCATAAAGAGGATGTGCTGGACGCCAAGATTGCCTATGAACAGTTGACAGAAGATGAAAAGAAAGACATGTCGAAAGACCATCTTGAAGAGCTGGATAAAAAATTAGGAGAACTGCCTGAGATTGATATCAAGGTGGAGAAGCATGTACAGATTTCGTCCGATGTGGAGATAGATAATCTCCATACGCTGTCAGGCGCGATCACCCTTGACGAAGCAAAAGATCTGCAGGATGGCAAAATATCAAAGATTGCATTGAAGGTGGTTGTAGCTCCGGTTACACCAGGAAGCCAGATACTTCCTTCGGATACAGACTATGATATAGGTCTGCATATGGATGTGTCTGTAGTGAAACAGATCGACGGAGGACAGGAGCAGAAAGTGACCTCTCTGCCAAGGCCGATCCGGATGGTGTTTGATATCCCTGGGGATTTGCAGGCCGCAGGCCGTGTCTTTGTACTGTTATATAAGCACAATGGAATAGTGCAGACGCTTGCCGACCTGGATACGGACGATACGACTCTTACAGCAGAGAGCAGTGAATTTTCTTCCTATGCCATTGGATATTCCGGCGGTGTCGCAACGTACACCGTATCCTTTGACAGCCAGGGAGGGTCAGCGGTTGCCGCACTGACTAACGTGCCGGTGAACAGCCGGATTGCTGCCCCCACGGTTCCGATAAAGAATGGATATCGGTTTGTGGGCTGGTTTAGGGAAGCTGCCTGTATCACGGAATGGCAGTTTAGTTCTGACACCGTAACGGGAAGCTTGACACTTTATGCGAAATGGGAGCAGTCACAGAATTTCCCGATTGTACCGATTATTCCTCCCAATCCGGATCAACCGGATGAACCAGATCAACCGGATGAACCAGACAAACCAGGAAAACCAGGAAAACCAGACAAACCTGATAAACCAGGAAAGCCGGTAAAACCTGATAAGCCAGATCAAACCGACAATAAACCGAATGAAACAGGAAATAAAAGTATTGGAAAAAATCCTGGCAGCAGTCAGGAAAATCAGATTCCAAAGACTTCGGATGAATCTGCCCCTGTTTTCTGGACGCGCCTGTGTCTGCTGTCGGGAATCGCTTTGTGTCTGTTTGTTTGCAAGAAGCTTTTGGTAAAGGATAAAAATAAAGAAGTATAGAGAATTATAGCTGAGTGTGTAAAGAGCCGCTGCGATCGCAGCGGCTCTTATTGTTACAATCAGACGGAACGCTTCGCGAGCCATCGTTTATAAAAAGGCTATTACTATTTCGTTCCATAAATCCGATCACCCGCATCTCCAAGGCCCGGAAGAATATAACCATGCTCGTTGAGCCTCTCATCCATGCAGCCGATATAGATGTCCACATCCGGATGTTCTGAGGCCAGACGCTTTACCCCTTCCGGTGCGGCGATCAGGCACAGAAAATGGATTCTGCGGATTCCCCTGGCTTTCAGACGGTTGATGGCGGCAGTTGCGGAGCCGCCCGTTGCCAGCATGGGATCTACGACGAAAATCTCCCGGTCAGCGGCATCAGAGGGAAGCTTGCAGAAGTATTCTACCGGTTCCAGTGTTTCCTCATTCCGGTACATACCGATATGTCCAACTTTGGCATTTGGGATTAATGTCAGGATACCGTCTGCCATGTGCAGCCCGGCACGCAGAATAGGTACGATACAGAGTTTTTTTCCTGCAATTTCTTTTACTGTTGTCTTCACAAGAGGTGTCTCGATTTCAAGATCGGCTAACGGCAGCTCTCTGGTGGCTTCATAACAGATCAGCATCGCCACTTCCGCCACAAGATCACGGAATTCCTTGGTGGAAGTTGTCTTAACACGCATGATACCGATTTTGTGCTGAATCAGCGGATGGTCCATTACTACAATTTTACCCATTATAATCTCCTCCATAGTAAAATAAACTAGAAATAGTATACCACTGTTTGTCCGGTGATAAAAGACTTTTCCATGTAATTACCGGTACAAAATCCCTTTTGTTGCAGGCTCTGGAAAAATCTTGTAAAATAAGAGGGAAGAGTTTCGCACTGCAGAAATGGTGATATACTATTGTGAGGATAAAATTTTCTGCTTATCCGGACTGCGCCGGTTTCCGGGGTTTTGGACAGGGCGTTGGAAAAGCTTCGGCTTCCGGGCAGACAGGAGGAAAGAAGGTGATATTATTTGTCAGGAGTATTTAAAAAATTGCTGAGCCGGGAACTGGGCAAAAGAAATTATGATAAATACTTTTTTTATTACCAGAAATTGATTGCAGACGGGCAATATGATTATAGAGTTACGGATCAGGCGGATATTTACAGAGATATCTATAAATATCTGAAAGATAATTCTCTTCCTTCTCTGATGGAAAAGGAGGAGCGGCTGGCGGATGCCATGGTGACAGCGCTGCGGATCAGCCGGACATTTGCATTTGTTTTGACTTTCTATATTATCGCTGTTATATTTGTATTAACAAGACAATTTCCGGCGGTAATTACCGTTGGAGCGGTGCTGGCGATGACGGTCTGCATGCTGCTGAAAGCCTATGAATTTGTGCTGAATAAATATTGCTTTATCGACGCGCATATTCTTCTGATCTATCAGAAGGTGCTGAATGAACTGCTGACTGAGAAATAACCGCCGGACGTCAAACAAGGGAAGGCACGGGTATACAAATGAAGACAATAGGCCTGATCGGAGGCATGAGCTGGGAAAGTACAGTAGGTTACTATCAGATCGTAAATACGGTGATCAAGGAGAAACTGGGCGGGCTTCACTCTGCAAAATGTGTTCTCTACAGCGTGGATTTTCAGGAAATTGAAGTCTGTCAGGCGAACGGCGAGTGGGAAAAGAGCGGGGAGATCCTTTCGGAGGCGGCGTTGAGCCTTGAGCGCGCCGGGGCTGATTTTATCGTGATCTGTACTAACACGATGCACAAAGTGGCAGAGCAGATTGGCAGAAAGATCGCCATCCCGATCCTGCACATCGCGGAAGTGACTGCGGATGAACTGACAGAGCAGAAGATTCAGAGAGTGGGGCTTCTCGGTACGAAGTATACGATGGAGCAGGATTTTTATAAGGAAAAACTCATTGAACGGGGCATTGAAGTGGTTGTGCCGGAGGAAGCAGACCGGACGATTGTAAACGATACGATATATCAGGAACTGTGCCTGGGAATTATTAAGGAAGAGTCCAGAGAGAAATTTCTGGCCATCATAGAGAAGCTTAAGAAAAACGGAGCCCAGGGAGTGATCCTTGGCTGTACCGAAATCGGCATGCTGGTAAAGCAGGAAGATACCGATACGCCGCTGTTTGACACGACATTGATTCATGCCAGAAGAGCGGCGCTCTATGCGATAGACTAAAATCAGGAAAATATAATAGCTGCAGGCTTATCCATTTATTTGAGATGGGTAAGCCTGTTTTTTTATCATGGAAGTAGATAGCGTCGGCTAAGATGACTACGCTCGCGCAAAGTGTGAAATATCCTGAAAAATATTGAAAAGTTTTTTCATCTGCTCTATAATAATAGCATTAGACTTACATAAAACAGTTGTTCCGGACCAACGCCGCGAATCCGCCCGGCAGACATCCGGTTAAGATGTCTTTAAGGTCAGGGCGGTTCTTACTTATGCGCGGGAAGCCTGTGAACGGGAAAGGCAGGGCAGAGCAGTGAAATACGCAACCAGAATAAATTCCTTTTTAGGTGCTGGAGATACGATATCCGGGGCGCTGGAAAAGATCGGCAGAATTTCCGGAATTGAGTATGTGGACTTAAATTATCCGGAACATTTTCAGGAATTGCCGAAGGAGCAGATGAAAGAAAAACTGGCGGAAAATAACCTGAAAGTCAGTGCGGTCAATCTCCGGTTCCGGAAGAAATTCAGAGACGGTGAATTTGGTAATATTGATGAAGAAATTTCAAGAGATGCTGTCAAATTGTGCCGGGAGGCAATCCAGGTCTGTGAGTATCTGGAGGGGACTCAGATTATTATATGGCTGGGATACGACGGCTACGATTACTCCTTCCAGATTCAATATGAAGAGGTGTGGGATAAGCTGGTTGCAGCATTCCGGGAGATCTGTGCGGCAACCAGTCTGCCTGTCAGCATTGAATACAAACCATACGAAGAACGTGTCCATGCCTATCTGGACAGCTATGGCACTACCCGGCTGATGGTACAGGAGGTGGGCAAACAGAACCTGGGGATGACGCTTGATTTCTGCCATATGCTGATGAAGGGAGAGAACCCGGCGTTTGCCGCCGCGATGCTGCTGCGGGACGGGAAGCTCTTTACTGTTCATTTGAACGACGGCGAGGGAAATACCGACGACGGGCTGATCGTGGGCAGCGTTCACCTCTGGAAGACGGTGGAGCTGTTCTATTACCTGAAAAAATATGAGTATGACGGAATTATTTATTTTGATACTTTTCCTAAAATTCAGCATACGGAGGAAGAGTGCAGGGCCAATGTGGACATGTGCAGGAGAATCGAGGAAATGATCGGCCGTGTGGGACTGGATTATATCGCTGATGTGATCAGGCAGAACAGCGTGCCGGCGATTGCAGCCATGATGAGCCGTATGCTGGCCGGGGAGGTATAGGATGGAGAGAACTAAAGTGACTGTGATCGGCAGTCTGAACTTTGATATTATTTTTAAGCAGAAGCGGCTGCCCGTGACAGGCGAGACCTTTCCTGCCGATTCAGTCAGTTTCTGCAGCGGAGGAAAAGGCGCCAACCAGGCGGTGCAGTGCGCGAAGCTGGGGCTTCCTGTCTATATGGCCGGCCGCGTGGGAGAAGATACCTTTGGCGATACCCTGCTGGCTGCGATGAAAAAATACGGGGTGGATACGGCAAATGTCCGGCGAAGCCGCAGCAATACCGGGATTGCCGGTGTGAATTCACTGGAAGACGGAACCCTCCACTCCACCCTTGCCGTGGGCGCGAATATGGATGTTACCTGCGGGGAAATAGATCAGCTGGAACCGTTAATTCTAGGAAGCCGTATTCTGATTCTTCAGCTGGAGATCCCCGTTCCTGTGGTGGAGTATGCGATCGAGCTGGCTGCGCGAAGCGGAGTGTACGTTATTCTCAATGCGGCGCCTGCACGTGACATAAGCGCAGAGGCATTAAAGAAGGTGAACTGCCTGGTGGTCAATGAGGCGGAGGCTTCATTCTATGCGGGAAGGACCATTGAATCGGTAGAAGAGGCCATGCAATACGGGCCGGAACTGCTGGCACGGATCGGAGAAACATTGATTATTACACTGGGAGCGCAGGGCGCCGTCCTGTTTAACCGGAATGGCGCAAGGCACTATCCCCCGGTTAACACAGATATCGTGGTGGAGACGACAGGGGCCGGAGACAGCTTCGTGGGAGGCTTCGCCTATGGAAAGTACCATGGGCAGCCGGATGAGGAAGCGTGTATTCTGGCGGGTAAGGCATCGGCCGTAACGATCCGGTCAATCGGGGCACAGGATGCCATGCCAGAGCTTAAAGAGCTCCTTACAGATGAAGAGAAGGGGGACGAATAAAGGATGATTCCATATGTGAGACGGGAACAGATTCTGTCGCTGATTGATAACAGAGAGGTTGTTTATATGGAGGAACTGGCGGAGAAGCTGAATGTTTCAGTATCTACCGTCCGACGGGATCTGCTGCTGATGGCGGAGGAGGGGCAGGTGGTGGTGCTCCGGGGCGGTGCCGTCAGGAGGCTTACCGAGAATCAGGATATGCCGGTGATCCATAAGAAGAAAATACAGGTGGATGCCAAGCGCAGGATAGCGGAGAAGGCGGCATCTCTGGTAAAAGATGGTGAAGTCATTTATCTGGATTCCGGTACCACTACAGTAGAGATGTTTAACTATTTGCAGGATAAAAAGGTGATGGTAGTGACATCGGCGGTGCCGGACTGTAAGAAAATGGCCCAGTACGAGCAGATGAAGGTGATATTTCTGGGCGGTGAGCTGATTGCAGGGCTGGAGTCGGTGGTGGGTTCCATCACGGAGAAACTGATCACCAGCATGTATTTTGACAAGGCATTTTTGGGCTGCAGCGGCTATGGAAGAGAGATCGGCATCTGCACCTATGATACAAGGGAGGCCAGGAAGAAAGAACTGGTGAATAAACAGGCCAAAGAGGTATTCATACTGGCCGATACTTCCAAGGAGAATAAGAAGTGCTTCTGCAAGGTGTTTGAGTGGGAGGACTGTAAGATTATTAATGAAAGGTAGCAAGGGGATATCCCCTGTTCGCCTGCACCGATCAGGCCTGCCTGCCGGCTGTCTTGTTTTGAGAGGGGTATTTCCCTGTGCTTCTGCATATATATGAATTAATATTTCATGCGGAGCTTTCTATGGATGTGAAAAGAGAAAAGGAAAAGATACTCTCCTTTGTGAAGACCGGCCTTCTGGTATTGTCCCTCATCGCGGTTGCTGGGATAGGTATGAAGGTGGTACCGGCCGCGGTAACCGTAACAAACCAGAGCAATGGCAAAGAGCTGCCAATCTACTGTGTGGACACGGAAGAAAAGAAGGTGGCCTTGTCTTTTGATGCGGCCTGGGGAGATGAGGACACAGAAGCCATTTTAAAAATTCTGGACGATTTTGATATAAAGGTAACCTTTTTTATGACCGGCGGCTGGGTAGAAAAATATCCGGATGACGTGAAAGCGATCGCGGCGGCCGGGCATGATCTGGGCAATCACAGTGAAACACATAAGCAGATGTCCGCCCTGTCAAAGGAAGAGTGCCTGGAGGAAATAAAGAAACCCCATGAGAAGGTAAAGGCGCTGACCGGTATCGAGATGAATCTGTTCCGGCCGCCCTACGGGGATTACAATAATACGCTGGTAAACAGCGTAAAAGAAAGCGGCTATCATTGTATCCAGTGGTCTGTGGACAGTCTGGACTGGAAGGATTATGGAACCGACAATATCATTAGCACGGTTCTGGATCATAAGGCTCTGGATAACGGGGCGATCATTCTGATGCACAATGGGGCAAGATATACAAGGGAAGCGCTTCCGGCCATCATCAAGGGGCTGCAGGATAAAGGCTATGAGATTGTACCGATTTCCCAGCTTATCCATACAGGCGACTATTATATGGATAATACCGGAAAACAATTTGCCAAATAGCAAAGTACTGTGATAAAATAGTATCTGTTGGATTTGTGACTTATACGATTTTACGAAATGAGGAAGGTTCATGAGAGAACGTTTTAGAGCGTGGATTGCCCGCGCAATGGATGGAAGAAATGGGATTGACCCCCTGGGGTGGTTTCTGGTTGCACTCTATGTCATTCTCCTGTTTGTGGCGAACTTTACAATATCCTGGACTCCCCTGATCCTCTGTCTGGGTGTTATAGTACTGAGCTTTTACCGGGCGTTTTCAAAAAACCTGAAAAGACGTCAGGCAGAAAATGAATTTTTTGTGGGTATCTTCCGGCCGATTGGAAGACTGTTCGGCAAAGCGTCCGGAAAAAAGAAAGAAAAGAAATTCCGGAATGTGAAGTGTTCCAACTGCGGTACGAGATACAAAGTGCCGAACCGGCCCGGCTATCGGGGCGAGTGTCCGAATTGTCACCGGAGAGAGTAGCTGTGGTATACGGAAATAAATAGAGTCAGAAATAGATACTGTAAAAGGCACAGTCCGAAGGGGCTGTGCCTTTTTGCCATATAGGAAACATGAACCTTCAACTCCTTATATGCAGGTTCCGATCCGCCTGACGGGAGGAAAATACTGGATTGGCACTTAAGCGCATCTTAAGATTTATAACATATTTTTGACCTGAGAAAGAGATACTTTTAGGATGTAACCATACATAGGGAAGAGAGGAATGAAAATGAAAAATAATAGGAGAAGAAAGGCCGGGCTGATGACCGCCGTCCTGCTTTTTGCCATTGTGGGAAGCTCACTTCCCGCCGGCGGAACGGAAACAGGAGCGCCAATTCCTGCTTTTGGTGTTATGACGGCCGAGGCGGCAAGCAAATCGGAACGGGTTCTTAAGGCACAGACGCAGGTTAAGTCCGGAAAATATACTTATTATTATGATGGAAACGGCATCATGCGGGAGAAGACCGGTAAGAAAGCCCAAAAATTGAGCAAAAAAATACAGGGTAACTTCTACATATCCGGCGATTATATTTATTTTGTGTCCGCCGCCAATTCAAATTGCCTCTATCGGATGAAAAAAGACGGCAGCGGCAAGAAGCTTCTTAGAAAATATGCCAGGTCGATTGTCAGGATAGAGGATAACTATATCTATTATCGGAACACATCCCAGGCTATTGCCAGAGTAAAAACAAATGGCGAGAACTACAAGAAAATATTAAGTCCCTACAAGACGTATGAATATGCTTTTTACAGCGGGCGTCTGTACTATGGAGGGAGTATTTCAACCTCAGAAGGATTTACGACCCATTATACGGTGGAAAGCGTGAAGATGGACGGTACGGATAAGAAGACCCACCAGAAGGATACGGTAGAGAATGGCAGCTTTGCCTTGATGAACGGCAGCAGCGGAGTCGTCAGTATGAACCAGCAGGGAATCAACCGCATTACTTCATCGGGAGGGAAAATCTCAGTTAGCCTGATCAAAGATCTGAGCGGCAAAGGGGATTCTGAATACGCGGAGCTGCTCTGTGTGGATCAGGATTTGATTTATTATTTTATCACGGAAAGAGGCAGCTCTTATGACAGCGGTATGATCTACAGGATGGACGGTGCGGGTGAGGTGTCCGAATACCTGCCGCTGAACAGAATACCATTCCGAAATCCCAACTTTTTTACGATGTACAGAAGCGGAGACTATATGGTTTTAGATGTGGCAGGTGACGATGCGCCGGGGCAGGTGTTTGTATTTAATCTGGACGGAACGCAGGGTATGGAGATTTCACAGGATAACTTAAAGGGTATGAATCCGGATGCCAGCCGTGTCGTGATCCGCGGTCATACGGGCTATATCAGATACAGCGACGAAAACGGCTATGATGAATACAAAATTATAAACGTCATACTAAGAGAGTTATATTAATAGAAAAATACGAACAAAACGGGTTGATCCGCGCATAAGAAAAGGAGCCACATATGTGGCTCCTTTTCTTAAGTTAAATGGTACACTGTTTTGGATTTTAATCTCTCATGGCTAAAGCGTCCTGGAACTCCTGCTCCATCGCTGAATCCGGTTTTTTGGTAGCAAGGCTGACAACAATCATGAGTACCAGACCCACGGCAAAGCCAACCACCAGGGAATATAATCCAGTAGCCGCAGCAGGCGTCTGCCCGCCGATAATCGGAATATAGTCCCAGAGAATGACAGTGAGGCCGCCGCCCAGCATACCAGCTACGGCACCCGGAAGATTACTGCGCTTCCAGTAGAGGGAGAGCAGAACGACCGGCCCGAATGTGGCGCCGAAACCGGCCCATGCATTGGATACCAGTCCCATGATACTATTATTTGGATTCAGGGCGATAATATAGGCAATAGCAGCCACAATCACAACTGTGATTTTGCTGACCAGCAATGTCTTCTTTTCGCTGCTGTCTTTTTTGATAATTCCCTTGTACAGATCCTGGGAAACAGAGGATGCGGTGACCAGCAGCTGGGAATCAGCCGTGGACATAATCGCGGCCAGGATACCGCAGAGGAAAATACCTCCGATAAATGGTATCGCAATATCTGTTGTAAACAGTTTGGTAATTAACTGAATAAATACATTTTCAGTAGAGCCGGCCCCTTCTGCGCCCAGAACGGTCGGAAAGAGGTAAGCACGGCCGATTACGCCTACAAAACAAGCAAAACCTAAAGAAAGAGCACACCAGATAATTCCTACATAACGGGACTTTTTCAGCTCTTTTTCATTCTTTATCGCCATGAAACGGGTCAGGATATGGGGCATTCCGCAGTAACCAAGACCCCATCCAAGCTGAGAGATAATACTGACAGCGCTTAGATTCTGTCCGTCACTCTGCATCAGGTTCAGGAAGGATGGCGTACCTCCTGCCACACCGCTGGCATCCAGAAGCTGGCCCACAGAATCCCCATGGCCCAGAATCATGAAATAGGCAATGACAGGAACAGCCAGAAGTCCAACTAACATCAGCAGACCCTGTATAAAGTCGGTAACACATACGGCCATAAATCCGCCCATGGTAGTGTAGGCCAAGATGACGACAGCCCCAATAGTAAGCGCGATTTTATAGTCGATTCCGAATACAACATTGAATAATTTTCCTCCGGCTGCCAGTGCGGAAGCCGTATAAACCAGAAAGAAAATGACAATAAAAATAGAAGAGATCGCTAACAGCCATTTTGACTTATCGTGGAAACGATTCTCGAAGTACTCCGGCAGAGTCAGGGAATCGTTGGCACGGATGGTATATCTCCTCAGACGGGCCGAGATAAAGACCCAGTTAAAAACTGTACCGATAAACAGACCGATGGCAATCCAGAACTGACCGGTACCGCTTGCGTAAATAGCGCCCGGCAGACCCATTAAAAGCCATCCGCTCATATCGGAAGCCTGAGCGGAGAGTGCGGCAACCCAGCCTCCCAGACCACGTCCGCCCAGAAAATAGTCCGAGCTGTTTTTGGTACGCTTCATGTACCTTGCGCCGATTACAATCATAACCAGCAGATAAAATACAAAAGCGACCAGAACCCAAATTATTGATGTTTTATCCATTTTGATATCTCCCTCTTATTCCGTTCTATGTAAAAGCCTGTCACAAACTGCTTTTACGATATGTATAAAAATACAACGTACCACACTATCTTATAAAAATTTAATAAAAAAATCAAGTTTTAACCGTTGTGAAATGCATAAAATAATGATACCATCAATTGACAAGGGTATTATTTTGACTGTTGATGCGAGATTATGATGACTTATGACACGAAGGGAGAAATCGAATGTCAGAATTTGAATTTTTGTCTATCCTGAGGGAAGCACTGACCGGGACCGTACCGGACATGGAAATAGAAAATAATTTAAACTACTACAGAGATTATATAGAAAGAGAGCTGGCAGCCGGCAAAAGCGAACAACAGATATTTGAAGAATTGGGCGATCCCAGACTGATTGCGAAAACTTTAGCTGATACCTATGGCAGAAACAATAAAATGAACGGAACCGCCAATTATACCATCGATGAGGACGGGGCGGCTTCCTCAGAAAGCAGCGGCTATACCGGAGGATATGAGCAGCGTAATCGCAGAAAAGACAGCCTTCTGCACCGTATTTTATCTATGCTGCTTATGATTTTTGTCCTTGTCATCGTTTTTTATGTGGGCGGCTTTGCTATCAGCTTTCTGCTGCGTTTTATCCTTCCTTTCGGACTCATTGTCTATGTGATTTACTCGCTTGTGAGAAGCAGAAAGTAAATTTTTCCAGTTAATGATTCAATGCATGAAGCAGCTGCAAGATGCTCATATTAAGAGTGTAGTTAAAAACATCTTTCTAGGAGGTCTTGCAATTATGGCAAACAACTATAGTGATTATTCACAGAATAACTCTCAGAATTCATCTAAAAATGCATCCAAGAATTCTTCTCAGAACAGTTCCAAAAATTCTTCACAGAATAGCTCCAAGAACTCTTCTCAGAATAGCTCACAGAATTCTTCCCAGAACAGTTCCCAGAACTCTTCTCAGAATAGTTCTCAGAACGGATACAGAAATTCTTCTCAGGATTGCAACAGATAGTTCTGAACAAGACAAAAAAAGGAATGCGGTTATGATCTGCATTCCTTTTTTGATACATAGGTAAATTCTCCAAACTTTATGAATTTGATCCGTTTTATGGTATATGAGGCGAAGACGCTTGCTGCAATAAGCCAAAGGCGGTTGCTGTAATAAGAAAGCCTTGACAAAGAAAGAGTAAGACCGTCATAATGAAGCAAGATTATATGGTTATCATGGAAGTAGATAAGACTCCCACCTTTATAGGTGGTGAGTAAATAACAAATTCGTCATGGTGGGAGCGCAGTCTCCTTCCAAGATAAAGCCTCCGGCGGATTGCAGAGCCGCACAGATGTATTATGTCATGCAAAGCATGACGTGCGGCTCGCAGCAAGTACGCCGAGGCGTACTTGAATAAAGAAGGGAAAGAAAATTACATATGAAGGAATATGAATATATTGCTCCCTGCCATTTCGGTATGGAGGCAGTCTTAAAAAGGGAAATACAGGATCTGGGTTATGAAATCAGCCAGGTAGAAGATGGAAAGGTTTATTTCCGGGGCGATGCATCGGCCATCTGCCGGGCTAATTTGTTTTTGCGGACAGCAGAGAGGGTGCTGATAAAGGTCGGCAGCTTCCATGCGGAAACCTTCGATGAGTTGTTTGAGGGAACGAAAGCGCTTCCATGGGAGGAGTTCGTGCCGAAGGATGGTAAATTCTGGGTGACGAAAGCTACTTCCATAAAAAGTAAGCTATTCAGTCCCTCCGATATTCAGTCCATCATGAAAAAGGCAATGGTAGAGAGACTTAAGAACAAATATCATACGGAGTGGTTTTCGGAGGACGGCAGTTCCTACGCCCTGCGCGTGACAATCTTAAAGGATGAGGTGACGGTTGGGCTGGATACATCGGGAGTATCCCTGCATAAAAGAGGATACCGGAAGCTGACCAGCAAAGCGCCGGTGACCGAGACTTTAGCCGCGGCTATTATTTTACTTTCTCCCTGGAGAAGGGACCGTATACTGGTGGACCCGTTCTGCGGCTGCGGGACAATACCGATTGAGGCTGCCCTGATCGGCGCGAATATAGCACCTGGCCTGCACCGTTCTTTTGCGGCGGAGAACTGGAAAAACCTGATCGTGAAATCAGATTGGTATAAGGCTGTGGAGGAGGCAAATGACGGGATCGACGATACGTTTGATATGAATATCCAGGGATATGATATTGACGGGGATATCGTGAAGGCAGCCAGAGAAAATGCAAGGCTGGCCGGGGTGGATCACCGGATTCATTTCCAGCAGAGGGAGATAAAAGATCTGAGCAATCCTAAAAAATATGGTTTTGTCATTACCAATCCTCCTTATGGGGAGCGGCTGGAGGATAAGGCTGCTATGCCGGAACTGTACAGAGAAATGGGAACAGCCTTCCGCAATATGGATTCCTGGTCCTTCTTCCTTCTCTCAGGCTATGAGGACGCAGAAAAATATATCGGGCGGAAGGCTGATAAAAACAGAAAGATTTATAATGGCATGCTAAAGACGTACCTGTATCAGTTTATGGGGCCGAGACCGCCAAAGCCAAGGCCGGACATACCAGCTAAACGTAAAGCTTGATCCAGCTGAGGATATCGCTCATCACATCGTTCCGGTCGATTTCATTGAGCAGTTCATGACGGTCATTGCGGTACAGTTTCAGAGCCACTTCCTGAAATCCCATGGTTTGGAATGTGGCGACGAGGGTACTAACATCCTTGCCGTAACCGCCAACAGGATCATGGTCGCCGGCAATAAAGAGTAAAGGCAGGTCTCTTCGGGTTCTCCCGATCAGATCTGCTTTTTTGCCGAACAGGGACAGGGAAAGCAGATCATGGAAGAAGCTGACCGTGCAGGTGAAGCCGCACAGCGGGCTGTCAACATATTCCTGAACGATCTCTTTATCCTTTGTCAGCCAGTCAAACGAGGTGTCCTTGCAGAGGGACTTATACTCTTTTCCGCCGAACGACATATGGTCAACAAAGGCGGAAATATAGCGCGGTCCCTTAAACAGGCTGATCAGAGAGGTCAGAAGTAGACCGGCGTAAATCTTCGGATAGGATGGATTAGCCGTGCCGCAGATGATTGCACCGTCAAAATCATCCTTGTGCTGCAGAACATTTCTGGCAACAATGGAACCGAAGCTGTGGCCCATGAGAAGCAGATGGGAACTGCGGTTTATTTCCTGAACCTTCTCCGCAGCCATGACGGCATCTTTTACAATCAGGTTGTGGCCGCTTCTTTCCCCTGAAAAGCCAAGGAGTCCGGTCTGGTTATCACTTCCATGTCCCCGGTGATTATAGGTATAAAAATCATAGCCGTGTTTGGTCAGATAAGCGGCAAATGGCTCATAGCGCTCACAGTATTCCGCCATCCCGTGCAGAAGTAAAATGGAAGCTTTCGGATTTTTATCTGTTTTATAATGATACAGGGTTGTTTCATAGCCGTCCTTCTGGATGACCGCATAAGATGTTTTATACATGTACAATCTCCCTTTCTATCAATCGTGTCAATACTATTTATCGCACAGTTTTCTTATATTATACAATAAAATGAGACAGAACAATAGAAAGCTTTCGTTCATTTATAAAAAATAGTGTAATAACGTCTGTTCATCACGATATAATTCTTTCTACATATATTGAAATAGAATTATGACAAGGAGCTTATATGGAACAGTATAATAAGTACACACACACCCGGGTTGATTATGGCCCGGAACCTTTTGTCGTCAACATTGCCTGTGCGGCGATTCAGAATTCCTTCTACCGCAGAGTATTATGGACCGGCTGCAATCTGCAGCTTACCGTGATGTGTATTCCTCCATGCGGAGAAATTGGTTTGGAGATGCACTCTCAAACAGATCAATTTATTCGGTTAGAAGAGGGGCAGGGGGTTGTCATGATGGGAAACTGCGAGGATTACCTTGATTTTCAGGAGCCCGTTTGTCAGGATGAAGCGGTTTTTGTACCAGCTGGTATTTGGCATAATATCGTCAACACTGGCTGTACCCCTCTGAAACTCTACACAATCTATGCGCCGCCCCATCATCCGCACGGCACCATACATTACACAAAAGCAGAGTCTGATGCAAGCGAAGACTGAACCAGACAGAGAATATAAGGACGGCGTTCACCTGGCTGTGAACGCCGTCCTTCTTTTATCCGGCAGCAATAGAGTGGAAAACAGGAACGAAATATGATACATTTATTTTGAACATTGAATCATATAGTTGTTGTTCAGAAGGAGGAGGTAAAAATGAAACTTTGTATTGCTGCCGCTCCATGCAAGGTCTGATGAGGACGAACCACATGGAGCAATAAAGACAATTTCGTCCCAAAAGACTTTGCATTTTAATTCATGACTGACACCCGGACGGCCGGGACGTCTTGTAAAATGAGATTAAAAGGAGCAAAGTCGATATGAATTCATTAAAAATACAGATCAGAGAGCTGCGCAGCTTTCTGATTCTATGGTCTACCCAGTCTTTGTCCGCTCTGGGCAGCGCAATGACGAGTTATGCACTGATTATATGGTCCTATCAGCAGCAGGGTTCTGCACTTACCACCGCTCTGCTTTCCGTCTGTTCTTATACACCGTACATTGTAATGAGTATATTTGCCGGTGCTTTGAGTGATAAGTGGAATAAAAAAGTAACGATGCTTGTAAGCGATAGTTTTGCGGCATTGTGTACGCTGGTCCTATTCCTGCTGATGCGGGCGGGAAAACTGGAAATCTGGCACTTGTACTGCCTGAACGCACTGAACGGCCTGATGAATACCATTCAGCAGCCGGCTGCGGATGTGACGATCAGCCTACTGGTAAAAAAGAAGTATTATCAAAAGGTCAGCGGAATGCGTTCTTTCTCTAATTCACTGGTAAGTATTCTAACGCCTGTCATTGCAACCGCTGTTTTCACTATGTTCAATATGCAGGCCGTCTTTGTGTTTGACCTGCTCAGTTTTCTGGCGGCATTTTTTTCACTTCTCCTATTTATTAAAATACCGGATGTACCGGAGGAGAGCGGTGAGAATCATAATGTGCTTGAATCGGTCAAGTCGGGCCTTCAGTATTTAAAACATAATCGAGGGATTTTGGATCTGATTCTGTTTCTGTCCGCGATCAATCTGGTGGCATCGGTGTATAATGCCGCACTTCCGGCCATGCTGCTTTCGAGAGAGGGAGGCGGCAACACAGCGCTTGGTATCCTGAATGCAGTATCAGGGACGGCAATGCTGATCGGCAGTATCCTGACCTCTGTACTTCCTGCACCCAGGAGCCGGGTCAGGGTGATATGCAACACCTTGCTGATGTCCATGTGCACCGAAAATTTCTTCCTTGCCATTGGCCGTTCCGTTCCGATATGGTGTGTCGGCGCCATTTTGGGCTGGATCTGTATTCCATTTATGAATGCAAACATGGATGTGCTGTTTCGCAGCCGTATTCCCATCGGCATGCAGGGACGGATTTATTCGGTCCGGAATACACTCCAGTTTTTTACGATTCCGGTTGGCTACCTGCTGGGAGGACTCATGGTAGATAATGTGTTTGAGCCATTTATGGCTTCCCGGTCTGCCGGAAGTTTTCTGACTGCATTGTTCGGATCGGGAAAAGGTTCGGGCGCGGCATTCTTATTTTTTATGATTGCTGTGGCCGGCGTCATTATCTGCCTTATCTTTCGCAAGGACCCCCATATCTGGAAATTAGACGAATAAATAGATCATGTTTATCATGGAAGTAGATAAGAGTCCCACCTCAATAGGAGGTGAGTAAATAACAAATTCGTCATGGTGGGAGCCCAGTCTCCTTCCAAGATAAAGCCTCCGGCGGATTGCAGAGCCGCACAGATGTATTATGTCATGCAAAGCATGACGTGCGGCTCGCACCAAGTACGCCGAGGCGTACTTGAAGATAAAGGCAGGAGTGCTGCATATATAAATTACAGCATCTCCTGCCTGTTTTAAGCTTATCACATTTTACATATCTGAATTCTGTTTGCGGAGTGCAGGGATGTGTAGTATAATGCGGTCATGGAGCGTAAGATTTATCATGGAAGTAGATAAGACTCCCCCTCAATAGGTGGTGAGTAAATAACAAATTCGTGTTGGTGGGAGCCTAGTCTCCTTCCAAGATAAAGCCTCCGGCGGCTCGCTTCAAGTACGCCGAGGCGTACTTGAATTGGGGATGAGAGGTATGGAGAAATTCTGTACCTGTATCCGCTGAAAAAGACGCTCAGGAAGGACAGGCGCAGGCAGAATGAAAAAGAGGATAATATTTGCCACAGGCAACGAGGGTAAAATGAAGGAAATCCGGATGATACTTAAGGACTTAAACTGTGAAGTTGTGTCCATGAAGGAAGCCGGTATTGATATGGATATAGAGGAGAACGGGACAACCTTTGAGGAAAATGCCATGATTAAGGCCAACGCCATTCATGCGGTCACCAACGATATCGTGTTGGCGGATGATTCCGGCCTGGAAGTGGATTATATGGACAAAGCGCCCGGTGTATATTCCGCCCGCTTTATGGGGGAAAATACTCCCTATACGGTGAAAAATCAGTATATTATTGACCAGCTGAAAGAAGCTGAGGGCAAAGAGCGGAGTGCGCGGTTTGTCTGCGCAATTGCCTGCGCGTCGCCGAACAGAGAAACCTTTACGACCAGAGCTGCGGTAGAAGGTGAAATTGGGTTTGAGGCAAGAGGGGAGAATGGGTTTGGTTATGACCCGATTTTCTTTCTTCCTGAATTCGGCTGTTCCACGGCAGAACTTTCGCCGGAACAGAAAAATAAGATCAGCCACAGAGGAAAAGCGCTGGAGGCGATGAAACCTGCGCTGAAAGAGCTGCTCGCAGAATGACACAGATGAAAAGGTGATCCAATTGAAAATACTAATTGTCAGCGATACCCACGGGAGGTTGGGAAACCTAACCAGGGTGTTAAGTAAAGTAAAGCCCATCGATATGCTTTGGCATCTGGGGGATGTGGAAGGGGACGAAGAGCAGATACGGGCGATGGCAGGCTGTGAAGTACGTTTTGTTAAGGGAAACAATGACTCCTTCTCTGATTTGCCCCGGGAGGAACTGTTTGAACTGGGGGCTTATACGGTTTATATGACACATGGGCATCGGAATTATGTCCACTGGGGGCTGGATAAGCTGATGGAGCGGACGATGGAGATGGGCGCCGATATCGCTCTGTTTGGTCATACCCATGTGCCGCTGATCCAGAAACAGTACGGGATTACCCTTGTGAATCCGGGGAGCCTGGAGAGGCCCCGCCAGGAAGGTCATAAGCCCACATTCATTGTCGCAGAGCTGGACCGGATGGGAGAAATTCATTTTACATTAAATATTTTAAATTAAGGTGTTGACAATAAAATATTTATATAATATAATTAATCGTGCGTTCGGCGGAAATGGTTAAATAAGCCAGCCGGCACAGCGCAGACATCCCAGATTGTCTGGGCCACGTCGAAACGAAACAGAATATTATCGGGGTGTGGCTCAGCTTGGCTAGAGTGCTTGATTTGGGATCAAGAGGTCGCAGGTTCAAATCCTGTCACCCCGATCACTTGCGGGTGTAGTTCAATGGTAGAACACTAGCCTTCCAAGCTAGATACGTGGGTTCGATTCCCATCACCCGCTTGCATTTTGCCTTCGGGTAACTTGTATGTGTGCTAGTAGCTCAGTTGGATAGAGCAACGGCCTTCTAAGCCGTGTGTCGGGGGTTCGAATCCCTTCTGGCACGTTGCCCAAAATTTCATAATGAATATGGACAAGCAGTTCCATTTCAATCAGCTGGCCCGCATAGCGAGACAGCGTTTGTATATCCTGATTTAAATGGAACCGATTGGGAGCATGGTGGGTATAGCACAGTTGGTTAGCGCGTCAGATTGTGGCTCTGAAGGTCCAGGGTTCGAATCCCTGTATCCACCCTTATTACTTTTTAGTGATAGTTTTGGGCTATCGCCAAGCGGTAAGGCACAGGACTTTGACTCCTGCATTCGCTGGTTCGAATCCAGCTAGCCCAGTTAGGAGTTATGGTTCAGGCCGAGCAGTTGTAAGAAAGCATTCTGCAGAGGATGCTCCTATTGTTTATGGGATATTAGCTCAGTTGGTAGAGCACTTGACTTTTAATCAAGTTGTCCGGGGTTCGAATCCCCGATGTCTCATGTAGATGCCGATCTGAAGAAATCTTCTGATCGGCGTTCTTTTTATCATAAAACGGTGCAGAACTTGCATTTCAAATCCGAATGATTTGTATATGGACTGCCTGTTTTAATGAGATCAATCAAATAGTTTTAAGCGGATATGGCGGAATTGGCAGACGCGCCAGATTTAGGTTCTGGTGGGAGACCGTGCAGGTTCAAGTCCTGTTATCCGCAGTACAAAACCCCTGTGTTTACAGGGGTTTTTCGTTTTCGTGTTGCATTTCATGTTGCTATAATAAAAAGAAAGAGATCCATTTGTTTGGTTAATTAATATATATTGGAAAACAGGAGGAGCAAAATGAGAATTTTTCAGAATAATGATAACATTAGCTACACAAAAATTGAAGTGATTCTATCACTGGAGGAATGTCCTTCTGACTGGGAAAATAATTTCTACTTTATTGATGTTGCAGTTGATGCATTCAGCCAGCAGGATTGTTATATCAGAGAACAAAAGGTGGAAGAAATACATATCAGGCGTGTGGAAAATTATAGTAAAGAAGAAATGAAAGCCCCCCAATGGCGGGTCGAATTGATTGTTACAGAATTTAAAACAGAAGAACAGACAATACAAATCGTGGAAGACCTATGTGAAATTCTGTCGGCCAACTGTGCAATGGAGGATTCTTTCTATCAGCAACGGGGAATGTATGGCTTTTCCTATCAATCTATGGATATAAAACGAAGCTACGCAGGGCCGGAGATGATTTTTAATGAAGTCGACATAAATGGATATGGCAGCATTG
Organism: Anaerolentibacter hominis; assembly: GCF_032380675.1. Classification (NCBI taxonomy): domain Bacteria; kingdom Bacillati; phylum Bacillota; class Clostridia; order Lachnospirales; family Lachnospiraceae; genus Anaerolentibacter; species Anaerolentibacter hominis. The sequence goes on from NZ_JAWDIX010000001.1 coordinate 1,112,386, forward strand.
AAATGACATGTATCAGCACGATCAAAGAAAATATATTTAAACTGCCGGACATACCGATCGTACAATCAACATTATCGCAAAGACTGAAAAAAGCCTTTCTAGCTGGTATAAAAAGCAAAGATGTTGTCTCACGCTATATTCTTTTGTACTATCTGTTTGAAATAATGTTTGACACTCCGGAATATCAAGCATTGAAAATGACATATTCAAGCAGTAAAAAGAGGGACGTGATATTATATGAGTATCTGACTCAAAAATTTGGAGAATTAAAATATACTGTTCGGGGACAGGAGTTTGTTTTAGACGCAGATATTTTATCCAGAATAATCAAAGCACGTAATGACCTGACGCACAGGGCAGATCTATCCAATGTTCATGAACTGATGTACGGTCATTTAATACCCGTTCTTCAGGTAATCATAAAAAAGTGTGAGTATGCAAAAACTAAAGCGTGATTAATACATGATTATTGAAGGCCTCTCCATCATCGAAACTAATAATGGGAGAGGCCCTACATATCCGAAATTGAATATAGTTTTCTGTTTATTTTAGCGCATGTTATGGAGCTAAGTGCAGAAAAAATTACAAAATGAAATAGTTTATGTATCTAGCTGATCATATAATGTCTTATTCAAGGGAGATAATGTATGGACTATCATGACAGAATGAGGGCGCTGAGAGAAGATATGGATTTAACCCAGAAAGACTTGGGGAAATTATTAGGAGTAAATCAGGAGACGTATTCTAAATATGAAAATGGAAAGCTAAAACTTGCAATCGAAGACTTAATCAGGTTGGCACAATATACCAGTGTCTAAACGATCTTTTTACAGAGTATTTAGAAGAATTCTATAACTCTTGTTGATAAGAATAACAGTTGCGTTTCCAAAAGGCAAAGCGGAAAAAATTACCACTAAACACATCAGTTATGTGTTCTAAAGAATTTTCCCATAGTTTATAGTAATTTACCGTATCTCCTATAATCATTATTCCCCTAGATTTAAAGGCCTTATTGATACTATGCAAAAACGCTTTGGCTTGGCGGTATTTTATCCATATTTATTCGAAGCGTTGTCCTGTTTATAAAACTTCATCGCAGACTCATTGGTGCAGTACCTCTGAGGAATAATATTTTCCTTGCCGACCATATAGCAACCCCCTTTGTTTTGGGACTGTTTCGACCGAAAATTATATTCCATCTTTGCTCTCCGAAACAGAGCAGACTTTTATCGTCCAGCATGAACAGCACCATATCAGGCGGGGCGACCATATTACCAGAATATTAGCGTTTGTAGCGTTGTGCATCCATTGGTTTAACCCGCTTGTCTGGATCGCCTTTGCCCTATCCAGCAAGGATATGGAAATGTCTTGTGACGAGGCGGTGATGCGAGAAACTACAGATGACATTCGCGCTGAATACTCGGCCTCTCTTTTGCAATTCTCTACAGGGCATAAGGCTACAGTCGGTACTCCACTGGCCTTTGGTGAGGGCGATATAAAAAGCCGGATTAAGAATGTCATGTATTATAAAAAACCTCGGTTGAGGCAAACGGTTTTTGCACTTACTATTATTTCTGTCGTAACGATCAGTCTTGCGACAAATCCAATTATGAAAGGATTAACCGTCATGTCAACAATTTTTGAAAACTATAAGCAACTTTCTCTTAATTGTGGCCTTATATGCTTGGAGCCTGGAGAAATAACTGTACCTTACTTTTGCTATCCTGTTAATGCAGAGCCTGTCGGGTTTGAAGAAGCTATTTTGTATTGTTTTATTCCTGAATATGGCGAGATGGTTTTTGCGTCAAATCCAGAAAGTTGTGCAGATATAAATGTTTATCCGGTGGCAAATAACTTTTCGGATTTTATTAGGTTAGTATTGGCTTGTGGTTCAGCAAATCCGATTGAACAATGTATTTGGATGAATAAGGAACAATTTGATCAGCTAATACAAGAACAAAGAGGAAATCAGACTGCCCAACAAAAAGAAGTGCTTGCGTTGCTCAGCCGTGAATTTAATCTTGATCCAATGGAGAATCCGTTTGAATATATTAAAGCAGTACAAGCAAATTTTGATGACAGTAAAATAAAATATAGTGATGAATATTATGACACATTAGGACTGATCCGACCTGATGGGACAAAAGAAGAGAATACTGTTGAGCTTGAACCAGTAACTTTCTCATTTCAAAAAGGGCGCAAAGATGATTGATTAAACTGACGTCCAGCGTGGATTCACTGGTAATATCTGTGCTTGACATCTCCAGTATGATATTATCAGGCGCAGTCAGGCGAACCGGCAGTTCGGGTTCGCCGCTTGGCAGTTTTAAAAGAAGTAAAAGTCCTATAGCAAACAGCAAAAGAAAATTTAGGATAGTAACGGGGTGTTTTTTAGATGTATATTTGATATGTATCACCTGCCTTGAAGAAGAACGGATCTTAACGGATTTTACTATTTAGACTTATTGCTTTGCCTATTTATCCTCTTTGTTCGTATTTTTCCAGATCCTATACCCTAAATATAGCGTAGAGGCCTGCATGGAAATAATAAATAGAACTAAATACAATAAAAGGTGAAACTCATTTTTGACAGTGAGCACTGAGATATAAAGTACTACAAAATATGTAACCATAAAAATCAGAATTAAAACAGCTATCATAGTATTTCCCCCTCTTCTTTCATTTCTTCTTTTTACAATAAATTATTCAAATTCAAATGTAACCTTTTGCGTGGGCATACCTAAACGATGGTAAAGACGAAGCAGGCTTTGATTATGCGAATAACGTACATGATATATCCCCTTATTTTCCAGATCAATGCTGTTCCATGACACCAGACGATAATATTCAACGTGTTTGTCCTTAAAATGTATGTGGAATGAAAGGACATTCCCTCCCGGCGCAGGTTCGCTTCCCCGTAAAATGTCAGGATAGCAGACGTACATGGAATTCCATGACTGAATAAAATCATTTATATCACTGGAGTCCGTTATTATTTTTGCTATACCGCTGTTGCTTTGTGCGTCATAAGAAGTTACAATGCGGATTTCTTCAATGTCATCAGGCGTACAATTCAGCTTTGGCAGATGGATATCCTTATAAAACAATGGAAGAATCAGGTTTCCGGCGATAAGAAGGAGTGTCAGTGCCAGGAGAGGATACAAAATCTTTTTTTTCATAGGTTTACTTTCGCCTCATTTGCAGAAATTACTGTTTATTAAATTATAATAATGCAATTGTGTGACAAATTTGAGGTAGAGTGTATAATACATAGCAAAATAGCGTAAGAATATCTGCGATTATTTCCTGGAAGCTTTATATAAATGCTTGACATATACTCAGTGCTGAGTATAATTATAGTCAGTACTGAGTAATGAGGGGAGGAAAGACAGATATGATACCTTTGTATATTTTGGGATTTTTGTTTCGCTTCGGGCCGCAGCATGGTTATCAGATCAAGAAACTACTGGCGGAACAGGCGGCGGACTTTACGGACATTAAGCTGCCAACAATTTACTATCATCTTGAAAAAATGGAGTCTTCCGGGCTGATTACCGCACAGAATGTGAAGGAAGGAGTACGGCCGGAAAAGAGGGTTTACTGTATCAGCGAGCAGGGGAAGGAACGATTTCATCAGCTGCTTTGCAGCACACTGGATATAAAGTACCGGCCTACCTTTGAGACCGATGCCCTGTTGTTCTTTTCTGATTATATGGAGAAATCGGAACTGATACAGGCTCTGGAAAATCATAAGGCTAATTTAAAAGGATCACTTGAACGAATAGGGGCACATAAAAACCAGGTGATTCCCTGGCTTCCGGAGGAGATGAAAGCGTATGCCGGCTTGATTTTTTCTCATCATGAGCATCACTATCAGGCGGAACTGAAATGGGCGGAGGAAGCAGTTGTAACGATAAAGGAGGGGAAGAGCGATGGCGAAGACCAGAATCATTGAGACGAATGAAGGAATCCAGAGCGAAGTGACGGCGGAAGTGTTTGACCAATTTGCACGGTGGATGAGAGATAAGGGCTGGAACGATGTGGATGATATGATTGCCTCCGGGCTGCACGGAGGTGCGGTGCTGGAGATCGGGCCGGGGCCGGGCTATGTGGGGCTGGAGCTGGCGAAGAAAATGAACCCCAAATCCCTGACCGGATGTGAGATTAGTCCGGCTATGATCCAGATTGCCAAGAAAAATGCAAAGGAATACGGTATCGCTGCCCGGTATGTTCTGGGAAACGCGATGGAGATGCCCTTTTCGGAGAAACATTTTGACACCGTAATATCCAGTGGTTCGCTCCATGAGTGGGAGGACCCGGTCCGGGTATTTGATGAGATTTACCGGGTGCTTCGTCCGGGCGGACGTTACTGCATTACAGACCTCAGAAGAGACAGCGCGAGGTGGAAGAAGTGGATCGTGTATCTGTCCACCCATCCGAGAGCTATGCGCCCTGGCCTTGTTTCCTCCCTGAATGCCGCCTATACACTGCCGGAGATCACCGAACTGCTCCAAAAGTCCAGGCTGAACGCAGCTTCTGTAAAAAAGGACTTTTTTGGTCTGTGTATCTGGGGCAGCAGATAAATATATCTTGCAGAGAAACTATGTCAGAAAGAAAGGAAGGAACGATGATTCGAAATATGAGGCGGTTCAGACAGCAGCTTACAGAGGAAGAATGCATTTTGATGCTGGAGCGGGGAACGTCAGGCGTCCTCTCTGTTCTGGGGGATGACGGATATCCCTATGGGGTACCGCTCAGCTATGTGTACCACGATGGAACGATTATATTTCATTGTGCAAAGAGCGGGCATAAAATTGATGCGATGACACGGAATGACAAAGTGTCTTTCTGTGTGATTGACCAGGATCATATCGTGCCGGAAGAATTTACCACCTATTTCAGAAGTGTCATTGTTTTTGGAAGGGCGCGGATTCTGGAGGGGGATGCACAGAAGAGAAGCGCGATTGAAAAGCTGGCAAAGAAATATTCTCCGACGGATGAAGAGGGGCGGATGCAGGAGATAGAACGGGAGTTTCATCTGCTCTGCATGGTAGAACTCACCATTGAACATATGACCGGAAAAGAAGCGATTGAGCTGGTGCGGATGAACAACGGCAATTGAGTCCATGGTATCCTGACGGTAACTATCCCACTTTTAAGTATCCTCTTTACATAGCCGCAGCTCAAAACTATGATTAAGTCAGAGCACAGGAAGCGAATGCCGGATGGATTCTGAAAAAGAGGTGCAAAACCAGCACCGGCAAGGAGGTAAGAATGAAAGCAGCAGTACCGGAGCAAGAGGAAGGAAAGAGCCGTATAAAACGATTAAACGAGATGGTTCGAGAGGCGGATACTGTTATCATTGGAGCGGGAGCGGGGCTTTCTGCCTCCGCAGGCTTTTCTTATACCGGAGAACGCTTTACGAGGTATTTTGAAGATTTTATTGAAAAGTACGGTTTCTATGATATGTACTCCGGCGGTTTTTATCCTTTTGGCTCTCTGGAAGAATATTGGGCTTACTGGAGCAGGTATATTTATATTAACCGCTATATGGATGCACCAGAACCGGTGTATGAGGATCTGCTTGCGCTGGTCGGGAAGAAGGATTATTTTGTGCTGACCACGAATGTGGACCATTGTTTTCAGAAGGCGGGATTTGATAAAAACCGGCTGTTCTATACGCAGGGAGACTATGGTCTGTGGCAGTGCTCTGTCCCCTGCCACAATAAGACCTACGATAACAAAGAGTCTGTGCTGCGGATGGTAACTGAGCAGAAGGATGGGAAAATCCCCGTTGAACTGATCCCGTACTGTCCCGTATGCGGGAAACCAATGAGCATGAATCTGCGCATGGATGCTTCTTTTGTGGAGGACGAGGGCTGGCATCGGGCGGGGGAGCGGTACGCACAATTTCTTCGCGGCCATCAGAACAATAAAACATTATTTTTCGATCTGGGAACGGGTTTTAATACTCCGGGAATTATTAAATACAGCTTCTGGCAGATGGCTCATGAATGGAAAAATGCGGTATATGTCTGCATTAATGCTGGAGAGGCCTGTGCACCGAAGGAAATCAAAGAGCGTTCCATCTGCATTGATGGGGACATTGGGGACGTGCTAAAGCAAGTATAAAACTGCAGATTCAATGGCTGTCTGCGCGGAACCCCCAGGCATAAAAACACATTGACACATTTCGCCGGAAGTGTTAGCATAACATGATGTTAGAAGTGACTAACCAATAAATGGAATGAAGCACTCCCCGCCGCAGAGCGGTATGGCTGCATGCGGGGGTCCGGGGATAAACATATGGCGGCGACACAGCGTGAGAAAAATATTTATGGGAAAGATGTTCAGATCATATCCAGAAAAGATGACTGCACTGTCTATCGTCTTTCAGACGAAACAGGGGAAGTCATTATGACCAGTTATATGGTCTTTCCTGGAATTGAACTGATTTATAACGATGTACATATTCAACACTGCGGAATCGAAAACACGGTGCTTGGAAACATACTGGAAATCAACCATTGCCGTGAAGGCAGGATTGAGTGTGAATTTAAGGATGAATTTTGTTATCTGGCACCAGGGGACATGGTTATCGCCAAAAAGGAGGACGCCGGACACAGCTCCTATTTTCCCCTCAGTCACTATCACGGTATTACAATAACGATCGACATGGACCGGGCGCCGGCCTGCCTTTCCTGCATATTAGATGACGTTAATGTAAGACCTTCTGCATTGATCCGTAAATTTTGCAGTGAAGGCAGTTGCTTCGTCGCGCGGTCAAAACCCTGTCTGGAACATATTTTCTCTGAATTGTATTCTGTGAGAGAGGAAATACGGCGTGGTTATTTTAAAATCAAGGTTTTGGAACTTCTGCTTTTCTTAAGTGGTATGGAGATTGAAAAGGAGAAGCAGAAGAAGCCTTGTTATTCTGCTGCACAGGTTACCATTGCTAAAAGTGTATGCAGATATCTGACGGAGCATATGGAGAACAAAATTACCCTGGAGCAGCTGGCGGAACGATTTCATGTCTCCGGAAGCCAGATAAAAAATAGCTTCCGGGGAGTATACGGAGTATCGGTGTATTCTTATATCCGTACGCAGAAAATGCAGGCGGCCGGTCTTATGCTCACTCACGGCGACGGTACAATTCTGGAAATTGCAGGACGTTTCGGTTATGACAACGGCAGCAAATTTGCAAGTGCCTTTAAAGATGTGATGGGTGTGACCCCCAGTGAATACAGAGCCCTATGGGACGGGAAGATGAAGGAGGATGTTCACCGGAACTAATGTCTTTTTGGAACGTTTTTCTATCCGTTTGGAGCGGAAGCGGCTTATTAGACAATCATATAATGAATCAGTAAAACGCTGTAGAGGCGTTTCTTTTAAAAACAAAAGTTAGCCAAAGCTAACTAAATAAATGGGAGGAGAATAGAAATGAAAAGTGAAAAACTGAAAGGTAAGGATCTGATCAATGTGGGTATCTTTACCGCAATTTACTTTGTTGTCATATTTGCGGTGGCGATGCTGGGATACATACCGATTCTTATGGCGCTGCTCTGTGTGATCGTTCCTGTAATCGGAGGAATTCCATTCATGCTGTTTCTGACGAAGGTGAATAAGTTTGGGATGATCTGGATCATGAGTATATTAATGGGGATCCTGATGCTGATGACCGGCATGGGCTATTATGCTATTCTTGTGGGCACGGTTACCGGATTAGCTGCCGAATTAATTTACCGCAGCGGAGATTATAAAAGCAAAAGTAAAGCCGTGCTTACCTGTGGAGTTTTCAGTATGTGGGTATGGGGTAATTTTGTTCCTCTGTTTATTAATATTGAAGCGTATTTTTCCACTCGTCAGGAATTTGGGCAGGAATACATTGATACCATGACGAAACTGTTCCCGATGTGGATGTGTCCGGTACTTCTGATAGCCGCCTTTGTCAGCGGAATAATTGGAGGCCTGATTGGGACATCGCTTCTTAAGAAGCATTTCTATAAAGCGGGGATAGCCTGATGACGCGAGGAATTCTACAGGCGGATGTGCAGAACCGGGGTCTGATTTTTGATCCAAGGACAAAGCTTATTATGCTGTTTACTATGGCACTCTTTGTGCTTGGAGGCATGGGGAATGAGAAAACTGCCTTTCTATCTCCGTGTCTCTGCGTTATGCCCTTATTCCTTCTTGTAAGCGGAAAGAAATACCGACAAGCCGCTGTTTATGTTGTCATGTATCTGTCCATATATATGCTGTATGCACTGCTGGGCCCGATCACAGAAGGAGCAGTACATTTTATGCTGCTGGGCACGGCGGGAATTGCTACACGATTTGTTCCCAGCATTATGATGGGAATGTATGTGGTATCCACTACTACCGTCAGCGAGTTCACGGCAGCCATGCAGCGCATCCACCTGAGTGAAAAACTAATTATTCCCCTGTCGGTTATGTTTCGTTTTTTTCCCACAGTGGCCGATGAGTTCTCATCCATCAACGCCGCCATGAAAATGAGAGGCATATCGCTGGGCGGCAAAAACGCAGGAAAAATGCTGGAATATAGAATGATACCGCTTTTATCCTGTTCGGTAAAAATAGGAGATGAACTATCCGCAGCGGCACTTACCCGGGGGTTGGGCGGAAGCGTGAAGAGAACAAATGTCTGCCAAATCGGTTTTCATATACAGGATGTGGCTGCTATTTTAATCTGTGTAGTACCGCCTGCCTGCTGTCTGGCTGCGAGTGTCGGGATTTTGTGAGGTGTCTGATGATAGAAATTAGAAATGTTAGCTTTCAATATGCCAATGCCGATGGGGAAGTGTTAAAGGAACTTTCCCTTTCGATTCGCAGTGGGGAATGTGTGTTGCTGTGCGGAGAATCAGGCTGTGGAAAAACAACAATTACACGTCTCATCAATGGCCTGATTCCTCACTATTATGAAGGAGAACTGTCGGGTAGAACGCTGGTTTGCGGCTGCGACGTGTCCGAGAGGGAACTTTATGAAACAGCCGGGCATGTAGGAAGTGTATTTCAAAATCCCCGCAGCCAGTTTTTCTGTGTGGATACTACGAGTGAGCTGGCATTCGGCTGTGAAAATCTAGGTCTATCTGAGAATGCGGTGCGGGAACGGATACAGGAGGCTTCGGAGGAATTGAATATGACCCATCTGCTTGGAAAAAATATTTTTGAGCTTTCCGGCGGTGAAAAGCAGAAGGTGGCCTGCGCTTCTGTATCTGCGATGCGCCCGGAAGTGCTGGTGCTGGATGAACCTACCTCCAATCTGGATATGAGTGCAATTGAGAATCTGAAGGAAACACTGCGTTATTGGAAATCCAGAGGGAAAACGATTGTTATTGCGGAACACCGTCTATATTGGCTGAAAGATATCTGTGACCGGGTGATTTACCTGAAAGACGGACGGATCGGTTTTGACATTCCCATGACAGAACTGTGCACATATCCGCGGGAGAAAATTTGTGATCTTGGTCTGCGGACTCTGTCGATGAAAGACCTGCCGCTGAACGATATGGATTATCGGGGGACGGGAGAACTGAATCTGAGAAATTATTATTTTTCTTATGGGGGGAACCAGGTACTGGATATCCCGGCACTTTCTGTTCCGGCTGGAGGCGTCATAGCCCTGATTGGACATAACGGCGCTGGGAAATCCACCTTTTCCCGCTGTCTTTGTGGTCTTGAAAAGCAGTTTAAGGGCAGAACCAGACTGGACGGGAAGGATTACGGACGAAGGAATATGCTGAAGAAATGTTATATGGTTATGCAGGATGTGAATCACCAGCTATTCTGTGAATCTGTGAAGGATGAGGTCCTGCTTGGCATGCAGGACGAGATTAAGGAGAAGGCGGAAGCAGTTCTTGCTGCCCTGGATCTGGATACAGTTTGTGAACGGCATCCCATGTCCCTTTCCGGAGGGCAGAAACAGCGGGTGGCAGTAGCTTCCGCTCTGCTTGCAGATAAGAGCATTTTGCTGTTTGACGAGCCGACCAGCGGCCTGGACTTTCATCATATGGAACAGACGGCGCAATTGCTTCGTTCCATAAGCGGCGGCAGAACGGTATTTGTAGTCACCCATGACCCGGAATTAATTGTGCGCTGCTGCACCCATATTTTACAGTTGGAGAACGGAAGGGCAGCGGCCTGTTATCCGTTGAATGAAGAAAATCGGTCAAGACTCTTTGACTTTTTTGCAGCGGGGAGCCTACAGCAAAAATATCGGGATGGTGCAAAAAAATGCTTAAAAGCCGCTGAATTTAGCAGAGAGATAATCTATGATACGGTTCATTAATTATAAAAGAGGAGGTTATAAAATTGAAGAAGCAGTCTGATTTGTCGAAGCTTTTCGATTATGCCGGATCATACAGGATATTGACTATATTATCCTGGATTCTGTCGGCAGTCAGCGCACTGACAGCGCTTGTTCCGTTTGTGTACATATGGCAGATTATCAGTGCGGTACTGGATGCGGCCCCGGATTTTGGGAACGCACAGAACCTTGCGCACTATGGGTGGATAGCAGTGTTTTTTTCTGTTTTGTCTATGATAATTTATATTGCTGCACTGATGTGTTCTCATATAGCAGCGTTTCGCGTGCAAGCGAATATACGCTCCAGGGCCATGCATCACATTGCCTCATTGCCTATGGGATTTGCAGATGGTATCGGCAGCGGCAGGCTGCGCAAGATTGTCAATGAATCCAGTGCTGCCACCGAAACATATCTTGCCCATCAGCTGCCGGACATGTGGGGAGCATATGTAACTCCTGTCGGGCTTTTGGGACTTTTGCTTGTGTTTGACTGGCGGCTGGGGCTGTTGTCTCTCATTCCGGTGGTTATCGCATTTCTGATTATGTCCGCTATGACCGGAAAAAAGATGCAGGATAAGATGGCCGAGTACCAGAATTCTCTGGAACAGATGTCGAATGAGGCAGTGGAATATGTCCGAGGAATTCCGGTGGTTAAGACATTTGGACAGTCAGTGTTTTCCTTCAAACGGTTTAAGGCTGCGATAGATAATTATGAAAAGTGGGTAATTTCTTATACAAAGGATCTGAGAGTGCCTATGACCTGTTATACTACGGCAATCAATGCGGTATTTGCTGTGCTGATTGCAGCGGGCCTGATTTTTACTGCAGATGGAGTAACCGGGGAATTTCTATTAAACCTGCTGTTTTATATAATCATTACACCAATTATATCGGTTACCCTGAATAAAATTATGTTTTCCAGTGAAAACAAAATGATCGTTGCAGATGCTATGCAGAGAATCGACAGCATCATGAAGATGCAGCCGCTGCCTGAACCTTTCGCCCCAGGGCATCCACAGGATAATTCTGTCACTCTTACAGATGTCAGCTTCCGGTACGGGGAGGCGGCTCAAAATGCCCTGAATGGGATCACTCTTTCTGTGAATCCGGGGGAACATATAGCTCTGGTGGGACCTTCCGGCGGCGGTAAGACGACGTTAGCCTCCATTATTGCCCGATTCTGGGATGTAAATAAGGGGGAAGTGAAAATCGGCGGCGTGAATGTCAGGGATATCGATAGCAGAGAATTGATGAACACGGTTTCGTTTGTCTTTCAGGATTCAAAACTGCTTAAGGCCTCTATTTTTGAAAACGTGCGTATGGCCAGGCCAAATGCAGGACGGGATGAGGTCATGAAAGCGCTTTACAGCGCACAATGCAGTGATATTATTGAGAAACTGCCGAATGGCATTGATACAGTCGTAGGAGAAAAGGGAGTCTACCTCTCAGGAGGAGAACAGCAGCGTATTTCCATTGCCCGGGTGATGTTAAAGAATTCCCCGATTCTGATTCTGGACGAGGCCACGGCATTTGCCGATCCGGACAACGAAGCGAGGGTTCAGACAGCTTTTACGGAGCTGTCTAAGGGAAAAACAGTAATTATGATCGCTCACCGGCTTTCCACGGTTACGGGAGCGGACAGAATCTTTGTCGTGAAGGAAGGAAGAGTTGAAGAAAGCGGTACTCATGACGAACTGACGGCAAAGAATGGACTTTATGCACACATGTGGAGAGAATACAACCGCAGTGCCAGGTGGAAGGTAGGTGTTCAGAATGCTTAAATATTTGCAGCATCGCTTTGCTCTCTCTGAAAAAGGAGCAAAGGATATGGTAAAGGCCTTTGTGGCCTGTACAGCATACAATCTCGCCCTGATGTTTCCTGTTACCCTTCTTTATTCCATGATATCTGATTTCATGGAAGAGGGGACAGCGAACGGCAGATCCGCTTTTTATCTTGGAGGGATTATTGTCTGCATTGTCTTGATTGCCATTACCACTTACATTCAGTATAATGCCACATATTTTGCCACTTATATCGAGAGCGGTGTCCGGCGTATTACACTGGCGGAGCGACTCCGGCTTCTTCCATTGTCCTTCTTTGATAAAAAGAACTTGTCTGATCTGACAAGCACTATAATGGCAGACTGTGCAACGCTGGAAACTGCCTCATCCCACTGGATACCGGAGTTGGTAGCCTCGCTTGTATCCACACTGCTGATAGCCGTAGGCCTGCTGTTTATTGACTGGAGGATGGCTCTTGCAGCCCTGTGGGTGCTGCCGGTTGCCTTCCTTATCGTGGTATTTTCGTCCAAAGTACAGCATGCGCTTGGAAGAAAACAGATGGCTGTCAAGATGGCATGCGCCGACGGAATTCAGGAATGTCTGGAGTCGGTGCGGGATTTGAAGGCAAACAATGCACAGGAACAGTATCTTGCCGGTCTGGACAACAAGATCAGGGCTGTGGAAAAACGGGCAATTATCACCGAACTTGGGACAGCGCTCTTTGTCGTCTCGTCACAGATGATTTTGAAACTAGGCATTGCAACGGTAGCTCTTGTGGGAGGGTTCCTGCTTGTCCAGGGTACCTTAAACGTCCTGACTTACTTTATGTTTCTGCTTCTGGTATCCCGTCTGTATGACCCGATGCAGATGGCCCTTCAAAATCTGGCGGCAATTATTGCTACCAATGTACAGTGTGAGCGTATGGATGAAATTCTGTCATATCCGGTGCAGACCGGTACAGAGACATTGACCAACCGGGGGTGCGATATCGTGTTCGATCAGGTGGGTTTTGCCTACAATAAAAATGAGCAGGTACTGCGCAATGTATCATTCACGGCAAAACAGGGAGAAGTCACTGCACTGATCGGCCCATCTGGCGGCGGAAAGACGACTGTTTCCCGCCTTGCCGCCAGATTCTGGGATATAACCGGCGGCAAAATAACCGTTGGTGGCATGGACATATCAAAAGTGGATCCGGAAGCACTGATGAGTCTGTATTCCATCGTGTTTCAGGATGTCACCTTATTCAATAATTCTGTACTGGAGAATATCCGTATCGGACGGAAGAACGCTACGGATGCGGAAGTCATCCAGGCTGCCAGACTGGCTCACTGCGATGAGTTTGCTGAAAAGCTGCCGAACGGCTGGAATACACTTATCGGTGAGAATGGTTCCGAACTTTCAGGCGGAGAGCGGCAGCGTATTTCCATTGCACGGGCTTTTCTAAAGGATACACCGATTATCCTTCTGGATGAGGCCACCGCATCCCTTGATGTGGAGAACGAAACAATGATTCAGGAATCATTATCAAGGCTGATTCAAAATAAAACAGTATTGATTATTGCGCACCGTATGAGAACGGTCTCCGGGGTTGATAAAATCGTAGTACTCTCCAACGGAGTTGTGGAACAGTGCGGAAGCCCTGAAGAACTGATGAACCAGGAGGGGCTCTGTAAAAATATGATTCAGCTCCAGAATCAGACACAGAAATGGAAAATGGCATAATATTATGCTGCGGACGGGACTACCAAAGGAGAATAATTTGATTTATAATATTGTCTGTGCAGGAGGTAGAACCGAAAGATGTATGAGATCGGATTAAATGACAGCGCAGCCGGTGGGATCAAGATGGCCCTGCGCCGGCTGGGACAGGCAGACAGTACCGTGGGCGCATTTACCCTGGCGCTGGATATCGGCAGTCTGGCGGATATAAACAGCGAAAGAAATGACGTGCTCAAGCTGCTGTTTGATGAGTTTCCCGGAGTGGCGGAGGAACTTGCCAGGACAAACAAAGAGACTTTGCTTCATATCGAAGCCGCAAAGCAGTCGGGAGAACCGGTGTGTGTCTGGCACTGCGCCGCCAGCCCGGAGGAAGAGTGTGCCTTTTATTACATCTGCTATTTGATGGAACAGACGGAAAATCAGTTGTATGAGGTGCGGGTTCCTGCGTTCATAGAGAAAGAGGACAGCGCAGCAAGGCCCCGGCATACCGGCGAGCTTTCGATAGAAGAGATAAAAGCCTTAGCTGGAACCAGGCAGCCGGTCAGCAGGGTCAGTTGCAGGGCAAACGGATTATACTGGCGGGAACTGGTACAGGAAAATGCGCCGCTGCGGGCTATTATAAATGGCCGGGTGACAGGTGTGCCGGAAGATTTCTACGACTTTGCCCTCCGGGCCAATATGCCGGAGGGAGAATTTAAAATGGCGCAGCTGATCGGGAAAACATTGGGAGCGATGCCGGGAGTGGGAGGTCGGTGGCTGTATCTGAGAATCCTCGCTATGATACAAAGCGGGGAGCTGATAGAAGTCCGGACGCCTTCCGGGGATCAACCCTATTCCGGAATTCTGACCAAGGGCGACCGGTGTCCTCAGGTAGGAAGAAACAGGGAGAAACGATATGGTGATACGTAAGATACCGGATCTTAATCTGGAACAGATCGCGGATTCCGGTCAATGCTTTTACTGGGACAAGACTGGTGAGAACCGGTATGTGATCACATCAGGCTGCCACTGTATGGAAGTGGAGCAAAGGGAACAACAATTTCATTTTTCCTGCGGCGAGGCGGAATTTACACAGTTCTGGTCCGGCTATTTTGATTTGAATACCGATTACGGGAAACTAAAACGGTCTGTGGACCCGAACGATGAGTATCTCCAGAGAGCCGTTGAGTTTGGAGCCGGTATCAGAATTTTAAGACAGGATCTCTGGGAGGTAATGGTAAGCTTTTTGATTTCTCAGAATAATAATATCGCCAGAATCCGAAACAGCGTCAGACAGCTGGGAGAAAAATACGGCGAGTGCTGCGGTGTAATCCGGGGAAAAGAATATTATTCCTTCCCTTCCCCGGACCGTCTCTCCGGTGTGACGGAGGGAGAGTACGAGGCTCTCGGCCTGGGCTACCGGGCAAAATACATGAAACGGCTGGTGGATCGGTTTCGAAACGGAAAATGGGAGGAATTTGCCCGGGCGCTGAACGGCAAAACGGGGGAAGAAATGCAGAAGGAGCTGTTGGAATTATATGGAATAGGGGAAAAGGTTGCCAACTGCATCTGCTTATTTGGCTTATATCAGATCAATGCATTTCCTATTGACACCCATATCCGCAGCATTCTGAACGAACATTATCCCGCAGGCTTTCCCTTCCTGCGCTATGAGGGATACCTGGGAATTATCCAGCAGTATTTATTTTACTATGATCTGAAATTTAAGAAATAAAGTGGATAGGGCAGCCGGGAGATAGAAACTCTCCGCTGGCTGCCCTGTTTATTTATGTAAGATTGCTGGCGGTTTACAATTTTTTGCACAGACAAAAAGGATGTCCGGCAGGATCAAACATCGTCACAATCTATCATCACATTTCCAAGGATTACTTCTTCGTTCATTTCCTATACTCCCTTCTGTATCCATTACATCAGATCAAACAGACTCAGCTGTTCTGCCTCAGGAAGGGCTTTGCGCCTGTGAGTAATATCTCTGTAGAACCGTTCTTCCGGAATGTCATTCAGAAAAACGGAGGGCTCCGGTGAGGTCATCAGGATCAGTTCCTCCTTTGCTCTGGTGATTCCCACATAGAACAGGCGTCTTTCTTCCTCTGCGTCTGCCGGGTGGTGATCCGACTCATATGGAATGGTCCCTTTCTTTACACCGGCTATAAATACAACGGGAAATTCCAGCCCTTTCGAGCCATGCAGTGTCATAAGGGACACCGCATCGGAGGAATAGGTACGGTCTGGGCTGCGGGACAGATCGTTTTCTTCGCCCAGCAGGAGCGTATTCAAAAAGTCTTCCATTGTACTATGAAATATAACAGTGTTTAAAAGTTTTTCCACAGATTTTCGAAGCGGAGTGCCATGGAGCGCGAACCAGTGTTCCAGTAATTTGCGCGGCTCCGTCTTTTGGATTTCCGGAAGGAAATCTGCCATAACACCAGTAAAACTCTGGATGAAGCCCCGGAGGGCCAGCTGCTCGGAAATCTGTGAGAGATATTCAGAGGACAAGACGGCAGGAGCTTCCCCTAAAAGCTCCATAAAAGCCAGAACCGCTTCCTCTGAGGCCTTCCAGATCAGTCTCAGACAGGTGACAGCGGCAGCCCGGTCTTCCGGATGGAGCAGGAAGCGGAAGAAACTTAAGGTTCCGCGAACGGTCTCATCAGACAGATAATCCTCCCGGCCGGTTACCACGTATGGAATCCCTTCTTTGGAAAGACAGCGTTCAATCAATTCTGCCTGATGATGGGTACGGTAAAGTACCGCAATCTCTGAAAAGCCTCTGGGCTGCTCTCTCTCCATATGAGGCAGCATATCCTGGGCATCCAGCATATCAATTCCGCCAATCATCCGGTTAATTTCTTTCGCAATAAATATTGCCTCAGAAAGATCGCTCTCGGAGGTCATCAGACTGACCAGAGGTCCGCTTTTCTGCTGCGGACGCAGTTCTCTGGCGTAATTCCCATTGGGATAAATCGCCGGCAGAGCACAGCTGAGGATCTCCGGGGTTGATCGGTAATTATTTATAAGGCGGATCAGGCACATTTCTTCGTTGTCCCTGGCCAGATTGCTGAAACATTCCGGGTTAGAACCACGAAAACCATAGATAGACTGATCCGGATCTCCGATTACGAAAAGATTTTTCCCGCAGGACTGCCAGAGTGCCACAAGCTGATACTGGAGATCATCAATATCCTGGAATTCATCCACCAGCAGATAGGTAAAGCGGGAGCGGACACGGTCCCTTTTCTCCTTGTCCTCCTGCATGCAGGAGATCACGCGCAGCAGCAGATCGTCAAAATCCATCAGCCGGAGGTCTGTCAGCGTCTCGCAGTACCGGGCGCAGGCCCTGTTCCACTCAGGATCGTCAGGTACTTCGCCGGATCTGGTCTTGAAGGCGGATACCTGGGATAAAAAGGCCTGCGGCTTGAGGTTCAGACCGCACTCCTGCAGGATGTTTCCGGCGATCTCGCCCCGTTCCTGCTCGTCGGCCAGAATATACGGGTCATTCCAGGAGGTCAGCAGGTTCAGGCAGATCGAGTGAAACGTACCTATCGTCATGGGGCGTACCGCCCGTTTTCCATGAAGTTCTTTCTCCAAACGCTCACGTAATTGGGCTGCCGCCTTATTTGTGAAGGTCACCGCAGTGATTTCAGAAGGTTTAACCTGACGCTCTGAGATAAGATTGACGATACGGGAAACTAAAGTCTTGGTTTTGCCGGTTCCGGGGCCGGCTATGACGGCGATGACAGAGTCATCTGCCAGGACAGCCCTGCGCTGCTCCGTATTCAGGCCTGCGAGGGGTCCCTCTTCCAGAATCTCTTTACAGGAATCTTCCGGAATTTCCTCCGGGAGAACGGCAGGAAGATCTGGTTCTTCGGCTGCCGCCGCGGCTTCCATCTGAGCTGTCTCAGTCGCACTAAACAGGCTGAGCTGGCCATACAGGGAGTCAATTTCATATTTGCTGATCAGCTGAATGGTACCGTATTCTCCGTCATAGCCGGGTACCCGGCTGACCTCGCCTCTCCGGAGCCTGTGAATACCCTCCGCCACGCAGGGCCCGGCGATACGTCGTATCTCATCCACCGGCACGTTTCTCAGAATAGGAAATTCCGGTCCCAGTTCCCGCAGCAGGGCATAGTAGGTTTCCTGCACTTTCGCGCTGGCCGGCGTCCTGCCGGTGGAGCCCGCGATCACCTCAGGCAGAGGCACCAGACTTTCAAAGGGGTTCCTGTGAGCGGGCAGATACCCTTCCGCCCGGTCGGCCAGCTCTTCCACCCGGTGCAGCACACCGATGGTGATTTTCCGGCCGCAGACCGGACAGCGGCCGTTATATTTGACC
The DNA here is from genome assembly GCF_032380675.1 of Anaerolentibacter hominis. Taxonomy (NCBI): domain Bacteria; kingdom Bacillati; phylum Bacillota; class Clostridia; order Lachnospirales; family Lachnospiraceae; genus Anaerolentibacter; species Anaerolentibacter hominis. The sequence continues at coordinate 1,130,541 of NZ_JAWDIX010000001.1, forward strand.
GTATCGGACGGATTCAGACAGAGATTGCATTTCCGATGTCCGTCCAGATGGTATTTTCCCTCTTCCGGAAAGAATTCGATGGTGCCGGCAAAGCCGCTGCCGCCCTGTATTGCCCTGGCAAGATTGGGATAGGACGGCTCAATATCCAGAAGGTTGGCCTCCCTGCCCAGCTTGGCGGGAGAGTGGGCGTCAGAATTGGAAATTAAATTATAGGAATCCAGGGCGGACAGCCTCCAGTTCATGGGAGGGTCCGAAGAAAGGCCGGTCTCCAATGCATGGATGTGAGGCGTCAGCTCCTCAAAACATTCTTCTATGGTGTCGAAACCGGAAAAAGCTCCGAACAGGGAGAAATGGGGCGTCCAGATATGGGCCGGGATAAAAACGGCCTCCGGGCATACATCCAGGGTAATCTCCAGCAGATCGTGGCTGTCAAGACCCAGGATCGGACGGCCGTCGGAATGGATATTTCCGATCGCCTCCAGTCTGTGGGAGAGTGCCTCCGCCTGCGCGAGACCGGGGAGCAGAATCAGGTTATGAACCTTGCGGACCCTGCCGTTTTTCTTGTAGATGGAACTGATTTCACCGGTAACAACAAAGCGGGGCGTGAGGTCAGCCCGGGTAAAATCATCCTCCAGGCGATATTTTTTCTTTAATATATAGAGACCCTCCTCGGCGGGCTCCAGTTTTTCCGTCAATTCTTCCCGCCAGAGCGGATGGGTAAAATCTCCGGTTCCCAGCAGATCTATCCCCTTGCGTCTGGCCCAGAGATCCAGATACTCGGGCACTCCGTCTTTGCTGGTTGCACGGGAATATCTGGAATGAATGTGCAGGTCGGCTATCAGCATTTCTTCCTCCGTTCTGAAGCACTTGTGATGTAGAATCACTGCATTCTTTTGTATACAAATCTTGCGGCCCGTGCCGCGTATGGGAAATAATGTCATACTATCTATTATAAATCGAATTGGAACTTGCTGCAAGAAAGGCATGGGAAAGAGAAAAAGCTTAAGGATTCGTAAATTGAATCTTCCCATGGGGGATGTTATAATGGCAGAAGCTTAACACATTGCAGATGGTATGAACACCGGGGAGATTACAGGAAAATGGACAAGGGAATACGGCTGGCGGCCAGACAAATAGCAAAGACTTACGGCAGGAAAGCGGTACTGACCGGGATTAATCTGGAGGTGAGTCCGGGCCAGACGGTTGCGCTGGTTGGGGCAAACGGCTGCGGAAAGAGCACTCTTATTAAGATTCTGGCCGGTCTGACCAGACCGGATACCGGTACAGTGAAAGCAGAACCTTCTGTCCGGAAAGCGATGATAACGGACCGCTATGATAAAACAAATTTCACGATTCCGAAGTTTATGAGCTATATTCTGCAGATGGAAGATAAGGAGCATATCGCTTTGTCTCCGGAAGAACTCTACGGCATGTTTTCTCTGGAAAATATGCTGAATACTCCTATGAAATATCTCTCAAAAGGGACACTGCAGAAGGTTGCCGTTTTGCAGGCCCTGATCGGAAAGAGAGATCTTATGTTTATGGATGAACCTTTGTCCGGACAGGATTATATGTCCCGCAGCAATTTCATAAAGGAGATAAAACGGCGCACAAATATGGGTATGTCGGTGGTGATGGCCTGCCACGAGCCGGAACTAATCGATGCGCTGGCAGATACCGTTTACCAGATTAAGAACACAAGACTGGAGGATGGGAGCAGCTATTTCAGGAGAGGAGCCGAAGCGGACGGATATGTGATCGCGGAGGATGGACCGGCGTTAAGAGATGTCCTGAACCGGTTTAAAAATAACGATAAGAGACTTGGGGTATCCCGGCAGGGAAATTATATCCGGATTGGGACAGATGCGGTAACCGCGGGAGAACTGCTCGTTGAGCTGATGCAGCAGGGTACTCATGTGGTGAAATTTGAGGAGGTGGGCGGACATGATGCGGGCATTGATACGGTTTGAACGGGATATGATATTACACAGCAGTAAGTGGATCGTGCCTCTGGCCTGCTTCCTTGGTTATCTGGGAATGGCTTATTCGGCAGGACCACAGATGCTGCTGAGCAGTTTCAGCGTCTGCGCGCTGTTCCTGTTTCTGATGATGCTGGCGGTAGGGTGCAGCTGCGCAGAGATGGATGACCGCATGATCGAACAGACTATTTTGATCCGCTGTTCCGGACAGTCCGCCTATTACCTTGGCAAAGTATTTTGCATATTTCGGATTGGCGCAGCTGTTTCTGTCCTGGCGGTTCTCTATCCGGCGCTTGTGCATCTGCGTTCCGGGTTCACATTTTTTGAGCGTGCAATGACGCCGGCGGACGTTGTCTCCGGCTTCCTTTTGTTCTGGACTGTGTCTGCCTGCGGCGGAATAACAGGCCTGTTTTTTAACCGAAGGATATGGAGGAAGAGGAATGAAGCGGTGCTGCTGTGCCTTGTCTTCGGACTTCTGACTATGGTAAAGGGAGGGATAACAGAACAGTTTAACTGGTCCCGGTTCCTGCTGTGGGCCGTTCCGCCGGTATACGATCTGAGCGCCGTGTTCGGACGGGAGAGTGTTTTCTCCTGGAGCAGCTGCGGACCGGTTTTTTTATGGATGGCAGGATATATCGCGCTGGAGATTGTGTTGTACACATGGCTGATGAAACGAAAAGGAATAGAATAAAAGGAGGATTTGAAATGAAACTTTCAGTTGTTTACTACAGTAAGACAGGAAAAACTAAGGAGATGGCGGAGGTGATTGCCGCCGGAATGGAAAAGATTGCAGGGATTGAAACGGGCGTTTTTGATATTTCCCACATGGATGAAGCGTTTATCGGGGAAAGCAGAGCGGTAATCGTGGGAACGCCGACCTGGCATGCCAATCCATGCTGGCAGATCAAAAAATTTCTGGATGGATCGGGCAAATTAAAATTAAAAGGAAAAATCGGAGGGGCCTTTGCCACAGCGGACCATGCCCAGGGAGGCGCGGACATGGCAATTTCCGTTATTTTAACCCACCTGATGGTGGACGGGATGCTGGTTTATTCCGGCGGTTCCGCCTTAGGCCAGCCCTTTATTCACCTGGGGCCGGTTGCATTAAAGGAAAACTTTGAGAAGAGCAGGGACATGTTTGAGATCTTTGGGACCCGTATTGCCGAAAAGGCAAAGGAACTGTTCCCGGAAGAATAATGGAAGTATCAGTGAATGGCGGATATTGGGGCAGGGCTATTCCATCGCGCCGGCATATTCTGTAAGAAGGTCCCGCCTCAGAATGAGATACCCTATCTTTTTTCTCAGCAGGATGCCCTCTTGACAGAACTGTGTCAGCACATAGAGCAGATGCCGGTAGGTAACACCCAGATATTCGGCGGCTTCCGTGTGCTTCTCACGATATAAATTGGTATGGGAGGCGGTGAGAATAAAGCGGGCAAGCCTGTTTTTCAGCGGCCAGGCTTGATTGCGGATAAAATGGTCCGTGTTCTGCAGGGCCCTTCTGCCGAGAAACAGGCTCAGACAGCGCAGAAAACGGTTATCATTCAACAGCCGGTCCCGGCATCCGTATAGCTGCAGCGCCAGACAGGTACAGGGAAAGAGGGCCTGAATGCCGTTGGTGCAGGACTGAGCCCCCAGTAGTTCCATTTCTCCCAGAAAACAGGGCGCGTCCAGGAAATTAACCAGCGAAACCTTACCATTTTTCTGTGTCAGATAGAGTTTTGCCCGGCCTTCTATGAGATAGTAGAGTGTGGTTACTTCGTCCCCTTCATGAAATATTGTTTCGCCGCTCTCAAACTGAACCAATTTAGTGAAGGGCAGGACGTCAAAGGAGAATAGTTCGGAGAGCAGACCGGGACTTAGGACAGAATCGGTTACAGATAATTCTTTCATAGGGGACTCCTTTCTGCAGGGTCAGCAGTATGAGATTTCTCATATCATTATAGATGGTATCTGTTTATACTGCAAGAAAAGGCAGGAGGTAACGGATATGAATCAAAGAGAGTACTGGGATAAGGCGGCGGGAGAGAAAGAGTTTACGGTCACCTTTCCCTTCGAAGCCTGGGAAGGCTATATAGACAGGAACAGCCGGATACTGGACGTGGGCTGCGGTTATGGAAGGACACTTAATGAACTGTATCAGAAGGGGTATCACAACCTGACCGGAATGGATTTTTCCGGAGAAATGATCCGGAGAGGGAAGAGACAGTTTCCTTGTCTGGATCTGCGGATCATGGAAGAAGGCATCCTTGACCTGCCGGATGAGAGTGTAGATGCCGTTCTCTTATTTGCGGTTTTAACCTGTATTCGGGAAAATGAGAAACAGCATGGACTGCTAAAGGAAATACGGCGTGTCGTAAAGCCGGGAGGAGTGATTTTGATCAGTGATTTTCTGATGAACTCAGATGAACGGAATAGAGCCCGTTATCAGCGCGATGAAGAGAAGTTCGGCATGTACGGTGTGTTTGAACTCCCGGAGGGAGCGGTGGTCCGGCACCATACCAAAGAGTGGATCAGGGAACTGACCGGAGAATGGAGGGAAGTGCTGTTTCAGGAGACGGTGCACAGAACCATGAACGGGCACACCTCCAACGGCGTCTGCTATATCGGGCAGAAGCCGCTTTGATAAAATTTCAATGGGATGCTGTATTACGGCATCCCATTTTAATATGCCAGAACTTCGTGGCCGGTTTCGGTAACCAGAACCATGATTTCCCACTGGGCGGAGGGCATACCATCGTCCGTATAGACTGTCCACTCATTCCTGCTGTCTACGAAGATACGGCTTTTGCCCATATTTACCATCGGTTCTATAGTGAAGATCATTCCAGGAACCAGAAGCATCCCAGTGCCTCTTCTGGAGACATAGCTGACCCAGGGGTCCTCATGGAATGAAAGACCCACCCCATGGCCGCCGATCTCCCGGACAACGGTATAGCCGTTTTCTCTGGCATGATCGTGGACCGCCTGGCCCATATCCCCAAGAAATCCCCAGGGTTTTACCTGTTCAAGGCCCAGTTCGACACATTCTTTTACGACCTGTACCAGTTTCTGTTTTTCCGGAGATACATTTCCCAGACAGAACATCCTGGAGGAGTCAGAGTAGTATCCTTTATAAATCGTGGAAACATCCACGTTGATAATATCTCCGTCGGACAAGATGCAGTTTGGGGAAGGTATGCCGTGGCAGACCTGATCGTTCACGGAGGTACACACACTTTTCGGAAAACCCTCAAACCCCAGGGGTGCAGGGACTGCGCCCATCTCTTTTGTTTTCGTATATACGAGACGGTCAATTTCTTCTGTCGTCATTCCGATTTTGATGTGCTGCGCTACATAATCCAGAACCGCTATATTAATTGCAGCACTTTCCCGGATTCCGGCTATTTGTTCCGGAGTCTTAAGCAGTTTACGGGAAGGGACAAGATGCCCTTCCCTGGCTGCCTGACGGACCCGTACGTCTGTTTCCATATGACACTGTTTATATTTTTTTCCGCTGCCGCACCAGCAGGGATCATTTCGGTCTAATTGTTTTCCGGACATAAAGTGCCTCCTGTTCTATATCTGTTGATGTAATGAATACGAGAGTATTACAGATGATATTCCAGTATAACACAATTGGAGAAAATACAGAAATGATGAAGTATATTCTTTCCGTTGTAATTCCATACGGCAGGTATTATAATGCGTTTAACAAAGACTTGAATAACAGGCCCGGCCTTAAGCGGGCAAAATACAGTTATTGTCCCGGCAGATCCGCGGTGACTTTGTTTTCTCCCAGCAGAAAATCAAGATAGTTCTGCTTTACACGAGTATACAATTTCCTGGAAACCGGCAGGCATGTGCCGTCGGACAGCACCAGATTACGTTTGTTAAAAGCTGTGACACAGTTCAGGTTGATCAGATAGGAGGCAGTTATCTTAACAAAGCGGTTATCCCGGAGCAGCGGCTCTAAGATGACGTCAAAGGACTGGCGCAGCGTTACGCTTTTTATGACTGTTCCATCGGTTAGATGATAGTGGACCCGATGGTTTTGATACTCCGCATAACAGATGAGATGAAGCCGGAGGGCATAGAGACCGTCGGCGGTTTTGACTGCAATGGAACGGCTGTTTAGATCGGCAAGCGCCTGAACGATTTTATTCAGGACCGGGAACAGAATATCACTTGTAACGGGTTTCATTAAATATTGATATGCGTATACGGAAAATGCACGGACGGCATAATCGGGGTATGCGGTAAGATAAAGAATAAAGGCAGAATCGTCTTTCTGTCTTATCCGTTCTCCCAGCTCGATGCCGTCGATGGAGGGCATCAGAATATCCAGAATATAGACGGAATAGCCGTCTGTTTCGTTCAGCTGTTCGGCCAGGTCCAGAGATGAAGTAAAGCAGGAAACACTCAGATCAATCCTCTCATTGGCTTCAGCATATTTGTCCAGTAAGCTGACGATCTGCTTCTGTTCTCTTATATCATCATCACATACCGCAATTTTTATCATGTTGTCTCCTCCTGACGATCCTATGTGTTTATTATATCGGAATTCAGCCCGCAGGAAAAGAATAAAGAAAAGGCAATATGAGTGAAAAAAGGAGCAAATAACGTGCGGATCTTTCATTGAAGGAGCAAATCAGATAAAATAAATAAAGTATATTCTAAAAAGGAGAATCAAACAGTGCCGCAGGAACAGGAAGCAATAAAATTTATAAGACATCTTCAAAAACTATACTTTGAAGATAGAAATATGAGCGCTCTGCTGGAACTGCTGGGTGAGAATATATCCTGGATAGGCTCCGGAGCGGAGGAAGTGTGCTTTAACCTTGAGGAAGCGCGAAGAACGCTGGAATGGGAGAAAATTGAGTATCCCATGGGATTTAAAATAGAAGAAGAGCAGTATCAGGCTGTCAGCCTGACAGACAGAATATGCGTTGTATACGGATATGTGCGGGCCGCCTCCCAGGCGGCGGATCTGGCCGATATCAATGACCGGGTTACAGCCGTGTGCGAGATAAGCAGAGAGGGCATGAAACTGCTGCACCTGCATCTATCCAGCGCTGACGATAACCAGGCCCAGGGGGAGAGCTATGTGAAGAAGAGCAGTCTGGAAGAAAAGCTGAATCTGGAGAACCGGATGGAGCAGACGAAAAGGCAGCTCAGCCGACGGACGCAGGAGTTGGAAATGCTCTTTGAAAATATACCCGGCGGGGTCCACCAATGCAAAAACGATCCCTGCTTTACCCTGATTAATATGAGCAGAGGCTGCTGCAGTCTGTTCGGATACACCAGAGAAGAAGTAAGGGCAATATTTCAGGACCAGTTTATTCAAATGATTTATCCCGGAGACCGGGCGGAGGTGCTTCGCTGCTGCAGAGAACGGCTCAGACAGGACAGTACGCTGGAACTGGAATACCGAGTGGTTCACAAGAGCGGAAGACACATCTGGGTACTGGATAAGGCTAAGCTGGTCACCGATCCGGACGGTAATCAGAGCATTTTCTGCATGCTGGTGGAGATTACGGAGAGAAAGAAGACAGAAGAAAATTTAAGACTGAGTCTGGAGCGCCATCAGGTGATCATGGATCAGGCTAATGATATTATTTTTGAATGGGACATCAATCAAGATACGCTGGATTTCTCCGCGAACTGGAAGAAAAAGTTTGGCTATGAAGCGATTTCCTGTGAGATAAGCAGCCGGATTCCCAGGTCGCTTAACATCCACCCGAACGATATGGCGGCTTTCATAAAAATCATGAAGGATACGGCAGCCGGCGTACCTTATTCCGAGACCGAATTCCGGATCAGAAGCAGAGACGGCAGCTATGCATGGTGCAGAATCCGAGCAACAACCCAATACGACAGTGAGGCACGTCCGATTAAGGCGGTGGGTGTTATCGTGGATATAGATCAGGATAAGAAACAGAAGGATAAGCTGATTGAACAGGCTCAGAAGGATGCACTCACCGGACTTCTCAATAAATCTGCCGTGAGGGAGCAGGTGGAGCGGTATCTGTGCGGAACGGGCAGAAGAGGGGCGCATGCGCTCTTTCTGATTGATCTGGATAATTTTAAGACAGTGAATGACAGGTATGGACATCTGGCGGGAGATGCTGTTTTATCAGAGCTGGGGGTGAGCCTGAAAAAACTGTTCCGCGCCACTGACCTGATCGGCCGGATCGGCGGGGACGAATTCCTGGTATTCCTGCCCGGTGTGAGCGACAGCAGAATCGTGGAGAAGAGAGCAGCAGAAATACTGCAGGAAGTGGATGGCATCAGTGCGAAAGAACAGCTAAAGATGCAGCTGTCCTGCAGTATTGGAATAGCATTTTGTCCGGACGACGCAAAAGATTATGAAAATCTCTGCCGTTGTGCCGATAAAGCCCTGTACTATGTGAAAAACCTGGATAAGGGGAATTATGCCTTTTATGATCTGCTCAGGCCGGGCAGTCATAGCCCGGAGGAGACGACGATCAATGAAACAATTGATTCCGATATTGGAAATATAGATGAAACTCTGGCCCGCTATACATTCCGCATGCTCCACACCGCGGCCGACATACCGTCTGCGGTCTGTCAGCTGCTGGGGATTATAGGAAGGGCTTATGGCGCCGACCGTGTTTACATTTATGAGGCGGATCGGGAGAAGAACTGTTATGTGAAATCCTTTGAATGGTGTGAGGACGGTATTCACCACGGCGCGGATATGTCTGCGGCCGCCTCCGGCCTGACGGTGGAAGCTCACAGGAAGCTTTTTGACAGCGATGGAATACTCTGTATCCGGAATATACAGACGGAGGAGCCCTCTCCTGTTTTATCTATCCTCCAGTGTGCGCTGACGGATCGGGGAGAACATAAAGGGTTTCTGGGATTTGATGACTGCAGAAGAAGCAGGCTGTGGACAAGAGAACAGCTGCGGTCGGTCTCTCTGATTACGGATGTGATCGGCACGTTTTTGTGTAAGTACCGTGCAGAAGAAACAATTGGAAACAGATAAGAAGGCAGCTCCCGGCTAACGGACGGTTTGCAGACAAGCAGGGGGCCGGGCTGCAGTAGAAAAAGACAGGTATGCCGGCGGGCTGCTTGTCTTTTTTATGTCTTTCGGGTAAAATAAAAAGGAATATGTGTACAGAGCCTTTTAATGTGAAAAACAGTGGAATGACAGAGGTAAACAGGTGAATTATAAATTACTTAAGGGTGTCTACAGGCTGGACGGCAGCCGGATCTTATCGGCGGTGCGAAGGGGCTTTGTGCTGGTAATCCCGGTTGTGTTAACCGGATCGCTGGCGCTGCTGATCCGGAGCTTTCCAATTCCCCAGGTACAGGTTTTTCTGGAACAGTTTGCCGGCGGGATCTTGATGCGGTTTCTGGATACGGTTTTTGATACTACGATCGGATTTTTATCTGCTTATCTGGTATTGGGAATCAGCTATTATTATTCCGCATATTATACGAAGGATGGAAGGATGGTTCAGGTTACGGCCATGATCACGGCCATGGCCTGTTTTATTGCGTCCTTTGGGGCTGCAGGCGGTTCGCTTACGCTGGATTGCTTTGGGACAATCGGGGTGTTTACCGCCATGCTCAGCGCTATTGCGGCGACCCGGCTGTTTTTTTGCCTCTACTCATTTCTGAGAAAGCATCTGCATGCAGCGTCCGCCGGAAATGACAGTTATTACCGGACGTCACTCACCGCACTGCTTCCCTTTCTGGGCTGTGTGGCGGTGTTCACCTGTGCCAATCTGTTTCTGGTACACGTTGTGCATGTGAATAACTTTAATGATTTTATATCGAATGGTCTTACGGAGCTGTTTCACAACGTGCGGAGCGAGCCTGCAAATGGGATATTATATACCATCATGCTGAATCTGCTCTGGGTGTTTGGTATCCATGGCGGGAATGCGCTGGACCCGGTTGGCAACCTGATGTTTGCCACTTCTGCGCAGACGCAGACGATTATATCCAAATCCTTTATGGACAATTTTGCTCAGCTGGGAGGCTGCGGCGCCACGGTGTGCCTGGTGCTTGCCATGCTGCTGGTTTCCAGATCCAGAAGCAGCCGGAAGCTGGCCTATTCTTCCGTACCGCTGACTTTGTTTAATATTAATGAGATACTGGTGTTTGGCCTGCCCATTGTGTTAAACCCCATTTTGCTTCTGCCCTTTATCCTGGTCCCGCTCTGTTCCCTGTTAATCGGCTACGGCGCCGTCATTACAGGATTCATGCCTGCGGTGACAAATCAGGTAGTTTGGACCACACCGGTGTTTTTCAGCGGCTACCTGGCTACCGGATCGATGCGGGGAGCTCTGGTTCAGCTGATTATTATCATCGCAGGCACAGCAATCTATATTCCTTTTATCCGTCTGTATGAAAAGACAAGAGAGAATCGGGAACAATTTATGATACAGGAGCTGGTGAAGAAGTTTTGCCGGGACGAAAAGCTGGGAGTTTCAGGAACTTATTTAAACCGCAATGACAGCATCGGAATCGCGGCGAAAACTCTGGCGGATCAATTGCAGGCGGATATTGCCCGGAATGAGGTGCCGGTCTACTATCAGCCCCAGGTAAATGAAGGAGAGCAGGTAATCGGTGCAGAGGCTCTGCTGCGCTGGAGCTATGGCGGGAAGACTGTATATCCGCCGCTGGTAATCGCGCTGGCCAGAGAGGCCGGCTGTCTGGAAGAGCTTACGGTCCATATTTTTAATTCGGTGTGCAGGGATATCTGCATTATGAAAGAAGCTGTGGGAAATGAGATGCATATATCTGCCAATATGACGTCGGAACAACTGGACGACACTGTTTTGGTTGACCGGATTATTGAAATGGTCAGAGAGTACCATGTGGAAGGTATGTTTGGCCTGGAGGTTACAGAAGAAGCTTCGCTAAACGAGCTGGAGCATGTAACGGAGAATATTGATAAACTGAGGAAAAATAATATTGCTATGGCTATTGATGATTTCAGCATGGGACAGACCTCGCTGAACTATCTGAAAACGAATAATTTCCGCTTTGTAAAACTGGACGGAGGCCTGGTGAGACAGGCCGAGGATAATGTCAGATGCCGGGAGATTATCAGTTCAATCGCGGCACTGGGTGTGAATCTGGATTTTCAGGTGATAGCAGAACAGGTGGAGACACAGAACGTAAAAGAAATACTGCTTGGACTTGGCTGCCGCTGCTATCAGGGATTTTTATACAGCCGGGCGGTCCCGCTGTATTCATTTATTGAATACTGCAGGGAGCATCCGGAACAGAACCGATAAGGGAAGGAAACATCAGATGAGGAAAAATACGAAGCCGGCAGTGATCTGCCTCTGTCTTATACTCCTGTGTATGGCCGGGCCCGCAAAGTGCTATGCGGCACAGGACAGTACCAGTGAAATTATACCGGGTCTGGAAGTAGGGATAAATCCCGTGCTTCAGGAGAGAGCCGGGGCGCGCCTGCAGCGTATTCTTAAGACGGAACAGGTGGTATCCAAACGGATGACCCTGGCTTTCTCCTTCGGAAAGCGAGAAGGGTATTATTCAGGCGCTCTGTCCGGCGGAATACCTCAGGGAGCGGGAAGCTTTACCGCCTTTAACGAGGACGGTACCTGCTGGACCTACACCGGGAATTTTGAAGACGGGCATATGTCCGGAAATGGTATAACACGCTGGAACACCGGTCTGTGGGAGAGCGGACTCTATGAGGCGGACAATATTAAGACAGGCGTTTGCGGTACCGGAAGTGCCGTCATATACCAGGGAGATTTCTGCGGCGGAGCGTATTCAGGAGAAGGGACCACCTATGATGAACAGGGGAATTTAATTTATTCGGGTCGGTTCCAGAACGGATTCCTGTGTGAGACAGAAGCAGAGCGGACCAGGCGGGGCGAGGCGGTCCGGCTGCGATGCGAAGAATTTGGCCCGGAGCAGTACCGAAGCTGCCTGGCAGATCCAGCCCTTTATATCGGCAGAATGATCGGGCTGAGCGGGGATGTGGCGTACAGCTGGTTTGCGGAGGAAGACGCCTACAATGAGCTTCTTCTTGAACTGCCTGGTTCCGGAGATATGGAAGCGATTGTATATTACCGGTATGGTTTGGAAGAAAAAAAGGCGGACCGGCCGGACCGGATAACGGTTTACGGGATTATTACCGGTGTTCATGAGTATGAGGATGGAAACAAGGTGCCGCTGGTTGAGGCGCATTATATTGATATAGTACCATGACCGGACAGATTGACTTGATCCGGAAGTAGGAGGAAGAGACCATGTGGTGGGAAAACAGTGTATTTTATCAGATATATCCTCTGGGGTTTAGCGGAGCGCCCGGAGAAAATGACGGCGCGCAGGCGCCCAGGATTCGTAAAATGCTTTCCTGGAGCGGATACCTGAAAGAGCTGGGGGTGGATACCGTATTATTCAATCCGGTTTTTCAGTCGGATCACCATGGATATGATACCAGAAGCTTTGGCGAGGTGGATGCAAGACTTGGTACAAATGAAGATTTCAGAGACGTGTGCCTGGATTTGAAGGACCATGGCTTGAAGGTTGTGCTTGACGGCGTGTTCAATCATGTGGGAAGAGGCTTCTGGGCGTTTCAGGATGTACTTAAGAACAGGGAGGATTCCCCCTACAAAGACTGGTTTTATATCCGGTTTGACCAGGATAACGGCTACCGGGACGGACTTTCCTATGAAGGATGGGAGGGCCACTTCGAACTGGTCAAATTAAACCTTACGAATCCGCAGGTGGTTTCCCATCTGTTCGAGAGTATCCGTATGTGGACAGAAGAATTTGACATTGACGGGCTGCGTCTGGACGTGGCCTACTGCCTGGACAGGGATTTTTTAAAACAGCTTCACCATTTCTGCAGGGGACTTAAGGATGATTTTCTGCTGATCGGGGAAGTGCTGTTCGGGGATCACAATCAGATCGTTAATGATGAAATGCTTGACAGCTGTACAAATTATGAGTGCTACAAAGGCCTGTATTCCAGCTTTAACAGCATGAATATGTTCGAAATCTCCTATTCCCTGAACCGGCAGTTCGGCCCGGAGCCCTGGACCATTTACCGGGGCAGGCATCTGATGACCTTCGCGGATAATCACGATGTTACAAGGGCGGCCAGTATAGTAACAGAGCCCGCTCATCTGCCCCTGCTCTATGGAGTCCTCTTTGGGATGCCGGGTATTCCATGCCTGTATTATGGAAGCGAGTGGGGAGAAAAGGGACGAAAAGAAGACGGGGATGACGCTCTGCGGCCCTGCCCGGAAGGCCAGACTGTGAATGGACTGACGGAACTGATCCGGACGCTGATTGGCATACGCAGGGGGAGTGAGGCCTTATGCCGGGGCGGATATAAAAATATAATGGTGACAAACCAGCAGCTGGTATTTGAGCGGGAGACGGAGAACGAGAGAATCCGGGTCGGTATTAACGCGGCGCCGGAGCCGTGGGAGTGTTCCCTGCCGGATATGCCGGAAACAGTGACAGAGCTTCTCTCCGGGGAAGAGCTGTCTGGTCAAAATACTGTGATTCCCGGATATGGAATGAAATTCTGGAAAATTCGATAGGAAAGACGTTTCTTAACGGCGATTTGAGACGGACGGCAAATCTTAAGAATTCTGAAATCCCTTCCTGGCTTCTGGTATTACAGGAACCGCTACGATAAAATACAGTTAAACAGCGAGGTGGTTCGATGGAGACAGCAAAAACAAAGATTTTGTTTGCGGATGACGACCCGGAGATCCGGGAAGTGATCAGAATATTACTGGAGAGTGAAGGTTTTCGGGTTTATCTGGCCGTCAATGGGGATGAGGCGATAGAAAAAGCCCAGCCGGATATAGATCTGATTATACTGGATGTGATGATGCCGGGCCGTTCCGGTTATTCGGCCTGTGTGGAGATAAGGAAGAAGACCCACGCACCGATTCTATTTCTGACGGCAAAGTCGCAGGATTCGGACAAGGCGGTGGGCTTTTCTGCCGGAGGCGACGACTATCTGGTGAAGCCCTTTTCTTATACGGAACTGATATCCAGGGTAAAGGCCATGCTGCGCCGCTATCATGTCTACTGCGGCAAGGCGGCTGATTCGCCTCATAAGGTGATTGCGGTGGAGGATCTGGAAATAGATGAAGACTCCAGGTGTGTGAAGAAAAACGGCCGGGAGATTCTGCTGACCGATCTGGAGTATCATATTCTGCTTCTATTGGCATCTAACCGAAAGAAGATATTTACCGCCCAGAATATTTACGAGAGCGTGTGGAAGGAACCCTATTTTTATTCATCCAATAATACCGTAATGGTCCATATCCGTAATCTGCGGCGGAAGCTGGAGGAAGATCCGGGCAATCCCAGATATATTAAAAATGTATGGGGCAGGGGGTATCGGATTGAATAGATCATTCTGGAAAAGCCGGCTGGGCCTGCAGCTGATCGCGGATGTACTGATTTCGCTGCTCGTGTGTGTCGGCGTTTTTTTCGCCCTGCGCTGGGCGGCTTTCAGTATTTTGGATGAAAAGACCCAGAATACAGAGTTCTGGGCCAGGCAGGAAGAAAAATGTGCAGCCAGGTTCGAACGGTATGTATCGGATAACAAGGTTGCCCTTACCGACCGGGACGCCCTGGATCAGTGGGTAAAACGGGAACGGTTTATGATGCTTTTCTTATACAGGGACAACATGCTGGTATATGCGTCCACCATTCCGGAAGGAGAAGTTCTGCCGGACTCAACCTATTCATCCGCCGTCTCTACAGAAGACGGCATGTATATCAGCGATGCCGGGGAAGACCAGATCTACACGGTTCAGTTTGAAGACGGACCGGCGATTGCGGAATTTTACTGCTACTATGATCTGATGTACTATACTCTGGCATCCATTGCCTGCGGCTTCCTGGGATTCATTGCTTTTCTGATTGTGTTTACCCATCTGATCCGGAGAAAGTTAAACTATATCAATTTCCTGGAGCGGGAGCTGAAAATCCTGGAGGGCGGCGACTTAAATTATCCGATTACCATTAGGGGGCGCAACGAACTGTCCGATCTTGCCAGAGGGATTGACGATATGAGAAAATCCATCATCCAGCGGCAGGAGGGAGAAGAAAAAGCCAGACGGGCAAACCACGAGCTGATTACGGCCATGTCCCATGACTTAAGGACACCGCTGACTTCCCTTCTGGGCTATCTGGATATTATAGAACTGAAAAAATATTCCGGTGAGGCGGAACTGACGCAGTTTGTCCACAGCAGCCATGAGAAGGCGCTGCAGATCAAACAGCTTTCCGACAAGCTGTTCGAGTATTTTCTGGTCTATGGCAAGGAAGAGGAAGAGACAGAGACCGAATGTATCGACGGCCTTGAATTTATGCAGCAGGTTTTGGTGGAAGCGATCTTTGATATGGAAAGCAGAGGATTCCAGATTGAAAGTGATCTGCCGGAAATCCACTGTTCTCTGGATGTGAATGTGGATCAGATCCGAAGGGTATTTGACAATACGCTGTCCAATCTGGCGAAATATGCGGACCGGGACTGGCCGGTACATATTTCATATACCGCAGCGGATCATAAGCTGAAAGTGGAATTTGAAAATCGGGAGAATACGGACAGCTCTGCGGTGGAAAGCTCCGGGATCGGGGTGAAAACCTGCATAAAAATTATGAAGCTGCACCGGGGGGAATACCGGACGTCAAGAGAGAATGGGATATTTAAGACGACGATTGTTCTGCCTTGCCGACCGGTGATCAGACCTGCGGATTGAGATATGGACATTATGAGTAAAGAGGAGAATGCTGTTTAAACTAAAGCAGCAGACTCTTCTTTATTTTTGTGATACAGGAAATTATATTTTCCGAACTGTGCAAAAAAAGTCGAGTGATTTTCCATGGCCAGGTTTATGATAACAAACGAAGACAAAGAAGAACCGATCAAAAACGGAAAGGGTGAGGTGCTTATGAAAGAGAGGACGTGGGAGAAAATAGAGGCGGTCCAGAACATGCAGGATTATATGGAGGCTCATTTTAATGAAACGGTAACGCCTGGGGCGCTGTCAAGGATATCCCACTATTCGCCCTGGTACGCCTGCCGCCTATTTACGTCATATGTGGGATTATCGCCTGCCGAATACCAGCGCAGGCTCCGTCTGTCCAAATCCGCGCTGAAGCTGAGGGATCAGGACTGCCGGATCACAGATGTGGCTCTGGAAATGGGCTTTGGAAGCGTAGATGGTTATCAGCGGGCCTTTTACCGCGAATTTGGCTGTAATCCCGGTGAATATGCCGCCCATCCGGTTCCTCTTTACCTTTTTACACCTTATGGAGTGAAATTCAGAGAAATGGAAAGGAGACCAGTCATGGAAAATCTAAGAAATGTATTCATTCAGGTAATTGAAAAACCGGCCAGGAAAGTAATCATTAAACGCGGGATAAAAGCGGAGGACTATTTCACCTACTGCGAGGAGGTGGGCTGTGATGTATGGGGCCTGCTCCAGAGTATTCGTTCCCTCGGCAAAGAGCCTGTCTGCCTCTGGCTGCCGGCGCGGTACAGAAAGCCGGATACCTCCGAATATGTACAGGGTGTGGAGGTAGAGACGGATTATGCCGGGGAGGTGCCGGAGGGCTTTGATATGATTGAACTGCCGGAGGCGAAGTATCTGATGTTCCAGGGCGAACCCTTTGAGGAAGAATACTATTGCCAGGCGATCGAGGAAGTATGGGATGCCATCAAAAAATATGATCCGTCTGTCATCGGACTGAGCTGGGATAAGAGCAATCCCCGTATTCAGCTGGAACCGGTGGGAACAAGAGGATATATTGAACTGATTCCGGTAAGTAAAAAGTAACACAATGAAACTATAAGTACATCTGTGAGGCTGCTGTAAAAGGAAACTTTGACAGCAGCCTCAGTGTATATTTGCGCAATTCCGGTTTCTCTCATAAGCCATGTACGCTCCTAAGATTTCTTAAGAATTATATCCCCTGTTTTTTCAGAGTTTCCCATTATTCTGGTTACAGACAATAAACACCAGAATATGGGAAAAACCCGGAAATAAAGGAGGAGAGAGCCGATGATAAATCTGATGATTATAATCGGAATCGCAGTGTTATTGATACTTTTATTTTATGTCATTTGCACACAGGTAAAATTATATAGGATGGAAGAACAGTATTATTTTGATTTGAAAAAGGAGCTGGAAGCGAAAGGATGGAATCTCAATGAAAAAAAGTGATATGTGTATTCTGGCCGGACGAAATCTGTCCCGGAGCAAGGGGAGAACGATTTTAACGATCCTGGGTGTGGTGATCGGCTGCTGTGCCATTATCATTACTGTTTCGCTGGGAATCGCCATGTCGCAAAACCAGAGGAAAATGCTGGAACAGATGGGAGATTTGACGGAGATTACTATATATAACTATGGATCGGTATCCTCCGACGGCAGAAAACTAAAATTAACACAGAGAGAACTGGACCAGATCAGCCAGATGCCAGATGTGGATGCGGTATCACCTCTGAAAACAAGCAGTCAGTTTGACTTTAAGGTCACGAGCCAGAAGAAGAAAAAATACGAGATTCCATCCCTCAGTTTTAAAGCCATGGATGTCTCTCTGCTTTCCGCCCTGAAATATGAGCTGACACAAGGAGCTCCGCCGCCGGTGGTAAAACGGATCGGCAAGACAATTCCGGTGCTTGTGGGGGAAGAGTTTGCTTATGAATTTCAGGACAAGACAAAAAAGAACCATAACATGGTCAGCGCCTACGATACAGGCTTTGCCTACAGCGGGGATATGCTGCCGGGCGGAACCGGACAGGGCGGCTCAGACGCCGGACGGAGGAAGCCGCCTTACATAGATATCAAGAAGAACAGGCTTTATCTGACCGTTTCCTCAACCGATAAAAACGGGAAAGAAAAGATTTACCGGAAAGAGCTGCAGATAGTCGGTACACTGAAAGCAAATATGAATAAAGGTTATGAGACCCAGGCCGGAATCATCATGGATATCCGTGCTCTGGAAGACTTTGAGAGAGCCGCGGCAAGGGCCCTGAGCGCAAAACAGGAAAGAAACCAGGGTTATACCCAGGCGGTTGTAAAAGTCAATGATATTAAAAATGTGGAGGAAGTCCAGAAAGCCATTAAGGCCATGGGATTTGAGTGCAGCAGTATGGAAGAGATCCGCCAGTCGATGGAAAAGGAAGTCAGGCAGAGGCAGAAAACCTTCGGCGGGCTGGGAGCCATCAGCCTGCTGGTTGCGGCGATGGGAATTGCCAACACCATGCTGATGTCGGTAAATGAAAGAAAAAAGGAGATCGGTGTGATGAAGGTACTGGGATGCGAGATAAAGGACATTCTGACTATGTTCCTGCTGGAGGCCGGGATCATCGGCCTGCTGGGCGGTGTCTGCGGTGTAGGAATCAGTTATATCATTTCTTTTATCATGAATACCATGGGCTCCGGAGGGGAAGAGATGGGAATGGAGATGATCGAAGGCGGCAGGCTGGCAGTCTCGGTCATTCCGGCGTGGCTGGTTGTATTTGCCCTGCTCTTTGCTCTGGGGGTCGGCCTGCTCTCCGGCGCCTATCCCTCCAGGAAAGCTGTAAAGATATCCGCTCTGGAGGCAATGAAAAGCGACTGAGAAGGCCGGAGATTGTTCAGTGGTTTTCTTTCCCCGGAATCACTTGATGTGTGCTATAATGAAATAACAAAAGGCGCTGCAAAATTCTGCATTTTGCGGTGCCTTCTTTTGTAAGAATTTCGTAAGATTTCTGTCGAAGTGTTTGTAAGAATCTTTTTATACGATAGATGCAAGCTTAAGGGAGGAGTTCAAATGAATGAATGTGTGCTGGTGGTCGACGACGACCGGGAAATCGTGAAGGCGATTGCCATTTTACTGGAGAAAGAAGGATATCAGGTGCTCCGGGCCTATGATGGAATGGAGGCGCTGGAACTGGTTACAGAGCGGGGCGTTCAGCTGATCATTATTGATGTTATGATGCCGAAGCTAGACGGCCTGTCGGCGATGATCAAGATCAGGGAGCGGCGGAATATCCCCATAATCGTTTTGAGTGCGAAAAGTGAGGATACCGACAAAATCCTGGGTCTTTCCATGGGAGCCGACGATTATGTGACAAAACCTTTTAATCCCCAGGAACTGGCGGCCCGTGTGCGGAGCCAGCTGCGGCGCTACAAAATCCTGGGTGATATCAACGCCCCTATGTGGAGCAAGGTAATCCATAATGGACGGCTGAGCTATCAGGCGGAAGAGCGGGTACTCTATGCCGACGGCGAACCGGTCAGGCTGACAGCAACGGAGACGAAGATTGTGGATCTGCTGATGCGGAATCTGGGAAGGATATTCCCTGCAGAGGAAATCTATCAGCGGGTATGGGAGGAAGAAGCCTTTGCCCCTGAAAATACCGTGATGGTTCATATCCGGCGCATTCGTGAAAAAATAGAACTCAATCCAAAAGAGCCAGAATATTTGAAGGTGGTGTGGGGAATTGGCTACAAAATCGAAAAAATGGAAAGCAGCCGTTAGTTTTCTGGCATTCTTTCTGGGTGCCAGCCTGTTCATAAGCGGAACGTGCCGTGTGCTGGGGATGTTTGCCGGAGGCACGGGAAGTTATGTCAAAGACGCTTTTGCGTCAGATTTTCAGGATACGTCCGAGTTTCGGGAAACCGTGACCGGATATCTGGAAGAATTCCTTGGAATGGCGGTGGAAGGCCCCGTCAGCTGGAGTTCTTATGAAGGGGACTACTACAATTATGGAAGTAATAATTGGTTTGGCAGCAGTGTAACAAATGTGGTAAGCGATACCGGAACCGTTGAGGCGCTTTCTGGCCTGGACTGGGACAATATGTCGGAGGAAGAGCGCAGGGAGGTGGAGGAAGAGATCTGGCGTAATAATGCGGGTGAAGTTACTGCTTATCAGCCGGATTACAAAAAGGCAGCAAAGCGGCTTCACGAGAGCCTGAAGAATGACAAAAATGTCCTCTATATTATTTCCTGGAATGGGAGTGAGAAGTTTGCCAACGCGGATGATGCGTATTTTGATCTGAAGCAGGGGAAGCTTCCGGACGGGTATAACTTCCTCCTGGAATATGCAGACGGAAAGGTCTCGATCCAAAAAGACGGGCATGATGTAGATGTCTATGGCGACGGCTACTATGAAGATGGACGGGACTGGTATGTGCCCGGTTACCGGAATTTCCAGGCGGACGAAAAGACGCAGAAAGCCCATGTAACCATGGCGGTGACCTCTCACCCCATGCCGTACGTGCGGGGAAATTACTCGACTTCCGGCAGTGAATATCAAAATAATGGGTTGTACTGGGCGTACCAGAGGCTGGCGAACCAGAAGGACCGGTGTGTCAGTGCCGGAATCAGCGCCTTTGCCGGCCTTGTACTTCTGATCTTCTCTTTCGTATGGCATGAAGACAAGAAAAGAGGGGACCGCTTCCTGGCCCGGATCACCGGAAAAGTCTGGTTTGAACTGAAAGCGCTGCTTGCGGCGGCAGGTATTGGAAGTGTGCTTTTGTTCCTGATCTATTTCGTTGTGTACTATTATCGTATGGAGGGAATGATTGCTGTCAGTGAAATAGTCATTGAATGGGGATGGCGGCTGCAGTACGGAGGTACATTCTTCCTTCTTCTGCTGGTGTGGACGGCTTACCTGTTAATCAATGACGCCAGATATAACGGAAAACCTTGGAAGAACAGTCTGACCGGGAGAATCGCGGGAAAGATACAGAGTCAGGATATGAGACTGCCTTTCCAGAAAAGAATGAACCGGCGTTTCTTTCGAATGATGGCAGGTATTCTGTCGCTGACTGCCCTGGTTTTGATTGTTATGACGCTGATCGGATATGAATACTCTTCCTATGGGAGTCACTTTCTTGCATTTCAGCTTATCTTGTCCATTGTTCTCCTGGGAGGTTTAGCGCTGATCCTGCTGCTGTTCGGAGGCAGGGAGAGAAGAGCGCTTCGGGATATGGGCGATCTGATACAGCAGGTGGACGCTGTCCGGGCAGGAAATCTGGAGACGAATCTGAACCTGCCGGAGGATTCCGATATGCAGGAAACCGCAGAAGCCTTAAATGATATTCAGCGGGGAATGAATGAAGCTCTGAAAGAGCAGATGCAGAGTGAGAGGATGAAGGTGGAACTGATCACCAACGTGTCCCATGACATCAAGACCCCGCTTACCTCTATCATCAGCTATGCGGAGCTGCTCAGCGAGGAAGACGGGCTTCCGGACCATGTAAAGGATTACATCAATATCTTAAACAGCAAGTCCCAGAGGCTGAAAACCATTGTACAGGATGTATTTGAGGTCAGTAAGGCGGCATCAGGCCAGCTTCCGGTGAAGAGAGAAGAGATCGATCTTGGTAAGCTGCTTCGCCAGACGATGGCGGATATGCAGGAACAGATTAATACAAGCTCTGTGACGATCAAGTCCCAGGTACCGGAAGAACCGGTGATGATCCTGGCAGACGGGCAGAGATTATACCGTGTTTTCCAGAACCTGCTGGGAAATGCTCTGAAATATTCGCTGGACGGGTCCCGTGTCTATGTAACACTAAAGGCCAATGGATTTGCCGCGGTGACCAGTGTACAGAACACTTCAAAAAGTGAGCTTACGGATGATGTCAATTTTGCAGAGCGGTTTGTGCGGGGAGATGAAAGCCGTACCGACGGCGGAAGCGGACTGGGATTATCCATTGCGCAGAGCTTCACGGAGGCCTGCGGCGGAAGCTTTAAGATAGAGACGATTGCCGATCTCTTTGTGGTGACGGTTGGATTTGAACAGATTGGGCCAAAGGAAACGGAACAGGAAGTAAGAAATGTAAAAAAGATCTGTCTGCCTCAGAGCGCAGAGACAGATCCGGAATAGTAAATAGAACTAGAGCACGTGCCTGAATGGCGGCACGTGCTCTTTCTTACATTAAGACGGTTCGCGAAGCATGCCGCCGTTTGCTGTTTATACAAGTATCTATTTCTTCTCCTGTATCTCTGTCAGGATCATATCCGCAAAGGCTTCCGGTGTCATAACAACTGTCTCGCCGGTATCTCTGCTGCGGACTGAGATGGTCTGATCCTCTGCCTCCCTTGCCCCGGCAACCAGCATGTAAGGGATTTTTTCTAACTGGGCTTCCCTTATTTTATAGCCGATTTTTTCCGGACGGTCATCCAGCTCACACCGGATATTCTTTTCTTTCAGCAGGCGGCAGACCTTTTGGGCATAATCAGCTGTTTTATCGGATATCGGCAGCAGCTTGACCTGAACAGGAGCGAGCCATACCGGAAATTTGCCGGCATAGTGCTCGATCAGGATACCGATAAAGCGCTCAATCGAACCGAAGACGACGCGGTGGATCATAATAGGCCGGTGCTTTTCCCCGTCCGCGCCGGTATATTCTGCCTCAAACCGCAGAGGAAGCTGGAAGTCCAGCTGGATGGTACCGCACTGCCAGGTCCTGCCGATCGAGTCTTCCAGATGGAAATCAATCTTGGGACCATAGAAAGCGCCGTCACCTTCATTTACCACATAGTCAAGGCCCATTTCCTTCAGAGCCTTTGCCAGACCGTTTGTGGCGACCTCCCAGTCCTCGTCACTTCCGATGGAATTTTCCGGGCGGGTAGAAAGCTCTACATGATATTGAAAGCCAAACAGGCTGTATACTTCATCTATCAGACGGACCACACCTTTGATTTCTTCCGTGATCTGTTCCTTGGTCATAAAGATGTGTGCATCATCCTGGGTAAAGCAGCGGACCCGCATCAGGCCGTGGAGCGCCCCTGATTTTTCATGGCGGTGTACCAGCCCCAGCTCTCCCATGCGGATGGGAAGATCCCTGTAAGAATGAGGGGTCATTTTATAGACCAGCATACCGCCGGGGCAGTTCATTGGCTTAACTGCAAAATCGGTATCGTCAATTACGGTGGTGTACATATTTTCTTTATAGTGATCCCAGTGGCCGGACGTTTCCCAGAGGGAGCGGTTTAACATCATGGGGGTGGATATCTCCACATAGCCCTCTCTGGTATGAATCTGCCGCCAGTAATCAATCAGTGTATTTTTCAGCACCATCCCTTTTGGGAGAAAGAAGGGAAATCCGGGGCCTTCCTCCATCAGAGCGAAGAGCCCCAGCTCTTTGCCCAGTTTCCGGTGATCCCGTTTTTTGGCCTCCTCCATTCTGGCAAGATATTCTTCCAGCTCGGATGCCTTGGGGAATGCAGTTCCATAAATCCGGGTCAGCATTTTATTCTTTTCATCCCCGCGCCAGTACGCGCCGGCAATCGAGGTGAGCTTAAAGGCCTTTACCGGCTTGGTGCTCATGAGATGGGGACCGGCGCACAGGTCGGTGAATTCCCCCTGGCGGTAAAAGCTGATGACCGCATCCTCCGGCAGATCCTCAATGAGTTCTACCTTATAGGGCTCCCCCTGTTCCTTCATCAACTGTATGGCTTCGGTCCGGGGAAGCGTAAAGCGTTCCAGCGCCAGATTTTCTTTCACAATGCGGTTCATCTCGGCTTCCAGGGCAGAGAGATCTTCCGGTATGAAGGGCTGCGGCCGGTCAAAATCATAATAGAAACCTTCGGCAATGGATGGGCCGATGGCCAGCTTGGTATCCGGGTACAGCCGTTTTACAGCCTGGGCCAGTATATGGGAGGCGGTATGCCGCAGGGCAGCCAGACCCTCTTCATCCTCCCAGGTTAACAGTGCGAGATCCACATCTTTGTCAATGGTTGTGCGCAGATCCATCACCTCACCGTCCACTCTGGCGGCACAGGTTTTCTCAGCCAGAGAACGGCCGAGGCCCTGTGCTATTTCCAGTACGGTAAGAGGCTGATCGAAATGTTTTACCTCGCCATTTTTCAATGTTACATTCATGTTATCATTTCCTTTCTTTTGGGCAGAACGGCTGGCCGTGCAGGGAACGGCGGCTTTTTATTACAATAAGGCGGTTCGCGAAGCGTGCCACCGTTTGTTACTCAGGTAAGTTTAGAAAACTTTTTAAAATAGAATAAAAAAGCACCCTCAGAGTAACGATTTTACGTTCTCCAAGGGTGCATATCCATGCACGGTTCCACCTTGATTTTTCACTTCGGGCTCCAGCAAACCCTATTCCTTAACGCGGACAACGGCGGTATTTCAATACCGCAGCTTGAGAGTGGTGTTCACCAAAGCGGAAAGGAAAGAAACTTCCAGCACATTCTGTTTCTTCTCTCTGGTCTTCCCGGTCTGAGGTTACTGTCTCTGTCACAGCTTTTTTATTTGATGATACATACCATACACTTATTTTCATTGATTGTCAAATGTCTGATGGGATGAAGATTTTGGAAATAGAGAGTGTAACGGCTGTATCTTTCCTGCTGCCCGGTTACAGCAGGAACGTAGCAAAGATTTATCTGCTGTGTTATGATAAATAAAAGTGACTGGGAACGGATGGCGGGTGACAGAGTATGATAAGAGAGACAGCATTGCTCAATTTCAGAGATCGTAATAAATATTTAAAACGGGTTATATTAATAGGGCAGGAAAAATTGCGGCTCGCAGCAAGTACGCCGAGGCATACTTGAATGAAGTGGGGAAAAGATGCCGGATACTGGGAGCGGATGTGTGCGGAGAGTATGCGGCAGGATATCAAAATAGACGGGGAGGCATATCCCATATCCCATATTAAAAAACAGCCGGATGAATCGTATACTTCCGGAGCTGTTGCGCGGTTAACTGCGGGAAAGGAATACTTATGAAAGAATTGATACTGGTAACTTCGCCGCCGGCATCCGGCAAGACCTACATTTCCAAACAGATTTCCAGAAATTTAAATCATGTTGTTTATCTGGATAAGGACAGCCTGATTGTGCTCTCCAAGCAAATATTTGCCGTGGCGGGGGAGCCATATGACAGAAGTTCCGATTTCTTTGAAAAAAATATCCGGAACTATGAGTATGACGCGATTCTGGAAATCGGTATGGAGGCACTGGAGTATGATGATATTGTGCTGATTAATGCGCCGTTCAGCCGGGAAATACGAAATAAAGCCTATATTGACGGGCTGCGGCAGAAGCTGGCCGAAAGAAACGCCAAGCTGGTGATTATCTGGATTATAACCAGTGTTGAAGTTTGCCGCCAGCGGATGATTGCAAGGAATTCCGACCGGGATAAATGGAAGCTGGAAAACTGGGACGAATATATTAAGGGTGTTAATTTCAGTATTCCTGAAGAGCTGGATGATCCGGAATGTCGGGATGACCTGCTGCTTTTTTATAACTCTACGGAGGAAGAATATCAGGAATCCATGAAACGTGTGCTGAGTATCTTGGAGTCCGAGTGACAAAAACGTATAAATTCTTTGTATCTGAATAGCTTTCTTTTTTGGGCGGCCGCCTTTGGGCCGCCCATTGTTATACATCGCTGATATTCAAGGACAGTCCCCGATGAAAAGCATCGGGCTGCAGTATATCCGATTTGGAGCAAAAGAAAAGCAGCTATTTCGGTTTCTGTTTCAAACGAATGAATTTTCGGGAAAAAGTGTTTCAGACTTGACAAGTGCCGAAGAAGCCGAATCCATTTTTACTGTCATAGCAAAGACAAGAAATATTCCCCTGGATCAAGCGCGGATTATGTTCAAATCCTTATTTTTGTTTGCTCATGGATATGCCAGTATGTTCGCAAATAACGATATGGAATACGATGAAGAAACCATTTTATCGGATTTGGATTTGATATTTGAAGGTACGCTATATGCGCTAAAAGGAGGAATGTAGAGTGTATCGTTTATATAAGAAAAATGTTTTGAACTTTTCTCTGGTGTGGATGATTGCCTATGTTGTTTTGCTTAGTTTTGCTGAAAACCTTTCAGCTTCGCTTGGCTTAAAAAAGATAATCACCGCCCCGGTGTGTATCGTCTTTGTTTTGCTTATTTTCACTATCTGTCTTTGCTGTTCAAAGCACCCAAAGGACCAGTATCATCATCTCCATTCTGTTATGTGTTATTTCTCTCGGATATGCATTATGGATATGGAAAAAGGCTGAAAAATCTGAATAGAAGAATACTCCAAAAGCTGTGCTTAAGGGTTAAACCAGGTAACATCCTTGTTGTTTGCTGCAATAAGTCTTTCAGGGCGTTAGTTGACAGGCAGGATCAGTTGGATTATTATAAAGTAAGGTTAACATTACATGCCGATAAAGTAGTTTTGAGAGGACTGGAGATGAAAAACAGAATTCGGGAATTAAGGGAAGCGGTGGGTATGACCCAGTCCCGGCTCGGCGAGCTGGTCGGTGCTTCGAGGCAGGCAATCTGTGCCATTGAAACCGAAAAGTTTGAGCCGTCCATCTGGCTTGCCTATGATATAGCGCGGGCATTTGGATGCAGCATTGAGGAAGTGTTTCAATTTGAAGAGAGCCGGAGAAAATCACGGGCAGAATGCAGCAGGGGGGATGCAGGCGATGGCGGTACGAAAAATAAGATGTAATGATGATGAGATTTTGAGGAAGCCGTGTAAAGAAGTACGGGAGGTAAACGACCATATATGCATGCTTTTGGCTGATATGGAAGATACCCTTCACGCCACGGAAAACGGAGCCGCAATTGCGGCCTGCCAGGTGGGGATTTTGAAAAGACTGGTTGTAATTGACATGGGGGAAGGCGTTATACGGCTGATAAATCCCAGGATCGTCGGTACAGAAGGCACCCAGGAATGTGTGGAGGGATGTCTCAGCTTTCCGGGGAAGTTCGGCAGAACGGTCCGTCCGGAGCGGGTGACGGTACAGGCGCTGAATGAACAGGGAGAGGAAATACTGATGACTGGAGAAGGGGCTATGGCCAAATGCTTCTGTCATGAGATTGATCACCTGGACGGGATCGTATTTACCGATAAAGTCATTGAATGGCTGGAGCTGTAACCCATTTCTATGCGTTTCTTTCTCAGAAACAACAGTTGAAACCAGGGAAGGTTTCAAGTATACTCCAGTTGTAGGCAGCCAATGGTTTTGCGGGCTGTGTCCTGCTGTACAAAAGAATTTGCGGAAAGAAGAGGATAGATAATGCTTCAGGTTGAACATCTGTTTTATGAGGTTATAGAGGAAGGACGGAAACGGACAATCGTAAATGATGTCAGTTTTCAGGTACAGGACGGGGAAATGCTGGTGGTTACCGGACCAAACGGCGGCGGAAAAACCACGATCGGCAGGCTGCTGATCGGCATTGAAAAGGCGTCTTCCGGCCGAATCCATATGGACGGCGCCGACCTGACCGATTTGGATATCGAGGATAGAGCCAAAGCCGGAATAGGCTTTGCTTTCCAGCAGCCTCCCCGTTTTAAGGGGATGACGGTGGAGCGCCTGCTTGCACTGGCGGCCGGAAGAGAGCTGCCGGAGGAGGAATGCTGTCATCTGCTCAGCGGCGTGGGACTGTGCGCCCGGGAGTATTTAAAGAGAGAAGTGGACGCCACACTTTCCGGCGGGGAGATGAAACGGATCGAGATTGCGACAGTGCTGGCAAAGCCGCATAAGATCTGTATCTTCGATGAGCCGGAGGCTGGGATTGATCTGTGGAGCTTTTCTATGCTGATAAAGCAGTTTGAACAGATTCACCGGGAGAAGCAGGAAAGCCTGATCCTGATTTCCCATCAGGAAAGGATTATCCGTATGGCGGACCGTATCATGGTAGTGCAGGACGGACGGATCAGGGAGCTGGGGACGCAGCAGGAGATTGCTCCGGTCCTGTTCGGCGCCGAGGGAGAATATCAGGAGGAATTTGCCTGCATGAGCGGGAATGGAGGTTTCATATGATCTTAGATAAAGTTACGGATCAGATTTTGAAAATAATCGACTCACTGGGCTTTAAGCAGGAGGGCGCTTATAATCTCCGGTACAACGGGGAAGGAGTCTGCCATGGTGACAGCGAGAATATTCAGATTAAGAAGAAGGAAGACAATCCGGGTATTGACGTATTTATCAGCGGTCAGACAAAAAACGAGCAGGTACATATTCCTGTTGTGCTGTCCGAATCGGGAATGAGAGATATTGTCTATAATGACTTTTATATAGAAGCAGGAGCGGACGTTACGATTGTGGCGGGCTGCGGTATACACAATGACGGCCATGAGGAAAGCCGCCACGACGGGATTCATACCTTTCATGTAGGTCCCGGCGCAGTGGTACGCTATGAAGAAAACCACTACGGAGAGGGTGCCGGAGCCGGCGGCAGGGTCTTAAATCCGGTTACCAGGATAGAGATGGAGGAGGGTTCCTCTTTTACCCTTGAAACCTCCCAGATTAAGGGCGTGGATTCCACGGTGCGGGAAACAGACATTGTTATGGGGCCGGATACCAGGCTGTCGGTAATTGAAAAGCTCATGACGCACGGCAGGCAGACCGCGGTTTCCAATATGGAGATCCAGATGAACGGGGACGGCAGCTCTGCTCAGATCATTTCCCGGTCTGTGGCCAAGGAGGATTCCATCCAGACCTTCCACCCAAAGGCTGTGGGCAACGCTCTCTGTCACGCTCATGTCCAGTGTGATTCCATCATCATGGACCATGCGCAGGTTGCTTCTATACCGGAGATCAATGCGAAACATGTAGATGCACAGATTGTGCACGAAGCGGCAATCGGAAGGATCAACAGTGAGCAGCTGACGAAGCTGCGGACATTTGGCATGACGCAGGAGGAGGCAGAAGGGGTTATTATCGAGGCCTTTTTAAAGTAGGTTTATTATCATAGACCAAATGAACTGCCATAGAGAAAACAGAGCGAATGATAAAATGACATGAATTAAGAGATGCCGGTGACCGTAAAGGAAGAGGCTGCCGGCATCTCTTAAGTTTATTTAACAGGCCGCAGAATACCCATGGGGGTCTGCTGGTTTTCCTGACCCAGAGGATTCTGACGCAGCAGCTGTTCATATTTTTTATTGCTGTGCCTGGGTTCAGAACTGCCCAGAATCGCTCCGCCCAGGTCGTTAATATCGACGATGAGCACGGCCGTCTGATTTAAGCTGCGGGCAAGGTCAGCAGCCACCTTCCCCGGTTTGTCCGGGGCGGGAACAACATAGTGATTATAGGGCGGAAGCGTATAAGAACAGGGCCCGTCCATTCCGGCGGCCTTGTAACCGGCAACCCGATAAAACCACCCCTTTTGCCCGAAAAATTTTCCAATCAGGCTAACCGCGGAGGAAAACAGAATCCGCATCGTACCGCACTCATTCAGAGCGCACTGCATCGTCTCCGGCATGGAGAGCCCGATTCCATGAGAAGATCTTGTTACATGGCGGCTGAGAAAACAGGCCAGACGGGACGGACGGATATCGGACATAGGGATTGCTTTGCCCTGTGTACAGGCAGCCATCTTTTCGCTGATGAACAGGATATCGCCCGGCTGGAGATAGGGCAGCGCATACTCCTGCACAATATCTTCCAGACGGTCCTGATTTGTCACAACCTTCGTGCGAAGGGCGTAACAGGCGTATTTTTCATTTTTATATTCTACAAATTCAGACTTTCCCTGATTGACTATCATAGAAACAACTTCCTTTCTCTTTTCCTGCTGCCTCTGTCAATGGCAGTACATAAGTTTCTGTATACCATTAAAAGACTCAATTGCATCAGGTTGTCCAAATAGTTGTAACAAAGTAGAATATAATAGGGAATTATAAGTTTATATCGCAGAATCGGTATATTATGATAGAATAAAAGGTAATAATTACCAAAAAGGAGTTATAGGTGTATGAATGAAAGGCAGCCGGCAGCAGTACGGCAGAATCCCTGGGAAATCGTGCCGCTCAGTGATTACGAGGAACACATGAAAGACAGCATGGTAGGGCAGCTGACTGTATTAAATTATATTATGAAAATGCAGATGAATGTTCATTGTATTCGCAGTATGGCAATTCTGGGTGTTGCGGGAGGAAACGGCCTGGAACATATACCGGACAGTGTGGAGACCGTATACGGAATTGACGTGAATGTGAATTATCTGACTATGTGCAGGGAGCGTTACAGAAGGCTGGGGGAAAAATTAGTGACACTGCGGATGGATCTGACAAATGAAGATACGGTGCTCCCTCATGTTGATCTGGTCATTGCAAACCTGCTGATCGAATATGTAGGTGTACATAGATTTGCAGAACAGATCAGGGCGGCCGGGCCCGGATATTTGTCTTGTGTGATTCAGAGGGAGGAAGGAAGCTCTTTTGTCTCAGACTCACCATATCGCCGCTCTCTGATGGTCCTGGACCCGCTTCATCGCAGCGTAGATAGAACAGAATTGGTGAAGTGTATGGAGAATGCAGGGTACAGGCTGGAATTAGAGGAGGAGTACGGGCTTCCCGGCAGTAAAATGTTTATTCGTCTTGACTTTCAGGCGGCAGTAGAATAGGGATGCAAAAAGGAGATGCTGCAATAACAGCATCTCCTTTTTATTTCTAAGAGTTACTCGCTCTGATGGTCTTTCAATAATTGATCCAGCAGCCGGTACAGATACTTCACATCCAGAGGCTTACTGGCAAATCCGTTCATTCCGGCTTCCATTGCGGCATCGGCATCTTCCTTAAATGCATTTGCTGTCATAGCCACGATAGGGATGGCGGCGGCATCGGGCCTCTCCATTGCCCGGATGGCCCGGGCCGCATCCAGCCCGTTTAGTTCCGGCATCTGGATATCCATGATGATCAGCTGATAGTCACCCGGCCTGCTCTGTGCGAAAGCTTCCACCGCTAATCTGCCGTTTTCACACCGTGTTACATCAGCTCCCTGACACTCCAGAAGCTGAACGGCTATTTCCGCATTCAGATCGTTGTCTTCCGCGAGCAGAATCCGTACCTGATTCAGAAATCCGTCCTCTGTGAGGATGTCCTGTCCGTCTGATACCGGCTCTCCGTATGGCAGAGTAAGCGTGAAATAAAATTCACTGCCCCGGCCCGGTTCGCTCCTTACACTCAGCCTGCCGCCCATCAGCTGAACAATATTACTGCTGATGGGCAGGCCAAGGCCGGTCCCCTGGCTTTTGGAATAATTAGTTCCCACCTGCTCAAAACTGTCGAAAATCCGTTCCTGATCCGACGGCCGAATCCCAGCTCCGGTATCAATGACCTGAAACAGATAAGTTGCATTATCTTTACTGTTTTCGGTCTCTTTGATCCGGAGAAGCACCGTGCCTCCCGGGGGAGTGAATTTAAACGCATTGGAGAGCAGGTTTGTCAGCACCTGCCGCAGGCGGATCGCATCTCCCGTCACTCCGCTGTGGGTAATATCCTGCTCCACCTTATAGGTAAGAGCCCTCCGTCCGGCATCCACCTCCATCATACTCTGCAGTTCGATTATCATCTGCTCCAGGGAAAATGGTTCACTGGCGATGGTAAGCATACCGCCGTCTATCCGGCTCATATCCAGAATGTCATTGATCAGATCCAACAGATAATGAGATGACTCCCGCAGCTTGTCAAGATTTTCTCTGACACTATCCGGCAACCCCTCGGCCATTACGGTCAGATCAGCAAGACCGATTACCGCATTCATGGGAGTGCGCAGCTCATGGCTCATGCGGGAGAGAAATTCTCCCTTCGCCCGGCTTTCGGCCTCAGCCTTCTCCAGATTGTTGTGCATAACCGCGGCCTTTACCCTGGTGCGGTTAATCCAGAGCACCGCTGTCACCAGAACCAGAAGAAAGAGGGAGAGGATAACAATAAAAAGCACCGGGTTGGCATAAATAAATTCCTTTATTGAAAACTGATTTGTCCCAAGAGAAACCATATTCTGATCCAGCAGCTCCGCCTTTCTCTCACTGGACATGCGGTTGACAGCTTTATTTATAATACTCAAAAGGCTGGAATCAGCGGGCCTTGACAGTGCAAAACTGATTTCATTCCGGTCTGTGACAAGAGTCACAGGCACCACATTGGTGAAGTGGTTCCGCTGTATTTCATGCTCCAGATAGGAGGCTTCTCCGTAGACAAAATCGGCATCACCCCGATTTACCGCCGCAAGTGCATCACTGGTATGGGAATAGCTCTTTAATTCTTCTGCATGGATGTCAGAGGGGAGCTTCCTTCCCTCCAGTACGGCGGCAGCAAGCCCGCTGTCGGGATAGCTGACTGCCTTATTCCTAACGACAATGCTGTTGATGGTTGTAAACGGAGCAGTAAGAGCCAGTCCCAGCTCAATGGAATCTTCTTCACTGCCCAGATAAAAGCCCAGCAGATCCGCATTGCCCTGCTGTACCTGCCGCAAAGCTTCAACATAGGAATCTGTGTAGACATAGCTGAATTCCAGTCCGGTAAATTCGGAAACTTCCTGCAGAATATCAAAAGTGATACCGTTATGCATGTCATCTGAATTCAGACAGGAGAAAGGATGGTAGGTTTTCGGCACGGCGACGGATACTGTTTTTTTATGCTGAATATAACTTAGTTCTTCCTCATTCAGGTAGATGTCGATGATAAGTTCATCTGTAAAATTGGCAGTATAGCGTTCGGAAGCAAAGTTTGGATTCGAATCCAGAATCTTTTCCATGGCCATATTCAGACCGTCCAGTATCTCCTGGTTTCCTACATTTGTGACAATATAATAGGGCTGGGAGTCAAAAGAAAATACAGCCTGAAAGGGACCGTCCCGGTCGGACATATTGCCCAGCAGCAGATCCACCTCACCGTTTTCCAGATGGGGATAAAGATTGCCGTCATCAGACAGTTCTTCATACTTGTAGTAGCGCAGCGTACAGTCCAGATTGTTCATGGACAGAAATTCTTTCAGCCGCCGGACATTTTCCACGGCACGGTCATAGACACCAATAGTCTTTCCATTCAGCGATCGTATGTCATAGCTGCGGATACGGGTATCCCCGGGCCGGGCAAGGAGAACCGATTTGTTGCTCCCGATGTTGTAGTCAGGATAAGCATAATACTTTTCCAAGCCCGGTATGTAATAATTTCCGCCCATGAGATCATAGTCTCCGGCCGCAAATTCGTCCAAAACCGTTTCTCCCGTGGTATCTATGTACTGATAGTGCCAACCGGTATATTTTGAAATTTCGTTGAGATAATCAACAATCAGGCCGTGGCGGGTGCCGTCAGCATCTTTTTCCATCAACCCATCCAGTTCGGTAAAGGCAACCCGAAGTGTTTTGGGCTGCTGCTCTGCCGCCAGCAGGGTACTGCGGCCCGGCAAAAACAACAAAATAAGAAAGATACCAGCCATTAAAAATAGAACGGCCCCAAGCCCGGACCGCTTTGGGAAAAATGATTGTCTCCTGTCCCTCATAGTTATAAATACCAACTTTCTGCTGTCATGATGAAATGATTGATCGTTTTGTCTCTTTTGTAACAAAGCGGGCAAGCCCGCATAAATTCACCTAACCCCTCAATCTTTGAGGGGCTTGTACGCTTTGCGCGCCAAGCGTAGTTAAGCTTCGCTGGCTTTCTCCTTTTACGTGGGTGCGCATATGAGAGTGTACATAGGATGCAATAAATAAAATCAGGATGTCAGGCCAGCGGAAAACACTGTTTTGACATCCTAATCAGTATAACAAATTTCTGTTGAAATAACAATGCAGGGGATGATTTAATATACCCGCCCCGCACGGTTAGCGCAGCAGGGGCATATTTCCAGTCAGCCGGCTGACTTTTTTGCGGTTGCCGCAGATTGCGATGCCCAGATAGCGCATTTCATGCTCCGCGGTCCCGGCTGTTTTTCTGGTGTACTCTGAATAATCCCTGCAGCTTCTGGCCACGTCGGTAAAATCAACGACTGTAAGATCAGAATACGCTTCTTCATACAAACGGGAGCGGATATGCTTTAAGGTATCCCGGTCGCATTTCAGAACGGGAACCGGTACGGTGACAATCCCCGGATGACAGCATCCGGTGGAATCCACCACATCTTCCCCGACGGCTTCCGGAAGGCATTTGCCCAGTGTCATTCCCATAATCGCGGCGGTATTTGTCAGCACTCCGGCCGGGAGCGCTTCATCCAGTACGATCACACATTTTGTTTCAGCGGTATCTATTTTTCTATTCATATTAATTCAGCCTCTCCTTTTCTATCTGTTTCTGAACGGTGTTTTTTCCGGGAGGATGTCTGTTCAGACAAAACCAGACCCAGAAGTGTGAGAACAGTGCCGCACCCGGCCATCAGGGTTATTTTCTCATGGAGCACCAGAGCGGAAGTGACAACCGTTATCACGGGGACCAGATAGATATATACGCTGGTTTTCACAGCGCCTAACAGCTTCACGGCAAAGTTCCATGTAACAAAGCAAAGAGCGGAGGCGCCCAGCCCCAGATACAGAATCCCCAGCAGATTGCCCGGCTGTAAGATCTTTTCCGCAGATGGATGGAAATCAAAGAAAAACAGAGCAGGGATCATAAATAAAAGCCCGTAGAAGAAGATATGCCTTGTGGTCTGGACCGTGGAGTATCCGAATGCGCTTATTTTTCTGGTCAGGATAGAGTAGACAGCCCAGAGAAAAGCGGCGATGACGGCCAGAAGATCTCCCAGCGGGTTCAGCTTGAATACACTGCTGCCGTTAAAACTGATCAGGATAATTCCCAGAATGGCGGCGCCAAATCCCAGGTAGAACCGTTTCCCCGGTTTTTCCCCATGTTCAAAAAAACGGACTAAAATAGCGGTAAAAAACGGAGCGGCTGAGATAATTACTCCTACATTGGAGGCCATGGAATAGGTCAGCGCAATATTCTCAAGCAAGAAATAAAGGGTTACACCGGATAAACCGGCGGCGGCAAACAGAAATTCCTGTTTTTTGTCTGTCAGCTTCAGACGGCGCGGATTGATTAAAAACAGTACCAGAAAACCGATGGCAAAGCGGTACAGCAGAATTTCAACCGGCTCAAATGAACGGAGCAGAACCTTGGTGGAGATAAACGTTGTACCCCAGATAAGTATAGTGATGAAAGCGGCCACATGCCCGGCAGCTGTTGATTTGTTTTTCATGATTTTTCTCCCTCATTTCAGTAGCGTCACATTCCTTGTTATTTAAGATTCCGGTTCAGCCAGAAAGATACTCTGATACTGTCCGGGCGTGAGGCCGATAAACTCCTTAAAGAAGTTGGAAAAATGGCTTTGATCTACAAAACCCGTCTGAAAGGCGGCATCAATAGGTGTGACACCTTTTTCCAAAAGTTTTTTGGCCTCGTTGATCCGCACGGTTTCCAGATAGCGGTACGGAGTAATTCCGTAGTGTCTGGTAAAGGAGCGGAGCAGAGTATATTTATTCAGTCCGGACAGGGAGCACAGATCGTCCAGTGTGATGCGTCCGGCAAAATGTTCTTCCAGATAGCGGCATACTTGCAAAAGCCGGTCATTTACCTCCGTCTGGGCAGGGTCCATAGAAGACACAGTGTATTGTTCAATGAGCTGCTCCATAAGGAACAGAAATAATTCTTCCTTCTGAAAATCTTTCTGCTCCTGCATCAGCATCTGATGGACTTCCCGGAGCAGAGGCACCAGTTCACACTGGGGAATCACATTTGGCTCAAATTGGGGCAGATAGGATTTCCCTGTTATTTCCCACGCGACCTTCTCCATAATGTCCGGGTTGACATTCAGGCAGCGGTAGTCCAGGGGACGGTCATCCACCTGCTCGCAGGTGTGATTATCATAAGGATTAAAAATAATCAGATCATTGGTATGAATGATATATTCTTTATTTTTGCAGGACAGCTTCCGTTTGCCTTTTTCGATGAAGCCGATGACATAACACTCATGAAAATGGTTTGGAAACTTCTGCATGATACCGTTAAAACGGTATGCTTCTATTTTTAAATCAGTGTCAAATCGGATTTCCCGCTGTTCTTTCATCATGTTTTACTGCCCCTTCCGTTTTCTATCAATAGTTGACGCATAGCTATATAGTATTACGGTGCCAAAAGCACCTGGCGCCTCACTCTGCAGCATATATTTGAGTTGTAAATAAACTAACAATCAAACATAAGGCACTGGCTTGACACCTTGATTTACATAAGATCGTAACATAATTAATAGCAGTATTCTTGTATAATATTGACATGGACAGGGGAAAACGGCAAATGGTATTTCTTTACACACAGTGCAAAATGACCTGGACACAGAAAAAGAGCCGCATTTTATGCAGCTCTTTTTCTGATTACAATAAGGCGGCCCGCGAAATGTGCCGTCGTTTGTCTCCCATCCGTACTAGAACAGAAGGGCGGCAAGATGTGAAAAGGCAAAACAGAGAATAAGGCCGGTGACAGTGGGCACCAGGAAGGAAATAACCGTCCATTTTACGCTCTGTGTCTCTTTTTTGATTGTGATACAGGTTGTAGAGCAGGGCCAGTGCATCAGGGAAAACAGCATGGTGCTGATCGCCGTGATCCAGGTCCAGCCGTTCTGAACCAGCAGGTCTTTCAGGAGGTTCAGATTATCCAGCTCTATAAGGCTGCCCTGTGCCAGATAAGCCATGATAATAATTGGAAATACGATTTCATTTGCCGGAAGTCCCAGTATAAAAGCCAGCAATATGACGCCGTCCATACCGAACAGGCGGGCAAAGGGGTCCAGAAAACCGGCGCAGTGGGCCAGCAGGGTCATATCTCCGATTGTGACATTGGCCATCAGCCAGATGAGAAGGCCGGCGGGAGCCGCAACGGCCACAGCTCTGCCCAAAACAAACAGCGTTCGGTCAAAGATGGAACGGACAATCACCTTGCCGACCTGCGGCTTCCGATAAGGGGGCAGCTCCAGAGTAAAGGAAGAAGGTACCCCTTTCAGGATTGTGTGGGACAAAACTTTGGACACCAGCAGGGTCATCACGATTCCCAGTACGATAAATCCGGCCAGAAAAACGGCGGAGAGAAAGGATTGGCCGAATCCGGTGGCCGTCCCCAGAAAGAACATGGAGATAATCGCAATCAGTGTGGGAAATCTGCCGTTGCAGGGAACAAAGTTATTTGTGATCATGGCGATCAGCCGTTCTCTGGGGGAATCAATTATACGGCAGCCTACAATTCCGGCAGCGTTGCAGCCGAATCCCATACACATGGTGAGCGCCTGTTTCCCGCAGGCACAGCATTTTTTGAAGCATTTATCAAGGTTAAAGGCCACTCTGGGCAGGTATCCCAGATCTTCCAGGAGGGTAAATAATGGAAAGAAAATGGCCATCGGCGGAAGCATGACAGAGACAACCCAGGCCAGAACCCGGTAGACGCCCAGGACCAGCATATTATATAAAAGGGGCGGGGCTCCGATACTGATGAAAAATTCAATCAGCTTATCCTGGATGCCGAAGAGAAAATTGCTCAGCAGCTGGGACGGGTAGTTGGCGCCCGTAATAGTCAGCCAGAAGATCAGCAGCAGAGTGGCAAACATAATGGGGAATCCCGTCCATTTACTGGTAAGAATACGGTCAATTTTCCGGTCCCTGGAGGCATAGGCTTCGTTGTCAAAATGCACCGTATCCAGACAGAGATCGGAGGCGGTATGCACGATCGCTGAAACCAGATCATCCTTTAATCTCTGGTTCGAGATACCCTCCCCGGTAAGCTTCAGTGTCAAATCCGCCAGGGCCGGCGCAACGCCTGGAAGAGTAAGCAGATCGGCGCCCAGAAAGCTGCCGGCTGTCTTCATCAGGTCTTTATCCTGATCCAGCAGCCGCAGCGCCAGCCACCGTGTGTTGAGCTGATTGGCGCAGGCAGGCTCCAAAACAGGTATCAATGACTGGACTGCTTCTTCAATGTAAGCGGGATAGGAGATGGACAGTGCCTCCCGCCGGTATCCGTCCCCTTCCCAGTTGTCATTGTCCGGAGCCTGGGTCATTTCTTCGATCAGCTGCTGGAGTTTATCAAGCCCCTTCCTGCTGCGTGCGCTGGTGCCCACAACCGGAATTCTCAGCTTCTCCGACAGCTTCTGGAGGTCAATCCGGATGTGTTTTTTCTTTGCTTCGTCCATAAGGTTGATACAAAGGATCACATTGGGAGTAATCTCCATAGCCTGAAGGACCAGATTCAGATTTCTCTCCAGGCAGGTGGCGTCACATACCACCACAATCGCATCCGGTTCCCCGAAGCAGATAAAGTCCCTCGCCACTTCTTCTTCCGCCGAATGTGCCATCAGAGAGTAGCAGCCCGGAAGATCCACAATGATATATTTTCTGTCTTTATAAATACAGGTGCCCTGGGCGTTGGTTACGGTTTTGCCCGGCCAGTTGCCGGTATGCTGTTTTAAACCGGTCAGTTCATTGAATACTGTGCTTTTTCCAACATTTGGGTTGCCGGCCAGGGCTATGACCCGGTCGGA
Source organism: Anaerolentibacter hominis (assembly GCF_032380675.1). NCBI lineage: Bacteria > Bacillati > Bacillota > Clostridia > Lachnospirales > Lachnospiraceae > Anaerolentibacter > Anaerolentibacter hominis. The sequence goes on from NZ_JAWDIX010000001.1 coordinate 1,168,764, forward strand.
ATCGTCCGTTTTCCGGACAGTAAATTCTGTTTGTACAGAACGGATGTCGATGGATGCCGCATTCACTTGATTTCATCCTCCCATACGACAGAATCGTTTGGATAGAGGATGATGCCGGAGGCATCTTCCGAGCGGAGAGCGATAACTGCACCCCGGATGAGAAAAGCGGTGGGATCTCCCAGCGGGCTTTTCTGAATACATTCTACTTTGGTCCCTTCGATCAGACCGATGTCCTGGAGCCTGCGGCGCATACTGCCGGATGCCGTCAGTTCACGGACGACGGCGGACTGCCCCTGGTGTAAGCTGGTTAAATATCTTATATCTCGCATAGACGTTAACACTCCTGAATAAAGTTAGGATAAGGAAAAACAATTCCATACACTAATTTATGGACCTGGGATGAGTTTGGTTACAGGAGGTGACAGGCATGGAGAAAGAAAATGAGCCGGGCTTCTACACGATGAAGGGCTATGCACGTCTGGAAAGCAACCAGATCACGGCCTCGATGGAAGATTATCTGGAAATGATTTACAGAATTTGTAGGGAAGAAAAGAAAATCAGACTTGGAAAAATCGCGGATATGCTGCATGTAAAGCCCTCATCTGCATCGAAAATGGTGGCGAATCTGAAAAAGGCAGGTCTTGTGCAGTGTGAAAAATATGGGGTCATAACGCTCACGGAGGCAGGAGTGAAAGCCGGAGATTATCTGATACTGCGCCATGGAGTATTAAATCAGCTGCTCTGTATGATTAATGAAACCGACAATGAACTGGAACAGGTGGAAAAAATAGAACATTTTATTGATATGAGAACAATTGAAAACATGCGCCGTTTTTTAGAAAAAGAAAATGCCGGTAAGACGGAATCATAAGATTCGTTTACCGGCATTAAGCGTATACATATAGTTCTTACACAGGAAAGATTTACAATCCCGCATTACCGGGACTTCCCGGCAAATTCCCGAAGCTTGTCAAAGGTCTCGGAACTGATCACATGTTCAATCCGGCAGGCGTCCTCTCTGGCCGTTTCCGGTGAGACGCCAAGTTCAATAAGCCAGGCCGACAGAAACTGATGCCGTTCATAAACTTTATCCGCAATCGCACGTCCCGCATCGGTGAGTGAAATGTTTCCGGCGCCATCCATCAGAATAAAGCCGTTTTCACGAAGCCTCTTCATCGCAACACTGATGCTTGGCTTTGAAAAATTTAATTCATTTACTATATCAATCGAACGGACAGAACCGTTTCGTGTCTGTAAAATCAGAATTGTCTCTAAATAATTTTCTGCTGATTCTTGTATCTTCAACCAATTTCACCACCTGTTCATCATTCTTGTCTCTATCCCCTGCTGTACTGCAGAGGCCAGTCATTTGAAATGCACGTTTCAACCTATCCCTCATAAAAATATATAGTTATGTTAGCATAATCAAAAAAGTTTATCAACCAAGAGCATACAGCTTTTATAAAGATTTACCATATAAACGGCAGAAGGCGGTACTTCACTTTCGCCTTATATTCCTGATATCCCTGAAGTCCGTTCTCCAGAATTATTTCCTCATTTTTAATACGCTTCACCAGCACTGCAGGAAAGAACAGGAACGGAACAATCGCCGCCGCGCAGCCCAGGACAAAAGGAATTGACAGAAAGAGAAGAGCTGCAGCCATATACATCGGATGACGTACAAGACTATATAGCCCGGTATCGACAACCTTTTGATTTTTCTGTATTTCTACGGTTCGCGACAAATATGCGTTCTCTCGCATGACCTCCAGATATAATCCATATGCCAAAAGAAACAGGATGGCTCCAAAGATTACCGCCGGAACCGGCAGCTGTGTCCATTGAAAGCGGAAGTCTAAACCTGCAAGAATGAAACCGGAAATAAAGATCAGGGAGGAAAACAAAATCACAGACTTTTGTTCCGGTTCTTTTTCTTTGCTGTTCATACGCTTTTTCAATAGCATCGGTGCTTTCATGAATAATACAATGCCTGCAGCCAGCATAGGAATAAACAGCAGGGCCAGAAGCAGCCATGCGCGCTGAAAGTGTATGGTACCCGCAGGGACAAATAGCAGCAGCCCCATGAGCACGATACCCAATATAATTTTAGTCAGTCCGGTCAGAAGAAGTTTGATATCCATAGCAGTACCTCCTTAAACATAGTATCATATAACCTCGTTCCCCACAATGAAAGAACAGAATTACCATAAAGCTGTCCATGCTTATTTTTGAAAAAAGAAAGTTATGGATACTTGACTTTGACTTACAGGAGTGGTACTCTGAGTACAAAGAGTTAGCAAAAGCTAACTGATGATTTTAGACATTACGTCTGGGATATACTGACAGGTGGTTTTGTGAAAGCTGCTTAGGGCTGTTTTAGGAAGGTAAGGTGACAGTATGATAGAATTTTTTGCACAATACGGAGCTACTATTATAATAAGTCTGATCCTGCTGGGGCTGGTGATCCTGGCTGTCGCTAAAATCAGAAGAGATAAGAAAAACGGCAGATGCTGCGGAGGCTGTTCGGGCTGTTCAGGAAGCTGCCATGTGTATGAAGAGAAGCAGAAAACGCCGTCTGCCGGACAATAAAAAGTACACAAATAAAACAAAGGGCTGTTTTTATTGACAGCCCTTTGTTTTATATTAAATTAAAGATAGTGGTCAAAATCCCGCAGAACCTGATCCAGTACATATTGAATCAGATAATTTTTTGCCGAGGCTTCCTCCTGAAAAGACTGCCTGCCGCGGGTAATGTATTCGACAGCCTCACACCAGTCTGCCAGAGAAAACGCGGTGGGAGGAATGTCAGGCAGAACACTGCTCAGGCACCTCAGCTTAAACGGTGCTGAAAGGTCGGAAAGATACATACATTCTGTCTGTTCTGCAAGATAATCTAAAAGACTTTCTTTCCTGTTTGAATCCCCCATGTCTCTACCTCTTCGCTTAAATCAATATTTATGTATTAGATACCTCTGGAATAAAATCACTGGTACAAGGACATACTAGCAATTAGAATAAGTCCATCTTTCGCAGAGTAAATTGCTCTGCGGTATAGCCTGGCTTATTCCTTTTTTTTCGGCTGTCTTATGCCGGAATTGACTAAAAAAGTGACTGTTATTAGAAGAGACAGAGCCGGTCCATATTCATCCGTTTTAATTCCAGCGAAGAATGCATGTAACGATTTAGTGTAATATTTACGGTAGCGTGTCCCAGGATCTCACTTAAACTTTTGATTTCAAATCCGGATTCCACGCAGCGTGTGGCAAAGGTATGGCGCAGCGTATGGAAATGAACATCATTTAAGCCGCAGTCTTTTACATATTTGGAGAACCGGTATTGTACGGCGCGTGGCTCCATATATCGAACCGGATCGTTCGTAAGAAAAAAGGAAGAACGGATATAAGGACTTGACCGTCTGATAAAGGGAAGGATACAGGAAGGAATCGGTATGTCCCGGCTGGAATTCGCGCTTTTGGGGCTTCCGATCAGAATACGGGTTCTGGTTTCCGGGTTGTTTTCCAGATTTTGTATTCTCTGCATTGTTCTGCGTATTTTCAGCACACTGTCCTGCAGTGATATGTCCTCCCAGCGGAGGGCGCAGAGTTCACCAAGCCTCAGACCGGTATACAAACACAGGAGTACACCCAATTTTACCTGATCCATATCCTGCTTTAGATACTGTTCCAGAATCTGCTGCTCAGATTGAGTCAGAATACGTATTGTTTTGGGATGGGTTTTCAGACGTATCCGGTTAATATCACAGTCCGGCATATGGCCCTGCCTGGCCGCAGCTGTCAGGATAGATCGCAGTATAGAAAGGATATCCTGTATGGATTTTTCGGAAAGGCCGCCGCTTTTGTCTTTTCTGCCGCAGGCCAGCAGCGTATCAATAAACTCATCAATCAGTACATGGCTGATCTGTTCTGCCGGATATTTTCCCAGAAACGGTTTAATATGATTGTTAATCAAGGTATGATATTTCACATAGGAAGTTTCCTTTACCCTGGAACGTATCTTTTCAAGCCAGACATCGGAAATATCAGCCAGAGTCACTGAGGCGGTCTTTTTTTTAACAGCCGGCTGGCCGGGATTGGTCATATAGAGCTTCTTGCGTTTGACCTCCTGATATGTTTTTCCATAGATGAATCCATACTTGGCTTTGCCGACGGCATCATAGTATTTAATATAACGGCCCTCCCAGCGTCCGTCCTTACGTCTGAAAATATTTTCTCCTTTTCTTGGCATAGATTAACCTCCTTTATTGACTGCGTATCTGACTGGTAATAGAAGAAAATGATCGGAAATATACTGGTTTATCCGTATTGCGGTCCGGCTCCGCTCCATCCTTATGGAGCAATCCGGCCATATCTGACAAAATATTCCGTTTTCTTTCCCTATTTGACAAGAATGAGGATTCTTATGTATAATAAAAAATATCGGGAAAGGCCGTCAACTTATTATTTATCGGGGGCAGGCCGCCGCAGAGCAATTTACTCTGCGAAAGAACAGGTTTATGCAAGTGTAGAATATGATTCTGCACTTTTTTTATTGCACAGGAAAGTTCTCCAAACAAATTGAAATAACAAAAAGCCATCCAGGGAAAGCGCTTTAGCAAACGGTATTTTTTCCCAGTCCGGCCCATTGTGGTATTTTATAGCAGGCTATGCTAAAATCTGTTTATGGAGGGAAACGAATGATAGCTTTTATTTCACCGGCAAAACAGATGCAGATCGGGAATAAAATGGATTATCCGATGGAGATTCCGCTCTATCAGAAAGAAGCGGATTATCTGAGCGGATGTCTGAAAAATTATTCGGTTGCTGAGCTGGCCGGAATGATGAAGATAAACGATAATCTGGCCATGCAGGCTTTTGCAGATTATCAAAACAGGGGAAGTATGCCTAAAACCCCTGCGGTGCTGGCCTACCGCGGACTGCAGTTTAAATACATGGAACCGGAACGGTTTTCCGAACGGGAGTTGGCCTATGTACATAATCAGGTCAGGATAATAAGCGGGCTGTACGGTATTCTGAGGGGCTGCGACGGAATTGAACCTTACCGGCTTCAGATGCAGTGCAGGATTAAAATAGACGGACAGAATCTATATCAGTTCTGGGGCGACAGGATTTACCGGGCGCTGTTCCAGAAGGGGGAGACGGTAGTGAATCTCGCTTCTGAGGAATACGCGAAAGCGGTGAAGCCGTTTTTGACCGGCCATGACGGGATGATTACCTGTGAGTTTTATGTCAGGCGCCGGGACAGGCTGCGGATGCTGGCCACAGAGGCCAAGATGGCCAGAGGGAGGATGGTGCGTTTTCTGGCGGAACATAAACCGGAGTCGCCGGACAAACTGAAAGATTTTTGCTGGAACGGCTATGAATTCAGACCGGAATATTCCGATGGATGCAGGCTGGTATATGTGAAAGATGAAGGGCGTAAGGCAGAGGAAATATTCTGGTAAAAGGGAATTTACACTTTTTTATAACTAATACACACAAAAAAGAAAAAAAGGCTGGAAAAAATAGGAAGATTTTCTGATTTCATTGTGGTAGAATAAATACAATCTGAAGTAATCGCTTACGGCAGCGGCGGGTCAGAAAGAAAGGAAGTCCTGCCGGCAACAGGGGTTGAAATAAATTATAGAGAAGGAGAACCATGTGCTCATCTGCCATTCAACCAATTTAGGGAGCTTTGAGCAGTATTGCGCTACGCAGTAAATACATGGATGGAAAAATGAAAAAAATTGTAGTGGGTATTATGATGTTGCTTTTATGCTTTTCTGTAACAGGATGTGCAAAAAAGAATGAACATGGTCTGAGTGCAAAGGAGCCCCAGACTATCACAATCTGGCACTATTATAATGGTGTGCAGGCAATTGCCTTCGACGAACTTGTGATGAATTTTAATAATACGGTAGGTATGGAGAAGGGGATCGTTGTTAATTCGGTAGGCCAGGGAAGCATAGATGATCTGGTTTCCGCCCTGAGAGACTCTTCAAATAAAGTGATCGGCGCGGCGGATATGCCTAATATATTTCAAAGTTATTCGGATGTGGCGTCGGAATTTGACGAAATGGGTGTGCTGGCCAATATGGAACCATATATGACCCAGGAGGAGAAAGACAAGTATATCACTTCCTATCTGCAGGAAGGTTATATTAAAAATGATCAGGAACTGAAACTCTTTCCGGTTGCCAAAAGCAGTGAGGTCCTGATTGTAAATAAAACAATGTGGGACAAGTTCGCGGCTGATACCGGGGCGGGTACAGATGATCTTGCCACCTGGGAGGGCCTGGCCCGTACTGCGGAAAAATATTATGAGTGGAGCGACGGCAAGGCATTTTTCGGCAGGGATGCATTCGCCAACTATATGCTGATCGGAAGTAAGCAGCAGGGCAAAGAAATCTTTCAGGTCACAGACGGTGCGGTAACTCTGGATTTCGACCGGGATGCGATACAGAGGCTGTGGGACAATTACTATGTACCCTATATTAACGGCTATTATAAACATGTGGGAAGATACCGCTCCGATGATATCAAGACAGGCGAGATTATAGCCCATGTGGCTGCCTCCACCGGTTCAGGGTACCTGCCCAACGAAATAACCGTGGGAGACGACGATTCTTATCCGGTGGAATACATGGTACTGCCAGTACCCAATTTTGAGGGGACGGAGAAATGTGTTGTGCAGCAGGGCGCCAGCATGGCGATTACGAAGACGGACGAGACGAAGGAATATGCCAGCATGGTATTTCTGCAGTGGCTTGCCGAGCCGGAGCAGAATATCGGTTTTTGTGTAAATTCCGGTTATCTTCCGGTTCAAAAGGCGGCAAACGACAAAGAAGCCGTACAGAAATACATTGAGGAGCACGGTCTGGAGATCGGCGGTGTTGCCCTGGACTGCCTGATGACGTCCATTGATCAGGTGAATTCTTATGAACTGTACACGTCAAAAGGATTTGAGAATGGTTATGAGGCGAGAGAGGTTCTGAATACCTCGATGATTAATCTGGCCATGGAAGACAGAAAGAGCTTAGATGAAATGAAAAACGGGACGGATAAAGAGGCCGCGAAAGAAACTTACCTGACCGGGGAATATTTCAATCAATGGTATGAACTTACCCTGACCGAGCTGGAGAAGCTTTGCACGCCGGGAGAAAGCAAGTAACGTACAACGGAAGGAATTATGCGGAAACGATGATGCGGAAAAAGAAAGGTACGTCAATTAAAACGAAGGTATTTCTTCCTATCCTGGGTATGATGATTCTCCAGGTAGTGGCTATCGTATGCGCATTCCTGTTCAGCGGCACTTTGACACAGCTGGAGCGAAGTGCATTTAAGATATTTGACAATGCAGTTTCCGCCAAACAAAAGACCTTGGAGACACAGATGCTTCAATGGATGGATTTTGGAGAATACGGACTGACCATCGATGAGCAGATCAAGAGAATGAGTACAAAAAACAATCAATCTGTTCAAGAATTTCTGGGGGATACAGATGTCAGGCATGAGGCTCTTGAAGAAGTATCCGATGATATCTTAAAATTGCTGCGTCACTGCGAAACAACGGGGGCATTTATTATTCTGGACGGAGACAGCGGGGAAAAGGACAGCTTCTATATCCGAAATCTGAATCCCAGAAGTGTCTCAAAGAATAATTACGATATTCTGGCGGAAGCAGGGCCGGGCACTCTTCTGAAAGAAATGGGACTGACGATGGACAGCCACTGGAAAGTCAGGCTTAATATCACAGAGCAGGATGATTTTTATCAGAAGCCCTTTCAGGCCGGAAATGAATATACCAATATAAGCAGCAAGAATCTGGGTTATTGGTCGCCCAGTTTCCGGCTGCGGGAGAAGGACATTGAAATCATAACGTATGCAGTACCCCTGCTGGACGAAAATCATAAGGCATACGGGGTGCTGGGAGTGGAGATTTCATTGGATTATCTGAAAACATTTCTGCCCAGCGAGGAGATCAGCATTGATCCGAATGCGTCTTACTACATGGGCGTAACGACGGACGGGGAGCGTTATCGTTCCGTGCTCACGGAAGGAAGCTTTTTCCGGGCACAGAACAACGGGCGGGAGATGCTGCGCCTGAAAGAAGACCGGAAGTATAAGGGCTTCTATAATGTGAATGAAGCAGATTATCCAGAGAGTTATGTATCTGTACGCCCTCTGAAACTATACAACAGCAACACGCCGTTTGAGCAAGAAAGCTGGGTTCTGGGAGGCTTTGTCCAGGATAATGCCATTCACCAATATTCCGACCGTCTCATACGTTCCGTACTGTTTGTACTGGCGGTCACCTTTATCGTAAGCCTGGGAATTACTACTTTTATCGTTGCGGTTACGGTCCGCCCTATTAACCGGCTGATGGGCCAGCTGAAAAACCGGAAAATGTCCAATCTGGATTTGTCCAGGACCGGGATAAGAGAGATCGACAATCTTTCCGAAACAATCGAAAAGTTCGGCCGGAATATCGAGCAGTCGGCTTATAAAATGTCCACAATTATGGATATGACGGAGATGCCTCTGGGTGTATTTGAGTACGATCCGGATTCCAATGAGGTATTTTGTACCAAAGAGGTATTGAAGCTGATGGACAGCGAGTACCCTTCACCGGATTCCTACTATGTGGACCGGAAAATATTTGAGCAGGAGATGGCACGGTTTCAGGAGCAGATTATCAAAGAACCCTTTGAAGAGGGGATTTACCAGATGGTTACCAGGGAAGGGCATAACCGGTGGCTTCATATCCGCTGGATTAATGTGTCCTCCCGCCGTCTGTGTGTGATGATGGATATGACCAAGGAGGTAAGGGAAAAGCAGAAGATCAAGTACGAGCGGGATTATGACGTACTGACCAATCTGCTGAACCGGAGAGCAATTGTAGATAAAGTAAAACAGCTTCTGCACTCCGGGCAGGTAAAACATGCGGTTTTTTCCATTTGGGATCTGGATAATCTGAAATATTTTAATGATACCTATGGTCATGATATGGGAGATAAGTATATCTGCAGGGTGGCGGATGTGCTCAATACATTAAAAGGCAACTCTTTGCTGGCCAGGATGGCGGGGGATGAATTCATTGTCTTTTTATACGGCGACCGGCCGGCAGAGGATATGTGCCGGGATCTTTACCGGCTCCACGAAAAGATTCTGGGTACAGGCATGATGCTTCCTGATCAGAAGAAGGTATTTTTAAGCGCCTCGGCCGGCATCGCGATTTATCCTCAGGATGCGCAAGACTATGAGGGGCTGCTGCGCTATGCCGACTTTGCCATGTATGAGATGAAGAGCCACTCCAAGGGGAACATCAAGCTGTTTAATAAGGACAGCTATTTGCGGGATAAGATTTTGCTGCAGGGCGGCGGTGAGCTGACCCGTGTTCTGAATGAAGGGCTGATCGACTATGTGTTCCAGCCGATTGTAGATGCAAGAACCGGGGAAATCTTTGCCTACGAGGCGCTGATGCGTCCTCAGTCTGAACTGTTGAGTACACCTGCGGATATTATCCGTCTGGCCCGTATCCAGTCCAGGATGAATCTGATTGAATACTGGACCTGGTTTAATGCGCTGAAAGCTTTTGATAACCAGCCGGAAAATGAAAAATACAGACTGTTTCTCAATTCCCTTCCGGATCAGTGCCTGGATGCAGAAAGTTTCCGGACTCTGGAGGAAAAATATGGTCCGCTGTTAAACAGAACGGTTGTGGAAGTAACCGAAAATGCCGGTCTGGATACCGCCTGCATGGAACAGAAACGGCAATGGTGCGGGAAATGGAATATGCAGTTTGCCCTGGACGATTTCGGAGTGGGATACAGCAACAATGCCGCGCTGCTCTATATTGACCCGGCTTTTGTAAAAGTGGATCAGTATATCATACGGGAGATTGACAAAGAAGGCGACAGGCAGAAGCTGGTGAAAGGGCTGATCGATTATTGCCATGAAAAAGGATCAAAGATTATTGCGGAGGGTGTGGAAACCTGGGAAGAGCTGGAAGAAAGTGTGCTATTAGGTGCAGATTATATCCAGGGCTTCTGTCTGGCGAGAGCTGACCATGACCTGAAGGATTTGTCCAAAGAAACGAAAGAACGGCTGCGCCGTCTGTATCGAAAGGTAAGGGCAGCGGAGAAGTAGCAATAAGATAAATAGAAAGTGCTGCCGGATGGCAGCACTTTTTTGCTAACAATAAGACGATTCGCGAAGCGTATCGGCGTTTGTTTATTACTGGTTGATCTGACTGATAATATCTCTGTGCGCCTTGCAGCCAAGTACATCTGCAGGCGGCAGCTCATGTTCTTCAAACAGACCATAGGCATATTTGACGCTTAAAATACGGAGAACCGACTGATCAATCTGGTCTTCGCTGATTTCTCCATCCTCGACCGCCTTCAGGATTCCCTCATAGGCCGCCTGCGGATCTTCCGGCATCAGCAGGATATCTATACCGGCCTGAACTGCCGCCACCGCGGCCTCTGCCGAGGAATAATTCTGTGTGATTGCACCCATATCCAGCGCATCCGTGATCAACAGGCCGTCATACCCCATCTTTTCCCGGAGCAGATCATGGATAATAACGGGATTCAGACTGGCCGGTATCTTATCCTTGGTCACATTGGGAAGGCTGATATGAGCCACCATAATGGCCGGGGCCCCGTTTTCAATCTGCTCTGCAAAAGGGATTAATTCAGTCTGCCACAGCTGCTCCAGAGTCTTAGCACTGGAAGCATAACCGTCATGAGAGTCCTGACTGGTATCGCCATGTCCCGGAAAATGCTTGCAGACCGGAATAACGCCATAGTCCCTCATTCCAAGGGCAAGGGCTGTGGACATATCTGCGGCGATCTGCGGGTCCTGGGAAAAAGCCCGATCCCCGATTACCGTGTTGTCCGGATTGGAATTCACATCACAATCAGGAGCATAATCCATGTTAAATCCGAATACGGATAATTCCTGGCCGATCACGTGTCCCACGTCTCTGGAAAGTGTAACATTGGTCGTCCTGCCCAGATTTGCCATGGGTGGTATATCTGTTACCGGTATTTTGTCGGAATGTTTCAGCCGCTGCACCCGGCCGCCTTCCTGATCTGTGGAAACAAAAAGCGGAATCTTTGCCGTGCTCTGTGCGTCTGCTATAAATTCCTGCACCTGCTTGACAGAATCTATATTTTCGTCAAATAAAATAATGCCGCAGGGCTGGAAGGATTCCAGCGTTTCACGCATGGAGGAGGTGATTTTGTATACGGTTTCATCCTTTTCCGATTTGCGGAAGGAGAGTAAGAAAAGCTGGCCCACCTTCTGCTCCAGAGTCATCTCCTTCAGATGTTCTTCGGCCTGGGACGATTCGTCCGCACCAGCGCCCCTGCTGTACATCTGTATCCCGTGATCGGAAGCTTTGGCAGCAGATTCTTCGCTGTCCTCCACTGTGGCAATCGATGTGCTCTGATCCGAAGCAGCCTCTTCATTTCTGGAGCAGCCCATCAGAGCACATGAAAGAAGAAGAAAAAAAATACTGATCTGTATTTTCCTCAAGCTTTTTCCCCTTTTTCCTGACAGAGACGTTTATACCATTCTATTTTGAAATTTATCTTGTCCAGATATTTATTCATTGTCTCTATCTCATTGAGCAGATATTTGCGATGATTCAGAAAAATCTCCAGCCGCTCCGGCAGAGTGGAGTCTCCCTTTTCGCATAGTTCAAAATAATGTCTGATTTCTCGAATGCACATTCCGGTATCTTTCAGACAGCAGACCATGGAAAGCGTATCCATATCTTCCTCTGTAAAATATCGGATTCCTTTATTCGTGCGTCGGACATTGGAAAGAATCCCCTCCTTCTCATAAAAACGGATCGTGGAGGGAGTCAGATTCATCTTTTCAGCAGTTTCCGAGATTGAATACGTCATGCTGTAAACTCCTTTCTGACAGTACAAACAGTCCAGTCATGTTTTGTTCATAGCCTGACTGAACCGGTAACCAATAAGGGCTATAATTTCAAGTACGCCTCGGCGTACTTGCTGCGAGCCGCCGGAGGCTTTATCTTGGAAGGAGCCTGGGCTTCCACCAAGACGAATTTGTTATTTACTCACCACCTATAGAGGGGGGAGTCTTATCTACTTCCATGAGAGAAGTTTAGAACAGATAGGGGTGAATGTCAATATTCGTATTGACTTTGAGTTAACTTTAAGTTTACTATTATGACAGTTCAGTTACAGTAAATAATGCAGAGGGAGAGTGAAGAGCGGATGAAGAGTATTAAACCGGGCCGGGGACCATCTATGATGAATGGAGTTGGCTCCGTCTTTGCCGTGATTTTCGGTATTATTTGGACGGGTGCAGCAGTTTCAATGGGAGCTCCGGTTTTTTTTACTGTTTTTGGTGTTGGATTTATCGTACTGGCTGCTGTGCAGGGCTTATACCACTGGAAAAATGCCACGGGGGAAGATCGGTTCTCGGAATATGATATAACAGACGAGACGGAGGAAAAAGATCCCCTTCAGGAGCTGTTCGGAGGGAAGAAATCAAAGGATGACGTTATCAGTCAGAAGGAAGAGCATGCAGCAGGAAGCGGCAGTTCAAAATTTTGTCCTTATTGCGGGAGCCGGGCAGAAGAAGACTTTGCCTATTGCAGTAATTGCGGGAAAAAGCTGCCTTGACTGAAAGGCAGCATCTATATATCGTGCGATTCCATGAACAAATAAAGCGCCATATTATATGGCGCTTTATTTGTTTCGACAGTAATGGAGTGAGATGTATGGAAGGATGGCATAAGCTTTACAAAGCCGCTTGACGTCAGGTTAAAACAAGCTATACTGAAATTAAAGAGAGATGTTCAGTTCGTGAAAAAAGAGTAGAGGGAACGGAAGCTGCAGGGACATCGGGCCCGCTGATTGTTCGGGATTGGATACCGGGTCTGATCATTCAGTAAAGGAGGTATCTATATGGACTTAAAGAAATTAACAAATGAAGTTGGTGCACCGGTTGCAGAGAACGAACATAGTCTGACAGCTGGACCAAGAGGGCCGGTGGCGATACAGGATGTATGGCTTCTGGAAAAACTGGCGCATTTCGACCGGGAGGTTATTCCCGAGCGCCGGATGCATGCCAAAGGCTGGGGCGCCTATGGGACCCTGACCGTTACCCAAGATATTTCACAGTGGACCCGGGCCAAAGTCCTTCAGCCGGGGGCGAAGTCAGACCTGTTCCTGCGCTTTTCTACTGTGGCGGGTGAGCGGGGAGCCGCGGATGCGGAGCGGGATATCCGGGGTGTGGCGGTCAAATTTTATACCGAGGAAGGCAACTGGGACTTGGTTGGCAATAATACGCCAACTTTCTTCCTTCGGGATGTCCATAATTTCCCGGATCTGAACCGGGCCGTCAAGAGGGACCCCCGGACCGGTATGCGTTCCGCCCAGAATAATTGGGATTTCTGGACGCTGCTGCCGGAAACCTTTCATCAGACTACAATTGTTATGTCCGACAGAGGAATCCCGGCCTCGTTCCGGCACATGCATTTCTTTGGTGAACATACCTTCAGTTTTTATAATGACAAAAATGAGCGTGTGTGGTGTAAATTCCATTTTAAGACCCAGCAGGGCATCCGGAATCTGACGGACGCGGAGGCGGAAGCTCTGATTGCCGGGGACAGGGAAAGCCATGGACGTGATCTGTTTGAGGCCATTGAGAAGGGAGAGTACCCCCGCTGGACTATGTACGTACAGATCATGACAGAAGAACAGGCCAGGAACCACTACGAGAACCCATTCGATATCACCAAAATATGGCGTCATAAAGAATTTCCGCTGCATGAAGTCGGCGTTCTGGAGCTTAACCGCAATCCGGATAATTATTTTGCCGAGGTGGAGCAGGCAGCGTTTACTCCTGCCCATGTGGTACCAGGTATTGGATTCTCACCGGATAAGTTCCTGCAGGGCAGGCTGTTCGTGTACGGAGATGCCCAGCGATACCGTCTGGGTGTGAATTATAACCAGATTCCGGTTAACAGGGCAAGATGCGAGGTACACGATTATCACAGGGACGGCTTTATGCGTACCGATGGGAACTACGGCGGGGCTCCTGCGTACAGTCCAAATAGTCTGGGAGAATGGGCGGCCCAGCCGGATGTCATGGAACCGCCGCTGGATCTGAGCGGAGCTCTGTATGCCTATGACCCGCAGGACGATCCTACGGACGACTGCTTCAGGGCCGGAGGAGACCTCTGGAGAGTAATGGAAGAAGATAAACGGGCGCTGCTGATTGAAAATACGGCCCGGAATATTGAGCCGGTTACAGAAAACATCAAGTACCGTCATGCGGTGCACTGCTACTGGGCAGATCAAGAATACGGCCGCCGTATCACGGAGGCGATGGGCCTTGATCGGGAAAAGATGGAGAAATTGGCAGAGGGAGATCATAAATCTCTGATTCAGGCCACGCTGAACTAAAAAACAAAAAGGAATCCGGCCATATTAATTCGGAAATCTCGTTTTAATATGGCCGGATTCTTTTAATATTTACCATATGCAGAATCTGCATCCTGAAACAGCTTTCTTACCTGATCTCTGGCGACAAGGATACCGCCGCGGGAACCTGCTGTTTTTCCATTCCACTCATAGCTTGGCACAGCCTCAAAACCCATAGTTCCCCAGACCAGCCTGTTGGCGGCCAGAACCTTTTCTGTGAAGCTTCCGTTTTTTAAGACGGCGAGCACCTGATCTTTCTCTGCTCCGGCTTCCGCTGCCAGATCAGCGAGAAGTTCAATGTCATCAATTCTCTGCCTCTTATCAAAATGTGCGGCATATACCAGCGCGTTGTACCGCTGAATATCAAGACCCAGTTCCATCAGATAAAACGCCGCCTGAGCCGCCAGATCTGAGTGGATGGATGCCGGCTCAGGCCGGGGATGGGATTCACATGGAACCCAGTTTAACTCCACGTCTTTATAATCCTTAATTATTTCACACAATTCTTTCCAGCCTTTGTAACAGTAAGGGCAGATATAGTCGTAATAAATATTGAGTTTCTTTGACATGACTACCTCCATTCTTTTCTTTATTTGTTTTTCCTATTTTAGCATATTTTATTAGTCATAGAAAGAACCGGCACGGGATTTACCATGCCGGTTCTGTTCTTTCAATGTACCTGGTTTTTCAGCCGGGCAGTTTTTGCGTTTGCTCAGGACAGCCAGCTTATGACAGCATCCCGGAGAAATGCGGCGCAGCCTGCTGTGTTCTCATCATAGTACGCCGTAAATCTGGGATCTTCTGTATACATCCGGACCAGCCCTGCGTGAGCCTCGGCGCTGTAGGCCGGCCAGGTAAATGTAAGCCACTCCCGGTGCATAGAGGCAATCTTCCTGCCTTTTTCACCTTCCGGAGATTCTTTGTTTACAACCGCCTCTTCCAGCTCCCGGCGTATCGCGTCGCCCAGTTCATTCATCTGGTTGTATTCCTCCTCCGTCAGACCGGCAAACTTCTGGTTGCTTGCCTCCACGGCCTGATCCCCGTATTTATCACGAATCTCTTTTCCATATGCTGCCTCATTTTTATCCAGTTCTGCTTTGATAAAACCTTTGAATTTTTCCTGATCTGTCATGGTATAGTTTCCTTCCTCTTTCCTTAATGTCTTTTTTACCGTCTGTATCAGACTGTCCAGCCGATTCCGGCGTTCGTACAGAGCCTTAAGGTGACTTTCCAGAGCGCTGTGCACATCGAAGGCCGGATCGGATAAAACATCCTGGATCTGATCCAGTTCGAACCCAAGCTCGCGGTAAAAGAGAATCTGCTGCAGAAGATCCAACTGCTTTTGTCCATAGATCCGATAACCGGACTGGCTGAGCCGCTCTGGCTTCAGCAGCCCGATTTCATCATAGTAGCGCAGCGTCCGGCTGCTGATCCCAGCCAGACGGGCCAATTTCAAAACGGTATATTCCATTCATAAATCCTTTCTGTATAATTCGTATCGATTTGTGTACACAATGTAAAAGACCGGTTCTTTACAAGGGACAGTATAAACCTTTCCGTAACGGTAAGGTCAAGGCCTATTTTATGTTTGGAACTTTTTTTCGGATATGATATAATTTTTCACAAGAAGGAGGGGGTTTTTATGTGGGCTGTATATGCATTGCTATCCGCACTGTTTGCGGCATTTACTTCCATATTTGCTAAGATGGGGATGGAACATATCAACTCGAATCTGGCTACGGCGATCCGGACAGCTGTGGTCCTGATCATGGCCTGGAGCATTGTATTTCTCACGGGCAGACAGCATGAAATCGGGAATATCGGCGCCAGAAGCTGGATATTTCTCATTGCATCAGGAATTGCCACCGGGCTGTCCTGGATGTTTTATTATAAGGCGCTTCAGATGGGAGATGCCTCCAGGGTTGTGCCTATTGATAAATTCAGCGTGGTGATAACAATGATATTGGCTTTTGTGATATTGAAGGAGGCGCTCACAGTGAAAACCGTGCTTGGCGGCATCTTTATCACGATAGGCACGTTTATCCTGATTTTAAAATAGTGAAAGGAGAGGTAACAAATGGCAGCTGAGACAAGATTATATTATCAGGGACATGGCAGCTACCGTCTGACAGGGGAGGACGGGCTTGTTCTATACGTGGACCCTTTTGCGGGGGACGGCTACGATGAGCCGGCAGACGTGATCCTGGTCACTCATCAGCATTTCGATCACAACCGGATTGATCTGCCTGCCAGAAAAGAGAACTGTCTGGTGATACAAAATGAGGATGCGCTGAAAGCAGGAATTTATCAGGAATTTCAGGTGGATGGCTGCCGGATCAGGGCGGTTCCCGCCTATAATAAAAATCACAGCCGGACAGAATGTGTCGGGTATTTTATCTACCTGGACGGGCTGCTGATCTATGCATCCGGGGACACCTCCATCACAGAAGAAATGTCTGCGTATCCGGCGCATCACATTGATTACGCCCTTTTTCCGGCAGACGGAATCTACAATATGGATGAGAACGAGGCCAGAGAGTGCGGTAAGATCGTGAAAGCGGCACACAATATTCCTATCCATATGAAGCCGGGAGAACTCTATGATGAGAAAATGGCAGCTGGCTTTCAGTCCGACGGCTGGCTGACGGTCCGGCCGGGGGAAGAGATTATACTCTCTTGACAAAGACATGCTGTTGTGGTAGATTTGCCGTAGCAGTACAGAACAGTGACTGCAGCTACATAACCGGGGAGCTTGTGCGACAGGCTGAGAGGAAGTTTGTAACTTCGACCCGTGAACCTGATTTGGATAATGCCAACGTAGGGATCATAACCGAGTGAGATGTATAGGCTATGCCGCGTTGCGGCGTAGCCTTTTTTTATTACATAGGAAAGTTCCGGAAATTCTAAGATGACAGGAACTGCATGATCCGATCGGCAAAAAGAGATGGAGGAAAAGAAAAATGAAAAAAACAGACATCAAGAAACTGGCTCTGGCGGGTATTCTGGCAGCGGTTGCGGTAGTATGTTCACCGCTCAGCATTCCTGTGGGAGCTTCCAAATGTTTTCCGGTCCAGCATTTTGTCAACGTAATGTGCGGCGTGTTTTTGGGACCCTGGTACGGCTTTGGAGCAGCCTTTGTTACCAGCCTGATCCGTAATCTTATGGGAACGGGAACCCTGCTTGCCTTTCCCGGCAGCATGTTCGGAGCGCTGCTGTGCGGGTATCTGTACCGTCTGACGAAGAAAATTCCGTTCGCATGCATCGGCGAGCTTGTGGGAACCAGTATAATCGGTGCGCTGGCAGCCTATCCGGTAGCCAGTCTTGTGATGGGAAAAGAGGCTGCGCTGTTTGCCTATGTAATTCCATTTCTGGTGAGCAGCCTGGGCGGAACCATCATTGCGGCGGCTGTCATCGTCATCCTGAGCAGGGCCGGCGTGATGAAGATGTTAAAAAAAGAAGATAATGCGGGCTGAAACCTGCATATCCATGTAATACTGCGGCCGATATGCATATTACCGCGCAGTTCTGGAAATTTTAAGGAAAAAGCATGGATGAAGCTGTTGTTGACGGGTCTGTTGTACATGGACTTGGTTTACCCTGCTTTACCCACTCTTAACTTTACTTTGCTTGACATACTATTTATAATGTAAGCAGAAAATGGTAATAAGAGACACCGGAGAAATAAACGGGAAAGGCATGGATATACGTGCTTCGGAAATGGAGATAAAATGAAAAAGAAAATGCTGAAAAAATATGCGAAACTGATTGTTCGGGTTGGAGCAAATGTACAAAAGGGTCAGGGAGTTATGATCGATGCCGCCACCGACCAGAAGGATCTGGTGGCCTGTATCACGGAGGAAGCCTACAAAGCCGGAGCAGCCTGGGTCTTAGTTGACTGGGGCTGCCAGGAAATTACTAAACTGGTTTATCAGTATGAGACGACCGAACAGCTGTCACTTGTACCGAAGTGGAGAGAAGAGAAATATAAGATGCAGGTGGAAGAACTTCCCTGCCGGATTCACATTGTCTCCGAAGATCCCGATGGCTTGAACGGACTCGATCAGGAGAAGCTTCAGAAGGCTTCTGTCAGCCGCCACAGTGTGCTGAAACCTTATATAGATGCGCTGGAAAACCGGTATCAGTGGGTGATCGCCGCAGCGCCTTCCAAGGCCTGGGCAAAGAAAGTATATCCTGGTGTGCCCACCAAAAAGGCCGTTACCCTGCTGTGGGAGGAGATTTTCAAAGCGGTTCATTTGACTCCGGACAACGATCCGGTAAAGGCATGGAAGAAGCACAATGAGAACTTTAAAGAACGGTGCGAATGGCTGAATAACATGGATTTTGAGTCTATTTCCTATAAAAGTAAAAATGGAACGGACTTTACGGTATGGATGATCCCCGGCGCCAGATGGATGGGTGGCGGAGAGAATACGATGGGCGGGCAGTATTTTAATCCCAACATGCCTACCGAAGAGATCTTTACCACGCCTATGCGGGGAAGAGCCGAGGGTAAAGTGGTCGCCACGAAGCCCCTGTCCTATCAGGGACAGTTGATTGAAGACTTTTCAATGACCTTTGAAAACGGCCGTGTTGTGAAGG
Source organism: Anaerolentibacter hominis (assembly GCF_032380675.1). Classification (NCBI taxonomy): domain Bacteria; kingdom Bacillati; phylum Bacillota; class Clostridia; order Lachnospirales; family Lachnospiraceae; genus Anaerolentibacter; species Anaerolentibacter hominis. The sequence continues at coordinate 1,187,833 of NZ_JAWDIX010000001.1, forward strand.
CGAAAGCGAAGAAAGGAGAGGCAGCGTTAAAGACCATGCTATCTATGGACGAGGGCGCGTCCATGCTGGGGGAGGTTGCCCTGGTTCCTCACGATTCTCCGATATCCAATTCCGGCGTGATGTTCTATGAGACTCTGTTTGATGAAAATGCCAGCTGCCATCTGGCGGTAGGACGGGGCTTTTCCAATGTGCTGCCGGATTATGAGACGTTGAATAAGGAGCAGCAGGGGGAGAAGGGTATTAATGACTCCATGATCCATGTTGATTTTATGATCGGAAGCAGGGATATGGAGATCACCGGACACACGAAGGACGGGATTGATGTACCCATATTCAAGAAAGGAAACTGGGCGTTTTCACCCAGAAAAAAGGCGGCAAAGTAATGCAGCATCCGCCCGGCGCAGAGTTTTCGCTGTCTCAGGATGAATTTGAAAGAAAAAAGCCCCTCTTCGTTGACAATATACTGACCGGTATGGACAGGTATTTCTATCGGATTCTGGAGGGACTGGAACCGGAATTTGAGCAGTTTGCAGATATCCTGACAGAGTGGGAGAAGGAAGGGGCGGCATATGGAGATTTTTATTATCCCCGGCTGCCGGAAGAAATCAGGATGAGAGTAAAGAAAAGCCTGGCGGAGCCGGCGTGTCTGAGCCGTATGGAACCGTTTTTTGATCCTGAAAAGCTCTACTATATGCTCACACCGGATATCAGAAAGCTTCTCGTTACGCTCAGTTACCGGGAAATAGTATTCTCCACCTTTTATTTTCCGGAGAGCAGGCTGACTCTCTGGAGCAGCTATGCGGGAAAATGGGTCCTGTTTTCCGACGATCGTATCCGGCTTCAAAGGGCCTGCTGGCAGTTTGAAACAATTAGAAATAATTAGTAAAGTAAAAGAAGCGAAACCGCAGATACTAGGATAAGTGTCTGCGGTTTTTTGGATGCAATAATTGATACAATAATTATAGTAAGTTTGTAATGGTTTATTCATACAAAGTTAAATCCTATTTCATTGACATAAAAGTTTGAAAAGGACATAATGATACAAGAAAGAGAATGAGAAGGGAAAAGTGAAATGTACGAGGGGAGAAAAAGGAAAAATAACCTTGTCATAGTGCTTTTGATTTTTTTCTTTGTGGAGACCGCCTTTTTTATTTTTTATGCGTTTCATACACAGAAAGCGCAGAACAGGCTTACGTCAACCCTGGAAGAAACAACGGCAAGTGTGGGTTCTCTGCACGATGAGGCGGAAGATTTAAACAAGCAGAATAGCGAACTTTCCGGACAGGTTGCACAGCTGACGGACGAGCTTGACAGCATGACCCAGTCGAAAGAAGAGGTTGACGACTATGTTGTACGCCTGAAAGACCAGGTCAGTGATCTGAAAAAGAGTGTGAATAAGGGCGGAAGTAAAGTACCGGATATCGCGGCGCCGGGATATGAGAGCAAATATCCGTCTCTGTATGCCAGTGAGATGTACATGCCTAAGGTAGATCGGAGCAAGGTGGTTTATCTTACCTTTGACGACGGCCCTTCCGATCTGACACCGGAGATTCTGGATATTCTGGATGAGTATAATGTAAAGGCTACATTTTTTGTTATACAGAAGACACAGCAATCCTCTGTGGACGCCTATAATGAGATTGTAAAACGGGGACATTCGCTTGCAATTCATACGGCAAGCCATGTGTATACTCAGATTTACGCCTCGGTCAGCGCATATTTGAAGGATTTTAACACAATCTATAATTATCTGGAAGAGAAAACCGGTGTGAGATGCCGGATCTTCCGTTTCCCGGGCGGCAGCGTGAACTCCTACAATAAGAACTATTATAATGAGCTTATTGATGAGATGGAGCGCAGGGGTTTTGTTTATTTTGACTGGAATGTAGATTCCGGGGATGCAAGAGGCAAGGCCACCGCGAAAGAAATCAAGAAAAATGTGCTGGATGAAGTACACGGCAAGACCGGTGCATCCATCGTACTCATGCACGATACCAATGTAAAACAGACAACAGTGGAAGCCTTGCCTGAGATTATTAAAACCTTACAGGATGAAGGATATACGTTCCGTGTGCTGGATGAAAATGTAAAACCGATTCAGTTCAAACGATGACATCCAGAGCTGCTGTCATTTGGAAATAAGATTGACGAAACTTGTAAAATGTGGTATTCTTGTCCACAGACAAAAGGGAGTAGTTGCAAGCAGTGCGTCCAACATACCTGGCATGGCCATGGGCGCGCCCCTTTCCGAAATCGGGAGGAACGAGACTTTTGGTACGGCAGCGTACCGGAGGTTTCGTTCTTTTTTCATTTCATCTGTTCAGAAGGGAGAACATCGTACTATGTTAGATCAATTACTGTTGTACACTATTTTTATTATCGGGATCATCCTGATCATCAAAGGCGGAGATATGTTTGTGGACGGAGCCGTCTGGATAGCAGATGCGTTTCATATTCCCAAGGTAATCATCGGGGCTACGATTGTCAGCCTGGCGACAACATTGCCGGAGCTTTTTGTATCTGCGATTGCAGCCGGTCAGGGCAAAGTTGAGATGGCGATCGGAAACGCGGTCGGGTCGGTCATTGCCAATACCGGACTGATCATGGCGATCGGCATTTTCTTTTTGCCATCGGTATTTCCAACCAGGAAGATGTGGCCCAAATGTGTACTGCTTTTTGCCGCTATCGCAGGACTGCTCGCAGGCAGTATGGGCGGAGCGCTGACGCTTGGAAGCAGCCTGGCTATACTTCTGGTATTTATTCTATTTCTGTATGAGAACGTGAGAAGTGCAAAAAGGGAAAACAAAAATGCGGCGCAGGAACCGGAGGCGGTTAATAAGAGGGATAAGGCAAAGAATATTCTGGCCCTTATCATCGGGGCGATCTTTATCGTGGTGGGTTCCCAGATCCTGGTGGATAAGGGCAGCGAGATCGCCAGAAACCTGAATGTACCGGAAAACATCATCGGCCTGACCGCTATTGCAATCGGAACTTCTCTTCCCGAACTGGTGACGACGATTACGGCAATTATTAAAAAACAGCCGTCTCTGTCGGTGGGAAATATTATCGGCGCCAATATTATTGATACAACGATGATTCTCCCGATCTGTGCCCTGATCTCCGGCGGTTCCCTTCCGGTAGCGTCTCAGACTGTGACGCTGGATCTGCCGGTAGCTCTTTTGATTACGGCGATCATCCTGATACCTGCAATGATCCGTCAGAAATTTTCCAGATGGCAGGGCGTTCTGGCCCTGGCGGTTTACATCGGTTACCTGGGAATCGTATGCTTTTGATTTCAAGTACGCCTCGGCGTACTTGCTGCGAGCCGCACGTCATGTTTTGCATGACAAAATACATCTGTGCGGCTCTGTAATCCTCCGGAGGCTTTATCTTGGAAGGAGACTGGGCTCCCACCATAACGAATTTGTTATTTACTCACCACCTATGGAGGTGGGAGTCTTATCTACTTTCATGATAAAAAATGAATATTAGTGTTATAATGATAAAAAAGCGATGTATTGGACGAGAGGAGATCCTATGGGAAAATTGGTAAAATGTCTTGTTTGCGGTGAAATATTTGATGCTGACAAGAATGTATGTCCGGTATGCGGGGCCGGTCCGGAGAGCTTTGTCCCCTATGAGCCGGATGAAAAGGAAGGCATACGCAACACAGAAGAAATATTCCTGATTCTGGGAAACGGTGCGGCAGGCGTGAATGCGGCGGAGGAAATCAGAAAAAGGAATGAAACCTGCTCTATTGTCATGGTTTCCAGTGAAGAGGTTCCCGGCTACAACAGACCGATGCTTACGAAAACACTCTCCCGGCCGATTGATGTTAATCTTCTGCTGATCCATGATGCGAACTGGTATGAGAATAACAGGATTATTAATTTGCTGGGGAAGTCTGCCCAGAAAATTGATATAAAAAACCGGGAAGTACAGATGAGCGACGGAACCAGGTTCCGCTATGACAAGTGTATCTATGCGCTGGGGGCAAGCTGTTTTGTTCCTCCGTTCCCGGGAGCAGATCTGGACGGCGTTATCGCAATCCGGAATCTGAAGGATGTGAAACGTGTTCAGGATTTACTTGCTGATGTGACGGATGTGGTGGTAATCGGCGGAGGCGTTCTGGGACTGGAAGCGGCCTGGGAATTGAAGAAAGCAGGACGGAATGTAACTGTTCTGGAACAGGAACCCCATATTATGAACCGGCAGCTGGACGAGACGAGCAGCCTGATTCTGGAAGAGCTGGTAAAGAAAGCGGGCATCGGACTGATGACAAGCGCCGCTACGGAACTGATCAATGGTGACGGTAAAGTAGGCGGTGTCACGTTAAAGGGCGGACAGTATCTTCCGGCGCAGATGGTGATTGTATCCTGCGGCATCCGGGCCAATACACAGGTCGCTGCCGACGCGGGGATTGAGATTAAGAGAGCAGTGGTAGTAAATGACAAGATGGAGACCAGTGTGCCGGGCATCTATGCCTGCGGAGACTGTGCGGAGTTAGGCGGAATCAATTATGGTATCTGGCCCCAGGCGGTAAATATGGGCAAGACTGCAGGTGCCAACGCTGCGGGTGCATCCCTTCACTATCAGCCGGAGGAACCTATGCTGACTTTTCTTGGCATGGATACCAAGCTTTTTGCCATGGGTGATATCGGGAAGAATCCGGGGCTGACCTATCGGATCGAGGAAAAGAAGGACGAAGCCGGAACCTATGAAAAGTATTTTTATGTGGAAGACCAGTTGGTGGGAGCGGTTCTCATCGGAGATCTGAGCAAGATGAGAATGATAATGGATAAAATAAAGTGTTCACACAAAATTTGAAATAGTCTGCGCTGATTTATACACATTAGCAAGGGTGCCAATCTCATCTGTTTTGATGATTTCGGCACCCTTTTCCATTGCAGCCTATTTTACGGAGACTTTCGTTTTAAATAGTTTTGTTTTACCATTAATTGTTATTTTTGTAGTAATCACAGTTGTCCCCGGCTTTTTAGCGTTAATTTTTCCATTTTTGCTCACTGTCGCAACCGCCTTATTGCTTGTGGTGAATTTCTTGACCAGGTCTGCGTTTAATCCGTTCGTTACCTTAAGGCTTGCGGACTTCCCTTTTTTCAGAGTAAGTGTTTTCTTTACCGATATTTCGTCAAATAATTTAACCACATTTTTTCCGGTTGGGACATATGGAAGCAATACATAGTCGGAACAAGAATTGATCTGGATCGTTATCTCTTTCTTTTTATCAATTTTATATTTGTTTTTGTTTTGTTCCACCAGCTTATTTTTGTTTTCATCATGATAATACAGATAACCTGTCTTACCCGGTTTCCACCCATTATGATCTCCAAGATAAAGTGTTACCTTTGTATTTTCAGGCAGTTTTCCGTCATGCTGAAAAGATAATATCAGGCTCTTTCCTTTATTCTTTTTGTCAATCAGCTTTGCCATACTCTCATCCTCATTATCCGGATGAAGAGCGAGAGCGAGATTGATATCTTTTATTTTTCCTGCTTTTTTAAGGGCCTTTGCCTCAAATTTCCAGGAAAAGTATTTTTGTCCCTGTTCATTCACAAAGGTGATTTGAACATCCGTCCCATTCTTTTTAGCAGCCTCAAGCACTTCTTTCGGCAGCTCAATATTCTCAATTGACAGCGCCTCATGATTCATAATACTATCCGGAATCGTGACAGATACATCAATTAGAGTTCCCTTTCCGCTGTTCAATTGAACCATTAGTTCTTCTGCCGGCAGGAGTATGTTAAGAATGCTGGAACCATCTTCGACTGCATGCAGCAGTTCTTGTTCCGGAAGAATAATGTTAAACCTTGCCGCCTTTTTTTCTATATTCGTTGATGTTATTCCAGCGGTTACGTTTGTTATTCCTTCCGTAACATTGCCATTACTATCCGTTTTTATCACAGTCTCAATAATTGTACCAGATTCAGGCAGCGTTTGAGTAGTTGTCTCTGTTTTTCCTTTACCGGATTCCGGATCTGGAATAATCGGATTGAAATTATTACCTCCGCTGTTATTATGATCCGCTTTTTTCAGGCCATCTATAGCTGCCTGCAGTTCTTGTGCCGCCGCTCTTAAGGCTGCTGCATCACCGGAAGAATTCAAAATCATTTCCGCCTTAATAATGGCAGCCTTCAAATCCGTATAGCTTTCTGTGGTATATTCGCTATTGTCATTTTTTATTGCCTTAGCCGTGGATATCAGGTTTTTCAGATACTCTTTCTCTTGATTGCTTGATCCGAATACTTCTATTTCGGCCAGGCCAGGATTTGTGGTTCCATTGGAAACCCCGGTTATTTCAAATTTCAGGGATTGCATCTCTTTCTCTGTCTCCAGTATAAGTTCATAAGGTCTGCCATTTTCAGGGAGCGCGCCTACTTCTTTCGTAGTGCCATCGTCAAAGGTAAGCTTTCCAGATGTAATGTTCTGATCCGTGTCCGGTCTGTCATAGATCACAATTTTTTGTACCTTTTGAGGCGTACTCCACATAAGTTCCACCCAATCGCCTGGACCGTCTGCTACCCACTCCGCATCCGGAAATCCATCTCTTTTCTTAGAAGCCGAGGCTGTAAAATCCAGTTTTTCCATTGCAGGAATATATCCGGAAGCAATTCCGTCTAAAACCCGGTTGGCTTTATCCTGATTACTTGAAGCGTTAACTTGCACAGAAGCAGAATAGGTTAAGCTTGTAAAAGACTTCTCCCAGAACACCTCGTCGTATTTAGAAAAGGCAGCAAAAAACAGGTCCTGATACTGGGTGGTATAAAGGTTTAAGCTCTGGTCTTTCAAACTGTACCGAAACGGCGCCGGCTGGCGCATCTGATAAGGAACTGTAACGCTGACCCGCTTATTCCAGTCCAGGGTTGTAGCTTCTTCTAAAAGATTGGGTTTTGTAAAAGCAACAGAAGCATCAGAATTATTTTCTGGCCAGCGCTGACCTCCGTCCAGATTGCTGTCTCCTGCAACGGAATGAATAATACCCTCCCGCAGGGTTGGCGTAAAGAAATAATCCTGTTTCTGCAGCGTTAAAATAGCTTCCCTTACAAATAAGTTTAAGTAAGCATGGTCGGTATGCATATCATACAAGGAGGTGGAGTAGATATCTGTAGGTCTAAATGCTTTTATTGCATGCATTAAATCCTCAATGAAGTTTTTTCTGGTATAATCTGCATGTTCTCCTGTATATTCGAAATGGTAATCCTGCTTACCCGTATCCAGGCCATAGGTTTGTGAATTGTCTTCTCTGCTTAGTATTACCGCATTCTCATCACTGGCTGTATACATCTGATAAATGTGGCTGTCATCCGGCTCCTGTCCGTTACTTCCGATTAGACCTCCATTATCCGCATAGCCCATGAAAATAATATCACTTGTCTTTACACCAATGTTATTCAACGCAGCAATGCTTTCAGCAATACGTTTCTTTCCTTCATCCGGGCCCTTGTAATCCCCATTGCCGCTGATCACAACCTTAACTTCATCACCCTTCATTACCGCGTCTCTGATAATCCCGCCGCACATACGCATTTCATCTCCCGGATGAGGTACAATAACCATAATTTTGCGTTTTTCCCTGTGTGCCTCCGTTCCATATGCTTTAAATTCAGTAAGACTTGCCGGCGCCTGGGTAAATTCTATCTTCAAAAATCTTCCTGCTGCTGTAACTTCCTCTCTTTGCACAGCACCGGTATCACTGCCGGAGGAACGATCTACAAGTTCCGTCCAGGTATCCTTATCATCGGAAATAAATATCCGGTATTGCTTAGGATTCGTAGGATCATTGTATTCTAATAAAAACTCAGAAAATTGATATTTTTTCCCATAGTCAATGACAGCAGACTCATTTTCCCCGGGCGTCCAAGAGGTTGCGGCGTCATTATCTGTAATATAGCCGGATGAGCCGAATGATTTATCATTGCTGCCCGATACGACTCCTTTTCCATAAGAGAGATTGTAATTTACAACCTGCCCCGGTTCCTTTGCATCAGCCAGATCTTCCGGAGCAGCCGGTGCAGATGGGGTGAGCGTAATATCGTCGAACTTCGCCGATGATGCCCCGCCGGCGGAAGATATAATGATGTAAACCGCTTCACAAGGAGTTTGGAAATCCGTTTTATATTCCTCTTTCGTTTCTGATAATGTAAAACTCTTTTGGTCAACACCGGAAACAACCTGAATGTGAACATCATTATTGCCCCTGGCCTTAAAACCGGTAAAAATACTATTTTCAGGAATCGCTATCTTACATACCTGCTGGTCTTCGGAAAGATCATTTGCATAAAGTTCCTTTCCATTTTGGGCTGAATTGACGATGTTCCACATCCCCTGCCCGAAATTACAGTGTCCGTATAGACCCTCCAATGCCTTCGGCTCCATATCATTTACGGAGAGATCTTCAAATGTCAGGACAACGTCACTGCTTTCTGCGGATGCTGGCACAGATGTTCCTGATAATAAAAGGCAAATAATAAGCAGGTACGTGAGAAAAGACGTACCAAATTTTCTTGCTTCCTGGATTTTCATATTAATTCCTCCCCTTTATGTCTGTTGGCGATTAAACGGACTGCTATTAAAAGAAGCGTAGCATAGAGAGAGTAAAAATAAAATCATACAGTATGAGGTTTTTGAACTTTTTTTATTTTATGACGTAAATTCCGTAACGAATAGTTTTTCCTGTTCTGGTAAATCATAGAAGTGTAGCTTTGCGAGGATGCACAGCGATTCGGATAAAAATAATGTCTGCTTACGCAGACTCGAATTGTGCGCCAAGACCCGCGAGCGCGTCTTGAATTTTCCGCTTTCTTTTCACAGAAAGGGATTAAAAAAATCAGAAATGGAGGAATAACAATGGCAGTTGAATTTAAACATAGTGAGACGAAGAAGAATCTGATGAGGGCCTTTGCAGGCGAGAGCCAGGCCAGAAATCGTTACACCATTGCGGCGTCCCAAGCAAAAAAGGAACATTTACACGTTCTGGAAGCGATTTTTACCTTTACGGCAAACCAGGAAAAAGAGCATGCGGAGATTTTCTATGATTTACTTAGAGATGAAGCCGGTGATACCATTCACATTGACGGAGGCTATCCGGTAGACCTGTTTGAAGACATGACTAAGGTACTGGAAGCTGCGGCGCACAATGAGTACGAGGAGCATGGAGATGTATATCCGTCATTTGCGCAGACAGCCAGAGACGAGGGACTTGCGAAGGTTGCGGTTACCTTTGATATGATCGCGGCAATCGAAAAAACTCATGGAGACCGCTTCAAGAAATTCGCGGAGTATTTAAAAGACAACAAGCTGTTTGTTTCCGATGTTCAGACCGGCTGGATGTGCCTAAACTGCGGCTATATCTACACTGGAAAAGAAGTTCCGGAGAAGTGCCCGGTGTGCCAGCATGACAAAGGCTATTTCATCCGTCTGGAATTAGCGCCATATTCGAACTAAGAGGGGGACGGTATGGCAGACACGGAGAAAAAAGAAACAGAAGAGATTAAAGAGACAGGACAGCTGACACTGGACAATAATCAGGAGAACTGTAGGATTCATCTGCTGACGATCATCGGTGAGATTGAAGGACACGAATGTCTGTCGGAAAGTACAAAATCCACGAAATACGAACACGTTCTGCCCATGCTGGCAAAGGTGGAAGATGACAAGGATATTCAGGGACTTCTGATCCTGATCAATACGGTAGGCGGAGACGTGGAGGCCGGGCTTGCGATCGCGGAAATGATTGCTTCCCTGAGCAAGCCGACGGTATCCCTTGTTCTGGGCGGAAGCCATTCCATCGGTGTCCCGCTGGCGGTTTCCGCCGATTATTCCTTTATCGTACCCAGCGGAACGATGGTAGTGCATCCGGTGCGGATGAGCGGGATGGTAATCGGCGTTGTGCAGACCTATCAGCATTTTATGCAGATTCAGGACCGGATTACCGGTTTCGTGGAGGCTCACTCCCACATTGATCAGGAACGTCTGGAAGAGCTTATGCTCAACACCAAGATGATGGTGAAGGATGTAGGTACTATCCTGGTGGGAAAAGAAGCGGTGGACGAGGGTATCATAGATGAAATCGGAGGGCTGAAAGAGGCCATGAGCAAGCTTTATGAGATGATCGGGGAAAGGCAGCAGCCTGGCCGGGAATCCTGAGGAATGGAACTTGCAAAGCACCCTGATTACAGGTATAATAAATACGGGTATATGGATAGAAACTTGATTCAGCAGTGGGGCAACCTCACTGCTGAATCAGGGTAAAGAGGGAATTGAATTTTGGGGATTATACAAGAGATAAAGCAAGAGAGCGGAGGTTGTTATGACACTTTTCAAAGCAATTATTCTGGGCCTGGTGCAGGGGATTGCGGAATTCCTGCCGATCAGCAGCTCCGGCCATCTGGCCATTTTTAGAAATATTCTGAATTTTCAGACTGATACGGGCCTGCTGTTTGATGTAATGCTTCATTTTGGAACACTGGTAGCTATTTTTGTGGCCTTTCACCGGGATATCGGCCGCATGATTGTGGAAGGTCTGGGGATTATCGCAGATTTCTTTTACAACATAGGCGTGTTTTTTGCCAACACCGTTGGAAAATCGGGGAAAAGATACCGCAAGGTTTTATTTACTTCCTACCGCCGGTTTGTAATGCTGATCCTGGTATCTACGATTCCCACCGGAATCCTGGGCCTTCTGCTGAAAGATATCGTCACGGTGACCTCTACAACCCTTCTGGTTCCGGGCATCTGCCTGATTGCCACGGGGATGATGCTGCTGGTTGCCGATTACGTGGATGTGGGCATGAAGCGGGCGAACCAGGCTACATATTTAGATGCGGCGGTTGTTGGAACCGCTCAGGGCGTGGCCACCATGCCGGGTCTGTCCCGGTCCGGGACGACCATTATGGTCGGACTGCTGTGCGGATTTGAGAAGACATTTGCAGTAAAGTATTCCTTTATCATGTCGATTCCGGCCGTGCTGGGAGCTGTGGTGCTGGAACTGAAGGATTTTACAGCGATTTCCGTCCAGCCTGCGGAGATTGTCTACTACGTGGCAGGTATGGTGATTGCGGCGGTGGTTGGCTACATTTGCATCAAGACGATGCTGGTCATCGTGAGAGGAAAACGATTTATCGGATTCTCAATTTATTGTTTTGTGATTGGAATTATAGCTATTATTTGGAATTTTGTTAGATAGGAGGCAGCTTTGTGGCTCAAGCGGGGAAAAAGAAAACAACGGGTCGTGCCGGAGCAGGGGGTAAGAAGAAAAATACAGCTTCAGCAGGATACCGGGATGAGATCATACTGATTGTCACTTTGGTTATCACCATTTTGCTGGTTCTGAGCAATTTTGGGCTGAGCGGCGTGGTGGGAGAGTGGCTGAATCATTTTATGTTCGGGATCATGGGTGTTCTGGCCTATGTATTTCCCTATGCGCTGTTTCTTGCGGCGGCATTCCGTATATCCAACCGGAAGAATAAAGAAGTGACCAGAAAGCTATGTTACATAGGCGGTATTATGTTTGCCCTGACCGGGCTGTTTCAGCTGATCGCCAGCCACTATGATCCTCTGGCCAAGGTGCTGGATTATTATAAGATCTCCGCACAGAATAAGTCCGGCGGCGGAATCATCGGCGGTCTGCTGGTTATGCTGTTTGGCTATCTGGTGGGGGAAGTGGGCGCTTATCTGGTCCTGATTGCCGTAATTTTGATTCTTCTCATGTTCCTAACCGGGAAACTGTTCCTTTCTGCGATCCGCAGGAAAAGCGAGCAGCAGTTCCGGGAATATCAGGAAAAAAGAAAACAGCGCAGGATGTACGAGGAAGAGCAGGAGGCCGAAGAAGAGCCTGAGCCGGAGGGGAACAAAAAACGCCGTCTCTTTACCTTCGACGCGGATGCGCTGGAAACGGGGAAAGCGGAGCCTCAGCCTGCTGAGAAGGAAGGAAAGCCGTCTGTTAAAAAGGTTGACATGTCGGAGATTATACCGGAGGGACGGAAGAATCCCCCGGAGTTTACAATACAGAACAGCTTTGCGCCGGATAAGGCGGAGGCTGGCTTCGGTCCTGCCGGGGAGAGCAGGGAGCAGGGCGGGAGTGACAAAGCGTCATTTGGCGCCGCTATGGCTGAGATTACACCGGCTGTGACGGAAGAGGCCGGTTTTGACCCTCAGATGATGGAGGATAAACCGGAACCAGTCAGAATACATAAGATGCCGGAAGAACCCAAACCTGTTCTGCGGGAAAGAGTGGAGATACCGGAGAGCAAGAAGGAGAAGAAGGAGGAACCGCTCAATCTGGATGCGGCCATGGACGCGAAGGGGGAGCCCTATGTATTTCCTCCCACCTCTCTGCTTTCCCGCCCCAGCGGAAAAACGAAGGGAGTAAGCGACAAGGAATTAAAGGAGACCGCTATGAAGCTGCAGACGACCCTGGACAGCTTCGGTGTGCGGGTGGCAGTTACCAATGTAAGCTGCGGCCCCGCGGTTACCCGCTATGAGCTCCAGCCGGAGCAGGGGGTAAAAGTCAGCAAAATCACCAGCCTGTCCGATGACATCAAGCTGAACCTGAAGGCAACGGATATCCGGATCGAGGCGCCTATACCGGGAAAGGCCGCGGTGGGAATCGAAGTGCCAAACGCGGAGAACTCGCCGGTGCTGCTTCGGACGCTGCTGGAGAGCAGTGAGTTTAAGAACCATCCGTCGGAGATCACCTTTGCCGTGGGCCGGGATATCGGCGGCCAGATTGTTGTCACCGATATTGCCAAGATGCCTCATATGCTGATTGCGGGAGCCACCGGCTCCGGTAAATCTGTCTGCATCAATACGATTGTCATGAGCATCTTATACAAAGCCAACCCGGACGATGTGAAACTAATTATGGTCGATCCCAAGGTGGTGGAATTAAGCGTTTACAACGGGATTCCCCATCTGCTGATACCGGTGGTGACCGATCCGAAGAAAGCGTCGGCCGCCTTAAACTGGGCGGTCAACGAGATGACGGAACGGTATAATAAATTTGCGGAGCTGGGTGTCCGTGATCTGAAGGGCTATAACCGCAAGATAGCGGAACTGCCTGAGGATAATGAGGAAGGCTACCGCAGGATGCCCCAGATTGTAATCATCGTGGACGAGCTTTCCGACCTGATGATGGTGGCTCCCGGCGAGGTGGAGGATGCGATCTGCCGTCTGGCACAGATGGCGAGAGCGGCGGGGCTGCATTTGATTATTGCCACGCAGCGTCCGTCCGTCAATGTTATTACCGGGCTGATCAAGGCAAATATTCCTTCCAGAATTGCCTTTGCGGTTTCCTCCGCCATTGATTCCAGAACGATTCTGGATGGGTCCGGCGCGGAAAAACTGCTGGGCAAGGGAGATATGCTCTTCTTTCCGTCTGGCTATCCCAAGCCGGTGAGAATCCAGGGAGCATTTGTCTCCGATAAAGAAGTAAGCGCAGTGGTTGATTTCCTGTCCAAACAGAAATGCAAGCCTCAGTACAGCGCTGAAATGAATGAGAAGATTACGTCTACTTCCACGGCTGCCCAGGAAAACAGCAAGGAGGCCGAGGACGGCAGGGATGAGTATTTTGCTGACGCCGGGCGTTTTATTATCGAGAAGGACAAGGCATCCATCGGTATGCTGCAGCGGGTTTACCGCATCGGATTCAATCGGGCGGCGCGTATCATGGACCAGCTGTGTGAGGCCGGGGTAGTGGGACCGGAGGAAGGGACCAAGCCCAGGAAAGTGCTGATGGACCAGGGACAGTTTGAATGTTATCTCCGGGGAGAGCCGGCGGAGCAGACCGAGGGTGAATAGATTGAAGGAATGTTGGCTGATCGTAAATGAATTTCTCTATACAAATAAGTTTTCTGAGCTGGCACAGTGGCTTTTGGAGGCCGGAAAGAGAAGAGGGATTTCTCTGTGCATCCGGACCAACGCGGAGGTGCTGGTGGAGTTTGGCGGGCGTATATGGCCGGAGGACAGGCCGGAGTTTGTCCTGTTCTGGGATAAGGATATCCGGCTGGCCAGGGCGCTGGAGGAGGCCGGTATCCCGGTCTATAATAGTGCTGGCGCCATTGAAGCCTGTGACGACAAGTCCCTGACCCACCAGATTCTTTACAAGGCGGGAATCCCCATGCCGGAGACCATTCTGGCGCCTATGACCTATGGCAATATCGGATACAGCAATCTGGATTTTTTGCGGAAGCCGGCTGAGAGGCTTGGGTTTCCTATGGTGGTAAAGGAGTGCTTCGGTTCATTCGGACAGCAGGTTTATCTGGTACATTCCATGGAAGAGCTGGAGAGCTGCGTGCTGGGTATCGGTGCCCGTCCTATGCTGTTCCAGCGATTTATAGCCAGCAGCTTTGCACGGGACATCCGGCTGCAGGTTGTGGGAGATCAGGTCGTGGCCGCTATGTACCGGTATTCGGATACCGGGGATTTCAGGGCCAATATTTCAAACGGCGGCAAGATGAAGCCCTACACGCCGGACGAGGCGGAAAAAGAGCTGGCAGTTACAAGCTGCCGGGCTTTGGGACTGGACTTCGCCGGGGTGGATTTGCTGTTTGGCCCGGAGGGAAAGCCTCTGGTCTGTGAGGTGAATTCCAACGCTCATTTTAAAAATATCTTTACCTGTACCGGGGTAAATGTGGCTGACAATATCATGGAGCATATTCTTTTAGAAAGGAAGCGGGCGCAGTGAAGGGCTGGCTGATTTACGGCAGGAAGGAAGCAGACTGCAACAGGGGTTATATTAATCTTTATATGGAAGAGTGCAGAAAAAGGCAGATTCAGCTGGATCTGCTTTTTGTCGATTTACTGGACTTTGGCGTGAGAGACGGGCGGCCCTATATATCCTATGAAGGGAAGGAGGAACGGCCGGACTTCGCCATCTGCCGCTGTATTTATCCGCTGCTGTCCAGGCATCTGGAGGAAATGGGAGTCCCGGTTTTTAACCGTGCCGGAATTGCGGAGATCTGCAATGACAAAGCCAGGACCTATCTGTATGTATCAAGGACCGGGGTGCCCATGGTGGATTCCCGGTTCTGCAAAAGGGATTATGTGGAGGATATCGCATCCGGCTATCCGGCGGATACTGTATTAAAGAGTGTGGACGGTCACGGGGGCGGACAGGTATTCGACCTCCGGGAGGGATTTACAGACACCATGCGGGAGTGCTTTATCAAAAGCGACGGCGTACTGCAGCCCCTGACCGGAACCAGGCATCAGGACCTTCGCGTCTACGTCATCGGCCGGGATATCATAGCAGCGGTTCTTCGGACTGCCGCAGCCGGGTTTAAATCCAATTATTCTCTGGGCGGCAGGGTAGAGCTTTATGAGCTGTCGGAGAAAGAAAAAGAGCCGGTAAACAGGATTATCGGCCTCTTTGGGGGCTTTGGCCTGGTGGGCATTGACTTTATCATAGGCGATGAAGGCCAGCTGATATTTAATGAGATTGAAGATGTGGTGGGAGCCAGGATGCTCTATCAGTGTTCAGATATCAATATTGTACCCCTGTATCTGGACTGGATTCTGGGCGAGTTAAAGGAATGTGCAAAGTAAAGATCGGGGCTATCCGGGGGCGGGTGTCCTATGATATACTTTTAAACAGGAAGGAAAGGATTCCACCGGATGTATTCCGGTGTTTTACTGACGGCTTAAGGGCCGCCGGTACAGGATTACATGAAAGGAAGGTTTTGGAGAATGAAGACGGATATTGAGATTGCTCAGGAGGCGAAGCTGCTGCCGGTGAAAGAGGTGGCAAAAAAACTGGATATAGCAGAGGATCAGCTGGATTTCTATGGAAAATATAAAGCTAAGCTGACGGATGAACTGTGGGAAGCGGTCAAAGATCGGGAGAACGGCAAGCTGATCCTGGTGACCGCGATCAATCCTACTCCTGCAGGAGAGGGAAAGACGACCACAACCGTAGGACTGGGGGAGGCCTTCGGCCTGCTGGGTAAAAAGGCTGTGATTGCGCTGCGGGAGCCTTCTCTCGGACCCTGCTTTGGCATAAAGGGAGGAGCAGCCGGAGGCGGATATGCCCAGGTTGTCCCGATGGAGGATTTAAACCTTCATTTTACCGGTGATTTTCATGCCATCACGTCTGCCAACAATCTGCTGGCGGCAATGCTGGACAATCATCTGCACCAGGGAAATCTTTTAAATATTGATCCCAACCAGATTGTCTGGAAGCGCTGTGAGGATATGAACGACCGGGTGCTGCGAAATATTGTGGTGGGCCTTGGCAGAAAAGCAGACGGAGTTGTCAGAGAAGATCACTTCATTATCACGGTAGCCTCGGAAATCATGGCAATTCTCTGCCTCGCGGAGAATATGGAGGACTTAAAGGCAAGGCTTTCCCGGATTATCGTGGCTTATACCTACGGCGGAGAGCCGGTTACTGCTGGCCAGCTGAATGCGGTGGGCTCCATGGCAGCCCTGTTAAAGGATGCTATCCGTCCCAATCTGATTCAGACGCTGGAAAATACGCCTGCTCTGGTACACGGCGGACCTTTTGCCAATATCGCCCACGGCTGCAACAGCATACGTGCCACCAGAATGGCGCTGAAACTGGCGGACTATACCATCACGGAGGCAGGATTCGGCGCCGATCTGGGCGCTGAGAAATTCCTGGATATCAAATGCCGCATGGCGGGCTTAAGCCCGGATGCGATCGTGCTGGTTGCAACGGTGCGTGCACTGAAATATAACGGGGGAGTTCCGAAGACGGAGCTGTCAAAAGAAAATCTGGATGCCCTAAAAAAGGGAATTGTAAATCTGGAAAAGCATATAGAAAATCTGCAGAAATACGGAGTGCCTATTGTTGTCACTCTGAATAAATTCATCACGGACTCCGATGCGGAGCTGGCCTATGTAAAAGAGTTCTGTGAGGGCAGGGGCTGTGAATTCGCCCTCTCCGAAGTGTGGGAGAAGGGCGGCGAGGGCGGTACCGCTCTGGCGCAGAAGGTCATCCTGGCAACGGAGAAGGAGAAAAACTTCCGTTTCCTCTATGAGGACCAGCTTTCGATAAAAGAAAAGATCGAGACGATTGCAAAGGAAATCTATGGTGCGGCGGGCGTCACCTATGACGCGGCTGCCCTGAAGGCAATTGAACGGATTGAAGAAATCGGCTACCGGAATGTGCCGGTCTGTATGGCGAAGAATCAGTATTCCCTTTCCGACAATCCTGCCCTGTTAGGCCGCCCGGAGGGCTTTACGGTCAACATCAGGGAAGTGTATGTATCGGCTGGGGCCGGCTTTGTGGTGGCAATCACCGGTACGGTTATGACGATGCCGGGGCTGCCGAAGAAGCCTGCCGCGGAGGGGATTGATGTCAATGAGGAAGGCAGGATCACCGGCCTGTTCTAATGACAGGTATTTATCATGGAAGTAGATAAGACTCCCCCTCTATAGGTGGTGAGCCTCCGACGGATTGCAGCAAGTACGCCGAGGCGTACTTGAAAAAGATAAGAGAAGTGTTTCAAATTGCCGGAACAGAGCAGGAAAATGTTTCAATTATGAAGGAAATGGATCAGTTTCTGCTGTCCTCTCCTCAAGCGGTTGACAAAGAGAATCTGTTCGGGTTATGATTGCCGGCAGAAAAGCAAACTATGGGGAATGCCGCAAGCGGATGAGGCTGAAAGGAGAACAAAATGGATTTGGGGCTGAAAGATAAAGTGGCGGTTGTCTGCGGGGGTTCCACAGGAATCGGCGCGGCAGCGGCGGCCGGCTTTGCAGCGGAAGGCTGCCATGTTGCCGTGTGCGGCAGGTCAGAAGAAAAACTGGATGCTTTTCGTATGGATATGAGGAGCCGTGGCTTCCAGGATGTGATGGTGGAAGCTGTAGACGCGATGAAAGCAGCAGAAGTCAGGGCATTTGCCGACCGGGTGGTAAAAAAGTTCGGAAGGATCGACATCTGGATTAACTGTGCCGGCGGAAACCGTCACGGACCGGTGGATACTCTGTCCGAGGAGGATTACCGTTATATCCTGGATTTAAATCTCTCTACTGCATTTTTCGGGGTGCAGGCGGCCGCATTTTATATGAAGCAGCAGAAGGGCGGAGTAATCATCAATGTATCCTCCCTGTCATCCCTCACACCGGTGACTTACCGGGTGATGTACGGTGCGGCGAAGGCGGGAGTGAATGTGATGACGAAGGGGGCGGCGGCAGAGCTGGCCCCGTTTGGAATCAGGGTAAATGCAGTGGCTCCGGGTGTGACGGATACGGTTCTGATGGCAAAGGCTATCTATGAAAACACAGCTTATACCATGTCCAAGATACCGGTTCACCGGGCAGGCAAACCGGAGGAAATCGGAGATTTGATTGTCTGTCTCTCATCGGCTCGGCTCGGCTATGTGACGGGCAGCATTTTTACAGCCCACGGAGGGCAGGGAATCGTGGAAGATACAGAGACGGCATGGACGTCTCCCTGGAATTAAATAACAATACAAAACTGTTTGGCAAAGGCGCCGTGAGTGTAAAAACTTACGGCGCCTTTTCTAATAGATCAAGAAAACGATCCAGGCCGGAAGATCTGATCCGGCAGAAAGGAAAGGGGAGCTATGAAAATGAAAAAATGGTTACTATGTCTGGTATTTCTGGTACTGCTGATGAATTGCCTCACCGGCTGCAGCAAGAATGCAGCGTCGGCGCAGAACGAGGGAAAGGAACAGACGGAAAAGATTGGAGAGACATTAAGAGTAGCGCTGGTTGGACCCATGACAGGAGACTTTTCCCAGTACGGAACTTCCTTTAAGAAGGGGGTACAGCTGTTTATAGACCTTTACAATGAAAACGGGGGCTATCATGGAACACCGGTGGAAATCGAAATATTTGATGATAAAAACGACGCAAAGGAGGCGGCTACTATCGCCAACAAAATTCTGGCCGAGGGTGATTATGCCTGTGTGATCGGCCCATTCTCCTCAACCTGCGCACTGGCTATGGCCGAGGTGCTGGATCAGGAGAAGGTGCTTACCATTGCTCCGTCCTGTTCTCATCCGGATTATACAGCGCTGTATGACTATACCTTCCGCATGCCGTTGGTCAATACGGAGGAGGCGAGAGCGGCGGCGGAATATCTGGATGATAAATTGAATGCAAAGAAGGTTGGCGTAATCTATACAAATAACGACTGGGGCGCTACCGTGGACGGTGCCTTTACAGAATATGCCGCGGAACATAACCTGGAGATTGTGGCGGATGAAGGATTTATCATCGGTCAGACAAAGGATTTCACCCCGATGATAACGAAGATGAAACAGGGCGGCGCGGAGGCTGTGTATCTGATCTGTCAGTATACAGAAGGAGCACAGATGATACGCCAGATTGAGGACAATGCTCCGGATATCCGCGTGGTGCTCTCAGGTTCCGCCTATCAGGAGGAAATTCTTACTCTTGCCGGGGACGGGGCTAAGGATGCGGCGTGGATCGTATCGGCCTCTGCACAAATAACGGATAAGATGAAAGAACTGGACTCTATTCTCCGGGAAAAATACGACGGATCATCCGATGACAACTTTGTCTGCTATGCGTATAATGCAGCCATGGTAGCCCTTACCGGCCTGGAAAAAGCAGGCACCACGGATGCGGACGCATGGAAACAGGCGATACTGGATATCGGGGATTACGAGGGCTTAAACGGGAAATTTAAGATCCGGACAGAGGATAGAAATATCGATGGCGTCTATGCGGTGGCAAAAGTAAATGAGGACGGCGCAAGCTTTACAAAATACGCGTTTGCAGATATAAAATAACAGCTGAATAAGGGTACTGTTGTCCGGAAAGTGTGTTATAATAAATGTATCAATCTGAGAAAGGAGCATTATTATGGGTATGAGAATTTGTGCATAGCAGGGGCTGTTTGCACATAAAAGGTTTAAAATCAGTTGTGATTAATAGCCTCTGCCGATCCTGAATAATAAAATTTTAGGAGATGCAGAATGAGCTATCAAAATATAGTTAAGGTGCTACCGAAAGAACTTCTGGAGCAAGTGCAGGAATATGTGGAGGGCAGAGTGATTTATATCCCCAAGAAGCAGGAGCATAAAAAGAGCTGGGGAGAAAATACGGATACGAAGCAATTTCTGGCTTCCAGAAATGTTCAGATACGACAGGATTTCCAGAATGGCATGAGTGTCGGGAAGCTGTCAGAAAAATACTTCCTATCCGAAAAGAGCATACAGAGAATAGTAAAGAATAGCTGAGCAGAGTGAAGCTATTTGCTGCTTCTCAAAAAGAAAATATACCGTAAACGGGAGATGCGTCGTGAGGGAATCGCGGCGCATTTCTGTTTTAAGAACGAACATAAGGTTTGAGCGCCTTCTCCCGCCTGCTATAATGAACAGACAGGAAAGGAGAAAGTTAGGATGGCATATTTTAAGTATGGAGAAAACAATATTTACTATGAGGAAGCCGGTACCGGTTTGCCGTTAGTTTTTCTGCACGGCGATACGGCTTCTTCAAAGATGTTCGAGCTGCTGCTGCCCCTGTATCAAGATTCATATAAAGTAATCCTGGTTGATTTTCTGGGAAACGGAAAATCAGATCGAATGGAAGGATTTCCCGCAGATTTATGGTTTTCGCAAGCGCAGCAGGTGATTGCGCTTTTAGAGTACCTGGACTGCGGTAAAGCAGGACTGGTCGGCACAAGCGGCGGTGCCTGGTCGGCGGTCAATACCGCGCTGGAACGTCCGGACCTGGTTAAAAAGGTCGTTGCAGACAGCTTTGACGGAAGAACCCTGGCGGAAGATTTTTCTGCAAATTTACTGGAGGAGAGAGCCTCTGCGAAAAGGAATGATTTTTCCAGGCAGTTCTATGAGTGGTGTCAGGGAGAAGATTGGGAAACCGTTGTAGACCTGAATACAAAGGCGTTAACAGAATGTGCGGAGAATAAGCTCCCATTGTTTCACAAACCGCTGGAAACATTAAAGGTTCCCATTCTTTTTACCGGCAGTGTGGAAGATACCATGTGCAGAAAAGATATGGCAGAAGAATACAGAGCGATGAACCTGCTTGTTCCGGATGGAACAATACATCTGTTCCCCAGCGGCGGGCACCCGGCGATGCTGACCAACGCGGAAGAATTCGCGGAAACGGTAAAAGCATTTTTCAGAGAATAAAAGCATGGACGGCTCAGCTTTCAAATTCCACGTAGACGTAAAAAGCACTTTCATAGGGATCAATCCGGACGACCGTACCGTGGGTGGATAAAATCCGGTTGCTGCTGTTATAACAGCCGGACATAGCCACAGCGGGCTCAATAATATAGCTTAAGATGGTAGTGCCATGCTCGGAGATTTCCACCTCATCCCCGACATGAACCAGATCAGGCCGTTCCATTTTGAATTTCTCTGTTCTCATATCAAAAGCCTCCTTATCTTTGACGATAGTTCTATTTTATCCCTGAGAGACGAAAAAAACAAGGAGGCAGACAAGGTATGGCCTGTCGGGTCAGGAGGAAGCATCCATGAATCCTTTTCCTTCCAGCCAAGTGAGCAGTTCCTCCGGATTCAGAATCTTAAGCTTCAAGGAAAATTCAAAGGAACCCAGTTCATAGGTATACTCAATACTCCCATGGAGCGATTCCGTTAACGGGACATGCGGTTCGTTCCGATCATCCGGGTAGCGGTCCCCGTACAGAACAACAGTAACCTGATTGGGCGATCGGGAATAGGGAACACCGGATAGCGGAATCCTCATCTCAAGGTAATCCCGGTTTGCCAGGCCATCAGGAGGGTTCCAGGTATAATGCCTCCCTACAAGGGTATCGCTCAGCAGCAGGGACAGCTCATCCTGATCGGCGAAGGACAGATCGGAAAGACGGCTCTGTTCTGCTTCTGTGAGAATCGTGGAGCTTACAGAAATATTCGGGGTAGAGGTAATCGTTCCGTCCCGGCGGCAGTCAACGGAATAAGGACGATATAGTATCATCAACAGAAGAACGGCGGCAAGGAACAGAATTAGATAACGGATCGCTTTACGCCGGGCCTGTTTCTTGACCAGACACCGGATCAGCAGAAAGAGCAGCAATGCCATGGAAAGGACAAGGATGACGAAGCTGAGCCATCCGTTAAATGAAAAATGATTCAGTGAAAACGGCTGTATGAACATAGGCATCCCCCTTTCTTTTTTCTTTATTTTTCATATAAAGAAGCTATCTCTTGTATTCTGCGTTTCATTTCCGCGCGTATATGCAGCGGCTCCAAACACTCGCATTTATCTCCAAAACTCATTAAAATATTGTAGTAGTAATCGTTTTCCACGAAGGGGAAATGAACCAGATAATAGTCATCACCGTCGGTCAGGAAATCTTCATAGGAACAGAAATCAAGCACTCGATCAATCACAGATTTATGAATACGGATTTTGATCTTTGTCTGCAGCGTTTCCAGAATATCGGTAAATTCCAGCTGAGGTTTTTGGAAATCCCTCGGTATAAAACAATCCCCTTGTATTCGGAGATCCGACATGCGGGATAGTCGGAATAAGCGGAAATCGTTTCTTTGGCGGCAATAGCCCTGTAAATACCAATGGCTGCTTTTTAATACAAGCTGGTACGGCTCGACTTTCCGCGTGGTTTTATTTCCATGGTGGGCGATATATTCAAAGGACAGCAGCTTGTTTTCCTGCAAAGCTGATTGAATCATTTCGAAATAGGGCTGTATGCTGCTGTTGCCCATCCAAGGGCTTAAATCTATACATATTTGATTTACTTTTAATTCAATGTCTTTTGCTTTGCCGGCGGGAATAAAACTCCTGACTTTTGTAAGGGCGTGTACCAGTTCATCCCCGCGTACCATGCTGGAAAGGCTGGATAGACCCATCAAAAGCGCGGAAAGATCGGAAGTCGAAAATACCGTTTTGTCCATCTTGTAGTTTTGCATGATTTCAAAGCCGCCGCCCACGCCCGGCACTGAGAAAACCGGAATACCCGCCATGTTGATCGCATCAATGTCACGGTAGATGGTGCGGGGTGAAACTTCAAACATATCCGCCAACTCCTGCGCGCCTGTCCGCTCCTTTTCCAGAAGTACCATAATAATACTGACAAGCCTGTCAATTTTCATTCCGAGAGCCGCCTTTCCATTGTAATTGTGGCCACACTGGTGTCATTAATTACATGGTACAATAAAAAAGCAAACAAATCAATCAGACTGTCTGCCAGAAGAAGACATCAGGCAGACGAATTGTTACAAATGGAGGAAATTTATGTATACAATCTATGTTTATGTGCTTGATACCTTAGCCGACTGGGAACTGGGGCATGTGACCGCAGAGCTGAATTCCGGTCGTTTTTTCAAAAAGGATGCGCAGCGTGTAACGCTCAAAACGGTCAGCTGTTCCAGGGAGCCAATCCATACAATGGGCGGGCTGACAATTGTGCCCGATTGCTTAATTGAAGATATTGCAATGGATCAAACAAGTGTGCTGCTCTTACCTGGCGCAGATACATGGAATGATCCAAAGCATGCCGATGTCATTGAAAAAGCAAGTGAATTGCTCGCGTTGGGTGCTGTGGTAGGAGCAATATGCGGAGCTACCGCCGCCCTTGCCAATTTTGGACTGTTGGACCAGCGTCCCCATACCAGCAACGGGCCGGGATTTCTTGAATTGGTTTCTGCCGGTTATAAAGGGCAAAGCTTTTATATTGACAAGCCGTCGGTGGCGGATAAGAACCTTATTACTGCAAGCGGTACCGGAGCTTTGCTGTGGGCAAAACAAATGATTGGATATTTAGGTGTTTTTGAATCAAATACCCTGGATGCGTGGTATGATTATTTTAGAACAGGAGAACCTGAATATTTCTATGCTCTCATGCAGACCTTGCCGGAACGGAATAAAGTTGATGGGCTCTAAAGCACTGGAGTGAGGCACACAGAGACGTACCCCAAATAGCGGCAAGCAGTCAAATTTAACGGTGCGGGTCTTGGCTGGCAAAGCATATCCCCTAGAAAATTTGGCATCCTCTTAAAGAAAAACCTGCTGCACTACAGAATAAATTCAGCTTCTGCCCCAGAGTATTAAGAAACCTTTCATAAAAAAGTGAGATTTTTTAGATCTGGACGTGATACAATTCTGATGCAAGGTAAAAATAAGATAGTAGTAAATAAAATGAGGGATGGCGGGGTATGAAACGAATACTGATTGCTGAAGACGAAGAACCGATTATGAATTTGATCCGCATGAATTTGACCAGAGCCGGCTATCACTGTACCTGCTGCATGGATGGGGAAGAAGCCGCTAATTATATTGAAGAAGAAGCCTATGATTTAATTCTTCTGGATATTATGCTTCCAGGTGTCGATGGCTATGAACTGCTGGAATACAGCAAGCCGACTAACACGCCGGTTATATTCATTACGGCAAAAAGCGGGACCAGGGATAAAGTGAAGGGCCTTCGGGCAGGGGCGGATGATTATATCACAAAGCCGTTTGAAATTATTGAATTGCTGGCCAGAGTGGAAAGTGTCCTGCGCCGGTACAATAAGAGTGATCCTATGCTCAGGCTGGAAAACGTAGAGATTGATACCACTTCCAGGATTGTCAGACAGAACGGAAGGGAGATTAATCTGACCATGAAGGAGTATGACCTGCTGCTGCTTTTCGTGCAGAATAAAAATATTGCTCTGTACCGGGAGACGATTTACCAGCAGGTATGGGGAGGAACTTACCTGGGAGACAGCAGGACGATTGACCTGCATGTACAGAGGCTCAGAAAAAAGCTGAACTGGGAGGACAAGATTAAAGCGATTTATAAAATCGGATACCGGCTGGAGGTGCCGAAGTGAAATTTCAATGGAAGATTTTCTTCTGGATACTGTCATTGGTGGCTGTCACCTTCGGTGTGGGAGGATATTACCTGCTTTCCTCCGTCTTCCAGTCTACCCTGCACCGGGAGATTGATATGGGTATGGCGGAAAACCAGACTCTGCAGTTTTCCATGGAGATGGCTGTGGCAGCGCTGCCGGAGGACTATTTCTTTGCCTCGGATGAGGTTCGGTCCCAGATCGTGAGGGCACTAAAGCAAACCTCCGGAAGTGACCATTTCATTCATATGGAAGAAAAGGACGGAGATATCTTGTACACGGACCCTCTGCCGCTGCGCTCGGAGGAACTGGTGGAATCCCTGGGGTCGGGAGAGCGGGGATACCGGATACTGCAGACGGAGGACGGAGCCTATTTTCTGGAGACGGCGCTGAGTATGCCTCTCTATAACAGAGAGATTATACTGGAAAATGTGATGGACATTTCACATGTTTTTTCAGAACGGGATAATCTTTTTCGCACGTATCAGAAGATTATTCTCTGTATCCTGGGCATCACCGGGGTCCTTACTTTGCTGCTGGCGCGGCTGCTCACCAGACCGATCCGGGGCCTTTCGCGGATTACCAAACGGTTCGCAAGAGGCGATTACGAAACCAGAGGCAGGATAAAGAGCAACGATGAAATCGGCATGCTGACCAGGGACTTTAACAGCATGGCGGATAAGCTGGCGGATAAAATTTACAGCCTGGAAGAACAGGCAAGGCGGCAGGAGGACTTTGCCGATTCCTTTGCCCATGAACTGAAAACTCCTTTGACCTCCATCATCGGATATGCGGACATGCTCCGTTCCATGGAGTTAAGCCAGGAGGATACCATCTATGCCGCAAATTATATTTATTCGGAGGGAAAGAGGCTGGAAGCCCTTTCCCTTAAAATGATGGAAATGATTGTACTGAAAAAACAGGACTTTGATATAAAGCCGGTGGAAATGCAGCGGCTGTTTCAGGAGATTGGACAGATGATTGAACCTGCGCTGAAACAAGATGGTATCCAGCTTGTAATACATGCAGAAAAACAGCAGATTTTTGGCGAGCCGGATCTGCTAAAATCTTTGTTTATCAACCTGATTGACAATGCCAGAAAGGCATCGGCCAGGGGAACGGCAATCTCAGTCACCGGCCAGAAACAGGAAGAAAACTACGTCGTTACAGTGAGGGACCAGGGGCGTGGAATTCCAGCTGACAAGCTGGACAAGATCACAGAGGCATTTTATATGGTTGATAAATCCCGGGCCCGAAAGCAGGGCGGCGCGGGTCTTGGCCTTTCTATCTGCGCGAATATCGTAGGGCTTCATCAGGGGGAAATGCGATTTGAGAGCAGTCCCGGCGAGGGCACTTCGGTTGTTGTCAGTCTGCCTAGAGAGAGGGTGGAGTTATGGTAAAGCGAATCATATCTTATTTTGCGGCGTGGCTTCTGACCCTGGGGATCTGCGTGGGTTCTATTCTGCTTCCCAACCGTATTCTGCAGCGGGAGGATGCGAAGCTGCTCAACCAGAATCACAATGAAAAGATGGAAAAGGTGGAGACAGGGCTGGACTTTCAGAATGTCCTTACTACAGGAGAAAAGCTCTCCATGCTGGTAAGCTGGAACGCGGAAGCAATGTATGCTGCCGAGCAAAGTATTGACGTAACCGGTGTCGAGATTGAGAATAAAGAGCTGATGCTGGAAAATTATCCGGACTTTTTTAAGAAGAGCTACCGGGAGCTGAAAAAATTTATAGATGCCGGATTTGTGATGGAACTATCCGAGCCCGAGTGGGAGCAAAGTTTTTATTCCGTCTTTCTGCAGACCTACAGTGAGAAGGAGAATAAGAAAATACGGTTTTCCATATGGCAGATCAGATTTACCGATGCAATGGGAAGCCAGTGTATGCTGACAATGGACACGGAAACCTGGAAAATTTATCAGATCTACTGTTTTGCTGATTCTATGTCTGAAATGAATGAAAAGGAAAGAGCGGAATATTGTGAGCGTTTTACTGCTTTTTTCTATGATTACATCGGAGCCAGCAGTATGAGTACAGACTCAATGCCGATATCGGACGATAGTACGATTTATTCTGTGCGGACGATCTATGAAATGGGCAATAAGGACCAGTGGATCTTTTACAATTTAAGACTGGAAAATCTACAGGTGTACGATTCGCTGGCGGACAAGCAGGTGATAAAGAAGAGTACATCCAAAGTATTTTTCAGTTGGCAGATTTACCCGGCATATTAGTTGTATTTGACAGGATGGAAGGCCATTTGTATACTAAATTGATCAGGGTGTCAAAAGCACTGTTTTGACACCCTATTTTAAATTATAATTTACCGGAAAGGGGAATCACGATATGGGTCAAAATAAATATGATGATCCGGTATTCTTTGAAAAGTACGGCCGGATGAACCGATCCCAAGAGGGCCTTGAGGGAGCTGGGGAGTGGGAAACCCTGAAAGGGCTGCTGCCGGATTTTCAGGGCAAAGCTGTGCTTGATCTGGGATGCGGGTATGGATGGCACTGCATTTATGCGGCGGAAAAAGGAGCAGACAAGGTGGTCGGCGTTGACATATCCCGCCGGATGCTTTCTGTCGCGGAAGAGAAAACAACATCTCCCAGGGTGAGTTATCTCTGTGAGTCAATTGAAGATATTAATTTCGATTCGGAGAGCTTTGATGTGGTGCTTAGTTCACTTGCGTTTCACTATATCCCTTCTTTTGAAAAGATTGCGGAGAAGGTGAACCACGTTCTGAAAAAGGACGGCTGCTTTGTTTTCTCCGCGGAGCACCCGATCTTTACCGCCGCCGGAAGCCAGGACTGGTATTACGATAAGGATGGGAAAATTCTGCACTTTCCAGTGGACAATTATTTTTATGAGGGAGAGAGAAAAGCTAATTTCCTGGGCGAAGAGGTTACAAAATATCACAAGACACTGACGACTTATTTGAACGGACTTCTGACGCACGGGTTTGAACTGGTCAACATTGTGGAACCGCAGCCGCCTGCCCATATGATGGGGATAGAAGGCATGAAGGATGAAATGCGCCGGCCCATGATGCTGATTGTCAAAGCAAGAAAAAAATAAGAATTCAGATGCAATTCGGATACAATTTGTAGATTTTTATGATACAACCTTTTTCTATACTTTTAAGCAGTACAAAGGATAGAAAGAGGGACGAAAGATGAGAGATTATGAACCGAGGGGGAGAAAGCGCAGAAGAATACGCCACAATCTGAAATGTGTGGCGGTGTTGTGCTGCGGTCTGCTCATACTGGTTCTCTGCGGAAAAATACTGATGAAACTAAACGACCATCTGGAAGCCCGCCTGGCTTCTGCCGATGAGACGAAAAAAGATGATGTTCTTCCTGAAACCGCGCCTTTCGATACGGAGAAGGAGGATGAAATTGAAATTCCGGACTGGATTACCCAGGATATCCTTCCTTTGAATGAGTATTCCAGGCCCGGTGACAAGCTGGAAGCGGTGAATGGGGTAGTCGTTCACTATACCGGGAATCCGGGTACGACGGCGGAACAGAACAGAAGTTATTTCGCCTATTTGGCACAGACGCATGAAACCAGCGCCAGCAGTCACTTTGTGATCGGAATAGACGGGACGATTATTCAATGTGTCCCGCTGGATGAGATTTCGTATTGCTCCAACAGCAGAAATATAGATACGATAGCAATTGAGTGCTGTCATGGGGATGAATCGGGAAGCTTTACCCAGGCTACCTATGATTCGCTGGTACGGCTCACCTCCTGGCTCTGTGAAACCTTTGATCTGAGTACAGAGGAAGTGATCCGGCATTATGATGTGACGGGTAAAAAATGTCCGAAATACTATGTGGACAATGAGGATGCATGGCTGCGTTTTCTGGATGAACTGGAGGAATACACGGGGTAATTGCTGGAATTTTAAAAGTTCTTGTGGTAAAGTAGAGAAGATAGAGTTGACAGGCATAAGGACGAAAGAGGACCACAAGATGGATCGGAAGGGTTTCTGTAAGTGGATAGCTGCATTTGCAACGATACTGTGTACGTTTTTTAATCTGCACGGTTATATGTTTTCAACTGATATATTTAATTTATTGTCGTCGGTACTATTTCTGGGGGCATGGCTTGCCTATTTTATTACGGGATACCGGTATAAGCGGAGGATGTGCGTCGCTGCGGTATACTGGGGCTGTACCACAGGGGCGGTATTTGTTATTTTAATAGAAGCTACCCAGGGGATAAGTATGGGTATTCTGGACTGGATCGGCATTTTGCTTTTGGCTCCGATGTCAGGCTTTTATTTGATTATCCGGCATGATGTGATTTTGATATTGCTCTGTCTCGTGACATCTTTTTTGCTGGGCGCCTTTGCTCTGTTTCAGTGCTGGAGCCGGTTTGGTGAAAAAACAGGCGGTGGTGAAATTCATGGAGAGGGTAGAGATGAGTGAACGAAACAATAAAATACTGGGCTATATGCGGCGAATGCCGGAGCTCTATGAAGCCAGTTCTTCCCCATTCTGGGATGATAGCCATATTTCCGGACAGATGCTGAAGGCTCACCTGGACCCGGAGTTTGACGGCGCTTCAAGAAATTATCATTTTATCCGCCGGTCTGTGGACTGGATTGCGGAGTATTGCGGCGGAAAGAAAAAGAAATTACTGGATCTGGGCTGCGGGCCGGGACTCTATGCGGAACTTCTTTCGGAGAAGGGCTTTACGGTAACGGGGATTGACTTTTCCAGGCGTTCTATTGACTATGCCAGCAAGCATGCGGCGGCGGAAGAAAAAGAGATACAGTATCATTGCCGGAATTATCTGGATCTGGAATATAAAGAAGAATTTGATATCATCCTTTTAATCTACTGTGATTTTGGTGTACTGCCCCCGTCAGACAGAGCTGTGCTGCTGCGCAGGATAGAAAGAGCGCTGACAAAGGGCGGTATCTTTATTCTGGATGGATTTACGGAACAATGGCTGAAAAACTTTGAGGAAAAGAATAAGGCTGAGTATCAGGAAAATGGTTTCTGGTCTGAAAAACCTTGTGTTGTCATACAGAGAAATGAATATTACCGGGAAACGGAAAATACACTGGAGCAGTATATTGTTATGACGGATGAGGAGTGTAATTGCTTTAATTTATGGAATCAGATATATTCCAAAGAAACTTTTACGGCTGAACTGAGGAAAGCCGGTTTTCAGGACATAGAAGTATTTGGTGATGTGGCCGGAACGGCGTATACGGGTGAGGGGGATACCCTGTGCCTGGCGGCTAGAAAACGCTCATAGAAGAAGAGCGGGATATTGTATTTTTCTAAATCCCGCAAAAAACAAGGGAAAGCGCACTTTATTTACGCTTTCCCTTGTTTTGGTTCAGCCTTGCGGCAGTCCCGTTTTATTTTTTGAAGTCTTTGAATTCCTGTTCACAGTAGATGCAGCGGTAACTTCCCTTTTCCGGATTGGTGAGATGGAAGGTATGGGGCAGCTCCTGCTCAATGGAAGTGATGCACCGGGGATTTTTGCACCGGATAATGCCGGTTACCTCCTGGGGCAGTGTCAGTTTTCTCTTTTCCACAATCTTGTTGTCCTTTATGATATTTATGGTCATATTATGATCCAGGACCCCCAGGATGCCAAGATCAATATTGATCGGGCCTTCTATTTTAATGATATCTTTCTTGCCCATCTTGTTGCTGGAAGCATTCTTTATAATTGCTACCGTGCAATCCAGAGATTCCAGATTCAGATAGTCATATATTTTCATTGCACCGCCTGCGGGGATATGATCGATAACAACACCCTGATTTAAACCGCCGATATTTAACATATTTTATTCCTCCATTCCGAAGCGTATTTTGCTGAGGAACGCGCTGAGAATGTCAAATTCTCAGCTGCGATAGATGCTGTTTTGTGACACTTCAGCACAAAACAGCCGTTTGAAAAATGAGCGATCAGGCTTATTTTTTAAACTCGGCCTCTATTCCCAGTAATGTCATGATTAACGCCATCCGGACAAATACGCCGTACTGTGCCTGCTTAAAGTACACGGCCCGCGGATCATTGTCCACCTCAGTGGAAATTTCATTTACCCTGGGCAGAGGATGCAGTACCAGCATGTCCTCCTTAGCCAGACGCATCTTCTTCATATCCAGTATGAAAGAATCCTTTAAACGGATGTAATCTTCTTCATTGAAGAAACGTTCCTTCTGCACTCTGGTCATATAGAGGATGTCCAGTTCCGGCATAACATCCTCCAGCACGGACACTTCCTCATAGGGGACCCCATTTCCTTCCAGAACCTCATGGCGGATATAGCTGGGAATACGAAGCTCTTCCGGGGAGATCAGGACAAATTTGATTCCGGTGTAGCGAACCAGCGCATTGATCAGAGAGTGAACGGTACGGCCAAACTTCAGATCCCCGCACAGCCCAATCGTCAGATTGTCAAAATGCCCCTTTAAATTTTTGATTGTGAGCAAATCGGTAAGGGTCTGGGTAGGATGATTGTGGCCGCCGTCGCCGGCGTTAATTACCGGGATAGAAGAGTGCATGGACGCGACCAGAGGCGCGCCTTCCTTCGGATGACGCATCGCACAGATATCCGCATAATAGGAAACAACGCGAATGGTATCCGCTACGCTTTCCCCTTTGGCGGCTGAGCTGGAATCGGCAGAAGAAAAGCCAAGAACACTACCGCCTAAATTTAACATGGCTGCCTCAAAACTGAGTCTGGTACGTGTGCTTGGTTCATAAAAAAGAGTTGCTATTTTTTTGCCTTCGCAAACTTTAGAATATTTTTTCGGGTCCTGAATAATGTCTTCTGCCAGATCAAGGATATGATCCAGTTCTTCTACAGACAGATCCAGCGGACTGATCAGATGTTTCATAAGCACCTCCATAAATGTGACAATATGGCTGCCTTACAAGCAGCTTTTTTCGATGAGTAACTATTCCAAAGCCGGTTCTGATAACATGAGTAAAAGTGCGTTCCGGCTTTCCACTGTGCATTATTTTAATACAACTGCTGCCGGATTACAAGATGAATATAGAGGATTTCTCTGCTGCGGTATGAACGGCCGGATTCCAGGATATAAAAACTATGAAAAGCAGGGTTAGAAAATCCTGCGATTGCATTAGTCAGAAATAAATATTATAATGAAGAAAGCTGAGCGCAGCGAAGCTTTCGCTACTTCTCAAGAAGCGAAGCGCTTGAGAAGGAACCCGTTAAACGAAGTGCGAAGCACGAAGATGCTGAGCGCAGCGAAGCTTTCGCTACTTCTCAAGAAGCGCAGCGCTTGTTTTCAAAATATAGTATTAATTTATTAAACCAGGGGATAAAGCCCCTTTGACACATGAAGGAGGATAAAGAATGATTCAATTATACGAAGGCGGGGCCTATCTGCTGGGTGGCACCGAACTAGTGGAGGATAATGCACAAGCTGAACAGGCTATTATGGCAAAAACCGGCCGCGCAGTAACAAAAAAGGAAGCCGCAGAGAATACGATGGCCTACCGCATTCTGAAAGATCATAATACATCCGGGGATATGGAGAAACTGAAAATCCGGTTTGACAGCCTGACCTCCCACGACATTACATTTGTCGGGATTATTCAGACGGCCCGGGCTTCCGGATTGGAGAAATTCCCCATGCCGTATGTACTTACCAACTGTCATAACAGCCTCTGTGCCGTGGGCGGTACGATTAATGAGGATGACCATATGTTTGGCCTGTCCTGCGCAAAGCGGTACGGCGGAATCTATGTGCCGCCTCATCAGGCAGTTATTCACCAGTATGCCCGTGAGATGCTCTCCGGGGGCGGAAAGATGATCCTGGGATCTGACAGCCATACCCGCTACGGCGCCCTTGGAACCATGGCAGTGGGCGAAGGAGGACCGGAGCTGGTAAAGCAGCTGCTAAATAAAACCTACGACATTACTATGCCCGGCGTTGTGGGCGTTTACCTGACCGGTAAACCGGAAAAGGGAGTGGGCCCGCAGGATGTGGCGCTGGCGATCATCGGAGCGGTGTTCGGCAACGGCTATGTGAAGAATAAAGTGATGGAGTTTGTGGGGCCCGGAGTTGGAAACTTAAGTGCGGATTTCAGAATCGGCATTGACGTTATGACAACGGAGACCACCTGTCTGTCCTCCATCTGGACCACCGATGAGAAGATAAAGGAATACTATGAGATTCATGGAAGAGAGGCCGATTATAAAGAAGTAAAGCCGGGTGAAGTGGCCTATTATGACGGCATGATCTATGTGGACTTAAGCAAAGTAAAACCGATGATTGCAATGCCGTTTCATCCAAGCAACGCCTATGCAATCGAGGATGTAAAGGCAAATCTGACGGACATTCTGGCAGAATGTGAAGAGAGAGCGAAAGTCAGCCTGGGAGATAAGGTGGATTTTAACCTCCGGGATAAAGTGAGAAACGATCAGCTTTATGTGGACCAGGGAATTATCGCAGGCTGCGCAGGCGGCGGTTTCGAAAATATCTGCGAAGCGGCAGCTATTCTTAAGGGTAAGAGCATCGGTGCGGATGAATTTACATTGAGCGTCTATCCGGCCAGCCAGCCGATCTATATGGAACTGGTGAAGAACGGGGCTGCTGCGTCTCTGATGGAGACAGGTGCTATTATGAAGACTGCATTCTGCGGACCATGCTTTGGAGCCGGCGACACGCCGTCCAATAACGGATTCAGTATCCGCCATTCTACCAGAAACTTCCCGAACCGGGAGGGGTCTAAGGTTCAGAACGGACAGATTGCGTCGGTAGCTCTGATGGATGCCAGATCCATTGCCGCAACAGCTGCGAACAAGGGTTATTTAACCGCAGCTACTGAAATTGATACTGAATTTACGATGCCGAAATACTTCTTTGACAAAGCGATCTATGCGAACCGTGTCTTTGACAGCAAGGGGAAGGCAGATCCGTCCGTAGAGGTGAAATTCGGCCCCAATATTAAAGATTGGCCAAAGATGCCGGCGCTGACGGATCATCTTCTGCTGAAAGTGGTTTCTGAAATCCACGATCCGGTAACAACAACCGATGAACTGATCCCATCCGGTGAAACATCTTCTTATCGTTCCAATCCTCTGGGACTGGCTGAATTTACCCTGTCCAGAAAAGATCCGGAATACGTAGGGAGAGCAAAAGAAGTACAGAAAGCAGAAAAGGCAAGAGAAGAAGGCCGGAGCCCGGTTACCGCATTGCCGGAACTTAACGATGTCATGGCGTCAATACGCCAGGCTTATCCGGAGGCTGACGATGGAAACACAGGTATCGGCAGCACCATCTTTGCAGTGAAACCGGGAGATGGTTCCGCCAGAGAGCAGGCTGCTTCCTGCCAGAAAGTTCTGGGGGGCTGGGCCAACGTGGCAAACGAATATGCGACAAAGCGTTACCGTTCCAACCTGATTAACTGGGGCATGCTGCCGTTCCTCATTCCGGCGGGAGATCTGCCCTTTGAAAACGGAGACTATATTTTTGTTCCGGATATCCGTAAAGCGGTGGAGAACAAGGAAAACCAGATCAAAGCTTATGCTGTTAAAGATGGTTTGAAGGAATTTACCTTAAGTCTGGGCGATCTGACGGATGATGAGCGTACGATTATTCTGAAGGGATGCCTGATTAATTACTACAGAGATACGAAATAATGATCATGGAAGTAGATAAGACTCCCACCTCAATAGGTGGTGAGTAAATAACAAATTCGTCTTGGTGGGAGCCCAGTCTCCTTCCAAGATAAAGCCTCCGGCGGATTGCAGAACCGCACAGATGTATTATGTCATGCAAAGCATGACGTGCGGTTCGCAGCAAGTACGCCGAGGCGTACTTGAATGAAATGGCCCGGTTTACCGGGTCATTTCATTGTTAGCAGGGAGGAGCAGGACAATGAAATCACCTTTGGAACAATTTACAGGGCCGTGCAGCTGCGGAAAGATTCATGAGATGGATACAAAAGAAGTCTGGATCGAGCAGGATGGAGCGGCAAAGTTAAAGGAACTGCTGGAGGAAGGGATGTTGAAGTCCTTTCGGAAACCGGTGATTTTAAGTGATACCAATACGAATACAGCGGCAGGAGATAGAATTGGCCGTATATGCAAAATACCCTCTGCCGTACTGCCGGCCGTCGGCCTTCACGCGGATAATCACGGAGTGGCGCTGGCGCAGGAGAAGCTGCCGTCAGATGCCGGCCTCATCCTGGCGGTGGGTTCCGGCACCATTCATGATATAGCCCGGTATGTGGCTCATGCCAGAGGTATTTCCTTTGTCTCGGTGCCCACAGCGGCCAGCGTGGACGGCTTTGTATCATCGGTTGCGGCTATGACCTGGGATGGGTTTAAGACGACGCTTCCGGCTGTATCGCCGGTCTGTGTCGTGGCGGATGTGACAGTCATTTCCAGGGCACCTTACCGTCTTACCGCGTCCGGTGTCTCCGATCTGCTGGGCAAGTATACTGCGCTCACAGACTGGAAGATCTCCCATCTGCTGACGGGAGAGTATATCTGTGAAAATATATGCCGTTATGAGATGGAAGCGGTGAACGAGGTAAGAGATGCGGCGCATGGACTGCGGGAGGGCTGCGAGGATGCCTATGAGAAGCTAATCTATGCCCTGATTCTTTCTGGTATCGCCATGCAGCTGTGTGGTAATTCCAGGCCTGCCTCCGGTGCGGAGCACCATATGTCACATTTGTGGGAGATGGAAATCTTGAACCCCGCTCTGGATGCCTACCATGGAGAGAAAGTGTCCCTGGGGCTTTTGCAGGTAATCCGGGAATATGAAAAGCTGCGTCTTGCTATTGAAAGCAAATCCTGTACCGTTCATGCCTATGAGGGGCTGCCTATGGATTTTCTCCGGGAGACTTTCGGAATAAAAGACAGGATGGAAGGGATACTTAGAGAAAATACGCCGGACCCGTGTCTGCTGGTGCCGGAGCAGCGGCTGCGAGAAAAACTGCCGGAGATTGCAGCTGTCTTGGCAGAACTGCCTGACGCTAACATGCTCACCGGCTTAATGAAGAGGGCGGGCTGCGTCCATTCCCCGGAGGAGATCGGCTTAGACCCGGAGCTTATCCCTGTGTCTCTGCGGCTTTCTCCTTTTGTCAGGAACCGTCTTACCCTGATGCGGATTATAAATGGATTCTTCAGATAGAAATATCCTGCCGTAATTTTGAGGTCAAATCTGACATCCACACGCATATCCTGTAGAAAAGAAATGGAATGATTGGGGATAAGATATGCCCAGACAGGTAATTATTGACGCCGGACACGGCGGTTATGACAATGGTGCGGTCTATAATGACCGAAAGGAAAAGGACGACAACCTGGCGCTTGCACTGGCGGTAGGAGAGATTCTGGCGAAGAACGGCGTGGAGGTGGCTTACACCAGAACCTCGGATATTTACCAGAGCCCTACGGAAAAGGCACGGATTGCCAACAGCCTGGGAGGAGATCTGTTTGTTTCTCTGCACCGGAATTCCAGCCAGGTGCCCAATACTTATTCAGGAGTACAGAGCCTGATTTACAGCAAGGGAGGACTGAAGGAAGAGGCGGCAGATGAAATAAATGATGAACTGGAGGATCTGGGTTTTCAGAATCTGGGGATTGCTCTGCGCCCGGACCTGATCGTGCTGCGCCGCACTCAGATGCCTGCGGTGCTGGTAGAGGCCGGCTTTATTAACACGGACGAAGATAACCGCATTTTTGACACCAGGTTCGGGAAGGTGGCGGAAGCGATAGCAGACGGAATTATGGAGGCGCTTAAGGACGCACCGGCAGACCGTCATTATTTCGTACAGGTTGGTTTGTTCCGGCAGTATAACAATGCCCTGAATCTGCAGAATCAACTTTTGCAGGATGGCTTTGAATCTGTTATAATAAAAGCCGGTGAATATTATACCGTGCTGGTGGGCGGCTTCCAGTCTTACGAACAGGCGGCTGCGATTGAGCGCGCGCTGTCCGCACGGGGATATGAAACATTGATCGTGATGCGGTAATGCGGAACGCACAGAGGACAAAATTTGAACCCCAATCGGCTTCAAGTTTATGCATGAACGCAGTATCGCAGGCGGACCTGCGATGTGCAGGGGTTAACAGATAAAGGAGACGAAGGAAATGGCACAATTAATTGACGGTAAGAAAATTTCTTCTGAAATAAAGGAGGAAATAAAAGAAAAGGTTGCAGAACTGAAAGAACAGGGCGTGGAGGTTACACTGGCTGTCATTCAGGTAGGAGCGGACCCTGCCTCTACCGTATATGTAAGAAATAAAAAGAACGCCTGCGCCTATGTAGGCATCCGGTCTCTGGCCTATGAGCTCCCGGAGGAAACTACCCAGGAAGAACTGATCAAATTAGTGAAAGAATTGAACGAAAAAGAGGATGTGGACGGTATTCTGGTTCAGCTTCCGCTGCCGGGGCATATTGATGAAGATACTATTATCCGGACGATCCGCCCGGATAAAGATGTAGATGGATTCCACCCGGAGAGTGTAGGCAAGCTTTCCATTGGCCAGCCCGGTTTTGTATCCTGTACGCCTGCCGGGATTATTCAGCTGTTAAAGCGTTCTGGTATCCCGATAGAGGGAAAAGAATGTGTGATTGTGGGCCGGAGCAACATTGTGGGCAAGCCGATGGCTCTGCTGCTTCTGCGGGAAAATGGAACCGTAACCGTATGCCATTCCAGAACGAAAGATTTAAAGGAAGTTGCCAGAAGGGCAGATATTCTTGTAGTTGCAATCGGGAGAGCTAAATTTATTACTTCCGATTATGTAAAAGAAGGCGCCGCGGTCATAGATGTGGGTATGGACCGAGACGAGAACGGCAAGCTCTGCGGAGATGTGGATTTCGCATCTGTAGAGCCGGTGGCAGGAGCGATTACGCCTGTGCCGGGCGGAGTCGGACCTATGACCATCGCCATGCTGATGAATAACTGTGTGGAAGCTGCACTTGCGAAACGGAAATAATAAAAAGCAAAAAAATGGCCGGCGAATTGTTCGCCGGCCGTTTTTTTATTTTACAGTCAGTACCGTATTTGATTTTTCACCTGGATTATAAGTCAGATTTATATAATCCCCTTCGGAGAAACGTATAATCTCCAGATTGGAGGCTACGACTACATCAAAGATTTCATCGCTTCCCTCCAGCATCAGATAGTAGTGGGAGTTCCCTTCTATTACTGCCGGGGCAATTTTGGCTATAACCCCGGAAGCTGTCTTGGACGTTACGCTATCCTCTGATATCTGAATGTTGTTATTCTTTAAGAGCTGTATATAAGACTTTTCACATTCGATGACGGAGTCACCGATTGCAACAATACTGTATTTTGATATATTAACCATCGCATATTTCTTAACCAGACCTGCCTCATCTTTCAGGGAAATGAAATAAGTGGGTTCATCAGAAATATTTAACAGCAGCGGGAAGGTGGCGACATAACCCAGATTCTGTACCTGGCCCTGGGCAGAATTCATCGCCGAGAATTCCTCTGCTCCGGGAATCTCGTAATATCTCGTCTCCGCAGTCCTGGAATTCATCAACACGAAACCGACGTTGGACTGATCACCGCCTACACTGGTGACACCGGTATAAACCCAGACATCATCATTGAGCGCGATATAATTATAGCCCGCCGTTGTTTTCAGACAGTCTTTCATACTGAACAAGGTATTAAAATATCCATGCTTGAGGGACCCGTAGTAATCGTAGTAGGAAATCAGTAATTCAGCCGAATAAACCCGGTCCACCCAGGTGGGAACATCTTCCACGTTATAATTTTCTATTTCTCCGGTTACGGCATTAACCATTACGACATTTTTAATCTTAACTCCGCCGAACAGGCCGATCGTATAATCCTTCACCGGACAGATCCAGTACGGAGTTCCGTTTTCATCTATTTCAAAATTGATGGTGTCAAATATATAGGTAGGGAAATGAAAACGGAGGTAGCGGTAAATATTTCTGTTAAGAGGTTCAGATTCAGAATATTTGATACCCTCTGTAAGCTTCACACATTCTGCTGTCTGCGTAGCCATATCAATGCGCATATATGCAGGAATCCCGTTTTTACGGTTACCAAGCCACTTAAAGATATTACCGTACTCTAACGGTGCGATTCGGTAAGGAGTTTCCTGATAATTGATCTGTGTGTAATTTTTACTGACCTCGAACTGAGAGACATACTCTACCATGCTTCCCATCTTCCGGGAACCGACTAAAGCAGCGGAATCGCTGTCCAGAAGAGGAATTTCGTTATAGGAAATCTCCTTGATATCTTCCGTAAAATTGCGCTGTTCCACGGATATCAATTTCTGATACTTGGATGCATTCACAATTTGTGAGGAAAGAATGCTTCCTATTATATAGACCAGAACCAGAGCCAGGGTAACCAGAAAAGAAATTTTGAATTTCTTGTTCTTAAAGATCGGCCCATGGAATGAAAAATGAATTCCATCCCCGGAAGAATCTGTATGGAGCCGGTTAGCTGTCCGGATTCCGATCAGAAAAGTGATAACTGCCGCGACAAAGATCAAAAAGCCCCAGAGGCCCGGCGAATGGATGTTGATAGCCGGAAGTGCTATATAATAGTAGAGAAATATAAGCAGAAGGGCTGCAATTACAGTGAGAATAATCGTTTTTGTCTTTTTTTTCAAGTTGTTCATTCCTCCAGATTTATGGTTGTCTGTTGCCGGGACCGCCGGTAGAACCGGATAAACACATGTAAAACCCGCCCGTAAGTAATAGTGTAATTATAGCGTACCGGTTGAAAAAGTCAACGAAAACTGCTAGAATGGGAAGAAGTTGGTTAGTGCAATGAAGAGTTAAGAGGGAAGAATGAAGAACGTGGCAAGCTGCAAGTGAACAATGTCCCTGCGGGACAGTGAAAAACTTATTTACTGATGAAAATTTGATAAGGTGGAAGGATTCTATTCTATATGAAGATTTTGTTTGTATCGCTGGGCTGTGATAAGAACCTGGTGGATAGTGAAGTGATGCTGGGGCTGCTCAGAGCGGACGGCTTTGAACTGACGGATGATGAGACCGAGGCGGATGTGATTGTTGTGAATACCTGTGGTTTTATCAGGGATGCCAAGGAGGAGAGTATTAATACCCTGCTTGAGATGGCCAGGTATAAGACGGAGGGTAAGTGTAAGGCGCTGATTGCGGCCGGATGTCTTGCCCAGCGCTATGCGGATGAGATGAAGGAAGAACTTCCCGAAGTAGATGCTATCGTGGGTACAACGGCCTATGATAAGATAGGAGAGGTGATTCGCGGAGTTCTGGAGGGGCAGAAGGTTACCTGCCTGAAGGATATCAATGAGCTTGTTCTTACGGAGGCAAAGCGGGTCAATACGACAGGCGGCTACACTTCCTATTTAAAGATTGCGGAGGGGTGCGATAAGCACTGTACGTACTGTATTATCCCCAAGATGCGCGGCAGCTACCGCAGTGTACCGATGGACCGGCTGGTTGCTGAGGCAGAAGAGCTGGCGGCAGCCGGGGTAAAGGAACTGATTCTGGTTGCCCAGGAGACTACCCTGTATGGAATTGATCTGTATGGTATGAAAAAATTGCCGGAGCTGCTTCGGAGGCTGTGCCGGATAGAAGGTCTTGAATGGATACGGATTCTTTACTGCTATCCGGAGGAAATTACAGATGAGCTGATTGAAGTGATTAAGACAGAGGAGAAGATCTGTCATTATCTGGATATGCCGATTCAGCACGCTTCCGATGGGATATTAAAGCGGATGGGCCGTAAGACGAACCGGGCGCAGCTGGAAGAGACGATTGCAAAGCTGAGAAAAGAGATCCCGGATATTGCTCTTCGGACTACTCTGATCACCGGATTTCCGGGTGAGACGAAAGAGGATCAGAAGGAGTTATATTTATTTGTAAATGAGATGAATTTTGACCGGCTGGGAGTTTTTACTTATTCTGCGGAAGAGAATACGCCGGCGGCCGAGATGGCGGATCAGATACCGGAGAATCTGAAAGAGGAACGCCGGGATGAGATCATGGAGCTGCAGCAGGAGATTGCATTTGAGAAGGCGGAGGAAATGCCGGGCCGAACGTTAAAGGTTCTGATTGAAGGGAAAATACCGGAGGATGAGGTCTATCTGGGCCGGACTTACCGGGATGCTCCTAATGTGGATGGATATATTTTTGTATCCAGCCCCTATGAACTGATTTCCGGCGACTTTGTTGAAGTAAAGGTGATAGAAGCGAAGGACTATGATTTGATTGGAATTGTGCAGTAAGCTTGATATGGGGCTGTTTTATGCCCGGAAGGGGAAGAATAGAAGATGAATCTGCCAAACAAAATAACAATAGCCAGAATGTGCATGATTCCGGTTTTTCTGGTTTTCATGCTGACGGATCTGGTGCCCGGTTCCCGCTATGTAGCGGCTGCAATTTTTATTATTGCATGTCTTACCGACGCACTGGATGGGCACCTGGCCAGAAAAAACCATCTGGTCACAAATTTCGGGAAGTTTATGGACCCCCTGGCGGACAAATTATTAGTTTGTTCCGCGCTGATCTGTTTTGCGGCGCAGAATCTGGTTCCGGCCTGGATTATTATTGTGATTATCAGCCGGGAATTTATTATCAGCGGTTTTCGGCTTGTAGCCTCCGATTCGGGCATTGTTATCGCTGCCAGCTATTGGGGGAAATTTAAGACGACGGCCCAGATGATTATGGCGATTTTATTAATCGTGCATTTCGAGAATCCGATATTTGCTGTACTGGAGCAGATTTTTATCTGGCTGTCGCTGCTGTTAACTGTTATTTCCCTGGTGGATTATATTTACAAGAACCGTCAGGTCATTTTGGAAGGGAGCATGTAATACATGGTTGTAGAACTTGTCACAGTAGGAACAGAAATTTTAATGGGCAATATTGTAAATACCAATGCCAGCTATCTGTCTGAGCAGTGTGTATCCCTGGGGCTTTCCGTTTATCATGAGATAACGGTTGGAGATAATGAGGAGAGGCTGACGGAGACGATCCGGACGGCTCTGTCCCGGGCGGACATCGTCATTCTTACCGGAGGCCTGGGGCCGACGGAGGATGATCTGACCAAGGAGGTTACGGCTAAAGTCCTGGGCAGAAAGCTTATTATGGATGAGAAGTGCAAAGAGAAAATCAAAGAATATTTCCAAAAGGCGCATAACCGGAGCGTAACCAACAATAACTGGAAACAGGCAGAGATTATAGATGGAGCACAGGTTCTGGCAAATGATAACGGGACGGCGCCGGGGCTTTATGTAGAGACGGAGGACGGCAAGCGGGTAGTATTGCTTCCCGGACCGCCGGACGAGCTGATCCCCATGTTTGAAGAACAGGTGAAACCAAGGCTTGCGGTACTGCAGCCGTACAAGCTGTATTCCAGGATGGTGAAAATCTGCGGACTGGGAGAAAGCCTGGTAGCCACGAAAATGGGAGATGTCATTGCAGATCAGACGAATCCTACGATTGCAACCTATGCAAAGGTTGGTGAAGTACATCTGCGCGTGACGGCGAGAGCAGAGTCGGAGGAGGAAGGGAAAAAACTTCTGAATCCTGTAATGAAAAAGATCAATGCCAGATTTGGAAACGCGATTTATACAACTAAGGAAGAAGTGACTCTGGAAGACTGCGTTGTTCATCTTCTGAACAAGAAGGGGTTAACGCTGGCGCTGGCGGAGTCCTGTACCGGAGGGCTGCTGGCAGGACGTATTGTAAATGTATCCGGGGCTTCGGAAGTATTTGGCACCGGCGTCGTTTCCTATTCAAATAAGACAAAACACAAGGTGCTGGGCGTAAAGAAGCAGACCTTAAAGGAATTCGGCGCGGTGAGTGAAGAAACAGCCAGGGAAATGGCAAAGGGAATTGTGAAGTTATCCAAGGCTGAGATCGGTGTGGCTGTCACCGGCATTGCCGGACCGGAAGGCGGCACGAAAAAGAAACCGGTTGGCCTGGTCTATATTGCCTGTTCCTATAAGGACAAAGTGACGGTGGAAAAATATCATTTTGCGGGGAACCGGACGAAAATAAGAGAACGTTCTGTGGTGACTGCTCTGGATCTGATCCGGAGACGGTTAAGCGAAGAGCAGGAAGATAAGAAAGAATAAAGCACCAGCCGATAAGGACGGTTCTGTATCTCGTATATACGGGAGATCCCTCCGAAAATCTTGATAAAATGTCAAAGCTTTTAACATAAAAATGACATACTTAGTGACTATGATGAAACCGTAAAATAGGATTGAACTATAGTATCCTATGGGTGGATGAGAGAGTTAAGAAGAGCATGTCAATAGAAAAGCGAAGGCAGAAGGAGTTGTTGAGTTTGAGGAGAATGAACAGAGAAGAAAATCACAAAAGCTGCCGCTTTGGCCGCAGCCTGTCCGTCGGAATGATTTTTCTGCTGGTACTGGTATTTGCCCTGACCGGATGCAGGAAAAAAGAGGATGACGGTCATGTATCAGATCCGGATCAGCAGGGAACAGAGGATAATCAGACACCAGGTGCAGACGGAACAGAAGATGGTCAGACCGGGGATGATGCGCAGGATGGAAATTCTCAGACCGGCGATGATAAAAAGGATGATCCGGAAAAGGAACTGGGCTCCACGAAAGATGTGCCGATTTATTCCATTGATACGGAAAAGCTGGAAGTAAAGGCAGCTGTTAAGGTTGTGCCGGAAACAGACGAGCTTACGGCGGAATATGTTGTTGCACTGGTTGTGGAGGAATTAAAGGCAGAATCGGTGGATGTAGGCATACTGGATGTAAAGCAGGAGGGCGACAGCGTAACAGTCAACTTTGATAAGACGAAAGCTCCCGTAGCAAATGTGGGGGCCGGTCTGGAAGCTTCTATCCTGGATTGTATTTCTCACAGTCTGCTGGATAATGTGAAGGGCTGTAAGAAAGTCTATTTAAGAGTTGACGGCGGTATGTATGAAACCGGCCATATGCGTTACGAATTGGATGAACCATACGAATAGACTAAACCGGACAAGGGAGTGTGCAGCCCCCTTGTCTTTTGTTGCAATAAGGCGGCCTGCAAAGTGTACCGGCGTTTGCAGCAGTAACACGGCCGCAGGGAGAGCACTGCTTGCCGGCCGGTAAATACAGGCGGAAAGGCTGGAATAAAGGATGAATCGGGTTATGGTTATAGGCGGAGGCGCGGCCGGTATGATGGCGGCAGTCGCTGCGGCGGAAGAAGGGAGCCAGGTAACATTACTGGAAAAGAATGAAAAGCTCGGCAAAAAACTCTTTATTACGGGCAAGGGCCGATGCAACCTTACCAACGCATGTGATCTGGACGAAATAGTTCAGAGCATTGTTTCCAACCCGAAATTTATGTACAGCTCTCTTTATGGCTTTGACAATCAGATGACGATAGATTTCTTCGAAAAGCTGGGCTGTAAGACAAAAGTG
This sequence comes from Anaerolentibacter hominis, assembly GCF_032380675.1. Taxonomy (NCBI): domain Bacteria; kingdom Bacillati; phylum Bacillota; class Clostridia; order Lachnospirales; family Lachnospiraceae; genus Anaerolentibacter; species Anaerolentibacter hominis. Next base: position 1,232,061 of record NZ_JAWDIX010000001.1, read on the forward strand.
GAGCGGGGACAGAGAGTGTTCCCTCAGTCCGATAAATCTTCGGATGTCATCGGCGCTATGGTGCGCGTACTCCGGCGGCTGAAGGTTACGATCCTTCTTGACACGGAAGTCAGCCGGATCGTTAAGATGGAAGAGGGAGAAGAGTTGGGCGTATATCTGGCCGACGGACGGCTTCTGACCGCGGACCGGGTTATTGTTGCCACCGGCGGAGTGTCCTATCCGTCTACCGGATCTACAGGGGATGGGTACCGTATAGCCGAGAATCTGGGCCATACAGTAACAAAACGGCTTCCTTCCCTGGTCCCTCTGGAGACAAAAGAAGACTTTGCCCGGGAATTGCAGGGGCTTTCCCTGAAAAATGTGGGCCTTACTGTTAAGGCGGGGAAAAGAGAACTATACCGGGAGCAGGGAGAAATGCTGTTTACCCACTTTGGTATCAGCGGCCCGCTGGTGTTAAGCGCGAGCAGCTATGCGGCGGCCTGGATCGGCAGGGAACCGGTTACGGCACAGATTGATTTAAAGCCGGCCCTCACTCTGGACCAGTTGGATGCGCGGATTCTGCGGGATTTTGAACAGGCAGGCACAAAACAGTTAAAAAATGCCCTTGACCACCTCTTGCCGAAGCGGATGATTCCGGTTATGATTCAACTGTGCGGTATTTCGCCGGAGGCAAAGGTTAATACTATTACAAGAGAAGAACGAAGAACGCTGGCCGGACTGCTGAAAGCGCTTACGCTTCATGTGTCCGGGACGAGAAGCTTTGCCGAAGCGATTATTACAAAAGGCGGGATACGGGTAGGAGAAATCAATCCTGCCACAATGGAATCCAAAAAAGTGCCTGGCCTGTACTTTGCGGGAGAGGTGCTGGATCTGGATGCCCTCACGGGCGGATTTAATCTGCAGATAGCCTGGTCAACGGGCTATGCGGCGGGCAAGGCAGCCGCTGTCTGACAGATTATCAGGCTGAAAGAAAATACGGGAGAAGGAGTCCATGCATAAACGGCTTCTTTCAGCTTAATGACAGGAATGTGCATGGGTATGAAATTGAACTATTTCAGTATTGCGATTGATGGGCCTGCAGGAGCGGGGAAAAGCACAATTGCCAGGAAGATTGCGGCAAGGCTTGGTTTTATTTATGTGGATACGGGAGCTATGTACCGGGCGATTGCACTGTATCTGATCCGAAATGGTATAAAAGCCGGAGAGGAAGAGCGGATCAGCGGAGCTTGCCGGGAAGCGGATGTAACCATCCGCTATGAAAATGGCGAGCAGGTAGTTCTTTTAAACGGAGAAAATGTCAATGGACTGATCCGTACGGAGGAAGCAGGCAAGATGGCTTCCGCAGCAGCTGTGAATCATGACGTACGGCTGAAACTGGTTGAACTGCAGAGAAAACTGGCCGGAGAGGCGGACGTTATCATGGATGGCAGGGATATCGGCACCTTTGTACTGCCGGATGCCGGGCTGAAAATATATCTGACGGCTTCCAGCAAAGAAAGAGCCAGAAGGCGCTGCGAAGAACTTGCTGGAAAAGGAATTTCCTGCAGCCCGGAGGAAGTGGAGAGAGATATCATAGCCAGGGATGAACAGGATATGAACCGTGACTTTGCACCGCTGAAGCAGGCGGAGGATGCCATTGTGGTTGATTCCTCTCATATGTCAATCGAGGAAGTGGTGGATACGATTATCGGATACTATAAAGGAGCAAAGCGGTGAAGGTGACGGTAGCACAGACTGCCGGGTTCTGCTTCGGCGTGAAGCGGGCGGTGGATATGGTGTACGCAGAGGCGGCCGGAGGGCGCAAGGTCTATACGCTGGGGCCCATCATACACAATGAAGCAGTCGTTGAGGAGATGGAACACAAGGGTGTTGTTGTCGCAGAGAATCTGGATCTGATTCCCGCAGACGAGGATGCCTGTGTGATCATCCGCTCCCATGGTGTCGGACCCGAAGTATATGAGGCTCTGGGAAAAAAAGGCGTCAGGATAGCAGATGCCACCTGCCCGTTTGTAAAGAAGATCCACAAAACCGTCAGAGAAGCGGAAGAACGGGGCGAAAAAGTAATCATCGCCGGCAGCCGCCGACATCCGGAAGTAGAGGGGATCAGGAGCTGGTGCCAGGGGGATGCGGTAATCCTTGAGTCTCCTGAAGAGGCTGAAAAGTTTGCCGGTGAAAAAGTGATCCGGTATTGTCTGGTGGCGCAGACGACATTTAATTACAAGAAATTTAAAGAATTAGTTGAAATTCTGGCCCGGAAGGGTTATGATATAATTGCTGTGAATTCAATTTGCCATGCTACCAATGAGCGTCAAATTGAAGCAAAGCAGCTCGCAAGTGTATCAGATGCTATGGTTGTTATCGGTGGAAAAAATAGTTCGAACACGCAGAAGCTTTTTGAGATTTGTAAAAAAGAGTGTGACGAAACTTATTATATACAGACACTCAGTGACCTGGATTTAAAGAAATTTAAATCTGATAGTAGCGTTGGTATTACCGCTGGGGCCTCGACCCCGAAGAATATTATTAAGGAGGTTCATTCTATCATGTCAGAAATGAGTTTTGAACAATTATTGGAGGAATCATTAGTTACGATTCATAATGGGGAGGTCGTTGAAGGTAGCGTTATCGACGTTAAAGAAGATGAGATTATCTTAAATATAGGTTATAAAGCTGACGGTATCATCACCAGAAATGAATATACAAATGTACCTAATCTGGATCTGAGAACAGCAGTGCAGGCGGGAGACACCATGCAGGCAAAGGTTCTCAAAGTAAATGACGGCGAGGGTCAGGTGCTTTTGACTTATAAGAGACTTGCCGCAGAGAAGGGCAACAAGAGATTAGAAGAAGCTTATAATAACAAAGAGATCCTGAAAGCAAAAGTATCTGCTGTATTAGACGGCGGCTTAAGCGTAGTCATTGACGAAGCAAGAGTTTTCATTCCTGCCAGCCTGGTTTCAGATACATACGAGAAGAATCTGGACAAGTATGCGGATCAGGAAATTGAATTTGTAATCAGCGAGTTTAATCCGAAGAGAAGAAGAATCATCGGTGACAGAAAGCAGCTTCTCGTTGCCAGAAAGAAAGAAATGCAGAAGGAACTCTTCGAGAGAATCAGCATTGGCATGACCGTGGAAGGTACTGTGAAGAATGTGACCGATTTCGGCGCGTTCATCGACCTGGGCGGCGCAGACGGCCTGCTTCATATCTCCGAGATGTCCTGGGGCAGAGTAGAGAATCCGAAGAAGGTATTTAAAGTTGGAGATAAAGTATCCGTACTGATCAAGGATATTCAGGGAGAGAAGATTGCCCTGAGTATGAAATTTGAGGATCAGAATCCCTGGCTGCATGCAGCAGAGAATTATGCTGTAGGCAATGTGGTAGAAGGTAAGGTTGCACGTATGACAGATTTCGGTGCATTCGTGGAGCTGGAAGTGGGCGTTGACGCTCTGCTTCATGTATCTCAGATTTCCAGAGAGCATGTGGAGAAACCTTCTGATGTATTAAGCATTGGCCAGATTATCACCGCTAAGGTTGTTGATTTCAACGGCGAGGATAAGAAGATCAGCCTGAGCATGAAGGCTCTCGAGACACAGGCAGCTCCGGCAGAGACTGTCCTGGAAGAAGAGGATGCTCCGGAAGAAGAGTAATTTATTAAGATGACGATAGGATGGCGGGAACCCTGAATGGGGTTCCCGTTTTTTTTGCGGGAGCAGGGGTGAAGAGGTGGGCCATGTCACTATTCGGCTTCGCATGAATGATGGAGGGTATGGTCGTAGAGGTACGCCATGTAAAGCTCGCAAAATGAATTTTGCTCGCTATACGGCTTCGCATGAATGATAGGGAGATGGCTTTTGCAGAGACACGCCATGTTACGCTCACAAAAGTGAGACTTTTGTTCGCTATACGGCTTCGCCGTATAAAAGCCAGAAAACAGAAGCCCCAAAAGGAGAGCGAGCTCTTCTTTTGGGGCTTCTGTTTCTGTCTTTACATGGCTCTGAAAAATATATTGATTTCTAGTTTGTTATCTAGTATATTAGGAATAGACAAGATCCGGGAGATGAATATCAGGTGTTGTTCTGGACGAATTATTAGTACGGACGGACTTTTTACAGCTGATACATCTTCCATTTTACAGATAAAAGATCTGTAAAACCCAGGAGGCATATATGGATAAAAAAATAACGGTTGCTCTGGATGCTATGGGTGGTGACAATGCTCCGGGAGAGATTATTAAAGGGGCAATGGAGGCCATCGGTGAGCAGAAGGAGATCGGTGTAATTCTGGTTGGCAAAGAGGATGTAATCAATCGTGAGCTTAGTCAGTATACTTATGATAAAAGCCAGGTTGAAATTGTGAATGCCAGCGAGGAAATTTCCAATGAGGAAGCACCGGTCATGGCAATCAGAACGAAAAAGGATTCTTCTATTGTTGTCGGTCTTGGACTGGTTAAAAAGGGTGAGGCAGACGCGTTCGTTTCGGCAGGCTGTACCGGCGCTGTATTAGTTGGCGGCCAATTGATTGTAGGCCGGATACGGGGCGTGGAGCGGCCGCCGCTGGCACCGCTTATCCCTACCTCAAAGGGAGTTTCTCTGCTCATTGACTGCGGCGCTAATGTGGATGCCAGGCCTTCTCATTTGGTGCAGTTTGCCAGGATGGGTTCTATTTATATGGAACATGTCATGGGTGTCAGGAAGCCGAGGGTGGCGATAGTCAACATCGGCGCGGAGGCGGAGAAGGGCAATGCCCTGGTCAAGGAGACCTATCCATTACTGGAACAATGTGAGGATATTAATTTCATCGGCAATATCGAAGCACGGGATATACCAAGCGGTGCTGCGGACGTTATTGTCTGCGAGGCTTTTGTGGGGAATGTAATCCTGAAATTGTATGAAGGCATCGGTGGTGTTCTGATCCACACCGTGAAAAAAGGGATGATGAGTACCTTTAAGAGTAAAATGGGAGCTTTGCTTTGTAAATCGGCGCTGAAGGAGTCCCTGAAAGCTTTTGATATTGACCAGTACGGGGGAGCTCCCATGCTGGGGCTGAAAGGTCTGGTGGTGAAGACTCACGGAAGTTCAAAGGCACTGGAAGTAAAAAATACAATTCTGCAGTGTGCTGTGTTCAAGGAGCAGCAGATTATTGAGAAAATAGGGGAAAATTTGACTGGCCCCAAGATGGAGAAGAATAATTAATAGAAAGGCGGACCCGTTATGGAATTCGAAAAGTTAAAATCAATTATCAGTGAAGTATTAAATGTTGAGGAAGACGAGATTACAATGTCAACTACTTTCGTGGATGATCTTGGGGCAGATTCCCTGGATATTTTCCAGATCATCATGGGCATTGAGGAGGAATTCGACATTGAGATAGCCAATGAAGAAGTGGAACATATTGCTACTGTTGCAGATGCGGTGGAGCAGATTAAAAATGCTCTGAATGCATAGGCCGGACTGGTCTGAAAGTCCGTTTGCTGACGGAATGAAATAGGGACCCGGCAGGTTCTGTGCCGCCGGGGCTTAAAAGACGTTCGGTTGTCGCCGGACGTCTTTTAATTACAAGAAGACGGTTTGCATAGCGCGGCGGTGTTTGTTGCAATAAGACGGCTCGCATAGCGGCGTTTGTTGGAAGGCAATCCGGCAGACGGCGGACCGGAGAAAAGCAGAAAGAGAGGCGTGGAGAGAGACGATGAAACAGTCATTTCATGAACTGTGCGGTACACTGAAGTACACGTTTAAAAATGAGGGATTGCTGCGCCAGGCAATGACTCACAGTACATTTTCCAATGAACACGGCATGTCCAGACTGGCGAACAATGAGCGGCTGGAATTTCTGGGGGACGCGGTGCTGGAAGTGGCAACCAGCGACTTTTTATACCGGGCATATCCGAATATGGAAGAGGGAGATCTGTCCAAACTGCGGGCCAGTATAGTCTGTGAACCAACACTGGCAGATGTGGCCAGAGAATTAAATCTGGGCGAATACCTGATGATGGGCAGGGGCGAGGATAAGACTGGCGGCAGAAAAAGAGATTCTATTTTATCTGATGCGGTGGAGGCGCTGATCGGGGCGATTTATCTGGATGGTGGTTTTACTAACGCAAAAGAATTTGTGAGCCGTTATATCTTAAATAATATGGAGCACAAAAAATTGTTTTACGATAGCAAGACGATCCTGCAGGAGATGGTTCAGGAGAACTTTACACAGCTGCTGTCATACCGCGTTATCCGGGAGGAAGGGCCGGACCATGATAAGATGTTTACGGTCCAGGCATTTATCGGGGAGGACGGCTATGCCACCGGCAGCGGGAAATCCAAGAAAGCGGCGGAACAAAAGGCAGCCTATGGTACGATACTGATGCTGAAGAAAGATGGAATGAAATGTATTTAAAGAGTATAGAGGTACAGGGATTTAAATCCTTTGTCCATAAAATGAAGTTTGAATTCTATGGCGGCATTACTGGCATTGTGGGCCCCAACGGCAGCGGCAAAAGCAATATTGGAGACGCGGTGCGATGGGTGCTTGGCGAACAGAGCGCCAGACAGCTGCGCGGATCGAAGATGGAGGATGTCATTTTTTCCGGGACCGAGACGAGAAAGCCGCTCGGGTTTGCTTATGTTGCCCTGACTCTGGATAACAGTGACCATATGATCCCCATCGAGTACGATGAGGTGACCGTTGCCAGGAGGGTGTACCGGTCCGGGGAGAGCGAGTATCTGATCAATGGCAATGGCTGCCGCCTCAGGGATGTGCAGGAACTGTTTTTTGATACCGGAATCGGCAAGGAAGGCTATTCAATTATCGGACAGGGCCAGGTTGACAAAATTTTGAGCAGCAAGCCGGAGGATCGAAGAGAGCTCTTTGACGAGGCGGCAGGTATTTCCAAATTTAAAAAGCGCAAGAATCAGGCAGAGAAAAACCTGGATGCAGAGCATCAGAATTTAAATCGTGTGAACGATATCCTGGGAGAGCTGGAAAAACAGATTGGGCCGTTAGAGCGTCAGTCCGCGGCGGCCAAAACATACCTTTCCCTGCGGGATGAGCTAAAGGTTCTGGATGTCAACCTCTTTTTGATGCAGTATGACAGCATGGAAAACGGGCGGAAGGAACTGGAAGAAAAGATTCAGATCGCATCGAAGGACCTGGAAGCGGCCAGGGAATCCTATGAGGGAATCCGGAAAGAGTATGATGAGCTGGAAGCTTCTCTGGAAGAAGAGAACAGGAAGCTGGAAGAAAAACGCAGCCTCCTGGAACAGAAGAAGATCAATCTGGAGCAGCTGGGCGGCCGGATTAACGTCATGCAGGAGCAAATTGCCGGTATGCAGCAGAGTGACCTGCATCTCCAGGACCGGAAGGAAAGCCTTCAAAAAGAGCAGGAGGACCGTCTCAGGGAACTGGAGGAAGGAAAAAAGAAATTAAAAGCTTTGGAGGAAGAGATTGAGGCCTCCAATGTGATTATACAGCAGAAAAAGCAGGCTCTGTTTGATGTGAGACAGAAGGCAGAGCAGTATTCCAGGCTGATGGAAGAAGGCTATGACAAAGTCCTGGAGCGGATGGAAAATGATTCGGACACCAAGGCGTTCCTGGAGAGAAGCCATGCCGTTTATGAGCAGACCCAGAGCAGGAAAAATGCCCTTCTGGAAGAAATGGAGCGGTCGAAAACGGAAGGCGGGCATCTGAAGGAGACGGTGCGAAAAGGACAGGAAGAATTAAATGTGTTAAACAGCCGCCTTTCCAGATATCAGGTCAGCAATGAGATGGCCCAGGAAGATTCCCAGGAACTGAAAAAAACGCTGGAAGAAAAGAGCAGAGAGCTGCAGCGCAGCAGCCAGGAAATGCAGAGGACAGCCTTAAAGCTGGAATCCCTGCAGAATATCGCGGAGCGCTATGACGGATACGGTAACAGCATCCGCAGAGTGATGGAACAGAAGGAGCGGCAGCCGGGCATTATCGGTGTAGTGGCGGATATCATCAAAGTAGAGAAAGAATATGAGACCGCAGTGGAGGTTGCTCTGGGCGGCAGTATTCAGAACATCGTGACGGAGACGGAAGAAACCGCAAAACAGCTGGTCGCCTACTTGAAAAAAAATAAATTTGGACGTGCTACTTTCCTGCCTCTGGAAAGTATGAAGCATAACCGTGGTTTTCAGCAGAAAGAAGTGCTGAATGAGCCAGGGGTTATTGGTCTGGGCTCAACATTGGTGAAGGCAGAGGCCAAATATGATAAGCTCACGGAGTATCTGCTTGGCCGCATTGTTGTGGTGGATACGATTCAGAACGCCTTGAGTCTGGCTAAGAAATACAGATATTCCCTGCGCATGGTAACAAAGGACGGGGAACTTCTTACGCCGGGAGGCGCTATAACGGGAGGAACGTATAAAAATTCCGGAAATCTTCTGGGGCGGAACCGGGAGATGGAGGAGTTGAAACACAGCCTGGGACGCCTGAAAAAGGAGAACGCGGGGCTGAAAGCCGAAGTAGAAGAGCTGCAGAAGGAGCTTCAGGAGAAGCAGGATATTTTAGCGGAAAATAGTGAGGCTTTGAAAGAGCTGGCCATCAAAAAGAGTGTGCTTTCTTTAAAATGCGAGCAGGCAGCTGAGGCACAAAAGGCTGCCGCCGGGCGGCTGGACGCGCTGGAGCAAGAGTACGCCGGGCAGGAAGAAGAACTGGAGAAGATCAGAAGCCAGATTAAAGAGCTGGAAGCCGAGCTGGCAGAGCGGGGCAAGAAGAGTCAGAGCGCCGAGGAAGCCATGGAAGAATACAGCAGGGAGCTGGAAGAATTCCAGGCCGCTGCCAAACAGCAGGATGAAGAACTCGCTAAGCTGCGCCTGGACTTTGCCGCGGCGGAGCAGAGCCGTATTTTCCAGCTGCAGACGATTGGCAGGCTGGAAGAAGAAATCAGCCATTTTAATCAGGAGGAAGAGTCCCTTGACCGTACCATTGATCAGAATAAGGTACAGATAGCGGAAAAAGAGCAGGAAATCGGAACACTCCGTGAGCAAATGGAGAATGAACGGAAGCTGGTGGACGAGCTGGAGGGTGAGACTGCAGAGCTGGCGGTTAAAAAGAATGACATCGCCCTCCGGCAGAAATCCTTCTTTGAGAAACGCGAAACCATGTCCGAGCAGATGAATGCTCTTGACAAGGAGGTCTTTCGTCTGAACGGCCAGAAAGAAAAGATGGAGGCAGCGCTGCAGTCACAGATGGATTATATGTGGGAACAGTATGAGCTCACTTATAACCGCGCGCTCCTGCTGAAAACTGATTCCAGCCAGAGCCAGAATCAGATGAAGAAGTCCATCGGGGAACTGAAGGAAAAGATCAGAGCCCTGGGGGATATTAATATTAATGCCATAGAGGACTATAAAAACTTATCCGAGCGGTACGAACTGCTTTCTTCTCAGAGAAATGACATTGTATCTGCGGAGGAATCGCTCCGGCGGATTATTGAAGAACTGGACACGGAAATGCGAAGACAGTTCCGGGAAAAGTTTGACGCGATTAACCAGGAATTTAATAAGGTGTTTAAGGAACTCTTCGGCGGCGGACATGGAAGGCTGGAACTGGTGGAGGATGAGGATATTTTGGAAGCGGGAATCCGCATCATCGCCCAGCCGCCCGGGAAAAAGCTGCAGAATATGATGATGCTTTCAGGAGGTGAGAAGGCACTGACAGCAATTTCCTTGCTGTTTGGCATCCTGAATCTTAAGCCTTCTCCTTTCTGTCTGCTGGATGAGATTGAAGCGGCCCTGGATGACAGCAATGTAGGACGGTTTGCGGATTATTTAAAGAAACTGTCAAAGAAAACCCAGTTTATTGTCATCACGCACCGGCGCGGCACAATGACGGCCGCGGATATCCTATATGGCATTACTATGCAGGAGAAGGGAGTATCCACCATGGTATCCGTCAATCTGCTGGATGATCAGTTGGACAAATAGCGGAAATTGTACTATGATAGAGAGGTTGGGCATACGCTTTTTGTGATATAGGAAACTGTGTTTCCCGCATCATAAAACCCCGGTCTTTGTTCTGGTATGGAACGGGCAGGGTGCCTGGCGGTTTAAGATTTGAGAATAAGATTTATCATGGAAGTAGATAAGACTCCCCCCTGAATAGGTGGTGAGTAAATAACAAATTCGTCTTGGTGGGAGCCTAGTCTCCTTCCAAAATAAAGCCTCCGGCGGATTGCAGAGCCGCGCAGATGTATTATGTCATGCAAAGCATGACGTGCGGCTCGCAGCAAGTACGCCGAGGCGTACTTGAATGAGGTAGGAATATGGGAGAGAAGAAAGGTTTTTTCAGCCGCCTTGTGGCGGGGCTTACAAAGACAAGAGACAGCATTATGTCGGGAATTGATTCCATTTTCAGCGGATTTTCCAGTATAGATGACGATTTTTACGAAGAGCTGGAAGAAGTGCTGATCATGGCCGATCTGGGAATTAACGCCACGACTGGGATTCTGAATAACCTGAAAGAAAAGGTAAAAGAACAGCACATCAAGGACCCCAGTGCCTGCAAGGAGCTGCTGATCGAGAGCATCGAGGAGCAGATGCAGGTGACCGATGCTGATTATGAGTTTGAAAATAAAAAGGCGGTTGTGCTGGTTGTGGGAGTCAATGGCGTGGGCAAGACCACATCGGTAGGAAAACTGGCCGGACAGCTGCGGGAGATGGGCAAGAAGGTGATGGTTGCGGCGGCCGATACGTTCCGGGCTGCGGCAATCGAGCAGCTTACGGAATGGGCGCACCGGGCTCATGTGGATATTATCGCCCAGCAGGAGGGTTCTGACCCGGCTGCGGTTGTATTTGACGCCATCACGGCGGCCAAGTCCAGAGGTGTGGACGTACTGATCTGTGATACGGCAGGACGGCTTCACAATAAGAAAAACCTGATGGAGGAGCTGCGGAAAATCAACCGTGTGATTGACCGGGAGTATCCGGAGGCACACCGGGAGACGCTGGTGGTTCTGGACGGTACTACCGGGCAGAATGCCCTGGAGCAGGCGAAGCAGTTTAAGGAGGTGGCGGATATTTCCGGTATTATCCTTACCAAACTGGACGGGACGGCAAAGGGGGGAATCGCCATTGCCGTACAGTCGGAGCTTGGCATCCCGGTAAAATATGTCGGCGTGGGAGAGACGATTGACGATCTGCAGAAGTTTGACGCCGAGGCCTTTGTGAAAGCCCTGTTCCAGAATGACTCCGCAAAGGAGTAGGCAGGGAATAATAATATACATGATAATAAACAGCCTGGTATTGGTCCGGGGCTGTAAGGATGCGCACCGTTTGATGCGGAAAGATGAGGAGCGATGGTATTATGATGACTTTAGAGAAATTTGAGGAAGCGACAGAACTTGTTAAAAATGTGATCAACCCCACTAATCTTGTGTTCAGTGAATATTTCAGCGATGCATGCGGAAACAAGGTATACCTGAAACCGGAAAATATGCAGTATACCGGCGCTTATAAGGTCAGGGGGGCATACTATAAAATCAGTACGCTTTCTCAGGAGGAAAGAGAGAAGGGGCTGGTTACAGCTTCCGCGGGCAACCATGCCCAGGGCGTTGCCTATGCCGCTAAGCTCTATGGAGTGAAAGCGACGATCGTCATGCCTACCACCACTCCTTTAATCAAAGTAAACCGGACGAAAAGCTATGGGGCGGAGGTCGTCCTGTACGGAAATGTATACGATGAGGCCTGCCAGAGGGCTCTGGAAATAGCAGAGGAGGAAGGATGCACATTTGTTCATCCTTTCGATGATGAGGTTGTGGCCACCGGCCAGGGAACGATTGCCATGGAGATTATAAAGGATCTCCCGACCGTGGATATCATTCTTGTCCCCATCGGCGGCGGCGGCCTTGCGGCCGGAGTTTCCACCCTTGCCAAGATGCTCAATCCCAATATTAAAATAATTGGGGTAGAGCCGGCAGGAGCCAACTGTATGCAGGAATCTTTAAAGGCAGGCAAGGTAGTCTCCCTGCCGGGTGTGGATACCATCGCGGACGGTACGGCGGTGAAGACACCGGGGCCGAATATCTTTCCGTACATACAGCAGAATGTAGACGAGATTATCACGGTTGAGGATAAAGAGCTGATTGTTAACTTCCTGGATATGATGGAAAATCATAAAATGATTGTGGAAAATTCCGGCCTGCTGACTGTAGCTGCCCTCAAGCATCTGGACTGCAAAAATAAGAGGGTTGTGTGTGTGCTGAGCGGCGGAAACATGGACGTGATTACCATGGCCAGTGTGGTACAGCACGGCCTGATTCAGAGGGACCGAATCTTTACTGTCTCCGTGCTGCTTCCGGACCGTCCGGGTGAACTGCTCCATGTGGCGGAGGTAATCGCCAAGATGCAGGGTAATGTCATCCGTCTGGATCACAATCAGTTTGTCAGCATCAACAGGAATGCGGCGGTGGAGCTTACCATTACGATGGAAGCATTTGGCACCGAGCATAAAAAGGCGATTATACAGGCGCTGAAGGACAACGGGTTTAACCCAAAGGCTGAACAGACACAGGCCACATATTAATTGAAAAAGCAAAAGCCCCTGCAGGGATGGAAATCTCTGCAGGGGCTTTATTGTATTATAGGAAACCACATTGCCTATGATACAAAATCCTCCGGGGATGTGGCTCCAGCATAAGTTTAAGCTGTTACAGACGACGGCCGGAGACGCGGGTATATGACTGCGGCACATTCCTTATTCGGCTGTAAGGATGTCCGACGAAATCTAGCTTTTTATTTTCATTATTTCAATCAATTCAGATAGAACCGAAACCTCCTTATTCGAAAGACCATTCGTATTTAAAGCCGGCTTTCGAGTGACCCCCAGTAGATAGTCCGTACTGACCCCATAAAGTGCAGCTAATTTGATCAGGTTTTCATATGATGGCTGCCGAAGTGAATTTTCATAAGCTGAAATAATACTGCCGGTAACACCTAACAGCTTTGCAACCTGGGATTGTGTCAGTTTCTTTTCCAGTCGTAGTCGTTTTAATTTATTTCCCAATTCAACCATTAGTTTACCTCCTTTTCCCAGTTTACACAAAGAACCAAAACAGTTGGTAGAAAATGGTATTTAAATTACAACTATTAGTTGAATTTGATCTAAATTTGACGTATAATATTCACAAATAGTAAAATGTTTTATTTATTTCTGCCAGTGGGAAAATGGGGGAATAGGATAGTAATGCCGTTCCAGAATACAGTTAAGATGTACATAGGGGAGTTAGACAGCGTTTTGGGACAGGATTCTATAAAATAATGTGCGAAAGCACAATTTAAAAGGAAGGGAGAGGAGTGCTCTAATGAAAAAGAGAATGAAACAACTCCTGGCTGTTGTTCTGACATTTGCCATGGTTCTGGGAAGCGCTGTAATGTTTTCCACAGAATCCGAGGCGGCAAGCTATTCCTTAAACAAAAAGGATAAGATCTTGTATCTGAACGAAGATAATGTTACGAAGACAGCAGACAGCTATCAGCTGAAAGTAAAAAATGCCAGCAGCGCCTGGTCTTTAAAATGGAAATCCGATGACACGAAGGTGGCAACGGTTTCTTCTAAAGGCCTTGTAAAAGCGGTGAAGGCAGGAAGCGCGACGATTACCTGTACAGTTACAAAGAAGAGCAGCGGTGCTAAGCTTGCTACACTGAAATGTAACATTAAGGTAAAAGAGAACGCTGCATCTGTGAAGATCAGCAACGCACCGGAAGATAATATGATGGCCATCGGTTCATCCTATGATTTTAACCGGACAATGAAAACTGCTTCCGGCGGCAAAGCTACCGACAAAACCCAGTGGGTTCTGAGTAAGAACACCGCAGGCGCCAAAGTAGCTTCCGACGGTACTGTAACCGTGAGCAAAGCCGGTTCCTTTACATTAGCTGCCCAGACCTATCAGAGCAAGGCTGCTAAAAAAGAATACGGTTCCAAAGCGATTACTGCTAAGAGTAAAGCGATTACGATCACCGTACCGGAAGATCTGACGATTGCATCAGCAGATCTGAAAGATGGCTCTATCAATGTGAAGGACGGCGTTTACGGCAATGTAACCGTGAAAGCATCCGCAGGAGCCAATAATGTTGTGCTGGAAAACATGAAGATTTACGGAAACCTTCAGATTGAAGAGGGCGTTCAGAACGTTACCCTGAAAAACTGTAAGGTTATGAAAGCAGAGACCGTTGATACTGTAAAAGCGGCTGCATTTTCTTATCTTCCGTTAAATCTGACGGTACAGAACAATACTACTATCTTTAATGCATTAGCTGCTAAGAATATCAATGTATCCCAGGATGCTACTTCTAAAATCAGGACGGTCACTGTATCACCTCAGATTGCAACTTCTAAAGTTGTACTGAATGGATTTGATGGAGATATCATTGTTAATTCTTTACTTGAAAATGGGAAAATAGAAATTCAGGGATCTTCTACGAGGGCAAACTCAGTTTTGATTAACACCGACGCAGAGGTGCATCTTACAATCCCGGCAAATAATGTAAAAATCTCTGCTATAGCAACTGACTCAAAAATTGTTCTGAACCAGTCAGTGGAAACTCTGAACAGCGAAGCAGATAATGTAAATCTGGTTATCAATGGTCAGGTGAAAATTGCTGTTATCAAAGGCGGAGAAACTGTTCTTAGCGGAAACGGCAGGATCGAGAAGGCAGAAATCTCCGGCAATAACACACAAGTTGGTGTAGCAGTCAACGAGGTAAATGTTGCCGATAATGCTACCGGCGTAACCGATGGAAACGGCAAACCTGTTACCGACGGCGGATCGACTGGAAATACTGGCGGCGGCGGAGCTATCGTAGGACCGATCGGACCGACGACAAATGATTCTGATGTAGAATTTACAGTAATGGATGCTGCTGTATATGCGAAAGGTTATCCTGATGATCCTTGGGCGGGCAAACCAAACAGTTTGTCTGATATGCAGGACATTACGCTTTCTTCTGGAAAGCAGATTACAGTTTCTGGTAAACTCTACTTTAACGATGACTTTACTGGGTTTAATACAACAAAGACAGATGAGCAAAGCGGATATTATGCAGGAATCCAGTTTAAGATTCCAACAGGATATGAAGATACAATCTCTATTAAATCTACAAACAAGACCTTTACTAAAGAGGGATTTGATATTGTAGATGATGTGACATATTTCAGTCTTCTGTATCTGGCTGCAAAAGAAGGAGAGACGACAGGCAAGGTTCTCGAGCTTACCGTTGACCTGGATGGAGAAGGAACAAAATATGATGAAACCGTTTACCGTCTGGACTTCTCTGGTGTAGAATTATGTGCGAAAGCATCTGTTGTAGAGCCGGAAGTTATGAGTACAACTGTTTATACAGAATATAATTCAATCGTTGGCGATTTAGATTATAGCCGGGTTAAACTGGATTACAGTAAGAATGGAAATAATGTTAAAGCTACCGGTAAACTTTACAAAGTAAACGGGCTTACAGGCTTCAGCAGCGATGTTGACCAACAGAGCGGTTATTATGCGGGAATTCAATTTGAAATCCCGACTGACGCTACAGAGGACATTACTGTTCGAGTTAACGATGGTACGATTGATAAAACATTTGGTAAAGATGCTTTTGATAATGTTGGAGGCAAGGCTTACTTCAGTACTATTAAATGGTTAGGTAATGATGCTGCAGAAGCTCGTTCGTTTGACATTACGGTAGACTATGATGGCGCTGGGGAAGCCTATGCTCCGGCTACATATCATTTCGACATGAGTGAGGTTGAATTGATTGATACTGATCAGGCAGTACCTCAGGTTATGTCGGAAGCAGTTTACAATGAATATGTTAAAGCTAAATGGGAGGGACTTCCTGCTCTGGCTGATATGTCTTTAACCTACGTACCAGACGAAAATGACGGAACGAAATACATTGCATCTGGCGAATTGAATAAGGTAGAAGGGTTTGTTGAGTTTAATCGTTCAGATGTAGGTGAGCAGAGTGGTCATTATGCGGCTATACAGATTCCTCTTCCAAAGGGGTTGGAAAATTCTACTATTATTAAAATGAATAAAGAATTTAACCATGAAGCTTTTGACGAGGTTGACGGTGTAACATACTTTAATGTTATTGTTAGATTAAAGACTGAAAATGATCTTAGCATTGAAGTCGATTTTGACGGCACAGGAGATGCTTTCAAACCGATTACTTATACGATTGATATGAGTAGTATAACTAAAAAAGATCCAGCTCCTGAGGCGTAAATTTGTATTGAAATTAGGCGCTTGCCATAATGAGAATAGGGCTATCAGCTTATGCTGATAGCCCTATTCTATTGTGTCCAATTGATAGACAATCGAATTTATAGACGCAATTATTCTTACAATCCACTATGATACGACCGATTTCCCATTTCCTTTACCGCTTTTCTCCAACTCTGTTCCCCCGGCTGTTCCACGAAATCTGCCATCGCCATAAAGATTCTGTTATAATCCTTCCCGGCCTTTTCGTACAAGTCCGTGAAGGAGGCAGAACTCCATTCTCCCTTTTTCCAGGGATGTTCCCAGTACTCATAACACAGATTTAATACATTGTGTTCGTCCGATTCCCGGTCCGCTGCGATCTGGGGAGAGACAAATTCAAATCCCAGCAGCTTTTTCTCCACAGCGGAAAAGGCTTTTCTTTTTCTACTGGAGGGATCATGGAGCACATGGACGCCCAGGGGCAGAAAGGTCAGTGCAAGATACATAAGCGGGTAGGAGATTCGGCGGTGATAGGCACATGCAATGCTGTAACTCAGCATCTGGGCCACAATCTGCTTTTCCCGATGGGTCATGCGGATGGTGCCCGCCTGACGGAACCGGGAGGAGAGCCGGCCTTTTTTCATTTTCAGAAGAAGGGTTCCGATATCCGTCTCCATGTCCACATGTTTCCCCAGATATCCTTTTTCTTTCACTCCGTCCGGATCATAGCCTGTGCGGCTGTAGATATAAGGGTGGCAGGCGCAGTCCAGGCAGTAGTGCCCCAGGAAGCCAGCCAGATAGGAGTAAGCGATGGCCTGATCTTCCCGGTCCGGCAGACTTTCTGCAAAGCGGAGCATAGACCGAAAAAACCGTCCTGCATTTTCTTCATGCATCAAGGTGCCGATGGGAGCTCTGCTCAGATGGGAGGGAAGATAAAAGAAAAAGAAATCTGGTCCCTGCTCTCCAAAGCTGTAGACATGCTTGTGGCGGGCAATCTGGGATTTCAGGGTGCTTTCCGGCATCCGGGCGAAGCAGGATGTGCCGAAGAGATAATGTGTAGTAAAACCGGGCATGACGGGAACCTCCATTCTAATCGAAAACCGGAATTGATTTTTCCGGTTAGTTTACCTTTAGTATACCATAACTACAAAACGTTATGATACCCTCCAGGGGGAAAACGGCCTTCGGCCGTTAGCACTCCGAGCACTGGAAAAGGCCTGCGGCCTTTTGCGCTCCGGCACCGGTATAATGTCTTACGACATTATACCATAAATGATCTGAAAAATTTATTCCGTCTATTCTGACGATGTAAAACGATCAAAGTTATTGGTTAATAGCTGCAGAAGTGATAGAATAGAAACAAGTAAGCGAGAAGGGGAGCAGCGTGAAAAGTCATATAGACTGCCCCGCAAACGCTTCGGAATGGGGGATAGTTATGAAGGGAAGAAAAATCAGGTTATTGGCTGTCTGCCTGGCGGCAGTGCTCACTCTGGGAACCGTGCTGTTCGGGAATGCTCCGGAAGCAGAGGCGGCGTCCTACAGTCTGAACAAGAAAGAGAAGGTTCTCTATCTTAATCAGGACAATGTTACGGGTACAAAACGTACATACCAGCTAAAGGTGAGAAACGCGCCTGCAAACGCGGGAAGTATCTGGGATGTCAAGTGGAAATCCGGCGATTCTAAGGTTGCAAAGGTGACAGGAAAAGGACTTGTAAAGGCGGTTAAAGCCGGAGCAACCGATGTCGTCTGCACAATCAGCAGCAAAAAGAGCGGGGCGGTGGTAGCAAACTTAAGCTGCCGTATCCAGGTGAAAGAGAATGCGGAGGCGGTTAAGATCAACAACGCTCCTGACGGAAATCTGCTGGCGGTGGGGGATGAATTTGATTTTAACCGGACGATAGAGACCAAATCGGGCGGCAGGGCAACCGATAAGACCAGATGGGTTTTGTCGAATAATACGGCAAAAGCGAAGGTGAATCCGGATGGAACGGTGTGCCCCACTCAGGCAGGAGCCTTTACTTTGACTGCGGAGACCTATCAGAGCAAATCCGCTCTTAAAAAATATAAGAAGGAAGCGATAACGGCCAAGAGCAAACCGGTTACGATTACGGTGCCGGAGGATCTTATCATAAGCGGCGAAGATAGTAGGGATGGAACTATATATCGTAAAGACGGTCTTTATGGCAATGTGACGGTGCGCGCCTCAGCTGGAAAGACAGGTGTGACACTGGAGAATATGAAGGTATGCGGCAGCCTGCGCCTGGAGGAAGGCGTAGAGTCGGTTACTCTGGTAAACTGTGAGGTCAACCGTGTGGAAACAGCAGATACGTGGAAAGAGGCGGCGGAGGCCGCTGTCCTGACCAATCTGCATCTGACAGAGAATACCGGAGTGCAGGAGCTCATCGTAACACGTTCCCTGAACTCTGTGCAGGATGCTTCTTCTGCCCTGAATCTGGTCTTTATTTCGCCAAATACGGCATCTGCTTCGGTAAACCTAAATGGCTATAGGGGAGACTTAAAGGTAGGACCGGGCAATTCGTCCAGAGAAGTGAAAATAGGAGGAGAAGGCGCTAAATTAAATACGGCAAATATAGAGTCCGGCAATGTTACTTTAAATATACCGGCGGAGCGGGTGCGCCTTGTGGATGATACAACGCCGATGCGCGTGGTTTTAAATGGGGACGTCCGTGAGCTGGAAAGCCTGGCAGGGTCTGCGCAGATTGAAGTCAATGGAACGGTGGATAAGGCGCAGATCAAAGGCGATAATACACAATTGACAGGAAAAGGACAGATAAACCAGGCGGATATCAGCGGAAACAATGCGAAGCTTGACGTGGATGTGAAAGATCTGAATGTGGCGGAAGGAACCACAGGGGTGGAGGATCAGGACAAGACAGAAGAAGGAAGTACCGGCGGCACAATCAGCGGCGGCGGTGGAGGTGGCGGCGGATTTGTACCCTCACCCGATCCGGGGCCGAAGCCTGAGGTACATAATTCTGAGATTAATATAACGGCGGCAGAATCTGCTGTCTACGAAACGGCATTTCCTTTTAAGACGACGGATGAGGATAAATCGACGGAGTGGGAACATAAACCCAAATTAGCTCATTCTACACTGCATTATACTCAGGCAGGGCAAAACGTGACAGCACAGGGGACGCTGTGGAGAACGACGGGATTCAAAAGCTATAATCCGGGTTCTAAACCAAGTGATTTTGACTGGGGTATGTGGGGAGAATGGGGAGGCTATTATGCGGCTCTGCAATTTGAGATACCAAGGGAATTCGCTGCCTCAGAGGACTTGTTAATCAAAGCGAAGGCGGCACTTACCGAAAGTAATACGGTACTCTCAAGAAAAGTGACGTTAACCGGGAGTGACAATGCAGAACATACTTACTACGTATTGATTATGCTCGTGGGACCGGATACGCATCCGGCTACCTATGCCCGGGATTTTAGTATTACAGTGGATTTTGACGGAGATAAAGCGTATTACAGTCCTACGACCTATCAGATATCAATGGGGCAAGTAAAGTTAAGGGATGAGCTGGTAAAGAAGGTGGATGCTGCCGTTTATGAAGGTTACAAGACGGATGCAGTAAATCGTCAGGATTTTGGGTATTTTTCTCTGGAATATACTTACAATGAAAGTGACGATAAGGATGACAGAATAGCTCACATTGATGTAACCGGAACGATGAATCCGTTTACAGCTCAAAAATACTATGCTGCATTCCAGATTGCGGTTCCCGATGATTATAAAGATACGGCATGGTTTGAAATGATAGATCCAACGTCACAAGTAAATAAGGTTTATACATTTGCCAGTACGCCTGATCACTTTGTGACAGTAGACAATGTGCTGTACTTCTGTATGGTCAGGGAAATTAGCATAGCGGAGGGGAAGGCTGAGAACTTTACCATTGTGCAGGACATGGATGGAGCGGGCGGCACCGATCCTCTAACGATAGAGTTTAATCTACTAAATGTTGTTCTTGGGCAGGCAGAATAGAAAGAACGGGAGGCTTTTGCCTCCCGTTTTCATATCCCGGTATAATTATTTATTTTTCTCGGCTTCCGCCATCTTCATAGCCCGAACCTTGGTGGAAAGGCCGTACAGATTGATGAAGCCCTCTGCGTCGTGATGATCATAGAGATCACCGGTTGTAAAGGAAGCGATGCTCTCGTTGTAGATCGAATATGGAGAAGTAGTACCCTGTTTGATGATATTTCCTTTGTACAGTTTCATCTTAACTTCGCCGGTTACATATTTCTGGGTAGACTCTACGAAAGCCTGCAGAGCCTCACGCAGCGGTGAGAACCATTTTGCGGAGTAAACCACATCGGCGTATTTCGCTGCAACCTCTTTCTTCATCAGCATGGTTTCCTTATCCAGGATCAGCTCTTCCAGCTGCATATGTGCTTCCATCAGGATGGTTCCGCCGGGAGTCTCATAGACGCCGCGGGATTTCATGCCGACCATACGGTTTTCCACGATATCCACGATGCCCACACCATGCTTACCGCCCAGCTCATTCAGCTTTGTGATGATCTCGGAGACCTTCATTTTCTCGCCGTTTAAAGCTACCGGAACACCTTTTTCGAAGGTGAGAGAGAGGGATTCCGGTTCATCCGGCGCTTTCTCCGGGCTGACGCCTAATACCAGCATATGGTCGTAGTTGGGAGCAGCGGCAGGGTCTTCCAGTTCCAGTCCCTCGTGGCTGATATGCCATAAGTTCCGGTCACGGCTGTAGCTGTTATCCGCGGAGAAGGGAAGATTGATATTCCGCTCTGCACAATATGCAAGTTCTTCTTCACGGGACTTGATATCCCAGATTCTCCAGGGAGCGATGATCTTTAATTCAGGAGCCAGTGCCTTGATGCCCAGCTCAAAACGGACCTGGTCGTTGCCCTTGCCGGTAGCGCCGTGGCAGATGGCAACCGCACCTTCTTTTTTGGCAATGTCAACTAATACTTTTGCGATCAGAGGACGTGCCATCGCGGTGCCCAGGAGGTATTTGTTTTCATAGACGGCGTCGGCCTGCACACAGGGAACCACGTATTCGTCGCAGAATTCATCTACCACGTTGACAATGTATAATTTATCGGCTCCGGTGTATTTTGCTCTTTCTTCCAGGCCGTCCAGCTCAGTGCCCTGGCCTACGTCAATGCAGGCACAGATAACTTCATAATCATAGTTTTCTTTTAACCATGGAATTAATACAGTAGTGTCCAGTCCGCCGGAATAGGCGAGTACAACTTTTTCCTTTTTCATACTAACAGTCCTCCAATCATATTCATACGAAAGCAATGCTATTTTACTTACGTGACTCGTTTTATGTATGTCTGTTTCAAAATGACATTATAAATATACATCAATTGCAAATAATATGCAATAGCTAATTTTTATTTTCTGAAAAAATAATTCCGCTTATTTTAAGGGAAAAAAGTTATAATTCACTCTTGCAATCTTATAAACAAGAATGTATAATTATGAGAAAATATTCATATTACATTGCAAATGAACAGGAAACTGCCTGAAAGAAGAAAGAGGGTATCTGACATGGTAAAAGTAGGAATTATCGGCTCTACCGGCTATGCGGGACAGGAACTGGTGCGATTGCTCCTGGGGCATCCGGAGGCGGAGATTGTATGGTATGGTTCGAAAAGCTATACGGATAAGAAATACAGTGAGGTTTTCCAGAATATGTTTCAGCTGGTGGACGATGTGTGCCGGGAGGATAACCTGGAGGAGCTGTCAGATTGCGTGGATGTGATCTTTACCGCTACGCCTCAGGGGCTCTGTGCTTCTCTGGTGAACGAGAAGGTTCTCTCAAAAGTCAAAATAATTGATTTGAGTGCTGACTTCCGTTTAAAGGATGTGGCAATCTATGAAGAATGGTACAAACTGAACCATGCCAGTCCTTCTTATATAGAAGAAGCGGTATACGGGCTGTGTGAGATCAACCGGGAGGATGTGGCAAAGGCACGGCTGGTAGCCAATCCCGGCTGTTATACCACCTGTTCCATCCTGACAGCTTATCCGCTCGTAAAGGAAGGAATCATTGATCCCAATACTTTGATTATTGACGCCAAGTCCGGGACCTCCGGTGCCGGCAGAGGGGCCAAACTGCCCAACCTCTACTGTGAGGTGAATGAAAGCATTAAGCCTTATGGGGTGGCAAATCACCGCCATACCCCGGAGATAGAGGAGCAGCTTTCCTACGCTGCGGGGAAACCGGTATTGTTGAATTTTACGCCTCACCTGGTACCGATGAACCGGGGTATTCTTGCAACGGAGTATGCAAGTCTGACGAACCCGGATATTACATATGAAGAAGTCATGGCAGTTTATAAGAAATATTACGGCGGAGAATATTTTATCCGCCTGCTGCAGGAGAATGTGTATCCGGAGACCCGCTGGGTGGAAGGCAGCAATTTCGTTGATATTAATGTGAAGCTGGATAAGCGGACCGGACGAATAATTATGATGGGCGCCCTGGACAATCTGGTGAAGGGGGCTGCCGGTCAGGCAATACAGAATATGAATCTGATGTTTGGATTGGAAGAGAACACGGGACTGAAAGTTGTTCCCATGTTCCCGTAAGGAAAGGCGGAGAGAAGAATGGAGAATAAAATTACGGTATTAGAAGGCGGCGTAACCGCGGCGAAGGGATTTCAGGCGGCCGGTGTGGCGGCAGGGCTCAGAAAATCCGGCAAAAAGGATATGGCAATGGTCTATTCTGAGGTTCCGGCGGTGACAGCAGGGACGTTTACCACCAATGTGGTGAAAGCGGCCCCTGTCAAATGGGATCAGAAGCTGGTGAAAGAACAAGCCAGTGCCCGCGCCGTTATATTAAACAGCGGGATCGCCAATGCCTGTACGGGAGCGGAAGGAGTTTTATTCAATGAGAAGATGGCCCAGGCCGCTGCCAAAGTCCTGAACACGGAGAAAGAGATGGTTTTAACCGCCTCTACCGGTGTGATCGGGATGCAGCTGCCTGCTGATAAGATTGAGCACGGAGCGGGATTATTAAAGGCTGCCTTACAGGATACAAGGGAGGCAGGCCACGATGCGGCCCTGGCGATTATGACCACCGATACCATCCCGAAAGAGTGTGCGGTAAGCTTTCCGATTCAGGGAAAGACGGTAACGCTTGGAGGAATGTCCAAGGGTTCCGGTATGATCCACCCCAACATGGCAACGATGCTGAGTGTGATCACCACAGACGCAGCCATCAGTAAGGAACTGCTTCAGGAGGCATTAAGCGCTGATATCAAAACCTCCTTTAATATGATATCCGTGGACAGGGATACATCCACTAATGATACGCTTTTAATCCTGGCGAATGGCCTGGCGGGCAATGAGCAGATCACGAAGAAAGACGCGGATTATGAACTATTTTGCCAGGCACTGAATTATGTTACCACTACCTTAGCCAAGATGATGGCGGGAGACGGCGAGGGAGCTACAAAATTATTTGAGGTAATGGTCGTTGGAGCTGAGAGCAAGGAGCAGGCGGCGGTGTTAAGTAAATCGGTCATCACCTCCAACCTGGTGAAGACGGCGATCTATGGCAGCGATGCCAACTGGGGCCGGATTCTCTGCGCCATGGGCTATTCCGGGGCGGACTTTGATCCGGACGCGGTGGATGTGACGATTCAGAGCAGCGCGGGAACCCTTCTGATTGTGAAAAACGGCATGGCAGCGGACTACAGCGAGGAATTTGCCACAGAGATCTTGTCAAAGGAGCAGGTCACTGCCCTGATTGACGTGAAGATGGGAGCGGAGACCGCCACAGCCTGGGGCTGCGATTTGACCTACGACTATGTCAAGATAAACGGAGATTACCGTTCTTAAGAAAGGGATGGGATAAAGAGATGGAAGCAAGTATGAATAAATATATCACGCGGGCGGAAACCCTGATCGAGGCCCTGCCCTACATACAGAAATTCACCAACAAGATCGTTGTGGTGAAATACGGCGGCAGCGCTATGATAGACGAGGATTTGCAGAAAAATGTCATTAAGGATGTGGCCCTTTTAAAACTGGTGGGTATGAAACCGATCGTGGTGCACGGAGGCGGCAAGGAAATCAGCCGGTGGATTTCTAAAGTGGGGAAGGAACCTCATTTTGTACAGGGGCTGCGTGTGACTGATGCGGAGACCATGGAGATCGCGGAGATGGTTCTGAGCAAGGTAAACAAGGGCCTGGTCCAGATGCTGGAACAGCTGGGCGTGAAGGCCGCGGGTATCAGCGGCAAGGACGGAGCTACCCTGAAAGTAGAAAAGCGCTATGCGAATGGAGAAGATATCGGCTTCGTGGGAAATATTACAGGGGTGGATTTGGGACTGATAAAGACTCTGCTGGACAATGACTTTATCCCGGTAGTGGCTCCCATCGGTATTGACGATGATTTCCAGACCTATAATATCAACGCCGATGACGCGGCCTGTGCGGTGGCTATGGCAATCGGTGCGGAAAAGCTGGCGTTTCTCACCGATATCGAGGGGGTTTACAAAGATCCCAAGGACAGCTCTACATTAATTTCCGTGCTGCCTCTTGACGAGGCCAGGGAGCTGATCGCGGGGGGCTACATTGGCGGCGGCATGCTGCCTAAGTTAACCAATTGTATTGATGCGGTGGAAAATGGCGTTGAGAGGGTCCATATTCTGGATGGACGGCAGCAGCACTGCCTGCTCCTGGAATTCTTCACCAACAGTGGTGTAGGCACCGTATTTACGAAATAGAAAGGATGGGTAGAAATGAATCCATACATAGAAAAGGCGGACAGCGCCCTGATGCATACCTATAACCGGTTCCCGGTAGTTCTGGAAAAGGGGGAGGGCGTTTATCTGTACGATACAGACGGAAAGAAATATCTGGATTTTGGGGCAGGGATTGCTGTATTTGCCCTGGGTTATGGAAACCAGGCCTTTAACAGCGCGGTGAAAGCGCAGGTAGATAAATTAATTCATACCTCTAATTTATATTACAGTGTTCCCATGGCGGAGGCAGCAGTTCTCGTACAGAAAGCCACCGGCATGGATCAGGTATTCTTTACCAACAGCGGGACTGAGGCCATAGAGGGGGCTATCAAGCTGGCAAGAAAATATGCCTGGAAGAAGAACCCGGAGGCGGGCCATGAGATTATTTCCATGGGCCATTCCTTCCACGGACGGAGTATGGGTGCTTTAACCGTGACCGGCCAGCCCAAGTATCAGGAGGCGTTTAAGCCCCTGATTGGCGGTGTGGTCTATGCGCAATTCAATAATCTGGACAGTGTAAAAGCACTGGTGAACGAAAATACCTGCGCCATTATTCTGGAACCGGTGCAGGGGGAAGGCGGAATTTATCCGGCGGAGAAAGAGTTTTTACAGGGGGTGCGTGCCCTCTGTGATGATAAAGATATCGTACTGATCTTTGATGAGATCCAGTGTGGTATGGGGCGCACCGGCACTATGTATGCCTATGAACAGTATGGGGTGAAGCCGGATATACTGGCGACAGCAAAGGCCCTTGGCTGCGGTGTACCGGTGGGCGCTTTCGCGGCTGTGAAGAAGGTGGGGGACGCCTTTGAACCGGGGGACCACGGCACCACATACGGCGGAAATCCGCTGGCAGCAGCAGCGGCCTGCGCCGTCTTCGATCAGTTCGACAAGCTGCATGTCCTGGACAACGTAAACCGGGTAGCTCCCTATCTGGAAGAAAAACTGGATGAATTGGTAAAAAATTATTCTGATATCAAGGAGCGCCGGGGCAAGGGGCTGATGCAGGGCCTGGAATTTACCCATCCGGTGGGCGATATTGTGAAAAAGGCTCTGGAGGCAGGTTTGATCGTCATGAGCGCCGGGCCGAATGTGATCCGGTTTGTGCCGCCTCTTATCATTACGGAAGCAGATGTGGATACAATGATTGGGATATTGAAGAGAGTAATGAAGAATGAAGAGTGAATAATGAAGAAAAACGAAAAGTAAGTGAAAATGATCAGGCAGGAAAATATACCTGCCTGATTGGTGAAAACCGCAGCTTAAGCTGCGGTTTTTCAATTAATCTTCTTCCATCAATACTGCATAGAATGACGTCCGTTTCTCTTTCTTGCTTTTGTTTATCCAGTATTGTCTGGTTTTTTTCGTCATATAGGGAACAGTGACGGAGAAGAAAGAGATACTCTTTTCTTTATAAGCTTTTTTCGTAAAGTAATTGATGAGAGTGGAATCCATATCGTCGAGAGAGGCGGCAAAGAATGCTATCTTATCATCCTTGAACATTTTATTGCCATACTGTTTCTGGGTTTTGCTGTTCAGAAGGGGAAAGACTGCCGTAAAGTAGGATAACTGGCCCTTTTTGTAATAGGTTTTAGCCAGAGTTTTAGGGCTTTTATCCCCTACGTATTCCATATTGACTAAATAAGGATGGTCAAAGGGCAGCGAGGTGTCTGCATAACGTTCTTTCAGCGTGTCGGACAATTTCGTAAGGGCGGTGACTGCTTCCGAATCGTCCAGTGCATGCTTCAGAGTAGGATGGAGAAAAAAGGTCAGCTCGGACCGATCGGACAGGATCAGGGTTTTCTCCGTATAATCGGGACCGAATTCGTTGCCCCTGGCGCCTCTGCCGATTTCAAAGATATAGGGCTTTTGGTAATAGGCAGACTGAGAATACGTATAGGTATATGTTTTTCCTGATTTGGACATGGAATAATCAGACGCAGCGGTGTAAGCTTCTGTGTCCGGCACCGTATAGGCTCCGGCGGCGACAGATCCCGCGCCCAGCGTTAACGTGAGGATAACGGCCATAACAACTGCAAATTTCGAACTCTTCTTATATTTCATAATGGATTCCAGCCTTTCTTTTAATTGTTCCGCACCTTTACTCAGAGAGATACAGGCCAGGGCGTCTTTGTCTCCGGCCGCCCGGCCGGCGGCGTGTATCAGGGTATCCCCATAGGTGTGCTGTTCCTGGGGAGAAAGCTTTCGTATTACAGCCTCGTCGCAGGAAAGCTCACAGTCCCGGTTTACCTCACGTGACATCAGGTGAACCAGGGGATTGAACCAGTGCAGGCAGACCGTTATTTGAACCAACCATTTATAGATCATATCCAGCCGTTTATAATGGGTTAATTCATGCAGAATGGTATATTGAAATTCAGTGCCGGTGAGCGGTTCGCCAGGCAGCACAATGGAGGGGCGCATCAGGCCAACTATCAGGGGAGATGCCGCGAGGGGACTGGTGTAAAGGCCGATTGACGCACCATGTGTCAATTCCTGAAATTGTTTTCTGGACGAATCATCTGAAACTTCGTTCCATCCAGATCTTAAGCGCTTGCCGAAACGCAGGTAGGGAATCAGCCTTTGTATAAACAGAAGAAGGGCTCCTGCAAGCCATACGATCCAGATATATTCTGTCATAGGATAGAGTAATTCCTTCCATCCGGAAGCGGAGTCCGGCTGCTCCGGTACTACAGGATTGCCTGTAGTTTGACCAGAGGGCAGAGTTTCTGATTCCAGCGGAGCAGAAGCTTCTTTTTCGAATTGAAGTCCGGCACCGGCAGCTGGAATATCCCTGACCTGAAACAGGTTCCCCATCAAGCCAGGATGGGGAGAGAAGGGCAGAAGGAGCCTGGCGATGACCAGCAGCCAGATATAATACTGCCACTGTTTGCTGAGCTTGTGCCGGATCATTGGCCTGCCTAACAGAAGGACCAGGATCAGCAGGGACCCGGACAGGGACATGGATAAAACAATTTTCATCAGATCATTCATTTTGCTTACGGTTCCCTTCCCAGAAATTTTTTAATTCCTGATAGTCTTCCGGAGATATGCGCTCATCGTGTATCAATGTGGTAATCAGTTCTCTTACATTTCCCTCATAAATTTTATCCAGAAACGTCTCCGTCTGCGCCGACTGGTATTCGGATGCCGATACCAGGGCAGTATACTGATTGCGCCGCCCGATTTTATTGACTTTCAGAAATCCCTTGTCCACCAGACGGGACAGCAGAGATATAATTGTGTTTTTGCCCGCGGGGATATGCTTCGCGTGCAGTGCTGCGGTGATCTCTGAATAAAGAGCCATGTCTCCGTTACTCCAGATCACTTTCATCAATTCTAATTCAAAATCCGATACCTGCTGCAACAAATAAATTCCTCCTTTAAGATTGCAAAATGCACTCTAATTGTAAGATAGCATGGTGCACTCTTAATGTCAACGGATAAATTTCCTGCAGGGTCGATTAAGGAAGAGAAAAAAGTGCATAATAAGGAAAAGTATGAGCTTTATGAAATTTAGAATATGTTGGAAGGAGAGTATGGACTATGTGGGGTATTCTTTTAGCACTTTTATCCGGAGCACTGATGAGTATTCAGGGTGTATTTAATACGGAGGTAACAAAACAGTCGGGGATCTGGTTTGCGGCCGGATTTGTACAGCTGACGGCATTTATCGTCTGCGCCATTGCATGGTTTGTGACCGGCCGAGAAGGTAATGTTGGAAATCTGATTCAGATGGACAAAAAATATGCCCTTCTGGGCGGCGTTATAGGCGCCTTTATCACATTTACGGTTATCCGGGCAATCAGCGGCCTGGGACCTGCAAAAGCGGCTGTGCTGATTGTAAGCGCACAGATTATTATCGCCTATGTCATTGAGCTGCTGGGATTATTTGGACAGGAGAAATCGCCGTTTGAATTCCGTTCCGTGATCGGGCTGGCGCTGGTCATTGCGGGCATCGCATTTTTCCGGTGGAAATAGAGACAGATTACGCAAAAAGAAAATGAATAGGGTACTTGTAATCGGGGTTTGAAACAGGTAAAATAAAATTAGTCCTAATCATCGAATCGGTATGGAGTATAGCCTTTGCGGGAGAACTGTGCAAAGGATGGATGCGATGAGAGAAAAAAGGTTTTGGCTGGTTGCCGGCTTTTTTCTTTTTGTGGCTGTTTCCGGGCTGGTCTGTTCACTGACGGGCAGAGACAGCAGGAAGGAAGCGCAGGAAGAAGCGTTCCTATTGACGGAGAATCTGACATCTGGTGAAGAGCCGGAAGTACAGAAGAGCCAGGAGGAAGAAAGCCGCGGGAAAGAAGAACAGAAAGCGGTAGCCTTTATCTGCGGGGCGGTTTTAAGGCCCGGCGTCTATGAACTGGAGGAAGGGGCCAGACTCTTTGATCTGCTTGAGCAGGCCGGAGGGTTTGCCGAAGAGGCAGCGGAAGACGCGCTGAATCTGGCGGCCTGTGTGACAGACGGCAGCCGCTATTATATCCCAACCAGGGAGGAAGCGGCGGCGGGACTGTTTCCGGAGGAAGGACAGCCTGCTTCTGACGGCAGGGTGGCGGTTAATACGGCAACAAAGGAACAGCTGATGACTCTGCCGGGGATCGGCGAGTCGAAGGCGGACAAGATTATTGCCGACCGGGAGAAGAACGGTCCCTTTCGTTCGGTGGATGACCTGACCAGAATTGATGGTATTAAAGAAGGAATATTAAACTCGATAAGAGATAAGATAACGACAGATTGACGAGGTGTGATATGGGAAAGAGAGTGTTAGTGGTTGATGATGAGAAACTGATAGTTAAGGGTATCCGTTTCAGCCTGGAGCAGGACGGGATGGAGGTTGACTGTGCCTATGACGGCGAGGAAGCGCTGGAGATGGCCAAGAGCAGCACTTATGATGTTGTCCTGCTGGATGTGATGCTGCCGAAGCTGAATGGATTTGAGGTATGTCAGCAGATCAGAGAATTTTCTGATATGCCGATTATTATGCTGACAGCCAAGGGTGACGATATGGACAAGATTCTGGGCCTGGAATACGGCGCGGATGACTATATAACGAAACCGTTCAATATCCTGGAGGTAAAAGCCAGGATTAAGGCGATCATGCGCCGCAGCAGCAAGGCTGTGGAGAAGGAGAGCCCGAAGGTAGTGGTATATGACGGGCTGAAACTGGACTGTGAGAGCCGCAGGGTTTATGTGGATGAGAAGGAAGTGAATCTGACCGCGAAGGAGTTTGATGTACTGGAACTGCTTGTGTTCAACCCGAACAAGGTATACAGCCGGGAAGCTCTCCTGAATACGGTCTGGGGTTATGACTATCCTGGGGACGTGAGAACCGTTGATGTGCATATTCGGAGGCTGAGAGAGAAGATAGAGGGAAATCCGAGCGAACCGAAATATATACATACAAAATGGGGTGTTGGCTATTTCTTCCAGAATCAGTAAAGTTAAAGATGTGATGCGGAGTATGAGGCTGCAGATTTTTCTGCTTCTCATACTCTTTGGTATTCTTTCCAATCTTATATCTTCTGCCGTCGTGACCGGCACGTACTTCAACCGGGCTCTGGAACAGAGATTGTCTGACCTGAACAACTACGGCATTATGGTGACGAACAGTGTGGTGACTTCCGGCTATTTCAGCGGTGCCGGCGGAGCGGAGGCCGATAAAATCAACACGCTGATTACCATGATTACCGATATGTACGAGGGCAGAATTGTTATTGTAGACAATTCCCTGCGTATTGTAAAGGACACCTACGGGCTGGAGCAGAACAAGACGATTATCTCGGAGGAGGCGATCAACGGACTCCGGGGCAAGAGCAATACGCTGGTCAATGAAAAACGGCAGTACGTGGAACTGATTATTCCGATGACTACGTCCACCACAGAGAAAGAAGTGGTAGGCGTTATTATTATGAGTTTTTCTATCAAGGATATTTACAGCCTCCAGGACGCCATGAGACAGCGCGTTCAGATCTTTATGGTAATATTGTGTGTCATCATCCTTTTGCTGGCTGTATTTATTTCATCTAAGATGACCAGGCCTTTTAAGCAGATTACCCGGTCCCTGGATCATTTGACAGAAGGGTACATGGAGGAAGTGAAGTTTTCCGGCGGCTTTACGGAGATGAAGTCGATTTCAGCGGCTTTTAATAAAATGGTGGCAAGACTTAAGACGCTGGAAGATTCCAGACAGCAGTTTGTATCCAATGTCTCCCATGAACTAAAGACCCCCATCACTTCCATGAAGGTGCTTGCGGATTCTCTGCTGCTGCAGGAGGATATTCCGGCGGAGACGTACCGGGAATTCATGGTGGATATCACGAAGGAGATCGACCGGGAAAATAAAATTATCAACGATCTGCTTTCCCTTGTGAAGCTGGACCGGAAGGCGGGCAGCCTGAACATTGCCGAAGTAAATATTAATGAGCTGGTGGAGCAGATATTAAAACGGCTGAAACCCATTGCCGGCGAACGGAATATCGAGCTGGTCTATGAGAGCTTTCGGCAGGTAACCGCTGAAATAGACGAGGTGAAATTGTCGCTGGCAATCAGCAATCTGATTGAAAATGCGGTGAAGTATAATTTTGATGACGGCTGGGTGAGAGTATCCCTGAATGCAGACCATAAGTTCTTCTATATTAAGGTGGAGGACAACGGCGTCGGCATTCCGGAGGATGAACAGGCCAATATATTTGAACGTTTTTACCGTGTGGACAAGGCCAGGTCCAGAGATACCGGCGGGACCGGACTTGGGCTGTCGATCACAAAGAATGTTATATTGATGCACAGAGGCACGCTGAAGGTATACAGCATGCCGGGTGAAGGCACCACCTTTACCATGCGTGTGCCTTTGAATTTTGTGGCATAAGGAGGAAGGCAGATGACGAGATTACGTATTGACAAGAAAATCCTTCTTTCCTCCGGACTTTTGCTGTTGCTGCTGTTTGCACTGACCGGCTGCAGGAAGGAAGAGGCTAAGCCGATGGCGGATGCCGGAACCTATGTGTACTATCTGAGTCCGGAGGAGACCAAGCTGGTTGCGGTTCCCTATGAGCCGGAGAGTACGAATGTGGATGATCAGATCCAGGAATTACTGGATCGAATCGACCAGGTTCCCGAAGGAGAAAAGTGCAAGGTAATCCGCCCCGAATCAATGAATCCGTATTACAAATATGTGCGCACGGATGAGGGGCAGCTGACGCTGTACTATGACAGGACATATCAGCTGATGAACACTATAACCGAAGTCCTGTACCGGGCAGCGGTGGTGAAAACGCTGGTGCAGGTGGAGGGCGTGGATTATGTGGAGTTCTATGTAAATGATTTTCCTCTCACCGACAAGAACCAGAAGCAGATCGGTTTTATGAATGCTGATAACTTTATTGACAATACCGGCGGGGAAACGAACTATTATCAGAATACAACCTTTTCTCTGTATTTTGCCAATAATAAGGGCAAGAAGCTGGTGGAAACCAAGATAAATGTGGTTTATGACGGAACGATATCACTGGAAAAACTGATAGTAGAGCAGCTGATCAAGGGACCGGAAGCGGTGGAGGGACTGGAAGAGGACAAAGCCTATCCTACCATACCGGACAATACGAAGCTGCTGAAGGTTACTACTAGTGACGGAATCTGTTATGTGGATTTTAGTAAAGAGTTTTTAACCAAGCTGGAAAGTGTAACGGATGAAGTTGCGCTTTATTCTGTGGTTAATTCGCTGGTGAATCTGGCCTCTGTCAACAAGGTGCAGTTTATGGTGGAGGGAGAGACCAAAGTGATGTTCCATGGAAATATTTCCTTTGAACAGCTCTTTGAACGTAATTTGGAGATTGTAGAGGGAGAGCAATAATATATGATAAGACGGCCTATGCTGTGGGCGGCGGCCGCCTTTGCTTCTGGCTGCGCGGCCGGATATTTCAGAACTGTGTGGATGCTGCCGGCGGCTGTTTTTGTCCTGTCGGCGTTGCTTCTTCGCTGGGGGAAACGGGTGCCCTGGGCCAGGAATGGAAGGAGACAGCTTGTCTGGTTCCTTATTCTGCTCGGCGGGTTATCCTTGCTTGGGACTGTGCGGATTCGCACGGTACAAAAGCCCTGTCTGCTGGAAGAGAAACTGGAGAAGAGCAATCTCCTGGTCGTTGGAGCTGGCACGATCGATGGAATCGAGCGGACCAGCTACGGGACGGTCTATTATCTGAGAGACTGCGCACTGCAGCCGGAAAAGACGGCTGACCGCTATTCATGTAAAAAAGTGTTTTTGTATGGCCCTCCGGGTGAGGACCGTGCTTCTATGGCCATCGGAAATAAGGTCTTTATTTCCGGAAAGGCATCTGTATTTTCTAAGCCCGTGAATCCTGGGCAATTCAATGAATGGATCTATTATAAAAGCAGGGGATTTGACCTGAAAATAGAGGCGGAGGAATGTCGGATTCTGGATGACGGCATAAATTATTACCGCATGGGTCTGGAGCAGGGAAAACAGCTCTTTTCCAGTGTATTTGAACAGGTTTTGGAGCCTGAAAGCACCGGCCTTGCAAAGGCTATGCTGCTGGGTGATAAATCCTCCCTTGATAAAGAAGTGAAGGAACTGTATGAGGAAAATGGGATTTCTCATATACTGGCGATTTCTGGATTTCATGTTTCCATGCTGGGTTTGGCTCTCTATCGGCTGCTGAACAAAATTATAAGGCATCCGCTGACCAGAACCGTACTTACCTGCTTTGTTATTCTTTCCTATGGTTATATGACGAATTTCAGCGTGTCAACGAGCCGGGCGGTTGTCATGTTTCTGATTATG
This sequence comes from Anaerolentibacter hominis, assembly GCF_032380675.1. NCBI lineage: Bacteria > Bacillati > Bacillota > Clostridia > Lachnospirales > Lachnospiraceae > Anaerolentibacter > Anaerolentibacter hominis. The sequence continues at coordinate 1,265,846 of NZ_JAWDIX010000001.1, forward strand.
CTTTTTGGAACGCTGATCGGAAGAAGTTATGATCTGCTTTCTGCCGCGGCTCTCAGCGCGCTGCTGATTTTAATTAGAAGCCCGCTGCAGCTGTTCCAAAGCGGCTTTTTATTATCCTTTGGGGCAATCCTGGCGATCGGCGGGGTATACCCAGGATGGAAGGCGGCGTGGATCTATCAGAAACCACAGACCGGTGAATTAAAGAGAAACGATATCTTACAGGCGGCAGGAGCTAGGCTGAAAGAGGGAATGATCTTAAGTCTCAGTATTCAGCTGGTCACCCTTCCTGTCATGCTCTGGTTCTACTCAGCTCTGCCGCTGTACGGGCCATTTCTCAATCTGTTTATCCTGCCGGCAGCCGGGGTTCTGATTACTTGCCTGCTGCTGGCCTGCGGTACCGGAATAATACTGCTTCCTTTGGGCAGGGTATTTGCCTGGGGCGCGGAAGCTATCTTTGTGATCTTTAAGCTGGTTTGCAGACTGTGCAGAAGACTGCCGTTTCACTATATTGTAACGGGCAGGCCTTCCTTTTTTCGTATTCTTCTGTATACAGGGTTCTGCCTTATCGGTTTGGCTCTTATGGGAAAGAAGCTGTCTCTATTAAACCGGTACAGGAAAAAGAAGATTCCGGTCAGGCTCATTCCAGTGCTGTTTCTCTGCTGCACAGTCATACTGGTTCTGCCGAAGTATACCCAGCAGGCTGAAATACTGATGATGGATGTATCTCAGGGCGATTGTTTTTTACTTAAATTGCCGGGCGGAACCTGCGGATTGATTGACGGGGGCAGCTCCGATATTAAAAATGTGGCGGAAAACAGAATAAAGCCTTGTCTGAAAGCGGAGGGAATAAGAAAATTGGACTGGATCTTTGTAAGCCATACGGATCAGGACCATATAAACGGAATCCTGGGGCTGCTTGAACAGCCGGAGGACTGGCTTAAGATCCGGTATCTGGTCCTGCCTGCCTGTGCCGAAGAGCCGGAGCAGTATGAGACGCTTAAGAGCGCAGCCAAAGAAAACGGTGTACAAGTGGGTTATCTGCTCCAGGGGGCTGCGCTTTCACTGAGTGAAGAGTGCAGACTTATTTGCCTGCATCCGGAGAAGGATTGTCTGGGTACAAAACCCAATGAAATGTCGATGGTACTGAGACTGGAGTATAAAGATTTCTCTATGCTGTTTACCGGAGATCTGGAAGGAAAAGGGGAGAGAGAGCTGCTGGAGAGCGGGCTGCTTACTCCCTGCACCGTACTGAAGACCGCTCATCATGGTTCTGCCCGTTCGTCCCCGGCCGAATTCCTGGAATTAACCAGGCCGGAAGCCGTGCTGATCTCCTGCGGCAGGCATAACCGTTATGGACATCCCCATGCAAAACTGCTGGAACGGCTCAGAGACATATCCTGCTCCTATGCGGTCACGGCTGAGTGCGGCGCGGTATCCGTGCGAACGAATGGCAGGAGCGCTCAGTTTCATTGCTTTTTGCAGGATTAAACCGTATAATAAATTCAAGTACGCTTCGGCGTACTTGCTGCGAGCCGCACGTCATGCTTTGCATGACATAATACATCTGTGCGGCTCTGCAATCCGCCGGAGGCTTTATCTTGGAAGGAGACTGGGCTCCCACCATGACGGATTTGTTATTTACTCACCACCTATAGAGGGGGAGTCTTATCTACTTCCATGATAAAAATAACGTAATTGGGCTGTAACAGGAAGGAGTGAAGTGTATGAATGAAAATTTGCAGTTTCATATCCAGTGTAAGAAAGGAGATGTGGGGCGCTACTGTATTCTGCCCGGTGATCCGGGACGGTGCGAGTTTATCGCTTCGTATTTTGACAATCCGGTGAAGGTCAGTCAAAACAGGGAATTTGTCACTTATACAGGTACGCTGTGCGGTGAAAAGGTATCGGTCACCTCCACCGGAATCGGAGGGCCTTCCGCCTCCATTGCGATGGAAGAACTTCACGCGATCGGAGCGGATACATTTGTCCGTGTGGGCACATGCGGCGGTATTCATCTGGATGTGAAAAGCGACGATGTAGTAATTGCTACCGGTGCCGTTCGTATGGAGGGGACTTCCAGGGAATATGCTCCAATTGAGTATCCTGCCGTGGCCGATTTTGACGTGATGGGGGCCCTGGTGCAGGGAGCGAAAAATCTGGGCAAACCCTGGCACGCGGGCGTAGTGCAGTGTAAGGACTCTTTTTATGGACAGCATTCGCCGGACCGTATGCCGGTATCCTATGAACTGCAGAATAAATGGGAGGCGTGGAAAAGGCTGGGTGTTCTCGCCAGCGAGATGGAGTCGGCAGCTCTCTATGTAGTGGCAGCTTCACTGGGGGTGCGGTGCGGTTCCTGTTTTCATGTGATATGGAATCAGGAGCGAAAGCTGAAAGGAATTATGGACCCGGATTCCCATGATGTGACAGCGGCAGTGGAGGTTGGGATCGAGGCCTTGCGGATTTTAATCGAAGAGGACCGAAAGAAGAAATAGAAAAGATGGATTTTAATCGAAAAAAAGGCCCCGGACAGAGTGAAAATTCTGTCCGGGGTCTTTTTGCAGCGGCGCATTTGTTTGTTCAAATATGAACAAAATATGACGAAAATACAGCGGTTTACATGAAAGGGGTGGGGCTTAACCGGATAAATTCAGCAAAAAGCACAAATATATATGCCAAAAAAGTCCACATGATTTCAGATAACTTAAATAATGACAGAATAAAATCTATTTTATCGGTTATAATCAGGAATATTACCGAAATATTATTCGGAAGCAAAATTAAGAATTATTTCTATTGATAAATTATATTAATTCGAGTAGAATGGCTCGTGGTGATATAAATGTAAGATCTGTGGGAGAGATTTATACCTGGAAAATAGCGGTAATTCTTAAGAATTTATAAATATCGAACAGGTGATAAATTAGTCGAAAACCGGGAAGAATGAATGAAAAAAGCGGTTATAAGAGACTTGACCCAAGAAAATCTTATGGTTGTTTCATTTTTCATTAATAAATTCTTCATAATTTGGTCATAAAAAGAACACAGGAAAGAGCTTATACTGTGTGTGATTTGAATGGGAAGCCAGACTATCCGGCTTTGTCTAATTCAGACAGAACGAATATGGCGGGTTGACCAGCGGTTTGGACGGTGCTGTGTACATAGGTATTTTTCTATATCAGTAAAGAAAAATAGTGCATGGAGTTTGCTGCCGGACAGAAATGCTGCCCCACGAACTCTTTTTAGAAAGAGGGGTTGGATGGCACAAACAGGAGGAGATATGTAACATGCTTGCATTTGTCAGAAACTTTAATTTTCTTATCTTAGTGCTGTTTTTTTTGTGCTATTCCTATCAGATTGTTTACATTTTTATTTGTTTTCTGAAAAAAGATAAGAAAGAAAATGAACCAGCTAAGGAACAGCATAAGTTTGCAGTGCTGATATCAGCCAGAAATGAGAGCGCGGTGATTGGAGAACTGCTGGACAGCATTAATCAGCAGACCTACCCGAAAGAACTGCTGGATGTCTATGTTGTGGCGGATAACTGTACGGATAATACGGCGCAGATCGCCAGAGATCACGGCGCAAAAGTATTTGAACGGTTTAATAAAGTCAATGTGGGAAAGGGATATGCCTTAGATTATGCCTTTGCCAAAATTGATGAAAAGGTGGGTGTCAGAAATTACGAGGGTTATCTGGTCTTCGATGCAGATAATGTGCTGGACCCCCACTATGTAGAAGAAATGAATAGGACGTTTGACAGGGGCTACCGTGTCATTACCAGCTATCGGAATTCCAAGAATTATGATTCTAACTGGATTTCAGCGGGTTATGCCCTGTGGTTTTTAAGAGAATCCACTTACTTAAACGGAGCGAGAATGCTCTGTCATTCCAGCTGTGCGATATCAGGAACCGGATTCCTTGTCTCCAGTGAGATTATTGAGAAGAATCACGGATGGAAACATCATCTGCTGACGGAAGATATTGAGTTTTCCATCGACAATGTAATTCAGGGCGAGGTGATCGGCTACTGTAAGAATGCAGTGGTGTATGATGAACAGCCCACCAGATTCGGCGCTTCCTGGAAACAGAGAATGCGCTGGGCAAAGGGCTTTTACCAGGTGCTCCAGCACTACGGCAGGAACCTTCTGGCCAAATGTGTGAAAGGCAGAAGCTTCCAGTGCTTTGACATGATGATGACGATTGCACCGGCTACGCTGCTTACGCTGGGAAGCCTGGCTGTAAACCTTTTTGTATTCCTCTATGGCCTTGCGAACGGCCGGCCATTTCTGGCGGAAGTGGCGCTGGCGGAGATTGGGGCGACTTTTATGGGTATCTATCTGTCCCTGTTCATGTTCGGCGCGATTACGACGGCCACGGAGTGGAAGAGAATCTACTGTTCGCCGGTTAAAAAGCTGGCCTATATGTTTACGTTCCCGATCTTTATTTTTACCTATGTACCGATCGCGATCGCGGCGCTCTTCAAACCGGTACAGTGGGAACCAGTTCATCATTCCATCAGCAAGAATGTGAACGAGATACAGCAGAGGGCATCCTGACGGATTGAGGCTGAAAAGAATAATAGGAAAATTAAAACTCCGGCAGACTGGAAATGGCAGTCTGCCGGAGTTTGTTCTATAGGAAGCTTTGCCTGTTACAGAGTATGGTAGAAAAGGATAATATCCTCATAAGTTCCATCCTTTAAAAGGAAACCTCCCGGAACTGTACCAAGCTCAATGAACCCCAGTTTTTTATAAAGGTGGATCGCCCCCGCATTGGATTTCACCACAGCGTTAAACTGAAGTACGTGAAAGCCCAGCTCGGCGGCCTTTTCCAGTGATCCGCACACCAGAGCCTCACCGATATGCTGGCCTCTCAGATCGGAGCGCACTGCATAGCTGGCATTTGCCAGATGGCCGCAGCGTCCTATATTGTTGGGATGAAGAATGTATAGTCCGGCGATTGCGCCGTCCATTTCAGCTACCGCGGTAAATGTCTGGCTGCCGAAAAAAGATGGGGCAGTTTCCTCTGTCAGGAAATCAAGCTGCGGAAAAGCAACGCCATCCTCCACCACTTTATTCCAGATGGGAATCATCTGGGGCAGATCCTGTACCGTAAATTCTCTGATATGTAATTCCATTTTTATACCAATTCCTTTCCCTGTGTATGTTCAAAACAATAACTCTCCGGAAAAAAAGCTGCCGATAGTCCGACAGCTTTCTGTGTGAAACGGAGACGGAGGGATTCGAACCCTCGTGCCCGGTAAAGGACAAAACGATTTCGAGTCGTTCTCGTTATGGCCGCTTCGATACGTCTCCATAATTTATTTCAAGACGGATTGCTGAACTCGATCAGCAGCAGTTCTACGCCGATAACATCCTGCAAACGTCCTGTTTTTATATATTCTTCTGTCTCAAGACAGCGGGTAACGGACGCTGTCAGCTGACTGTGTGTAAATTTACTGCTCCCGGCAATATACTTATTTACCACGAAGGGAGGAACCCCAACGGCGGGAGCAATTTCTTTCGGACTTTTATGTTCTTTCTGAAATCCCTTCACCTGCATTAAGATATTGTAATGCCTGGTCAGCAGATAAAGAATCGAAAGCGGACTTTCCCGCAGAAGCAGGAGATCGTGATAAAGAGCCAGTGCCTTTTCCTGCTGCCTTGCGGCAATTGCGTCCACCATTTCAAAAATCTTGCCGGAGATCTGAGGTGTACAGACCGCATCAATATCCTCATCCGTAATCACTTCCCGGTCCAGGGCATAACAGATGACCTTCTCCAGTTCGGTGCGGATTCGTTCCATATCGGTTCCGGTCTGGCTCAGAAAATAGCGGATCGTCTGTTCCGTAATCTTCTTGTGATCTCTCTTTAACAGAGTTGCCGTCCACACGACCAGTTCCCGCTCGGACATACCATTTAATTCCGCAATATAGCCCTTTTCCTTTACCGCTTTATACAGGCGGCTGCGCTTATCAATCTCATTCTCCACAAACAGGATATAAGTGGTTTCCGGCAGGGAGGCGATTACCTCGGGCATATCGCTCTGTGCTTTGAAAAAACCGCTCTGCTCAATTAAGACCAGCCTTCTGTCCCGAAAAAATGGAAGTGTCTGGGAGATCGCCCCGACTTCCTTTACATTGATGCCCTTTCCCTCAAAATGGCTGAAATTCATACCATCGTCATCAGCAAGGATACCGGCCTTTAACTTATCTCTGTAAAAATGTTTCAGATAGGATTCACTTCCGCAAAGAAGATAGATCTGTTTAAACTGACCGTCTTTTAAGTCCTGCTTTAACTGTTTCATACCATTGTCCAATTCTGAAAGCCGGTTTTTATGCGCTGCATATGAATCGGGATGATCTGCGGCGAAAACCTGTTTGAAAGGTACTTATATAGTGTACTAAAAAGTGCTTCAATTATCAAGCGGGAATCGGGTAAAAATTGAATTCTTTCCCCATGAGAAAGCTGGAAGTGACAGTTTTCTGATTAAATATGTTGAGATTTCATTGAGTATATCTGCTATCTGGTATTATACTAGTTAATAAACAGGAAAATATTCCGTCGGAAAGGATGAGGAGAGATGCTTGTAACTTATTTGGATCACAGCGGCTTCTGTGTGGAGCTTGAGAAACACATATTTGTATTTGACTATTATAAAGGAAGGGTGCCGGATTTTGATAAAGAGAAACAGATCTATGTGTTTTCCAGTCATGCCCACCATGACCATTTCAACCGGACCATATTAACGTGGCAGGAGCAGTATCCGGATATACACTATGTATTTTCGGCAGATATAAAGTGCCCGAAAGCAGAAAATATTACGTTTGTTCCGGCAGATAAAGCTGTGACGATCGGGGAGTTCACGGTAGAGACATTTGCTTCTACGGACGAGGGTGTTGCTTATCTCGTTACGGCGGAGGGCAGGACCATTTATCATGCGGGAGATCTGAACTGGTGGACATGGATAGGAGAGACTAGTCTGGAGTACCAGGATATGACAAAACGTTTCCAGCACGAAATGGAGAAGCTGCGGGGAAGGCGTCTGGATCTGGCTTTTATGGTTCTGGACCCAAGGCAGGAGGAACGGTATTACTGGGGGTTTGATTATTTTATGCGTACGACAGACACGCAGATTGTTTTTCCCATGCACTTTTGGGGGGACTTTCCGGTGATCGGCAGACTGCTTGCAGACCCTCATTCCGAACCGTACCGGAAGCAGATCCAGGTGATACACCACGAAGGAGAACAATTTCTGATTCAGGACAATCCATCCGGTGAACCGGAATGTCTTATATAGAAGGAGGCAGGCTGATATGAAAGAACCAGAACACAGATCCGATGCAAAAGAGGTGCAGGATTCGCCTGGGAAAGAGTGGAAGATCAATCTGAGCAGACAGCAGGTAGAAGATGTGGTTACGGAACGGCTGGGGAAGAACCTGTTGGTGGGAATTACCGGAGTATATGACGTACAGGATTATCCGTTCTTCTATATCAACGATGCCTTTCTCGGGTATCTGGGATACACCAGTTTGGAATTTATTTACGCTACCAGATGTGCGGCCGCGAACAGCGTAGTACCGGAAGACCGGGAGAGGCTCCGGGATGAGGTGCTGGCGGCTCTGAGCCGGAATAACGCTTATACGGCAGAGTACCGGATGCTGAAGCAGGACGGAAGCTATATCTGGGTGAGAAGCAGCGGACAGCGGCTGATTGCAGAGGAAAATCCTCCTATCATTGTCAGCACCTGTGTGGATATCACAGAGCTGGTGAATCTTCGTGCCGCCATGAAGCGGCGCATGGAAAACATGCACCGATTTCTGGAGCAGCTGTCAAACCCGGTATGTGCCGTCTCAAAGAAAACGTTACAGATTGTATCTGCCAATACTGCCTGCTGCCGAAGTTTTGGCTGGAGCGATTCGGATTTTCCTATTTCTGTTCAGGGATTGCCGGATGAATGGAAAGCGGAAGGGGCAGGCGCAACGGAGACGCCGGTCTTATGTTCTGTTCAGCAGCGACCGGTAAGATTAACCTGCTATCCGGAGCTGGGACACCCGGATGAATCTATTTGTCTGATCGAAAAGGCCTGTAATTGAAAATTGTTACAGGCTTTTTCAATTTCTGCTTGACAAAACTAACTGTAATTAATATAATAACAGTATAAAGTGTAATTGGTAAAGTTACAGTTGTTGGAAAGAACTGAAAAAACGAGGAATGAGGTCAGCAGAATGAGAGAATATGACGCGATTGTTATTGGATTTGGAAAAGGCGGAAAACATTAGCCGGTGCATTGGCCGGTGCAGGGAAAAAAGTAGCCGTTGTAGAACAATCTGCCGGTATGTACGGAGGTACCTGCATTAATGTGGGGTGTATCCCTTCAAAATCGCTTATCAAGAGTGCGGAGCTTTCCGAAGTACAAAAAGGGGGCTTTGAAGAAAAGGCGGCCAGATACCGGGCGGCTGTCCGAAAGAAAAATCAGCTGACCGGTATGCTGAGACAGAAAAATTTTCATAAACTCAATGATAATGCTGCTATAGATGTGATAAATGGGAAAGCTGAATTTGCAGACAATCACAGAATAAGGATAATAAAAACGGATGAAGAGGAAATTATTACTGGAGAGCAGATTTTTATTAACACGGGCTCCAGACCCTTTTTTCCTCCGATACCGGGACTGAAGGAGAGCAGCTTCTGTTATACCAGTGAAACGTTGATGGACCTGGAAATCCTGCCGGAGCATCTGATCATTATTGGGGGAGGCTATATTGGCATGGAATTTGCATCGATGTATGCTAATTTTGGCTCTCAGGTTACGGTGATTCAGGATGGAGATGTTTTTCTTCCAAGGGAGGATGAGGAGATTGCGGCGGCCGTACTGGAAAGCTTAAGGGAAAGGAACATAAGAGTCATCCTTTCCGGTAAGACGGAAGAAATAAAGGACGATAAGACGAACGCGGTTGTTGCCGTGAATACTGAAAATGGAAGAGAGATGCTCAAAGCAGATGCAATTCTGATAGCCGCGGGCAGAAGACCAAATACATCGGAATTGAATCTGGAAGCTGCCGGAGTCGAACTGGATGAAAGAAATGCCGTAAAGACGGATGCTCGGAAAAGAACATCTGTACCGAATATCTGGGCGATGGGAGATGTAACAGGCGGCCTCCAGTTTACCTACATTTCTCTGGATGATTTTAGAATCGTGAAATCACAGATTCTGGGTGATAAAAGCAGAACCGGAGAAAACCGGGGGACGGTACCATACAGTGTCTTTTTAGATCCGCCCTTCTCACGTGCAGGCCTGACCGAGCGGGAAGCCCTGGAACAGGGATACTCCATTCTGGTGAAGAGGCTGCCGGCAGCAGCTATACCGAAAGCCCAGGTTCTTAGCAAGCCACGGGGATTACTGAAGGTGATTCTGGATGAGAAGACGGGCTATATTCTTGGGGCACATCTCTTTTGTGCACAATCCCATGAAATAATTAATTTGATTAAACTGGCGATAGATGCTAAAATTCCTTATACTGTGCTTCGTGACGGGATTTATACCCATCCCACGATGGCCGAGGCGTTTAATGACTTATTTGCATAATAAAGGAGAATAATTATGGGACTTTCACTAGGAACCAGTGTTCCGATACTAACTGTATTTTTGCAGGGAATACTGAGCTTTTTTTCACCTTGCGTATTGCCCCTTGTACCACTTTATATCGGTTATCTGGCAGGGGGGACCAGAACGGTAGACGAAGACGGGACTGTCCGGTATGAAAAGAAAAAGGTAATGCTCAATACGCTCTTTTTTGTAATAGGCGTAAGTTTTGCATTCTTTCTGCTGGGACTGGGATTTACGGCAGCCGGTCGTTTCTTCGGCGGCAACAAGGTGCTTTTTGCCCGTATCGGCGCAATCATTGTAATACTGTTCGGCCTGTATCAGCTGGGATTTTTTGGTTCAAAGGTTTTGAACAGGGAACGCCGCCTGCCTTTCCAGATGGGAAAGCTGGCGATGAATCCGCTTGTGGCTCTTGTTCTGGGCTTTACGTTCAGCTTTGCATGGACACCTTGTGTGGGGCCGGCGCTGGGCAGCGTGCTTCTTATGGCTTCTTCCGCAGGCTCATCAGCAGCAGGATTCGGACTGATTGGCGTATATACACTTGGTTTTGTCATTCCGTTTCTGGCTGTGGGACTCTTTACCGGATCTCTGCTGGATTTCTTCCGGAAACATCAAAAGGTCGTTAAGTACACGGTCAAGGCCGGCGGTGTGCTGATGATTCTCATGGGAATCATGATGTGGACCGGCTGGATGAATGGCATTACCAGCTATCTATCCAGAGCGGATCAGCCAGACAGCAGCAAGACGGCGCAGACAGGTGAGAAGACGCCGGGAGAGAATCCGGAGCAGGATGGCGAAGATCAGCCGGTTCCCGGATCGGATGAACAGGGAGAACCTTCTTCGGAGGATAAGGAAGAAGAGGATGAGAAAATTCCGGCACCTGATTTTACTCTTACCGATCAATATGGCGAAGAACATACGCTCTCTGATTATAAAGGCAAAGTTGTATTTTTAAACTTCTGGGCGACCTGGTGCGGGCCGTGCAGGCAGGAGATGCCGGATATCCAGGAGCTGTATGAAGAATACAGGGAAAACGGGGAAGATGTGATTATACTGGGTGTCGCGAACCCCAAGTCTGAGGATTCTCCGAAGCAGCAGGATGTTTCACTGGATGAAGTGAAAGAATTTCTTACAGAAAATGAGTACACGTATCCGACGGTTATGGATATGACGGGAGAATTTCTTTATAAGTACAATGTAAATGCATTTCCTACCACATTTATGATTGATACGGACGGCAATGTATTCGGCTACATTACAGGAACACTGACAAAGAGTATGATGCAGGAAATTATCAAACAGACAATCGAGGGGAAAAGACCTTAGACGAATATCCCGGCAAGCGGATCTGTTTGACAGGAATAAAACGGCGGTATGCAGGCAGTACGATAAGTACACCTGTATGCCGCCGTTTTTTTCACTTAAAAGATTACATAAAATACTTCATTTTATGAAAATGATTTTTATTTTTCTATTTTATGATAGTAAAAGAAGGCATGGTTGTCAATAATCGACATGCTTTTTATCTGTATTTCCAATCTGATATAAATATTTCAGCTATCCATTGTTTTTTATGCCTTATGGGGCTGGACTTAAGGATCAGAGGGGAATTCCGGGGTAAAGCATTCATCATTTAAGCCGTCAGCCGGGCCGTCAGAATTTATACTATTACGGCGGCGAAGCAACCAAGAAAAAAACAGAAGGAGTAGAGTGTATATGGCACGGCATGGTGAAAATATTTATCAGAGAAAAGACGGACGTTTTGAGGGACGGTATGTTAAGGGGAAAAGAGAAAATGGGACAACTTGTTTCGGTTATGTTTATGGAAAAAAATATACGGAAGTGAAAAAAAAGCTTCTCTGCGTCAAAGCACAGATGGAAATAGAGAAGAGGGAGTACAGAAATACGGACGGGTTAACAGCCGGAGAGTGGCTCTGGCTCTGGCTTGAAAACGGAAGACCGCAGTGGAAAGATTCCACCTATGGGGTTTACCGGGGATTGATTGAGAAACATCTGATTCCCTATATCGGGCAGATGCCTCTGGAAGAGATCAATACGGCATCCATTCACCTTATCCGTTCCAGACTGGAAGAGGTGAATCCGGGAGCGGCGGCAGAAGCAGCCACATTACGGCTTCTCAAATCTGTGTTAAAAACTGCTGTAGAGGAAGGCCGCCTGGAGAAACTGCCGCTGTTTACCCCTGTCAGAAAGAAATGGGATCAGAACAGCCCTCGTTATTTGACTAGAGAGGAACAGAACAGGCTGGAGAGAATCGCCCTGGAGAAAAAACGCTATGAGGTACTTGTGGCTCTGTATACAGGCCTTCGTGTAGGGGAAGTGGCGGCTCTGCAGTGGCAGGACGTAGATCTGAATACCGGCACAATTTTTGTCAACCATACAATCCTGCGGATCAGTCAGTTCGGCGGGCCAGAAAAAACCGCCCTCAGGCTTGGAGAGCCGAAGACGAGACATTCCCGGAGAAGTATACCAATACCCGCATCCCTGACCAACCTGCTCAGGGATGCCAGACCAGAAAAGGCGGAGGGAACGGATTTTCTGTTTGGCAAGGACGGACGGATGCCAGATCCCCGGAGTATTCAGAGCCGCTTTTGTACGCTGGTACAAAGAGCCGGCCTGGCAGATGTACATTTTCATACGCTGAGACATACCTTTGCAACCAGATGTCTGGAATACGGATTTCATCTGGAACTGATCCGGGATCTTCTGGGTCACAGCTCTGCCAACATCACATTACAGTTCTACGCACACAGTACCGATCAGTTTAAACGGGAGGCTATGAACCGGTTTCCAGGTCCGAATCTGGAAGAAGCTCCTGGAGAAAGAGCCGTTTAGGCCGTCCAGACGCCGTCAGACCGTTATAAAAGGCCTGTCGCTCTATCTTTTTCAGACTGTCGTAAAATGAAGTATTTTGCGAAAAATGCAAGCCGTCTTCCTGATACTATTTTGTACAATATTCAGGAATTTAACAGCCAGGTAAAGATTTCAGCGAAATAGGAATGGAGAAAGAATGGAAGAAACCAAAATGATATCCATGAAAAAGATGGATGTAAAATTGAAGGAAATGCTTGATCATACACTTCTTTTCGAATGTTATCTGCTGGTAGATCCGGAAACAGGCGACTGTTATGACTATAAAGACGGCGAAATCATCCGGCTGGAACAGAAATGTTATGAGTACTGGAGAAAAGAGGAAATGTGCAGGAACTGCCCGGGAAAGAAAGTACTAGAACAGAAGCACCCCATGTTTAAACTGGAATTTTCGGATGGAAGAGTATACCTGGTTGCTTCTGTTCCGATTGAGCTTGGCGGAGCAGTCCGGACGGCGGAGCTGATTCAGGATGTAAGCGGTTCTCTTCACATCTCAGACGGGCCTTATCAGGCGCAGGATATTATAGAATGGATCGACGGACTCAATGAGCTGGCAATCAGAGACAGCTTTACGAGACTGTACAATAAAGATTACGCCCAGGTTAGATTAAAACGGGAGCTGGAAAACTGTACACGCGATATCACCATTGCTCTCCTGGATATTGATGATTTTAAAATGGTGAACGACTGTTACGGACATCTCATGGGGGATGACGTCATTCTGTACGTGGTTGAACAGATGAAAGAAAGTACCCGGAAGAGGGCAGGATGGTCGGCTAGAATCGGCGGGGATGAGTTTCTGCTTGTATTCTATCAGATGGAATGGGAGGAAGCATCTCAGGTCTGCAAGGGACTGGAGCGGCAGCTGAAGGAACATGTTTTTATAAAGGAAAAGAAAACATTTTCAATCGAGGTCAGTATCGGCATGGCCCGAACAGAGGGGAAAGAAGAGTTCCGAAGCCTGATGGAGCGCGCTGACCAGGATATGTACCGGATCAAACAAAGGAAACGTTCAACTTTATAGTTCTCTCGGAAAGGCAGCGCTGCATGTTATGCACCTGCCTTTCCTTATAGGCAGAACCGGGTGTTTGCTGTTTGATTTTTCATTCTTTAACGGCTATACTTAATAATATTAAGGGTGTACAAGCGGGCACATGTCCGCCGGATACATATTTGGAAGAAGAAAGAAGGGTACATATGAACGTACAACAGGCAGAAGTTTCCAATCCCCTGGGAAGGGATAAAATAGGCGTCCTGCTGGCGCGATTTGGAATCCCCAGTGTGATTTCCATGTTAGTCAGCGCTCTGTATAATATAGTGGACCAGATTTTTATCGGGCAGGGAGTAGGGCTGCTGGGAAATGCGGCGACGAATGTAGCGCTGCCCCTAACCACAATCAGTATGTCAATTGCACTGCTTCTGGGGGTAGGAGGAGCTTCGAATTTTAATCTGGAACTGGGGGCCGGCAATCGGGACAAGGCTATGAAGATCGGGGGTAATACTCTTAGTCTGCTGGCTGTGTGCGGAGTGGCTCTGTGTGTACTGATCCGGATTTTTCTAAATCCGCTTATGCTGGCCTTTGGCTCAACGGAGCTGGTGCTTCCCTATGCGCTGACCTATACGGGTATCACTTCGTTTGGATTCCCTTTTTTGATTTTGTGCAGCGGTACCTGCAACTTGATCAGGGCGGACGGATCGCCCAAATATTCGATGGTCTGTATGGTGACCGGTGCGATTATTAATACGATTCTGGACCCTCTTTTCATCTTTGTATTTCACTGGGGCATTGCAGGAGCAGCCTGGGCAACTGTAATCGGACAGGTGGTTTCCTGTCTGATCGCGCTGAAATATCTGACCGGCTTTCGTACCGGGAAGTTCACCAGAGATTGTTTCCGAATCCGCAAAAAACAGAGTATATCGATCTGTGCGCTGGGGGCTTCCTCCGGTTTTAATCAGATTGCCATGATGGTAGTGCAGATAGCCATGAATAATACCATGACCCACTACGGCGCACAATCGGTTTACGGCAGGGAAATACCCCTGGCTGTCTCCGGCATCATCGGCAAGGTAAATATGATATTGATGGCTTTCGGTATCGGCATTGCCCAGGGCAGCCAGCCGATTGTAGGATTCAATTATGGGGCCAAAAATTATAAACGCGTAAAGGATACGTATCGTCTGGGAATCTTGGTGGTTACCGGAATTTTTACTCTGGGATTTTTGTGTTTTCAGCTGTTCCCGAGACAGATAATCCGTATATTCGGCGATGGGGACGAGCTGTACTATGTGTTTGCGGCCCGGTATTTCCGCATCTATCTGATGCTGGTATTTATTAACGGTCTGCAGATCGTCAGTTCTTCTTTCTTTACCTCCATCGGAAAAGCATTTAAAGGTGTGATTCTTTCTCTGACGAGGCAGATTATTTTCCTTCTGCCGCTGATTTTATGCCTGCCGGTGTTCTTTGGCATCGACGGGGTTATGTTTGCCGGGCCCATTGCGGACGGTATGGCAGCGATAACCGCGGTGATACTGGTCCTTGGCGAGATGAAGAAGATGAGGCTTCTTGAGGAAAGCTATTCCGGCGGGATGCACACTCGCGTGAAAGGAGATAGTCAGCTAAGCTGACCACACTTTGTTCTAGAAAGCCGTATAAAAACAGATGCGGAGACTGTGGAAATGAAGTCCGGTGCGGGATTCCCCTGGAACGGTTAACCCCTCAGATGTACGAACTAAAATAACCATTTGTGCCCGCAGCCGGATTTCTGTAAAATTGAAAGAATGAAATGCCAGCTCCATGTGATGAATGATATCACATGGAGCTTTTTCGTTACGTCGGAAAGGTCTTGTAATCATAAAACCTTCTCAGCCTTTCACTAATACTTATTAAAATTGAGGGGAAGATATCAGAAGGAGGTTGTTTTTATGAATATGATCACAGAAAAAAGTATACGGGCCTTTGAAGACAGCATGTATATCGACGAAAAATCCAGAGCCACGATAGTTAAATATGTGCATGCGGTAAAACAGCTGGCCGGGTATCTGGCAGGGCGGGAGATGACGAAGCATAAGCTTCTGGAATACAGTGACTATCTGCAAAAAAACAGGAAGGCAAAGACGGTAAATGCAAGACTGTCGGCGATCAACAATTATCTGGAATTCTGCGGACATCCTGATCGTAAGATAAAGCTGCTGAAAGTCCAGCGCCAGGCCTTTCTAGAAGAATCGAGGGAACTATCTCAGACCGAATACAAACGGCTGCTGACGGCAGCGCAAAGCCGGGGAAATGAGCGGCTGCATCTGCTCATGCTTACGGTGTGCAGTACAGGCATTCGGATTGGAGAACTGTCGTATATCACGTTAGAGGCGGCGGAAGCAGGGCGTGCCGAGATCAGCATGAAGGGCAAGACCAGGACTGTTTTATTGCCGAAAGAACTGCGAAGAAGACTGATCCACTATGCGGCGGGACAGGGGATCACCGGCGGACTCCTTTTTCGGACTAAGAGCGGCAGGCCGATGGACCGTTCCAACATATGCCATGATATGAAAAAGCTGTGCAGCACCGCAAATGTTGATCCCCGAAAAGTATTCCCCCACAACCTGCGCCATCTGTTTGCACGGACGTTCTATGCAGTGGAGAAAAATCTTTCCCATCTGGCGGACGTACTGGGTCACAGCCGGATTGAAACGACCAGAATCTATGTTGCTGTCAGTGCGGCAGCCCACGAACGCACCATAAATAAAATGAAACTGATTTTATAAAAAGTATACCAGGATAAAATAAAAACCACGGAGTAATCCTTCCGTGGTAAATCCCTGTCTGATCCGCGCTGTACAGGCGTGTTACAGATACATATATTATAGTTTAAAAGGACTGAAATTACAATAGAAAACAACTAAATGTCATATTCTTTTCATGCTGAAAAAGCCTGTAACCGTTCTCCCTTGCTGCAGGCTTTTTTCGAGTGCATATGAGAGACAGCGGATTGTCGAAATCCCTGTCTCTTTTTTATTTCTACACTGCTTTATGAGTGTTTATCAGTAAACAAGTACCACAGAAGGATTATTCCGTGGTATCGAAAGGACCGGAAAGTACTGCAGAGAAAGGAGGCTGCAGTTTCAAACGATACAAAAGCATTCACTTTAATATACCGCCGGAGACATATCCCTTCGAGATTCCTGCTGCAGGCAACAACGGCTGTTAATAGTTCAGCTTGAAACAGCCAATATAGGAGGAAGGGAAAATATATGAAACGAATAAACTATGTGAAATGTCTGGCTTTGCTGTTGGCTGCGGTCATGCTTATGACTGCGGCTCCAGGAATGGCGTCTGCGTCAGAAAAACAGGAATTCAAAAATACACCGGCTCTGAAAGCAGCCGGGAGCACTTCCGGAACAGGCGGCCCCAGCAGATTGAATGACAGAGGATATGGAACCGGCCATCTGATCAGAGTCAATATTGTCAAGGTTACACTTAAGGCAGATGGAAGATATGCAGCGGAGAATGTGGGCAGCCGTCAGGAGTACTGTGTTGACAGAAGCAGCCATTCCAGCGGTAATCATTTTATGCCGCTGAAATGGTTTCATCCCTCTAATAACGGATTAAGCACAGAAAACTGGGCCGGCTGGTCATGCTACAGCTACTGGAATAACAGGTATAACGGCACATTTACAGCCTCAACGAGTGATTCCTTCTACATAGACTGTACCATAGTGGGCAAAAAAGACATCTATGATGCACAGTACAACTTTTACCTGGTTTACAGGGAAGCAGCGCCTGCTGTCAATAGCTACAGTTTATCCTACGACGCCAATACACCTGCGGACGGAACTGTCACGAATATGCCCGATCCCAACCCCCAGACGCTGAAAACGACAGAGACATCCTGGTCTCCGGCTGTATCCTCTGCGGTTCCGGACTGCCAGGGATATACATTTAAGGGTTGGAATACGAAGAGGGATGGGTCAGGGAATACCTATAAGGCTGGAAATCAAATTACAGGAATCATTACTGCCTCCAGTCCGTCTCTCGTATTGTATGCACTATGGGAAAAGAATACAGACACCGAACAGAACCTGACCGTTGAAAAGCATGTCACGCAGATAGGAGCACGAAATTTTGTTTCACCTGCAGAATTCCAGGCAGCGAAGGACAGCAGCGGCAAAGTATATTATCAGCTGGGAGATACCGTCAAATGGGATATTGTCATCACGAATCCCGATCGTTCTGACAAGACAATATCTCTGGGAGAATCCATGTGCTACAACGATGAAGGCGGCACTGGAAATTCATATGTTAAGCCTGGAAAATATACGGTAACAGGAGGGGGCATCATCTGGACAGGCAGCAGCACGAACGCCAATGTCACGATCCCCGGCGGCGGCAGCGTGACGCTGACTGTTGCCTATACGACCAACCTGGAAGATGTAAAAGACCAATCACGTAAAAATGCGGAACGTCTGTTTAACCATGTGAATATATCCAACTATCAGATTAACGGAATATCTGCATCAAATGAAGCCGACAGTGAGACTGTGTTCCAGAAAGATGAGACCAGCCTTGTGCCGGAGAGAAAAGGAGAGTACCAGTTTGGCGTTAGAAAGGAAATCAATCCGATAGGATGTACGCTTACCAGTGAAAATCTTCCGGAGAACTACTCGATGGATTATCATGTAGTAAATAAAGCCGCGGGAATTGATAAAACAGGCACACTGACCCTTTCCAATGCAGCTGTGAAGAAGGCTACAGTAATTGAATGGACAGTAAGCGATCTGATGATCCCTGATTATCAGTTTGATTTTGACGGGAGCGGAAAGACTGCGGCCGATTTTGAAGATTATACGACGACAGTTACTTTAACAGAACATAATTATGATATCGCCGGCTATACCTGCGAAGTGACTTCACTGATTTCCGGGGAGCTAAACGATACGGCCTCCATAACGGCATCGATGCCCGTAAAGGAATGGAATGAGAACGGGAATGCTGATACCGACTGGCACGGAATGAGGAACAGCTACAAAGCCGCCGGAAGTCAGAATCCTGATACAGTCACATTCCGGATTCCGTTCCAGAAGACGGTCATTCAGGAAGGCACTCAGGCGCCAGGCGCCGAAACCTTCCAGTTCAATGTTACGATACCGGCCTTTAATGATATAGGATTTAACCAGGCTCTACTGACCATTAGCGGCAATCGGATTGAAACCAATGGAGCGGGAACTTATGAAGGAACGATACTTGTTACAGCAGATCGGAACGATGCTGTGTTTTTATCCGATGGAATTTTGATTTCCGAAGTGAACAGCGGGACAGGCGGGTGGAAATACGACGATACTGTGTGGACTGTAATTCCAGAAGCACACGATGACAGCGGAGTACCCGCCGCATTTCGATTTTTATCCGACAAGGATAGCAATAAGGAATTTGAGTTTATGACCTTCACCAATTCTTATACGAAAAATCAGGGAAGCGTTATCATCCCGGTTACCTACACGGTCACCTATACAGACGGTGTTGAAGATGAGGAGGTTTTTAAGGATCAGATCTATGGCGGACTCGTCTATGGAACGGCAACACCGGCGTTCCAGGGTACACCGGAGAGGGATGGCTACCATTTTAAGGGATGGAGCCCCGTACCAGACAACACCGTCAGGGGCAGTGTTATTTATATCGCTCAGTGGGAACAGGAGGATGGTAATCCAGGTCAGGAGACTCCCGGACAGAATGGTACGGATAAAAATGATCCTGATACGAATGGTTCCGGTAAGGACAGCACTGATCCGGATGTGACTGATAGAGATGGCTCTGGTATAGAACGTCCAGGAAAAACAGACCCGGCCAGAGAGGACGCTGCCAAAGATAATTCCGGTCTGACCGGCAATGAGAAAAATACAGAAGGGGATCATATGGATAAGAAAAATCCTCAGACCGGTGATCATGACAACCTGCTTTTCTGGATCTTACTTGGGGGTATTTCTTTACTCGGCGCGGTGACGCTGCACATGGTATATCGGAAAAAGATAAACTGAGAATAAGTATAACGAAAAAACGGCGTGGAGCCTTGGGGTATCCACGCCATTTTATTCTGGAAGCAGATAAGACTCCCACCTTAATAGGTGGTGAGTAAATAACAAATTCGTCTTATGGGAGCCCAGTCTCCTTCCAAGATAAAGCCTCCGGCGGATTGCAGAGCCGCACAGATGTATAATGTCATGCAAAGCATGACGTGCGGCTCGCAGCAAGTACGCCAAGGCGTACTTGAAATGGCGGAGAACGTACAGGGGGAAGCTTTATACAATTCTTATACCGGTCCGGTTTTCTTAATAGCATATTGATCGCATTTTTCTGCGGCATGTATATAATTAGACTTAATTCAAAAAGAGGAGGCTATAGTATGCAAATCAAAGAATATGGTGTAAAGACGAATCCGGGCGTACTGCTGATTGATAATAAGGATGAGTCATTGTACAGGGAACTGTCCCGGCAGTACCACATTTTATGCCCTTGTCTTAGTCAGGAGGAAAGAAAAGATTTGAGTAAACTGCATGCAATATCTTCCTATATCCGGCGTAACTTTCAGGGAAACGTATATGCTGTTGCCGTAACGGCCGGTAATATGGAGGTGGCCAGGGTTATACTGCTGGAGGATGGTATCCGTTCAAAGAAAATCATTATTGAGAGCAGGGAGGGAAAGCCAGGTAACCTGATCGCGAAAATTCTGAGAGAATAGCGGCGGTCTGAAAAACACATGGACATGTACTTTTGAATAGATTACATATAAGGAAAAGGCAGCGTCGCAGCCCATCGACGCTAGGGTAGAACAATGAAAAAAACGATATTTAAGGGTTCCGGCGTCGCGATTGTCACGCCTATGAAACCGGATTACACCATAGATTATGATAGTCTGGAAAAGATGATTGAGTATCAGATTTCTCACCATACAGATGCGATTATTGCGGCCGGCACAACCGGAGAGGGTTCCACACTTACGGAAGAAGAGCATATGGAATTGATTCGTTTTGTGGCGGATCAGACCAGAGGAAGGGTTCCGGTTATTGCAGGCGCAGGCAGCAACTGTACCAGACATGCACAGGTGCTGTCACGAAATGCCCAGAAAGCCGGAGCGGACGCACTTTTGCTGGTAACACCCTACTACAATAAAACGTCGCAGAGAGGCTTGTACCTTCACTTTGAGGCCTGTGCCAGGGCAGTGGATCTGCCTATCATTTTATATAATATCCCTTCCAGAACAGGTCTTAACATTCTGCCGGAGACATACGAAAAACTGAGTCA
The DNA here is from genome assembly GCF_032380675.1 of Anaerolentibacter hominis. Lineage (NCBI taxonomy): Bacteria > Bacillati > Bacillota > Clostridia > Lachnospirales > Lachnospiraceae > Anaerolentibacter > Anaerolentibacter hominis. Next base: position 1,286,631 of record NZ_JAWDIX010000001.1, read on the forward strand.
TATTGAACAGATTCAGGCAGTAAAGGAGGCCGGAGGCAATTTTGCACAGATAGCTGAGACTGCGGCACTTTGCGGGGACAGACTGGATCTTTACTCCGGAAATGACGATCAGGTAACCGCACTGCTCTCACTGGGCGGCAAAGGGGTGATCTCTGTTCTTGCAAACATACTGCCGGAGGAAGTACACCGACTCTGTGCAAGCTTTTTTCAGGGGGAACAGAAAGAAAGCCTGCGGCTGCAGACATATTATATGGCATTAATTAAAGCTCTTTTTTCCGATGTAAACCCCATACCGGTTAAAGAAGCGCTGCATCTGCTTGGGATCACTGAAAACACGGTGAGACTGCCTCTTTGCAGCATGGAGAAAGCCGGAGCGGAAAAATTAAGAAATGTACTGGAACAATATGGACTGAAAACACTTTCATAAAAGGGGTTGACAAAGGCGGCGCAGGAAGGCTATAATTTGATCAATTTAATTTTGCATAACGAAGAAGGCATCCGGCCTTCGGAGTATAAGTGTATGATTCCGGACTGATTCATTTCGTTTGGAATGAGAAAAGCAACGAAGAGAAGAAGTAGCAATATGTGGAGCCAACAGAAAGCAGCCGGCAGATGAGAGGCGCAGGAGAAGCAGATTGTGAATACATCTTGGAGCTTCGCACCGAACAGGTAATGTAAGTAGGCTGCGACGGAAGAGGGGAAGCCCTCGCACCCGTTATCGTGCTGGAGTATCGCTGTAACAGGCCGTACTTGAGGAGTCGGACAATGTGAGTTGTCCGTGAAAAAAGGTGGTAACACGGGATATGGCTCCCGTCCTTTTCAGGACGGGGGCTCTTTTTTTTGCGTTAAAGCCGGTCAAGTGGCTGACTGAATGTGCAGGCTTGCCTGTACAGACAGTCAGACATTTGACCGGCAAGCGGAAATGAGTAAGAAGGGCGATAGCCCGAATTACGAATTTACGTAGCGGTTGCGGGAGTGCGAAGCACGTAGCAACCGACTTTAACGCAAGAAAGCTGATAAAACCATCAAGCGGCTGGGAGTTTGCACAGGCTTGCCTGGGCAGACGACCAGACATTTGATGGGCTTTAACGGAAATGAGTAAGAAGGGCGATAGCCCGAATTACGAATTTACGTAGCGGTTGCGGGAGTGCGAAGCACGTAGCAACCGACTTTAACGCAAGAAAGCTGATAAGACCGGCTTTAACGCTAAAGCTGATAAAACCGTCCCGTTGGCTCCTGGAACGAAAGTTGTCTCTCCACTCTATAGATCTTGCAGGATTAAAGAAAAAAGACCAAGAAAGGAAGTATAATTGCATGATTAGCGTACAAGAACAAATGAAGATCATTACAAAAGGAGTGGACACTTTGGTAAATCGGGAGGAGCTTGAGAAAAAGCTGACCCGCAGTCTGGAAACCGGGCGGCCTCTCACCATCAAGCTGGGGCTGGACCCAAGCGCGCCGGATATTCACCTGGGCCACGCGGTTGTCCTGAGGAAAATCCGCCAGATGCAGGACCTTGGACACAGAGCGGTTATTATTATCGGGGATTTTACAGGACGAATCGGAGATCCGACCGGCAAATCCAAAGGGCGTGCGGCTCTGACAAAAGAGCAGGTTATGGAAAATGCCCATACCTATCAGACACAGATTTTTAAGGTACTGGACCGGGAGAAAACAGAAGTCCGCTTCAACAGTGAATGGCTTTCTGAACTGAATTTTGAGGAAGTGATCCGGCTGGCTATGACAACGACGGTAGCCCGGATTCTGGAAAGAGACGATTTTATGAAGCGGTATAAGCAGAACAGCCCCATCGGTCTGCATGAATTTTTCTATCCCCTCATGCAGGCTTATGATTCCATTGCGATAGATGCGGATGTGGAGCTGGGCGGTACGGATCAGACCTTTAATATCCTCATGGGACGCACGCTGCAGAAAAACCTTGGGAAGGAACAGCAGATAGCCATGTTTATGCCGATTCTGGAGGGCCTGGACGGCGTGGAGAAGATGAGCAAAAGCCTGGGCAACTATATCGGGGTTCAGGAGGAGGCACCGGTAATGTTTAAAAAAGTTATGGAGGTACCGGATGAGCTGATCCTGAAATACTTTGAACTGGCTACCGATGAGCATCCGGACCGGATTGCTGAAATAAGAAAAGAACTGGAAGAGGGGAAGAATCCGAGGGATGTAAAATACGCACTCGCTGAGATTATTACTTCTTTGTACCATACGGAGGAAGAGACTAGGAAGGCGAAAGAATTTTATGATACCGCGTTCTCACGGAAGGAAATCCCGGATGATATACCGGATTTGGTGATCGCGGATGACAATGACCGTCTTATTGATATTATTCCCCTTCTTGTCAAAAATGGATTGGTGCCTTCCGGGAGCGAATTCAGGAGACTGTTAAAACAGGGCGGCGTCCGCATCAACGGAGAGCAGCAGGGGGACCTGGACTGGGTGCTTGCTCAGGGAGATGTGCTGCGGATCGGCAAGAAGAAATTTGTACGCATTATAAAATAATATCACCAGATATAACCTTATTTATCATGGAAGTAGATAAGACTCCCCCTCTATAGGTGGTGAGTAAATAACAAATTCGTCTTGGTGGGAGCCCAGTCTCCTTTCAAGATAAAGCCTCCGGCGGATTGCAGAGCCGCACAGATGTATTATGTCATGCAAAGCATGACGTGCGGCTCGCAGCAAGTACGCCGAGGCGTACTTGAATTTTCTGCTCCAACTCGTCCTAACCTTTTTTCAATATTCACATATATTGTTAATACCATCTGTTGTCAGGAGGATCATAAATACTAGCATAGCTCCTTTCCATGGATGGTAAAAAGGAGGGCAGGAAAATGGATCGAGGAATCGATGTAAGCAGCTGGCAGGGAAAAATTAATTTTGCCAGGGTGGCAAGAGCCGGTATTAAGGTGGTTTATATCCGCTCCAGCCTGGGAAGTGACTATACGGACCCCCAGTTCAGGAGAAATTATAAAGAGGCGAAAAAGCATGGCCTTAAGGTGGGATTTTATCATTTTGTGACCGCACGGAGTAAGGAGCAGGCCAGAGCACAGGCGAGATTTTTTGTTTCCGTTCTGCGGGAAACTGATCCGGATTGTGCGCTTGCCATGGACTTCGAAAGCTTTGGTACGCTGAACAGGCGCGAAATAAATGAAATCGCTGAGGAATTTATTAAAACAGCCGGAAACCTGAGCAAAAAATCAATGGCGGTATACAGCGATCAGTATAATGCAGCGCATACCTTTGATGAAACTCTGACGAAATATCCGCTCTGGATTGCTCAATACGGCGTCAGGAGGCCTTCTTCCGATATCCGCTGGAAGGACTGGGCCGGCTGGCAATATTCCGATAAGGGAAGGATCGACGGAATCGGAGGGGAGAATGTGGACCTGGACTGGTTTAAGGATCAGATTTATCTCAGGGAGGAAGAGAAAGGAAAACTTCCCTCAAAGAAAAAACATGTGGTATATTATGTCGTGAAGAGCGGGGACACCCTCTCACGAATCGCCGCAAAGTACCATACTACAGTGGCAAAGATAGCGAAAGAGAACCATCTGTCCAACCCGAACCTGATTTATCCGGGAACAATATTAAAAATACCGGTCAAAAAGGTCAGAAGAAGATATTACAGAGTAAAGTCAGGCGATACAATCTGGGGAATCGCCCGGAAGCTGGGTGTATCCGAAGCACGGCTGACAGGAATCAACAAAATCAAGAATCCTGATCTGATTTATCCGGGGCAAAGACTGGAATATTAATGGGATAATAGTAGGATAATGAAGAATGAATAGCGAATAGTGAATAATGAATAATGAAGAACTGAAGTAATGAGATGCAGGGCCTTCGGCCCTGCATTTTGTTCGTCAAACAAATTTTTTCAGCTCTTCAAAATTCTTTTCTTCCATATGGAGCAGGTTTTTCATCAGATCTAAAATGTTTTTTTCTGCATCTTTATATTTGCGGCTGTTGCGCAGGGCGTTAATAATACCCATTGTGCTGCCGGTCATCATCATTTCCGCGATATGATTGCTGGACTTATCATTCATTGTCTGGATATCAATCATAAAATTCGTTCTGACCTTCTCCATTCTGCTCAGCCCTTTTTCGTCCAGTCCGTGCTGGTTCAGCAGTTCCTTGGATTTGTGGTGAAATATTTTATACTCTCTTAACTGTTCTTTCAAAACTGTCTGAAATTCTTTATCGGTTACAATCTCCAGCAGCTGTGAGATGGTAAGCACGCCCATCTGGGAGTTTTGATAAATATAATTTAATAATTCAGTATTTCCATTCACAATATCTTCTCCTTCCGAATCACCGTTTTATGCCATTTGCTCATTAGTTTTTCATACGTTAGTATGTGCAGTATACTCATATTTATCCGAATATTGTAAACTTATAATAATATAATAGTTGACAAAATGATAAAGTTTGACTATTCTGGATAGCAGAAAGGAGAGGGATATGAAAGAAAAAACGTTAACAAAATCTGGATTTAAAACAAAAGAACTGGTTCTGTGTGCACTGTTTACCGCTCTGACTGCAATTGGAGCTTTTATTCAGATACCCGTGCCGAATATGGATTATTTTACACTGCAGTTTTTCTTTGTGCTGATGGCCGGCATGCTGCTGGGAGCAAAGCTTGGGGCAATCTCGACGGCGGTCTATGTGCTGCTGGGACTGGCCGGAGTTCCCATCTTTGCAGCAGGGGGAGGGATCAGTTATGTGTTTCGGCCCAGCTTCGGCTATCTTCTGGGCTTTATTCTGGCTGCCTTTGTAACCGGATTTATTCTGGAACGGACATCTCTGAAAGGAACCGCCGGCTGCCTGACTGCGGCTTTTGCCGGACTTCTTATCTGCTATGGGGTGGGCCTGGTGTATAAATATATCATTTTAAATAGTTATATGGATACGCCAACACCCTGGTCGGTTGTGCTGCTTTCCTGTTTTCCGCTGGATCTGCCGGGAGATATTGTACTCTGTATTCTGGCCTCCCTTTTGGGCGTCCGGCTCAGACCAGTTATCAGGAGGGGAATATGAGGGAAAATTCGATTATAGAGGCAGCCGAAGCGGGGCTGTCAAAAGAACAGGCGCTCTCATTGCTGGAGGAAGATACTGGAACACTTGTCTGTGCCGCCGGCGAAGTCCGGTCCCGTTTCTGCGGCAGCCACTTTGAACTATGTACGATCATCAATAGCAAAAGCGGCAAATGCTCGGAGGATTGCCGTTACTGTGCCCAGTCTGCCCATTATCCGTCCGATACAGAATGTTATGACATGCTCTCAGCGGAGGAGGTGTCAGCGTGCGCCGTCTCCAATGAAAAGGCCGGTGTGGAGAGGTTTTCCATTGTTACATCGGGACGAACCCTCTCGGACTGCGAGACCGATAAGCTGTGCGGTATCGTACGGACGCTGAAGCAGAATACGACACTTTCTCTGTGCTCCTCCAATGGTCTGCTAAAATATAACCAGCTAAAAAAACTGTATGAGGCGGGAATCACCCGCTATCACTGTAACATGGAGACATCAGAAAGCTTTTTCCCTTCCATCTGTACCACCCATACCTACCAGGACAAGAAAGATACCATAGCGGCGGCACAGAAGGCCGGAATGAGTATCTGCAGCGGCGGAATCATTGGTTTGGGGGAATCTTTTGAGGACAGAATTGATCTGGCCTTTACCCTGAAGGAAATACGGGCCGATTCCATTCCCCTTAACATACTGAATCCCATACCGGGCACGCCCCTTGCCGGGCAGCCGTCCCTCTCCGAGGAAGAGATAGTAAGGACTGCGGCGCTGTTCCGGCTGATCTTAAAAGATAAGACCATTCGACTGGCAGGCGGACGGACGCTGCTTGCCGATAAGGGACGTTTGGCTGTCCGGGCAGGGGTCAATGCTATGATATCGGGCGACATGCTGACTACCGCGGGGATTCGTACGATGGAAGATATTCATATGGTGAAGGAGCTGGGTTTTGAAACCGGGAGGGAAAACAAATGAGCGGAATATTTATCGCCGGGACAGGAACCGACGTGGGCAAGACTTATATAACGGGTCAGCTGATAAAACTTCTTCGCGATGCAGGAGAGCAGGCGGGCTATTATAAGCCGGTGCTCAGCGGGGCGGAGAACCGGGATGGACGCAGGGTGCCGGGAGACGCGGAATATGTTGTAAAAACAGCGGGACTGCCCGGCAAACCGGAGGATTACGTCTCTTACTGCCTGGAGTTTGCTGCCTCCCCTCATCTGTCGGCCAGAATGGAACAGGAAGAAATAGGGCTGGAGAAGATTCTGGAAGATTTCAGGGAGAAATGTAAAGAATTTGACTGGCTGACCGTGGAGGGGTGCGGAGGCTTATATTGCCCTCTGTGGGAAGATGATGGGAGAGAGCTGCTGCTCACCGATGTGATTCAGGCTATGAAACTGCCGGTATGTCTGGTCGCCGACGCGGGTCTTGGCACACTGAACCATATTATGCTTACGGCAGAGAGTATGGCAGCGAAAGGGATAGTACTAAAAGCTGTAATTCTAAACCGCTTTGTAAAGGGTGATCCAATCTGCAGGGAAAATCAGCGATGGTTATCAAACCATCTGAGAGTACCTGTTATACCGTGCGGGGAAAATGGAGTGCCGCAGACCGGTGCGGATGAATGGAAGAACTTATATTCATCATGGAAGTAGATGAGACTCCCCCTCTATAGGAGGTGAGTAAATAACAAATTCGTCTTGGTGGGAGCCCAGTCCCCTTCCAAGATAAAGCCTCCGGCGGATTGCAGAGCCGCACAGATGTATTATGTCATGCAAAGCATGACGTGCGGCTCGCAGCAAGTACGCCGAGGCGTACTTGAAGATAAAAAAGAAGTCCTGGCCGCAGCCTGGACTTCTTTTTTTTATCATATATTGTAGGCTTCCAGAGTAACGGGAGGTGTTACTTCATGGAAAAGCTCTGTTTAACCTGATCCATTTTCTGCTGTTCAGCCTGTTCTGACTGATACCAGCCTTTTGCTTTCATTTTCTTGTAGATATCGTCCTGCATTTTTAATGTTTCATCCAGTGCTTCTTTAAAGGTACATCTTACGTTTTCTGTGCCGGATTCGATCGTTCCGTGCATATACAGATCACATAATCCTTTTGTGTTGTTCAGAAGATTCATCATTGTATTTTTGTCTTCCATGGTATCCCTTCCTTTCTTCTTTGGTTTTCTTAAACCAGATTATAAAATTTGCCGAATAATTCCTGATGCTTTGTGGACATCTGATCCGCCAGCTGTTTTAATTCAGAATCGGTTAATTTCTGGCCGCAGTTGCAACATTCCGTTTTAATAAATTCCTCATGACCCAGAGCATCTTTTACATATTCTAATTCTTTTGGACTCATTTTTTCTCCATCCTTTCCGGGACCTGCTAATCAGATGAAAACAGTCCCCAAACCAGTTGTTTTCGTCTGTTTTATTTTCGATCCGTGTTATATATTCTGCGGATTTACGGCTCAAAATATGTGATAAAAGCACGGCTTTAAATATTACTAATTGTGGCATTACTTAGAAAAGTGTTGACCGAATCGGTCAATAAATGTATACTGAAAAAAGGAGGTAAAATAAGAATGTTACCTAATATAAATAAGAAATTTTTTGATCTTCCGGCGGCGCGGCAGAATGCTATTTTAAACGGCGCAATGAAGGCATTTGCGATTTTCGGATACCGAAAAACTTCCACAGAAGAAATCGCCGGCCATGCCGGAATCTCCAAGGCTCTTATATTTCATTATTTTAAAAATAAAAAAACGCTCTATCTGTTTCTCTATGGGTATGCCTTAAATCTGATGATACAGGAGCTTCAGAAGGGAGGAGGACTGAGAACAGACGGGGGAGACCTGTTTGACATGCTGAAACAGTCGCAGAAAATAAAGGTAAGAGCGATGGAAAAGCATCCTTACTTATTTGAGTTCATAGCGGCAGCTTACTATGAAGAGGACCCGGAGATTGTAACGGAACTGGGAAATCAGAACAACGATTTGATTGGACGCAGCAAAGCAAATGTACTAGAAAAGATCGACCGTGAGAAATTCAGGACGGACGTGGATGTACCCCTTCTCCTGGATACGATTATCTGGTGCGCGGACGGAATGATGCGGGAGCGGATGCGCAGTTTTGACGGAAACGTACAAAAGATTGCGGACGACTTCAATCAGGTTTTGGATTTATTAAAAACGTTAACATATAAAAAGGAGGTTTAAATTCTTGAATGAAATTGAACTGAATGGCCTGACAAAATCATATGGTCCGGAGAAAGGCGTGTTTGACCTTACCCTTTCGGTGAAAAAAGGCGAGGTGTTTGGATTTTTAGGTCCGAATGGAGCGGGCAAGACGACGACGATCCGTCAGCTGATGGGCTTTATTAAACCCCTGAGCGGCAGCAGCCGGATCAGAGGCATGGACTGCTTTTCAGAAAGTGCCGAAATTAAAGAAATTGTCGGCTATCTTCCGGGAGAAATTGCCTTTATGGATGAAATGAGAGGCAGGGAATTTCTGGAATTTATGGCCAAACTAAAGGGGATGAAGGAAAGAAAGCGCATGCATGATCTGATCGAACGCTTTGATCTGGACCCTTCCGGAAGAATACGGAAAATGTCAAAAGGAATGAAACAGAAGATCGGGTTGGTCTGCGCCTTTATGGATGAGCCGGAGATACTGATTCTGGATGAGCCTTCCAGCGGTCTGGACCCTTTGATGCAGAACCGGTTTATCGAGCTGATACTGGAAGAAAAAAAGGCAGGCAGGACCATATTTTTGTCCTCACATATTTTTGAAGAAATCGAGAGAACCTGTGATCGGATGGCGATGATCAAAAACGGCAGGCTGATCGCCACAGAAGAAATGAAGAAGCTGAAAAAGGCAAGAAGCCGTCAGTACATACTCTCCTTTGAGACGGAGGAGGCCTGTATGGCATTCCGGAAGGAAGACTTTGTGATGAAACCGGTGGATGCGACCCACCTTCTGATCACCACTCACCACAATCTGAAACCGTTTCTTGCACGGGCCTGCGAGTATCCCATCAATGGCCTGGAATCCGGAAAAGAAAGCCTGGAGGAGCTGTTCTTGAACTTTTACAGTGAGGAGGTACCTGGCAAATGAATCTGACGCTGCTTAAAAAAGAATGGAAGTCCAACTATAAACTCTGCCTGATCTTTGCGGGTGTTCTGGCGCTCTATCAGGCGGTCATCCTGTATATGTTTGATCCGGCGCTGGGCAGTTCCCTGGACCAGTTTACGGAGGCCATGCCGGAGCTTATGGCTATGTTCGGTATGGCAAATGCGGGAGGTACCCTTATCGAATTTCTGGCCAATTATCTTTACGGTGCGCTCCTGCTGATCTTTCCGCTGGTATTTGAAATACTGCTGATCAATAAGCTGGTAGTGCGGTATGTGGACAGAGGCTCCATGGCCTACCTCTTATCTACAAAAAACAGCAGAAGAAAAATTATTGTTACCCAGGCAGCGGTGGTTTGGATCTTTGAGCTGGTATTGCTGGGATTTTCCACCCTGTTTATGATTCTGACCAGCCAGATTGCTTTCCCCGGAGAACTTGCGGTTTATGAACTGCTGAAATTGAATGTCTGTCTGTTCCTGCTTCAGTTCTCTCTCAGCGGAATTTGTTTTCTGGCCGCCTGCGCCAGCAGTGACAGCCGGTATTATCATCTGTTCGGCGCCGGTATCCCGGTACTGTTTTATCTGGTGCAGATGCTGGCGAATATGGGAGGCAAACTGGAAAATTTAAAGTATGCCACGCTGTTTACCCTGTTTGAACCGATGCGAATTATCGGCGAGGGCATAAACTGGGTTAGTGTGATAATATTGGCAGTTTTGGGCATTCTACTTTATGGGCTGGCTATCCGTATCTTCTGCAGAAAAGATTTGTCACTATAGGGTATTTCTGGTATTATGGGGTACATAGAAAAAAGGAAATTTGCACATGATACCGGGAGTGAATATGGACTTGAATAAGAGCAATGCAATATCTGAACTGGATGGATTAACCGGCCTTTATCAATATAGAGCCTTTGCGGAAAGAACGGACTTCTTTTTTGAAACGAACCGGGGAGCCGTAGGACAGCTGCATGCTTTTTATATTGTAGACCTGATTAACTTTAAATTGCTCAATGATCTCTATGGACACAGGACCGGAGACATGATCCTGCGCACGGCGGCGGAACGGTTACAGGCTCTCTTTAAGGGAAGCAGCGCCTGGCTTGCCCGGTTCGGCGGCACCAAGTTTATGGTATTTCTTCCCAGGGCACAGGATATGGACGCTGTGGAGGCAAAGGCGGAAACCTTGTTAAAGACCGGTCAGGATATTCCGGTTGAGAACTCTGGTATCGTATCCGTTAAAACCGGCGTGGGTGTGGCGCTGTCACCGAAGCATGGCAATTCGTTCGATGATCTCTTTACAAGAGCCGACCGTGCCCTGGTATTTGCTTCGTATTTTGATCATAAGCGTCATGTGATTTTTGATACGGCCCTGGATCTGTCCAGGGATTACCCGGAGGCCAATTTCGGCAGTTTCATGGACCCGCTGACGGAGAACGTGAATTATGACCGGTTCCGGCTGCTGGCCGGGGATCTGCTTCGGACAGAGCGTTCCGTCAACCATCTGCTCTGCTATGGCGACCTGAAACGATTTAAGCATATCAACGATCAATACGGCTTCGAAGTAGGGGATGTTGTTTTAAAGAAGATGGCCAGGATTCTAAAGACCGACCTGGAAGAGGGAGAATTCTTCACCAGAGTGATGGGGGATACGTTTGCGGTTTTTGCGAAGTGCAGCGGCACCGGAGGCCTGAAACGTAAATTTCAAAATATTATGAGGCAGATCCTGGATATTCCGGAACTGAACCGGAGTAATTTTATCCCTGAAATTGCGGCCGGCTATGTCATTATTAATGAAAAGAACCGGGATCTGGGAATCAACAGGCTGATCGACCAGACGATTACCGCTCAGAAATATGCCAAGCAGCAGACCGGCAGCTGCGTCATCCAGTATGGAGAGAAATTTGAGAAGGCGCTGCGGGAAGAACAGCAGCTGGAGCATGATCTGAACCGGGCATTTGAGCGCGGAGAGTTCCAGGTTTATTTTCAGCCTCAGTACGATCTTGTCAGCCAGAAGTATGTAAAGGCGGAGGCGCTGGTGAGATGGGAGAGACCGGGGCATGGAATACAGGGGCCGGATTGGTTTATACCTGCCTGTGAGAAACGGAATATTATTGACCGGATGGATTTTTATATTCTGGATGAAATTTGTGCAGATCTGGCGGAACGGATGTATAGCGGCAAACCTGTGCTTCCCATAGCGGTAAACCAGTCCAGAATTACGCTGCACACGCCGGATTATCTGAAGCGGTTGATAGGGATCGTAAATTATTACCATATTCCGCCCGCTCTGATTGAACTGGAGGTGACGGAGAGTACTTTCATCCGGAACAGTCAGAGAACCGTAAGAATATTGAATCAGCTGAAGAGATCCGGCTTCTCTATTTCAATGGATGATTTCGGCTCCGGTTATTCATCGCTGAATTTACTGCGGGAGATCCCGATTGATGTATTAAAACTGGATCGGGAATTTATCAGAGAAGGGATCGATTCCCGGCGTACTCGCACAATCATCCGCTGCATTGTGGATATGGCGGCGGAGCTAGGTATCACCGTGGTGTGCGAAGGGGTGGAGATCAGGGAACAGGTGGACTTTTTAAAACAGATCGGCTGCCGGATCGTACAGGGCTATTATTTTGCCAAACCAATTTCAATGGCTGACTATAATCTCTTTTTGCAGTATGACGATGTTGATTGTAAATAGAAAATATACAGAAAAGGCAGTCCGGGTCCGGACTGCCTTATTCATAGTCTATTATTATTTTTTTACAGCTGCGGCAGCAGTGGGCGGCCGGCCACTCCGGCTGCGCAGATACGTCGTACGGCGAGGGCGGCAGAGCAACAGCATTTGCTTTCCTGATAAATTTCTCCGTATAGAACGAGATTTTACACGGAGATACACCTTCAGGGAGAAAATAATTTCCACCTCTGCTTCTCAATGTGCCGCTTTCTAATTCGGCTCCGCAATACGGACATAACATAAGATCACCTCCCGACGGAATCATTCCAATTATATAAATTATACCATGAAAAGACCGGCTGCGCAATAAAAGACAGGAAGTCCGGGCCAGGAAGTCAGGGAAGAGAGACCATGTCTTTTCCCTTGTACTACAGCGGGATACTGTGCTATACTTTTTACATGAGATACAGCTGGAACAAGAACAGATTCCGGCGGGTATCCCTGACTGGGGAGGAAAAGAGCATGAAAAAATATAAGGGAATTATCTTTGATCTGGACGGGACGCTGCTGAATACCATAGCGGATCTCTCGGACAGTGTAAATGCGGTTCTGGACGAGTACGATTATCCGGGATTTACGTATGATCAGTATAAATTAAAGATTGGAAAGGGATTCCGCAATCTGCTGGAGAATAGTTTTCCGGAAGGCCTCTGGGATGACAAGCTGATTGATGAGGCTTTGGAAAAGTTCTTGTCAATTTATGATAAGAATTATATGAATAAAACAGCGCCCTACGAGGGGATCGACAGGATGCTGGATGAACTGGCTGCACGAAATATACAGGTAGGAGTAAACTCCAATAAACGGACAGATTATACGAACGATCTGATCCATAAGTTTTTCTGCCGTATACCATTTGTGGAAATATTCGGCGAGCGGGAAGGAATACCCAAGAAGCCTGATCCTGCAGCAGCGCTGGAGATTGCAGGACTGATGGGATTAAAGCCGGAAGAAGTGTTATACATAGGCGATTCAAAGACGGATATGGTAACCGGCAAAAATGCAGGTATGGATACGGTCGGTGTACTATGGGGATTCAGAGATTTTAAGGAGCTTTCTGAAAATGGCGCTACCTATATTGCCGGTACCGTTCAGGATATTCTTGACATAGTAAAATAAACTTTCAAGTACGCCTCGGCGTACTTGCTGCGAGCCGCACGTCATGCTTTGCATGACATAATACATCTGTGCGGCTCTGCAATCCGCCGGAGGCTTTATCTTGGAAGGAGACCTAACTCCCACCAAGACGAATTTGTTATTTACTCACCACTTATAGAGGTGGGAGTCTTATCTACTTCCATGATAAAATATAAGCCCGCTCTGGGAAGCCTGCTTCCCTGGCAGGCTTATATTTCTTTCGGCAATTATACTTATAAGGATTGGTATTTTTGTACAGACTAACCAGAGGAACCAAATCGAACAAAGGCTTGGGCCAGATGGAGGTCTGTTATGGAAATAGCATTTTACAGTACAAAGGAATATGATAAAAAATGGTTTGAACCGCTGTCCAAAGAATATGGGTATGAGATCCGCTTTATCGAAAGTGCTCTTACCCTAAGGTCAATCTATGCGGCGAAGGGATGCGACGCGGTCTGTGTTTTTGTGAATGACAAGGTGACGGCAGAGCTCGTGGATCAAATGTGCGAAATGGGTGTAAAGGCGCTGCTGCTTCGGTCTGCCGGCTACAATCATGTGGATATCAAGGCGGCCAAAGGAAAACTGCCGGTCTTAAGGGTGCCCAGCTACTCACCTGAGGCGGTTGCGGAATTTGCTATGGCAATGCTTCTGACCGTAAACCGCAAGACCCACAGGGCCTATATCCGGACCAGAGATTTCAATATGAGTATTCTGGGTCTGATGGGTGAGAATTTATATCAGAAAACAGCGGGTGTGATCGGAACCGGTAAAATCGGACAGGCGATGATCCGCATATTAAATGGGTTTGGGATGAAGATTCTGGCCTACGATATCTACCCCAACCCGGATCTGAATGTGGAATATGTTTCTTTAGAGGAACTGATGTCCCGCTCCGATGTGATCACGCTCCATTGTCCGCTTACAAAGGAGACGCAGCACATTATTAACCGGGACAGCATTGCGGGTATGAAGGATGGCGTTTATCTGATCAACACATCCAGAGGAGCGCTGGTGAACTCGGAAGATTTGATTGAGGCGCTCAAGGAGAAGAAATTTGCCGGTGTGGGTCTGGATGTCTACGAGGAGGAAGAAGACCTGTTCTATGAAGACCATTCCAATGATGTGGTGGAGGATGATGTGCTGGCCAGGCTGATGTCGTTCCCCAATGTACTGATTACGTCACATCAGGGCTTTTTTACAGAGGAGGCAACCCGCGCCATCGCTCTGGTTACCCTGGAAAACGCCAGGGCAGTGGAAGAGGGAAGCGAGTTGGTGAATGAAGTTCAGTGGAATAAGTAAAGGAGCGATAAAGGTTGAAAGAAATCTTTCAACTGTACGTATTTGGGCCTATTCCCGTTTTGGGAAGAACTCAAAACGGGAAAGGAACGGGTATAAAAATGGAAAGTAAAATAGAAAAGAGACAGAAAACAACAAGATGGGGCAAAAAGGGTATGCTGAAACGTTATATCATGGCCTTTTGTTTTATCTGTATCCTTGCGGCTATGCTGTCCGGATGTTCCAAAAATGAACGGGAAGATATCGACCTGGTATCTTCCCCGGGGCAACCCGCACTACATAAGGAAGAAGTGCAAAAACCAACGGATGAGGAAGCGGAACCGGAGCCGGCTGTTTCCTATGCAGTAAATCCAGAGGGGATATCATTGGGAGAACGATTTCCGGAGCCGGAGGGATTTACGCGTATCCAGGCAGAAGAAGGCTCCTTTTTGGAGTTTATGAGAGATTTTACTCTCAAACCGGATGGCAGTCCGGTGCTGCTCTATAATAAAGAAGAGAAGGGGAATCAGTCCGGGCATGCGGCGGTGTTCGACTTGAGCCTGTCGGAACGGGATCTGCAGCAGTGTGCGGATTCTATTATGAGAATTTACGGGGAATATTATCTGGAACGGGAGGCCTATGATCAGATTGCGTTTCATCTGATGAATGGATTTTTGATGAAGTATACCCAGTGGAGAGAGGGTTACCGCCTGAATGTAGATGGAAATAAAACAAGCATGGTAAAACGCGCCGGTGCCGATTCCTCCTATGAAAGCTTTCTGGACTATATGAATATGGTGTTTGCCTATGCAGGAACCTTGTCGCTGGAAGGAGAATGTGCTGGAATAGGGCTGGATGAAATTCAGGCGGGAGATCTGTTTTTAAAAGGCGGAAGTCCCGGACACTGTGTTCTGGCGGCGGATATGGCGGAAAATGAGGAAGGGGAGAAAGCCTTTCTCCTGGCCCAGGGCTTTATGCCGGCTCAGGAGTTTCATATTATAAAAAATCCGGCCCATGAAGAAGATCCCTGGTATTATGCATCGGAAATCAGTTATCCGCTGCTGACACCGGGATATACGTTCCCGGAAAACAGCCTGATGAGATGGAAAGACGGGTTATAACACTGAGCAAATCCGGTTGCGCAATAAAAAATCTTATGACATAATATAGACTGGACGAGTTAAAATAAGTTGAAATGGCTGAAAGAAATTTACTCAAGAAGGAGACAAACAGCACTGCCCCTTCTTTCAGTCGGATAAGAGGGCAGTTTATGTGTGAAGAATCGTATGAAAATAGCATCTATGTTTCAGGAAGGGAAGACTATCTTTTCCTTTGAGGTATTCCCTCCGAAAAAGACAAGCCCCATCGAGACTATTTATAATACGCTGGATGAACTGGAGGACTTAAAGCCGGACTTTATCAGTGTTACATATGGAGCGGGAGGAAATGTGGCGGATACCTCCACGGCGGACATTGCCTGTGCGATCCGGAATAAATACCATATTGAGGCTCTGGCCCATCTGACCTGTGTGAATAATTCCAGGGATGAGATCGACGCGGTTTTGAAGAATCTTCGCGAGCTGGGAATTGAGAATATTATGGCTCTGCGGGGAGATATAAACCCGAATGTTCCTCCCAAGCATGATTTCCGTTATGCCAGCGAACTGGTAGCTTATATCAGGGAGCACAGTTCCTTTCATATTTCGGGAGCCTGTTACCCGGAATGCCATGTGGATTCCCCGTCCCCGAAGGACGATATCCTGCATTTAAAAGAAAAAGTGGATGCCGGTGCGGAACATCTTGTATCACAGCTGTTCTTTGATAACCGCTTCTTTTATGATTTTCTGGAACGGGCAAGAAGCGCGGGCATAACTGTGCCGATTGAGGCGGGGATTATGCCGGTGGTAAATAAAAGACAGATTGAGAGAATGGTGACGCTCTGCGGTGCCAGCCTGCCGCCCAAATTCACCAAGATGATGCAGCGGTATGAGAATCATCCGGATGCCATGCGGGACGCTGGTATCGCCTATGCGGTGGATCAGATTATTGATCTGGTTTCCCACGGAGTGGACGGTATCCATCTGTATACGATGAACAATCCTTATGTGGCGCGCAGGATCAGTGAAAGCGTGGAGAGCGTGATCCGGCTGAATTAAAGCGGAAGAGAGGAAGATGAAATGGAGAAAAGAATTAGTTTTATCGGCGGCGGCAATATGGGCGGAGCCATCCTTGGCGGTATGTTAAAGGCCGGCCTTGTGGACCGTAATCTTGTGACGGTGGCAGATATCTCAGCTCCCGGCAGAGAAAAGATAGAGAAAACCTATGGAGTGCACGTGACCGGGAGCAACACCGAGGCAGCGGAAAATGCGGATATTCTCTTCCTGGCCGTGAAGCCGTTTATTTTACCTGGTGTGCTGGAAGAAATTCAGGGAAAGGTACCGCAGCACACGATCATCGTTTCTATCGTGGCCGGGCAGTCACTCGATTCACTTCAGGCTGCGTTCGGAGAACATATGGGGATTGTGAGGGTTATGCCCAATACCCCCGCACTGGTGGGCGAAGGAATGGCGGCTGTCTGCCTCAATGCGGAGATGGAGAAAGAAGAGCATAAGGAGCAGGTGGATGAAATCCTTCAGATATTCACCAGTTTTGGGCAGTGTGAGCTGGTGCCGGAACGGCTGATGGATGCGGTCACTGGTGTAAGCGGCTCATCGCCCGCCTATGTTTTCATGTTTATAGAGGCGATGGCCGATGCGGCTGTCATGCAGGGGATGCCCAGGGCCCAGGCGTATAAATTTGCGGCTCAGGCTGTTTTGGGATCGGCTAAAATGGTGCTGGAGACCGGAATGCATCCGGGAGCGCTCAAAGATATGGTGACGTCCCCGTCCGGCACGACCATCGAGGGTGTAGCAGCTCTGGAACGTGGCGGTATGAGGGCTGCCGTGATAGAAGCGGTTAATGTGGCTGCGGAAAAATCCAGAAATTTATAAAATGCCGGCAGAGAAGGAAATTGCACATATTGTGGGGTTTCCTTCTCTTCTAATTTAAATATAGCAGTAATACTGCTATTGACAAGCATTTTCATTTTGGTATCATAAGAGAGAACCAATGACGATGATTTTTATGCAGGAGGAGACAGAATGGAAACAGCGAATTTAGGAAGTGGTATCGGAAAACTGGGTTTTGGGCTGATGCGGCTTCCCATGATCGGGAATAAGGTGGATATTGAGCAGAGTAAAGTGATGGTAGATCACTTCATGGAGAAGGGATTTACCTATTTTGATACGGCATTCGGATATCTGGAAGGGCAGTCGGAGAAGGCGGCAAAGGAAATTCTCGTTTCCCGCTATCCGAGAGAATCGTTCCAGCTGGTGACCAAGCTGCCTATCTGGATGGTAGACGAACCGGCCGGGATGCAGAAAGTATTTGACACACAGAGGGAGAGAACCGGAGTAGAATATTTTGACTTCTATCTGCTTCATTCCCTGAGCAGTGAGAAGCTGGATAAGCTGGATAAATTCGGGGCCTGGGATTTTATGAAGGAGCTGAAGGCAAAAGGCCTGGCAAAGCATATCGGCTTTTCCTTCCATGACACGGCTAAGCTGCTGGACCGTCTGCTGACCGAGCACCCGGAGATGGAATTTGTCCAGCTGCAGATTAACTATGCGGACTGGGACAACTCTATCGTACAGTCCAGAGAATGTTATGAGGTGGCAAGAAAGCACGGGAAATCAGTGACCATCATGGAACCGGTCAAGGGCGGCTCTCTCGCCGCACTTCCGGAAGAGATCGAAGCGATCTTTAAAAAGGCAGATCCGGCGGCCTCGATTCCGTCCTGGGCGATTCGTTTCGCCGCTTCCCTGGATGGCGTTATCACGGTGCTAAGCGGAATGTCTTCTATTGAACAGATGGATGACAATCTTTCCTATATGACCGACTTTAAACCTCTGACAGAGGAGGAGAGAACGGTTATCGGCAGTGTCGTGGAGGAACTAAAGAAAGTTCCATCCGTTCCCTGTACCAGCTGCCGATACTGTATGGAAGAATGTCCTCAGGGCATCGTAATCCCGTTGATCTTCTCGGCATTTAATAATTATAACCTGCTACATAATTTTGCATTGACCAAGCGTAACTATGACTGGGAGACCAGAGACGGCGGAACGGCGAATAAATGTATCCAGTGCGGCGCCTGCGAAGCTATCTGCCCGCAGCACATCAAGGTAATTGACAAGCTGAAAGAGGCTTCGGCAGTCTTTGACGTTTCAATGAATCCATGACGGAACGAACCGGCTCCTTCCATATAATAGAATGGGCCGGTTTTTCGTTACATAGGAAAGTTCTCCAAACTTTCCTATGTAACGAAAAAAACCTTCGGGGGATCGCACTGCGGCGGAAAGGAATTGTGTTGCCAGAACAACCCGCCGCAGGCGGAGAATCCCGCTTGCGGGATTCTTTGTTCCTTCTTTCAAGCCTGTAATTTATCAATCTTACTTCCTGACGCTTGACAAGCCGGTTAAACTTAATCATAATAGAGCGGTGATAAGAGACAGGTATTATGCGGGGAGAGAGAAATGGGAATAAGATGAGCCCGCAGAGAGATTGGGTACAGGTATTATGAAAAAATATATGTCGAGTCTGTATGTGCTTCTGGGAATGGTAGCACTTACTTTTTATGTCATCTTCCGCAATTACCAGCTGGGAGATGTATTTCAGATAGCGAAGAGTGCGGATATCCGGCTGATTCTGCTGGGTGTTGTCATGGTTTTTGTACATCTGGTGCTGGGAGGACGAGTGTTACAGTTGCTTCTCCGGTCCATGCGAAAGAAGTCTTCCCTTATGGCCTGCAGTAAATATGCGGGGATCGAGTTTTACTTTTCAGCGATTACCCCTTCGGCCACCGGCGGGCAGCCGGCCCAGGCGTTTTATATGGCAAAGGATGGAATACCGGCGGGCAGTTCCACCGTGGCGCTGCTGCTGATTACAGTGGTTTATAAATTAGTGCTTTTATTTCTTGGTATCGTGGTCGTTCTGTTTCGTCTGCCGCTGGTGTTCGGCGGTAATACAATATGGATATTTTTACTCTTTATCCTGGGCTTTGTCATCAATGTAGCGGTGATTGCTTTTTGTCTGACCTGTATGTTCTCCAGAAATCTTGTCTATCAAATTGCAGTCAAGGGAGTCAGACTGCTGGTGAAGCTACATTTGATGAAGGAGCCGGAGAGAAAGATCGCCGCCCTGGATCACTATGTGGCGGGATTAAGAGAGAGTGCGGGTTATGTAAAACAGAACTTCGGCTTGTCTGTCAGGATCTTTTTCCTTACGCTGGTACAGCGGGTAGCGCTGTTTTCCGTATCCTACCTGATTTACCGTTCGTTTGGGTTAAGCAGCACCGGATATTTCGATTTTCTGGCTATTCAGGTTATCATTGCGATTGCAGTGGATTCCCTTCCTCTTCCGGGAGGCGTGGGAATTTCAGAGGCAATTTTCCTCATATTATATAAAGGAATATACAGCGCTTCCATGCTGGTGTCGGCTATGATTCTAAGCCGGGGTATTTCTTATTATTTTTATCTGGTTCTGACAGCAGGTATTTCTATCATTAACCACCTGGTGTTGATGCATGAGCAAAAGAAAATGGCCGGCTATTAAGAGACGGGCCGGGACGATTGGAGGAAATGGTATGAAAAAGAGACTTTGTTTTTTCCTGATACTGATATGCTGCCTCTGTGCGGGATGCAGCCGGAAGAACGAGGGGGATAAACCATATACGGAGGGGGAGGAGAGCACCTGTATCATTACATTGGATAATAAAGATGATAAAGAGCAGATTTTTAAAGTACTGAAAGATCAGCAAATCATGTTTGATCTTTCCGATACACAGGGAAAGGTAAATATAAAAGTATTAGATGAAGAAAAGAATGTGATTTTTGAAGGTTATAAGATGAATGCGGACAAGGAAGGGACGTTCGGCATTGTGGCCGATGAGGATGTAACTTATACGGTAACGGTAGAGGTGATAGAAACAGGCGGTTCGCTGTCTGTGACAATTCGATAACGAAAAAAGGCCGGAATGGTTGAAAACTGGTTTTAGGAAGGGAACCGCCCTGTGATTTGTCAGGGCTGCTCCCTTTTTTGATAAGGGAAACTACGTCTCCTATATCAAAAAAATGCAATACTCCGCAGGAAGCGCACTCTTTGTTCTTTATAATTGCTGTAAATAGGCGGCTGTAACGCTCCTGCTATCCGCTAAAAGCTGTGTTGGCGTTCCGGTAAAGATCACTTCCCCGCCCTTTTCCCCGCCATCCGGGCCCAGATCGATAATCCAGTCACAGTTCCTGATCAGCTGCTGGTTATGCTCCACGACGACAACCGTGTTGCCGGCGTCGGTCAGACGGTTTAGCAGTACAAGAAAATGTTCCACATCCAGTGGGTGAAGGCCGGCAGTGGGTTCATCCATCAGGTACAGGTTTGCCCTGCCTGAATTTGAGCCGATCAATTCCTTTGCCAGCTTGAGCCGTTGACCTTCTCCGCCCGAAAGAGTCGTAAAAGTCTGCCCCAGTTCCAGATAGCCAAGTCCCACATCCTGGAGTAATTTCAGTATCCGTGTGATCTTCCTGTGCCCGTGAAAGAACCGGCATGCCTCTTCTATGGAAAGATTTAGTACATCTTTTATGGAAAGCCCGTTGTATTTGACGGAGAGCACTTTGTTGTCGAACTGACTGCCGCCGCAGACCGGGCAGACCACTTCTGTATTGGTAAAAAAGAGCATATTGCTTTCTATATACCCCAGGCCCCCGCAGTTTTCGCATCTTCCCCCGGGAGAATTAAAGGAAAAATATCCGGATGTAAGTCCCGCCTGCTTCGCCGCGTCAGTTCCGGCAAAAAGCTTTCTGATTTCTGCATAGGCCCCTGAGTAGGTGGCAATATTGGAACGGCGCATTCCTGTAATTGCCGCCTGTTCTATCTTAACAATGCTTTCAAATTGTTCCAGGCCGACGATAGAGCATTTGGAACCGGGCCTGTGCTTCCCCAGGACCTCAAATATGAGTGTGGATTTACCCGACCCGGAAGGGCCGGTAACAGCGGTCAGACATCCGACAGGGATATCTGCGTTTAACTGCTTTAGGTTATATAAATCTGCGTTCCGGATGCGGATCGTACCAGCTGCGTTCCGGCAGACTGACTTCAGTGCCTGAGGCTGATTTAGGTAGCTTCCGGTTACAGACTGAGGCTGATTCCTGATTTCGTCTATCGTACCGGCCGCGATGACTTCACCTCCGAACTGGCCGGAACCAGGGCCGAGATCAATGATGTAATCTGCACTGGCCATTATATCGGTATCATGTTCGATGACCAGAACGGAATTGCCAAGGTCCCGGAGTTTTTTCAGAATGTCTGCCAGCCCCTTCGTATCTCTGGGATGAAGCCCGGCCGTGGGTTCATCTAAAATGTAGATAACACCGGTAAGATCGGAGTCCAGCACGGCAGCAAGACGCAGTCTCTGCAATTCACCGCCGGACAGGGTGATAATCAGACGGTCGAGAGTGAGATAATTAAGGCCTGCGTTCATAAAACGACTCAGTTTCGTTTTGATATCCAGCAGATAGGATTCCACCAATACAAAATGCTGCCTGGACAGAGTTCCTTCTAATTGTTCGATCCATCGATATAAATGTTCCAGAGAAAGCCTGGACAGCTCCGGAAGCCTGGTTTGGTTTACCGTCACACCTCGGCTCAGATCACAGAGACGTTCTCCTTTGCAGTCAGGACATTCGGTTACATCAAAATATTGATCCAGGGCTCCGGCGTCCCCGCCCTTTTCCGCGAAGCGGCGTTTCAGAATGGGGATGGCTCCCTCAAATTTCCCGGAAGCAGTATTTTTAGGAGGTTTTTGATCGGGAAAGGTTTCCTTTACCAGATTACAGTCAACTCCATACAGCAGAATGGCTTTCTGCAGCTTGCTCAACTTGTTCAACGGTGTACCCGATGGTACCGGAATACCGTAATAACGGTAAGCGGAATAGAGAATCGAGAGCTGATATTTTCCATACTGTTTTTCCCAATATCTTACCGCACCGCCTTCCAGGGATCTGGTCTCATCGATGATTCGCCCCTCTATAACAGAATGAATTTTCCCCAGTCCCTCGCAGGCCGGACAGGCTCCTTCCCTGGTGTTAAACGAAAAATGTGTACGGGTTATTTTGTCCATTCTGGCCCCGCATTTGCAGCAGTACATGTATACATAGAAGGAATCCTTAACTTTTTCTGTTTCTTCTTTACAGTCTCCTGCGGAAATGACTTCCCCGCAGAAGGGACATCTCCTGACTCCGAGTTTTTCATATACCATCCGCAGGTCTGTATAGATATCGGAGGAAGTTCCGACTGTAGAGCGGGGGTTTTTATTTCCATCTGTCTGAGCGATGAGAAGAGCGGGGGAAATACCACGGATGCGTTCTACCTTCGGCTTTTTGATGCCCTGAAGAGACATCGCTTCCAAATATTGCCTTTGACATTCCTGAAACAGCACGTCTACCAGCAGGGTTGATTTCCCGGAGCCGGAAAGTCCTGTGAATACAACCAGCTTATTTTTTGGTATGTTTAGTGAAATATTTTTCAAGTTACCTTCGTTTGCGTTTATTATTTGGATATCTGCCATTGCCCTGCCTCCTTTTAAGCCGGATGTAATGAACTGCTGCAAAATGCCTTTATGGTAAATTATTATTATACAACATATTAAAGGAGAGAGCACGAAAAAGGGAGGTAATGTCGTGATAAATAAAAAGAAGGATGGCAAGCCATCCCTCTTAATTTTATCTTTATCTCTCTTTATTTCGTTAGCTGTGACTTCTTGCTTGTGGTAACCGGTTCGTCATAGCAGGAGAATATTTCCGTAAGCTTCTCCTGATCCGGTTTTTTGGTGATGATGCTGACGATGGGAACCAGGATTAATCCGATCAGCATGGCCGCCGCGCCTGCCGTAATGGATGAACCAAAGACAGGAACGAACATATTAAATACGGTAATACCCACACCGCTGATAAAACTGGCCCAGACAGCTTCTTTCGTTACCCGCTTCCAGTACAGACCGTAGAGGAACGGAGCGAGAAACGCCCCTGCCAGTGCGCCCCAGGAGATTCCCATGAGCTGGGCGATAAAGGTGGGCGGGTCCAGAGCCAGAATGACGGAGAGCACAACAAAAAACACAACCAGAATACGGAGAACAAAGAGCTCTTTCTTATCATTCATTTTCTTGATGATATTTCCCTTTAAAAAGTCCAGTGCAAGTGTAGAGCTGGATGTGAGTACCAGGGAAGAAAGTGTTGACATGGAGGCGGAGAGCACCAGCACCACCACAATACCGATCAGAATATCCGGCAGTGAGGACAGCATAAATGGAATGATGCTGTCGTAGATCACGGAGCCGTCCGCGGCGTGGATGGCAGGATTGTCAAATAACCGGCCGAAACCGCCCAGGAAATAGGAGCCTCCCGCAATAATAAGAGCAAAAATAGTCGATACTATGGTTCCGGTACGGATGGATTTTTCATCCCGGATTGCATAAAACTTATGTATCATCTGAGGCAGTCCCCAGGTTCCCAGGGACGTGAGGATAACCACGCTCAGCAGATTTAAAGGATCGGGACCGAAAAACGAGGTAAATGCACCGGACTGGCCTAAGGTTACTGCAACATCGCTTTCCAGCGCAGAGAGTTCCCGAATTGCATTCATAAATCCGCCCTGGCCGGAAAGTACGGCCGCAATGACCGCAACGATTCCGCCGAGCATAATAATACCCTGGATAAAATCGTTGATAGCGGTTGCCATATAGCCGCCCATGATAACATAAGCTCCCGTGAGGGCAGCCATGCCAATCACACAGATGCGGTAATCAATATTAAATGCCATACCGAACAGACGGGATAACCCGTTGTAGACGGAAGCGGTATATGGAACCAGAAAGATAAAAATAATAGCGGAAGAAACGATCTTCAATGCTTTGCTGTTAAACCGCTTCCCGAAGAAATCAGGCATGGTGGAAGAGGATAGATGATTCGTCATGACTCTGGTACGTCTTCCCAGAACCGCCCAGGCCAGCAGACTTCCCAGAATCGCGTTGCCGATTCCAACCCAGGTGGCGGAGATGCCGTATTTCCATCCAAATTGACCTGCATATCCCACAAAGACAACTGCTGAGAAATAGGAAGTGCCGTAGGCAAATGCCGTCAGCCAGGGCCCTACGCTGCGGCCTCCCAGCACAAAGTCATTTACATTCGTCGCATGTCTCCGGGAGTAAATACCTACAATCAGCATACAGCCGAAGAATAAAATAACAAAAATCAATTTGGTTACCATTTCTAAAAATCTCCTCTCAAAACTTCAATACATTAAACTTCAACGCAGTAAAGCGTTGCGCTTTAACCTATGTTAGCAGTAATGGAAGGAAAAGTCAAGGAAAAGAATAGAAGGCGGGGTAGAGTGAATTATAACATGACAGGGGTTGTTTCTCTCCGGTGAGTGCGATAAAATGAAGAACATCTGGAACAGAGGAGAATCATTTTATGCAGAATAATAAAAAGCCGGTACTGGAGCAGGTTTCAGGATTAAGAGACTGGATCGGGCAGTCCGTTGACAGGGAAGAAATGCTGGAATATAAACTATTTCAGGAAGAGACTCTAAATGGGATGGATGGGACAAGAGCAGAATTTCATTCGGTATGTTTTATCCGCTGCCGCTTTGAGGACTGTGACTTTACAAAGGGATCTTTTTTAAATTCGGAGTTTCAAAATTGTGATTTTTCTAACTGCCGCTTTACAGACTCCTACTGGAAGGAAAGCTGTATCTCCGGGTGTAAAGCCCAGGGCAGTGACTTTCAGCATGTGATCTTTCGCGGTATGAAATTAAACGATACCAAGTTTGACTACGGGAATTTTCATCAGGTTTTGTTTGAAAATACAACGATAGAACAGTGCACTTTTGACAGCGCCTCCTTTGCCGAGGCCAAATGGAAAAAAGTGAGACTGCACGGAAACAGGTTTGAGCATACCGATTTTTTCAGAACGTCACTGAAGGGTCTGGATTTTTCGGAATGTGAATTTCATGCGCCGCTTCTCTCGGAGGACTTTAAGGAGCTGAGAGGAGCCAGATTCAGTGTGAACCAGGCCGCCGAGCTAGCCGGTCTGCTGGGGATAACCATAGTATAGAAGAATGCCGGGTGTATGGGCAGCAAACAGAGAAGGGCATGAATATAGAATGAATATAAACTTTGAACCGGTTAATCCGGATAACAGAAACGAGATAGAACATTTACAGCTGCTGCCGGAACAGGTGGATTTTATCGAGAGTGTAAAAGACTGCCTTGCCGAGGCAGATAAGGATAAAAGCTGGAGGCCGGTTGGAATTTACGATAATGAAACTCTGATTGGTTTTGCCATGTACGGTTATTTTGATCAGCCCCAGCCGAACGGACAGGTGTGGTTAGACCGGTTCCTGATTGATCAACGTTATCAGGGAAAAGGCTATGGAGCGGCAGCGGTCAACGGGCTGCTGGAAAAACTGTTCGGGGAGTATGATACGCAAAAGATTTATTTAAGCGTTTATGAGGAGAATAAAGCCGCGATACACCTCTATGAGAAATCGGGCTTCCGTTTCAACGGCGAAGTGGATACCAAGGGGGAAAAGGTGATGGTGTGCGGAAAGATGAAGTAGAGTTGGTTTAAAAGACGATCAGGACGTAGTAGAAATGATTCGTCAGTTAAGGAAGAATGGTTAATATATGAAGGTAAGCCATGCCAAGCTTAACAAGCTAACGCTTGTACGCTTTACGGCTGTCGCACTATTAAAACAAGCCATGCAAGCTCCGCAAGCTGACGCTTGCTCGCTTTACGGCTGTCGCCGTATAATAAAACAAACATAAGCCTGCTTTGGTGAGCAAGCTCCCCTGCAGGCTTATGTTTGTTTTATTGCATGGCTTGTAGCTATAAAAAAATCTAGACCTGCAGGGTGATGCAGGTCTGGTAGGTCAATCTATAGATCAATAATTAAGCAAGTTTATTGACCGCTTTTGTCAGACTAGAAACTTTTCTGGAAGCTGTATTCTTATGATAAACTCCCTTTGAAGTAGCTTTCTCGATCTCAGAAATAGCATTTACTAAAGCAGCCTGTGCAGTAGCCTTATCGCTGGCAGCCACAGCGCCGTCTACTTTCTTAATTGCTGTTTTAACTCTGGAACGGATTGCTTTGTTTCTCTCTGTCTTTACTCTCGAAACTAAAATTCTCTTCTTTGCAGATTTAATATTAGCCAATTTTCACACCTCCCATATCACATATTTTCAATTGCATCATCCGATGAGTAGGTGATGCGGCGTTCAGACAACTTGTCTGTTCTGTTTCATTAAACACGGACACGGTCGTTTCAATGTAAACACACTTACTTATTCTAGTATATCCCAAGATTCCTGTCAATACATATTCTCCCGAAAAAATGGAAATATTGAAGAAAAGGAAGCCGTGAAGGAGGATTAACAGCAAAATGGAACAATTGATGCGAACAGACCTTGCCCTGGAGGCAAAAGAACGGTTTGAACAGGACAATGTGGAGATCAAGGGAGTCATTCTGGAAAAAGAGGGGAAGAGAATTCCTGTAACTACTGTTGTCATTGAAACACAGGAAGCTGCGGATAAGATGCAGAAGCCAATCGGTACTTATATTACAATAGAGATACCGGAGGAAGGAGCACGGGATGAAAAGGTTCTGGAAACCTTTTATAAGTATTTCCAGAAATTAAAAAAGGATAACAGCTGGAAGAAAGCGCTTGTGGTTGGCCTGGGAAACAGGGAAGTGACGCCGGACCGCCTGGGACCCGAGATGACGAAATATATTCTGGTAAGCCGGACATTAAATACAATCGCGCCGGGGGTACTTGGCCAGACGGGCATGGAGACAGTCTCTATTATTAAGGGAATTGTAGCGGAGACGAAGCCGGATGTATTGGTGGCTGTGGACGCCCTGGCGGCCAGAAACACCAAACGTCTGAACCGGACGATCCAGATGACAGATACCGGTATTCATCCGGGAGCGGGAGTTGGTAATTTCCGTCCTGCCCTCAACCGGGATACTCTGGGAATTGATGTGATTGCGGTAGGGGTGCCCACCGTCGTGGATGCCCTGACGATCGTGGCGGATAATCTGGAGAAGCTTGGAGCGCAGGAGCTTTTAACCTATATGGATCAGAAGGAGCTGCGGGAATTTTTTGTGACGCCAAATGATATTGACGAATCCATATTTCATATGAGCCGGCTGCTGGCAGAAGGAATGAATGCAGTATTCGGGGAATAGGGAGGACGTCCGGGCCATATATTGTATGGAACGATCAGCCGGGAGAGCTTGGACACCGGCTGTATCTGTTCAATACACGGAAAGGTATGGACTTGAGAATGGCGGGAAAGAGGATAAGAATTCGAAAAGAGGCCTGGATTCGGCTGGCGGTGCTGCTGATCACGGCCCTTTTTCTCCTTTTGTGCGGCAGCCGTATCGGGAAAGCCTGTCTGACCGGATTCTGCGAAGCTGCATACAGAGAGGCCGGGGGAATTATGACCTACCAGAGCAGGTATGCCCAGGAACAGAAGCTGGGGTCCGGGCTGCTGGGGCAGATTGTAGGAAATTTTTCTATCAACCGCTATTTTATGGAATATGCAGATATAGAACCGGTGGAAGAAGATGAAAGTACATTTCTTTTATTAGAAGAACTTCCTGGCTTTCAGAATGACCGGACGGAAGTGAGCTATATTTTCGGTGAGACCTACTATGAGGAATCCAAAGATACACAGGATGGCAATGACAGCAAGCTGGCAGCGAATCGAAAGGTAGTGGAAACACTGAAAAAAAATAAGGATTATGAATACCTGCTGTCGAATTTTTATATTCTGGATTCGGTCACCTCTGTAAATGAGAAGGTGCTTCCGGTTAAAACAATGCTGTCCAAAGATATGACGCTGAAACAAAGTGATCAGCCCCAGATTTTAATCTATCATACCCACGGATCGGAGACATTTGCCGACAGTAAGAAAGGAAAAACAGAAGATACCGTTATCGGCCTGGGGGATACACTGACCGCAGAGCTTGAAAAATATGGATACAATGTAATACATGACAGAAATGTCTATGATGAGGTGGACGGCGTGCTGGACCGAAGCAAGGCATATACGTATTCTCTGGAGGCTGTTAACCGTCACCTGAAGGAAAATCCCAGCATTCAGGTTGTACTTGATATTCATCGGGACGGAGTGGCGGGAGATGAGAAAACCTACACGACCATTGACGGTGAAAAATCAGCTAGAATAATGTTTTTTAACGGCCTGAGCCGAAATAAGAAAGGCCCGATTGACTATCTGAACAATCCCAACCGGACCGGCAACCTGGCGTTCAGCCTTCAGATGGAGTGCAAGGCGATGGAGGAATTTCCGGATTTTGTGAAGAAAATTTATCTGAAAAATTACCGCTATAATCTCCACGTACGGGAGAGATGTCTTCTGGTAGAGGTGGGAAATCAGAATAATACGGTGCGGGAAGGTAAAAATGCCATGATTCATCTGGCGTATTTGCTCAATGAGGTATTGCAGTAAATTTCCTTTTTATGCTATACTTATCCGGATATGTAAAGAAGCAAAAACAGCAGAAGTGTGCTTCATTGGCGCTGAATGGTCTGCTGATGGATACATACAGGGCAGAAGATATCCCGCAGGCCGGGATGGATATTGCTGCAAAAGTACCGGGAGGAAAAAAGATGGCGGTCAATGACCAGGAAAAAATCAGAAATTTTTGTATTATTGCTCATATTGATCACGGTAAATCCACTTTGGCGGATCGTATTATTGAAAAGACGGGTCTGCTGACCAGCAGGGAGATGCAGGATCAGATTCTGGATAATATGGAGCTGGAAAGAGAAAGAGGCATCACAATTAAGGCGCAGACAGTGCGGATTATTTATCATGCCAAAGACGGGGAAGAGTATGTCTTTAACCTGATCGACACTCCGGGACATGTGGACTTTAACTATGAGGTATCCAGAAGTCTTGCCGCCTGTGAAGGGGCTATTCTGGTGGTGGACGCAGCCCAGGGAATCGAAGCGCAGACGCTGGCCAATGTTTACCTAGCGCTGGATCACAATCTGGAAATTATGCCTGTCATTAATAAAATTGATTTGCCGAGCGCGGAGCCGGAGAGAGTCAGAACAGAAATTGAAGATATCATTGGTCTGGATGCTGCGGATGCTCCGCTTATATCAGCCAAGAACGGAATTAATATAGAAGATGTACTGGAACAGATCATCGAAAAGATTCCGGCACCGGAGGGGAAAAAAGAGGAGCCGCTGAAGGCGCTGATTTTTGATTCTCTGTATGATTCTTATAAGGGTGTTATCGTTTTCTGCCGTGTATTTGACGGGAGTATAAAAAAAGGAACTGCGATGCGCTTTATGGCCACAGGAGCAGAGGCTGAGGTGGTGGAAGTGGGATTCTTCGGACCCGGCCAGTTTATTCCCTGTGAGGAGCTCTCCGCAGGAATGGTAGGCTATGTGACGGCCAGCCTGAAAAATGTAAAGGACACCCGGGTGGGTGATACGATTACAGATGCATTAAACCCATGCAGCGAGGCGCTGCCTGGATATAAGAAGGTTAATCCCATGGTATACTGCGGGATGTATCCGGCCGACGGCGCAAAATATCCGGATTTGCGGGATGCGCTGGAGAAGTTACAGCTTAACGACGCGGCACTCCAGTTTGAACCGGAGACCAGCGTGGCTCTGGGCTTTGGCTTCCGGTGCGGTTTTCTGGGTCTGCTCCATTTGGAAATCATGCAGGAGCGGCTGGAGAGAGAATATAATCTGGATCTGGTGACAACCGCCCCCAGCGTTATTTATAAAGTACACAAGACCGACGGTGCGATGCTTGAGATTACAAACCCCACCAATCTGCCGGACCCTTCCGAGATCGACTATCTGGAAGAACCCTTTGTCTCTGCCGAGATTATGGTGACGACGGAGTTTGTGGGAGCCATTATGAAGCTTTGCCAGGAGCGGAGAGGTATTTACCTGGGCATGGAATATATGGAGGCTACAAGGGCACTCTTAAAATACGAACTGCCGTTAAACGAAATTATTTATGATTTCTTTGATGCTCTGAAATCCCGCTCGAAGGGTTATGCATCCTTTGATTATGAATTAAAAGGCTATGTTCAGAGTGATTTGGTCAAGCTGGATATCTTAATCAACAGGGAAGAGGTGGACGCTCTCTCCTTTATCGTACATGCAGACAGCGCATATGAGCGAGGGAGAAAGATGTGTGAAAAACTGAAAGAGGAGATTCCGCGTCAGCTTTTTGAGATCCCGATTCAGGCAGCGGTGGGAAGCAAGATCATTGCACGAGAGACCGTGAAAGCACTCCGAAAGGATGTGCTGGCCAAGTGCTATGGCGGCGATATCAGCCGGAAGAAAAAACTTCTGGAGAAACAGAAGGAAGGCAAGAAGCGGATGCGTCAGGTTGGTAATGTAGAGATACCGCAGAAAGCATTCATGAGCGTACTCAAGCTGGATGAGGATTAAAGATGAGAGAAGTCAGCCTGTATATTCATCTGCCTTTTTGTATCCGCAAGTGCAATTACTGTGATTTTCTCTCCGGAGCTTACCCGGACAGAGACAGAAGAAATTATCTGGCTGCTCTGGCAGCCGAGATGAAACGATATGGAATGAAGATGAAGGGGTATGTTGCCGGTACGGTTTTTATCGGAGGCGGCACCCCTTCTATTCTGGAAACGGACGAGATAGAGTATCTGATGGTGGAGCTGCGGAAGAATTTTTGGATCAGGCCGGAGGCAGAACTTACCATGGAGGCCAATCCCGGCACGTTGACCATGGACAAGCTGTCCTGCTACAGGAGACTGGGAATCAACCGGCTGAGCATTGGGCTGCAATCCGCTGATAATGAACTGCTCAGGGTACTGGGAAGAATCCATACCCGGGAAGAGTTCGAGGTAAACTACCAGATGGCCAGAGAATGCGGCTTTGATAATATTAACATAGATCTGATGTCCTCTCTTCCGGGACAGTCTGTACCGTCCTGGGAAGATACCCTATTGTATACGGCAGGTCTTGGTCCGGAGCATATTTCCGCCTACAGCCTGATTATAGAACCGGGCACACCGTTCTACGACAGGTATCAGAGCGGGGAAGGGCTTCCTACAGAGGAAGAAGACCGGCAGATGTATTACAGCACAAGAGAGATTTTAAGTGAATTTGGCTATCACAGGTATGAGATATCAAATTATGCCAGACCGGGCAGAGAATGTGTTCATAATCTGGTCTACTGGCGCCGGGGGGAGTATCTGGGCCTTGGGTTGGGGGCCGCTTCACTGATGGAAGACAGGCGGTTTACAAATACGGACAGCTTCAATACTTATGTAGAATCCGCCGGAAGGAAGGATGTCCGGACGGAAATAAATCATTTGAACCGGCAGGAACGGATGGAAGAATTTATGTTTCTTGGACTGCGTTGTATAGAAGGCGTGTCTGCGGCAGAATTTGAAAGACAGTTTCATAGTTCTCTGGATTCTGTTTACGGAGGCGTCCTGGAAGCGCTGGGAAATGACGGGCTGGTCCGGCGGACGGGAGACAGGATAGCTCTGACAGACCGGGGAATTGATGTGAGCAACGTGGTGCTGGCGGAATTTTTATTCTGATAGAAAATTGAAACTTAGTTTATAGATGGCGCAGCAAAGAAGTCTATTCCCGTCTTGGGAGAGACTCAAAACGGGAAAGGCAAGGGTGTGAATATGAATAAGAAAAAAGGAAAGATTCCGCAGAAGTATCTGCAGCTGTACTATATGACTCCGGCACGGGCGGATGCGGCAGATCTGTACGGCCTGCTTTGCAGTGAGGCCGGGATATCCGTCCAGTGCTGGAAGGAAATGAATGTACTTGAATTGGAACTGGAAAATGGGAGCAGTATAGATATAGAAGGAATCTGCCCGGACGAGTGGGACGGTGAGGACGGCGATTTTTTGAAACAGCATCATATCCAGTCGGTTTTTGCTCTCACGGTTCCGGAACCGGATAAAAACAGCGCTCTTTCCTGTATGGAGAAGGTGCTGCACGGCTTCGGCGGATTTGTATGTGCAGATTCGGAAAACTTTGAACCGGTGCTGCTGGGGAGAAAAGAATTGAATACAGAAGAGGAGGCCGGCATAAGATGAAACCTGCAACGAAGGAAGAACTTAGAAAACTGGTTACAGCAACCACGATTGATGTCTATGAGGATCTGGCTCCTCAGGCGATGCAGATGCTTAAGGAGACGTCAAACAATAAGAATCTGACCGCAGAGCAGCTTCAGGCCGAACAGCTTCTTAATATTATGGCTTATATAAAATCCTGCACGAATGATATAATCGTCGAGGTGCTGGCCGAGGTGCTGGAGCTATAGGACCGGCCGAAATATGCCTGACAGACGGCAGCGAAAAGGGTTGCGTTTCATGCCCCGGACGTTTATAATAAAATAGATTGGGCAGGAAAAAAGTGACACAGGATTCCGGCACAGTCGGGACAGGCCTGCGGCAGTTTTGCAGACCTGCGTACAGTAAAAGTTTACATATTACAGGAGGGACAGGAACATGCTTAATTTTCAGCTTTACACACCAACCAAGGTAATCTTTGGTAAAGATACCGAACTGGATGCAGCACAGGAGATCAAAAGCCTTGGCTGTAAAAAAGTTTTAGTTCACTACGGCGGCCAGAGTGCCAGAAAGTCAGGTCTTCTGGATCGGATTGAGAACTCTTTGAAAGAGGCCGGGATTGATTATATTTCATTGGGCGGTGTTGTTCCGAATCCCCGTCTGAGTCTTGTATATAAAGGAATTGAACTATGCAAGGAAGCCGGTGTTGACTTTATCCTCGCAGTGGGCGGCGGAAGTGTTATTGACTCTGCCAAAGCGATCGGCTACGGTCTGACGAATGATTTTGACGTATGGGATATCTATGAGAAGAAGGCGGTTCCTACCGCATGCACACCGATCGGCGTTATTCTCACCATCGCGGCTGCAGGCAGTGAGACCAGCGACTCCTCCGTTATCACAAATGAGGAAGGCTGGCTCAAGAGAGGCTTCTCCAGCGATTACTGCCGTCCGAAATTTGCTATCATGAATCCGGAGCTGACCTATACTCTTCCGGAGTATCAGACATTCAGCGGCGGCACCGACATCCTGATGCATACCCAGGAGCGTTACTTTACCCCGACCAAGGATGTGGATTTTACCGATGCACTCTGTGAAGCACTTCTGCGGGTTGTTATCAAACATCTGCTGATCCTGAAAGAGGACCCGAATAATTATGATTCCCGCGCACAGGTTATGTGGGCAGGAAGTATTTCTCACAACGGTCTGATGAGTACCGGCCGCGGTACAGATTTTGCCAGCCATCAGATGGAGCATGAGCTGGGCGGTCTGTTTGACTGTGCACACGGCGCAGGCCTTTCCGCAGTTTGGCCGAGCTGGGCTCGTTATGTATACAAGCATGATGTAGGACGTTTTGCACAGTATGCAGTGAACGTTATGGGCTGCACCATGGACTTCCAGAATCCGGAGAAGACAGCGCTGGAAGGTATCGCCAAAATGGAAGAATTCTATCATAAGATCGGTATGCCGATTACGATCAAGGAACTGGGCTTTGATGTGACAGATGAGCAGATCAATGAGATGGCTGAGAAGGCAACCTGGTTCGGACAGAGAAAGATCGGCGGCTTTGTGGAACTGGATAAAGATGATATTGTTGCTATCTACAAGATGGCAAGATAGTAAGTAACCGGCGGCTGACCGGGAGTTTTGCGGGAAGCCGGACAGTAAAGTAATATAACCTCCAAATCGATACCAATTGATTTGGAGGTTTTTGCGAAAAGGAGTGAAGAAGAGAATTGCAGAGACGTACACTGATCCAGAATGGACATGTCATAGACCCAGCTTCCGGCAGGGACGGGATTTATGATGTACTTGTTGTAGGAGATAAGATTGAGAAGGTGTCGGAGCAGATTTCGGAGCAGGCGGACGAGATCGTTGACGCGAAGGGCTGTCTTGTTATGCCGGGCTTTGTTGACCTGCATGTACATCTGAGAGAACCGGGACTGGAGTATAAAGAAACGATTGCCACCGGCACTCAGGCGGCGGCCAGGGGCGGCTTTACAACCATATGTCCTATGGCAAATACGAAGCCTCCCATCGATTCTCCGGAGATGGTGCGCCTTCTCCGGGAAAAGATTGAAACGGACGGCCTGGTCCATGTCCTGATCGTGGGAGCCGTGACAAAGGGTCTTGATGGAACGGAGGTCTGCGATATCCCCGGGATGGCAGCCGAAGGGATGAAGGCTATCAGCGAGGATGGAAAGTCAGTCATGAATTCCGCTGTATATGCCAGGGCCATGAAGCTGGCGAAGGAAC
This sequence comes from Anaerolentibacter hominis, assembly GCF_032380675.1. Classification (NCBI taxonomy): domain Bacteria; kingdom Bacillati; phylum Bacillota; class Clostridia; order Lachnospirales; family Lachnospiraceae; genus Anaerolentibacter; species Anaerolentibacter hominis. Next base: position 1,321,413 of record NZ_JAWDIX010000001.1, read on the forward strand.
ATCAGGTCGTTGTTCTGGCCCACTGTGAAGATATTAATCTGGTGCGGGGCGGCGTGATGCATGAGGGGAAGAGATCAAAAGAACTTGGGCTTCCCGGTATTACCAGTGCAGTGGAAGATATTATTACCGCCAGGGATATTGCACTGGCTAAGGAAACGGGAGCACGGCTTCATCTGTGCCACTGTTCCACCAAAGCCAGCGTGACTATGGTGCGGCTGGCCAAGGAGGCCGGTGTATCTGTATCGGCGGAAATATGTCCCCATCATTTTACACTCTGTGACGAAGATATTCCGCGAGATGACGGAAACTATAAGATGAACCCGCCCCTTCGCGGCAGAGAGGATCTTGAGGCGCTGAGGACGGGACTGAAAGACGGAACGATGGAAGTCATTGCGACGGATCATGCTCCCCACGCGCAGGAAGAAAAGGAATGTTCCATGCGTCAGGCGGCATTTGGAATCGTGGGGCTTGAGACTGCGTTCGCCCTGGGTTATACAGAGCTGGTAGAAAAAGGAGTCTTGAGTTTATCGCAGCTGGTAGAAAAGATGAGCTTAAATCCTTCCCGTATTATCGGGATTGAGAAAGGAAGTCTGGAGGAAGGCAGGACGGCTGATCTGGTGATTGCAGATGTAAGTGAACCGTACTGTATAGACACGAATACATTTGCATCCAAGGGTAAAAATACGCCGTTTAACGGCCGCAGGGTGAAGGGCAGAATACGGATGACAATGGTAGACGGAACAATCGTGTATCGGGATCAAGTGTAAAACGGCAGAGCCGGAGAGAGGAGAAAACAAATGATAAATAAGCTGATCAGGAAAATACAGGAAACAGAGGCTCACCTTTGCGTGGGTCTGGACCCTATGCTGGGCTTTGTACCGGAGCATATCAAGGCAAAGGCATATGAAGAAAAAGGGGAGAATCTGGCCGGCGCCGCAGAGGCAATCTGGCAGTTCAACAAGGCAATAGTAGATGCGACTTATGACATTATACCTGCTGTGAAGCCGCAGATCGCCATGTATGAGCAGTTTGGCATGGAAGGACTGATGGTCTTTAAGAAAACGGTGGACTACTGTAAGAGTAAAGACCTGATTGTAATCGGCGACATTAAGCGCGGCGACATCGGTTCCACATCGGCGGCCTATGCGGTGGGACATCTGGGCAAAGTGCAGGTGGGCAGCCATGTTTACAGTGGTTTTGATGAGGATTTTTCTACGGTCAATCCTTATCTGGGCAGTGATGGAGTAAAACCGTTTATCGATGTGTGCAAAGAAGAAAAGAAGGGGATTTTTGTCCTTGTAAAGACATCCAATCCTTCCAGCGGAGAATTCCAGGATCAGCTGGTGAATGGCAAACCGGTCTATGAGATTGTAGGCGAAAAAGTTGCAGAGTGGGGCGAAGAGGCAATGGGAGGCGATTACAGCTATGTTGGAGCTGTAGTCGGGGCTACCTATCCGGAGATGGGCAGAAGACTGCGTCAGATTATGCCGAAAGCATATATTCTTGTGCCTGGTTACGGCGCACAGGGCGGAAAAGGTAAGGATCTGACCCATTTCTTTAATAAAGACGGCCTGGGTGCGATTGTAAACTCTTCCAGGGGTATTATTGCGGCATATCAGCAGGCAGGGTATGAGAAATTCGGGCCTGAGAACTTTGCGGATGCAGCCAGAGCGGCTGTGATTGACATGAGAGAAGATATTAAAAATGCACTGAAATAGGAGAAAAATTATGGTAAAGAAACGTGCGCTGATTACCAGCAACATCTGTCTGCTTGACGATATTTACAGCATGTGGCTGAAAGATGCTGATATTGCGGCGGAGGCGAAGGCGGGACAGTTCTTATCTCTTTACTGCAATGACGGCAGCAGGCTGCTTCCCCGGCCTATCAGCATCTGTGAGATAAATGCCGGCGAGGGAATGCTCCGGCTGGTGTATCGCATTGCCGGAAAAGGGACGGAAGAATTCTCAAGGCTTAGCCCGGGCACATCGATTGAAGTGATGGGGCCGCTGGGCAATGGGTTTACGCTGGAGGGAACCCATCCGGTAGTAATCGGAGGCGGAATCGGAATTCCGCCCATGCTGGAACTGGCGAAGCAGTTAACGGCAAAAGGGCTGCCGGTGCAGATCGTTCTGGGATACAGAGACAGAACATTTTTAACAGAGGAATTTGAAAAGGCCGGCACCGTGACCATTGCGACGGAAGACGGAAGTTCGGGCGTGAAGGGAAATGTGATTGACGCGGTACGAAAGAAGGGTATCGTGGGAGATATCATTTTTGCCTGCGGTCCCACGCCGATGCTGAAAGGTATAAAGGCGTATGCAGAGGAACAGGATATCCCAGCGCAGATATCTCTGGAAGAGAAGATGGCCTGCGGAATCGGAGCCTGCCTGGCCTGCGTGTGTAAATCAAAAGAGACAGATTCTCATTCTCATGTGAAAAATAAGAGGATATGCAAAGACGGTCCGGTATTTTATGCGAAGGAGGTAGAACTGCCGTGAATATGAAAGTAGACATAGCAGGGGTGACTCTGAATAATCCGGTTATGGTGGCTTCCGGCACCTTTGGGTCCGGTAGTGAATATGCCGATTTTGTAGATTTGAGCCGTCTGGGTGCAGTTGTCACAAAGGGCGTGGCCAATGTCCCGTGGGAGGGAAACCCAACGCCCAGAATCGCAGAGACCTATGGCGGCATGCTCAATGCCATCGGACTGCAGAATCCGGGGATTGATGTGTTTGTAGAACGGGATATTCCATTCTTACGACAGTATGATACCAAAATCATCGTGAACGTATGCGGTCATTCTACAGAGGAATACTGCGAGGTGGTGGAACGGCTGGGAGAAGAAGATGTGGATCTGCTGGAGATAAATATTTCCTGTCCCAACGTGAAAGAAGGCGGTATTGCCTTTGGACAGAACCCGAAATCAGCAGAAGCAATTACGGCGGCGGTGAAGAAATATGCCAGACAGCCCATTATCATGAAGCTGAGCCCGAATGTAACGGATATTACAGAGATGGCAAGGGCGGTGGAAGCGGGCGGCGCGGACGGTGTTTCTTTGATTAATACTCTGACCGGCATGAAAATTGACGTAAATCGGAGAACATTTGCACTGGCCAATAAGACAGGCGGCTTGTCCGGTCCTGCTATCAAGCCGGTAGCGGTGCGGATGGTATATCAGGTTGCTCAGGCGGTAAAACTGCCTGTTATTGGTATGGGAGGAATTGCAAACGCAGAGGATGCGCTGGAGTTCATCCTGGCGGGAGCGACAGGGGTTTCCGTAGGAACAGCTAATTTTGCGGACCCATATACAACCATACGGGTGATCGAGGGTATCCAGGAGTACATGGAACGTTTTGGGGTAACTGACATTAGGGAGTTAATCGGAGCAGTTAGAGAATAGAAGAAAGGCTGGGGACAAAAGATGGAACAATATAAGCAGGAGTTTATTGAATTTATGGTGGACTGCCAGGTCTTAAAATTTGGCGATTTTACAACAAAGAGCGGGAGAAAGACACCTTTTTTTGTGAATACCGGATTTTACCGTACCGGAACGCAGCTGCGCAGGCTGGGCGAATACTATGCCAGGGCGATTGCGGACAAATTTGGCTTTGATTTTGACGTGCTCTTCGGGCCTGCCTATAAGGGAATCCCGCTGAGCGTGGCTGCCTCAATGGCAATCAGCGAGCACTATGATAAAGAGATCCGCTACTGTTCTAACAGGAAAGAGGTAAAGGATCACGGAGATAAAGGAATCCTTTTGGGCAGCCCGATTCTGGACGGCGACAAAGTTGTGATTATTGAAGATGTAACCACAGCCGGTACGTCCATCGGAGAGACGATGCCGATTCTGAAGGCACAGGGAGATGTGGACGTGCTTGGACTGGTTGTCTCCGTTGACCGTATGGAGAGGGGCCAGGGAGCGAAGAGCGCCCTGCAGGAGATCGAGGACACCTATGGACTGGCGACGACAGCGATAGTAACAATGGGGGAAGTTGTAGAACACTTGTATAACCGTGAGTATCGTGGTAAGATTATAATTGATGACAATTTAAAAGCTGCCATCGACGCGTATTATGAGAAATACGGTGTGATCCAATAATCATGAATTGATCCTGCCGTCCGGGACAGCATCGGTTCCGTATGGAAAAACCGAGATTGAGAAGCCGAAAAGGAGGACTGATATGGGAGAAAATGTATATAAGACAATGAATACTGTCGGCAGTATGGCAATAATCCTTGGAATTTTAACCATTGTTCTGGGTGTGGCGTCCGGTGTGTTAAATATTGTAAATGGAGCGATGCTGTTAAAGAAAAAATCAGATTTACTGTTTTAAGCACTTTACAAACGAAATGAAATCAGATATGATATTGCTATCATATCTGATTTGTTTTTTATAGCTACAAGCCAGGTAAGAATGAAAAGATGAAGAAGGCATGGGGAGCTTGCTCACCAAGCCGCCGTCATCTTTTCGGGCTTATACGGCGCCAGCCGTAAAGCGTGCATACGAAGTATGCAAAGCTTCCTGGCCTGCAGCAGAAGTATGCAAAAGTTATTTCTGGCTTGTGATGAACCACCTAAGCAAGTATCTGCGGCGTCAGCCGTAACTTCAATTTCCCGCTGTGATCATAATTGAAGAAGGGAGGTTTCCTTCATCGGGGAGAAATTTTATGGATTTCTCGGTGCACCGGCTTATGATTTTATTCTGTACCTGGCTCTGCTTCTGCAAAAGTCGGGACACAACGTTCTGATACTGGACCTGACAGAGAAACAGGAGCTGTACGGCTGCCTGGATTCTCAGGAGCCAGAGTCACAATATCAGGGGATTTTATGCCGGAACAACTGGCATATCGAATCGGAGGATCACTGCGATTTCATTCTGTTATATCTGGAACATCCGGATCAGGTACGGAACCTGGAACCGGAATTGCTGTTCGGCATTTCTGACTGCGAACGGCAGAATCTGGAACATCTGGCGGAAAGCCTGGATCAGTCCAAATTACACTGGACCATTTTAATCCGGGATATCTGCTCTTCAAAATTTCCTAATGCATTTTTAAAACATGAATACTTTGACGGTCTGGACATGCGTCTGGTGCGGCTTTATTTCGATGAACAGGATTACAGAAAGAGAATAGAGCTCAGTCACTTTTTCCCTGTCTGCCTGAGACGACTGTCCGGCGAATATGCCAGACTGCTCTGCGCCGCCGCAGCGCGGATGACGGGACAGCCGGCAGGGAACTTGAAAAAGATATGGAACGAATCTTAAAGGGAGGGATGTAAACTTGAACGCGGCTTTCTGGAGCAATGCCAGAGGGAGGGGCAGGACAACCAGCAACCTGGCTGCACTGTGTATCATGCACGTGCTTCTGACAAAGCATAAAAGCATCGTGATGGAAAACCACTGCGGCAGACATAGTCTGGAGAGCGCACTGGTGGGCTACCGGTACAGAAGTGCAATTCGGGAACAGGATTATTATCACAGTCAGATCGGACTTGATTATTTGATCAAAACGTTCCATACAGGTCATATACCGGATAAAACGATAGAAGAAGTGTCACAGAGCATGCTCAGCGGGAAGCTCTGCTATCTTCCGGCGGCCAGGACGAACGAAGACATATTTGATTATAATCTGAATCTGGTAATGGACTCCTTATTCCCCTATCTGGAAAAGCAGGGAGAAGATATATTCTTTGATCTGGCGGAAGAAAACAGTATGACAACAAAGTTCATTCTGGAGAGGGCGGACCGGATTGTAGTAAATCTGCCGCAGGACCCTGAGGCAGTGGAAGCATTTCTCAAGGAACACCCGGAAGAAACGGGGAAAATATTCTATCTGATCGGTGATTATGACCGGGAATCCAGGTACAGTAAAGCATATCTGTCAAGAAAATTTTCTATTCCCAAAGACCAAATCGGGATTATTCCACATAATATTCATTTTTCGGATGCACTTCTCTCCGGAACCGTTCTGCGTTTTATTACATCCGGTTACCGCTGCAGCAGAGATGACCCAAATCACTATTTTATCTATGAGGTAAAGCGGACGCTGCGTCTGATGGAGAAGATGAAAGGAGGGGACTGCCAACGGATATAACAGAATTAATTCAGGGAGTAAACGAGGAAGCCGGCAGGTTTGTAAACCGGAACGTCCTGGAAGCCGGACTGGACGAACAGGAGATAAAACTGCGTATGGAACAGAAGGCGAAGCTGCGGTATGCGCTGCGCCGCTGTATGAATGCAGATGGAACGTCTAAGACGCGTATCACAGATTTTATAGCGGATATTTTAATTCACCGTTTCCATTTATCGGATGAAAAGAGCCTGGAGGAAATTCTTCCCTTTGAGGATGCCGAAAGACTGACAGGAAGAGACAAATGGGATATCCTGTTATTCCAATTTCAGCGGCAGTTTGGCGAGATGGCACTTGTGGAGCTTCTGGATGAGATGGAAAAAGCAAAATGCAATGACAGCACCGCCTGTGACTGCCGGGAAATTAGTGAAGCGGAGGTTTCTCTGTTTTATGAGCAGGTTCCGGTCAGGCTTGCCTACCGGGATAAACTAGATATTATTGTGCAGAGGATTTATGAGCAATGGAAAGGGTTCGGGGTAATAGACCGGCTTCTGGAACTGCATATTGACGGTATTAATGGAGGTGTTTCGGGAATACCGGAAGAACGTGCACAGATTCTTCATAAAACCGTGCTGCCCTGGTCCCATGAATGTGTATGGATTCTGGTGAGAGGACAATCGGTGCGTCTGTCCTTTCTGGGATTTGAAAGTTACTGGGAGCTGATCCGGGTCTGCAGAAATCTCTGCCGCTTTCATGCGGGACAGCTATCAGAGAATAAAGGATATCTGGTAGGGGAGCGGCCGGACGGAACGAGAGTTGCGGTGGCAAGACCGCCGTTCTCAGATGGATGGGTTTTCTTTGTGCGTAAGTTCGATGTTTCCCTGCAGGCAGATATAGGCAGGCTGATTACAGATAAGGGAGCGGAACGGGTCCTGAAGACCTTATATCTTCTCATACGGGGACAGGGCATACTGGCTATTACAGGAGCACAGGGAACAGGCAAGACGACTCTTTTGGCGGCTTTGGTGCACTATATGCCTGAATCATGGCACCTGAGAGTCCAGGAACTCTCCTTTGAACTTCATTTGAGACGGCTGTATCCCGGCAGGAATATCGTATCATTTCAGGAAACGAATTCTATTGGGGGACAGGAAGGGCTGGATTTTCAGAAGAAGACAGATGGTACAGTGAACATTCTGGGAGAGGTGGCGACGGCCCAGGTAAGCAGCTGGATGGTACAGATGGCCCAGGTAGCCTCCGAGATGACGCTGTTCACACATCATGCTAAGACCGGGGAGGATCTGGTTCTCTCCCTGCGCAACAGCCTGCTTCAGGCAGGCGGATTTTCCAGTGAGAGGGCTGCCACAGAGCAGGTTATTTCTGTTCTGGATTTTGATATCCACCTGAGAAAGGATCGATCAGGACACCGCTATATCGAGCGTATTACAGAACTGACCGCCGGGGAGGCACAAGGGGATCTGACAAGGCCTATGTTTTTGTGCAGGGACATTATGCGGTTTCAGAATGGAGAATACCGTTACTGTAATCCTATTTCAGAGAAAAAGGCCGCCAGGATTATGGCGATGTTAGATGAGGAGGAATTGGCGCTATTTTTACACAGTCCATTAAAGGAAAAAGGGAACGGATAATCGGCCTGCTATGTCCGGGAGATGAGATAACCCGGTATCAGATTGAGAAAAATGACCGCAGAAGAGATATTGTGATTTTGGCTGCGGGAACAGCAGCGGTGTTCTGGCCGGGCCTGAATCTGATGCTGAAACTTGTTGTGATATTCGAACTGTTCCTTCTCCGTGACATGTTAATGGAAAACCAGCTTAAAAATATAGAACGGAGTGTTCTGAAACAGTTGAAGGAATACATAATCAAGGTGCGGTATTGCTGCAATCAGCCCGGCCAGATTGAAGATATATTGCTGGATGCGGCTCAGGAACTGCCAGGGGAGATCAGTCCGCATATCCGCCTGCTTTTGGAGCATCTATGGAGTAAAGATGTACCGGAACAGTACTTTAGAAAAGCGATTGTTCCGGAGTTAACAGCCCTCTTCGGACTGTGCAGAGTAACCATTTCATTTGGTACGGAAACAAACGGAGGATTCCAGGAGCAGCTGATTCAGCTGGAGAATGAGATTCAGGAAAGACTGCTTTTTATGGAAGAAATTCATCACCGTTTTTCCGGCCTGCGGGCCATGATTTTAGTTCCAGGTTTTTGCCTGCCCTTTATCAAAGCTTGGGGCATAGCAAATCTGCCAGAGCTTGGGAGTTATTATGACGGCAGTTACGGTGTGGCTGCCGTGGGCTTGTTTATGCTTTTTTCCGGGGCCGCCTATGAACTGATTCGTGTCATGGGAAGAGAGCACCGATTTCTGGTTCCGATAACTGAGACTCCATTGGAGAGAAGAATGGCAGGACAGGACCTGTTCCGGGCAGGGGGAGACTGTTACAGCAGACGATTCCCGGCTTATGCCGTATGGATTCAACAAAGGCTGGATGAGGAAAATAGTCATATGACCCTTTATCAGTTCCTTGTAAGAAGGCTCCTTGCCTTTGCAGCGGGATGTGTGCTGGGTACACTTTTTTTGGGGCTTATGGTGCAAGCCGGGCGCAATAGCGCCATACATAATACATCCTCTTTTACTGGCACAGCCTTTACTTCCTCCCAGAAAGAACTAGAGGAACAGAGAACCTGGATCGGGGAGACGGCACAAAGATGGAAGAACGAAGAGAAATTACCGGAGGAACAGCTGCGGTCAGAACTGAATGACAGAGTAAGACCCTCTGAGACTGAACTGCTGATCAAAGAAGTAAAGGCGAGAATACAGCAGTATAAAAACTGCAGATTTCGCTGGTTTTATCCTATTCTTATTGGTCTGACCGGATATATAGCGGGATTACTGCCTGTCGTGTCCCTTTGCCTGAGTATACTTCGGAAACAGGAAAAAGAGGCGGAAGACCTGTTTCGGCTGCAGCTTATCATGGCGGATCTTATTCCGATACAGGATTTGGACATCTTCCGGCTTCTGGAGCAGATGGAACAATACGCAGGCACCTATGCACGAAGTCTGGGATTGTGTCTGGATATCTATGACCAGGGACCGGAACAAGCTCTGCTCCAGCTGGAGGCGGAAGAGAAAGACCCCTATTTTAAAGATCTGGTACAGAGTCTGCTGGCCGCCGACAGAATCGGAATATCCAAGGCTTTTTCGGACCTGGAATATAAGAAAAAACAGTTTGCGTCCGCACGCGGTCAGAAAAGGAAGATCAGACTGTCCAATCAGGGCATACTGGGCAGGTTCGCGGGTTATGTGCCATTGCTTTGGAGCCTGGGAGTTTATTTAATCATACCTTTTGTTCTGGAGGGACTTACACAGCTGAAAGGATTTTTTTGAAAGGAGGAACTACATATTGGAGAATAGTTTGAAGGGGCTGCTCCTTGCAGCCGGAACAATCATTACCTGTATCGTGATCAGCCTGGGGTTTTTTATTGCCAGGGAGGCGCGGGATACGGCGTCCTCAGGGACCGGGCAGATCAGCAAATTAAATGCTGAATTCAACGAAAGCGATAAGCTCATCTATGACGGTATGACGGTGTCCGGGAGTGAGGTAGTGAACGCAATCAATAAGTTTAAAAATGAGGAGATCGGTGTGAAGGTAACTACCCACAAAAGTACGGTGCACTACATCCGTACCCTTGGGCAGGATAATCAGACGATCTCCGGAAAAAGCAGCGCATCCGTGAAAGATGCCCAGGCGGTGGCAAATGAACATTATATCAATCCCAACGCCAGATTTTTGGGAGAGGTGCTGCGGGATAAAAACGACACGATTATCGGCCTGTTTTTCCAGCAGACAAGCTAGAGAACATGGAACATGGAAAAGAATTACTGTATCTGGCTTTTGCGGTAACTTTGTTTCTTACGGGTATATTTCTGGCGGTCAGAGTGGAAAACGAGGTCAGGCAGACGGCAGATTTCGTCAGTCAATCTATTTATGAGAACCATCTATATCAGATCCGCTGAATGGGAGGTTGAGAATGGAAGCATTTGGAAGAGTAGCGGAGATTATGGTTACCGTGGTGCTGATCTTTCTCTGTCCGCTGTATTATATGGCGCAGAAGCAGGATATGCTCTGCCAGACATATCTGACAGGAAGTACAACTTACTTTGTGGACAGTATCAGAAACACAGGAAAAGTAACCAGAGATATGTATGAGACTTTTTTGAACGAACTATATTTTACCGGTATGCACTTCGATATTTTGCTGACCTGCTATGAACCCTATGTCCTATGGGATGGGGAAGAGCCGGTTAAGAAATACCGGATCGTAGATCAGACAGAACTGATTGAGCAGCTCTACCAGGAGGAAGCCTGTTTTTTTCAGGCCGGGGATTACATCCAGATACATATCCGCAACCGTACGCCAAGTCTGGGAATGAAGCTGCGCAATACGTTTCTGGGAACCGATTATTATGGAGAAACTTCTGTGCGCTATGGAGGAACGATCAGAAATGAGACTGGCTGAGTTTGGAATAATATCCGCACTTTTGCTGTGCTGCGGCGCTATACAGACAGATGCCGCCGTCATGCGCACAGAAAAGGCAAGAGAATACCAGTTGGCCTATAATCTCGCTATAGATCAGGCTGCGGAGGATGCTCTTTACAGCCTGGCGGAATGGGATGACGGCCGTCTGGCCGAGGTGAACCGGGATATCGCTGCGGCACAGTTTTTTGAGAGTCTGGCGCGCCTGTTGCCCGGACAGATCTATGAGGAAGACCAGAATACACTCAATTATTATGTCCCTCTGCTTATATTTGTGGAGAGAGACGGTTTCAGCTTTTATGAATGGCAGGAATCAGAGGGTGGATGGAACCGGAGCTTTTCCGATAAAATCTTATACAGCAGCCGGTTGGAGGATATGACCATTTACTATACTCTCACGGACGATATCAGGATATACGGCAGCGAGGGGGAACTGCTGGGGGAGGGGGACTATCACGATCTGTATCTCTTCTTCTCTATACCGCTGCTTAAACCGGAGGTATTTGATCAGGCTAGGCGCATCTGTATCTGCAATCTGCTGAAACAGGAAATCGAGGCGGCACTCCTTCGCGCGGACACGATTGGAAGGAAATACGGATGGACGTATGAGTTTTCGCTGCCGGTTATTGACGGGGAGGATTGGTACAATACGATCGATGACATTTCTGTCCTTGCGCTCTATCAGCAATATCCGTTTGCTGTGCCGGGGAGAAAGATGATGCCAAGAATGGCTGTGGGAGGAGCAAGGCTTGTGAAACGGAGGGAGGTGCAGATGTGACAAAGAGACAACGGATTTTTCTGTTTCTGCTTGCGGCAGGTATCTGGCTTGTTCTGCCGCCGCGGATGTGCTGTGCGAAAAACAGCGCACATTTTGAGCAGGGTTCAATTGTATTTGTAACAGAGGACACGATCGCAACCTCATCCACGAAATGGGGAATTGTGGGGTTTCATATCAGAAGAGACGCCACGCATGGCAATCCATTGACAGACAATGCCTATGCCACACTGTATCTAAAAGAAGAATATCGGGTAAAAGAAGACATGGGCAACGGAAAATATAAGGTTACCTTTACAATTCCAAGGAAGGTGGTAGATGAAGCGTTAATACAGGGGAATATGGCGGGAATAAAGGATTCTGACACTCTGTATCTGAACGGTATCTTTCAGGTAACCAGGAAGGGGATTCCGGACCGGGTTTATTATCACACATTAAAATCAATCAAGGCTGCTGCCCCCTGGAGGAATCCGGATGATTTTCTGGATCATTTTGACGTTAAGATTAAGTTTCAGTCGGGCACTTATCCGGCATTGGTGGAATACCGTCTCCGTGACGGAACACGTTTGAAGGAAGAAAAACTGGATAAGAAAAAGGCAGGAGCCCGCATTACTGTCAATCTTAAGGAAGAATTGGAGTATGAAGGAGAAAACTACTCCTTGATACAAAGCTATCTTGTACATCTGTATGAACCGGAGAAGAAGCAGGAGAACTATAAACGTTCGGCAGGATACAGTACGGCTCAGATTGCGGCGCGCAACGGGGTGATGAAGATCGGCGGTATCAAATTTGTGGCCGTGATGGACAGAGAGGGGAAGGGGGAAGAGGATACTCCTCAGACAGATGTAAAAGAAACAGACCTGCCCGAAGAACTGGCCGATGCCCAGGTTGTCATCGAGGCGGACGTTAGGGACAACGAACACTTTCTTGTCTCAAGCGGTATTCCCGTCACGGATTCCTTATATATTAATGGCTTTGTCCCTGAATATCTGGCAGAATACCGCTTCCGAAAGATAACTGGTAAGAGAAACTACACGATAAAAGTAAAACGGAATTATCATCTCATCTGGTATGAAGTGACGGGGACAGAGGGGGATATGCAGATTCTTCCCCGCGAACAGTGGACCAGCAGAGAAAAAACTGTAACGGTGAGCCGTACCTATGCATTCTGGACACTGGAAAAATTAAATGTATATATTCCGGACAAGCTGACCGTATTTAACCAGTCTCTGCCAGGGGGGTCTGCACAGCTGTCTGCTGCAAATCAACAGATCCCTTCTGTCTATACCAGAAGAGAAACCGAACCCTGGCACATAATGGATTCGGATTATCAGAAAGAAATCCTGCTGCCCGACCGGACTATCTCCGGGGATGGCGTCTGCCCGGCGATACCGGAGGAGGATTTTATCTGGGAGGCAGACCGGAGGACCGGACAGATTAATGTAAGAAACGATCCGGTTATCTTCAACAGTATGACAATTATGGCCGACGGCTGGCAGGAAAAAGAGACGAAGGCGCCGTCATATCTGCCGGCGGAAGGGATTAACTGCCAAAGAGATATACTGTTTCAACCGGGCTTTGTGATTCCGGCGTCGGTATCGAACGGCTGGAAGGACTCAAATAGCTCGGTTTCCTATCGGTGCATGTATCAGGCAGAGACGGGATTGCCTGTAAAGAATGTTTTCTATCCGGTCAATCTGGTGAACCCTGTGCTTGTACATACACCTGTTGTATGCGACGGGGCGGTGGAAGACTGCCGGAGATTCTGTCAGTTACTTGAGCCGGAGCAGGAAAGAGCGGCGCTGGTGCTGGACCGGACCTTTCAGGTTGTTCTGCTGACCCAGGGTAATCATAAAGCGGCCAGGGGCTATTACTTCCGGGACTATGGTAAATATACTGCAAAACGCCAGGTGAGATTTCCCTTTGATGTCTACCGTGATAAACAATATTATCCGCCGGATACCTGGATTGATATCGGAGATGAAACAGAATTTTATCTGCCGATCTGGGTGGAAGAGGGGAATTATAAAGTGGAATTTCGTTCTGTTGCGGTCAATGCATCCGGCCGGACAGACCGGACCGAGTATTTGTATAATGGAGATTATGAAAATTATACAGCGGTGGATACTGTCAATGTACAGGTATCAGGAAGACTTTATTCCTTTCGGATCTATGATATAGCCGATTATCCCAGATGGCGTGCAGTATTCCGCAGAATGAACTCTCTGCACAAGAGCGGTTTTTCTTTTTCCGTCGCAGATATGCCACTGAATGAGAAAAGCCATCCTCTCCTGAAAACAGATGTTCCTCTCAAGCCGGGCTATTTTCTCAGAATGAGGCTGACCACAGTAGGTGAGATGGATGATGAAGCCTGCCATGTGGTGATACGTCCCGCTTTTTATTATACAGATGCAGATGGTAACGGGCGAAGACCGGTAGATATTTACTATAATGAAACCATTCAGGGAAAATCCAGAAAACTGGTCAAAGTAGGAAGCAGAGCGGACAGTGAAAATCAGAAGCGGATGAAATTGGGGGACCCCTATCTGGCGGTAGATAGCAGAGAACTGGATGTAACGGGAAGACTGAAGAATAAGGAGGTCAGCGCTCTAAAAGAATCCTTGTATCCGGTCTTTACCTATGCGTATATCGATATACCAGAAGGCATGCAGACACTGACCGGCAGCATGCACTATGAGGCTGTTTTCCCTATACCGGCGGAAAAAATGGAACTGGCCGGATGCTCAAAGCAGGAATGGTATTTTTCCTATACACTGCCGGGACAGATCTATGTGGCAGAGAAAGATGCCCCGGTCGAACAGACTGGAAAAGAGTATGGAATTGATTTCAGTGAACGCTTCTGGCTGAAAGACGGACGGCTGGTGCTGAGCTTTGATATTATTACGGTCAGAGAGAAAAAACCGGTTTTGAGCTATATCAATGCAGAGAATGCAACGGAGGGATACTGCAATCAATGGGCGCAGGAGCAGCAGAACGAATACCTGCCTTACGGAGATGTTGCCGTTTTTACCCTTCGGGATGGAGTTATGACCGATTATGAAAATTTTGGCAGTCATTGATATGCCGATTCGTATTGCAGAACGGATGAACGAATGGTAAACTATTTTTGAAACGTTTCAATGGGAAACGAGATAACAGAAATAGAAAGATGTGAGAAGATGGCAACGATGAAGGATGTCGCCAGAGAGGCAGGAGTCTCCCTGGGAACGGTATCAAATGTACTGAACGGACATGCGTCTGTACAGGAGAAAAACAGGGAAAAAGTCTGGGAGGCAGTGAGAAAGCTGGGATTTCGGTCCAATATGGCTGCAAGGACGCTGAGAACGAATTCTTCCAGAAATCTGGGACTGGTCATACCGGATATTCAAAACCCTTATTATCCGGAATTGGCCAGGGGAGTGGAAGATGCGGCGCGGGAGGCGGGATTTACTGTGTTCTTGTGCAACGATGACAGAGACAGCAAAAAGGAAGAAGATTACCTGGAAGCGCTGGTTGGAAAAAGTGTAGACGGTATTATTCTGGTAAAACCGCAGGTGAGCGAAGAATTATTGGAGCGAATGTCAATACATACCCGTTTTGTGCTGGTGGATTCCGGAGAAATCCGGAAATCTAACTATCATGTAGTCAATGTGGATGATGCGGCTGGGATAAAGGAGGGTATGGAATATCTGTATACCCTGGGCCACCGGAAAATCGGATTTATCCGGGGAATGCTGGAATCCTACAGCAGCAAGATACGGGCAAATGCCTATGTAAATTTCCTGAATGAGAAAGAACTGCCCCTGTCTTATGGCCTGATTCAGCGCGGTGATTATACCTGGAGCAGCGGGTATACGGCAGCGAAGGAAATGATCCGAATGCCGGAACCCCCAACGGCCATATTGGCGTCCAATGACGTTATGGCAATCGGCTGCATGAAAGCAATTCAGGATTCGGGACTCAGGATTCCGGAGGATATCTCGGTGATGGGGTATGATAATGTGGACGTATGCAATCTTTGTACGCCGTCTCTTACGACTATTCATCAGCCAAAGTATGAAGTGGGCCATGAAAGCCTTCGCATGCTTGCAGCCTGTATGTGCGAGGATGTGGGGGTGTGGAAGGACCGTCCGGAGCAGCTTATTTTGAAGCCCAGGTTAATCGAGAGACGGAGTGTGGGGCCTGCTCTGTCTTAGGGACAGGTAAGATTATTTGAAAAAGCCGGCCGGAAATGAGATTCATTCCGGCCGGCTTTGTTACAATAAGACGGTACGCGCAGCACACGGCGTATGTTACAATAAGACATTCGCGCAACGCACGCAATGTAGTTTGTTATTCATCCTCTTCTTCCGGAAGAGGACCGTCGATATGAATCCGGATTTTGTCAATCCGGTTTTTTTCTACATTTTCTACTGTAAAAGTAATGTTTTTATCCGTTACCTTTTCACCCTGGACCGGAAGATAGTCCAGCAGATGAATGATATGCCCTGCTATGGAATCGTAATCATCTGACTGCAGGTTCAGCCCGATTGTTTCATTAATTTCATCAAGCTTCGCTCCGCCGTCCACTAAGTACTCTGTATCCGACAGCTTTAAAATGATATCCTCTTCATCTTCATCATATTCATCCCGGATTTCTCCAACGATTTCTTCCAGCAGATCTTCTAATGTAATCAAGCCAGCAGTGGCCCCATATTCATCCAGAACAATTGCCATGGAAAGACTGGATTCCCGGCGCATTTCAATCAGAAGCTCCGAAGTTTTTTTGAATTCATAGGTATAGAGGGGGGCACGCATCAGATCCTCGATGGAAAAGCTTTCCTGATCCCCCTGAAAAAAGAACAAATCTTTTAAATTCAGGATACCGACAATGTTATCTCTGGATTCCCGGTAAACCGGAAGCCGTGTAAATTTACTTTGGCGGAAGGCCTCCATGATTTCTTTATAGGAACAATCCGCATCCACACATTCCATATCGATCCGCGGAATCATAACATCTTTGGCATAGGAATCTCCGAAATCCACCACATTCGTGATCATCCGCCGTTCTTCACTTTCTATGACACCCTCTTCATGGCTCACATCCACAATAGTTCGCAGTTCATTCTCCGTAATGGCCGCACCACGGTTATCCATATTGATTTTAAACAGCTTTAAGAACATCTGTGAAAATATATTTACAATGAAAATAACCGGTGTGAGCAAAATGGTGAGCAGATAGATAACCCGGGCATATTTTAAAGATAGGGCCTCTGCATTGGCGGTTGCAATGGACTTGGGCATAATTTCACCGAATACCAGTACCATAAAGGTAAGGATGCCGGTTGCAATCCCCACCGCATAATTGCCGAATACCCGTATGACCAGCGAGGTGGTCAGTGAGGAAGCGGTCAGATTCACAATATTATTGCCGATCAGGATAGCACTGAGCATTTTTGACTGGTTTTCCAGCAGTTTATTTACAATTGAGGCGCCTTTTACCTTATCTTCCTCCAACATACGCATACGCAGCTTATTTACTGTGGTAAGCGCAGTTTCTGCAGAAGAGAAAAAAGCAGACAACAAGAGTAATAAAAACAGAATGATCCATTGCGAGACGTCACTAGGGTCCAAAAAAAATCACCTTCCTAAATTGTTAAGTATACAGTACAGAAAAACTGCCCTGGGACGCCGGAACCGGCGGGGCGGACATTTTGTTCCACTGCCTGTCAAGATATATAAGTACGCCTCATTCTACACTAGAATTTGCCTGACTGTCAAGAAAGCGGGGTAAGAATAGATTACAGAATTATTAAATTACTTAAAAAAATCTGAAAAAGCTTGCAATCCTGAATCCGATTGTATAGTATAAAACATGTTGGGAGTAGAAACGGGAGGGGATTTCTGAATGATTTTTTCCTGTTTGAGTGGAAGAAAATAGGGTTTTCCATTTCAATATCGACCCCGTCAGAGGAGAAAGGAAGTAGTAGATGTTTAAGGGCTCACATATTTCACTGGCCAAATATATTGTTAATAATATGGAGGTCAGCGATATAGAGGATCACAAGAAGGCCTTTTATTTTGGCAGCATTTTACCCGACTGCACTCCTTCTTTTTTAGTAAAGAAGCATCGGATGGATGAGACATTTGATGTTTTGCAGAAGAAGATTCATAAGGTGACAGACGGTTATAATGTGGACAAAGGAATTGGCACAGTCTACTGTAAGAATCTGGGAGTAATAACGCATTATCTGGCAGATTATTTTACCTATACTCACAATAATTTATTTCAGGGCGGTTTTAAAGAACACTTCAAATACGAGACCCGATTAAAAAAGACGTTCAAAGAATATGTTAAAAGTGATGAGGCAAGGCAGATTCGCTCAGAAGAGAGAAAGATCAATTCAATCGATGAACTGATTACGTTTATCAAGCGGGAACATCAGAATTATCTGGATGTGATTGAAAAGGTAAAGGATGACTGTCAGTTTATCGTGAGAGTAGTATACAGGGTGGTGGATGCCATCATGAAGTTCTTTCAGGGCCGTCAGGTCAGCGCTACCGGGCTGCTGGTAGCAGCGTATGAGGCATAAATAGTAAGTAAAAGTCAGAAACAGCTTCGGCAGAGTGCCGAAGCTGTTTTTTTTATAACATAGGAAAGTTCTCCAAACTTTGTTCTTAGTCATCCTCTTCTTTGCTGATATTCATAACCATACGCTTTCTGGCAAGTTCATCGCTTTCCAGATATTCATCGTAGGTCGTTATCTTATCAATCAGGCCGTTTGGCGTAATTTCCATAATACGGTTTGCTATTGTCTGAACGAACTGATGATCCTGGGAGGTGAAAAGCACAACACCGGGGAATTTGATCAGACCATTATTCAGAGCCGTAATCGCTTCCATATCCAAATGGTTGGTAGGTTCATCCAGCATCAGTACATTGGAACCCAGAAGCATCATTTTAGAGAGCATAACCCGGACTTTTTCACCACCGGATAAAATCCGGACCTTTTTCAGGCCCTCTTCGCCGGAGAAGAGCATACGTCCCATAAATTGTCTGACATAGGTGACATCCTTTTCTGTTGAAAACTGCATCAGCCAGTCCACAATGGTATCGTCACAGTCAAAATCTTTCGTATTGTCTTTCGGGAAATAAGACTGACTTGTGGTAACACCCCATTTATAATTACCTTCATCCGGCTCCATCTCGCCGGACAGAATCTGAAACAGGGTAGTGGCAGCCAGAGTGTTGGGACCGACAAAGGCAACTTTATCATCATGCCCGATGATAAAGGAAATATTGTCCAGTACCTTAACCCCATCAATCGTCTTGGAGAGGTTGGTGACAGTCAGCACTTCATTGCCGATGGAACGCTCCGGACGAAAGTCGATATAAGGATATTTACGGCTGGAGGGCTTTAATTCGTCCAGCTCGATTTTTTCCAGAGCACGCTTACGGGAAGTTGCCTGCTTTGACTTCGAAGCATTTGCGGAGAATCTTTGTATAAATTCCTGCAGCTCCTTAATTTTATCTTCTTTTTTCTTGTTTGCTTCCTTGATCTGCTTGATCATCAGCTGGCTTGACTCATACCAGAAATCATAGTTGCCTGCATAGAGCTGAATCTTCGCATAATCAATATCTGCAATATGAGTACAGACCTTATTCAGGAAATAACGGTCATGGGATACCACGATAACAGTATTGTTAAAGTTAATTAAGAATTCTTCCAGCCAGCCGATTGCCTCCATATCCAGATGGTTGGTCGGCTCATCCAGAAGCAGAATATCAGGATTGCCAAACAGCGCCTGGGCAAGCAGGACTTTCACTTTTTCACTGCCGCCTAAATCCTTCATCATTTTAGAGTGAAGATCTGTCTCAATTCCCAGACCATTCAGCAACGTTGCAGCATCTGATTCCGCCTCCCAGCCGTTCATGGCGGCAAAATCGGCTTCCAGTTCGCTGGCGCGGATTCCGTCCTCATCGGTGAAATCTTCTTTCATATAAATAGCATCTTTTTCCTTCATAATATCATAAAGCTTCTGATTGCCCATGATGACAGTGTCCAGAACCGGATATTGATCATATTTAAAATGGTCCTGCTGCAGGAAAGAAAGACGCTCCCCGGGTGTGATGGCTATTTCACCCTTTGTGGGTTCCAACTGACCATTCAGAATTTTTAAAAAGGTTGATTTCCCGGCGCCGTTCGCACCAATCAGACCATAACAATTTCCCTCGGTAAATTTAATATTAACATCTTCAAATAACGCGCGTTTTCCGATACGCAGAGTGACATTACATGCCTGAATCATAAAATCCTCCTAAAATCGTTCAAATCCTAACATTTGATATTTGGTGATGCCGGGCGGACTGCAGGCATCAAGAAAAAGTATTTTACCAAACCCGAATGTACAACTCATCCAGGAGTATAAAACACCACACTTTTTCTATTGTACCGTATTTACCGTAATTTGCAAGGGTTTTTCAATCCTCAGCAGACAGAAACGAGGTAAATATGGTATAATGTTCGAAAGCCAAGCCATGCAAGACCAGGAGCCGGAAGAATCCTATGCTTGCATAAGGGATTCTTCCGGCTCCTGGTCTTATAGGGCGCAGCCCGAACCGAGCATCCGAAGGATAGCGAGGTGCATGGCTTGAGAGGAAATGAAAAGGTGCGCAGCCCGAAACCGAGTATCCGAAGGATAGCGAGGTTGCATGGCTTGCATAGACGGAGCTTTAGTAAAATTAGCATGACGTGAAAATCGGAAAGAGAAAGGAATTGTGTTGTATGAATAGAAGAAAAGGGACAGGCTCGCCGCTGGGCGTGCTTTGTATGGAACATGAAATACAGTTTTCTGTTTTCCTTCCGAAGGCAGAGCAGTGCGATTTGATTTTGTACCGTACCGGCACCGACGAACTGCTCCAGCGTGTGACGCTGACAGAACACTATAAAAGCAATGGGATTTTTTCTGTCATATTTACCGACTGGGAGGAACAGTCCTTTGATTATGAGTATCAAACCGGAGGTTCCGCCTTTACAGACCCCTATGCGGTTGGAATTGCCGGACGGAGGCAGTGGGGAGAAGATGAACCATGCCGCTGTCATTTTGAGCGCCTTATGCCGGTTACGTCACCGGTTAAAATTGTTCTTCATGATATGATCCTGTACCGCATTCATGTGCGGGGATTTACAAAACATCAGACCTCCGGTGTGAAGGCAAAGGGAACATTTGCCGGGGTAGAAGAGAAGATTCCCTATCTGAAAGAACTTGGCATTAATGCGGTGGAACTGATGCCCTGTTATGACTTTCATGAATTTGACCAGCCTTTGTTTCCAGCTTCCGTCGAGGGGAATGTTAACAGAGACAGGAAAAACCTGCCTGAGGTATATAAAAAGATCAATTACTGGGGCTATACGCAGAAGGCTTCCTATTTTGCTCCTAAAAACAGTTTCTCCTGGTCGGAAAACGCCATCACGGAATTCAAAGAGCTTGTGGAACGGCTTCATGAGCAGAATATTGCGGTGATTATGGAATTTTATTTTTCACCCGGGACGCCGGGAGGAAGGATACTGGATTGCCTGCGGCACTGGAGGCTGTATTATGGGGTGGATGGTTTCCGTGTGAATTCCAATGTGGTTCCTCTCCAGGTCATTGCGACAGATCCGCTGCTGTCTCAGGTGATCCTGTTTACAGACGGCTGGAGCGAGGAGACCATACAGGATACGGCAGGCATGGCTGACGGCAAGCATCTGGCCGAATACAACGACGCCTATCTGGAGCAGATCAGATCATTTCTGCGGGGGGATGAGGAGAGGACCGGGAATCTGGCAAAGTGGTTCTGCCACAATCCGGAGAAGATCGGTGCGGTGCACTATCTGGCCAATACCAACGGTTTTACTCTGGCTGATGCCTTTACGTACGATATAAAACACAATGAGGAAAACGGCGAGAATAATAAAGACGGGAGAGAGCGGAATTACAGCTGGAACTGCGGTGTGGAGGGGCCAAGCCGTCAGAAAAAGGTGCTGCAGCTTCGCCGGCAGATGATAAAGAATGCCTGGGTGGTTCTGCTGTGCAGTCAGGGAATTCCCCTGATCCAGGCAGGAGACGAGATGGGACATTCTGCCGGGGGGAACAATAATCCCTACTGTCAGGATAATTCTGTCAACTGGCTGAACTGGAACGATGTAAAACGGAATGACGAACTCTTTTCCTTTGTAAAACAATTGATTTTTATTCGAAAAAAGAATATGATTCTTCATATGGAAAAACCACTGGATGGCCGGGATACGAAAAGAGTTGGCAGTCCTGACGTGTCATTTCACGGCATCATGCCCTGGTATCCGGATTACGGCCCTTATTCCCGGCAGTTAGGCATTTTGCTGTGCGGAGCCTATTCAGGGGGCGACTCCCTGTATTTCGCCTTTAATATGCACTGGGAGGCTCATACGTTTTATTTCCCCAATCTTTCCGGTCAGTCCGGAAATGATAGGAAGCAGTGGGAAATATTGCTGCAGACCGCAGCGGAGAATATCGTAATGGACGGGGAATCCTTTACCGTACCGCCCAGGTCTATTGTGGTTTTTGTAAAAAGGAGAGGAGAAAAGACTAGATGACTTCATTTGCATTAAAGCTCATAGCGATTGTGAGCATGCTGCTTGACCATATCGGTGCAATCTTATTTCCTGATGTGATTGCGCTGCGCTACATAGGAAGGCTTGCTTTCCCCATTTTCTGTTTCCTGTTGGTGGAGGGTTATTACCATACGTCCAATGTTAAGAAATATTTATTGAGGCTGGGTATCTTTGCCGCGATCTCTGAAGTGCCTTTTGATCTGGCATTCCGGGGCCGCCTGTTTGATCTGGGTTATCAGAACGTGTTCTTTACGTTATTCCTGGGGCTGACCGTTATCTGGCTTATGGATGAGGCGGTAAAAAAACTTGGTGCGGACAGCTTAAAAAGCAAACTGTTCCGTGTCGGATTTATTCTTGTCGGCTGTCTGCTGGCTGAACTGCTGCACACGGATTACAGCGCTACCGGCGTGCTTGTGATTGTATTTTTCTATATGCTCCGGGATAACAAAACGCTGCTTACTATTTTGATTGCTTTGTTCCTGGGATCGGATGTGTTCTATGGAGGAATCGAGTATGTTGCGGTGCTGTCCATGATACCGATTTTGAAGTACAACGGAAAGAAAGGGCCCGGAATGAAATATTTCTTCTATGTATTTTATCCGGCTCACCTGCTGATCCTGGTAGCGATACGGACATTTCTTATGTAAACAAACGCCGGTCCGTTTTGCGGACCGGCGTTTGTATTCAAGTACGCCTCGGCGTACTTGCTGCGAGCCGCACGTCATGCTTTGCATGACATAATACATCTGTGCGGCTCTGCAATCCGCCGGAGGCTTTATCTTGGAAGGAGACTGAGCTCCCACCAAGACGAATTTGTTATTTACTCACCACCTATTGAGGTGGGAGTCTTATCTATTTCCATGATGAAAGGCCCTGCCCATGATGCTCATGGGCGGGGCCTTTTTGTGCACGGTATGCAGCCAGTCAGCTGCCGCGCAGTATTTTCTTCATTTCTTTCCCCTTTGCCAGTTCGTCGATCAACTTATCCAGATAACGGATTTCCCGCATGACAGGATCTGTTATATCCTCGACACGGACACCGCATATGACACCTGTGATCAAATTCCTGGATGGGTTTGGGGACGGCGCCTGGGAAAAGAACGTTTCAAAATCCGTTCCAATTTCCAGTTGATGCTCCAGTTCTTCCCGACTGTATCCGGTCAGCCAGCCTATGATTTCATCCACTTCTTCTTTGCTCCGGTTTTTCTTTTGCGCTTTGGCGATATAGTAAGGATATACGCTTGAAAAACTGGCGGAAAAAATACGATGTTTCTCCATAGCGCTATTCCGCAAAGAGAGGAATCATTTCTTTGGTATTTACATCCACAAGTCCGATATCCGACATCTTGGCATTTGGAATAACCGGAAGTGCCAGCGTAACGATACGAAGAAGCGGATTCGGCATCTGAACAAGACCCAGCCTGCGGTTGGCCTCCTTCATCTGCGCGGCATCTTTTGCCAGCTCGGCAGCGGGCTTGGAAGAGATCAGGCCGCCTACATTTAAACGGAGCGTGTGAAGCACTTTGCCGTCCTCGACCGCACACATCCCGCCTCCGGCCTGAATCAGCTCAGAAACAGCCAGATAGGCGTTCTCTGGGGTATCATAGACACAGGTCAGGTTGTGGGAGTCATGGGACACAGTGGAGGCCAGGGCGCCGTGGTCCGTCCCAAAATGACGGACGACATGGAGAGCCATCCGTTTGTGGCCGTAGCGGTTAATTACGGCTACATATTTTAAATCAGGATCGTGGCTTATATCCAGATAACCGTCTTTAACCGGCAGTTCTTCGCAGACTGCGTCGGTTGAACTCAGCGTATAATCGGCAAATACCATAACATTGGTTTTTACCCGGCCATCGCTGACAGGTGCTTTGATGCGGAATGACTCCGGAGAAAGGTCCACGGCAACATGCATGGAATTCTTCTCCTCAATTGGGAATACCCTGGGCTCGATCGGAGAGAGCAGCACACCGTTCTCTGCTACAAGCTTGCCTTCAAAGAAAACAGCGGACGGTTTCATCTCTGTGATGGAGGGAAGGATAACCAGATCGGCCGCATAGCCGGGAGCAACAGCACCCAGATGTTCCAGCTTGATTTCTCTGGCGGTATTGATTGTGGCGCTCTTGATTGCCAGGATCGGGTCCATGCCATGCTCCATGGCGATCTTTAGTACATCATTGATATGGCCTTTTTCCAGGATTTCATGGGATTCCCTGTCATCTGTGCAGATACAGAGAGTATCAAAAAACTTAAAGTTCTTAACTCCATTCCAGATCTCGGTTACATTTTTGGAGATACTGCTTTCCCTCATGTCCACGAACATGCCCTGGCGCATCTTCTCCACAGCCTCATCGCCCCGCCTGGACTCATGACAGGTATTAGGGCCGCCGCACAGATACGCGCTGAGCATACGTCCGGAAAGGAAGGGGGCATGTCCCTGAATATAGAGACCGTTGTCCTCGGCAACTTTCAGAATCTCCATCATACGGTCCTCACCATAAATAACAGCAAGGAAATCCATAACCTCTGCCAGACCGATGACACGGTCCAGTTTCACCAGTTCCCGTATCTGCTCTGCGAGGAAATCAGCACCGGCCACTTCGATTGTGGGCACGGCAGGTACGCAGGAAGGAATATCGATCAGCTGACGCATCGGAACATCGGACGCACTGTCATGCATGTATTTGACACCGTCGATTCCCCATACATTGCCGATCTCGTGAGGATCTGTAATAACGGTAGTCGTCCCCCACGGAACTACAGCTTCTGCAAAGTGGCGGGGAGTCAGCATGGAGCTTTCGATATGAACGTGTGCGTCAATAAGACCGGGGATAATAAACTGTCCGTTGGCGTCATAGACTTTTTCTGCGTTTAAATCATCCAGGTTACCGTACTCAACATGTGAGATAAACCCATCGTATAGAAATACATTTCCGGGCAGAATTTCGCCGGTAAAAACATTAACTACCCTGGCGTTTTTAATGACCAGGTCACTGGGGATAGTGCCCAGGGCAGCCTGCAGCAATTTCTTTTGATTCCTTGGTTTTAATTTCATATGGATTCCTTTCTTATTAGCTTGGGGTGTCAAAACGGTACTTTGCACCGGCTTAGAAAATATTTTCTCAGTATGTTTCTATTTTATTCTTGGGGAGGAGGAATTTCAAGGTCTGTTCCCGCAAAAGAGGGCATAACCTTGCAGAAAAGATTCCCCCGGAGAGTTTGATCCTATCGGACCATAAAAATTTAAGCTGAGAAGTAAACTCCTCAGCTTAAAATTCTAAAAGATCATTCTGATTACATGTAGATGAAATACAGAATCAGCGGAATTGCAAGAATATACATACCTGGATGAATTTCTTTGAATTTACCGGTACATAATTTAATAAAGATGTAACTCAGAATACCGGCAGCGATTCCGACTGCAATCGAAGCGGAGAACGCACCGAATACAATCATTACAAACGGTCCGAACGCCTCGGTAAAATCAGAGAAGTCAATATCTTTAATACCCTGGATCATTAAGAAACCTACGAAGATAAGAGCAGGTCCTGTAGCCGCATTCGGCACCATGAGAGCCAGAGGTGAGAGGAATACGAAGATCAGGAAAAGAACGCCGGTAACAACAGCGGTCCATCCGGTACGTCCGCCTGCTTCCACACCTGCGGTGGATTCAACAAAAGTAGTAATTGTTGTACATCCGAAACATGCACCAACCGTAGTACCAACAGCATCTACCAGGAACGGTTTTTCAATACCGGGCAGGTTACCATCTTCATCCAGCATATGAGCTCTTCCGGCAACACCAAGAACTGTGCCCAGTGTGGAGAAGAAATCACCGAAGAAGGCAATAAACATAAGTACAATACCTTCTGCCGTCCAGATGGATGTCAGATCAAATTTAAAGATAATATCGCTTACCGTTGAGAACTGCGGAACTTTTGCAATTGCATCCGGCATTGCGGTAATACCCATCGGGATACCAACAATAGTGATAATAACAATACCAATCAAAATCGCGCCATTTACTTTAAATGCTGTCAGGACAGCGATGATACCCAGACCTGCAATCGCGAGCAGAACAGCCTTGTCCGTAAAATCACCAACATTTAAACCTGCGGAGAAATCACAGATACCACTGTTTGAAAAGCCCAGGTACGCAATAAAGAAACCGATTGCCGTACCGATCGAAACCTTGATGTTCTTCGGAATCATCCGCACAATCAAATCCCGGATACCGAATACTGAAAGTACGATAAAGATAATACCGGTAATTAAAATCATACCCATTGCCTGAGCATAGGAGAGAGTACCATTCTGAATCATTGCACCCAGAATAAAGTTTGTTCCCATACCTGTGGACAGAGCAAATGGGAAGTTAGAATAGAATGCCATCAACAAAGTGATAAGACCGGAAACCAGTGAAGTCAGAATCATGATTGCTTCTTTTGTAACCATGACACCGTTCATGTCAACGACACCGGCCTCGGCACCGAACCCACAGATAGCACCAGGCTGTGTTACAAGAACATAAGCCATGGTCATAAACGTGGTTAATCCGGCAATTGTTTCTACTTTGAAGTTTGTGTTACGCTCTTCAAATTTGAAAAACTTAGCGATTTTTTCCATCGTTTCCTCCTTGTGAACATCGTGTTCCGGCATTAAAAACCTCTCGAACTATGTAATAATTTACATCAAATGGCTTTCAAAATGGGAACATCGTGTGTTCGTGTAAAGTTTTTTTCCAATTTTGAGTATACCGATAGCAACTTTTTATGTCAATTAATAAACCCAAGAGTGCTTATATCTTTTTCTAATAAATTTAAACTCTTTTGCTTATAAGTTATTCCAATCAGCTGTAAAATCAGCCTGTATAAAGGAAGAAAAGGAACTTCCTGAGAAAAGATCCCAGGAAGTTCCTTTATCCGTCTATGCATGGCTTCCAGTTATTTCAGATTGTGATTTTCTACGATTTTATCGTAAAGATCAATGTTGCAGTGCTCATGCTCAAAATGACCGCAGTTCGTGCAGGAGATAGACTCTCCATTTTCTAAACGATTGTGATAACATTCACAGCCATCTTTCGGTTCGTACTCATTGCACCGTTTGGCAACCTCTTTGTAGGTTTCAGACATTGTACTCATGTGATTTCTCCTTTCTGAAATAAAACAAATACCGGCGGTATTGCAGACCAGCTTTTTGCAGATAAGCATAGTTACTCCACTTACGCTTTGTAGCTATGAAATTAGTATGTTGAAAATGGTCATTTTTATTCAAAGTGACAGGACAGCGCGGGCGAGTCTTTTTTGTTCCGGCTGGAAATTTGGATAAAGATTGATTATAATAATAAAGATACGAAATGCAATGTTTCCCAATCTTGCCTAAAATAACATGATGAAGAGGTAAATGATGGTCCTTCTGACAATTTTGGATGTAAAACAATTTATGAAAGAACTTCTTTTGGAAGATACTTTTGATTCCTTTCTATATATAGAAGGAAAAGTGACGACCTACGCAGATTTTCTCATAGACGGTACGAGAAAAAAAGATTGGTATACCAGGGATGAGCTGGAGGAACTGGAGGACAGGAACAATCTGCTGTGGAAGGAGATACGGCCGGTTTTGTTCCAGATGATTAAGGGGAATAAAACGCCGCTGTTTTTCCGGATTGTGCTGAGTCCGCCGGTATCTCTTACAGGCGGGGATTTTGCAATGAACCCGGATGACCGGTATTTCTTTAATATAAAATATGAAAACAGGAAGTTGACTATAACTACGGGTATTTCCCAGAAAGTATTCAGTATGGATAGAAGCTCTGAGAGAGAATGGGACGAGGCGGCATCTGTGTTTTTAAAGAAGAAGGGGTTTGCATTTGAGTCATAGAAATGGTAAAATGGCGTAAGATAAGATCTATTTTGTGATTAAAGAGATGTATTATGTCATGCAAAGCATGACGTGCGGCTCGCAGCAAGTACGCCGAGGCGTACTTGAAATCAGATGGAAGTTCAGACAGGAAAGGTATGGTATAGCAGGCAATGGGCAATTTAAAACGAGTGATGTTAAAACTCAGCGGGGAAGCGCTGGCTGGGGATAGAAAGACCGGATTTGACGAGGAGACCTGTATCAGTGTGGCAAAGCAGGTCAGGACAATCGTGGATTCCGGCGTCGAGGTGGGGATCGTGATCGGCGGAGGAAATTTCTGGAGGGGCCGTACCAGTGAGACCATTGACCGGACGAAGGCAGACCAGATCGGCATGCTGGCCACGGTGATGAACTGTATCTATGTATCTGAAATATTCCGCTTTGTGGGAATGAAAACAGAGGTTCTGACCCCATTTCTATGCGGAAATATGACGGGCCTGTTCTCCAAGGACCTGGCAAATGAATGTTTTGCAGCGGGAAAGGTAGTCTTTTTTGCGGGAGGCACCGGGCACCCTTACTTTTCAACGGATACGGGCGTTGTTCTCCGTTCTATCGAGATGGAGGCGGACGCTATTCTTCTGGCAAAAGCAATTGACGGGGTTTATGACAGTGATCCTAAGGTGAATCCCAATGCCAGAAGGTATGATGAGATAACCATAGAAGAGGTGGTGGATCAGAAACTGGCTGTCATTGACCTGACTGCTTCCATGATGTGCATGGAACACAGAGTCCCTCTGCTTGTTTTTTCACTGCAGGAGGAGAACAGCATAGTCAATACAGTAAACGGGACATTTTCCGGTACAAGAGTTACCGTATAATTAAGAGGAGGAATAAAGAATGGATATAACAAGAATTGAACCTTATGAGGAGAAAATGAAAAAATCACTGCGTGCGCTGGAGAGTGAATATATGAATATTCGTGCGGGCAGAGCAAATCCCCATCTGCTGGACAGAATCAAAGTGGACTATTACGGAACCCCCAGTCCGCTGCAGAGCGTGGCAAATGTTTCTGTGCCGGAAGCCAGAATGATTACCATTGCACCCTGGGAAGCCAGCCTGATTAAAGTAATCGAAAAGGCAATTCTTGCCTCTGACCTGGGCCTTACCCCCAGCAACGACGGAAAGGTAATCCGCCTTGTATTTCCTGAGCTTACGGAAGAGCGCAGAAAAGAACTGGTCAAAGACGTTAAGAAAAAGGGCGAGGGAGCCAAGGTGGCAGTCCGCAATATCCGCCGGGATGCCATGGATCAGTTCAAGAAGCTGGGAAAAGCATCTGAGATTTCTGAAGATGAGCAGGCTGAATTGGAAGAAAAGATGCAGAAGGTTACTGATAAATATGTAGCCGAGGTGGAGAAAGCAATCGAAGAGAAATCAAAAGAAATTCTTACTGTATAGACAGCGCCAGCGCGCTTCGCGAGCCGGCTGTTGGATGAAAATGTTGCAGCCGGTGCAGATCTGCCGGCTGTCCGGAGATAACAGGGGCGTATTTGAATGAGAATGCTGCGGTATCGGGAAGCAGCTGTCGCAGGTACGTCCTGTTTCTTCGCTTTGAGAGGAATTCTGCCCGGCTCTGAGCAGCAAGAGTTTGGGATAAATATAGAAGAACAGATAGGAGCAGCAGATATGAAGGATACGAACGTGCCGGAGCATGTGGCGATTATTCTGGACGGCAATGGAAGATGGGCTAAAAAACGTCTTATGCCGCGCAGGTACGGCCATGCCCAGGGCAGCAAGGTTGTGGAAAGAATATGCGAGGATGCCTACAAAATGGGTATTGAGTATCTGACGGTGTATGCTTTTTCCACGGAGAACTGGAAGCGTCCTCAGGATGAGGTAGAGACGCTGATGAGTCTGCTCCGTTCTTATTTAAAAGATTGTATTAAGATCAGTACGAAGAATAACATGCGTGTGAGGATTATAGGGAATGTGTCAGGGCTTGCGGACGATATCCGGGAGGCAATCAGACACCTGGAAGAAACCTCCGCGAAGAATACCGGCTTGAAATTTCAGGTTGCATTAAATTACGGGGGCCGGGACGAGATAGTCAGAGGCGTGAAAGCGCTGGCGAAGGATCTGGAAGCCGGAAATCTCAGAAGTGAGGATATCACGGAGAAATCTCTGGAATCTTATCTGGACACTAAGGATATACCCGATCCGGATCTGCTGATCCGGACCAGCGGAGAGCAGAGGCTCTCCAACTTCATGCTGTGGCAGATTGCCTATTCGGAATTATATTATACCGATGTGCTGTGGCCTGATTTTACGAAAGATGATTTACAGAAAGCCATAGATTATTATAACAGCAGAGACAGACGATATGGCGGAGTTTAGGAGGTACCTATGTTTGGAGTAAGACTGGTAAGCAGTATTATGATTATGGCTCTGACCATTCTGTCCATGGTTCTGGGCGGAACCTTTCTGTGGGGAGTTCTGCTGGTTATTTCCCTGATCGGAATGTGGGAGTTATACCGGGCTGTGGGCATGCACAAAAGCATACCCGCTGTTCTTGGATATCTGGCTTGTATCGGCTATGATATCATCGTTTATTTGAATCAGATGGAGGCTGCATTTCCTCTCTTTGTCCTGTTTCTGCTGGTACTGATGGCGTCTTATGTTTTTTCTTTTCCCCGCTATCAGGCGGAACAGATCGGTATGATATTCCTCGGGTTGTTTTACGTGGCGGTGATGCTGTCTTTCATCTACCGTGTCAGGATTGTCCCGTCGGGAGCTTTCTTTGTATGGCTGATATTTATCGGTTCATGGGGCTCGGACTGCTGTGCTTACTGTGTAGGCATGCTGATCGGCAAGCACCGTCTGCCGGGACATTTAAAAGAACTGAGTCCTAAAAAATCCATCGAAGGCTGCATCGGCGGCGTGGCGGGAGCGGCTCTGATTGGTTTTATCTATGGAAGTGTCGTGGGCAGTCATCTGCCGGGGCTGTTTCATCCGGGAGCGGCCTGCGCCATCATTGGCGCAGCATCTGCTGTCATATCTCAGATCGGTGATCTGGCGGCATCTGCAATTAAACGAAATCACAACATTAAGGATTACAGCAGGTTGATACCCGGACACGGAGGAATTCTGGACCGGTTTGACGCGGTTATCTTTACGGCGCCCATTGTATTTCTTCTGGTGGAGGCATTATCAAGATGAAACATTTGATTTTACTGGGATCTACCGGTTCAATCGGTACGCAGACCCTGCAGGTTGTAAGAGAACAGAAGGATCTGAAGGTGTCGGTTCTGGCCGCAGGCGCCAATATTGATCTGCTGGAAAAGCAGATAATAGAATTTGAACCTTCCCTTGTGTGCGTATGGGAAGAGCGTAACGTGAATATACTGAAAGAGAGAGTTTCCCATTTGCCGGTTCGTATTGTCTGGGGAATGGATGGACTGATAGAATGTGCCAAATTCCCGGAAGGGGACATTGTAATCGGCGCGATTGTAGGGATGATCGGTATACGGCCTACTATCGAGGCGATGCGGGCGGGCAAGGATATTGCCCTTGCCAATAAGGAGACGCTGGTGACGGCAGGCCATATTATCATGCCTCTGGCAAAAGAGTGCGGCGTAAAAATTTTGCCTGTAGACAGCGAACATTCTGCTATTTTCCAGTGCCTGCACGGCGAGGATTACAGGACGGTACATAAAATATTGCTGACCGCATCCGGCGGGCCGTTCCGGGGCCGGAAGCGGGAAGAACTGGCATCGGTGACAGTGGAAGAAGCGCTGCGCCATCCCAACTGGTCCATGGGACCGAAAATTACGATTGACTCTTCCACGATGGTAAATAAGGGGCTTGAGGTCATGGAAGCGGGCTGGCTCTTCGATGTGGATATTGATCAGGTTCAGGTGGTGGTTCAGCCTCAGAGCGTGATCCACTCCATGGTAGAATTTGAAGACGGCGCTGTGATGGCACAGCTGGGAGTGCCGGATATGCGGCTCCCGATCCAGTACGCGCTTTATTATCCCGAGAGAAGAGTTCTTTCCGGGGAACGGCTGGATTTTGCAAAGCTGAGAAGTCTCACCTTTGAGGAACCGGATATGGATACATTTGAGGGACTGCGGCTGGCCTACGAAGCCGGACACCAGGGCGGCAGTATGCCCACGGTATACAATGCGGCCAATGAGCTTGCCGTGCAGTTGTTTTTAAAACGCAGGATCGGTTATACTGATATTACCGCCTGTATTCAATACGCCATGAGGGCCCATCAGCTTATTGAGAATCCTACGCTGGAACAGATACTGGCGGTGGAACAATGGGCTCATGAATGTGTGAGAAACAAGCTGTGATACTTGGGGGAGGCTTGGGATCATGAATGGGAAACAATGTGAAAGGATAGAAATTGAATGAAAATTATTATTGCGATACTGGTATTTGGGCTGATCATTTTCTTCCATGAACTGGGCCATTTCCTTCTGGCAAAGAAGAACGGTATAACGGTGACGGAGTTTTCTCTGGGAATGGGGCCAAGACTGTGCTCCTTTGAAAGAGGCGGTACCCGTTACTCGCTGAAGCTTTTTCCAATCGGGGGCTCCTGCATGATGCTGGGAGAAGACGAATTGGTGGAGGACGAAGGCGCTTTTAATAAAAAGGGAGTCTGGGCCCGTATTTCCGTAATCATCGCGGGCCCGGTTTTTAACTTTATCCTGGCCTTTTTTATGGCTCTGATTGTGATCGGCGTGATCGGCTATGATCCGGCGGTGGTAATGGGAGTAGAAGAAAATGCTCCTTTTGCGGAGGCAGGCATTCAGGAGGGGGATGTTATTACCCGCTTTGACGGCAGAAAAATCTATTTTGCCAGAGAACTGAATTTGAATCTGCAGCTGGACCCTCTTACGGATGAAGAGGTTACATTAACCTATGAAAGAA
Organism: Anaerolentibacter hominis; assembly: GCF_032380675.1. Lineage (NCBI taxonomy): Bacteria > Bacillati > Bacillota > Clostridia > Lachnospirales > Lachnospiraceae > Anaerolentibacter > Anaerolentibacter hominis. Next base: position 1,354,222 of record NZ_JAWDIX010000001.1, read on the forward strand.
ATGGCGAAAAGCAGACGGTTACCCTGACTCCGCAGAAAACAGAGAGCGGCAGCTACCGGCTGGGCTTCTCATACAGTATGTATAACCGGCAGAAGACAGGTCCTCTGGGAACTGTGAAATATGCCGCCCTGGAAGTGAGATATTGGATTCAGTCCACGATCAAGAGCATCGGTATGCTGATCCGGGGACAGGTATCAAAGGATGATATCGCGGGTCCTGTTGGTATCGTGGATATGATTGGAGACAGCTATGAACAGAGCAAGCCGGACGGTCCGCTGTATGTGCTGCTGAATATATTGAATATTAGTATTCTGCTGAGTGCGAATCTGGGTGTGATGAACCTGCTGCCCATCCCTGCATTAGACGGAGGAAGATTGGTATTTCTGCTGCTTGAGGCAGTTAGAGGGAAACCGATTAATCAGGAGAAAGAAGGACTGATTCACATGATAGGCCTGATTGCGCTGTTAATTTTGATGGCATTTATCGTGTTTAACGATTTCAGCAGGATCTTTAGCAGGTAAGCGTTAGGCGGACTTCACCTGAAAGGCGGGAGGTAGCGGATATGCTGCGGGAACATACAAAGGAAGTATGGATCGGAGACCGGGTGATCGGCGGAAAGAATCCGATTCTGATACAGTCGATGACCAATACAAAGACAGAGAATGTAGAAGCTACCGTTGGGCAGATCCTGAGGCTGGAAGCGGCAGGCTGTGAGATTGTCCGCTGTACGGTGCCGACGATGGAGGCCGCCGCCGCTCTGACCCGGATAAAAAAAAGGATACACATTCCTCTTGTGGCTGATATTCACTTTGACTATCGTCTGGCGGTTGCGGCCATAGAGGCAGGAGCGGATAAGATCCGGATTAATCCGGGTAATATCGGTTCACAGGATAAAATCCGCCTGGTAGTGGAAAAGGCAAAGGAGAGAACTATCCCGATCCGGGTAGGAGTCAACAGCGGCTCTCTGGAGAGGGAATATATAGAAAAGTATGGGGGCGTAACCCCTCAGGGACTGGTGGAAAGCGCCCTGATGAAAGTGAAATTGATTGAACAGATGGGGTACGATAATCTGGTTATCAGTATCAAAGCCTCTGACGTACAGTTCTGTGTCAGAGCCCATGAGCTGATCGCGGGGAAGACCCCCTATCCTCTCCATGTAGGCATTACGGAGGCAGGTACGGTGTTTTCCGGCAATATTAAATCGGCCGTGGGACTTGGCATTATTTTAAACAAAGGAATCGGCAATACCATCCGGGTATCCCTGACCACAGATCCGGTGGAAGAGATAAAAAGCGCCCGTCTGATTCTAAGTACCTTAAAGCTGCGGACAGACGGAATTGAAATTGTATCCTGTCCCACCTGCGGCCGGACTAATATTGATTTAATATCGCTGGCAAACCAGGTGGAAGATATGGTAAAGGATATTCCGCTGAATCTTAAAGTGGCGGTGATGGGCTGCGCCGTGAACGGACCGGGAGAAGCCAGAGAGGCGGACATCGGTATCGCCGGCGGAAATGGCGAAGGCCTCCTTTTTAAAAAGGGCGAAATTATAAAAAAGGTTCCGGAGGATCAGCTCTTGAATGCTCTCCGGCAGGAACTTCTTAACTGGGACAATTAGATACGGCGGTATGCCGGCAATCGGGAAGTGTGCATATGCAGTTTTTTGAAGTTTTTGATCAAATGGAAGTAAATAACGGATTATATGACCTGTTTCGGGATGTGGATGTTGAGAAGGTTGCGGTTTCCCGGAAAAAGAACCAGATATGTCTCTTCATTCACTCCGGACGTCTGATTCCCTACCGGAACAGGGTGTCCATGGAATCCCTCTTAAAGCGCCAGGTATTTGTACAGATGCCGGGGGCGGTACATATTGTGGAGCATTATGAGCTCTCTGCCCAATATACTCCTGAGAAGCTGTTTCAGATTTATCTGGACAGCCTTCTTGCCGAGCTTTCCGATACCAGCTATGTGGAATACAGTATTCTGAAAGAAAGTGACTGGGAATTTAACGGGAATATTGTCACGTTCACGCTGGGAGATAATTTCCTGAACCGGACCTATGAGAAACACCTCCAGGAATTTTTGGGACAGGTCTTTGACCAGCGCTTCGGCATACCGGTGGACATCCGTTTTATTTTTGAAAAAAGGCAGGAGCCGGAAGAAGAAGAGGAAAATATCGTCAGGATTCCCAGAAAGGAAAAGCCTGTGCAAAAGCAGGAAGAAAAGGCGGCTCCCGCACAGTCTGCGCCGTCCGGGGGAATGAAACGGGAGAGTAAGATCCCCGGAGGAAGATCTTACCGGGATACCAGACGCTCCAGTGACCCGGATGTGTTTTTTGGCAGAAATACAGAAGGTGAGACGGTAAAAATCTGTGATATCCAGGACGAGATCGGAGAAGTTGTCATTCACGGACAGGTTGTGGATTACGAGGAACGGGATATTCCCAGCGGTAAAAAACTGGTGATCTTTTCGCTGACGGACTTTACAGATACCATATCGGTGAAACTTTTTCTGAAGCCGGAACAGGCGGAGGAAGTCTGCCCGAATGTGAAGAAGGGATCGTTTCTTCGGGTCAAGGGTATGGCGCTGATGGACCGGTATGACAAAGAAATCGGCATCAGCTCTGTGACCGGCATGAAAAAAATAGAAGATTTTACAACGATGCGTATGGATCAGGCTCCGGTAAAGCGGGTCGAGCTGCATGCTCATACGATGATGAGCGATATGGACGCGATGGTAGATCCCAAGGCGTTGGTGAAACGGGCAAAAGCCTGGGGTCACAAAGCCGTGGCTATCACGGACCACGGTGTGGTACAGGCATTTCCGGACGCGGCTCATGCCCTGGACAAAGGGGATGAATTTAAGATCATCTACGGCTGTGAGGCCTATGTGGTTGACGATGATAAAACTGTCGTGGAAAATGAAAAGGGACAGGATCTGAATTCTACATTTGTGGTGTTTGATATTGAGACCACCGGCTTTTCTTCCAAACGTAATCAGATCATAGAAATCGGCGCCGTCAGGGTACAGGAAGGCAGAATTACCGATCATTATTCGACTTTTGTCAACCCGGACGAGCCAATCCCATTTGAAATAGAAAAATTGACGGGCATCAACGATGAGATGGTGCTGTCTTATCCAAAGATAGATGTGATCCTTCCCCAGTTTTTGGAGTTCGCGCAGGATTGTGTGCTGGTGGCCCACAACGCCTCTTTCGATGTGGGATTTATCAGGCAGAAGGCTGCCAATTTGGGAATTAGCACTGACTTTACAGTGGTGGATACCCTTTCTCTGGCCCAGGTTCTGCTGCCCGACCTGAAAAGATTCCGGTTAAATCATGTGGCCGAGGCGCTGGGCGTATCTCTGGAAAATCATCACCGGGCGGTGGATGATGCGGGGGCGACAGCAGAAATTTTCGTGAAATTCCTGGACATGCTGAAAAAGCGGAATGTACAGAATTTAAAAGATATGGAAGGAATCTATGAACTTTCACCGGAAGTGATCAAAAAGATGCCGACCTATCATGGTATTATCCTCTGTCAGAGCGATATCGGCAGGGTAAACTTATATAAGCTGATCTCTATGTCCCACCTGAATTATTATCACAGGCGGCCCAGAATTCCCAAAAGTCTGATTCAGAAGAACCGGGAAGGGCTGATCCTGGGATCTGCCTGTGAGGCGGGCGAGCTCTACCGGGCGTTATTAAACAACGCCTCCCAGGAGGAAATAGACCGGATTGTGCGTTTTTACGACTATCTGGAGATCCAGCCGATAGGCAACAATGAATTTATGATCCGAAGCGATAAAATTGATGTGAACTCCGAGGAAGAGCTGAAGGATTACAACAGACGCATCGTGGAGCTGGGAGAAGAGTACAAAAAACCGGTTGTGGCTACCTGCGACGTTCATTTTATGGACCCGGAGGATGAGATATACCGGCGTATTATCCAGGCCGGCAAGGGATTTCCGGATGCGGATCTGCAGGCCCCGCTCTATCTGCGCACTACGGAGGAGATGCTGGAAGAGTTCTCCTATCTGGGCAGGGAAAAGGCGGAGGAAGTGGTAATCACCAACACAAACCTGATCGCCGACCGGATTGAACATATTTCACCGGTGCGGCCGGATAAGTGCCCGCCGGTCATCGCCGACTCCGACAAGACGCTGCGGAACATCTGCTATGAGAAGGCACATTCCATGTATGGAGAGACGCTGCCGGAGATTGTGGAGACGAGGCTTGAGAAGGAACTGAACTCAATTATCAGCAACGGCTTTGCCGTTATGTATATTATTGCGCAGAAACTGGTGTGGAAGTCCAATGAGGACGGTTATCTGGTGGGTTCCCGTGGATCGGTCGGCTCGTCCTTTGTAGCCACCATGTCCGGTATTACCGAGGTAAACCCCCTTCCGGCACACTATTACTGCAAGAGCTGCCACTATTCCGATTTTGATTCGGAGGAAGTAAAGGCCGCTTCCGGCCGTTCCGGCTGCGATCTGCCGGATAAGATCTGCCCGGTCTGCGGACAGCCGCTGACCAAGGACGGCCACGATATTCCCTTTGAGACGTTTCTGGGATTCTACGGGGATAAAGAGCCGGATATTGACCTGAACTTCTCCGGGGATTACCAGAGTAAGGCCCATGACTATACGGAAGTAATCTTTGGCAAGGGCCAGACGTTCCGGGCCGGAACCATAGGTACTCTGGCGGATAAAACTGCCTTTGGCTATGTACTGAGATACTATGAGGAAAGAGGCATTCACAAGAGGAAAGCAGAGGTGGCACGTCTTGTAAACGGCTGTGTGGGAGTGAGACGAACCACGGGGCAGCATCCCGGAGGCATCATCGTACTGCCTCATGGGGAAGAAATATTTTCCTTTACCCCGGTTCAGCATCCGGCCAATGATATGTCCACAAACACAATTACAACCCATTTTGATTACCATTCCATCGACCACAACCTGCTGAAGCTGGATATTCTGGGCCATGATGATCCGACCATGATCCGTATGCTGGAAGATTTAACAGGCCTGGACGCCAAGACGATTCCGATGGATGATCAAAAGGTTCTGTCTCTGTTTCTGAATCTTTCCGCCCTGAAGATATCCAAGGAATCCCTGGACGGGTGTGACCTGGGAAGCCTGGGCATACCAGAGTTCGGAACGGATTTTGTTATGCAGATGCTTCGGGATACCAAACCCAAGTGTTTTTCAGAGCTGGTCCGTATTTCCGGCTTGTCCCACGGTACGAATGTGTGGCTGAACAACGCGCAGGAGCTGATTGAATCCGGAAAATGCGATCTGTCATCCGCGATCTGTACCCGTGATGATATCATGACCTACCTGATTTATACCGGAGTGGAAAATGGACTTTCCTTTAAAATCATGGAGTCGGTGCGAAAGGGCAAGGGGCTGACGCCGGATATGGAAAAAGCAATGATTGAGGCCGGTGTGCCCGACTGGTATATCTGGTCCTGCAAGCAGATTAAATATATGTTCCCCAAGGCCCATGCGGTTGCCTATGTTATGATGGCGTTCCGGATTGCCTATTTTAAAGTATATTACCCTCTGGCCTACTATGCCGCTTACTTCAGTATCCGTGCCACATCCTTTAACTATGAACTGATGTGCCAGGGAAAAGAAAAACTGAAATTTTATATGGATGATTTCAAGCGGCGCAGCAATGAGCTGACCAAAAAGGAACAGGATACCGTAAAGGATATGAAAATTGTCCAGGAGATGTACGCCAGGGGATTCGAGTTCTATCCGCTGGATATTTACCGGGCGAAGGCGACGAAATGTCAGATTATCGATGGTAAAATAATGCCGCCCTTCTCCAGCATCGACGGGATGGGTGACAAGGCGGCGGAGGCCGTGGAGGCTGCGGCAAAAGAAGGAGAGTTTTTGTCCAGGGAAGATTTTAAGGAGCGCACCAAGGTAAGCGGCACGGTGGTGGATCTGATGGCGGACCTGGGAATGTTCGGCGATCTGCCCATGACCAATCAGATTTCGCTGATGGACTTCTTTTAAAAGAAGGCAGTGCCGGGCACACAAACCGCAATTTAAATGATTTTCATCCGAAAGGATAAAAATAAAGAGACAAGGAAAGGAGAGTGCGGAAATCTATCCGCACAAACAAAAAATCATGTTAGTATCAATGAAAGACATTCTCGACCGGGCAAGTGCAGGTAACTATGGGGTGGCAGCACCGAACGTAGCAACGGAGCTGGATGCAAGAGCTTGTATGGAAGCAGCTGAGGAATTAAATGCTCCTATTATTATTGATCTGCACTACACCATGAATCCGGATATCGTTACGCTGGGCCACCTGATTACATCACTGGCTCATCAGTGCAGAGTTCCGGTAGCGCTGAATCTGGATCACGGCGGCGATATGGTACAGTTTATCAAAGCGTTCCGCGGTCAGTTTACTTCCGTTATGGTAGACCGTTCCGTACTGCCATATGAGGAAAATGTGGCACAGGTAAAACAGATCGTTGAGATGGCACACTCCATTGATGTTTCTGTAGAAGCAGAGCTGGGGCATGTAGGACAGGGAGATAACTATGCTGTAGACGGCAATGCTGCCCTTACCGATCCTCAGGAAGCTGCGCGTTTTATCAAAGACACCGGCATTGACTGTCTTGCAGTTGCAATCGGTACCGCTCACGGAGCTTATACCGGCATACCGAAACTTCATTTTGACCGTCTGAAAGAGATCAAAGAAGCAACCGGCAACTTCCCGCTTGTTCTTCACGGCGGTTCCGGTTCCGGTGATGAGAATCTTCAGAAAGCCTGCACTATGGGTATCAACAAGGTTAATATCTGCAACGATCTGTTAAAACAGGCTTCCATTGATGTTCAGGCAGCAGATCTGACCGGCAATCATGCATATGATATCTGGGATGTAGTAAAGAATGGATATAAGAAAGCTCTGAAGAAATACATCGAATTATTCGGCGGAAAAGACAAAGCTTGGTTTGAGGCTCCGAAGGGACTTACCAGAGCTGCGATTATCGGCAGAGAAAAATAAGATAAGAGTTTGGTTACATAGTTTTTGTGAATCAGACAATTCATTTCACGGAGAACTGCTGCAAACAGTAATGTCTGCAGCAGTTCTCTTTGAGTTCTATATAGAATATAGAATCCCGCTTGCGGGATTCTCCGCCTGCGGCGGGTTGCTCTGGCAACACAATTCCTTTCCGCCGCAGTGCGATCCCCCGGAGGGTTTTTTATTACATAGGAAAGTTTGGAGAACTTTCCTATGTAATAAAAAAGACTTCACAAACTTTGTGAAGTCTTTTTAAAGAGCAGTCCGTAGGGGAATCGAACCCCTGTTTCCGCCGTGAGAGGGCGGCGTCTTAACCGCTTGACCAACGGACCAGCATCGCAAGTGCTATGATAACCTATCTTTTGTAATTTTGCAAGTCCTTTTTTATAATTTTTTTAATTTTGTAGAAAATTGTCTTCTTAAACAACAATTTACATAACTGAGATATTCCTTTTTTGCCTCATACGCGGTATACTAAATTAAAATAATTGACACAACAGGGAACGATTCTGAGAACAAATCAGGATAAAAAGGAGTATGAGATGATGAAACAAAAGAACAATCATGGCTTTACATTGGTAGAACTGATTGTCGTGATCGCTGTTCTTGTCATACTGGTAGGATTGCTGGCGCCAAATGTCATTCGATATATAGAAAAATCCAGAGATGCCAAATGTCGATCTGCTCAGGATGCAGTTCTAAGAGATTATAAATATGCGTTGACTGAACTTATGGCAGTACAGACTGTGACCAGAGCGGACGCCCTGGATCTTCTTAAGAAGGAGATAGAAGGCATGGGGGCTAAGATTCAGGAGAGCGCCACTACTATAACCGGTATTTGTCCGTCCGGGGGAACCTATCTTTACTCGGTACTGGGGGATGACTTTGATCTGACCATTACCTGCAGCAAGCATGGGTCTGACAGCGGAATTGATTACAGCAAGGCGCTGAATCATCCCAAGGTTACGGAATACTTTAATAAAAAAGGTGTGGGTGAATCTGTAGATTCTTCGGCCCAGTTCGGGACCACCCAGAGCAATGCCTCCAAATTTGAGCAGGCGGTGAAAGAAGATTATGGAATTGATCTGACCGGGCTGTCATGGAAGATGGTAAAGACCGGCAAAGATAACATCGACCTTTACTGGACGCCGGTTGACATCAAGTCTCTGGACTATAATACGGAGAAAGATACCCGGATAACGGTGACCCGCTTTAATGCCGCCACCGGCAAGCAGGAGACAGGAACCGTCAAACTGTCCCGAAAGACTACCTCTGCCGGATATGATAAGCCCTATACCTATAATGTACTGGATATTACAACCTTCCAGCCTGAATCCTAAAAGAAAATTAAGCGGAATTTTACAATATATTTATTTTTGACTGTTTCTTTCCGGCTCCGTTTCGGTTATACTATCTCAGTAAACAATTGACAAAGGATACGGAAGGATACAGCAATGGTTGAGAATCTTGTCACCTGGTTTATGGGTATTTTGGGTGGAATTCCCGGTGAATTAATTATATTTATTATCTCTATGGTTCCGATTCTGGAACTGAGAGGAGGTTTGCTTGCGGCGCCGCTGCTGGGCATTTCCATAGGACCGGCGGTCCTGATCTGTGTTGTGGGCAATATTTTGCCTGTTCCTTTCATTCTGCTTTTCATCACACCTATCTTTAACTGGCTGAAGAAGACACGGCTCTTCAGGCCAATGGTCGAGAAGCTGGAGAATAAGACGATGAAAAAGAAGGACAAGCTGGAAAAATACGAATTCCTTGGCCTGATGCTGTTTGTGGGTATTCCTCTTCCCGGAACCGGAGCCTGGACCGGAGCGCTGCTTGCCTCTCTGCTGGGACTTAAGTTTAAGAAGGCATTTCCGGCTATTGTACTTGGCATTCTCCTGGCCACGGTGATTATGTGTATAATTTCCTACGGCATACCCTGGCTTGTTTCCGTATTTTAAATCGTTTTGGTATAACTACAGGCCCGCCGGCTTTATGCCGGCGGGCCTGTCTGCGTTTTGCTTATTTCATTATTCTTTCAAAGGAGGCCTGGCCGGATCGTAGACCGATGTTACATCAAATAAATCCTCTGTCCGCTTTGGATAGAAATACATGGTGAAACCGTCCAGATTCCGCCTGGTCATCCGGACATAATCATCGTGAATCTGAATCCAGGGGTAAGCGTAAACCCCGCAGAAATAATTAAATCCCATTTTTTCTTTCATATAAGTATACTTTTTCGTGGTGTAATCAATTTCTTCCCCATAGGGATAGATATAAACATCTGTGCCGCCGATCAGTACGCCGATGGTATCCCGCCATTTTTTGCAATCCTCTTTCAACAGGTCGTAGCTGATCTGATCCATATGGCGGTGTCCGTATCCGTGGGAAGCGAAGCTCCAGCCTCCGTCTTTCAGAACGGCAGCGATCCGGCGGACGGCTTCTTTATCCGCCTCCAGGTTCTCGTTTTTTTCATCGTTAACACGGTAACCCAGAGCACCTTCATAGCCGGTCAGTGCCAGAATTCCTTTTGTACCCTGGTAGGAGAAGTCGGGATGCTGTTCCACAAACACATCCAGGAGCGGAACCACATCAAAATCTCTGGCAATCACTGACTTGCCGTCCACAATCATTTCACAGGCGGGTTTTCCGTTCTCATCCAGCACGATTCGTTTGGCAAAACCGTCATTTTTCATATAGTTATAGTAACTGACATCGTCCTGAGAGAGCACGAAGGGTATTTTTCCTTCCGGAAGCAGGATTTCCTTTTTGCGGTAGACCGTTTTGCCATCCTGTTCAACCGGGCCAGCCACATCGTGGATATCTACCAGCACATAGCCTCTTTTATACATCTGCTCCATCATTTTATTGAACTCGGATACGGTGGTCATCCAGTAATTATATCCATTTTCCATGGAATCTCCGTCGAAGGCTTTGGAGGTATCCGCGATCAGAGAGTGAAAAAATACATGGCTTACATCCCCCTCATAGGGAACCAGGGAATCCAGCTGAGACTGGTAGCGGCTCAACGCATCGGTCAGGACGGGATAGTTTTCATACTGATCAAAGCTTTTGACCTTTTCAATCGCATCCTGATAAAAATAGCCCAGAGCCAGACGGTCTGTTTCCTGAACCAGGGAAGCGGCTTCCTCCTCCTTCTTTTTCTGCTCTTCCTGCCGTTTAACTTCTTCTGTTTCCCGTTCATTTGTCTGAGCGGCATGTTGACCGGTGTCTGACGGAGAGCTGCTGTCCGGTATGGGAGCCTGCTTTTTCCCAAATAATAAAATACTGCACAGGGCAGCCGCCAGGATCAGCACCAGAATCCAGACGATTATGACCAGCTTTTTCAGATTGCCGCCGGAACTGTTCTTTTTGTGTTGCTGACTTGCCATCTGCGTTCCCTCTCTTTTCATTTGTTTAATAATCATTGCATTGATATCAATACCATACCATAAGGATTTTGTACTTTTATTAGAATAATATTAGGATTGTGTTAACTTACATAGAATATATTTATCAAAATAGTATAAATCCCCTTAAAATCGGATAATTGCTTGCAATTTGAATTGCTTGGTGCTATACTAAGTAAGGTAAATATTGTTAATGCTTAAGAGTGGATGCGAATCCACTCTTTTGTATTGCAGGAGGGATAAATCATCCTGCAAAGATTATAGGAGTGAATTGGATTGACCAAAAGGGAAGAGTATGAATCCAGGACAGAGGAACTGGTGGTTCCGATTATTGAGGAAAACGGCTGTGAACTGGTGGATGTGGAGTATGTAAAAGAGGCAGGAACCTGGTATCTTCGGATTTTTGCAGATAAGGAAGGCGGCATTACGATTGATGACTGCGAGTGTATCAGCCGGGCGTTAAGTGACAAGCTGGATGAAAATGACTTCATTCCGGATGCATATATTCTGGAGGTAAGTTCTCCGGGGCTGGGACGGCAGCTTAAGAAAGAGAAGGATTATGCCAGGAGTATCGGTGAAGAGGTGGAAATTCGTCTTTACCGGCCATTAGAAAAGAAAAAAGAGTTTACCGGCGTTTTTACGTCGTATGATAAAGAAAAATTTGTCATTGAAGAGGATGGGCGGTTGATTGAAATACCCAGGGCGGATGTGGCGATTATAAAACTTGCGTTGGATTTTTAAGTCAGATCAGGAGGAAAAGGAAAAGATGAACTCAGAATTAATGGAAGCACTGGATCAGATTGAGAAAGAGAAAAATATCAGCAAGGAAATTCTGATTGAAGCCATGGAGAATTCTCTGGTTGCCGCATGTAAAAATCATTTTGGCAAGGCGGACAATATTAAAGTGAATATTAACCGGGAGACAGGTGAAGTCGGTGTATTTGCAGAGAAAGAAATTGTGGAAGAAGTGGAAGATGCGCTCACTCAGATCAGTGTGGAGGAAGCAAAGGTCAAATACCCGAAAAATGAGTTGGGCGATGTTGTCAATATTGTCGTCACCCCCAAGAACTTCGGCCGTATTGCAGCTCAGAAGGCAAAACAGGTTGTGGTGCAGAAAATAAGGGAAGAAGAACGAAAAGTACTGTATAATCAGTATTACGGCAAGGAGAAGGATGTTGTAACGGGTATTGTACAGAGATACGTGGGAAATAATGTAAGTATAAATCTGGGCAAGGTAGACGCGATCCTGACAGAGAATGAGCAGGTGAAAGGCGAGGTTTTCCGTCCTACGGAGAGAATCAAATTATATGTGCTGGAAGTGAAGGATACGCCGAAGGGGCCAAGAATTACCGTGTCAAGATCCCACCCGGAACTGGTGAAGCGGCTGTTTGAATCTGAAGTTGCGGAAGTCCAGGACGGCACCGTTGAAATTAAGGCAATCTCCAGGGAGGCAGGCTCCAGAACAAAGATGGCGGTTTATTCTGAAAATCCGGATGTGGACCCGGTGGGCGCCTGTGTGGGTCTGAACGGAGCCAGGGTAAATGCCATAGTGAATGAACTCCGGGGAGAGAAGATAGATATTATCAACTGGAGCGAAGATCCTGAGGTGCTGATTGAAAATGCACTGAGCCCGGCCAAGGTGGTATCCGTAAGGGTCAATACCGGGGAGAGGAGCGCTCAGGTCGTAGTTCCGGACTATCAGCTTTCTCTTGCAATCGGAAAGGAAGGACAGAATGCAAGACTTGCAGCCCGGCTGACCGGTTATAAAATTGACATCAAGAGTGAGTCTCAGGCACAGGATCTGCCGGCCGAGGATTATGGCAGCGGGGAATCACCGGATGACTATGCTGACGTGGGTGAAGCATACGGCAGTTATGATGATGCCTACGGGGAGGACGAATACGAAGACTCCTATGCGGACGGCGAGTACGGCGACAGTGAATATGATGACGCCGGGTATGATGAAAATTATGAGGAAGACGGCGGTTACGAAGAATATGAAGTAGCAGACGAAGAGTATGCCGACGGGGATTACGAAGAGGAAGAATAGCAGACAGATCGAAACCAAGTTTAGGAAGTGATGAAATGGGAGTTAAAAAAGTTCCTCAGAGACAATGCCTCGGCTGCAGAGAAATGAAGAGTAAACGGGATCTGATTCGGGTAATCCGGACCCCGGAGCAGGAGATCATGATTGATGCTACCGGCAAGAAGAACGGAAGGGGTGCCTATCTATGCAATGACTATCAGTGCTTCGAGAAAGCCAGAAAATCAAAAGCACTGGAGAGGTCATTGAAAACCGAAATTCCGGACGAAGTATATGATGCATTGGAAAAGGAGCTGAAGGCGATTGAACAAAAGTAAAATTCTCTCCTATCTGGGTCTGGCCACAAAAGCCGGCCTGGTAGTAAGCGGTGAATTCAGTACGGAAAAAGCGGTGAAGGAGAGAAAGGCAGTTATAGTAATCGTGGCAGAGGATTCATCTGATAATACCAAAAAAAGATTCGAAAATATGTGCGCTTACTATAAAGTGCCGCTTTACATTTTGAGTGACAAATATGAATTGGGGCATGCGATGGGAAAGGAAATGAGATCTTCCCTGGCCGTGCTGGATAAAGGATTTTCCGATGCAATAATAAAACAGTTATAGAGAGTGACGGAGGTAGTAGATATGGCAAAAGTGAAAATATATGAATTAGCGAAAACACTGGATACGCCCAGTAAGGATATTGTAGGTTATTTGAATGAGCATGGATATGAAGTAAAGAGTCATATGAGCAGCATTGAAGATGCTCAGATTGCACTTGTACTGAAACGGTTTGCTCCCAGGCCGAATGGAAAAGGCGGAGCTCCGGAAAAAAGCAGACCTGTTCAGGAAAGAATGACGGCAGCGCCGGCAAATGCAGCCAGGGTTCCGGAAAAGACGGTGAATCCTGCAGCGCCTGCGGCATCCGCGCAGGTCCAGGATACGGTCAGACCCCAGAGACCGGATGGTCAGCGGCCGATGCAGAACAATGGGGCCAGACCCCAGAGACCGGATAGCCAGCGCCCTGCACAGAATAATGGGGCAAGGCCGCAGCAGAGACCGGATGGCCAGCGTCCGATGCAAGGCGGAGCAAGGCCGCAGCAGAGACCGGACGGCCAGCGTCCGATGCAGAATAGCGGAGCAAGGCCGCAGCAGAGACCGGACGGCCAGCGCCCGATGCAGAATAGCGGAGCAAGGCCGCAGCAGAGACCGGACGGCCAGCGCCCGATGCAGAATAGCGGAGCAAGGCCGCAGCAGAGACCGGATGGCCAGCGCCCGATGCAGAATAGCGGAGCCAGACCTCAGAACGGTCAGCGTCCGATGCAGAATAGCGGAGCCAGACCTCAGAACGGTCAGCGTCCGATGCAGAATAGCGGAGCCAGACCTCAGAACGGCCAGCGCCCAATGCAGAATAGCGGAGCCAGACCTCAGAACGGCCAGCGCCCGATGCAGAATAATGGAGCAAGGCCGCAGAACAGTCAGCGTCCGATGCAGAACAGCGGAGCAAGGCCGCAGCAGAGACCAGATCAGAGAGGCGGACGGCCGGACAGTATCCGCAGAGACAGCAGTATGGAGTTTAAACCGGATGCAGCAGCAGGCAGAAAGGCACAGGCACAAAAACCCAGATATCAGAAGGATAATCGGTTTGGCAATAAAGAAAATACAAGATTCAGAGAAAAAGATATCAAGAAAAAAGATCCAAATCGGAAAGGCGCTTTTATCATGCCGAAGCCAGTGGAAAAAGATCCCAACGAAGAAGTAATTAAAGTGATTACCATACCGGAAACACTGACAGTGAAGGAACTGGCGGATAAGATGAAGATGCCCGCTTCCAACATTGTTAAGAAGCTGCTTCTTGCAGGGAAGATGTATTCAATCAATCAGGATATTTCATTTGATGAAGCGGAAGAAATCGCTATTGAGTTTGAGTATATTGTAGAAAAAGAAGAAGTGATTGATCAGATTGAGGAGCTTCTGAAGGAAGAGGAAGAAGACGAGAAGGATATGGTAAAACGTCCTCCTGTTGTCTGCGTTATGGGTCACGTTGACCATGGCAAGACCTCTCTGCTGGATGCGATCAGGGAATCCAATGTGACATCCCGTGAAGCAGGCGGAATCACACAGCATATCGGTGCTTATGTTGTGGAAATTAACGGAGAAAAAATCACATTCCTTGACACCCCCGGGCATGAAGCCTTTACTTCCATGCGTATGCGGGGCGCCAAGTCTACCGATATTGCCGTACTGGTAGTTGCGGCAGACGATGGTGTTATGCCTCAGACCGTGGAGGCGATCAGCCATGCAAAAGCAGCCGGTGTGGAAATTATTGTGGCTGTGAATAAAATTGATAAAGAAAGTGCCAATATAGAAAGAGTAAAACAGGAACTGGTAGAATATGAACTGATTCCTGAGGACTGGGGCGGTGAGACTGTCTTCGTTCCGGTTTCCGCGCATACAAAAGAGGGAATCGACCAGCTGCTTGAAATGATTCTTCTGTCGGCGGAGATGTTAGAACTGAAGGCGAACCCGGACCGTCTTGCAAGAGGTATTGTCATTGAGGCACAGCTGGATAAAGGCCGGGGACCTGTGGCAACCATTCTGGTACAAAAAGGAACACTTCGTGTGGGCGACGCTATTGCAATCGGTGCGGCTCACGGCAAGATCCGTGCCATGATGGATGACAAGGGACGCCGTGTCAAGGAGGCAGGCCCGTCGACGCCGGTGGAGATTCTGGGCTTGAATGAAGTTCCGGATGCCGGTGAGATCTTTATGGCCGTAGAGAATGAAAAAGAAGCGAGAACCATTGCGGAAGCATATATTACGCAGAGTAAAGAGAAACTATTGGAAAATACCAAGGCAAGACTGTCTCTGGATGGACTGTTTTCTCAGATACAGGCCGGCAATATTAAGGAACTGAATCTGATCATCAAAGCGGATGTACAGGGCTCCGTGGAAGCGGTGAAACAGAGTCTGCTCAAGCTGAGCAATGAGGAAGTAGCTGTCCGTGTCATCCATGGCGGCGTAGGTGCGATCAATGAATCAGATGTTACCCTTGCCAGTGCTTCCAATGCGATAATCATCGGTTTTAATGTAAAACCGGATAATATGGCAAAGGAAATTTCAGAGAGAGAAAAAGTAGATTTAAGATTATACCGTGTTATTTACAATGCGATCGAGGATGTGGAGTCCGCCCTTAAGGGCATGCTGGAACCTACCTTCGAAGAAAAGGTAATCGGTCATGCGGAAGTCCGTCAGGTATTCAAGGCTTCAGGACTTGGCACAATTGCCGGTTCCTATGTACTGGACGGCAAGATTGTAAGAGGTTCCAAAGCCAGAATTTCCAGAGACGGAGTTCAGATATTCGACGGCCCGCTGGCTTCTCTGAAGCGTTTTAAGGATGATGTGAAAGAAGTGGCAAGCGGCTATGAATGCGGACTTGTATTTGAAAAATTTAATGATATTAAAGAAGAGGATCAGGTCGAGCTTTATATGATGGTGGAAGTGCCCAGATAACCGGCGCTTCCGTCCGGAATAAGACGTGATTCTGTCTGCCGGAAAGGATGGAGCAGATTGAGAAAAAACAGTATTAAAAATACCAGAATAAATGGTGAGGTGCAGAAGGAATTAAGCCGTCTCATCACAACAGAGATCAAGGACCCGAGGATTTCCCCGATGACCTCTGTAGTGGCGGTGGAAGTGGCGCCGGATTTGAAGCAGGCGAAAGTATATATCAGTGTTCTTGGCGACGATGAAGCCAAAGAAAATACCAGACAGGGATTAAAGAGCGCGGCTCCGTTTCTGCGGAGTGCCCTGGCTAAAACTGTAAATCTGCGCAATACGCCGGAACTCCATTTTGTTCTTGATCAGTCGATCGAATATGGGGTTCACATGTCAAAACTGATTGATGAAGTGAACCGCAGGGATGATGATGACGAACAATAGATTTTTTGAATGAAAGACGGGGATAACTGATTAATGCAGTATCGCAGGCAGGCCTGCGGTATGCAGGGGGATGAATATGAATCTTATTGAGATATTGAAGGACTGTAAAACAATTGGGATCGGCGGTCATGTGCGTCCGGACGGCGACTGTGTGGGTTCCTGCCTGGGGCTGTACCACTATCTGCACAAGAAACTGCCGGGGGCGGACATTACTGTTTATCTGGAATTTGTGCCGGAAGCTGTAAAATTACTGGCCGGGAGCGATTCAATTGTCTCTGGTTATGAACCCGGGAAGAAGCATGATGCATTCGTTGCCCTGGACTGCGGGGATCTGGCCCGCCTGGGCTTTTCCGGTCCCTATTTTCAGGAGGCGGGCGTAACCGTGATGGTGGATCACCATATCAGCAATCAGAACAGTTCTTTTGGCCAGCATGCACTGGTTGACCCGAGGGCATCTGCAACCTGTGAGATTCTGTTTGATCTGATGGAGCCGGACGGCATAGACAAAACAGTAGCGGAATGTTTATACCTTGGTATCGTACACGATACAAACAGCTTTAAAAATTCCAATACAACCGAGCATACCATGCAGGTTGCGGGAGCGCTGATCGGCCATGGAATTAATTTTACTAAAATTATTGACGACAGCTTCTACATGAAGACCTATGTTCAAAACCAGATTCTGGGCCGGTGTCTTCTGGAAAGTCTGCTGGCTTTAAACGGCAAAGTAATCCTCTCTGTTCTGAATAAGAGGGTTCTGGACTTTTATCAGGCCAGCTCCCAGGACGTTGACGGGATTATTCAGCAGCTGAATGTGACAGAAGGAGTGGAGGTTGCCATACTGGTCTACGAACTGGAGCAGGATGTCTTTAAAGTCAGCCTGCGTTCCCATGATATTGTGGATGTCAGCAGGATAGCCACCGCATTCGGCGGCGGCGGGCATGTGAGAGCGGCCGGTTTTACCTTCCGGGGAGATTCCAGAGACGTAATAAACAATCTGATGCTGTATATTTCCAATCAGCTGCAGGAACACAGTGACGACATCTGAAGAATTTACACATAGAAATAAGGTTGGAAGGAATCTTTCAACCTTACGTTAATGCATGCTGCAGGGGTATAAAAATGAACGGGATTATAAATATATATAAGGAAAATGGCTATACTTCCCACGATGTGGTTGCAAAGCTCCGTGGAATCCTGAAACAGAAGAAAATAGGGCATACGGGAACCCTGGACCCGGCAGCGCTGGGCGTCCTTCCGGTCTGTCTGGGAAATGCCACCCGTGTGTGTGAACTGCTGACGGACAGAGAGAAAACCTATGTTGCCGTCATGAAGCTGGGTATTACTACGGATACACAGGACATGACAGGCAAGGTTCTTACGGAAGGTTCGGTGGAAGTCACGGAGGAGACGGTCAGGCAGTCTGTGCTCTCTTTTGAAGGGGACTATGATCAGGTCCCTCCCATGTATTCGGCACTTAAGGTAAATGGAAAAAAATTGTACGAGCTGGCGAGGGCGGGCAGAGAAGTTGAGCGAAAGCCCAGACCGGTTCATATTTATAATATTCATATAAATGAAATAAACCTGAACGAACAGGAAGTGGTATTCGAAGTAACCTGTTCCAAGGGGACCTATATCCGAACACTCTGCCATGATATTGGAGAAATGCTGGGCTGCGGCGCCTGCATGGCCTCCCTGATCCGCACGAAGGTGGGCCCTTTTGTAATTGAAGAAAGCCATACCCTTGGTGAGGTGGAAGCAATGGTTTCCAGGGGAAGAATAGAAGATATTGTTCTTCCGGTTGACCGGCTTTTTGAGGCGTATCCGGCTTTTCGTGTATTGCCGGAAGCGGAGAAGCTGCTTAGAAACGGGAACGAGATGGAAACGGCCATGGGTGTCCTGCTGCAGGGCGGAGAACTGGGTGACGGGGAGAGTATCCGTATCTATGACTCGAACGGTACTTTTCAGGCAATCTACAGACTGGACGCGGGCAGAGGTGTAATCAAGCCTGTCAAGATGTTTTTATAGGAAGTAGATAAGACTCCCACCTCTATAGGTGGTGAGTAAATAACAAATTCGTCTTGGAAGTACGCCGAGGCGTACTTGAACATAGACGGTGCAATGATATACTGATACGCGGCAAAGAGGAATGGAAGATGAAGCACATAATCGGCACAACGGATTTTCAACTTCATAACAGCGCAATCTCTCTGGGCAAGTTTGACGGAATCCATATCGGTCATCAAAAGCTCATGCACGAGATATGCAAAGAGCAGAATGGGCTGAATCCTGCTGTGTTCACCTTTGATCTGAGGGATATCAAAATAAACCCGATTTATACAGAGGAAGAGCGGATTCAGAAATTTAAAAGACTTGGTATCAGGACTGTAGTATCCTATCCTTTTAATGAAGCGGTGATGAAGCTGGAGCCCAGAGAATTTATCCGGAATGTGCTTGTGGGACGGATGGACGCGAAGAAAATTGTAGTCGGAGAGGATTTCCACTTCGGCCATAACCGGAAAGGGGATACAGCACTGCTTCGCCAGTGTGCCGGCGAGTTTGGTTTTGAACTGATTTCCATGAAAAAGCTGTCTTATGACGGTACCGTGGTGAGCAGTACCAGAATCAGGGAAGAACTGCAAAACGGCAGGATTGATCTGGTGAATGAGATGCTGGGAGAACCCTATTATATTTACGGGACTGTTGTACATGGCCGGCATATCGGAAAAAAGATTTTTCATATGCCTACCATCAACCTGCTCATACCGGAACATAAGCTGCTGCCTCCCTTTGGCGTTTATGCTTCCCTGACCCGCATCGAGGGAAAGACGTATGAAGGGGTTACCAATCTGGGCCGGAAACCTACGGTGGAAGGAGAAAATCCGGTTGGGGCGGAAACCTATCTGTTCGATACGGAGGAAGACCTGTATGGAAAACAGGCGTCGGTATCTTTGCTTTCCTTTCAGAGAAAGGAGAGAAGGTTCCCTTCTCTGGAGGCGTTGAAAGAACAGATCCAGCGCGATACCGGACAAGCCCGGGAATATTTTAAGACAAATAAAGCAAAAGAAAGCGTCGGGCTCAGAAATTTCTGAACCGACGCTTTTTCATCCCAAAGGAAACTTCGTTTCCTTTGGGATGAAAACCCTCCGGGGGATCGCACTGCGGCGGAAAGGAATCGTGTTGCCTGAGCAACCCGCCGCAGGCGGAGAATCCCGCTTGCGGGATTCTTTGTTCCTATAATCTGCAGGGACAAAGCGGGCAAGCCGTGTTTGTTAGGAAATGGGAAACCAGGGAAGCATAAGGTTATAAAGACGCCTGATCCCTTCGTCAATTTTATCTGCCGGAAGATTTGCGTACCCCATGAGCAGGGTAACAACACCGGATGCTGTGTCTCTGGCCGGGCGTATCCGATGATCATTTAAACCATACAGGCGTATGCCGGCGTTCAGAGCCTGCTTGCGCAGTTCTTTTTCCGGCAGAGAGACCGAAAAGGAGGCCGTCAGGTGAAGTCCGGCATGACCGCCTTGAATCTGTACATGGTTTCCAAAGCACTTCATTGCATGGAGCATGGCGTCGTGTTTGGCACCGTAAATCTTCCTCATGCGGTTGATATGCCGCTCAAAATAACCGTCCGAGAGGAAGCGCTGAAGTATCTTCTGATCGATGCGGGATACTGTGCAGGAATAATAGCTGAATCGTTCCCGGTACACAGCCAGGAGAGACAGGGGCAGTACCATATAACCAACTCGGATCGCCGGTGCGACGGCCCTGGAAAAGGTACCCAGATAGATGACTCTGCCGCTTGTATCCAATCCCTGGAGAGAAGAGAGCGGTTTTCCACGGTAGCGGAATTCGCTGTCGTGGTCATCCTCTATGATATAGCTGTCCGTCTCAGCGGCAAAGCGCAGCAATTCCAGACGGCGCTTGACAGACATTGATACTCCCATGGGAAATTGATGGGAAGGTGTGACATAGGTAAGCGTACAGGGCTCTTTTTTTAGACAGTCCACACGGATGCCGGAAGCGTCCAGGGGAACAGGGACCACGGGAATATGCAGTCCATTAAAAATATGACAGGCCTGCATGTAAGCCGGGTCCTCCATTGCGACGGAAAGGCCCTCCGGAAACAGACGGACGAGAAGCTGGAGCAGATAGTCTGCACCAGCTCCCACGATGATCTGTTCCATACGGCAGTGAACGCCCCTTGACTGATGCAGATATTCCATGATTGCCTGACGAAGCTCCCGATCGCCCTGGTTATCCCCCTGCAGAAACAAAGAATTATCTGTTTCCTGCAGCACCTCCCTGGCCAGCTTCCTCCATACGGATACCGGAAAGTGCTCCAGGTCCACCGAAAAGGGAGAAAAGTCAATTTCAGCGGCCGGTCCTGCAGGGGGAGCCGATGAAGCTGGTTGCGGACCTGTATTTTGCAGGTGGAGCAGTGCTGCAACTTCACTGACAAAATAGCCGGATTTGGGAACCGCCTCAATATACCCTTCCGAGAGCAGATGGGCATAGGCCAGGTCTACCGTATTGCGGCTGACCTGCAGATGGGATGCGAGGCTGCGGGTGGAAGGAAGCTTCATTCTGCACGGGTAAACACCGGCACGTATTTCCTCCCGGAGAAACAGATAGATCTGTTCATAGAGAGGGATGCCGGTGCCGGGATTTAAGGGAATGGTAATCATATTCTAAACGGTTTCGGGCTGAGGATAATTCTCTCCGAACAGTTCAACCGTCACCTTTTTCATGACCTGAGGTGTGCGGGGGCGATCGGAATAATCGGTAGAAACAGCCGCAATCTCATCAACCACGTCCATTCCTTCAGTTACCTTGCCGAAAGCGGCGTAAGCGCCGTCTAAGTGGGGCGCATCCTTATGCATGATAAAAAATTGAGACCCTGCGGAATCGGGCATTGCGGAGCGTGCCATAGACAGTACACCTGCAGAATGTTTCAGTGTATTGGAAAAACGGTTTTGGGAAAATTCACCGCGGATTGCATATCCGGGACCGCCCATGCCGGAACCCTCCGGACAGCCGCCCTGGATCATAAAGCCGGGGATAACCCTGTGAAAGATCAGACCGTCATAAAAGCCCTTCTGAATCAGGGAGATAAAGTTGTTTACCGTGTTAGGGGCAATCTCCGGGTACAGCTCTGCTTTGATCTGTTTTCCGTTTTCCATTTCAATTGTTACAACTGGGTTTGTTTTAGACATAATACATCTTCCTTTCAAAAAGTATATTAAAAATAGTGTTCCTATGCTATAATATCGAATGGTATTACAGCAGGAGAAGCCGCAGTGCGATCCTGTCAGGATAGCTTCTTTCATCACAGGGCAAGGATCTTTAAACTTTCCCGTGTAATGAAAGAAAGACATTCGGATCTCCGAATGTCTTTCAGCGTGCGGATGGAGGGACTTGAACCCTCACGAGGTCGCCCCCGTCAGATTTTGAGTCTGATGCGTCTGCCATTCCGCCACATCCGCGTGGTTCATAGCAATGGTTATGATAACACACTTGGATTCAGATTGCAAGACCCAAGATTCAGATAAAAAGGAGAAATTATGGAGTCAAAAATAGTATTAATTGATGGTCACAGTATCTTAAACAGGGCCTTTTACGGAGTACCGGAACTCACCAACAGCGAGGGCCTTCACACCAATGCGGTGTATGGTTTTCTGAATATCATGTTTAAAATTCTGGAGGAGGAAAAACCGGAATATCTGACGGTTGCTTTTGATGTGAAAGACCCTACCTTCCGCCACAAAATGTTTGCGGAGTACAAAGGGACCAGAAAACCCATGCCGGACGCCCTGCATGAGCAGGTGCCCGTGATGAAAGAGGTCCTGCATGCCATGGGAATCCGTACGGTAGAGATGCCGGGCCTGGAGGCAGACGATATTCTCGGGACACTGGCCAGACAGGCTGAGGGCAAAGGATATAAGGTTTCCCTTGTCTCAGGAGACCGGGATCTGCTGCAGCTGGCATCGGAAAAGATAAAGATCCGTATACCAAAGACCAGAAGTACCGGGACGGAAGTAGAGGATTATAATACAAAAGAGGTTGTAGAAAAATATGGCGTAACGCCGGAACAGATCATAGATCTAAAGGGACTGATGGGGGATGCTTCTGACAATATCCCCGGGGTGCCGGGGATCGGGGAGAAAACGGCGTCCAAGATAGTGGCCCAGTTTCACTCTATTGAGGAAGCATATGAACATCTGGAAGAGGTGAAGCCTCCAAAGGCCAGGGAAGCCCTCAGAAATAATCATGAGCAGGCTCTGCTGTCCAAAACCCTTGCTACCATCAAGACAGACTGCGATCTGAACTTTGAGGTGGAGGATGGAAGAATCACAGATTTTTATAATGAAGCTTCTTTCGGCTGGTTCCAGAAGCTGGAATTTAAAAGCTTCCTCAGCCGCTTTACAGAGGATATGACAAGAAATGAGTCACTGGAAGAGAATTTTGAGACGATTTCTGAACCGGAGAACATACAGTCCGTGTTTGAGGAAGCCCTGGGAGAAAAAGAAGCGGTTGGACTGTTTATACCGGTACAGGAAAAAGATGTGCTGGGGGTCGCTCTCTCCCTTACTGGACGTACGGTATTTATACCGGCAGGAGGTGAAGTGACGGGCGCATACTTGACGGAACGTCTTACGGCCCTCCTGGAAAATCGTATTACCTTCTCGATGCCGGATGTGAAATCGGCCCTTCCTTATTTGAATACGGACCGGATGGAATCGTTCTTTGACTGCGGGGTGGCGGCCTATCTGCTTAACCCTATCAAATCGACTTATTTCTGCGAGGATATGGCAAACGACTATCTGAATTTTTCCGTTCCTTCCTATTCTAATCTGTTTGGAAAGGAAAAACCGGCTCAGGTATTGGCTGGTCGTCCGGATGAGGCTGCCCGCTATTTTTGTTATCAGGCATATACGGCGGCCAGGCTGGCTCCCGTGCTGACGAAACGGCTGGACGCGGAAGGCATGGAAGCTCTGTTTAGGGAAATCGAGATGCCGCTTGTCCTCGCCCTTTATGAGCTGGAACAGCGTGGCATTCGGGTAAAACGGGAAGAATTGAGCGAATACGGAGCGCAGCTTACCGGCAGAATCTTGGAGCTGGAACAGGAAATTTACGGTATGGTAGGCGAGGAATTTAATATCAATTCACCCAAGCAGCTGGGTGTGATCCTTTTTGATAAGCTGGGACTGCCCTTTGCAAAGAAAACAAAGACAGGCTATTCCACTTCGGCCGATATACTGGAGAAGCTTAAATGCGAACATCCGGTTATCGGGCTGATCCTGGAGTACCGGCAGCTGACTAAATTAAAGTCCACGTATGCGGATGGGCTGGCGGCCTATATCAATCCGTCTGATCAACGGATTCACGGCACGTTCAACCAGACGATCACGGCTACCGGCCGGCTGAGCAGCACCGAGCCCAATCTGCAGAATATACCGATCCGCATGGAGCTGGGACGGCAGATCAGAAAGGTATTTGTGCCGGAGGATGGCTATGTGTTCCTGGATGCGGACTATTCTCAGATTGAACTGCGTGTTCTGGCCCACATGTCGGGGGATGAGGCGCTGATCGAAGCCTACAGACAGGATCAGGATATCCATCGGATCACCGCTTCCAAGGTATTTCATATGCCGCTGGAGGAAGTCACCGATGCCCAGAGACGGAACGCAAAGGCGGTCAATTTCGGGATTGTGTATGGAATCAGCTCCTTCGGCCTTGGCCAGGATCTGGGGATCACTAGAAAGGAAGCGGAGCGCTATATTGACAATTATTTTAAAACGTATCCCAAGGTAAAGGAATTCCTGGACGGACTGGTAAAGGAAGGCAAAGAAAAGGGCTGCGTCTACTCCATGTTTCACCGGAAGAGACCAATCCCGGAACTTTCTTCCGGGAATTTCATGCAGCGATCCTTCGGCGAACGGGTGGCGATGAATTCCCCGATCCAGGGTACGGCAGCAGATATTATTAAAATAGCCATGATCCGGGTAAATGACCGTCTGAAAGAAAAACAGATGAAGTCCAGGCTGATCCTGCAGGTACACGATGAGCTTCTGGTGGAAACCCATCGTTGTGAAATTGATCTGGTGCGGTCGATTCTTCTGGAGGAGATGGAACATGCGGCGGATCTTAAGGTTCCTTTGATTGTGGAAGTAAGCCAGGGGGATAACTGGTATGAAGCTAAGTAAGACAGATATGAAGGTGATCGGCCTGACCGGCAGCGTGGGCAGCGGGAAATCGACAGTGGCGGCAATTCTGCGTGACCAGTACGGTGCCTGCCTGCTGGCGGCGGATGAAATAGGAAGAAAGCTGATGGAGCCCGGCGAGATCAGCTACAGCAAAATAGTGGAATATTTCGGGCCGGAGATCGTAAAGCCGGATAAGACGCTTAACCGGGCCAGACTTTCGGGCATTGTCTTCGGGGACAGGGAGAAGTTAAAAAAGCTGAACTCCTTTGTCCACCCATACGTTACGGAACAGATTCTGACCGGTCTGAAGGCGGCCGGAGAGTCCGGGAAGTACAGGCTGGCGGTGGTAGAGTCTGCCATCTTATTTGAGGTACATTATGAAGCATTCTGTGACGAAGTCTGGTATGTGTATGCTGACGGGGAGGCACAGAAGAGACGGCTGAAGGAATCCAGAGGATATACGGAGGATAAGATCAGGGCGGTTTTACAGAACCAGCCCTCCCCGGAAGAGTACCGGAAACACTGTGATTTTATGCTGGATAACAGCAAATCCTTAAGAGATTTGGAAAAAACTATTAAGAAATATTTTTGTGTAGATAATTGAAATCTGTTGTGCTATAATGACAACGTTATTATGGTAAAAATTTGACTTAAGGACGGACTTTCCGAAATTAAGTAAAGAAAGGCATGAGTATGATATGAAGTTTTGCAGTATAGCAAGCGGAAGCAGCGGCAACTGTATTTACGTGGGCTCGGAGAATACCCATGTGCTCGTGGACGTGGGCATCAGCGGAAAAAGAGTTGCAGGCGGGCTGGAACAGATTGAGGTCCGGCCGGATGAGCTGAGCGCTATCCTGATTACTCATGAACATACCGATCATATTTCCGGGCTTGGCGTTATGGCAAGAAAGTACCATATTCCGGTCTATGCCACCGCAGAGACCCTGGATGCGATCCTTTCCACCAGGAGTATAGGCAGGATCGAGGAGAGTCTGCTCCACGATGTCCGGCCGGATGAGAAATTCTCACTGGGAGAATTTAAGATAGATCCCTTTTCCATTCCCCATGATGCTGCCAATCCGGTCTGTTACAGCCTGGAAGCGGGGAATCACAAAGTAGCGGTAGCTACTGATCTGGGACAGTATGACGACTATATCGTCAAACATCTGGAGGGCGCTGAGATTTTACTTCTGGAGGCGAACCACGATATTAATATGCTGGAGGTCGGACCTTATCCCTATATGCTGAAGAAGCGGATTCTGGGTGAACGGGGTCATCTGAGCAATGATAATTCAGGACGGCTGATCTGCCGTTTGTTCAATGACAGCTTAAAATACGTCATCCTGGGACATTTGAGCAAAGAAAATAATTATCCCGCCCTGGCCTATGAGACGGTAAAATATGAATTGGGACAGGAACAGCCGGGTTACGAGATAACCTGCAAGATACAGGTTGCCAAGAGAGACGAACCGTCCCTTTTAATTACACTTTAGAATGATCTGTGAGCTTCGTGGGAGAGATAGTCTTTCACTGAAAAGTTTACATAAAATAGAAATTTGAAAAAGCCGGAAGCTTATCCGGCCGATACAGGAGGAGCAGGAAAACAGATGAACAAGCTGATTATTACAGTGGTAGGGAAGGACAGTGTGGGGATTATTGCCAAGGTATGTACCTATCTTTCCAATAACCGGGTCAATATTCTGGATATTTCTCAGACGATTGTCCAGGGATATTTTAATATGATGATGATAGTGGACAGCAGCGCTGCCGAAAAAGACGTACATCTGCTGGCGGATGAGCTGGAGCAGATCGGCGGGGAAATCGGCGTAAGTATCCGTATGCAGCACGAAGACATTTTTAATAAGATGCATCGAATCTGATCCGGAGGGAGACTGACAGACAATGATTAATATATATGAAGTAATTGAGACGAACAAGATGATCGAGCAGGAAAACCTGGATGTTCGTACCATTACGCTTGGAATTAGCCTTCTGGATTGTATGGACAGCGATCTGGACAGAATGAACCGGAAAATCTTTGACAAGATTACGGCGACGGCCAGAGACTTGGTTAAGACAGGAAAGGAAATAGAGAAAGAGTATGGAATTCCCATTGTCAATAAACGGATTTCCGTGACTCCCATCGGGCTGATCGGAGCCAGCGCCTGCCACTGCCCGGAGGACTATGTAACCATCGCACGTACCCTGGATGCCGCTGCCAAACAGGTAGGCGTAAATTTTCTGGGCGGATATTCCGCTCTGGTTTCCAAGGGGATGACCCAGGCCGATGAATATTTGATCCGTTCTATTCCGGAGGCGCTCTCCGTAACGGATGTGGTGTGCAGCTCCGTCAATGTGGGTTCCACGAAGACAGGCATTGATATGGATGCGGTCCGGCTGTTGGGTGATATTGTAAAGGAAACGGCGGAAAAGACAAAAGAGCAGGATTCCCTTGGATGTGCCAAGCTGGTTATTTTCTGCAACGCTCCGGATGACAATCCGTTTATGGCAGGTGCCTTTCACGGTGTCACCGAGGGTGACGCTGTTATTAATGTGGGTGTCAGCGGACCGGGTGTGGTAAAGGTTGCCCTGGAACAGTGCAGAGGCGCAGACTTTGAGACATTGTGCGAAACCATTAAAAAGACGGCATTTAAGATAACAAGAGTGGGACAGCTGGTGGCCAGAGAGGCCTCTAAGCGTCTCGGGATTCCCTTCGGTATTATTGATCTGTCCCTTGCTCCGACTCCGGCTGTGGGAGACAGTATCGCGGAGATACTGGAAGCAATGGGGCTGGAAAGGACTGGGGCGCCGGGTACTACCGCGGCTCTGGCACTGCTCAATGATCAGGTGAAGAAGGGCGGCGTAATGGCTTCCTCCTTCGTTGGAGGCTTAAGCGGCGCGTTTATTCCGGTCAGCGAGGATCAGGGTATGATCAATGCCGTGCAGGCAGGAGCCCTGACCATAGAGAAACTGGAAGCAATGACCTGCGTCTGTTCCGTGGGACTGGATATGATCGCAATTCCGGGGGATACCAAGCCTGCAACCATTGCGGGTATTATCGCAGACGAGATGGCAATTGGGATGGTCAATCAGAAAACGACAGCAGTGCGGCTGATTCCGGTGATCGGAAAAGGTGTGGGCGAGATGGTGGAATTTGGAGGACTTCTGGGATATGCTCCAATTATGCCGGTTAATTCCTTTGACTGTTCTGAATTTGTAAACCGCGGGGGACGGATACCCGCGCCGATTCACAGCTTTAAGAACTGAGGAATGGAGTAAAGAATGGGAAAGTATTACGACGACGATGACAGCGATTTCGACGATTCCTTTCTAACGGATATCAGTGAATCAATTGCAAATCAGGTAAAGAGGGAACTTAAGCGGTCCGATTCTGACGGATATGACTATTATTCGGGCAGAGAGCCGGGCGGAAGATCTAAGCAGGACCCCGATTATATTAAGGATTACCGGAATTTTGAACGCCGGGCCGATGAGTATGATTTTGACGACGACTATGACGATATCGGAGAAATACGCCATTACCGGGATGAGCGTTCGTATAAGGAGCGCAGCAGATCGGCGGAGCAGAAGCGTTCGGCTGATCCGAAACGGTCTTCAAACAGAAAGAGTACGGTAAAAAAGAGTTCTCCTTCCCGCAGACATTCCGGAAAACGCGGGGAGCCGGACAATTTTCGCGGGCTTGAAGCAGGCGGCGGCAGAAAGAAGAAGGGCTTCTGGAGGCGTATGCCGGTCTGGGGCAGAGTGGCAACGGTTATTTTAGGGGTGATTGCAGTGTTCCTGATCGCCGGCGCGGCTTACTATTATTATCTGCTGTCCCTTGTAAAATATGACAAAGAGCCCTCCAAGGCGCTGGATGATACTACGGTGCAGGCAAATGATACCGGCGGCGAGAAGCCGGAGGATGTTTCCTGGGACGATGTGAATACCACCTATCGGAAGGAAGAGGGAGTCTTGAATTTCCTGTTGGTAGGGGAGGAAAATGTATATGGAGACGAGCGGGGACGTACCGACTCAATCATGATCGTTACCCTGAATGAAAAAGAGGGGGCGATCAAGCTGACGTCTGTCATGCGTGACTGCTATGTCAAGATTCCGTCCTACGGCGGCAAGAATTATCGTGACAATAAGATAAACGCTTCTTATACCCTGGGCGGCATGACATTGACGACCATGACGGTAGAAGAAAACTTTGACATTTACATTGATGGCTATGCGAAAGTAGATTTTAACGGCTTTGAGCAGATGATCGACGCCCTGGGAGGCGTGGAAATCACCCTGAGTGCCCAGGAAGCCAGTTATCTGAACCGGACAAATTATATTTCCAAGAAGAAATACAGAAATGTAAAGGAAGGAAAACAGACCTTAAACGGCAACCAGGCGCTGGGTTATTCCAGAGTCCGGAAAGTGGCTACCCCGGAAGGGCTCCACGATGATTTCGGCCGTACGGCCCGCCAGCGAAAGGTACTGGACTCCCTGTTTGAGAAGTATAAATCCAAGAGCCTGGTGGAATTGATGCTGATGCTGCCGAAGGTGATGGAACTTGTGACAACAGATTTGAATAAAACGCAGATTACCAGCCTTTTGACAAAGCTGGTGACAATCCGGCCCACAAAGCTGCAGACGAAGAGTATTCCGGTGGACGGGGGCTGGTCCGACAAGACAATATCCGGCGTTGGGGAATCTCTGGTGCTGGACATGAACAAGAATATAGACGAACTTCACAGATTTATTTTCGGTTCTACGATGAGTGAGAAAGAAAATGGCACGTCCGGTAACGACAGTACCGGCGGACAGAGCCAGAATCAGAAGCAGTAATTGACTGATGGCAAGTATACTTATGAGAAAAGCGTGGCTGGGAGTTTCCCTGTTGCGCTTTCTTTTTTCGGGGGCTGGAGGCAGGGACCCGGCCGACGTATACCGGATAAGGATAGCAATAGCCAAGAACAGGAAATTATGGTATACTACATTTTAGATTATGTTCCTTTAAATTGCCGGGAACATAAATTGTCACGAAAGAAAAACGAAAACAGGAAATAGCCGGGTTTTCGTACATATACAGGAATATCATAGATAGTGGTTGCTGTCTGAATCAGGAAATGGAGGTATTGATCAGATGAATAAGGAACAATGGATTCAGAATTTGAATTCTCTTCAAAATGGAAGTGATGTGCGCGGAATCGCGATGGAAGGTATTGAGGGGGAGAAGGTTAATCTCACTCCTGAGGCGGCTAATGTTATTGCAGGGGCGTTTGCCTGCTGGCTTGCAAAGAAAAAGAATGTGGAGAAGAAGGTTCTTCGTATTGGGATCGGCCATGATTCCAGACTTACTGCTGACAGTCTGATGGAAGGAGCTATGATGGGGCTGATTCATCAGGGCGCTTCTGTGTATGACTGCGGGCTGGTTTCTACGCCGTCGATGTTTATGACCACCGTTTATACAGAAATGCAGTTTGACGGTGCAATTATGATTACCGCCAGTCATCTGCCTTTTAACAGGAATGGACTGAAATTTTTTGACCGGGACGGCGGTCTGGAAAAGGAAAACATAAAGGAACTGCTTGCCATTGCGGCAGAACTGGCGCCGGCCGGAGAGGATATGGAGGATGTAGAGAGGGTGGACAGTCTGTCCTACTATTGCAATGCCCTCTGCCGGAAAATCAGGGAAGGTGTAAAGGCTGAGGATTACAATCATCCGCTGACCGGGCTGAAGGTTGTCGTGGACGCGGGAAACGGAGCCGGCGGCTTCTTCGTGAAAAAGGTGCTAAAGCCTCTGGGAGCAGATACCGCGGGGAGCCAGTTTCTGGAGCCGGACGGCATGTTCCCCAACCACATACCGAACCCTGAGAATAAAGAAGCGATGGAGTCCATACAGAAGGCGGTTATTGACAATGCCGCTGATTTAGGTATCATTTTTGATACGGACGTGGATCGTATGTCGGCTGTGCTGCCGGATGGAACTGCGGTAAACAGGGATAAAATTATTGCCCTGATGGCGGCTATTATAGCGAAAGACTACCCCGGAGGAACGGTGGTAACCGATTCCGTTACTTCGGACCGGCTGACCAGGTTTATCGAGGGCAAGCTTGGTATGAAGCATCTGCGCTACAAACGAGGATATAAAAACGTCATAGATAAACAGATTGAGTTAAATAAGAACCATGTCGTTACACCCCTTGCGATCGAGACCTCCGGTCACGGTGCAATGAGTGAAAACTATTTTCTGGATGACGGCGCCTATATGGCAGTGAAGCTGCTGATTGCCGCCGCTCTTGCAAAGCGTGAAGGGGCTGATTTGGCTTCCTGCATTGCTGATATGCCGGACGGATTTGAGGAAAGAGAATACCGGTTCCGGATTGACGGAGATAATTATAAGGAATATGGAGATAGAGTTCTGGCTGAATTCGAGCAGAAAGCCAGAGCACGGGGATTATATGTGGTTCCGGAATCCTATGAGGGAATCCGGATTTCATTCCGCACGGAAGAAATCAGAGGGTGGCTTTTGCTTCGCATGTCGCTTCATGAACCGCTTATGCCCCTTAATATGGAAGGAGAACGGGAAGGAGACTGTGACCGGATGGTCGGTCTGGTCAGAGAACTGCTGGAGGATTATGAACAGCTCACCCTTCCGTTTTGAAAATAAGAAAGGGCCCGGGAGCTCACCCAGGGCGAAATGTGCCGGTCTGAAAGAACCGGTGCGGGAGGTTGACTATGGAAATAAAATTATGGCGTGAATTGCTGGAACCATACAGTATGGCAGTGGATGAGCTTGTACTGAAATTCCGTCATATTATGGAAAGCTATCACAGAAGGGGGCAGTACTCCCCCATTGAACAGGTGGATGGAAGAGTGAAAACGATTTCCAGTATCCTGGAGAAAGTACAGAGAAAGAAATTTGAACTGGATGAATTTGAAGAAAAGCTGGACGATATCGCGGGTATTCGTATCATCTGCCAATTTGTGGAGGATATTGACAAGGTTGTGGAGATTATCCGGAACCGGGATGATTTAAGCATAAAGAATGAGAAGGATTATGTAAAGCACAGCAAGGAAAGCGGATACCGCAGCTATCATTTGAATGTTTTGTATAAGGTTCAGACGGTCGACGGACCGAAGGAGATCAAGGCGGAGATCCAGATACGGACGCTGGCTATGAATTTCTGGGCGACGATTGAACACTCCCTGCAATATAAATACAAACAGGATATGCCGGAGGAAATCAAGGAGCGCCTGACAAATGCAGCAGAGGCGATTGTGGTTCTGGATAAGGAGATGTCTTACATAAGAGGTGAGATTATGGATGCACAGAACTCATTTCTGATTAAGGCAAATATTGTCTCCGATATCCTGACTAATATACAGAATCTTTATAAAGTTTCCAACAAACGGGAAGTTGTTAAAATACAGGATGAATTTTTCCGCATTTACAAAAAAGGTAATCTGGACGAATTGGAACGGTTCAACAAGGAACTGGATATTATTTCGGAAGGATATCGGGCACAGAGCCTGGGATAGACGATTGCGGGCCGTCAGAACTTACATTTTGGCGGCATAGATACCAGAGAAGGAAAGAAAAACATGATGAGAAGGCTGCCGGAACAGTTTGTAAAAAATATGAAAGCGCTTTTGGGAGAGGAATTTGAAGCCTTTTGGGAGTCCTTTAATAAGGACTCCTTTTCGGGTTTACGGATCAACGGAATGAAGATATCTCCCAAAGAATTTTATGATAAACAGCTCTTTGACTTAAATCCGGTTCCCTGGACAAAAGACGGCTTTTACTATGTAAAAGGCAGTGCAGAGGAAAGGATACCCTCTGCTCATCCTTATTATTATGCCGGTTTATATTATATTCAGGAACCGAGTGCGATGGCTCCGGCGGGTATCCTGCCGGTGGAAAAGGGAGACCGGGTTCTGGATATGTGCGCGGCGCCCGGCGGAAAGACCACGGAACTGGCCTCCAAACTATCAGGAACAGGTGTTCTGGTATCCAATGATATCAGCCCGTCGCGGGTGAAAGCCCTGCAGAAAAATATCGAAGTATTCGGTATTAAAAACGCTGTGGTATTAAGCGAGAATCCTGCCAGGCTGGTGCCGGTCTTTCGGGAGTATTTTGATAAAATACTGATTGATGCCCCCTGTTCCGGGGAAGGGATGTTCCGCAAAAAGCCTGCGGTGGCCAACTACTGGGAGGAACACGGACCGGACTATTATTCCGCTATCCAGAAAGAAATCATTCTCTATGGCGCGGATATGTTAAGACCGGGCGGTAAGATGCTGTTTTCCACCTGTACCTTTTCTCCGCTGGAGGATGAAGGGACCATTCAGTATCTGCTGGATAACCGTCCCGAGATGAGGGTGATCCCCATACCGCAGTATGAGGGATTTTCAGGAGGAAGGCCGGAATGGACGGAACATGGCAGCGAGTCGTTAAAGCAGTGTGTACGTATCTGGCCTCACCGGGCAAAAGGCGAAGGCCATTTTCTGGCATTGCTGCAGAAAGCAGAGGGGGATTGTATTCCCTGTGAAACGGCCCGAAGAACAGATACGAACCGGCTTCCGGAGGATGCCGATGCCTTTTTATCACAGCTTATCGGCTGGGACAGGAACCGGTTTCGGGTAAAGCGAGATATCGTTTCCTATCGGCCGGAAGAACTGCCGGATCTGCCCGGATTGCGGGTGTCACGGGAGGGACTCTTTGCCGGGGTGATGAAAAAGAACCGGTTTGAACCGACCCAGGCACTGGCGATGGCGCTGAAACCGGAGGAATATCCGCGGGTGGTTGATCTGGGGAGCACAGACCCTAACGTTATAAGGTATTTAAAATGTGAAACGCTCGATGTCCCCACGAAGGAGAAGGGCTGGTATCTGATCTGCACGGACGGGTATCCTCTGGGCTGGGGTAAAAGCGATGGAAACCGGATTAAAAATAAATATAATCCAAACTGGAGAATGATGTAAATGGGCGCAATAATGCGACTGGATAAATTTCTGGCCGAGTCAGGCATGGGAAGCCGCAGCCAGGTAAAGAAGATTTTAAAACAGGGACTGGTTACGGTGAATGAAGAAACCATAACGGGTGCTGAACGGAAAATAGACGTGGAGACAGACTGTGTTCGGTACAATGGACGCAAGATTGTCTATGAAAAGTATGTTTATTACATGTTAAATAAACCGGCTGGAGTGGTCTCCGCTACCAGAGATAATAATGAGAAAACGGTGCTGGATTGTCTGAAGCAGGGCCTGGGCGCTGCTCCGGGCCAGGATTTATTTCCGGCAGGACGACTGGATAAAGATACGGAAGGGCTGATGCTGATCACCAATGACGGCGGTCTGGCCCACTCGCTGCTCTCCCCCAGAAAGCATGTGGACAAGTGCTACTATGCCAGGGTTGACGGCAGGATCGGAGAGGAAGAGTGCAGGCTTTTTGAAAATGGGATTGTGCTTAAGGACGGTACAAAGTGTCTGCCAGCCCATCTGACAGTTCTGGAATCAGGCTGTGAATCTGATGTGCAGGTAATCATCCAGGAGGGAAAATTTCATCAGGTAAAACGGATGTTCCTGGCAGTCGGGAGAGAAGTACTGTATTTGAAAAGGCTTCGGATCGGAAGTCTTAAACTGGATGAGACGTTGGACGCAGGAGAGTTCCGCCTGCTGACACCAGAGGAAATAGCGGCTTTAAAACAGGAAAATAAAACAGATAGGATGAAGGAAGATTGAAAAAAGAACTGCTTAAGGATACGAGGGGCGTCATTTTTGACATGGATGGCACACTCATTGACTCTATGTGGATGTGGCGTGATATTGATATTGAATATCTGGGCCGTTTCGGCAGGAAATACGAAGAAACTCTGCAGAATGAAATTGAAGGGATGAGTTTTTCCGAGACAGCCTGTTACATAAAGGATAAATATAATATTCCGGACGCATTGGATAAAATAAAGCAGGACTGGAATGAGATGGCGATGGACAAGTATATGAACGAAGTCACCCTGAAAGAGGGGGCGCTGGATTTTCTGAACTACCTTTCCGAACATGGGATTCCGGCAGGGATTGCAACCAGCAATTCCAGAGAACTGACGGATGCCGTCTTAAAGCGGCTGGGCGTGCAGAAGTTTTTCAAGTCGGTGCGGACAGCCTGCGAAGTAGAAAGAGGAAAGCCGGCCCCGGATATTTACCTTTTAGTTGCCGGGGATCTGGGAGTAGCACCAAAACACTGTCTTGTGTTTGAGGATGTTCCTCAGGGAATTCTGGCAGGAAAGAGCGCGGGAATGAGAGTATGTGCTGTTTACGATGCGTTTAGTTCGGATATGGATACAGAAAAGCGCAGACTGGCGGACTATTATGTGAAGAGTATGAATGAACTGTGACGGGAGACAGAAGGTAACTGATGAGATATGACAGAGAAAGGCGGCAGGCAGAATCCGAATGAAACAGGACTTTTTACCGATTAGCAGAGAAGATATGGATCAGAGAGGCTGGGATGCCTGTGACTTTGTTTATATTACAGGAGATGCCTATGTGGATCATCCTTCCTTTGGACCGGCTATTATCAGCCGTGTACTGGAATCCCACGGTTACCGTGTGGGGATCATTGCCCAGCCCGACTGGAAGAGGGAAGAGAGTATTCAGATCCTTGGCAGGCCGAGGCTGGGTTTTCTGGTTTCCGGCGGTAATATGGATACAATGGTCAACCACTATACTGTGGCGAAAAAGCACCGGAGCAAAGACGCCTATACCCCGGGCGGTGAGATGGGAAAACGGCCTGACCGGGCGGTGATCGTGTACAGCAATCTGATCCGTAAAGTTTATAAAGGGGTGCCGGTTATTATCGGAGGCATCGAAGCGAGTCTTAGAAGAATGGCCCACTATGATTACTGGTCGGATAAAGTGCGCCGGTCGATTCTGCTGGATTCCCAGGCAGATCTGCTCTCCTATGGGATGGGCGAGCATACGATACTGGAAATAGCGGAGGCCCTGGAGGGCGGTATAAAGGCGGATCAGCTGACCTATATCAGGGGAACGGTGTGCCGGGTCAAAAACCTCGAGGGGCTCTACGATTATATCAGTCTGCCCTCCTATGAAGAGATTACGGCAGACAAAAAGACGTTTGCCAGAAGCTTTGCCATACAGTACCGGAATACGGACCCTTATGTGGGAAAGATTCTGGTGGAGCCTTATGAGGCAAGGTCGGAGTATATTGTGCAGAACCCTGCCGCCTATCCGCTCAGCACACAGGAGATGGATGACATATATGATCTGCCCTATATGCGTACCTATCACCCTTCCTATGAGAAGGACGGGGGAATTCCGGCAGTCTCTGAACTGAAATTTAGTCTGACCAGCAACCGGGGATGCTTTGGAGCATGCAGCTTCTGTGCGCTGACCTTTCATCAGGGCCGTATTGTCCAGGTAAGAAGCCACGAATCTATTTTAAAAGAGGCTGAATGGATGACAAAACAGCCGGATTTCAAAGGCTATATCCACGATGTGGGGGGACCTACCGCAAATTTCAGGTTTCCATCCTGTGAGAAGCAGCTGAATAAGGGAACCTGTCCCGGCAGACAGTGTCTTTATCCGGAACCCTGCAAGAACCTTCATGTGGATCATTCGGATTATCTGAGACTGCTGGAGGAGATAAGACACCTTCCCGGAGTAAAGAAAGTGTTTATCCGTTCGGGAATCCGGTTCGACTACCTGATGTGCGACAAAAGCACGGATTTTATAAAGAAGCTGTTTGAGAACCATGTGAGCGGTCAGCTTCGGGTGGCGCCGGAGCATATCAACAATAAGGTCCTGTCCCTGATGGGCAAGCCAAGGCATGAAGTATATGAGAGTTTTGTAAAAACATATAAAGAAGTAAATGAACGGACCGGCAAAGAACAGTATGTGGTGCCTTATCTGATTTCTTCCCATCCTGGGTCCACGCTGAAGGAAGCGGTGGAGCTGGCGGAGTATGTGAGGGATATGGGCTATATGCCGGAGCAGGTGCAGGATTTCTATCCGACGCCTTCTACCATCTCAACCTGTATGTATTATACCGGCTATGATCCCAGGACAATGGAACCGGTCTATGTTCCCGACAATCCAAGAGAAAAAGCCATGCAGAGAGCTTTGATTCAGTATCGGAAGCCGGAGAATTATGAGCTGGTAAAGGCGGCGCTGTTAAAAAGCGGGAGAAGCGACCTGATCGGTTTCGGCCCCAAATGCCTGATCCGGCCCAGGAAGCAGAAGAGTGCAGAGCCGGCAGCCGGACAGAAGGGGGCACGCCCGGACAAAAAGGATGTTCCGCGAAAAAAGAAGACAGCAATACGGAATGTGCACAAGAAAAAGAACCGGTAGCAGAATATTGCGCACAAGATATGCAAAACAGGACAGGAGGGTATTAGATTGAAGAATCATTCAGTTCAAAAAGGAGAATTTCAGTATCTGAAACAGGTAAAACGCAGAAAATGGCTCTTGATGATTGTATTACTGGCTGCCGCACTGACGGTATTTATCGCAGGATATTATATCTCCGGCCAGGATAAGGCTAACATATGGACGATATTTGCCGTATTGATGATGCTGCCGGCAGCAAAACAAATCGTGTCTGTCATTGTTACCTTTCCGTACCACTCACCGGAAAAGGCAGAGTATGACAGGCTGAAACAGACCGCGGGCGATTCCTGCACTGTCCTCTCGGATATGCTGATCTCCTCCCGGGAAAAGATGATGTACATGGATTTTATGGTACTGGGCGGAAAGGAAATCGTCTGTTATACGGATAATAAGAAAAATCAGGAGAAAGATATCTTTAACTATCTGGTGACCTGCATGAAGGAAAGAAGACTCAATTACAGAGTCAAGGTCATGACAGATTTTGATAAATTCTTAAGCTATGTAAAGGGAATTGACACTGAGGATCGGAATGAACCGGGAGAAGAGAAGGAAGCACTGGATTTTATAGAGTCTTTGATTTACCGGTAGGAAAGGAACCTGGACGTTGAGAGAATTAATGATAGGCCGGAATGAAGAGGGCCAGAGGCTGGATAAATATCTTTCCAAATATATGGACGGGGCGCCGAAGAGTTTCTTTTATAAGATGCTGCGCAAAAAGAATATTACACTGAACGGGAAAAAGGCAGAGGGCAAGGAAATCCTGAAAAACGGAGATATTGTCAAGCTGTTTCTGGCGGAGGATACCATAGGTTCCTTCCAGAAAAAAAGCAGAGCAGCAACCTATCCGGTAACGGAACTCTCCATTCTATATGAGAATGACCAGATTGCCTTTCTGAATAAGCCTGCCGGTATGCTGTCCCAAAAAAGCAAGCCGGAGGATCTATCTTTAAATGAATATTTTATCGGATATCTGCTGTCGGACGGCCAGCTGGCGCCGGAGGATCTGACTACGTTCCGGCCTTCCATCTGCAACCGGCTGGACCGGAATACCAGCGGGGTGGTAGCCGCGGGTAAATCACTGGCCGGACTCCAGTCTATGGCAGAACTTCTCCGGTCACGGAAGATCGACAAGTATTATTACGCGATTGTAGGAGGAAAGATGGAACAAAGCGGCATCAAGGATGCCTGGATTTTAAAGGATGAGTCAAATAATCAGGTGCTGGTTTTAAACCAGGAGCAGGAGGGAGCGCAGCGTATCCGTACCGGATATCGGCCGATTTGTTCCGATGGCAGGTTTACCTTTCTGGAGATTCAGCTGATAACAGGAAAAACCCATCAAATCCGGGCACATCTGGCCTCGATGGGACATCCGGTCGCCGGAGATTTTAAATATGGAGATACCATGGTAAACCGATTCTTCCGGGATCGCTTTCATGTGAGAAATCAGCTGCTGCATGCCCAGAGAATGGAATTCGGAGAACTGACAGGGCCTCTCGCAGAACTTTCCGGCAGGACGATAGCCGCCCCGGCCCCTCCGGTTTTTGCCCGGGCGGTGAAGGCATTATTCGGTACAGAGATTGAAACATATGAGGAAAGCGGGAAATAGATATGGCTTGGAAAACAAGGGGACTGAGAGGTTCCACGCTGGAGGAACTGGTTAATTTCACGAATGAAAAGTACAGGGCCAACAAACTGGCGTTGATTCAGAAGATACCCACACCGATCAAACCGATCAACATTGATAAGGATCACAGGCATATTACGCTGGCTTACTTTGAACAGAAAAGTACGGTGGATTACATAGGGGTTGTGCAGGGCATTCCGGTCTGTTTCGATGCAAAAGAATGTACAGCGGACAGCTTCCGGCTGCAGAACGTACATACTCACCAGATGGACTTTATGGAGCAGTTTGAACGGCAGGGCGGAGTCTCCTTCCTGTTGATTTATTATACCAATAAAGATATCTTTTACTATCTCACCTTCCGGAAATTGAAGGAATTCTGGGACCGCGCCCAGGAGGGAGGCCGCAAAAGTTTTCAGTTTACGGAGCTGGACCCCTATTTTCAGATTTCTTCCCATGACGGAGTCTTTGTTCATTATCTGGAGATGATCAATAAAGACCTGGGGGAGAGGGAGGAATGAGGAAGGGCAATGAAGAGTGAAGAATGAAGAAGGAAGAAGGGCAAGGAAGAAGGAATAGTGAATAGTGAGGAATGAAGAACGACGAAGAAGAAGGAAGAGGGAAGAGGGAAGAAGGGATAACGGGGTAAGAGTGAGTTAAATAACAGGGTTAGGTCCTTTTGTTGCTGTGTTCTTCGTTATTCCTTATTCATTTTTCATTACGTTCTCTTTGGTTGACATCTTTGTGCTTTTTGTATATAATATTTTAAGTTTTATGTGCTAGCAAGATATTACTGTGAAGATTTAGCGAGTTAAAGCAACGGAAGGTATGAGAATATGGGACAGTTTAGGATGGAGCAGGAGCTTTTGCATATCCCGGAGGGTGTCCGGGATATTTATGATACGGAATGTGCAAGGAAGAGGATGATTCAGGAACGGATGCACGGTGTTATGGAGTTGTATGGTTTTAAGGATATCCAAACGCCGATGTTTGAGTTTTTTAATGTGTTCAACAGGGAGAGAGGTACTGTTTCTTCCAAGAATATGTTTAAGTTTATAGACCGGGATGGAAGCACTCTGGTGCTGCGGCCGGATATTACCCCTCCCATTGCGCGCTGCGTGGCGAAATATTACGCGGAGGAAGAGTTCCCGATCCGTCTCTGTTATATTGGTGATACCTTTGTTAATACGGACAGCTATCAGGGAAAACTCAGGGAGACGACCCAGCTGGGTGTCGAGCTGATTAATGATTCTTCCGTGGACGCGGATGCGGAGATGATTGCACTGGTGATCGACAGTCTGCTCCAGGCGGGCTTATCGGAGTTTCAGGTGGAGATCGGCCATGCGGATTATTTTAACGGCCTTGTGGAGGAAGCGGGCTTAAATCAGGAGGAAGCAGAGGAACTGCGTTCTCTGATTGAGCGAAAGAATATTTTCGGCGTGGAGGAAATGGTTGGCCGAAAAGAGATTTCCGATGATTTGAAGGAATTGTTCCGAAGGCTCCCGGAGATGTTCGGCAATATGGAATCTCTGACGGAAATTAAGAGTAAAACCCAGAACGAGAGAGCCAGAAAGGCGATTGAACGCCTGGAAAAGCTCTATGATATTCTGGCGTCCTATGGATTTCAGAGTTATATTACGGTGGATCTTGGGATGTTAAGCAAATACAATTACTATACCGGCATCATATTCCGGGCCTATACTTACGGGACAGGCGATGCGATTGTAACAGGAGGACGCTACGATAATCTGCTGGAGCAGTTTGGCAAGCAGGCGCCTTCCATTGGATTTGCGGTGGTGATTGATCAGCTGATGGCGGCTCTTTCCAGACAGAAGGCAGGACTGCCGCCGGAAGAACCTATGACTATGATTCTATATCGCAGCCAGGACCGGAAAATCGCGATTGACTTGGGAAATCAGTTCCGGGCCCAGGGAATCAAGATTGAACTGGTGAGGATGAGCAGGGAGAGAAGCCTTAAAGAGTATATGGAATATGCGGCAAGGACAGGGGCCGGCGGTATCTTGTTTCTGGAGGATTCTGATACGATACAGGTGATTGATCTTGCAACCGGTGAAGCGAATGTGGCGAAGATCAGCGAAATACTGAAATTACAGGAGGACGCAACATGAGATATCTGACATTTGCGCTGGCCAAAGGCCGGCTGGCCAGAAGGGCCATGGAAATCCTGGAAGAGATTGGCATTACCTGTGAGGAAATGAAGGACAAAGATTCCAGGAAGCTTATTTTTGTCAATGAAAAGCTGAAACTGAAATTTTTCCTGTCCAAGGCCAGCGATGTGCCCACCTATGTAGAGTATGGGGCTGCCGATATTGGAATTGTGGGCAAGGATACGATCCTGGAAGAAGGGCGCAAGCTGTATGAAGTGATTGATCTTGGCATCGGCAGATGCAGGATGTGTGTCTGCGGGCCGGAGGAAGCGGCGGAGCTGCTGCGACATGGAGAATTGATCCGGGTGGCGACCAAGTATCCGGCGATCGCCAAGGACTATTTTTATAATAAGAAGCATCAGACGGTAGAGATCATTAAATTAAACGGTTCTGTGGAACTGGCGCCGATCGTTGGCCTTTCCGAGGTGATCGTGGATATTGTGGAGACAGGCACTACGCTGAAAGAGAACGGGCTTAATGTCCTGGAGGACATCTGTGAGCTCTCCGCCCGCGTGGTAGTCAACGAAGTAAGTATGAAAATGGAACACGAGAGAATTTCTGAACTGATCAGCCGGCTGCGGTCTTATCTAGCCGGGAGTCAGATTACGAATTGACATATAACAGGAGAAAGGATAGTGTATGTGCCTGCAGCATATACCGGTGGCTGATATGAGAATTGTAGAACTGACAGAGGAAACAAGAACAAATCTGCTGAACGACCTGTTAAAGAGAAGTCCTAGTAATTATGAAGGATATACAGAACGGGTGAATGCAATCCTGGAGCAGGTGCGGCGTAAGGGTGATCAGGCTGTCTTCGGTTACACGAAACAGTTTGATAAAGCGGACATTACTGCCGGGAACGTATTGGTTTCTGAGGAGGAAATAGAAGAGGCTTACAGCCAGGTGAATCCGGAGCTTCTGGATGTGATCCGCAAAGCCCTGGTCAATATCCGGAGCTATCATGAAAAACAGAAAAAATGCAGCTGGTTTGACAGCACCGGCAAAGGAACCATACTGGGACAGAAAATAACGCCGTTAGCCTCGGTGGGAGTGTATGTTCCGGGCGGAA
Source organism: Anaerolentibacter hominis (assembly GCF_032380675.1). Lineage (NCBI taxonomy): Bacteria > Bacillati > Bacillota > Clostridia > Lachnospirales > Lachnospiraceae > Anaerolentibacter > Anaerolentibacter hominis. The sequence continues at coordinate 1,396,100 of NZ_JAWDIX010000001.1, forward strand.
AAGCGGCATATCCTTCTTCTGTGCTGATGAATGTGGTTCCGGCCCAGGTGGCGGGCGTGGAAAATATTATTATGACGACGCCTCCCGACCGGGAGGGAAAGATTACACCGGCTACGCTGGTAGCGGCAAAAGAAGCGGGAGTTACCCATATTTACAAGGTGGGAGGCGCCCAGGCAATCGGAGCGCTGGCGTTTGGAACGGAAAGTATTCCTAAGGTTGACAAAATTGTGGGACCGGGGAATATTTATGTGGCGCTGGCTAAAAAGGCAGTGTATGGACACGTGAGTATAGACTCGATCGCGGGACCCAGCGAGATTTTGGTGCTGGCGGATCAGACCGCCAACCCCAGATATGTGGCTGCGGACCTCCTGTCCCAGGCGGAGCATGATGAGCTGGCATCTGCTATTTTAGTCACGACCAGCAGGCAGCTGGCAGAAGAGGTGTCCGCGCAGGTGGATGTATTTGTCTCCCAGCTCTCCAGAAAGGAAATATTAGAGAAATCACTGGAGAACTACGGCTATATTCTGATCGCTGAGAATGTGGAAGAAGCCATTGAGACAGCAAACGAAATCGCATCGGAACACCTGGAAATTATGATGGAAAATCCCTTTGAGGTGATGACGAAAATAAAGAATGCAGGTGCTATTTTTATCGGAGAGTACAGCAGCGAGCCGCTGGGAGACTATTTCGCCGGCCCGAATCATGTGCTTCCCACCAATGGGACCGCTAAATTTTTCTCTCCGCTCAGTGTGGATGACTATGTAAAGAAATCCAGCATCATTTCCTATTCCAGGGAGGCGCTTAAGGAGATCCATGAGGATATTATCCGGTTTGCCAACGCAGAGCATCTCACCGCTCATGCCAATTCCATAGCAGTGCGTTTTGAAGAGAAGGAGTGATGAGAATGGAAAAGCGAACAGCCGCCGTAGAGCGAAAGACGAAAGAGACCGAGATCAGCATGACCTTTTCCCTGGATGGAGAAGGTAAAACCAGTATACAAACCGGAGTCGGCTTTTTTGATCATATGCTGAACAGTTTTGCACGTCACGGCTTCTTTGACCTGGACTTAAAGGTGAAGGGTGATCTGTATGTGGACGGACACCACACCGTTGAAGATGCGGGGATTGTACTGGGGCAGGCGATCAAAGAGGCTCTGGGGGATAAGGCGGGAATCCGCAGGTTTGGTTCTTTTCTGATTCCCATGGACGAGGCGCTGGTGCTTTGTGCAGTGGACCTGTCCGGACGCCCTTATTATGCCAGTGACGCAGAGTTTACCTGTGACCGTGTGGGATATATGGATACGGAACTGGTGAAGGAGTTCTTTTATTCCATTACATATGCGTGCGGCATGAATTTACATTTTAAGGTACTTTCCGGCACAAACAATCATCATATTATAGAAGCTATGTTTAAGGCATTTGGAAAAGCGCTGGACGAGGCAGTCAGCTTTGACCCCAGAATCCAGGGCGTTTTATCGACGAAAGGGTCGTTATAGAAAGGAATGAGCACAATGGCATATATCAGTATGATTCCGTCGTATGACGCGGGAGGAACTGAGATAGAAAACTTAAGTAAACTGGCCAAAGAAGCATCCTATCAGGGAGCGGACGAGCTTTATTTTTATCAGTACTCCGAGGATGAAAAGGTATTTGAGAGCTTTCTCCATGAGATGAAGGAGGTCTCCAAGCAGGTCGACATTCCATTTATGATCGGTATCTATGTGAGACGCTTCGAGGATGTTAAAAAGGCCTTTTATACCGGTGCTTCAAAGGTAGTATTAAATGCCAGAAAGTGCCAGAATACCGAGGTGATTCTGGAGGCGGTGGAGCGGTTCGGCGGCAGCCATATCGTGGTTGATGTTACCGAAATAGAGGTGACGGAGAGAATAGCCCAGGAGCTGACCCAGTTTGGTGTGAAATATCTTCTTTTGTCGGAGGAGAGTTTGAGCAAGGCGCAGGATCTGCTGGACGCAGGATTTTCTCTGTATCAGTTCCTGTGGGACTTTGATGAGAGGACTCTGGATCTGATCCGCGATGAGGGAATGGCCGGAATCTGTCTGAAAAATCCGGAGGGTGAATTGATGGGCCGCAAACAGGCTCTGAAAGCCCAGGGAATCCAGGTCAATACTTTTGACAGCTGTATGAAATTTTCAGAGCTGAAAACAAATACAGATGGTCTGGTGCCGTGCATTGTACAGGATTTTAAGACAGATGAAGTGCTGATGATGGCGTATATGAATCAGGAAGCGTTCGAAAAGACGGTTGCTTCCGGCAGAATGACATATTATAGCAGAAGCAGGGAATGTCTCTGGATAAAGGGCGAAACATCCGGGCATTATCAGTATGTAAAGGAATTAAAAATTGACTGTGACAACGATACGCTGCTGGCCAAAGTGGTACAGATCGGCGCGGCCTGCCATACGGGAAACAGAAGCTGTTTTTACCGGGACCTGATTGTGAAGGAATACAGCAAGGTGAATCCGCTGACGGTGCTGACGGATGTATATGATACGATCATTGACCGGCGGCTCCATCCCAAGGAAGGCTCTTATACAAACTATCTCTTTGACAAAGGGATAGATAAAATACTGAAAAAGTGCGGAGAAGAGGCGACGGAAATTGTGATCGCGGCCAAAAATCCAGATGCGGAAGAATTGAAATACGAAATTTCTGATTTTCTGTACCATATGATGGTTCTGATGGCGGAATGCGGACTTGACTGGAACGATATTATCAAGGAGCTTTCCCACAGAAGATAATCTTGTCATCCGGAGAATTTTCAGTTATAATACAACCATTGAGCAATGGGCTGATTTTGGCGTATATTCCCGGACGGTGTCATTGCCCGGATGAATTTGTTTGTAAAAGCCGAAGCGTTTTTTTGCGTTTCGGCTTTCAGACGGTACAAGGCCAGGGATCTCAGACACAAAATGGATGGTCCCGGAACAAAAATATGCAGCTGTTTGGAGGTGCTTTTTAATGTCATTCCTGCTGGGTTTTATTCAATATCTGATCAAGTACATTTTCTTTCTGGCGGTGGCCTTTGGCGGTATTATGCTGGGCAAGAAGGTGAAAGACGTCAGAACCGCCAGAAAAAGCGGACAAGATTAATGGGGAGGCTATGGTTTGAAAGCGTATGGTGTAAATGAGCTCAGGGAAATGTTCCTGAAGTTCTTTGAAAGTAAAGGACATTTGAGGATGAAAAGTTTTTCTCTGATTCCTCAGAATGATAATAGTTTGTTATTGATTAATTCGGGTATGGCCCCGTTAAAACCATTTTTTACCGGTCAGGAGATTCCGCCGTGCAAGCGTGTGACGACCTGTCAGAAGTGTATTCGTACCGGCGACATTGAGAATGTGGGAAAGACCGCCAGACACGGTACTTTTTTTGAGATGCTGGGGAACTTTTCCTTCGGCGATTATTTTAAGAATGAAGCGATTGCCTGGTCCTGGGAGTTTTTAACCGAGGTGATCGGGATGGACCCGGACAGGCTGTATCCGTCCATCTACCTGGATGACGACGAGGCCTTTGATATCTGGAATAAAGAGATCGGCATTGCGCCGGAGCGGATTTTCCGCTTTGGAAAGGAAGATAATTTCTGGGAGCACGGCGCAGGTCCCTGCGGCCCCTGTTCAGAGATTTATTACGACAGAGGAGAGAAGTACGGTTGCGGAAGTCCGGACTGTACGGTGGGCTGTGAGTGCGACCGGTATATTGAGATCTGGAATAATGTATTTACGCAGTTTGAGAATGACGGCAACGGAAATTATGAGGAACTGAGCCATAAAAATATTGATACCGGCATGGGATTAGAGAGACTGGCTGTTGTCTGTCAGGACGTGGACTCTATCTTTGATGTGGATACGATCAAAGCGCTCAGGGACAAGGTATGTGAGATAGCCGGAGTTACTTATATGACAGATGCAGAGAAGGATGTGTCCATCCGTCTGATCACGGATCATATCCGTTCCGTTACGTTTATGACCTCCGACGGTATCATACCTTCCAACGAGGGAAGAGGTTATGTGCTGCGCCGGCTTCTGAGAAGAGCGGCAAGACACGGAAGGCTGCTGGGAATTCAGGGACGTTTTCTGGCCAAACTTGCGGAGACCGTAATCGTGGAATCGAAGGACGGTTATCCGGAATTAGAAGAAAAACGGGATTATATCCTAAAGTTAATCACGATTGAGGAAGATAATTTTAATAAAACGATAGATCAGGGCCTGTCTATTCTGGCGGATATGGAGGCATCTCTGGTTCAGAACAAAGAAAAGACGCTGAACGGGGATGACGCCTTTAAGCTGTATGATACTTACGGTTTCCCTCTGGATCTCACGAAGGAAATACTTTCGGAAAAAGGCTTTGCCGTGGATGAAGACGGCTTTAAGAAAGCCATGGATGTACAGAGAAGGACGGCTAGGGAAGCCCGTGCCGTTACCAATTATATGGGCGCGGATGAGACGATTTATCAGTCTATTGATCCGGCTGTCACCTCAGAATTTGTGGGCTATGACCGTCTGACCCATACCTCTTCTATTCTTGTAATGACCACTGAGACAGAGATCGTGGAAGAGCTTAATGCGGATCAGAGTGGTACCATTATTGTGGCTCAGACTCCGTTCTACGGCACGATGGGCGGTCAGACCGGCGATGTGGGTGTTATTACAACGCCTTCGGCTATATTCGAGGTGGAAGATACGATACATCTCCAGGGCGGCAAGATCGGCCATGTGGGTTACGTGAAGGAAGGCGTTTTCAAAACCGGTGAAAACGTTACTCTCACTGTGGATGAAGCCGTTCGCAATGCAACCTGCAAGAACCACAGCGCGACCCATCTGCTGCAGAAAGCACTGCGCATGGTTCTGGGCAGCCATGTAGAACAGGCGGGTTCTCTGGTTGATAAAGACCATCTGCGTTTTGACTTTACTCATTTCTCCGCTATGACACCGGAAGAGATTGAGAAGGTCGAGGCTATCGTTAACGAAGAAATCGCCAGGGCACTTCCGGTCATGACACAGGAAATGACGATGGAGGAAGCCAAAAAGACCGGTGCGATGGCGCTCTTTGGAGAAAAATACGGCGATGTGGTGCGAGTGGTCCGTATGGGAGATTTCAGCACGGAGCTCTGTGGCGGTACACATGTGGCTAATACGGCTGCCGTAACCGCGTTTAAGGTTGTTTCTGAGACGGGCATCGCGGCTGGTGTGAGACGTATTGAGGCTCTGACCAGCGCAGGTGTATTCGCTTATTATAAAAAGGCTGAGGCTGAGTTAAATGAAGCGGCCCGCGCGGTAAAGGCAGAACCGGCTATGCTGGTGAGAAAGATTGAGGCGCTTCAGGAAGAGTTAAAGGGTTTGAAATCCGAGAACGAAAAGCTGAAGAGCAAACTGGCCGGAAGCGCGGCAGGAGATGCGTTGAGCCAGGTAAAAGAGATCAAAAATGTGAAATTCCTGGCGCTGAAGGTGCAGGATGTGGACATGAACAGTCTGCGTACGTTGGGAGACCAGCTTAAAGATAAACTGGGCGATGGGGTCATTTTACTGGCTTCTGCGGTAAATGGCAAGGTCAATCTGATGGCAATGGCTACGGAAGCGGCAGTGAAGCAGGGTGCCCATGCGGGGAACCTGATTAAAGGAGTTGCCGGCTTTGTGGGCGGCGGCGGCGGCGGCCGGCCGAATATGGCTCAGGCAGGCGGAAAAGATCCGTCCGGCATTGATAAAGCGCTGGCTGAAGCTGAAACTGTTCTGGCAGCACAGCTGTAATAAAATTTGAATAAATGATATTCAAGCGGAAGAGAGCCGCAAAGCCTTGTGTGATCAGGCTTTGCGGCTCAAAGTTTTTATCTTATAGGAAACTTAGAGTGATGCCCTCAGGCAGTCAGCGGTAAGTGTTTTGGCATGCCGTATCATGTCCGCAGGCGTTCCGGTAAAGACCACCTCTCCGCCGTTTTTACCGCCGTCAGGGCCGATATCTATGATCCAGTCGGCTTGTTTCATCACGTCAAGGTTGTGCTCAATCACCACGAGGGTATTTCCCTGAGAAACAATATGATCAAACAGCTTCAGCAGATTTTGAATATCCGACATATGCAGGCCGGTAGTCGGCTCATCCATCACGATGATGCCGCCCTTTTTTTCGAGATTTTTAGACAGTTTCATTCTCTGGCGCTCGCCGCCGGAGAGTGTGCTAAGAGGCTGTCCTAATGTGAGATAGGATAATCCAACCTGCTGCATCAATTTAAGCTTCTTTACTATCTTGCTGTCATCGAACAGCTCCAGTGCCTGAGAGGCGGTAAGCCGAAGCAGTTCTACTATATTTTTTCCTTTGTAAGTACAGGAGAGTGCTTCATTGTTATACCGGACTCCGTCGCAGGCCTCACATACAGTGACGATCGGGTCCATGAATGCCAGCTCTGTCACGATGACACCCTTGCCGCCGCATACGGGGCAGGCGCCGGCGGAATTAAAACTGAACAGGCTGTCCGGTTTGCCGTTCTCCCGTGCCATCAGCCTCCGTATTCCATCAAAAAAACCAAGGTAGGAAGCCGGGGTAGAACGGTTTGTGGCTGTGATGGGCCCCTGATCCACCATCACAATCTCGTTTTTATACTGTCCGGCAAATACCCGGGAAATCAATGTGCTCTTTCCCGAACCGGCCACTCCGGTTACGACAGTCATAATCCCCAGAGGAATATCTACATCCACATGCTTTAAATTGTGCAGATTTGCGCCCCGTACCGGCAGACTGGCAGATGAGGGACGAGGATTATATTTGACCGGCAGAGAATGAAGCATTGCTTTTCCGGTCAGTGTATCGGATTGAAGCAGTTCCTGGTAACTGCCTGTAAACATAATTTCCCCTCCGTGCTGGCCTGCCCGGGGGCCCACATCGACCACGTAGTCTGCGATGGAAATAACGTCCCTGTCATGTTCCACCACAAGCACGGTATTGCCCCTGTCCCGAAGCTGCTTCAGCAGGCTATTCATTCGGCAGACATCCCGGGGGTGCATACCGGCGCTGGGCTCATCAAAGATATAGGTCATGCCGGTCAGGCTGCTGCCCATGTAACGGACTAGTTTCAGCCTCTGTGCCTCGCCGCCGGACAGGGACGGCGTATCCCGGTTCAGATGGAGATAGGGCAAACCGATCTCGATCATTCTGTCCAGACCCTCTATAATCGTCTGAACAAGTATAGCCACTGTTTTATCTGTTATCTGCATTAGAATATCGCGAAGCTGGGTCAGTTCCATCCTGCACATGTCTGCAATGGAATATCCGGCAATTTTACACTGCAGGACAGCTGCATTTAACCGTTTTCCGTGGCAGTCAGGACATTCCATCTCAGCGATGAGATTTTGTGATTTTTCTTTGGTGTGTTTGCTTTTGGAGCTGATATCCCGATTAAGAAGAGTTTGCGTATATTTATGAAATATTCCGGTTACTTTTGGATTTTCCTGGCTCCCTTTGCCGTCCCTGGAACCGTAAAGAAGGAGATTATATTCCTCTGCGGAGTATTCTTTCACCGGTTTGTCAAGATCGAACAGTCCTGACTGCGCGTACTGTCTCCAGTACCAGGAACCCGGGCGATACAGGGAGTCTTTGATGCAGCCTTCCCTCCAGGATTTACTGGGATCTATTATGGCTTCTATATCCACTTTTGTGATCTTGCCAAGACCGGAACAGGTTTTGCACATCCCGTCTGGATCATTGAAGGAGAAGCAGGATGCTGTTCCGGCATAGGGTTTGCCGATTCTGGAATACAGCAGCCGCAGACTGGAATACAGGCCGCTTATCGTTCCCACCGTGGAGCGTGCGTTTCCGCCCAGAGGGGACTGGTCCACGATGACCGAAGGCGTTAAATTGTCGATCCGTTCCACCGCCGGCTTGGGATACTTGGGCAGCCGTGAACGCACGTATGCCGGATAGGTAGCATTCATCTGTCTCTGGGATTCGGCGGCGATGGTATCAAAGACAATGCTGGATTTGCCGGAGCCGGACACTCCGGTAAAGACTGTTATTTTTTCCTTTGGAATTTGAAACGTGACGTGTTTTAAATTATTTTGAGTCAGTCCCTGGACAATAATATCTGTCATTTGTTTATACCTTTTAACCTTTCCTGACTGTTTTTACTTCCATCTGCAGCAATGCATTACAGTATAGCACGGACATCCGTCCTATTCCTGACATTTTTTGCTTTCTTTTGTCTGTAGAGAGAGCATTGGTTATATGGTATAATTTTTAACAAAAAGGATAAATACTGCCTTGAGTCGATTATCACCAATAGAACGGGCAATTGAATATATCGAAGGCCATCTGCATGAAAATATCGGTTTAGACGATGTGTCGAGAGAGGTTGGATATTCTTATTATCACATGACGAGGCTTTTTTCGTCTGTATTAGGGGAGTCTGTCGGCCGATACATTAATAGACGCAGGTTATATAACGCCTCAGGGGAATTGCTCCATTCCAGCCGGCGGATTCTTGACATCGCGCTGGAAAGCGGGTTTGAATCACCGGAGGCATTTTGCAGGGCGTTTAAGGCTGCGTTTGGAAGTAGTCCTATTGAGTACCGTAAAGCAGGACTTGATCTGGTTGTGAGTGCTAAAAAGCAACTGGCCTCTGAGGATGTGGCTCATATCGCGAATAATATTTCGCGCACGCCTGAAATCCTTGTATTAAAAGAGACGAGGGTGGCAGGCATCAGGGGGACAGCCTCGCTTTTCAATAACCAGCTCCCTCAATTGTGGGAGCAATTTCTGCATCGTTACAAGAAAATATATGATACCGCGGGTATTGGATATAGTATTTGCGAGACACGTCGAACCGCATATAATGAGGAGGGGGATGTTTCTTTTGGGGTATTGGCGGGCTGTCCTGTGGGGGAGAACGACAGTATTCCTGAGGCATTGACCGAAAAAACACTGAGCGCGGGGAGATATGCTGTTTTTACACACCGGGGAACGCTGGCAAACCTGTTTAAAACTTATCAGTATATCTATGGGATATGGCTGACTGCGGCGAAAGAGGAACTGGATGACCGTGAGGATTTTGAAGTGTATGAACATGCGGTGCTGTCTTTAGATGATCCGGACAATGAAGTTAAAATATATATTCCTGTAAAATAGTATGGTCACTTTAGTTTGCTGACAGCCTGTAAGCAAGCTTTCTGTCGGTCACTATAATTTATTGGCACCCTGCAAGCTCGCAAATGCGCTGCATTTACTCGCTTTGTGGCTTGCGCCACATAAATCAAAAAACAGCAATAACCGCCCTGGAAGCAAGCTTTCTGTCGATCACTATAGTTTATTGGCACCATGCAAGCTCGCAAATGCGTTGCATTTACTCGCTTTGTGGCTTGCGCCACATAAGTCTAAAAAATGAATAATGCCCTCGGTGAACAAATTCCCCAATGCATCATTCATTTTTCATCCTTGCATGGTGCCAAGTTATAAAAAGTGGTTGACGAAATGGATTATTGTGATATAATTATCTACAGTGCTATTCAAATTACCCAAACAGTTGTATAGGCACAATACACAACTGGAGGGAGGTTAGGTGTGAGACTATGTCAAATGTAATCGTAAAAGAGAACGAGACTCTTGACAGCGCACTCCGCAGATTCAAAAGAAACTGTGCGAAGGCGGGTATTCAGCAAGAGATTCGTAAGAGGGAACATTACGAGAAACCAAGCGTAAGACGTAAAAAGAAATCCGAAGCTGCTAGAAAACGTAAGTTTAAATAAGTTCGTCATTCTAGTTAAGAGGGAGAAGCCCAAAGACTCAGGTCTTTGGGCTTTATTTTTTTGTTACATAGGAACGTTCTCTAAAGGTTCTTATGTAACAAAAAATATCCTACGCGCTGATCTGTCATTGACATTTGACCATGCCTAGCATACAATAAGAAAAAAGAGACCGAACAGTCGCTTTTGGAGGCGGAAGATGGGAAACAAAGGAGAAAATACCAGAAATCGTATTAGAGAGACGGCTTTAGGGCTGTTTTCAGAAAGAGGATATCTTGCAGTTTCCATGCAGGATATCTGCGCAGCCTGCGGGCTGAGTAAGGGAGGACTCTACCGTCATTATGAGTCCAAAGAGCAGTTGTTTATCGACTTACTTTATGAAATGCAGTCGGAAGAAATGGAACGGGAGAAAAACCGCATTTTGGAAAACGAATCTGCTATTTCTATTTTGAAGGCGCTTTTGGAACATACGAAAGCAGAATTGATGTCAGATATTCCAACCATCAATTTCGCACTTTACGAATTTTGCATGGATAAGAGAGGGGCTGGCACAGAATTCATCAGACAGCAGTTTGAACGAGGCAGGGAGTGCCTGGCACAGGTGATTGATTATGGCAGAAATCATGGTGAATTTCAAACCTCAGAGCCGGAAGAAGCGGCTGAGACCATTCTGATCCTGCTGGAAGGATTAAAGCTGATCCATGAGGCGGCTCCTTTTAAAACCGGTACAATGGAAGCCGTATTCAGCCAAATTTGGAGAATCGTGGGGGCTAAGGAGCTATGACTGGAAAAACCAGAATGTTACGAAGGATTCTTATCTTATTTCTGCTGTGCAGCGCCATCGAGTATACGGAATTTTTGTTTATCAAGACCGATCAGACTGTTCTGGGGGAAAATGTAATCTGTAAACTGGCTGTTATAGCCGTTATTGCCATATCTCTGTTCCGGCAGAAAAAGGGCTGGGGGGATCTGGGCTTTCGCAGAACCGGGATATTCAAAGGCATGCTGTATGGCTTTTTACTGGGTGCCGTCACCTTCTTCTTTTCTTATCTGATTGAATTTATCGTTTTATTTTCCATGGGAAGGCAGCCCCATCTGGAACTGTTCGTGACCAATTTTGCCCTGACAGGACAGAATGTCACCGGTCTGTCGGCAGGCGCGTTCCTTATCTGCATCGGCGGCAATATCCTCAATGTGTGGGCAGAGGAGGGCCTGTTCCGCGGACTTTTTTTCAAGCTGGGCAAAGAATCCTGTTCCCAGACTGGCGCTAACTTTCTGCAGGCCCTGCTGTTTGGTGTCTGGCATATCGTAATGGTGGTTCAGTGGTCAGCCGAAGGTCAGCTGGATATGGGACAGGCGCTGATCATGGCGGCGGGGTATGTGCTTCTCGCCGGGATACTGGGATATGAGTGGGGGCTGTGCGCCGCACTGACCGGAACACTCTGGACCGGTGTTTTTGAACATTTCTTTAATAACTTGATTGGCAACAGCCTTCACATGGTGACAGCGGGAGGGATTGACGAACTGCAGATTCTGCGCATTGTGCTTTCCAATATTCTTTCACTCGCCATTGTTCTGATTTTTGCCCGGAGGAAGTTTGAAACAAAAGCGGTTTCAAACTGCTTATGAATGCAATATCGCAGGTGAACCATATTGCACGGGTATAAGAAGGATAAATTCACTTTTTCACCTTTCAATCATATGATAAAGAAAACCCGAAAAACGTCATAAACGGCAGAAGGAGGGTTATGGAGGACCAATACCGGGAGCGGATGCTGAAACGGCTTCACTTGCCCGCCGACGTGATGGAGGGGGCACCGATTTTGACGATGATGGGAAAAAACCAGATTTATCTGGAAAATTACAGAGGAATTCTGGAGTACGACGACAAGCTGGTGAAGGTGCAGACGAAAATGGGAGTTCTGGTGATCAGCGGCAAAAATATCTGTATCGACAGTTTCGATGTGGACGAAATGGAGATAACGGGTACATTTCATGATATCTGCTATCAATAAAAGGTTGGCGGAAAAGTTTCCGGCGGGGATGCATATACTGTTCTGAGAAGATGATGAGGAGAGAGCAGATTGCGCGTTGAGGCTGTTCCATTCGGGGAAGGCTCAAAACGGAAATTGCAGAAATTTGTTTATGCTGAAACGGCTGTATTATTTTCTGTGCGGATATGTAACAGTCAGGGTCTGGGGCGGATACGGAGAACGATTCCTGAATTTGTGCTCTGGTAAAAATATAAAACTGTGGAAATTAAAAAGAAACCGGAAATACTTTGAATTTAGTATGAAAGCGGCACAGGTCAAGTCTCTGAAGCCTCTTCTGAAAAAAACCGGAATGAGGCTTAAAATACTGAAAAAAGCCGGGCTTCCCTTCCTGCTTCACCGATACCGGAAAAGGAAGGCTTTTTTTGTTGGATTTCTTGGCTTTTTTGCGGTTATTTATGGACTGTCCCTATTTTTATGGAACATAGAAATTCTGGGCAACTATCGTTACAGCAGTGAATTTCTTATGAAATATTTTGTTTCCGAGGGCTATTGTATCGGGCGGCGTCTTTCCGATATTGACTGCAACAGCCTGGAGCAGCAGATGAGAAAAGACTACAGTGATATTGGCTGGGTGTCGGCGGAAATAAAGGGTGCCAGACTGATTGTAAAGGTACAGGAAACCAATAAAACGGCAGAGGGAAAAACAGAAGGAGAACCATCTCATCTGGCCTCCAGTGTAACCGGAAAAGTCGTTTCAATTATAACCAGAAAAGGAACGCCACAGGTAAAAATGGGAGACGAAGTAAATCCGGATGATGTGCTCATCTCCGGCGTGGTAAACATTATTGGTGATAATGAGACGGAGGTTGGCACAGAACTTGTGGAGGCTGACGGAGACGTGTACATAGAAACTTCTGTCCGTTATTTTGATCATTTTCCGATGGATCATACCGTCAAACAGTTCACCGGCAAAAAGAAATATGCACTGCGCATAACCGCCTGGAATCAGCATTTATGGATTCCACTTTTTGTCAATCCGTATGAAAGCTGCGATATTGTAACAGACTATAAAAATGTGCCGGAAGAATTTAAGAATTTATTTCCGGTTGGCCTGTCGGTGTCAAAATATAGAGAGTATACGGAAGAAACGGTTCATTACACAGAGGAGGAAGCCAGAAGTCTGGCGGAGAAACGACTGGATCTCTACCTCCAAAAATTAATAGAAAAAGGGGTTTCAATTATTAAAAATAATGTTAAAATAGTTATGGACGAGACGACCTGTATCGCGGAAGGGGAAGTTATCGTGCAAGAAAAAATGGAGAAGCGGAAGGTGATAGCAGCGGATGAGTATCATAGAGACCTTGATTGATATTCCGGCCGAACACGAAAAGAATGTTTTTGGTGAGCTGGATGCTTATATAAAACTGATTGAAAAGACATTGAATGTGACTATTGTAATACGAAGCGGCGAGATCAAGCTGATTGGCGAGGAAGCGAACGTTGCAAAGGCCAAACGGGTATTTACCCGTCTGGTGGATTCATCCAAAAGAGGCGAAGAGATTACCGAACAGAAGGTGAGTTATGCAATCTCTTTGAATATGGAGGAAGGGGACGACGCCCTGGCACAGATTGACTCCGATCTGATCTGCCACACCATTCAGGGCAAGCCGATCAAGCCCAAAACCCTGGGCCAGAAGAAGTATGTGGATCAGATCAGGAAGAAGATGATTGTGTTCGGCATCGGGCCGGCCGGTACAGGAAAGACTTACCTGGCAATGGCGATGGCCATCCATGCGTTTAAGAACGATGAGGTAAGCCGGATTATTCTCACCAGACCGGCAATTGAGGCCGGAGAAAAGCTGGGTTTTCTGCCTGGTGATCTTCAGAGCAAAGTAGATCCGTACCTGAGACCTCTCTATGATGCCCTGTATCAGATTATGGGGCCTGAGAGCTATCTGAGAAATACGGAGAAGGGCCTCATTGAGGTGGCGCCTCTTGCCTATATGAGAGGGCGTACACTGGATAATGCATTTATCATACTGGATGAGGCGCAGAATACCACACCGGCACAGATGAAGATGTTCCTGACCAGAATCGGGTTTGGATCTAAAGTTATTGTGACCGGCGATCTGACCCAGAAGGATCTTCCTACCGGTACGAACTCCGGGCTTGACGAAGCGGTACGGGTTCTTGGCAAGGTCGACGATATCGGTTTTTCTTATCTGACCAGCCAGGATGTAGTAAGACATCCTCTGGTACAGAAGATTGTAAAAGCCTATGACGAATATGAATCGAGAAAGACAAGGCCGCAGCCGGCGGTTTATGACGGAAGAAAAAAGAAAACCGGCGGACCCGGCAGGAGAAAATAATGACAGTTCATGTAGAGTGGGAAGTAGAGGACGAGTTCGGTTTTGATGTGGAAGAACTGGCGGACCGGGTGGTGGAAGCGGTTCTGGATGCGGAGAACTGCCCTTATGAAGCGGAAGTCAATGTTGTAATTACAGATAATGAAGCGATCCGGGAAGTAAACCGGGAATACCGGAACCTGGATGCAGCGACAGATGTTCTTTCTTTTCCCATGGTGGAATACAAGCAAACAGCTGATTTTTCCGGTCTGGAGGAGGAACAGGCGGACTGTTTTCATCCGGATACGGGCGAGCTGATACTGGGGGATATCATGATATCCCAGGAGAGAGCCTTTTCCCAGGCACAGGAGTATGGACATTCTCCCTACCGGGAACTGGCTTTTCTGCTTGTACACAGTATGCTCCATCTGTGCGGATATGACCACATGGAGGAGGAAGAACGCAGGATTATGGAGAAGAGACAGGATGATTTGCTGGACATGCTCTCGATCCATCGCTGAACTTAGAAGGGGACATAAGATATGAAGAAATTTGGATATATCGTATTAGTATGCATTATGATGGCAGGACTGTTATCCGGCTGCAAGAAGAAGGAAGAGCCGCCTGTGCAGGATCAGGTTCAGGTGCCTGAGCCGGAACCCACACCCACACCCGTACCGGAGCCGGAGCCGGTACCGGAGGAACCAAAGCTTCCGGAGGGGATGGTATACAGCCAGCTCACCGGTGAACCGGTAAAGGAAGAACTGGCGAAGAAAAGGCCTTATGCCATTGTATTTAATAACATTTCCTATGCTAATCCCCAGAGCGGAACCTCTCAGGCTTCTATTCTTTACGAGGCGCTGGCGGAGGGAGGCATTACCAGGATGCTAGGCATCTATGAGGATATCGGGGGTCTGGAGCGGATCGGTTCCATCCGGAGTGCGAGACATTATTTTGTCAGCTTTGCGGACGAATACGATGCTATTTTTGTGCATTACGGTCATACTAAATACGCGACAGCGAAAATTTCAGATTTAAAAGTGAACAATTTAAGCGGTCTGTCCGGAATCGGGACAACTGTATTCTACAGAGATAATTCCATCAAGGCGCCTCACAATGCCTTTGCCAGCGAGAAGGGCATCCTTGCCGGTACCGAGAAGCTGAAATACCGCACGGACCGGAAGGAAGACTGGGAGAATCATTTTTCTTTCCACGAGGAGGATACGGAACTGACCGGAGGCAAGAAGGCAGAGAAGGTTACGCTGGGATTTTCTTCCTATACTTCGCCGTATTTTACATATGACAGCGAAAATAAAGTATATCAGCGCTTCCAGTTTAAAAAAGCTCATGTAGATGCAAATACAGGAAAACAGCTTACGTTTAAGAACATTATTATACAGCTGGTAAAAGAGTGGAATATTGATAAAAACGGCTACCAGACCATGGATCTTGAAAATTCCAAGGGAAAGGGCTACTATATCACAGACGGAAAATATGTTCCGATTACCTGGCAGAAGAACGAATCTACGAAAAAGATGAATTATTATGATGAGTCGGGAGAGCGTCTGACGATCAATCCTGGAAAGACGTTTATCGCAGTATATCCCAATAATCGGACGGAACAGCTTAAGATGGAAGGGGCGTCCGAAAAGTAGAAACGTCTGTACGGGGAATGTAATGAAGAGAAAAGCGGAAAGCGCACTGATCTCAATTTGATCTGTGCGGGAGCAGAAACATTATGAGTCAACGTAAAGAAAAAACAAATTTCCTGGCCCAGGGGTCGATTCTGGCGGTGTCCGGAATCATTGTCCGGCTGATCGGCCTGCTGTATCGGATTCCGGTAGTCAATATCATCGGTGAGGAGGGCAGCGGCTACTATACCATTGCCTTTGACATCTATAATATTGCCCTGATTCTATCTTCCTACAGCCTTCCGTTAGCGGTCTCAAAGCTGATGGCGGCCAGGGAAGTGAAGAGAAAGTACCGGGAATCTTTCCGGGTATTTGCCTGCGCCTTTTTGTTCGCAGCGGGCAGCGGCCTGGCTATGGCAGCCGTTATATTTTTCGGCGCGGACTGGATAGCCGCTAAGTTTTATAATCTTCCGGGAGTTGCAATCCCGCTGAAAATCCTGGCTCCGACGATTTTTGTCTGTGCTATACTGGGTGTCCTCCGGGGACTCTATCAGGGAAAACGGACCATGATCCCCACTGCGCTTTCTCAGATTCTGGAGCAGGTTGTCAATGCGGCGGTCAGTATCGGCATGGCAAGCTGGCTGATGAAGAAATATGCAGGGCAGGAGCTGGCGGCCTCCTATGGCGCCTCAGGCTCCACAATCGGCACAGGGGCGGGAGCTCTGGTTGCACTCCTTTTTCTTCTGTTTGTATTTGCAGTATACTGGCCGGTTTTAAACCGGCAGATGCGCCGGGACAGAAGCAGTACCACCCAGTCTTACAGCGGTATCTTCAAAGTGCTGGTCTGGACCATCATACCGGTTATACTGAGCCAGACGATCTATCAGGTCAGCGGTGTGATTGATAACTCCCTGTTCAGCAAAATCATGGAAGGGCGGGGGATGGCCTATGAACTGCGAAGTTCTCTGGTGGGTGTCTACGGTTCCAAATACCGTACGCTGATCAATGTGCCGATCGCCATTTCCCAGGCTGTTTCCACCGCTATGGTGCCGAGCATGGTGGCCTCCTGTGTGAGAAACGACATGAAGGATGTGGCTTCCAAGATAAAAAGCGCTATTAAATTTAACATGATGATTGCCATTCCTGCCGCGGTGGGCATGGGCGTGCTGGCAAAGCCCATTATCTCTATGCTGTTTGCAGGTTCCAGCGATATTGCCTATCAGATTATGGCGGCGGGGGCTCTGGCGGTTGTTTTTTATGCCCTTTCTACCGTAACCAACGGGGTACTGCAGGGAATCAACCGGATGAAGCTGCCGGTCATCCATTCTGCCATCGCCCTGGTGATTCATCTGGTGCTGGTGGTAGTGCTGCTTAAATTTACTGATCTGGGTATTTTTGCCCTGGTGATCGGGAATATGGTATTTCCACTGGTAGTTGCGATTCTGAACTGGATCGCGATTGACCGGGAACTTCCCTATCATCAGGAAATTTATACAACGTTTGTTGTGCCTTTTCTGTCGTCGATTGTTATGGGCGCAGCCGCTTATTTCTCGTATAAGGGGCTGTATGCACTGATTAAGAGCAATACGGCAGCCACGCTGCTGGCGATTGTGATTGCGGTGCTGATTTACGGCATCGGTATTATTTTACTGAAAGGATTTGAGAGAGAAGAGCTCAGCGCTGTCCCAGGAGGGCGGACTTTAGTCTCTCTGCTGGAAAAACTGCACTTGATGTAACGGATTCACCGGCCATGCATGGTGCCTTCCTTATGACTATGGAATAAACTAGTAATAAGTCGTCCATACTATAGCCATAAGGAGGTTTTGCGTATGAAAAGGACTTATATTGCTGTCCTCGGTGCTCTTGCTTGTCTTGCGCTGCTGGTAACCATTCTGCTGGTTACAGCGGATACAGACAGTGCGCAACAGGATCAGGCCGTACTGCCGGAACCGATTCCCGCACCGGCCACGCCGCTGGGAAATGCAAATGAAGAGATAAATGAAGCGGATCAGGATCAGGAACTGCCGGAAGGCGCTTATTATATACGGATGCAGGATGGATTTGTAACTGTTTTTTATAGTGACGGGAATACCATATATGAGGAGACTGGTATCCGGGTGGATACCCTGCCATTGCAGGAACAGGAAAAGATTAAAGCGGGTTTTTCGGTCTCTTCCGAGGAAGAACTATACAGCATTTTGGAGACATATTCCAGTTAGGAGTACGATAGGGATGCAAGCGGATACCATTGTCATCGGAGGCGGCGCTTCCGGTCTGATGGCTGCTCTGTCATGCGGAAAGCATGGGGAAAATATTTCGGGCAAAAGAAATATTTTGATATTAGAGCACAAAGATAAAATAGGTAAAAAGATACTGGCAACCGGCAACGGAAAATGTAATTATACCAATCTGGTGCAGAAGCCGGACTGTTATCACAGTCAGGACCCGGCTTTTGTGCAGAGGGTGCTGTCTGCGTTTGATGAACAGCAGACGATAGAGTTTTTTAAAGAAATGGGTTTGTTTCCGAAGGTGAAAAATGGGTATGTATATCCCATGTCGGAGCAGGCCCGTTCTGTCGTTGTGCTGCTGGAGACAGAGCTGAAACGCCTTGGTGTACGGATACAAACGGGTGTACATGTATCCGGAATCAGGAAAAAGAAAGGACTTTTTTCTGTTGAAACAGAGAAGGGTACTTATAAGGCAGGCCAGGTGATACTGGCAGCCGGCGGAATGGCATATCCGTCCCTGGGATCTGACGGGAGCGGATACAAGCTGGCCGAATCACTTGGACATCATATTACGCCGCTTGTACCTGCGCTGACCGGTTTTCAGTGTGCGGGAGGGTTTTTTAAGAAAACGGCAGGGGTAAGAACGGGAGGCAGAATTACATTTTTCCTTCCGGATCATAAATGTGTCTCTTCCCAGGGAGAGCTGCAGCTGACCTCTTATGGGATATCCGGGATACCGGTCTTTGAGGTTTCCTCCGAGGCGGGCAGGGCCATGGCCCATGGCGGAAAACTGCGGGCAGAGATCGACTTTCTGCCGGAATTTTCCCGGGAAGAGCTGACGGAACAATTAATAAAGCTGAACAGTGTATATCCCGGCAGGAATACCGAGATACTCTTAACCGGACTTCTCAATCAGAAGCTGGCCTGGGGGATTCTAAACGAAGCAGGACTTCTGAATGCAGACGGACTGACAGAGGATCAGGCCGGACTGCTGAGCAGATGGATCAAGCGCTTTCCGGTACAGGTACTGAAGGTAAATGACTTTGCCCAGGCCCAGGTGACGGCAGGGGGAATACATACGTCGGAGATAGATCCGGACACGATGGAATCCCGGCTGGTGAAGGGACTTTATCTGACCGGAGAACTGGTGGATGTGGACGGGACCTGCGGAGGCTATAATCTGCAGTGGGCCTGGAGCAGCGGATTTGTGGCCGGCAGGGCTGCAGGGAGGAACGAGATAATTTGATTCAGATTGCACAGCTTAAATTGCCTGTTTCTCATACAGAGGAAGATTTAAAGAAGGAACTATGCCGGATGCTGTCCGTGCGCACAGAGGCGTTGGTATCCTATGAAATAAAGAAAAAATCCATTGATGCAAGGAAAAAACCGGATATTTATTATGTGTACAGCCTTCTGGTGAAGGTACGGCAGGAAAAACAGGTGCTACATAAAATAAAAGATAAGACAGTCATTAAGGCAGAGCGCAGGGAATACCGGTTTGTGCCGTCCGGGGAAACACCTCTTTCCCATCGCCCGGTAGTGATCGGCAGCGGTCCTGCCGGACTTTTCTGTGGGCTTTTCCTGGCCAGGGCCGGCTTTCATCCGCTGATTCTGGAACGAGGGGAGAATATCGACGCCAGAACCCGCAGCGTAGAGGAATTCTGGAAGACAGGTATACTGCGTACGGACTCCAATGTGCAGTTCGGAGAGGGCGGAGCCGGAACCTTTTCTGACGGAAAGCTTAATACACTCGTGAAAGATCCCTATTTAAGGGGCAGAAAGGTTTTAAAGACATTCGTGGAATTCGGAGCCCCGTCTGAAATCCTGTATTTGAATAAACCTCACATCGGGACAGACCGGCTTCGGGAAGTGATTAAGAATATGCGGCAGGAGATTCAGTCCCTGGGGGGAGAGATCCGGTTTGGCGAGCAGGTAACCGGCTTCCTCATCCAGGCTGGCAGGCTGCAGGGGGTATTGGTAAATCAGGGGCAGAAAAAATATGACTGCGAGGCGGCGGTGCTGGCCGTAGGCCACAGTGCAAGGGATACCTTTGCGCTGTTAAGGGATATGAAGTTAGAGATGGAAGCAAAATCCTTTGCCATCGGGCTTCGGATTGAACATTTACAATCCATGATCGGCAAATCCCAATATGGAAGCGCGTACAATATGCTCCCCGCGGCGGATTATAAGGTGAGCTGCTCTGTGCCCGGAGGCAGGAGCGTGTATTCTTTCTGTATGTGCCCGGGAGGCTTTGTCGTGAATGCTTCCTCAGAACAGGGGATGACCGCGGTGAACGGCATGAGCAATTATGCGAGGTCGGAGAAAAATGCGAACAGTGCCCTGATTGTAACGGTTACTCCCAGTGATTTCCCCTCGGACGACGTGCTCGCCGGGGTGGAGTTTCAGCGTATGTGGGAGCGAAGAGCCTATGAGGAAGGGCAGGGCAGTATCCCGGTCCAGCTTTTGGAAGACTTTCGTCAAAACCGCCTGTCCACCGGATTTGGCCAGGTGCAGCCAAACTGCAGGGGCGGATACCGGTTTGGAAATATAAGAACTTGCCTACCGGGCTATGTATCTGATACAATAATACAAGGTGTGGCTGATTTTGGCCGGAAAATACCTGGCTTTGATCAGGAGGACGCTGTACTCTCCGGAGTGGAGACGAGAACGTCATCCCCGGTAAGAGTGAAGCGAAACGAGAGATTCGAGAGCAGTGTGGCGGGCATATATCCCTGTGGGGAGGGAGCCGGCTATGCAGGCGGCATTACTTCTGCCGCTATGGATGGCATCAAGGTGTTTGAAGCGATTGCCGGCGTTTACCGTCCGGCGTGATAGGAGTCGGGAGAATGAGAAGTACATTAAAGGACAAAAAGAGAATTGTAATTAAGATTGGAACATCCACGATTACCCATGAAAAGACAGGTAACTTGAATCTGGATAAAATGGAGAAGCTGATCCGGGTGCTGACCGATCTGCGTAACCAGGGGAAAGAAATTATTTTGGTGTCCTCCGGGGCAATCGGCCAGGGGCGTGCGGCTCTGGGGCTGAAAGAAAAGCCATCGGATACCGCCTTAAAGCAGGCCTGTGCGGCAATTGGCCAGGGCCGGCTGATGATGATCTATGAAAAGCTGTTCGCGGAGTATAATCAGATTCCGGCACAGGTTTTGATTACCAAGGATACCATGGTATATGATGTTAGCCGGGTCAATGCGCAGAATACTTTCCGTGAGCTTCTGCAGCTGGGAGTGATCCCGATTGTGAATGAAAACGATACGGTTGCCACAGAAGAGCTGATGTACGGCGACTTCGGGGACAATGATACCCTTTCGGCAATTGTATCGGCGCTGGTAGGGGCAGATCTTTTGATTCTGCTGTCTGATATTGACGGGCTCTATACCGACGACCCGCACAGCAATAAGGACGCGGAATTTATTGAGCTTGTTGAGCGTATTGACGACCGATTGTTTCAGATGGGGAAAGATACGAAAGGTTCCATGGGTACCGGCGGCATGGCCACTAAGTTAAGCGCGGCCAAAATCGCTACCGATTCTGGCGCGGATATGGTGATTGCCAATGGGGAGAACGTGGCGGTAATCAATGAGATTATCCAGGGGAAAAATCTGGGAACACTGTTTTTGGCTCATAAATCCGAGGATTTTGACCTGATGGACTATATTATGAATTCGCATAAATAAGACAATCCGGCCTGCCGGATCGTTTGTATGAATAAAATGCCGGCCCGTCAACCGGACCGCAATGACTGGAGAAACCGTATGGATGAAAAGAAGA
Organism: Anaerolentibacter hominis; assembly: GCF_032380675.1. NCBI lineage: Bacteria > Bacillati > Bacillota > Clostridia > Lachnospirales > Lachnospiraceae > Anaerolentibacter > Anaerolentibacter hominis. Next base: position 1,417,827 of record NZ_JAWDIX010000001.1, read on the forward strand.
TCGCACGTATTAATGAGTTATACCACAAGTCAAAACAGATCGGCCTGTCTGAGGAAGAGGCAAGAGAGCAGCTGGATCTCAGAGCAGAATATCTGGCCGCGGTCAGAAACAATCTGAGAGGGCACCTGGACCGGATTTCTATTCTAAATCCGGACGGCACCGTGACTGATCTGTCAAAAGAGAAAAATTAACGGCAGGAGGCCGGCAGATATGACAGTTCCCGGGAAAAATGAAATTCGTATACAGATGAAGGAACAGAGAAGAAAGCTAACCCCGGAGGATGCCGCAGAGTTGAGCAGTTTCATGACAGAAGCTGTGCTTTCACATCCGGAGTATAAGAAACGCAGGGTTCTGCTTCTATTTTCCTCCATACGCAGAGAACCGGATACCAGAAACCTGGCGGTGCAGGCACTTGAGGATGGCCATGTGGCAGCATTCCCAAGAGTAGAAGGCAGGGAGATACGCTTTTACCGGGTCAGAGAGTTAAATGAACTCGTACCGGGAACGATGGGAATTCTGGAGCCGGACCCCAGGGAACTGGTTCAAGGGGAGAAGGCACTGATGATACTGCCGGGGCTTGCCTTTGACCTGTCCGGCAACCGGATCGGCTATGGCGGCGGGTATTACGACCGTTATCTGGCAGAACACGCAAACGATTTATATCTGCTGGCGCTTGCCTATGATTTTCAGGTTCTGGATCGTATTCCTGCGGAGGACACAGACTGGCAGATGGATGAAATTATAACACCGACGCGTCATATTGTGCCGCGGGAAGGGAGTAAGCGATGAATCATGAGTTAATTGCTATGGGGGAGCGTGCCAGAAGGGCCGCTGCGAAGCTGAATATACTCGGGCAGAATGAGAAAAACAGAGGACTTTCTGCTGTGGCAGACTGCCTGAAGAAGAACAAAGAGACTTTACTCCGGGCCAACGAAAAAGATATCATCGAGGCCCGAAAGCAGGGTATGAAAGAGGCCATGATTGACCGTCTCCGTCTCACGGAGGAGAGAATTGACGGGATTGCGGAGGGGCTTATGCAGGTCATCCTATTAAATGATCCCGTGGGTGAAATCCTGTCTATGGAAAAGCGACCTAACGGCCTCATGATTGGACAGAGAAGGGTCCCGATCGGTGTGGTTGGAATCATCTATGAATCCAGGCCGAATGTGACCGCAGACGCCTTCGGGCTTTGCTTTAAGACCGGTAATGCGGTGATCTTACGGGGAGGCAGTGATGCCATAAACTCCAACATGGAGATTGTGCGCCTGATTCGGGAGGGGCTTTTATCAGAAGGGCTTCCGGAAGATTCCATCTCGCTGATCACAGATACAAGCAGGGAGACGGCAGCGGAATTTATGAAGCTGAACAAATATGTGGATGTTCTGATTCCCAGAGGCGGAGCCGGGCTTATCCAGGCTGCTGTGCAGCAGAGTACGATTCCGGTCATTGAAACCGGGACCGGGAACTGCCATATTTATGTGGATCAGTATGCGGACTATGACAAGGCGCTGTCTATTCTGATCAATGCCAAAACCCAGCGGTACGGTGTGTGCAATGCCTGCGAGTCTCTGGTGGTGCACGAAGCCGTGGCTTCTTCTTTCCTGCCCCTGGCATATGAGGCGCTCCGCAGTGCGGGGGTCGCAGTGAGAGGAGATGAAAAATCCCGCGCCGTGTGCCCTGAGATGGAGCATGCCGCAGAGGCGGATTTTGGTACAGAATATTTGGACGCCATTATATCGGTGAAAGTTGTTTCTGATTTAACAGAAGCAATTGAACATATCAATTATTACAATACGAAACATTCTGATGCGATTATAACAGAAAACTATGATCATGCCATGCGTTTTCTGAATGAAATTGATGCTGCCTGCGTCTATGTAAATGCATCTACCCGCTTTACCGATGGATTTGAATTTGGATTTGGAGCGGAGATCGGCATCAGCACACAGAAATTACATGCGAGGGGGCCAATGGGTCTTAAGGCTCTGACCACAACAAAATACATTATTCTGGGTAATGGGCAGATCCGGAAATAGGAGGAAGAATCAACAATGCGCAATTATAATTACCGGCCTCAGAAACCGAAAAAACAAATCGACTTTAATCCAAAACATGTCGTGATCGGACTTCTGGTCCTCACAGTACTAAACATCTTTTTCATGACGGTAACAGGGGTGGACTGGCTTTCTATCATTTCCCTGGCGGCCTGTATCATCGGCCTTGTCTATGCGCTTCTGAAGTTCAGAAAGCCAAAGGAAAAAGGAGATTCTGCACCGAAGGAAAGAAAAAGAAAGTAAGCCCAGAATGTCAGCCGGCCATTTACATGTGCAGGCTGACATTCTTTCGCGGCAACGGCCGGATGGAGAGAAGATACAGGAGGAACACATGACACATAGAGAAGAAATGGAATTCCAGATGGAGCAGATTGATATAACAAAGCCAGTTCCGGCGGAGGAACCGTCCCGTCAATATTATTATGTTAAAAAATGCAGGGAATGGCTCTCGCAGAAACAGAAAGAGCTGGGCAGGCCGCTCACCTGTGCCACAATTACGTTTGGATGCCAGATGAATGCCAGGGATTCGGAAAAGCTGGAAGGGCTCCTGGAGGAAATCGGGTTCTGTCCGGTGGAGACGGAGGACGCGGATTTTGTGATCTACAATACCTGTACAGTGCGGGAAAACGCTAATGAGCGGGTGTATGGACGTCTGGGTGTGCTGAAAAACTACAAAAAGAAGAATCCACATATGCTGATTGCCCTCTGCGGCTGTATGATGCAGGAACCTGCGGTGGTGGAAAAGATCAGGAAGAGCTATTCCTTTGTTGATATTATTTTCGGAACACACAATGTGTTCAAGCTGGCGGAGCTGCTTTACAGCCGTATTCTGTCGGAAAAGATGGTTCTGGATATCTGGGAGGATACGAAAGCAATCGTGGAGGATCTGCCGGCACAGCGAAAATATCCGTTTAAATCAGGTGTGAATATCATGTTCGGCTGCAATAATTTCTGCAGTTACTGCATTGTTCCCTATGTGAGAGGCCGGGAGCGGAGCAGGGCGCCCGAGGATATCGTACAGGAAATAAAAAACCTGGTGGCAGACGGGGTAGTTGAGGTGATGCTCCTGGGCCAGAATGTAAATTCCTACGGGAAGACATTGGAAAATCCGGTTACTTTTGCCGAGCTTCTGCGGAAAGTAGATCAAATAGAAGGATTAAAACGAATTCGCTTTATGACGTCTCACCCCAAAGACCTTTCCGATGATCTGATCCGCGTTATGAGTGAATCAGATAAAATCTGTACTCACCTTCATCTCCCTGTTCAGTCGGGAAGCTCAGAAATATTGCAAAAGATGAACCGGCATTATACGAAGGAACAATACCTTGTGCTGGTTGATAAGCTCCGTAAGGCGGTGCCGGATATCTCTCTTACCACAGATATCATCGTTGGCTTTCCGGGGGAGACAGAAGACGACTTTCTGGAGACGATGGATGTGGTAAGACAGGTGGAGTATGACAGTGCTTACACATTCATCTATTCGAAGAGAACGGGTACACCTGCCGCGGCTATGGAAGATCAGATCCCACCGGAAGTAGTAAAAGACCGTTTTGACCGCCTGCTGGCTCTGGTGCAGGAAAAAGCGGCCGCAAGAGCGGCTCTGCACACAGGCAGGGTGATGGATGTACTTGTGGAGGGACAAAATGATCACGATCCGGAGATGGTGACGGGCCGCCTTTCCAATAACCTGCTGGTGCATTTTAAGGGGAGTGCGCAGCTGATCGGGCAGATTATTCCGGTGCGGCTGAAGGAGTGCCGGGGATTTTACTACATTGGCGAGGCTGTTTCCTGAAACGAAACAAAATAAGAAAATATGTGTGCTTAAAAAAAACAAGCTTCTGGGACAATATGTATAAATGAAACATTTCATTTTGTGGTAGAATGTACTATAGTGACAAACCTCATGAAATGGTTTCATTTTGCGGCTGAAAAGACTTGAAAAATGTTAGGGGTATTGTACAATAATCATGTAATAATCTTATCAGGAGGAAAAAAGAATGAATTACGATGAAAAAGCATTACAGCTGCGCAGAGACATTATCGAAATGCTTCATGCAGCAGGTTCCGGTCATCCGGGCGGATCTCTGTCCTGCGTTGAAATATTGATGTCTCTTTATTACAATGTGGCAAATGTAGATCCGAAGGACCCGAAGAAAGCAGACCGTGACCGGATTGTGATGAGTAAAGGACATGCCTGCCCTGCTCTCTATGCAATCCTTGCAGATAAAGGGTATTTTCCGAAGGAGGATTTAAGGACACTGCGTAAGATCGACAGCCATCTCCAGGGCCATCCGGATATGAAAAAAACACCAGGTGTGGATCTGAATACAGGTTCACTGGGCCAGGGCGTTTCCGTAGCCGCCGGTATGGCTTTGGCAGCGAAACATCTGAAAGCAGATTACAAGGTGTATGCCGTAATCGGTGACGGTGAGAGCCAGGAGGGACTGGTATGGGAAGCAGCTATGTCAGCCGCTCACTATAAACTGGACAATTTCACGGTTATGCTGGATCACAACGGTCTTCAGATCGACGGTTCCAACGATGAGGTAATGGGCCTTGGCAATATTGTGGACAAGTTCAAAGCGTTTGGCTTCGAGTGCTTCAAGGTGGACGGCCATGATATTAATGCTATTGTGGAAGCTCTGAATACGCCGGTTTCCGGTAAGCCTAAATTTATTTGCTGTGAGACAGTAAAGGGCAAAGGTGTTTCCTTTATGGAGAACAATCCAAATTGGCACGGTACACCGGTAGGGGATAAAGATTACGAGGCCGCCATGGCAGAATTGGGGGTAAACTAATATGGGAAAATCATTGAGAATTGCCTATGGTGAGGCGTTAAAAGAATATGCTGCAACAAACGATAAGATCGTGGTAATGGATGCAGATCTGGCACACGCGACGATGACCGGCATCTTTAAAGAAGCGTATCCGGACCGTTTCTATAATTTTGGTATCGCAGAGGCCAATATGGTCTGCGAGGCAACCGGTTTTGCCCATGCGGGACTGATTCCTTTTGTAAGTACATTTGCTCTGTTTGGGGCAGGACGGGCTTATGAGCAGATCCGTAACTCTGTGTGCTATGTAAATGCCAATGTTAAATTCGGACTGACTCATTCCGGTCTGTGCGTGGGTGAGGACGGCGGAAGCCATCAGTCCATCGAGGATATCGCCTTGATGCGTGTGCTCCCAAATATGACAGTATTTGTACCCTGCGATCCGATCGAGACGAAGAAAGCAGTAAAAGCTGCCATTGAAATTGACGGACCGGTCTACATTCGTGTGGCACGTCCTGTTGTGGATGATATCACCACAGAAGACGCTCCATTTGTTCCGGGCAAGGCCAATGTGCTGAAGGACGGAGAAGATGTGTGTATTATGGCTACCGGCCTTATGGTGAAGGAAGCTCTGGCTGCCGCTAAACTTCTGGAAGCAGACGGCATCAGCGCCGCTGTTGTAAACATCCATACCATCAAACCGATCGACAAGGAGACCATCCTGAACTATCATGCAAAATGCAAAGGTATCGTTACCGCGGAAGAGCATTCTGTTATCGGTGGTCTGGGAAGTGCCGTCGCTGAGGTGATCGCGGGTGTTTCCGGCGGAAAATTTGCTCAGGTAGGAGTGGAAGATAAGTTTGGCAAATCCGGAGCTCCGGATCTGCTCTTTAAGGCTTATGGGCTGACTCCTGAGAATATCGCAGCAAAAGCGAAAGCAATGCTGTAATATAAATATAATGTGATATGTGATAAAAGAAACAGCCGGAAGAGAACTCTTCCGGCTGTTTTTGTATGATCGATCTTACGTATCTATTTCAATGTTGATATCATAGAACTCTTCGGCGAGTTCTTCCAGAAAGGCATCTTCCTCATCAGGAAAATGTTCTTTCAGTTTCTCACCGATAAAATTAATCTTGTTCATCACAATAATTTCTTCACTCAGCTCTTCATCCTCGAAAGAGGTGAGCATATCCGGCAGGATATTTTCCGCCAGCCAGGCATGGATCTCATCGGTAATGGAATTTTCTTCTGTGATTTCTCCCTTGATGCGGGAGGCTCTTGACAGCGAGCTGACTCCTGCAAGAATAAACCCAAGCGCCATGGCAGACATCACAAGGAAGGGGAGCAGGCCTCCGAAGATGGGGAGTATTCCCGCATAATTCAATACGATCAGAATAACAGCCAAGACACCTACCCCGATCAAGGTATAACCGGACGATTTATAATCGTTATATTTCTCACCGGCAGATACATAGACGGTGGATTTTCGCTCCTGTGCCGCCTCTTTCTTTTCTTTTTCCTTTACCTCTTTTGCCTTTGCGTCTTCTTTTGCCATCCGAAACCCTACATAGAGCTTGCGAACCTGTTTTTCATCCTCCGGCCGGACATAAAACGGATATAAACCTGTCGTGGGATTTTCTTCAAAATAAGTATCTTCTATACCGGAATAAGAGACAAATTCCTGAAATTTGTCAGCATCTTCCTGATTATCCAGCTTAACATTTGTGACAAGCTGATACTTTTTACCATCTTCCATGGTGAAAATAAGAGCAGTGGCACAGTCGGGACAAATTTTCAGATGTTTCTCATCAACCTCTTTTTTACATTTTGGGCACCAGGGCATTGTCATCCTCCTTCCTGAAAGAACGGTCTATCCGATCAGCTGACAGTAAATTTGTGATAGCTTTTCTTGCCCTTCTTTACCAGAAGGCAGTCATCATCGTTAAAGTCGGAGGGTGTAAAGACTCTCTCAAAGTCCGTTACCTTTTCCTCGTTGACCGAAACGCCGCCCTGCTGGATATTTCTGCGGCCGTCGGAACGGGAGGAAACCATTTTCGCATCTACCAGAAGGGTGATCAGATCAATACCTGCCTCAAACTGCTCTTTCGTGTAGGAGGTTGTAGGCATATTTTCAGAAACAGCTTTGCTTGAGAAGAGTGCTCTGGCCGCTTCCTGGGCTTTCCCTGCTTCCTCTTCGCCGTGTACAATCTTGGTAATCTCATAGGCCAGAACTTCTTTCGCCTGGTTAATCTCAGAACCCTGAAGCGCACCGAGGCGGCGGACTTCATCCATCGGCAGGAACGTAAGCAGTCCAAGACATTCTTCCACCTTAACGTCCTCAATATTGCGCCAATACTGATAAAACTCATAGGGAGAAGTCTTGGCAGGGTCCAGCCATACAGCGCCCTTCATGGTTTTACCCATCTTAATTCCTTCGCTGGTGGTCAGAAGCTTGAAGGTCAGGCCGTAAGCCGGCTTCTGTTCCTTCCTGCGGATCAGGTCCACGCCGCCCAGAATATTGGACCACTGATCGTTGCCGCCCATCTCCAGCGTACAGCCATATTTCTTGTTGAGTACCCAGAAATCATAAGACTGCATCAGCATATAGTTAAATTCAAAGAAGGTGAGCCCCTTCTCCATTCTCTGCTTGTAGCACTCGGCGGTAAGCATTTTATTAACAGAGAAATGAACCCCGATCTCTCTTAAAAACTCCACATAATTTAAGTCCAGCAGCCAATCTGCGTTGTTTGCGATAATGGCGCCGTCATTGTCAAAGTTAATAAAGCGGGAGAGCTGCTGATAGAAGCAGTCCGCATTGTGCTGAATGGTCTCCCTGGTCATGATGGTACGCATATCCGATTTGCCGGAAGGATCTCCGATCATGGTAGTTCCGCCGCCTAACAGGGCGATAGGGCGGTGACCGGCCTTCTGCATGTGCATCATAGCCATAATGGTCAGAAAGTGGCCGGCAGTCAGACTGTCCGCGGTAGCATCAAAACCTATATAAAAAGTGACTTTTTCTTTGCCAAGCAATTCTCTGATTTCCTGTTCGTGGGTAGCTTGCTCAATAAAGCCTCTCTCCACTAAAATGTCATAAACATTTTCAGACATTTTCTCTTGTTCCTCCTTTAGTTAATTTCCTGTAACCCGGGCAGAACCCTTTTATTCAGGCCGTCCGTGAACTTTTTTAATCTTACCATAGGGATAGGAGAAAAGCAATTCTAAACTGGCATTTCACCGATCAGGCTGCGCATGGCAAGTATGGTTTTTTCAAACAGCTCATCCAGTTCCATCCCCATCATTTCCGCTCCATTTTTGATTACATCGCGGGAGCATCCGGCGGCAAAGCTGGGAGTCTTAAATTTCTTCTTAAGAGATTTTACTTCCAGATCAGATACGCTTTTAGAAGGGCGCATTCTGGCAACAGCGCCGATTAAGCCGGTCAGCTCGTCCGTGGCATAGAGAACCTTCTCCATCATCAGCTCTGGTTTTATATCGACGGTGAGCTGATAGCCATGACTGGCCGTGGCACGGATGATTCCTTCGTCAATATCCAGCTCCCTCATGATTTCCTGACTCTTCATGCAGTGCTCTTCCGGGTACTGCTCATAGTCCAGATCGTGGAGCATTCCGACTGTCTTCCAGTAATCCACCCGTTCCGGATCATATTCCCCGGCAAACCATCCCATAACGCCGGAAACAATTTTACCGTGCTGGATGTGAAAGTCTTCCTTATTATATTGTTTTAAAATTTCCTCTGCCTCTGATACGGTTGGTATGTAACTCACTTAAATTCCTCCTGTTCTATCCTTTGTAGTTTTGTCCTGAAACAAGCATATTTTCCTCATTTCCATTATAAACATTTACAAATGAAAGTCAAAGGAGGGACAGTTATGGATCGAAGTGAAAAGATCAGACTGGCCAGAGAAGGGATACAGGAACCGGGAATAAGAAGAAGCGATACGGGGCATCTGCCGGAGGTGCCTTATGCAAAACGGCTGCTGTTAAGATTCGTCTGTGCAGCTGTCTTATTTTTATGCGCGTGGGGAGGCGCCCGTTTCCTGCCGGCGGACGGGCCTGTCACCGAAACGAAGGTGAGAGAGGTCATTGCCTACAATGAGACCTTCGACAGCCTGGAAGAAAAGATTGCAGCCTTTGCCAACACAAAAATCATACCAGTATTTCAGAAGCTCAACGGAAGCGGAGAGACGAAAGAGTAATTGTGTTTTTCAGCCCCGCTGTTATACTTAAGCTATATTAGTAAGGCAACGTATTTCATGAGCGGAGGTGACTTTCATGAAGAATTTATCAATGAAAACATCAATAAGACTGACAGAGGTTTACTGGGAGATCCAGCCGGCTCCCGACAGCGGATACTGGCCGTTTGCAGACGAAAATGGGACGGAATACATACTTTTTACGATGCCGGACGGCAGTATCGGGTACTACAAGGAGGAGGACGGGGACAATCACTATTCAAGTCATACTCTGGGCATCCGCGGGACAATTGAAAGCATGGCAGGTCTGCCTCTGTCCTGGCAGGGGAAGGATGACGGACTGGCCTATATCTGTGTCCGGTCCATGGAGGGTAAAAGAGCCTTTTATCTGCTGCATATTAAGGGAGGCAGTCTGAACTGCTCTGCGCTCCGTTTCCGGGACGGTTGTGATATGGTTTCTGCGGCCGGAGGAATCCGGGCAGATAAGAAGGCAGGAATTGCAATATGTCTGTCACAGACTTCCGGCCCTCTATCGGAAAATACAATACTTTATGTAGATGAGCTGACACTGAAAGATGGAAAGATTCAGACTTATGCCTGTTCACCTGCTCTGAAGCAGTTTGGATACAAACCGATCGGCCCTGTAATGGTACCGGGAGATCCTCCCAGCGGTGATATGGATGTGTTCCTTCTCTGCCCTGAGATCAGCAATATTGCCGAAAAGAAGGGAGTACGGGCGGCAATCATGAGATCCGGGAGAATGGGCTGGGGTATTTGGGAGGTTCCGGACGCGATGTATCCTTCGAAGATTATTCAAACCATACAGGTGAATCTGTCGGAAACAGAAAGCTATAATTTGATGCTGATCGATCAGAATGGAAGCAGAAGCTTGTGGATGTCGTCGTTTAACGCCGCTCATCCTGTACGGTATTATCCGCTGATTCCGCCTGGCCATCTTGATCTTAAATCTTTTTCTGTGCAGGGAGTACGCAGAAATAATCAGGATATTTTGTCTGTTACCGGTATTGCGTGCAACCACCCAGGTACAATCTTTCACGACTTTCTAGAGCCGGGTATTCCCAGAGAGCTGAATATGATCCCGATCGCGGAGAACGTAATATCTTACAGAGAATGTGTGAACACGCAGAAGGAACATCTTCTGTATTATTCGACTCAAAATTCCGGGACGCGGGAGACGCAGCTGCACCGCCTCTGTTATGATGCATCAGACGATGAGTGGGAAGAAGAAATGATAGCGGGGGGAACTACGCAGCAATTCCGGGCGGTTCCGGTTTATGAGCACCGCGTCCGGGTGACGGATGAACATGGCCTGCCTGCCCCGGGGATTCAGGTAAAAGTCAGCGCAGACACTCACATGATTCTGGAGTCGGGAGGAAAATTTTGGCCGACAGATCCGAAAACTCCGGTTATGCTGCGAACCGATGAGGCAGGCTGCCTGGCTGTCTACCATGAGACACACAGCTTAAGTGACGGGGATATCCGGATGGAACTCTATCCCAATGCGCAAACCTTATACCATGTATTCAGCCCGGCCCAAATGCAAAGAAAGCGTTTTGCAGAATTACAACGACCCAGCCTTCAAAATGCGAAGGGGCCGGAGGGAAAGTATATTCTGACACCCGCCCGCCGTCAGGATACCAAGTCGCTTGACAACATTTGTACGTCTGTAAGAGATATTGCAGGGAGCAAGAAGGAAGGCCTCTTTGCCTCGGGCTGTGCGGCATTTGTCCTGGAGAAGAAAAAGGACGGATCGATAGAACGGAGGAAATTGACTTCAGAGGAATTTGAAGCAATGCGGCAGGAGATGCTTCAGCCGTTCAATAATTTCTGGACCGATCTGGCGGATTTTTTCCGCAGTGTTGCCAGAGGGATTGCCAAAGTGGTGAAGGCGGCCGTGAAAGCGATTGGGGATGCTGTCCGTGCGGTTGTAAACTTTATTATTGATGGGGTGGAGCATGTCATTGATTTTATAACAGATACGGTACACCATATCATGGATACGGTTGAGAGTGTTCTGGGTATGGTTCTGGAGGCATTTGACCCCCTGTTTTTATGGCTGGGAGAAATTATTGGGATCGACAGTATCCTAAGAACCCAAAAGGCCGTTAAGTTTCTTTATGAGGAGTCATTTTCCGTTCTGAAAGATCAGGCGGATAAGGGCATCCGTTTTCTGCGAGAGAATGTACAGGAAATAAGCAGCAAGCTGGACCAAACCATTGATCAGCTCTGCAGGTCGATCGGCGCCGATACGCCTTCTGCCTGCAATGCCAGGGTGGAGAGGGTAACGGGCGCCTATGGCGATATATCCGGCAATTATGTGACGGATATTCTGCTTGGTCAGGTGAACCGGAGCATCAAACTGCCAAAAGACTTTATGGAACCTCTCAGGGACCCGGCACAGGAACTTCTGGCTTACCTGCAGAGCATTCCGGACAAAATTCTGAATGAGCCGGATTTTCTTGAGGCGAAGCAGTATCTCCTGAGTATTTCAACCAGTCAGGGAAACTTTATGAACTATACCCTGGCGGCAATGTTAAAAGGGCTTTCGGGCCTGATGAAGCTGGTTCTCTCCATGACGGTTGATCTGTGTGAAACCGTAGTCAGGCTGGGAATTCAGTGCCTGGATGCGTTAAAAAGGATAGCAGAACAGAAAATATCCATTCCTGTCATTGGAATACTGTTCAAGAAAATATTCCGTCAGGATCTGACCCTGCTTAATTTGATCAGCATGCTGATCGCTCTGCCCGCCCATGCTGCCAAAAAGCTTGTGACAGATACGGTGCCATTTGAAAGTGAGAGTGCGCTTCTGCAATTTGAAAGAGAATACCATTCTATTCTTACGCAAAAGGGCGGTAATGATCGTGTGGCATCAGAAGAAACGCAGAATACGCTGACTGTTCTCTGCTGTGCTTCACAGTGCGTGGTGGCGCTGGGGGTGGGAATCAATGATGTCAGACAGAAAACCGGAACAGAGGAAGAATACGGCCCGGATCTGGTTAATTGGGGTACGATCTGGGATTTCACCGCCGTTCTGGGCAATATATGCTGGACAGCCTGTGGTATCCCGATGTTTAGTAAGGAAAATCCTTCTGTCGGGGCATACGGCGCCTGGATTGTCTGCTGTGTTAATATCATAATCGATTTGGGTATGATTAAAATATCTAATATGGGAACAGAAAGCTCTTCTACAGATTACATTGCCCCGGTTGTTGGGTGTATTATGGGAGTGGTATATACTGTTTTCGATATCTTAAATTGGGTTTCAGATGGAATCGAGGATGGGCTGCTCTTTGCAAATGAGATTTTTGTCTGTCTGCAGTCTGTATGCCGCATTCTGATGTTCCCGCCGTTAGTCAAGGTCAGCAAAGGAATTACAAAAGTTGTTGAATGCTGTATAGACAGCTTGATGGGTCTGATGGGTCTGATCACCGTCATTGTAAAAGCAACTGGTAATGAGGACGATATGATTTGTCTTTCACAGGCTTAATTCCGGAATCAGAAGTATATTTACTTGAAGTTTTTCCTCAAAATGTATATGATAAATAGGATTATATAAACCTGCCGCGCTTGCGGGAGGAAAGGAAATCCTGCATGGAGGAAAACATGAGAAAACTGGCGTTAAGTGATGATATACTGCTGAGTGTTGAGAAACCGGCCCGGTATATTGGAAATGAAATAAATATGATAAAGAAAAATCCCTCTGAGGCAGACATCCGGTTCTGTATGTGCTTTCCGGACGTATATGAAATCGGCATGTCTCATCTGGGGATTCAGATCCTTTATGATATGCTGAATCTGCGGGAGGATACCTACTGTGAACGGGTCTATTCCCCCTGGGTGGATCTGGACCGTGTGATGCGGGAGAAGAACATACCTTTGTTTGCGCTGGAATCCCAGGACCCGGTTAAAGAGTTCGATTTTTTGGGTATTACACTGCAGTATGAGATGTGTTATACCAATGTGCTGCAGATACTGGAGCTATCAGGGATACCCATCTATGCCGCGGACCGGTCGGAAGAGGACCCGATTGTCATGGGCGGCGGTCCCTGTGCCTACAATCCGGAGCCGCTGGCAGACTTCTTTGACCTCTTTTATATTGGGGAGGGGGAAACCGTTTACAATGAGCTGCTGGATATCTATAAAGAGAACAAAAGCAGCGGCGGAACGAGAAAGGACTTTTTAAAAAAAGCTTCCCGGCTTCCCGGCATCTACGCACCTGGGTTTTACCAGGTGACTTATCATGAGGATGGAACGATTGCTTCCTTTGAACCAACGGAAGAGGAAGCCAGCCCTGTTATCCTGAAACAGGTTCAGATGGATATGAGCGATACCTATTATCCGAAAAAGCCCCTGGTTCCTTATATTAAGGTGACTCAGGACCGGGTGGTGCTGGAGATCCAGCGGGGCTGTATCCGGGGCTGCCGGTTCTGCCAGGCGGGAATGATATACCGGCCGATCAGAGAGCGGAATATTGAGTTCTTAAAACAGCGCGCGGATGAAATGCTGCGCAGCACCGGACAGGAGGAAATTTCCTTAAGCTCCTTAAGTTCCAGCGACTATACCCATCTGCAGGAGCTGGTCTATTATTTAATTGACGAGTTTGGAAGCCGGGGCGTAAATATTTCACTCCCTTCTCTGCGGATTGATGCGTTTGCCCTGGATGTAATGAGCAAGGTGCAGGATATTAAGAAGAGCAGTCTTACCTTTGCGCCGGAAGCGGGTTCCCAGAGACTTCGGGATGTTATCAATAAGGGCCTGACGGAGGAGGTTATTTTGCAGGGGGCCTCGGATGCGTTTCACAGCGGCTGGAACCGTGTAAAACTGTATTTCATGCTTGGACAGCCTACGGAAAACCTGGAAGATATAGAGGGTATCGCGGTATTGTCCGATCTCATAGCCAGAGAGTACTATAAAATTCCCAAGGATCAGAGAAATGGCAAGGTGAGTATCGTGGCGAGTACTTCTTTCTTTGTACCCAAGCCTTTTACACCGTTTCAGTGGACAAGGATGAATTCGGCAGAAGAATTCCTGGACAAGCAGCGCTTCCTCAATCAGAAAATGAAGGAGCAGCTTAACTCTAAGAGCATTAAATATAACTGGCATGAGGCAGAGGTTACCATGTTGGAAGGAGTCTTCGCAAGAGGCGACCGAAAGCTCTCCAAGGTAATCTACGACGCATATAAACTGGGCTGCCTTTACGATGCATGGTCTGAGTATTACCGGGACGACCTGTGGCATGAGGCCTTCCGGAAGAATCAGATTGATCCGGATTTTTATACGGTAAGAGAACGGGAATACGAGGAAATCCTGCCCTGGGATTTCATTGACTGCGGTGTAACGAAACGTTTCCTCTGGAAGGAGTACGAACGGGCGAAAGAAGCGGAGATAACGCCGAACTGCCGGATGAAATGCTCCGGCTGCGGGGCAAAACGGTTTGGAGGAGGTGTCTGTTATGAAGGCCAGGCTTAAATTTACCAAGACAGGCTCTATGAAGTTTATCGGCCATCTGGACGTGATGCGGTATTTTCAGAAGGCACTCCGCCGCTGCGATTTTCCGGTGGCTTATTCCCAGGGTTTCAGCCCTCATCAGATGATTTCTTTCGCCGCGCCACTGGGAGTCGGCCTGACAAGCGACGGTGAATATATGGATCTGACCCTGACGGAGTGGCCGGGATCAACAGAAGAAATCCTGCAGCGTTTGAACGGTGAGATGAATGAAGAGATCCGTGTGACTGGCTTTGTCCGGATACCGGATGACGCAAAGCCATCCATGGCTCTGGTCTGTGCGGCAGATTATCTGGTGTCCTTAAAAGAAGGGGAGCTCAGGGATTTTGAAAAAAGTTTCGCTGAATTTATGGCCCAAAAGGAAATTATGGTACGGAAAAAGACAAAACGAAGTGAGGTTTTGATGGACATCCGGCCCTTTATCTATCAATTTGCGTTTGAACCCTTTTCCCCCATGGAAGACTCTGTGGCGGAATATCAGGAGGTACCGGCTAAGGTCTGGCTTAAGCTGTGTACCGGCAGTGTCACAAATATTAAGCCGGATCTGGTTATGGAAGCCTATTATAATTTTATGGACCTTTCTTATCCGCCCTTTGCATGGCAGGTCCACCGGCTGGAAGTATACACGGATATCGCGGAAGCGGAGACGGAACATGAATTTATCCCTCTGCTTCAATTTACGGCAGACAGTCCGGAGGGTGCTGTGCCGGGGGAAGTGACAGAATGAATCAGCAGCTCGTCATAACAGAACAGAATCAAATAATCTACTCTGCCTTATTTTCCGGTAAAGACCTGGTTCAGATCAATGTAACCGGGAAAGAGAAGGAAAATCAGATCGGAACTATTTATGTGGGCCGGGTAGCGAATATTGTAAAGAATATTAACGCTGCTTTTATTGAAATCGGTGAGGGCGTTATGTGCTATTATTCCATTAAGAATAATCCCTCTCCTATTTTCTGTAAAAAGCAGGGAAAGAAACCGCTTTGCATCGGGGATGAGCTTCTGGTCCAGATTGCCAAGGAAGGGACCAGGTTAAAAGAGGCGGTTGTGACTTCCTGCCTGAATCTGACCGGCAAGTACCTGGTTTTAACCCACGGAAAATGTTCCATCGGAGTGTCCGGGAAGATAACAGATGCGGCAGAACGGAGCCGGCTGAGATACATTATGGAGCCGTATCGGAATGAGGACTATGGTTTTATTATCCGCACGAATGCAAAAAATGTTTCAGAAGAATTGCTTCGGGATGAGCAGAAGCGCCTGACTGCACTCTATCAGAAACTGCGGACAGAAGATATCCATAAAACGGCATTTACCCAGGTGCATCGGTGTCCGCCCTCCTATATCTGTGACATCAGAGACGGCTATTCGGAAAATATAGAAAAAATCGTAACCGATTCGCCGGAAATCTATAGTGAAATATGTGAAATGCTGAAGGTGATCTCCTGGGAGGATGAGAAAAAGTTCTGCCTTTATGAAGATACCGAGCTGTCCTTAAGCCGCCTTTACGGCATCGAGACCAAGCTTGAGAAAGCGCTTGCAGAGCGGGTGTGGCTTAATTCCGGAGGCTTTCTGGTCATACAGCCCACCGAAGCCTTAACCGTTGTGGATGTAAATACCGGCAAGGCGGTCAAAGGAAGCCGTGATACGGAAGAAACATTTTTCAGGCTGAATATGGAGGCTGCGAAAGAAATTGCCCGTCAGCTCAGGCTGCGCAATCTTTCCGGTATCATTATCATTGATTTTATTGATATGGAGGAAGAAGCGCACAGGACAGAACTTCTGGAAAGTCTGCGCCGGTATGTATCCTTCGATCCAATCAAGACGACTGTAGTAGATATCACTGCGTTAAATCTGGTGGAGGTAACCAGAAGGAAGATACGCAGGCCCCTCTTTGAACAGGTGCGGGAAGCGTCCGCAGCGAAATAAGCAGAGACGTCAGGAGAGCAGAGGTATGGCTAAGAAAGATAAAACAAATGTAATGAGACTGCTGGACAAGGCAAACATACCTTACCGCACCGCTGAGTATGAGGCGGATGAGACAGATCTTTCCGGTGTGCATGCGGCAGAGCAGATCGGAATGCCAAAAGAACAGGTTTTTAAAACCCTGGTATCCAGAGGGGAGCACAAGGGAATACTGGTTTTCTGCATCCCGGTGGCAGAAGAGCTGAATCTGAAAAAGGCGGCGGCTCTGGCAGGCGATAAAAAAATCGAAATGCTTCCCCTGAAGGAGCTTTTAGCCGTCACCGGCTACATCAGGGGCGGATGTTCCCCAATCGGCATGAAGAAAAAATATCCTACCTGGCTGGATGAATCGGCATTTTCTTACGATGAGATTGCCGTGAGCGCCGGACAGAGAGGGCATCAGGTGATAGTAAATCCAGGAGAGCTGGCGGAGTACATCGGAGCGGAGAGCGGAAAGATTACGAAGAAGGAATAATGAAAAGTGAAGAGTGAAGAATGCAGTGAAGTAGGAAGAGGGAAGTTAAATCTAAAAAGCTGCAGTCCACCTTTCACTTTCCGTTTTTCATTCTTCCCTATTCATTTTTATTTCTCTTGACACCCTTTTATCGGTGTGATAAAATTCAATAGTGTGCCGCACAATGAGGTTTGTAAGTATTTTCCTGTACGATCCGGGGAGATCACCGTAGTTGGCGAGTAATGATAATAGGAGGTGCCGTATGTACGCAATTATTGCGACTGGTGGAAAACAGTACAAAGTGTCAGAAGGCGATATCATTAGAGTAGAAAAACTTGGCGTTGCAGCAGATGAGACCGTTACTTTTGAAAATGTACTAGCTGTAAATGATGGTTCTATGAAGGTAGGGAATCCTACTGTGGCCGGTGCGTCTGTTACTGCAACTGTAGTAAAAGAAGGCAAAGCGAAAAAAGTTATTGTTTACAGATATAAAAGAAAAACCGGTTACCATAAGAAAAATGGTCACAGGCAGCCGTTTACTCAGGTTAAGATTGACAAGATCAACGCATAATAACCAGAGGCGGGCTTTATGATTACGGTAACGATGTTCCGAAACAGTGATCAGGTTTTTACCGGATTTCAGGCGGAAGGTCATGCGGGATATGAGGACTACGGTTCTGATATCGTGTGCGCGGCTGTTTCCGTATTGACGATCAATGCGGTTAATTCGATTGAGGCTTTGACGGAGGATTCCTTTCAGGTGAAAAACCGGGAGGATGGTTTCTTGTATCTTCGGTTGGATGACGGCTTTGGTGAGAAGTCAGAATTATTATTGAATTCTTTGTATCTTGGTCTTCAGGATGTGGAGAGTTCCTATGGGAATGAATTTATTCGGCTTATGCTCAAGGAGGTGTAAGGTTATGTTGAACATGAATCTTCAGTTATTTGCTCATAAAAAAGGTGTTGGTTCTACAAAGAACGGCAGAGATTCCGAGTCAAAAAGACTTGGTGCAAAACGTGCTGACGGACAGTTCGTATTGGCCGGCAATATTCTTTACAGACAGCGCGGGACCAAAATTCATCCGGGCATCAATGTAGGACGCGGAAATGATGATACATTATTCGCACTTGTTGACGGAGTTCTTCGTTTCGAAAGAAAAGGAAGAGATAAAAAACAGGCTTCTGTTTATCCGGTGGATGCAGAATAAGATGAAAGACAAGCCCCAATCTTTATGAATTGGGGCTTTTTTTCAATTTAAGGGAATAATCCTGTCAGCAAGTATGCCTCGGCGTACTTGAAAAAAACAGAACTTTTGTTCCTTCATGGAGAAAATTATTTCTGTGAAGATTTTGAAAGGAAAATAATATGTTTGCAGATCGTGCAAAAATTTATATAAGATCAGGAAACGGCGGAGATGGACATGTATCCTTCCGCCGGGAACTCTATGTACCGGCAGGCGGGCCGGACGGCGGAGACGGCGGAAAAGGCGGAGACCTTATTTTTGAGGTGGACGAGGGGATCAATACCCTGAATGAATTCCGCCATATCCGCAAGTACTGTGCGGGAAATGGTGAGTCCGGGGGCAAGCGCCGCTGTCACGGCGCGAATGGCGCGGATATGATAGTAAAGGTTCCTCCGGGGACCGTTGTAAAAGAGGCGGAGAGCGGCAAGGTAATCGTGGATATGTCCCATGAAAATAACCGTGTGGTTCTGTTAAGAGGCGGAAGAGGCGGAAAAGGTAATATGAATTACGCCACTCCGACCATGCAGGCGCCCAAATATGCCCAGCCAGGACAGCCCGGCGTGGAGCTGAACGTGATGCTGGAATTGAAGGTGATCGCCGATGTGGGTCTGGTTGGTTTTCCAAATGTGGGAAAATCCACATTCCTCTCGTCGGTGTCCAATGCCAGACCGAAGGTTGCCAACTATCATTTTACCACCCTCAATCCCAATCTTGGTGTGGTGGATCTGGACGGTACGGATGGATTTGTCATTGCGGATATTCCCGGCCTAATTGAAGGCGCAGCGGAAGGAATCGGTCTGGGGCACGAGTTTCTGCGTCATATAGAACGTACCAGGGTTATCATTCACATGGTGGATGCGGCATCCTCAGAGGGTAGGGACCCGATTGAAGATATTAAGATCATCAACCAGGAGCTGGCTTCTTATGATCCGGAATTGCTGAAGCGTCCCCAGGTAATCGCGGCAAATAAAACAGATCTGTTCTTCGGGACAGAGGAGGATACGGTTGTTACCCTTCTGAAAGAAGAATTCGAACCCCAGGGGATTCGTGTATTTCCCATTTCGGCAGTAAGCAAAAAGGGGATTAAGGAGCTTCTGTACTATGTAAATGATCTGTTAAAGACGCTGGACCCGGACCCGGTTGTATTTGAACCGGAATTCACTCCGGACGATATTATCATGAATTCAAATGAGCCGTTCAGTGTAGTGAAGGAAGCGGAGGGGCTCTATGCGGTGGAAGGACCCAGGGTTGACCGTATGCTTGGCTATACGAATCTGGAGTCGGAAAAAGGGTTTGAATTTTTCCAGCGCTTTATGAGAGAAAACGGTATTCTGGACCAGCTGGAAGAACTGGGAATCCAGGATGGCGATACCGTCCGGGTTTATGGACTTCAGTTTGATTATTATAAATCATAAGAGAAGAGAGTATGGAGGATACTATGACGAGTAAGCAGAGAGCTTATTTAAAGGGTTTGGCGATGACGATGGACCCTATTTTTCAGATCGGAAAAGGCAGTTTGTCTCCGGAAATGACGGAGGGGGTTAGTCAGGCGCTGGAGGCAAGAGAGCTTATTAAGGTCAGCGTACTTCAGAACTGTACGGACGATCCGGGGGAGCTGGCCGGTATTCTGGCTGAGAGAACCAAATCACAGGTTGTGCAGGTGATCGGCAAGAAGATCGTACTGTATCGTCCTGCAAAGCAGGAAGAGAAACGTAAAATTAAGCTGCCGGAGGCAAAAAACAGGTAAGGTGTATCGTGAAGAAAAGAATCGGGATTATGGGCGGTACTTTCAATCCGATCCATACAGGGCATTTAATCCTGGCGGAGAATGCATATGAGCAGTTTGATCTGGAGACTGTTTATTTCATGCCATCCAAGCATCCTCCCCACAAAATCAATATTGATATACTGCCGGATAGGCTGCGCAGAGATATGGTCGAACTGGCGATTGCCGGAAACAGTCATTTCAGGCTTTCGGATTATGAGCTGAAGCGGAAGGGGACTACCTATACGGTGGATACTCTTGCCTCGCTGAAAGCGGAGCGCCCGGATGAACAGATTTATTTCCTGGCAGGCGCGGACTCCCTCTTTCAGATCGAAAGCTGGCGGGAACCGGGCAGGATTCTTTCTATGTGCCACCTGCTGGTTGCCAGAAGAGACTCTCTTTTATATGAGAATCTGGAAAAGCAGGCGGAATATCTGAAAGAAAAATATCACTGTGAAATCAGTCTTGTGGACATTCCGGAGGTGGATATCTCATCACAGGGTATCCGGGAGCGGCTGCGCAATGGAATGTCGATCCGGTATCTGGTCCCGGAAAAGGTGGAAGAGTATATCCGGAAAGAAAAGCTTTATCGTTCCTAAGTATGGCAATTGGAGGCAAGGATTATGGCGGCACTGACTCAGCTGCAGGAAAAGGTGAAAAATAAGATTACGGATAAGCGGTTCCGGCATACGCTGGGGGTTCGGTACACGGCTGCTAATATCGCCATGCGCTACGGCGCAGATCTGATAAAGGCACAGACCGCCGCTCTTTTGCACGACTACGCAAAATGTCTGACGGACAAGGAATTATTGTCGGAGTGCCGTCGGTATGGTTTGTCCATATCGGATATTGAGAGGAGAAATCCCTATCTGCTTCATGGAAAGCTGGCTGCCTGTTATGGGGCAGAAGAATTTTCTATAGAGGATGAGGAAATTTTATCGGCGGTCACGTGGCATACGACCGGCAGGCCGGGCATGAGCCTGATGGAAAAGATTATTTTTGTAGCAGACTATATGGAACCGGAACGCAAGATGATCCCGGGGCTTGTCCGTGTCCGTTCCATGACCTATCTGGATCTGGATGAAACGGTGTATCTGATTTATGAAAATATGCTGAACTATTTAAGCGGAAATGAGAATGGGCAGGAAAAAGAGATCGACCCCATCTCAATCGAAGCATATGATTATTATAGAAAGATTCATGACAAAAGGAAGGAATAAAAAGCAGGGAGGCAAGATGCGGATGAATGATTCGAAGAAAATGGTTAGACTGGCGTATGATGCGCTGGAGGAAAGAAAAGCAGAAGATATCAGGGTGATTGAAATAGGAGATATCTCCACAATCGCCGATTATTTCCTGATTGCCAACGGCACAAACCCCAACCAGGTTTCTGCCATGGTTGACAGTGTAAAAGATGTATTGGGCCGGGAAGGCTTTGACCCTAAGCGTATTGAAGGTCTGGGAAATGCCAGCTGGATTCTCATGGACTACGGTGACATCATTATTCATGTATTTTCCAAAGAAGACAGAGCCTTCTATGATCTGGAGAGAATCTGGAGGGACGGCAAAATGGTAGAGAAAAGTGAACTGGACGCAGAATAGTCTTTCAGGAAAAATTTGAGAAAAAAGACGAACAAAGGTTTGCATTTCATGTACAGGTATGCTATACTTTAAGAAAAAGAACGGAGGTTCTGGTATGGCGTACGGCAAGATCAGCAATAAGCAAAGAGAAATACTGGAATTTATTAAGCAGGAAATATTGAATAAGGGATATCCGCCGTCAGTCCGGGAAATTTGCGATGCGGTTCATCTAAAGTCTACCTCGTCCGTCCATTCCCATCTGGAAACGATGGAACGGAACGGTTATATTCGCCGTGACCCAACGAAACCCAGAGCTATTGAAGTGCTGGATGAAGAATTTGCGTCACTCAGACGAAGCGTGGTCAATGTGCCGATCGTAGGCACGGTGACAGCGGGCCAGCCGATTCTGGCTGTGGAGAATATTGAGGGATATTTTCCTGTTATGCGGGAGGCTTTACCGGAAGAGAATACGTTTATGCTCAGGGTTAAGGGTGAAAGTATGATTAACAAGGGTATTTTTGACGGTGATTTCATTATGGTAGAGCAGAAGCAGTCTGCTGACAACGGAGAAGTTGTAGTAGCGCTTCTGGACGATTCTGTGACTGTAAAAACCTTTTACAAGGAAGACGGACATTTCCGCCTTCAGCCGGAGAACGACTTTATGGCTCCGATCATTGTGGATGATGTGGCGATCCTGGGCAAAGTAATCGGCCTTTACCGAAGACTGCAGTAATATATTAACATAGGAAAGTTCTCCAAACTTTCCTATGTAATAAAACAAAAATGGTTCCGCAGCAGACCTGTGTTTGGTCTGTTACAGAGCCATTTTGTTGTTTTAAGAAGCAGTAGAGTACATTAGAGCGTCCGGCTGGTGAGCCTCTTCTGGAATATCAGATAGTCCTTTTTCAATTTTTTATAATAAAGCCGGCTGACCGGATGAATTTCTCTCCAGTTTTTTACCCCGATGGTAAGCTGGTATGCTTTCATGGATTTCACGTAGTATAAATTAACGATCAGACAGCCGCTTACCTGAAAAAACAGATTTTTTGGAAGCTTGGTCATCATCTTTTTCACCGTGTCATAGGTTACATATTCTATACCGTCCATCATCCGTATCGTGAGCCGGTTTTGGGATTTGATCATGTAGACAATTTTGGTCAGCTCCAATGGTATTGTTTTATAATCAGAGATCACCTCAATAAATCTCTTCTGGATTAACTGTTCTGCCTGTCTTCCGCGGATCAATGTCATCGCATTGTGAAGGACCCGGAACATTTTGTCATGGTCAATCGGTTTGACGATATAATACATAGCCTCAAGGTTGGCTGCGTCCATGCTGAAGGAATCGTGTATGGTGATATAGACCAGAACCACATCCGGATTTTCTTCTCTCAGTTTTTTGCCGATGGTAATGCCATCCATACCGGGCATCTCAATGTCCAGAAAAATAATGTCGAAGTGTTTCGCCGTGTCTGACGCGATCAGCGCTTCCCCCTCGGTGAAAACAGCCACTTCAATTTGTGCAGAAATCTGTTTTGCATATTCTTCAGCATAACTTTTAATAATATCAATATAAAAATTAATATCATCACAAATTGCGATACGATATTGCATAACCCTCTCCCCATTTCCCAGAATTTACCATTACTATTATTTTATTGTTTCTTGTCGAAATAATCAAGATAAGTTGTCTGAAAGATACGGTAATCTGTGACATGCTACAGTTTTTTTCTGTTTGTCTGTGTGACAATGTTACTGCTTTTTTGCCTCAGATCAGTTATAATAAACTTAAATCAAAAAGAGGTTTGCTTATTGCTTCTGGTTATTCGGGAAAGAAGGGCATTCAGAAGTTCTTCT
Source organism: Anaerolentibacter hominis (assembly GCF_032380675.1). Lineage (NCBI taxonomy): Bacteria > Bacillati > Bacillota > Clostridia > Lachnospirales > Lachnospiraceae > Anaerolentibacter > Anaerolentibacter hominis. Next base: position 1,441,264 of record NZ_JAWDIX010000001.1, read on the forward strand.
TCCTGTTTCATTGTACATTCTGAAAGGAGTATAACGTTATGAAAGTAATTATTATAGGGGGCGTTGCCGGAGGTGCTTCCGCGGCTGCCAGACTGAGAAGGCTGAATGAGGAATGTGAGATTATTGTACTGGAAAAAGGCGATTACATTTCCTATGCGAACTGCGGCCTTCCGTATTATATCGGCGGTGTTATCACCAATAAGGACGCCCTGACGCTGCAGACGCCGGAGAGCTTCTTCAGCCGGTTCCGCATTGATGTAAGAGTCAGAAGTGAAGCTGTTAAAATCGACAAAGAGCAGAAAAAAGTAGTGGTCAGAAAACAGGATGGAGAAACCTATGAGGAGTCATATGATAAATTGATTCTCTCTCCCGGTGCATCGCCGATCCGTCCGGGCTTTGCAAGGATTGAGGACAGCCGGATATTCACCCTGCGCAATATTCCCGATACCTATGCCATCAGAGAATTCGTTGATACACAGAAACCGTCCAATGTACTGATTGCAGGCGGCGGATATATCGGAGTGGAGATGGCGGAGAATCTGAAAAAATGCGGCCTTGAGGTGACGATTGCGGAGATGGCGGATCATCTGATCGCTTCTCTGGACTATGATGTGGCCTGTGACGTTCACCATTATCTGCGCTCGAACGGGATCAAGTTAAAACTGAATACTCCGGTTGAGCGCCTGCAGCCGGAGACAGACGGAATACACGCCAGGATCGGGGAGGAAGAGATCATCTATGATATGGTTCTTTTATCCCTGGGGGTTGTTCCTGATACAGAGCTGGCGAAGGACTGTGATCTGGAGCGAAATAAAAGAGGCGCGATACTGGTGGATGAATCTATGCGGACATCCGACCCGGACATTTATGCTGTGGGTGACGCGATCGCGATACGCAATTATCTAACCGGACAGGAGGGGTATATACCTCTTGCGGGTCCGGCCAATAAGCAGGGCCGTATTGCCGCGGATCATATCTGCGGTTTGAATTCAACATACAACGGGACGCAGGGTTCATCCGTACTCCGGCTGTTTGATATGACGGTAGCCTCCACTGGATTAAACGAAACCGCCGCAAAGAGCGCGGGCATCGACTATGAGAAGATATATACATTTTCCGCCGCTCATGCCGGGTACTATCCTGGTACCACGAATATGGCTGTAAAAATGCTGTACCGGGCAAGTGACGGCCTTGTCCTGGGAGCTCAGATTGTGGGGTTTGAAGGCGTTGATAAGCGCTGCGATGTGATTGCCACAGCGATCAGAGGGAAGATGACGGTATTCGATCTGACCGGCCTGGAACTGTGCTACGCACCGCCGTTTTCATCCGCGAAAGATCCTGTTAATATGATCGGATTTATCGGGGAAAATATTATGACCGGCAAAGTGAAACAGTTTTACTGGAATGATATACCCTCGATTGAGGAGGGGGCAGTGAAGCTGGATGTAAGGACAGCCGCAGAGTATGGCAGAGGCCATATTCCGGGAACGATTAATATTCCCCTTGACAGCTTAAGGGACCATCTGGATGAACTGAATAAGGATAAGACGATTTATGTAAACTGTCAGAGCGGTCTGAGAAGTTATATTGCCTGCCGTATCTTAAAGCAGCATGGATTCGACTGCTATAATCTGGCCGGCGGATTCCGGCTCTATGAAACGGTGACAAAAGAGGTGGAATTTGATCCTTCTCCCCGTTACGACTGTGGTCTCACCATAGAAAAATAACTTCTCCTGGACGGGATTTCTGAGGAATATCCCGGTTATGTGATATTGTTACTGACATTGTATATAATAAATGATATAGTAAATGCAACAACGAGGAAAAAATAAATGGAGGTGCTTTCTTATGGCATTAAAGATAACGAAGGAAAATTTTGAGAGTGTTGTAGTAAATTCTGATAAACCTGTTCTGGTTGATTTCTGGGCAGAATGGTGCGGTCCCTGCAGAATGCTGGGTCCGGTAGTAGAGCAGCTTGCGGATGAGTTAAAAGACAGTGTGGTTGTGGGTAAAATCAATATAGATGAAGAACCGGATCTTGCCGCACAGTTTAGAGTACTTACCATTCCTACGGTGATTGCGTTTAAGAATGGTTCTGAAGTTAAACGCAGCGTTGGGGTTCAGCCGAAAGAGGCTTTAAAACAACTCTTAGACTAATGAATGCAGTATAATTATAATGAAAAAGCAGAGCCTCCGGTTTGAAACGGAGGCTCTGCTTTTTTGCCAATCTACTTTTCTTTTCTAAGCCGTACTACATTAGCCGCGCTGCGGCGGCGGCTGTCCTCGATGGCCGCATAGTGCTTTCGGGTCGTATTAACATCTTTATGCCCCAGAACGTCCGCTACCAGGTATATATCACCCGTTTCACGGTAGAGGTTTGTCCCGTATGTACTCCTTAGTTTATGGGGGGTAATCTTCTTTACTGTAGTAACCAGGCGAGAGTACTTTTTGACAAGATTTTCAACCGCCTTCACCGTCAGCCTGGTATTCTGCATAGAGAGAAAGAGGGCATTCTCATGCCCGGACTTGGCAGCAATTTTTCTTCTTTGATCCATATATTGCTTCAACGCGTCTGCGGCCTCATCTCCAAAATAGACGATGGTCTCAGATCCGCCTTTCCGGCGGATTTTTATACCATTATTCTTAAAGTCCACATCATTCAGATCCAGGCCCACACACTCGGAAACACGGATTCCCGTGCCAAGCAGGAGCGTCATCAGCGCCAGATCCCTTGCTTTTGTTTTCTCATGATACGCTTTCTGCCGCTCTGTCAGATTCTCACCGCTCTCTACCTGATCCAGCAGTTCAGCCACCTCATCCACATCCAGACGGACAATTTCTTTCTGATGCAGCTTGGGAATGTCCACCAGAGCAACAGGATTGGTCGTAATCCGCTCTTTCTTGTAAAAATAGTTGTAAAAACTGCGCAGGGCGATCAGCTTTCTTTTCTTGCCGCACTCGTCGTTAATATGTTCCCTGCCGTCCTTCTGGTAGTAGTTTAAGTAGGCCAGATATTCTTCGATATCAATCGCTTTAATCTGATCCAGAACCGATACTTTCAGATCCTGAACTTCCGTATTTTTCAGGGAAGGATTATTCTGCTTTAAATAGTTGAAAAAAACAATCAGATCGTAGGCATAGGCAATCCGGGTCCGGGAAGAAGTAGTGGGTTCAATACCGCGGAAAAATTCTCCCGCGAACCGGGGCAGATCCTTTTGTAGTTCGCGCAGCTTCAATTCATTCTTAATAGTAACCTGATCATGATAATTCCGTTCCAATGCTTTCCCTCTTTTCTTCCCAAACCGGTTTATAAGTATCCAGAATACCGTGGAAAATCCGTTCTCTGGTACCGGGATTTTCTGCCTCCAGCCGTTTTACCAGTTCCTTGATATATTCCCGCTTGGTATGTCCATCCACGGGACAGGGATTTTTCTGCACAGGGAGCTGATAGTTCTTCTTAAAGTTTATAATATCTGTCTCATGCAAATAGAAGAGAGGGCGGATCAATGTGATATCCATCCGGTCCAGGTACGTGACAGGTGAATAGGTATGAAAACGCCCCTCAAAGATCATAGACATCAGCATTGTTTCCACCATATCATCCATATGATGGGCATAGGCAATTTTATTGCAGCCCAGTTCAACTGCCCTGCGGTTAAAGGCACCCTTTCTCATCTTGGCACAGAGAGAACAGGGATTGGACTCCTGCCTCCGTTCAAATACGATGGATGCAATCTGTGTTTCAACCACATAAAACGGAACCTGAAGCTCTTCACACAGAGCGGCCACAGGGGCCAGATCCAGTCCCTCAAATCCCAGATGAACAGCGATAGCCACCAGCTCAAAGGAGTTGGGATAAAAGCGTTTCAGACCGGAAAGGGCATGGAGCAGCGTCAGACTGTCTTTTCCCCCCGAGATGCCTACCGCAATCTTATCACCTGCCTGTATCATTTGAAAGTCGTCCACGGCGCACCGTGTCAGACTGAGAAGTCTTTGTAATTTCATGTTGTTTATCAAACCCTTCATAGAATAGACGATAAAGTTACAATATAGTTATTCTAGCGAATCACAGGTAAAAGTGCAAGCAATTGTGGGGTTGACCGGCCTTCATAATAATTAAGAATAATTTCTTTGCTTTCTCTGGTATTCTATGTTAAGTTCAAAAGGCTGGCATATGTGGCCGGAAAAAATAATATTTTTGACTAATTTGTGACATGTTTGATTTATAAGATACTGATAGTGAATTCCTGAACCACGGTTCGTGAAAACGACCGTTTTTTTCTGGGATATCTTTTAAGCAGAACCTCGGCGCGGGAATGTGCTTCTGCTACATTCTTTGTTCCGTTCTGCCGGTCGGAAAAGACAACATCTGAGTATGACGTTACCGTTCGAGCGTCATAAATCACACCAAGGAGAGAGTGAAAATGAAGAACTGGAAGAAACCATTGCTAATCCTGTCACTGCTTTTTATTTGTGTTCTGCCGGTCGCTACCGCATCGGCGGCAACTCTGAAAATAAAATACGACGGCAAGAAGCAGGATTACAAAGGGACGCAGATTAAGTATCAGGTAAACGGAAAGAGCAAGAAGTATAACACGCCCGGCCTGCTGGTTAACGGCACGGCAATGGTGGGTGCAAAGGATGTATTCCAGAAAGCACTGGGCGGAACGTACAAATATACCAGCTCCAGCGGTAAAATTGTCATTAAGTTCAATGATAATACGGTGGAACTGAAGGTTGGAAGCAAGACTGCTTACATAAATGGAAAGAAGGATACACTTTCCGTAGCTCCCATGAAGATTTATTTTTACAGTACAAAGACGACGAAAATCTATGTGCCTTCCCGCTTTGTATCTGAGGGGCTCGGGGTGGACTATAAATGGAACGCCGGCAGCGGCACGGTCTCCTTATCAGGAAAGAAACAGGCCGCCAGCCTTAAGATTTATTATGACGGCGCCTGGAAGACCTATACCGGCACCCAGGGCCAGGTCAGCGTATTCGGCAAGGTACAGTCCACAAAGGCTCTGCCTCTGCTGATTATAGACAATACGACTATGATCCGGGCGAACCAGATATTTAAAGGAGCCCTGAAGTTGACCTATGAGTATGATTCTTCTGAGAAAACGCTGCTGTTAACAGATGGAGCGACTACAGTTGAATTTACCATGGACAGCAAAACGGCCTATGTTGACGGTGAGAAACAGACGATGTCAACGGAGGCGAGAGTTATTAAGAATGCAGACGGGGACGGATATGTTATGGTTCCCGGTGAATTTACCTGCGAGGCATTTGGATTAAATTACAAGTGGGACAGCAGTAAGAAGACGGCCTATATCACAGAAAACACAGGGGAAGAACCGCCGGAAGATCCGGAAGAAGAGGACCCGGAATACGAGGGACTTAAGATTTATTATGACGGCTCCTGGAAGGATTATACCGGAACCCGGGGGAAGGTAAGTGTATTTGGCAAAAAGCTTTCAACGGGGGCTATGCCTTCTATTATCATTGACAACACGGCTTTGCTTCGCGCTAAACAAGTATTTGCCACCGCAATGGGAGCGGACTATAATTATAACTCAGCCTCGAAGGTGCTCACACTGACGCTGAACGGCAATACAGTTATCTTTACCATGAACAGCGATACCGCTTATGTGAACGGTATTGCCAAAACGATGGATACCAAAGCCAGGGTGATCAAGAATGAGGAAGGAACAGGCTATGTCATGGTGCCTGGAAGATTTACGGCTAATAGTTTGGGCTATGAGTATGAGTGGAATGCCTCCTCAGGACTTTCTACTATCACAAAGCCGGGTTCTGATAATGGCGGCGGCGACATCACCGTAATTCCTACTACCGTTTATCTGACCGCCTCACCGGAACTTTCCTTCGCGGCCGAAGTCAATAAGATTAAGGGCCTGAAAGATACGGCAGAGATTGCCTCTGCTAATACGCAGACCGCTTCCATCATAAATGTGACGGAAGGGGCATCCGGACAGAAGAGTGAGCAGTATATCATTCGTACAAGTATGCCTATGGGAAATATATCGGCCACTGCAAACGCAAATGGTATCTTATCCATTAATCTGGCGAATACAACAACATCGGATGAAGTCTATAACTATAACAATACGCTGATTAAATATGTCAATACAGCCGGCGTGTCCACATCCAATTCGTCTGTTGTATATATCAATGCCAATGAGGCCGGGAAACTTACGTATGAACTGTCATTGTCACCGGACCGCTGCAGCCTTACCGTGACCGTTTACAGGGATTATCTCACAGAAGCCAGCGCAGGCGCCACATCCACCTACGAGTACGTCCGGCTGAACGGTATAAGCTCCTTTGATTATGATATAACCAATGATTCTTCCCATGTTTATGTAACCCTGAAAAATACGGTTAATGCCCTGGGGAATGTGAATCAGATCATTAACTCTCAGTATTATCTGAACAACCTTATGATCATTCAAAATGGGAATAACACGGTTATTACAATAACAAAGAAGGATGGAGTGCCATTTAAGGCAACGGCAATGTCCGACGGGCTGTTAATCAGCTTTTATGAGGATACGAAAAAATCGGTTATTCCTCTTCCGACAGGAGTGAGTTACTCCAGTATAACCGACGAAGATTTATACCTGAAGAAAAGAATACAGATTAAGATACCGGGAGACTATCTGAGCTTTTACAATGCCAATCCGGTCACGGTACTGGGTGAGAATGTTACGAATACATTCATGAGCTTCGACGGTTATAATACGGTTATCAATATAGACTGTTCCAGGGTGCAGGGATACCGTCTGAGCCAGACTGATAATGGGATCGGCATTACAATCGGTGACCCCGATGAAATATTTGACAAGATCATCGTTCTGGATGCCGGCCACGGCGGAACCGATCCGGGAAGTGTAAAAGGCGGCGTAAATGAAAAAGATGTCGTCCAGAATATCCTATATACTTACGGAAAGGAGATCTTCAACAGTTCCGACATTAAGGCATACTGGACCAGAACTACCGATGTTAAAGTAGATCTGTACGAACGTGCTGCTTTTACGGAGGAAGTAAACGCTGACTACTTCATCAGCCTGCACTTGAATTCCTATACCGGATCAGCCGCTGTCAACGGTTTGGAGGTATATTACTCCAGCAACAATAATTCACCTATTTATAACGGTCTGACCAGCAAGAAGATGGCTGAATTTATTGAAGAACGGCTTCCGGACATGATCGATATTAATCACCGGACCAATCCGATCCGTCAGGCTGGCTATGTGGTGACAAAATATAATTCGGTACCTGCTGTTCTGATCGAACTGGGATATATGACCAACTCCTCGGATCTGGCTAAATTCAAGAAGGAATCCTTCCAGAGAACGACAGCACAGGCATTGTTTGATGTGGTAGAACAGTTATTTGCAGCATATCCGACACAACGTTAATAAGATAGTAAAACAACAGGGAGGCAGGCACAATATGAAACGACACAGCATGAAGTGGCTTCTGCTTATGGCTCTTTGTATCTTTACGCTGCTCGGCCAGGGAAAAACGGCCGACGCAGCAAAGAAGGATACCAAAAAACCTACAGTGAAGGTCACAATGAGTAAAGAAACCCCTACGAATAAGAGTATTAAAATCACTCTTAAGGTTACGGATGCATCCGGAATCAGCAAAGTAAAATGGGCCAGCGGGTCCAGGACAGCTTCCTATTTTTCCAAGGAAGGTACAACGCTGAAATTATCCAAATCAACAGCCAGCGTTACTATTAAGAAAAACGGTACATATACATTTTATGCAAAGGATAAAGCCGGGAATGTAACGACGAAGAAGGTGACGGTTTCCAATATTGATAAAACCGTGCCTGAGATCACTATCAAGGCAAATAAAACCGCTTATACCAACGGCAGTGTAAAGCTGACGGTTACAGCAGGCGACGCCGATTCCGGCATAAAAGAAGTGAAATATCTGACCAGTAAAAAAGATGCGGCAGCGGTGGAAAAAGACGGCAAGGTCCTGAACCTGAAGGACGGAAGCGGTTCAGTGACTGTAAAGAAAAATGCCGTATATTCCTTCCTGGCAACGGATAAGGCGGGCAATCAGACATTAAAAACATTTCAGGTTAAAAATATCGATAAAACAGAACCTGTTGTAAATTCAGCAGATTACACCGTTATGAATCAGAAAGGAACGCTGACGATCGATGCGGAGGATTCCGATTCTGGTATAGCCAAACTTCTGTTAACCCCAGGAACGGTTGATAAGGCCACAGACAAACAGTGGGAGAGCGCTCAGGATGTGACAGCCGGCAGCGCTGAGATTACAGAATCCGGAGAGTATACGATACTGGCGGAGGATGAAGCGGGCAATACAACACTGTATCCCTTCCAGGTACAGCTGGAACTGAGAGCCGTCTGGATCTCTTACCTTGAGTTCTCAAAGAACGGCTATGAGGAAAAGGCGTTTAAAGATAAAATTGATACCATGTTTGACCGGGTCGTCGATCTGAACATGAACGCAGTTATCGTCCAGGTGAGACCGTTCAGCGATGCCCTGTATCAGTCGGAGTATTATCCCTGGTCCCGCTTTGTATCAGGAACACAGGGTGTAGATCCAGGGTATGATCCTCTGGAATATATGGTAGAAGCTGCCCATGAGCGCGGATTAGAGCTTCACGCATGGGTAAATCCGTTTCGTGTAACAGACGGCGGTTATATGACGTATGATGATCTGTCCGATGACAATCAGGCGAAAATCTGGAGTGAAGGCAAGAAAACAGCCAGAAACGTACTGCAGTATGGCGGTAAGCACTATTTGAATCCGGCTTCCGCCGATGCGCAGAAGCTGATTATAAATGGTATCAAAGAGATCGTTCAGAATTATGATGTAGACGGTATTCACATGGATGATTATTTTTATCCTAACCTGGGAACCGCCTATAAGAGCAATTTTGATGCTACGGAGTATAAAGCCTATCAGAAGGAATGTGAAGAAAAAGGCACAGCTGCAAAATCCATTGTCAACTGGCGCCGCGGCAATATCAACACTTTAATTAAAAAAATATATAAAGAAATTAAAGATATTGATTCCTCCGTTGTATTCGGAATCAGCCCGGCCGGTAATATTGATAACTTATATTCCAACAGCAGTTATTATGCAGATGTTAAGACCTGGATGGCTTCTTCCAGCTATATTGATTATATCTGCCCTCAGGTTTACTGGGATTTCAGTCATTCGGTCTGCCCTTACGATGAAACGGTTGACCGCTGGCTGAGTATCAGGACCAGTGAAACGGTTAATGTATACATTGGAATTGCCACATACCGGGCAGGAGAGAAGAGTGTGGGCGGTGAATGGGCAACCGATACCGATCAGCTGAAACGCCAGGTTCTGTATGGGAGAGGGACCGGAGAGGTAGACGGATACATGTTCTTCCGTTATGACAGCTTTAACCGTACGGGAACAAATGCAAAAAAAGAAGTGAAAAACTTACTCAGTGTTTTAGATTGATTCTAAACTTCGGGTTTGGTTTTGCCTCTCTGAAAAGATTAATTCTTTTCAGAGAGGCTTTTTTTCGATATTTAGCAAAACGCTACAGACTGGCTATCAAAGCCCAGATCACAGCCACCACAATAGACGGCAGCATATTAACCACTTTAAATTTCTTTTCCCAAATTAAATTGACGCCTACGCAGAAAATCAGAATGGAACCCACAAAAGACAGATTGTCAAGAGCTGCCGGAATCATCAGCGGTTCAATCAATCTTGCCAGAAGGGTGACGGAACCCTGAAAAACTGCAACTGGTATGGCAGCAAAGATGCAGCCTTTTCCCAACGAGGAGGTCATGATCAATATAATAATCAAATCCAGCACAGCCTTCAGGGCAAGGACGGAATACTCCCCTGTAAGACCATCCTGAATAGAACCTACAACCGCCATAGCTCCAATACAAATAGTAAGAGAAGCTGTGACAAAGCCCTCCACAAATTTCGCATCCCCGCTGTTGCCGGTTTTAATCTTCAGCCATTCCCCAAACTGCTCCATACGAAGATCAATATTGAGCCATTCTCCCAGGAGTGAACCAATGGCCAGGCTGCCGATCATCATCAGAGCGCCCCCGGATGTAAGCCGGTCTCCGCTGACAGCCAGCATTTTTTCCATCACGCCGCCCATCCCTACAAACATAACACAGACGCCGGTGGCTTTCATCAATGTATCCTGAAACCGTTTCGTTATAAACCGGCCAAACAGTAACCCGATCAGTCCGCCTATGATAATTCCGGCAGTATTAATTATCGTTCCTAAACCTATCATTTGTTATTAACACCTTCATTTAATTATTTTGTGACTGTGTCCATCGACGCTGCCCTAAAAAAATAATTCTGTGGGCAGAAAGAAGAAATACGGAGCGGTAAAAACAGCCAGGGAAAGAGCAATCTTTTTTCTGGACGCAATATCAAATTCTACTTGATTGAGTACCAGCTTTAAGTTAAAAAAATAAATACAGAGGCCTGCGATTAAAACAGATAAAGCAGTCCACAGGAATGAAAAAAGATTATCCAGAGGATTATATGTATTCCAGTTAAATATAGTTCGAAAAGCATCTACATTGTCCGCCACAAACATCATTCCGGTACCGGCAAAATCAGCCAGAAAACCATATCCCCAGGCGGGAAACAATATTTTCCCTGTCAGCCGGGAGCGATCAGGTAAATGCAGGCGCCTCATGGTGAGAATAATGACAACAAAATCAATGAACAGATTCGCCGGCAGTACCACAAGCCATGCTGCAGGAATCAGCCATAAGATCCATAGGGGAAAAATCAGATTGTATAATTTCAGTCCCTTCGTTTTTTTCATAACGTGTACCTCAAATAAAATATCACAGCAATACAATCATACAGTGACTGGCGGCTGATGACAAGTAGTATTTCAATGAAAGAAAGGAATTACAAAGAACAGCCTTCCGTGGCCTAAGATTTAATATAGGCCGGGACAAAAGCCCCGGCCTATATAAGGAAAAACAAATATAATAAAAGATGAAGAAACTCAATGTTAAATAGCAGGAAGTCTTCGTTAAACTTGTGTTTTGCGAATAGATAGAACAATAACTATAACGAAGAATACCTGTACTCACCTGCCTGCCGGCCAATGATCCAAACGTTTAAAACTTCTGTTCACTGATGATCTGCTCCAGCTGCAATATTGCTGCAGGTGATAAATCCTGAAATCTGAGATACTGCTGAATGAAATTCTCAACGGAGCCATTATACATTTTGGATATCAGCGCATCCGTCTCAATTCTCTGAACCGCCTGCTTATTGACCGCGGCCTTGCACATAAATCCCGGGTCCTCACGAATAACCGCACCCTTTTCGATTAATCGTTTAATTACGGTATAGGTCGTATTCTTTTCCCATCCGATGTATTCTTTGATTATCTTTGCAATGTCTCTGGCTGCTAAAACCTTGTTGGACCAAAGCAGCTCCATTACATTCAATTCGCCTTCGTGCAGCCTCAATTCCTTCACCGTCAGTACCCCACAAATACTTTACTCTATCTGTAGAAAATTGTCGAATTCATTCCTTTATTTTTTATATTCCTGTAGTAACAAATGTAAATGCTATACAAAAAAATACAAGATAAAATGGTGATTTTCAACTCTTCTCTGCAGGCATACTACACCCCTATAATAACGTGTATGCCTCTATACTACACGGCTAGAATGACTTTGTCAAGACTTTTGCCCGGAAATTGTAACATCTCCGGGCAAAAGTCTTACTAACCTCGTAAAATTCGTAATAAATTTGTAAAATATTCCGGCAAAGGGGCTTCAAACTCCATATATTGCTGCGTTGTGGGATGGATAAAGCCCAATATTCTTGCATGCAGCACCTGACCCTGGAGGGAATACGGCAGTCTGGCCCTTCCGGAAGCATATAACTCATCACCCAGCAGCGGATGATGAATACTGGCCATATGAACTCTGATCTGGTGAGTACGGCCCGTTTCCAGCTGACATTCGATATAAGAATACCTGCCGCCCAGATTTTCTACTACGTGATAATGAGTAACTGCCTCCTTGCCATTGCTGTAGTTCACGGCCATTTTTTTTCTGTCGGTGGGATGCCGCCCGATTGGAGCATTGACCGTCCCGTCTTCCGAGAGAATATTATATACAATTGCATTGTATTTTCTAGTAATTGAATGTTCTTTCAGCTGAGCCGCCAGGCTGTGATGGGCTCTGTCATTTTTGCAGGCCACCAGAACTCCGGTGGTATCCATGTCAATGCGGTGGACAATGCCGGGCCGCAGAATGCCGTTTATGCCGGACAGACTGTCCTTGCAGTGATACAACAGCGCGTTTACCAGAGTATGGCTGTAATGTCCCGCCGCAGGGTGGACAACCATGCCTTTGGGCTTATTTATGACGATAACATCCCCATCCTCGTACAAAATGTCTAAAGGGATATCCTCCGGCAGGATCTCCGGTTCCCGAATTTCCGGCATGGTAAAAGAAACGGCTTCACCGGCTTGTATCCGGTAATTTGCTTTCACCGGCTTACGATCTACGGTGACCATACCGTCCTTAAACTGTTTCTGAATAAAACTGCGGGATAAATCGGCCAGCTGATCGGCCAGATAGCGGTCAATCCGGTTTCCGGCCTGCTCCTCTTCTACGGTCAGTGTTATTTCATTCATCTTTTAGTTCCTGCTTGTGGTCTGTCTGTTCCTTTTTGGAAAACAAAACGTCAATGTCCGCTTCTTTATATTTAAATATCATCAGAATAACAAGTACGGCTATGGACATCGTCACGTAACAGTCCGCCAGATTGAAAATCGGAAAATCAATCAGCTCCAGATACAAAAAATCCACCACGTAATGATAAGACACCCGGTCAATCAAATTGCCGACCGCCCCTGACACAATAAACAACAGGATAATCTGTATCGGGACAAATTTCCGTTGTGCGGGAAGGCGGAAATATATAATGCCCAGCAGCACCAGAGCCGCCAGTGTAATCAATACAAAAAGCCAGATCCGATCTTCCAGCATGCCCCAGGCCGCGCCGGAATTGGTGTGATACCGGAACTGAAATACCCCTTTGATAACCGTAACCGGACCGTGCTCCTGGAGATAGGTTTTTGCATATAGTTTGGTCAGCTGATCAATCAGGACCAGGAGAGGAATCAAGAGTAAACCCAGTTTCTTTTTCATGGATCAAATACCTGCCTTTCCTTTATGGAACCGATATAAAATCGATTGCCGCCAACAGTTCCTGATCCGTAATATCCTTCATCATAACTGCTCTTCCGACCTGTTTGAGAAGAATAAATTTGATATGGCCGGCCTCCATTTTTTTATCGCTTTTGGACACAGCCAGAATGTCTGCCGGTTTTAAACCCGAGATACTGACAGGCAGCTTATAATTACGAAATGTTTCTATGATATCTTCCAGTGCGTTTTCTGTTATCATACCCCGTCTCATGGATAGATAGGCTGCGGCAACCGTACCGATGGAAACACATTCACCGTGAAGCAATTTAAAATCCATCAGTTTTTCAATGGAATGTCCCAGTGTATGCCCCAGGTTCAGCAAAGCACGCTCTGCCTTTTCCAGGGGATCAACTTCCACGATCCGCTTTTTGTCCAGACAGCTCCGATGGATCATTTCTTCCAGAGCGGACAGGTCTCTGTCCATAAGAGCCGCCCGATTTTCTTTCATCCAGTTATAAAGAGGCGCATCTTCCAGAAGACCATGCTTGATTACCTCTGCAAAGCCTGAATTAAACTGCTTTTCACTGAGCGTAAGCAGAGCGGACAGATTCATATAAACGGCTTTGGGCTGATGAAAAGCTCCAACCATGTTTTTATAAGCATTGAAATCCACCCCGGTTTTACCGCCGATACTGCTGTCTACCATGGCCAGAAGGGAGGTAGGAATCTGCACTACTCTCACACCTCTCAAATAAGTAGAGGCGGTGAATCCAGCCAAATCTCCTGTCACACCTCCGCCCAGAGCGATAATGACATCATTTCTGTCGTATTTATGCTGGATCAGGAACTCATATGCATCCATCACTGTATTTAAATTTTTGGATTCTTCGCCTGCCGGAAAAACAAAAGTATTCACTTCTGAAACAGCCGGAAGAAGCGTTTTTCCCGCCTCGCCGGCATACTGTTTTGCCACGTTTGAGTCCGCAATAATACAGACTTTGCAGGTCTTTAACTCCAGCCCCTTTAAAGACTCTGCCAGAGCATGAAAATCTTTTTCTATCGTAATATCATAAATCGGCGCTTCCTTGTAATGAATGGTTATTGTTTTACTCATACATGTCCTCCCTGCCTGTTATCCGTGAAAAGAATCTTAGCTCCCGTGTTCCTGGAACTAAGATTCCGGTATCTGGAATGAATCAAGCCATCATCCAGTCTGATATGTAATTTAATGTTCCTCTTCTGTTTTCTCAACCGCTTCCGCATCGGAAGGCTCCTCATCGTCCAGCTTATGCAGCATATTCATAATAGCCGCAGCATCTGCCTGTAGCCCCTGCTCTATCTCCCTTTCACCGGAAACTTCCTGCTCTGGGGCCGGCTCCTCCTGGTGATGCTCCCCGCGGAACCCATCTAATAATTCTTTAATGGAGATTTCTCCCTCTTCTTTCTCCTCTTCCTCCTCAGAAACGTCTGAAAAGTCATCCTCTCTCGCTGCACTTTCCTCATCCTCTTCGGCAATCTGTGCAGGTTCCGGCTCTTCCTCGTTCAAATCCTCATGAGCCAGAGCCACTTCGGTCAGAGCCTGTTCCTCCAGACGGGAAAAGGTATCCGTCATAGAGTACAGTTTATAATTGTCACTTTCCAGCAGCTCTAACTGCGTCTTTAATAAATGCTTGAAATTTAAACGGTAATGCTCGTACTCCTGGATTAATTTCTGAGACTTCGTTTCAAGTGATTTCAATTCATTCTTTGCATCTGCTATAATCATTCTGGCACGGTTTGTGGC
Source organism: Anaerolentibacter hominis (assembly GCF_032380675.1). Lineage (NCBI taxonomy): Bacteria > Bacillati > Bacillota > Clostridia > Lachnospirales > Lachnospiraceae > Anaerolentibacter > Anaerolentibacter hominis. The sequence continues at coordinate 1,456,264 of NZ_JAWDIX010000001.1, forward strand.
ATTTTCAATGATTCCCGCAGCCTTATCATCTGCAGATTTCCTGCTTTCCTCCGCTGTCTTTTCAGCCAAAAGAAGGGCTCCCTGCATGGTCTTTTCCATCGTCTTGTAGTACTGAATCCCCTCTGAGAGCACAGAAATTTTGTCTTTTTGCTCCAGATTCTTTTTATACAGTGCTTCGTAGTCCTGAAACAATTCCGCGATAAAGGAATCCACATCTTTTTTCTTGTAGCCCCGTCCAGCTTTCAAAGACTTGTTTTGAATGTCGATTGGCGTTAACATGGTATCTACCTCCAGATTTTATCCCACATATTTTTGTATTTCGATACCGAGCCTCCCCTTCCTGGTCTGCCCGGTAACCCCTCTGTATATAAACTTGCCAAGTCCCCGGACGGATACAACATCGTCCGTTTTCAACTGGAAACTGTTAGAATCAATCTGTTTCCCATTCACAAAAACTTTTCCGCTGCTGATATAAGAAGCAAGCAGTGTACGCGCACCATGATAGACGGCGGCCAGCACCGCGTCCAGACGGGCGGAAGCGACCGTTACGGTAATGATCTCCGTCTCAGGAGTATAATCAGCTTCTGTAAATTCAACCGTATGACAGGAAACGCATGTATGGCGGATTCGAAGCAGATTTTCTTCCAGAAACGCTGATAATTTAGCGGTACAGAATATATAACCGCACTTCTCCATAACGAGAATATCGCCGATACCGCTGCGATCCAGGCCAAGATTCAATATAGCCCCCAGATAATCCCTGTGGGTCAGCTTCTCCCCAAACTTGGCGTCCAGAGTGCTTACCAGCACCGTGTGTATGGGAAAATCCGGTTCAATCCCCGTATCCTCATTATAAAAACACACCATCTGTCTCTCGGCCTGTCCATATCCCCCGAACAGACGGAAACGGACTGGCGGGCGTATCTCATGCTCTGCCGAATGAAACAGGCTCTGTTCATGCAGCCCAAGAAATCCGGTGTAAAATGGAATTCCCTTACGGTCCGTAAATGCTGTCAATTCCCTCAGTCTGTTTAAAAACAGCTGATCTTCTTTTCCTATATTCAATCTCTGCCTCTGCTCATCTCTCTGTTTGTCTGTACGAATTAGAATTCTTTATTAAAGGTAGGTACTCCAAATCCGGACTCCTGGAAAAACTCGGCGAAATCTCCTGAAATATCTACAGAAGCCGGTGAGAAAATGAAAATATACTTTGCTACGGAATGCAGCTTTCCATTCATTGCATACACACTGCCGCACACAAAATCAATAATACGCTGTGCTTCGCCTGGATCAAAACCCTCCAGATTTACAATAACAGCTCGTCCGTTTAACAGCATGTCACAAATATCCTGTGAATCGCCAAAGGTAGTTGGCTTGATGATGCAGACTTCCATGCCGTGGGAAGTAGTACGGATCGGAACGATCTTATTATTGGTTGTACGTTCCATTCTGGTACTGCCCCTGCGGCTTGTCCGCTCTTCTGCCTCCTGCTGTCTGCCGCGCTGTTCTGCCCGGGAGGAAGTACGCTCCCCTGCGGCTGCCCTGGCATCCCGGTCGGCAGTTCGGGTATCTCTATCTCTGGAAGAATAATTACGATTATAATCCCTGTCTCTCCGCTCTCTTCTGGGTTCTTCTCTCTCATACCGGTCCTCATCCTCGTACCGGTCGCGTTTTCTCTGGGAACGCTGTGCCGCCCTGGCCCTGCGCTCTTCCAGCTCTCTCTCTCTGTTTACCTCATCTTCGTATTCATCATAATCATCAAATTCATCTTCATCGTTTAACCGTAAATAGTTCAAAAACTTATTAAACATGTTAACCATGCCATCCTCTCTTCAAAGACTCGGCCCCGTTAAGACCATAATACCACATATAGAAACCAGCCATACTGTCCCGGGGCCTTGCTCCGGGACAAGGGAAAATTTATCGTCCGTAACGTTTCATACCAGCTGCACACTATGAGATGCAGTACATATTATGTACATAAAAATAGGACGAGGGATTATTACTTATGATAGTCTCTCTCGCCGAAAATGCCTGTCCCTACCCGGACCATCGTAGCACCTTCTTCAATTGCCACTTCAAAATCACCGGTCATACCCATGGACAAAACATTCATATTAATATTATCAATGTTTTTACTTTTTATGTCAACATATAAATTGTGTAAATTTCGGAAATTCTCCCGATTTTCCTCAGCATCTTGTACATAAGGCGCAATTGTCATCAAACCAGTAACCTTAATATGGGAAAGTCTGGAAATATCTTCCAAAAGCCCGTAGATATTGTCTCTGGTCACACCGAACTTGGATTCTTCCTCCGCTATGTTGACCTCGATCAAAACCGGGCAGACCAGATTACGTTTTGCTGCCTCTTCATTGATCTGTTCGGCCAGACGCAGAGAATCAACGGAATGAATCAGGCATACTTTATCAATGATCATCTTTACTTTATTCCGCTGGAGATGGCCGATCTGGTGCCAGCGCACTGCTTCCGTGACAGCTTCGGCTTTCTGCTTCAGCTCCTGGGGATAGTTTTCACCAAAATCCCGAATCCCGCAATCCATCGCTTCCTGAATCATATTCAAAGGTTTTGTCTTGCTGACGGCGATCAGAGTCACCTCACTTCTGTCTCTTCCGGCCCGCCTGCACGCCATTTCAATTCTCTGTTCAATCTGCTTTAAATTCTCCGTAACCATACTGATTTTCCTGCCTTTCTATGCAATGTATCACCAAAAACAGCAGACAGCCCGAGAGCTGTCCTGTCCGTTAATATATGAAAGAGTCCTCATTGGCCATCTGTGCATCCACAACGATGTGATCATAAGCAGAGAGGCCATAGGGCGTATCATCCCTGACAATATAGTATTCTTCATTCTGGTATAGAATTTCCACCTGCCGGAAAACATAATAACCTTTGTTGACATTAAAGGCACCCTGGAGAGAATCCGACTGGTTGACCTGGAATTTTTCGCCGCTTTCCGGATGGATCACCCATTTTCCGGCCTCTATATAAGTAGTGTCAATATAGGCCATGGAAGTCTCTTCATTGATATCAAATATCTCCGTCTGAATGAATTCCGTGGAGGCCGCCCCGGTGTCCTGATCGTATACTTCTGTCAGTACCCCTGTATTGCCATTGTCATCTGTGGCAATGTAATCGGAAGGAACCAGATAGAACTTCTTATCCGTTACAGAAGTAACCGGAATCTTCAGCCCCTGGGCCGAATTGATATTCAGTTCCACCTCAATAAACCGGTCCTCCGTATAGCGGACAACATAACGGTTCAGGGACAGTTCCGCGTAATAAGCGCCTTCCTTTTCAAAAAGCTCCAGACCTGCATTAGCTGACACATTATCCTTGGTAAAGGTAATCCGGACAGTCGTTTTATCTTCCAGATTTTTATACTGCTCTTCCGTAAGAGGCACGACGACAGACCAGTTTTCGTCGGTTATCAGCTTGTAGGCCGGACTGTCCACCGCCACCGCTTCTGTGGTGCGTACAGAATGGGCTGCGGCCTGATAGGCCTCTTTGTCAAAAGACGCAGCCGTAATATCATCTTTCTTAAGATTTTCCATCCCGTCGACGATATAGCTGATAATGCCGCTTTTCGCTGCCGCCACCGTATAAAAGGAACCGGCATTTCCTGAATTTTCAAGATAATCATCCAGCTGGTCCATCATACTGGTATTGGCAATATCCAGCACCCGGTTATTCATGCTGGACTTGAAGTCGTACAGATTATAGTATCCGGAATCCGTATAGTTTGTCCGATAATCTGAAATATCAGAACGGATACCGGCTATTTCCTCCTCGGTCAGCTTGGAGTTGTAGTCCATGGAAGCCAGCGCATCGTAAATTTTACCGCTCTCATCGACCGCATAAACTTTTGAACTTTTGGCTATGCGGCTTCCTTCACGGTAAAAATAGTTAATGTAACCTGCCCGCTCCGTTTTATATACTTTTTCGGAACGGAGAGCGATACCGGTCACCCGGTTGTCATCCGCTATCTTTTTTTCCAATACCTCATAAATCGCAATATGGTCTTTACCCATGTAAATGACTACATTGACAATCAGATAGATAAATATAATTAAAAATATAACAGCCCCGATATTTATACGGATGGGCTTTCTATATTTTACTACTTTTTGACTGTTTCGTCTCAAGGTTGGTGCCTCCCAATTTCATTCACTGTGTCCTATTATACTTATTCTGTTCTTGATTTTAAACCCTTTTTTCAGATTTACGCAAAGAATTGTAAAAAAAGAAAGGACGGTGAGAAAGCAAACTTTCTCCTGCCCCTTCCTTTTTGTTATGTATGATATCAAAAAGCTAAGACACCAGCAATGTTTCCATTACTGATGTCCTGTATTCTAAACTATGTATTACAATGCTACGATTACCTTATCATGACAGCTGGCCGGCAGATCTTCTTTATTTCTCGAAACGCTCATAATCATATCCACATGGAACATATCAGAAATCTTACTCAGCTTCTCGAGAGCTGCACTCAGCATGTCGGCGTCTTTATCTTCCAAACAGGCGATATTCAGAAAACTATCAAGGTAAATTTCTTCCAGATCATGATCCTGAGAAATAATCCCGCAGATAAATCCAATAAACTCACTGGTATTTGTTACATAATAATCTTTGCAGTTAATGAGACGAACCTTGGTATTCAGTTCATACATATGCTTGACACTCTTGTCAAGATAGACAATGTTTCCATATTTTTCCTTTACCGAAGCATTTACTTTATCAAGAAGTACTTTTGTCTTTCCTTTTCCTTTTTCGCCTGCAATAATCTGTATCATGGCAATCTCCTCCTTGCGTGTTACGTATTTGTAGTATATGCATAAAAAACATATATCATTTTCTTAATTATAGTATAATATATACGAAAATACAACTCCTAAAATCAGAAAACTTATGGCATTTTTATCAATTATCTTTCCAACGCATTTCAGGCCGTCTTTCCAAAACGGATGAGCCCTGCCGCCTATTGGGATGCGGTTTTCTCCAGCAGATATGTCATTTGCGAATAAAGCATATCATTGGTTGGTTCCCGGAGCAGCAAAGAAATATAATGATTTCTGTCCTGATCCTTACTGTAAACGATCAGACAGGAACCCGCTTTATCTGTAGTGCCGGTTTTTCCGCCCAGCACGGTAATTCCCTCCGGAGCTTTCGTTGTGCGCAGAAAATAACGGTTTGTAGTTTCAAACTCCCGCTCAACCGTCTTGCCGCTGCTGTCCTTATAGGACGCATGAACCAGACTCGTCTGAATGATATCCGTAAATAAATCATATTTCAGCAATTCGTTAAATATGAGATAGATATCATATGCTGTGGTATAGTGGTCGTCGGAATGAAGTCCATGGGAATTGGTAAAATGAGTATCTACCGCCCCCAGAGCCTTCAACTCTTCGTTCATCTGCTCGCAAAAAGCCTCCTCTGTTCCCGATATATGCTCTGCTACCGCTATTCCGGCATCATTTCCGGAATAAACCAGCAGTACGGTCAGAAGTGTCTTTAAGTCGATCTTATCCCCTTCTTTAAACCGGCAGAGTTTGGCACCCGGCTCGGTAATATGGGAAGCATTGTAGCTTATGGTGACAATGTCGGACAAATTGCCGTATTTCAGCGCCATATAAGCTGTACCCAGCTTAGTTATGCTGGCGGGATAGAGCCTGTCAAAGGCATGAGAAGCATAGAGGGCTTCTCCATCCTCCACATGCACCAGCATGGCCGCCGCCGCTTTGATCGTATCATCCGCCTCTGTGCCCTCTCCGTCTGCGGGAATTACACACAGATCCTCGGCAAATAAAGGAAGGGTCTCCGGCGCATCCTCCATCTCAACCGATGAGAGCGCCGCGGAAGATGAAAATCCAAGCAGATAACCGGTTTCTTTTTTGCTGCAGCCGGTCAGCAGAAAACAGGCCAGCATGAGCAGTCCAACACTTATTATGATCGTATGTCTTTTTACTGTTTTAGTATTTCCCGCCAATCCAAGTCTCCTCTGTCCAGTGCTCTGATTAATAATTCTGCCGTAGCAAGATTGGTAGCCAACGGAATATTATAAGTGTCACAAAGATGTACTACCGTATTCACATCCGGTTCATGGGATTTGGGGGATAGAGGATCTCTCAAAAATATGACCAGATCAATCTGATTGTGCTCGATCTGAGCCGCCAGCTGCTGCTCTCCGCCCAGGTGTCCCGCCAGATATTTATGGACGGATAAATTCGTCGCTTCCTCAATCAGCCTTCCGGTTGTTCCGGTTGCGAAAATCTCATTTTTGCTCAATATTCCCCGATAGGCGATACAGAAATTCTGCATCAGTTTCTTTTTGGCATCGTGGGCCACCAAACCTATGTTCATGAATAAAGTCCTCCTATCTCTTTCTCTGCAATCCTATATTAATTACCATACCTAGTGCAATCATACTGCTTATCATGGAACTGAGGCCGTAGCTCAAAAATGGCAGCGGCAGTCCGGTATTGGGAAGCAGAGATGTGGCAACACCGATATTGACAAAAACCTGAAAAGCGAACATGGCGGATACGCCGATCGCAATCATATAGCCCAGGAAATCCCTGGACTTCTTGGCAATCACCAGGCACTCAACGATGAGGATAGCAAGTAAAATAATTAAAATACAGCAGCCTATAAAACCAAACTCCTCTCCTGCAATGGAGAAGATAAAATCACTCTCACTAACATAAACAGCCATGTGATTGCGGTAAGCATCCAAATTTCCGGATATAAATTTACCATACACCCCTCCGGATGAAATCGCCTGAACGGATTTAATCTGCTGATACATGTAAGAGGACGAATACAATTCCGGATTAAAAAATCCCAACACCCTCTCCTGCTGTTTCCCTGAAAGCAATATCTGGTATGGCTGCTGAACATACCAAACCAACACGGCAAATGACGGCAGCCCCACCGCCAGAATAGGTACAATGATTTTGTACGACAATCCGGCCACAAACATCATAACTGCAAAGATAAATACCATGACCATACTGGAAGAAAGGTCGGTCTGGATCAAAATTAAAAACGTCGGAAAAGCCATAACGGCACAGGCAATCAAAAAGGTGGCAAACCGATCCATCTTATGCCGGTACTTCTGGCAGAATACTGCCATAATTATAATCAGCGCAATCTTCGCCAGCTCCGAAACCTGCAGGTCCAGAGGCCCCAGCGAGAGCCATCTGTACGCGCCTGTGGTATGATCCTCACCCAAAGGAGAAAAACGCACCAGGGCCAGCATAATTATGACAACAGCGTAATATAATATTGCAAGCTTGCACACAAAGTGATAATCCAGCAATGAGACCACAGCCAATACAGCCAGTCCCAGAAGAAATCCCATAATCTGACGTTTCATCAGAGAATGATCACCGGAAAGATAAAGCATCAGAGAGCTTGCCATCGCCAGTATAGTTACAATCACTACCATAGAAATGCGATAGTGCTTCCATGTGTAGTTTTTGAAGTTAAACATAAAAATACCTCGTATGTCCGGCAGAACGTTTCCGAATTGTCCGCTATCCTTTCACCATGATCTCCTGTTCAAACATCAGCTGCGCTTGGTATTGAATTTGCGGATCGGTATGTTGGCAAACAATACCGGTATTGTACTGCTCTCTATCTTAATTTCCATTTTGTCTTTGTCTATTTCAACATATTTTGAGATGGTGTGCAGAATATCTTTCTTCATCTGTTCCATCATTTCCGGGGAACAATTGGTACGATCGGAAACCAGAACCAATTTCAGCCTGTCTTTGGCAACTTTACCTGAAGTTCTCTTTTGTATAAGATTACGAAACATCATATTGCTGCCTCCTCTTATTCATGACAAACATTCGACCCGATAAGCTGCTTCTGCCCTAAACAACACCCGACGGCTAATTGTGACAAAAGCATCCGCTTTTACGCGGCGAGCCCGTTGTTTAGTGTTTATTTGGTCTTTTTTCTTCCGAATAACCGCTGAAAGAATCCCGGCTTTTCGCTCAGGTCCAGATCGGGCACTTCCTCGCCCAGAATTCTTCTGCAGATATTGGCATATGCTTGTCCGGCCAGAGAATCATTTCCCACGACAGGCTCCCCCTGATTCGTAGACACCACGATATCCTCGTCGTCCGGTATCACTCCCAGCAGGTCAACAGCCAGAATCTCCACCACATCCTCCGAAGACATCATATCGCCCCGTTTTACCATATCCGGCCTGAGGCGGTTGATTACAAGACGCACATCCTTTATTTCGGCAGCCTCCAAAAGTCCTATGATACGGTCGGCATCCCGCACGGCGGATACTTCAGGAGTAGTCACTACAATGGCGCGGCCTGCACCTGCAATGGCATTTTTAAATCCCTGTTCAATACCTGCCGGGCAGTCCAGAAGCACAAAATCAAACTCTTCCTTTAATTCATCGGACAACTTCTTCATCTGCTCCGGGGTAACCGCATTTTTATCCCTCGTCTGAGCCGAAGGAAGAAGATAAAGTCCGGGATAACGCTTGTCCCGTATCAGTGCTTGCTTCAAACGGCAGTTTCCTTCAATTACATCCACAAGATTATAGACAATGCGGTTTTCCAGTCCCATCACCACATCCAGATTACGCAGACCGATATCGGTATCAATCAGTACAACCTTGTTGTCCAGCTTTGACAGCCCGCAGCCCAGATTGGCAGTCGTTGTTGTTTTTCCCACTCCGCCCTTGCCGGATGTAACTACAATTACCTCACCCATTTAATAAACCTCCATAAGCTTTGTTTAAGGCATTTCGGGAAAGGACCTCAATATGTATTTCGCCTTCCTCAGCAAATGCGATCTTTGTCTTCTTCGACAGGTTTATCTTTCGTTTCTGAGGGGTATGCCATTTCAAATCGCCGATGCGCAGCCGCTGCGGCTGCATATCCATGGCGACAATAAAGGCACCGTGATTGCCGGAGGCGCCGGCAAATGCTTCGCCCTCCAGTGATCCCAGGATGACAATATTTCCTTTTGAAATGATTTTGGCGTCGGGATAAACATCACCCAGAAAAATAACACTGGTATCGAATTCCGCGACTTGTCCCTTTCGCAGGTTTCCTTTGAAAAACTGTCCTGAATTGGTTCCCAGCTCCATGAGCTTGTCCTCCAGCGTTTTTTTGAACAGCCTCTCATTTTCTTCTTTTGCATCTACAATGCAGACAATGCGTAAATCTGAATTGTTCTCAATGGTATCCAGTACGTCTCTTTGTTCCTCATTTGTTAATCGTCTGCCCTCAAAGCTCAAAACCACCTGGGCATTTCCAAAAAACCTGGCAGCTTCGGCAAATTTGGCGGCTATGTTCTCTTTCAGTATTTCAAAATCGGTATCCTCATCCAATACCAGGATGATGCCTGATTTTGTTCCTTTGATCATGACTGAATTATCCATTTTTACCCCCATGCATATCACAGGACTGCGGTACTGCAACAGGAAAGATGTTCCCATTCCACACATGATTTTCAAAATGCAGATCATTCAAACCGATATGCCGCCTGTCCGGAAATTCCGATAAAAACAGGCAAAACGGCACATCTTTTGCGTAAACTTTCCGCAAACCGCGAAGTTCCATCTACTAATTATACAATTGATATTTTAAAATTTCAAGGAATCTATACATAATATCCAAAACATCTAATATTACGACAGATTCCTTTTTCTTCCGGCACAATCGCCCTCTGCTATTCGGGAAATTCCCCCACTAATCGCTGCGGGCGGATGATTTCGGCTTCGTCGCATCCCCGTTAATCAGTTTTTTCGTGTCGCCTACTTTGTAATAATATTGGTAAACATAGCTGACTAACTCCGCCGCATTGGTAGAGCTGTATCCATTCGGTATCGTTACCTGAACCGCAATCTCCGGATTGTCATAAGGCGCATAGGAGACAAACTGGGCGTGATCCGGATGGAACGTATTCTGCTGGGCGGTACCCGTCTTGCCGGCCACCGCCACACCGCCGTCCAGAAGGCTCTTAAACAGCCCGGAGACCGAGCTTCTGCTGCCGTTGCACACTTTCCACATACCGTTATGGATCAGCCGCCAGGTCGTAGGCGAAAAATCCGCTTCGGATGAGACAACCGGTTCTTTTTTCATTATGACATTTCCATTCAGATCCCTGATGCTGTCAATCAAAGTCATATCATAGCAGGTTCCGCTGTTGGCAACGGTAGAAACATAACGGCACAGCTGAACCGGGGTATATGCGTTATTGCCCTGCCCGATCGCGGAACGGATGGAATCCTGTGTGGATATCTTCGGCTCCGCCTCCCCGATCTCCACGCCGGTGGTGGAATCCAGACCAAACAGCTTCGCATATTTCCTAAGCTTTCTAAGGCCCACATCCGAATTATATACTCCGGATTTCTGGCTCATCTGCCAGCCCATCTCATAGAAGAAATAGTTGCAGGATACCTCCAGCGCGGTGGTAATATCTATAGTACCGTGGCTGGACGGTGAAATCCAGCATTTTGGAGGCATGGGAATTTTATTAAATACAACCTGATCCTTCACCCGTGTGCCTTCCTGCGCCACCCCCTCCTCCAGCGCCGCCGCTGAAGTAAGCATCTTGTAGGTGGACCCGGGTGCCAGCTGCGTCTGGGTTGCCCGGTTTAAGAAAGGTTTGGAATTGTTGTTGACCAGATAGGTGTAATACTCGGAGTCAATTGTATTGGCCATCTTATTGTTGTCATAGCTGGGATAGGTAACCATAGCCAGAACCTGCCCGGTGTTCACATCATTTACGACAATCGCGCCGGAACACGGGTCCAGGGCCAGCTGATCAGGCGTAATTTCCAGCTTCTTGATTTTATTTATAATAAATGAATAGGGCGACATGGCGCCGGATTCCAGCTTCGCTATTGTATCCTTGTCCTTTTTCAAAACACCCTGTTCATAGAGAAGCAGACAGACTTCTTTTCCGGACAGCTCATAAGAATAGACCATATCACTATAAATCATCTTGGTAAACCGGCTGTCTTTTTTCAGCAGTTCTTCTATATAATCCAGAAGCATCCCGTAGAGCTCATCGGTGCTGTAGTAGGAATCGTCTATTTCCAGAACAGACAGATCAATCCAGGTGTTTGCAAGCGCATGCTGCAAAAAGGCGCTGAGGCTTAATTTATCCTTGGTATACTGAATATATTTGCTGTCTTCTTCGTCAATTTTATCCTGGATCAGGACGCCCTGCTCCAGCAGAAGCTCATAAATGTGGCTTAAGTACTCCTGCATGGAGTTGCTCAGCTCATTTCCCGCCGCCGTACTGTTTAATCCCATCTTCTGACGGATATTGGACAGCACACTCTTCTGCTTGTCAAGATATCTGTTATAAATACTTTTTTCCAGGCTGCTGGCTTTCTTATTGTTAAACTGAGTGACATCAATGACGTTATTGTCGATTAAGGCAAAATACACCTCATAGATCGGGATCAGGATACCGCCGGCACGCTCTCCCTTTGTACCTTCGCTTGTTCCGGGGTGGATCTTGTCCAGCAGAATACCGGCAATTCTCCGCTCCAGCAGCTTATAGCAGGCCTCCTGCAGGTCCGCGTCTATCGTCAGATAGACATCATTGCCGGCGGTGGCCTCCACGAATTCCGACTCTTCAACGACCTGCTGCCGGTTATTGACTTTAACCGTCTTATGCCCCTTTTCTCCCCGGAGATAGGATTCGAATTCTTTTTCCAGACCAGTCTTCCCGATCTGATCGGTGGAAGAATAAAAATCATCTCCCGCCTCCATGGTCTCCGCCAGGGTTTCCTGGGATATTAAGCCTGTATAGCCCAGAATATGCGCAAAATACTCGCTGTAATTATAAACTCTTCTGGTTTCCTCCACCACTTCCACGCCGGGCAGATCCGCGCTGCTCTCCTTGATTGCCACGACAACCTGGTCGGACACATCACTGGCGACGGTGATCGGCATATAATCTTTCATGTAGCGGTAGCGGTTAACATAAAGTGCAAAGCGCACCGACATAATCTCCAGAGCCTCTTCGTCGGTGTACTCTTCTGAGATATTAAATTTGGGGCTGTCCACTCCCGTATCGTAGCGCAGGAACCTGAAAATCTCTTCCGCCGTGGAATTCTGCTGTTCTTCCGACAGGTTTTCCGTAGAATAGGCATCCTTGCGGAAACGCAGCAAAGTGCTTCCCTCCGCGGTGAAATAAAACTGCCCGTTTTCGTCCATTGCAATGTAGAACTCCGTAGCCGGCTTACAGTCGTATTTTTCCAGAATTCCGATCAGAGTTGCAATCATCGTATTCTTTTCCTGAGAGGTGGTAAGGGAACCGTTATCCTCAATGGTAACTGAATAGCACAGCTCATTGTAGGCAAGGAGTTTCCCGTTCCGGTCATAAAAATTTCCTCTGGTGCTTTTGATCTCACGGGTACGTTCGTCAATCGCGTCTTCAGAGGAAGCCAGAGTATCCTTGTCCACAATCTGAATCTGAAACAATCCGTGTATCAGCAGAAAAAATAAAACTGTATAGATAATACAGATCGGAACAAAACGGGATTTCAATATCTTTTTCAGGTGTTCCAGGAAAACATCAAACAAATCTTATTCCTCCTTGTATTCGAAACGGAGCAGAAAATTGTTCATGGCATTCAGGGCATGATAAAGGACCACCCCTGCCAGCAGTGTATAGATCAGTTCCGGAATCATCACGGACCGGAAATAGTTGCCCAGGTCCAGTTTGCTCCGGAGCAGAAATTCAAACAGGTAAAATAAAAAATTATAAAACAGATCGCTTATCCCAACCAGAAACAGGGAAAAGGTAAAATCATTCTGATAATAAATCCGGTTGCAGTATCCAATCAGATATCCCACCAGCATATATAAAAAGGCATTCAGCCCGATCAGGCTTCCAAATAAGATATCATAGAGAAGCCCGGATAAGAACCCGGTAAAGATGCCGAACTTCCTGCCCCGGATATAAGCCATGGATACGGTTACAACCAGAAGCAGATTGGGGACAACATCGGCCAGCGCAAGGGCCTTGAATACCGTACTCTGCAAAATAATACTTAAAAATATAACCACAACGGTGGCCAGATAAATCATGCTTACACCAATGCCTTTCCCGTTTCAGGCGCTCCTGCCGGAGCATGACCGCGGCCCGGCCTTATGCCTTATCGCCAGGTTTTCAAACGTTTTATTCTTCATTCAGCATCTGATTCAGTTCTTCCGAGTCCTTCACCACAGTAATAACGAGCACCGTGTCCAGGTTGGAAAAATCCACCGCCGGTGTCACATGTCCGGACATCGTCATATTGGAAGAGTCCACAGTAAAGTCGGACAGATAGCCGATCAGGATACCCGGAAGGAATTTGTCACTGATATTGGATGTGACCAGCTCATACCCCTCTTTGATCTCGGCATCCTTGTCGATCATCTCCACTTCCAGCTCCATAACGCCCTGCTCCCGCAGAGACAGGTTTCCATAAACCATACACCGGTCCTGTGTCTTCTGGAAGGAAGCGCCCACATAACTTTTATCATCAATAATAGAACGGACTCTGGAATAGTGTTCGCTCACATTCGTGATGATCCCCACCAATCCGTTCCCCGCTATTACATTCATTCCCTCTGTCAATCCGTCGCTGCTGCCCTTGTCAATCAGGAAACTGTTGAACCAGTTGTCCATGTTGTTGCCCACCACGCGGGCGGCAACCTTGGGATAATCCCCATACGTCTGATCCAGTTTGTACAGCTTTCTCAGACTTTCCAATTCATATTTTTCCTGAATCAGAATCTGATTTTGCGCCGACATCTCGTCCAGCTGCTGCTGCAGCGTTTCATTTTCCTTCAGAACCGTGTCCAGTTTCTGAAAATACTGGACCTTGCCGCTGAAAAATTCACCGATGTTGTGGATTCCTTTCTGCACAGGAGCAAAAACCTCCTCCACCGCACTGCGGACGGAATCAAATTTCTGTTCGTATTTAAAAGAAACCACAATCAGAATCACACAGAGCACAGAGCAGGCAATAAACAGATATTTCGCCGTGATAGAAAACTTCGATAATTTCTTTCTGCGTTTCATATTGTGCTGACATCCTAACTATATTTGTGTTTTTTGCTGGCCTTAAAAAACTTTGTTAACTCTTTGGATTCCATAATTCTGCCCAGGCCTTCCACTGCACTTGTGTCACAGTTGGAGGCAATCACAGTATCCAGGCCGGTCTGTATTTTCAGAAGTTCCTTCAGATCCGGTATGCGGGCAGATCCCCCGGTAAGATGAATCCCGGTACGTTTAATATCTGAGGAGATCTCCGGAGGCGTCTTTTCCAGAATAATACGGATTGCATCGACGATCGTCATGAGCTGATCAATGATGGCGTCCATCAGAACCTGCTCTTCCACCTCGATTTCCGTAGGCAGTCCGGTAAGTACATGACGGCCATAAGAAACAAAGCGCTCGGTGCCGGAACCTTCGGTTCTCCCTAAATCTATTTTTAACTGTTCCGCGGTTTTCATACCAATATGGACATTATAATGTTTTTTTACCTGGCTGCGGATCGCCTCGTCCAGGTTCGTACCCCCTACCGGAATCATCTTGCTCAGCACGATCCCGCCCAGACTCAAGACGGATACCTCTGTGGTCTGCGCTCCGATGTCCACCACCAGCAGACCCTTGGTCCCAATCACATTCAGCCCCATGCCCACAGCGTCCGCAATGGACTTCTCGATAAGCAAAACAGAGCCCGGACGCAGGGTGGAACTCTCAATCACGTCATAGAAGGCTCTTTTTTCCACTTCTGTTATATCAAACGGCACCGCAACATAAAACGCAGGGCGCATGGTCGGCAAAGGTATGGACAGCACTTTCATATCCTTGAAAATCCGGTTGAACATATACTGCATATTGTCTATATCTGTGATAACGCCATTCCGGACCGGATTGGTGATCACAATATTCTCAGGGGCCTTTTCCTGCATTTCATAAGCTTCATCCCCATAGGCTACCACGGTCTTTTTGTTCTTCCTTGCTATAATGTTCTTTTGATGATATATAATTCCCTTGCCGTCACGGTATACCTTAAAGGTATTGCTGCCGAAATCTATGCCGAATATGTTTGCCATTTTCTCATTTCCTCCTCAGAGAATGCCCTGTTCCTTCAGGCTGATGTATCTGTTATCCCCGATAATGATGTGGTCCACTAATTTTATCCCGATCAGGCTGCCGATTTCGCTCAGACGCCTTGTGACCATAATATCCTCCTTGCTGGGAGCGGGATCACCGCTGGGATGGTTATGGACCAGAAAAATAGAGACCGCTTCATGTTTAAAAGCACATAGAAATACCTCCCTGGGTGAAACCACAGAGAAATTCACAGTGCCCGCCGATAATTTCATATCTTTTGTCAGCCGGTTCCTGGAGTCCAGCATTCCCACCAGAAGTTCCTCCCTGGTCAGAAAACGCATTGATTCCATGTAATATCCGGCTATTTGTTCCGGAGACTGAAAACAGATTCCCTCCGGCCGCACTGCCGCTGCCATCCGCTTGGACAGCTCGGCAACCGCCGACAGCTGAATCGCCTTCACCCTCCCTATTCCATCAATTGATTTTAATTCTTCCAATGTCAGATAATTCAGTCCCACAAGCCCCGGATACTGTTCGTGCCGGGCCAATACGGCATGCGCCACGTCAAGGGCGCGGCTGCCTCTGCTGCCGGTCCGGATAATCACTGCAAGAAGTTCTCCGTCCGTCAGGCTGGTAATTCCGTTCTGCTCAGCCTTCTCGTACGGCTGCTCTGTGGGAGGCAGTTCTTTCTGGGTAAAACGTATCTTTCTGTTCTTCATTGCTCTCTTTTCCGTTTCCCCACAAACCGGCAGAACAAAAAAAGAAAGAATTCCCTTATCCGACAAAAAGCTGTCCGATTCAGGCCTTTCATGCCAATATCCCCAAAAAGTGTAGATTAGTATACCATATTTTACATGGAATTACAACGCAATCAAATTCTTTTCATATAACTTTTCCAGAGACATCAGGATTCCAAGTTTGGCATGGTACCAGGTCAGGCCGCCCTGAAAATAGACCGCATAGGGCGGTTCAATCGGAGCGTCAGCGCTCAGCTCGATAGAGGAACCGGAGACAAAAGCTCCGGCGGCCATGATCACATCCGAATGATAACCGGGCATCGGCCATGGCTCCGGACGGACGTAGCTGTCCACAGGAGCAGCCGCCTGAATCCCCTCACAGAAGGCAATGACCGCCTCCGGAGAACCAAGTACAACGGACTGGATGATATCATGCCGGTCCTCACTGCCCCCCGGCACAACCGCAAAACCCAGATGTTCATAGCAGCTGGCGGCGAAGACGGCTCCTTTCAGAGCGCCTGCCGTAACGGTCGGCGCCAGAAATAATCCTTGAAAAAACGGCTGATTAAGGCCCAGCGTTGCTCCTACTTCTTTCCCCAGGCCCGGCGCGGTCAAACGATATGCACACTGCTCCACCAGTTTTTCTTTTCCCACAATATATCCGCCGATGGGGGCCAGTCCGCCTCCGGGATTTTTAATCAGAGAACCCACACACAGATCGGCCCCGACCTGAGAGGGCTCGGTCAGTTCTACAAATTCTCCGTAACAATTATCTACCATGCAGATCAGATCCGGTTTTATACTCTTTACAAAAGCAATCAGTTCTCCGATCTGCGCCACGGAAAAGGTGGGGCGTGTGGCATAACCCTTGGAGCGCTGGATCGTTACCATTTTGGTATTTTCATGAATCAGCGTCCGAATCGTATCATAGTCAAAACTGCCATCCGGCAGAAGATCCGCCTGGGCATAGCTGACACCATATTCCTTCAGCGAACCGGGACATTCCCTGATCCCGATTACCCCTTCCAGCGTATCATAGGGCTTTCCGCAGGGGGACAAAAGTTCATCTCCCGGCCGCAGCATCGCAGAGAGCGCTACCGTCAGAGCATGGGTGCCGCAGGTAAGCTGAGGCCGTACCAGAGCCGATTCGGCGCCGAATACAGAAGCATAGACAGCCTCCAGCGTATCCCTTCCTATATCGTTATATCCATAGCCGGTGGTGGCGGCAAAATGGGCTTCGCTCAAACGGTTCTCCTGCATGGCGCGTATGACCTTCATCTGATTGTACTCTGCCGTCCGGTCAATTTCCGCGAAGTGTTCCTTTAACGAATCCTCTATCTTTCTGCCGAATTCCAGCACCTCTTTTTGTATTGTCAATTCTCCATATAACTGGTCTAATTGTTCCATATTCAGTATTCCCCGAATTTCCCCGTTTAGAAATCCGTTACTATTCCTTTCTCTTTTAATACGGCGGCCATGCGGGCCAATATTTCATCTTCTGACCGGTAGTCTTCTCTATTCAGCCAGGTGACGTCCCGCTCCCGTTTAAACCAGGTCAGCTGCCGCTTTGCAAAGTGCCTGGTATCCCGTTTCAATATATAGACAGCCTCTTCCAGCGTACATTCACCCGCCAGATAGGCAGCGATTTCCTTATAGCCAAGTCCCTGCATGGAAGTCAGATTCCGGTCAAGGCCTTCATCCAGGAGTGACCGGACTTCCTGTACCAGCCCATCGGACAGCATCTGATCCACACGCCTGTCGATCCGCTCATACAGCTTTGTCCGATCGTCGGACAATACAAAGTAGACAAACCGGTAAGGAGATTCTTTCTCCCTCTGTTCACAGTTATGGGCAGAAATAGGTCTGCCGTTGATCCGGAAATACTCCAGTGCACGGATGACACGCTTTCTGTTGTGCGGATGAATGATCTTAGCCGAGTCCGGGTCCGCTTCCACTAACATCTCATAGAGGTACTGTTCGCCCTTTTCCCCGGCCAGGGTTTCCAGCTCTGCGCGGATCTCGTTTTCCGGTTCCTCAGAGAAGTCAATGTCATAGAGCAGCGCCTGAATATAAAACCCCGTGCCGCCTGCAATAATGGGTATCTTCCCTCGGGCATGGATGCTGCGGACAGCGTCTTTGGCATCCTGCTGAAAACGCGCGACATTATATTCCCGGGAGGGTTCCAGCACATCAATCAGATAGTGGGCGATCCCGCCCATCTCTTCCGGCCTGATTTTCGCAGTTCCGATATCCATCCTTTTATAAACCTGCATGGAATCGGCGGAGACAATCTCTGCGCCGATCAGCTGTGCCAGTCTGACGGAGAGAGCCGTTTTCCCCACAGCTGTAGGTCCTGTCAAAATAATTAATGGTTCCTTTCTCATAGATTCAAATTATCCTCTTAAACTTTTTCTCCAGCTCATATTTACTCATGGAAATAATGACCGGCCTTCCATGGGGGCAGTGATATGGATTTTCCAGTTCCAGCAGTTCGTCAATCAAAGCAAACGCTTCTGTGTAAGAAAGCGTCTGATTGCCCTTTACCGCCGCCTTGCAGGACAGGGCAGCCAGCTTCGCCAGGACGGATTCCGGTGTCTCCGGCTTTGTGCCGTCCCCCTCTGCCAGAGTATCGATCAGCTCGGTTAGAATATCCGTACTGTTAAGGCCCAGCATATCTGCAGGGATTGCTCTGATCTGGTATTCTCTCCCGCCGAAGGATTCGATCTCAAAGCCCATTCCGGTCAGCATCTTACGATAGCGTGCCAGTACCTCTTCTTCCCGCATGGAGAGAGACAGCAGGACAGGCGGAGCCAGAAGCTGGGAGGCATATTCTTTGTTTTTCTGTCGCTGTACCGCTTTCTCATATAATATTTTTTCATGTGCGGCATGCTGGTCAATAATAAACAGATTGTCCTCATACTGGACAAGCCAATAGGTAGCAAAGAGCTGTCCAATAATCTGGAAGCGGTCTCTTGCTTTCTTCGACAGCAGCTTTTCCTCAAACAGCCCGATCTGTTCTGTTTTCTGCGGCGCCGGTGTTTCCGGGACTTTCCTGTCGTCGGTATGAAGTCCGTTCGCTGCCATATAAACCCTGCCGATTTCCGTATCCGCAATCGGTTTTAACTGTTCCGGATCTGGGAGTCTTAAATCGGTCTTTCTCTCCTCTTTCCGGGGAGCGGCATGATAGTCCGGCTTTCGCTCTGCGACAAAATTCCGCTCTCTGCGGGTTTCGAAAGGCTCCACATGCTCTTCTCTTATCGGCGCTTTCTTCTCCGGCTGGTCCTCGCCCGCGTCTACAATATATTCTTTGCCTGCCAGAATCTCTTTTAAACCCTGGTAAACCAGATCATACAGCTTTACATTATCGTCAAACCGCACTTCCTGTTTGGTGGGATGAACATTCACGTCTACGATGGCTCCGTCCACGGTAAAATGAAGGGCACTAAACGGATACCTGTGATTCATCAGATACGGGCGGAAGGCTTCTTCAATTGCCTTGCTGATGATATTGCTGCGCACATAGCGGCCGTTCACAAAATAGTTTTCAAAGCCACGGTTACCCCTGGAAACCACAGGCTTTCCCACAAAGCCGTCAATGGTGATCCCCTCTCCCTCCACATGGACAGGAAGGATATTCTTAGCAGTTTCCCTCCCGTAAATATGATATATGATACTCTGCAGATCATCGTTTCCCGTGGTATGCAGTTTCAGCTGATTATTATTCATGAATTTGAAGGAAATCTCCGGATGGGACAGAGCCGCCCTCTCCATCAGTTCCCCGATGTAGCTGCCCTCTGTCACGGGAGTTTTCAGAAATTTCTTTCTGGCAGGTGTATTAAAAAACAGATTCCGTACCAGAAAAGTAGTACCCTCCGGGCATCCGATCTCGTCCAGGCCCTTTTCTTTTCCCCCGTCAATCAGATAACGGATTCCGGTCAGCGACTCCCTGGTCTTGGTGATGACCTCAACCATTCCCACCGCCGCGATGCTGGAAAGAGCCTCGCCGCGGAAGCCCAGACTTTTCACCCCGGTTAAGTCGGCTGCCGTGCGGATTTTACTGGTGGCATGGCGGAGAAAGGCCTTGGGGATCTCATCTTTCGGGATACCGCTTCCGTTGTCTGTGACACGGATAAAGCTGATACCGCCCTCCTTTATTTCCACTGTGACCATCGTAGCACCTGCGTCTACAGCATTTTCCACCAGTTCTTTTACAACGGCGCTTGGGCGCTCGATTACTTCTCCTGCAGCTATCTTATTGACTGTAGCTTCATCTAACAGTTCTATTTCTCTCACGATACAGCCTCCTTATTATCAGCTGTTGCTCTTTTCACGGATTTTATGTAATGTCCCGCTGAGCAGGTTCAACGCCTGCATAGGCGTGGTATTATTCAGGTCAATTTCCAGAAGCTCGTCGATAATTTCGCCCTTCCAGTCTATTTGATGGAGATAGGAGACATCCGGAGCATAGTCCGGATCAAACAGAGAGAGCTGCTGCTCCTCCTGCAGCTGTATTTTACGGGCTTTTTCCATCACGTCATTTTCACTGAGCTTTTTTGCGATCTCTCCCGCCCGGATCAGCACATTTTCTGGGACGCCGGCCAGCCTTGCCACCTGAATGCCATAGCTTTTATCTGCCCCGCCCTTCATGATTTTGCGCAGGAATACAATATCATCGCCCTGCTCTTTGACGGCTATACAGTAATTATTCACACTGTCCAGTTTGCCCTCCAGCTCGGTCAGCTCGTGATAATGAGTGGCAAAAAGTGCTTTTGCCCCCAGAAGTCTGGGATTGGCGATATGTTCCACCACCGCCCAGGCAATGCTCAGTCCGTCGAAGGTGCTGGTGCCTCTTCCGATTTCATCCAGAATAAGCAGGCTGTTTCTGGTGGCATTCCGCAGGATATTGGCCACCTCCGTCATCTCAACCATAAAGGTACTCTGCCCGGATGCCAGATCGTCCGAAGCCCCCACTCTGGTAAATATCCGGTCCACGATTCCTACGCAAGCCGAGGAGGCAGGCACAAAGGAACCGATCTGGGCCATGAGAACAATCAGGGCAGTCTGGCGCATATAAGTGGATTTTCCGGCCATATTGGGTCCTGTAATAATAGACACCCGATTGGCTTCCCCGTCCAGATAAGTATCATTCGCCACAAACATATCGTTTGGAATCATCAGCTCGACAACCGGATGGCGGCCGTCCTTGATATCTATAATACCTTCTTCATTGATCTGTGGACGGACAAATTGATTGTGTTCCGCCACATAGGCCAGGGATACCAGGACATCCAGGTTCGCGAGTGCCCTGGCCGTATCCTGTATCCGTTTCATGTGGGAAGCCACACTGTCACGCAGCTTCTGAAACAGATCATATTCCAGGGCGTAGAGTTTATCCTCCGCGCCCAGAATCATATCTTCCAGTTCTTTCAATTCCGGCGTTATGTACCGCTCCGCATTGGCCAGCGTCTGTTTGCGCATCCAGGTCTCCGGCACCAGATCCTGGTAAGAATTCGTAACTTCCAGGTAATAGCCAAACACCTTATTATAGCGGATTCTAAGATTCTTGATGCCGGTATTTTCCCGCTCTTTCGCTTCCAGTTCGGACAGCCAGGTCTTTCCATCCGTCTTAGCCTTCCGGAACTTATCCACATTCTCGTCATAGCCTTCCTTGATGAAGCCGCCCTCACGGATCGTAATAGGAGGTTCTTCCTCAATGGCACTGTCGATTTTCCTGTATACATCCTCCAGGGTATCCATCTGTCGGAATAAGTCTGTCAGCAGGCTGCATTTAAAATTACCAAGGATATCCTGTATATAGGGAAGCATGGAAAGAGAGGATTTCAACGCGATGAAATCCCTGGGGTTTACGGTTCTCAGGCTGACCTTGCCGATGAGCCGCTCCAGATCATAGATGGGATTTAGATATTCCCGCAGTTCTTCCCGGAGCATCATATTGTTGTTTAAGTCTTCTATAGCATCCAGCCGCTCTTCCATCCGTTCCCGGTTGATCAGAGGTTGTTCGATATAATTGCGCAGAAGTCTGGCGCCCATAGCCGTTTTCGTCTTATCCAGCACCCACAGCAGAGATCCCCGCTTGGTCTTCTCGCGAAGTGTCTCTGTCAGTTCCAGATTTCTTCTCGTGGAGCTGTCCAGAATCATATAGTCGTTGGTCTCATAAGGGACAAGACGGATCAGATGCTCCAGACTGTTTTTCTGTGTCTCCAGCAAATATTGAAGGACAGCTCCGGAGCTTAAAATCCCGGCGGTGTAGTCGGTGAGTCCCAGACCCTGGAGCGCCGCCACACGAAAGTGATCCTTCAGAGCCTTCCGGCACAGATCCCTGTCATAATACCAGGGTTCCAGTTTTGTAAAAGAAATGTTCAGTCTGTACTTCAGATCTTCAAAATCCAGGGAACAATTCAGAAATTCCTCGTTGCAGATGATTTCCGACGGTGTGAACTTATTGATTTCATCCAGGACTTTCTTTTCTTCTTCCACCTCCGTGACCACATAGTCGCCGGTTGTCACGTCGGCGGTGGAGATGCCGAACCGTCCATCCTCCAGGATAATTCCCATCAGATAATTATTCCGTCCTTCATCCAGAGCCTGTGTATTTAAATTGGTTCCGGGAGTAACGATACGGATAACTTCACGTTTCACAATTCCTTTCACCGTCTTGGGATCTTCTGTCTGCTCACAGATGGCCACTTTATACCCCTTCTGAACCAGTTTATTTAAATAGCCCTCCACCGCATGATAGGGGATACCGCACATGGGGGCCCGTTCCTCCTGCCCGCAGTTCTTCCCCGTCAGAGTAATCTCCAGTTCCCGGGAAGCTGTAAGGGCGTCTTCATAAAACATTTCATAGAAATCGCCCAGACGATAAAAAAGAATACAGTCTTCATACTGTTTCTTAATTTCCAGATACTGTTTCATCATTGGTGTTGGTTCGTTCATGTTATACCTCTACTTTATCTTCTATTAAATCGTCCCCATCCGCGGCCGCAGTAGCCAGCTCGTCACAGCGTTCATTCTGCGGATGCCCGTTGTGCCCCCGGACCCAGCAGTACTGAACCTTATGGGGTTCCATCGCCTGAAGAAGCCGCTTCCACAGATCTACATTTTTGACCGGCTCATTTTTGCCCCGCTTCCAGCCCTTTTTTATCCAGCCGTCGATCCAGTGCTCATTAAAGGCTTTCACCAGATACTGGGAGTCCGAATACAGCGTGACAAGACAGGGTCTGGTCAGAGCTTCCAGTCCGGCAATGGCAGCCATAAGCTCCATCCGGTTATTGGTGGTTTTCACATATCCCTGGGAATATTCACGGATATGTTCCGTCCCTCTGGAATCCGTACAGCACAATATTGTACCGTAGCCGCCCGGTCCCTCCGGATTGCCCCTGGCAGAGCCGTCTGTATAAATAGTAACTTCCATCATCGTCTAAACTCCTTGTCACTTCTGAAGAATCCGCCAGGAACCCTCTTTCAGGAAATAATTGGCGTTTTCCCTGGCGTGTTCAATAATTTTAGGATCATATCCCATAATACCCAGCAGCAGAATCGCGTTCTTCTCATTGGAATTGCCCGGATGCAGGATATAATCAAATAAAATATCATTATCGCTGACCTGCTCTTCAAAATGATAATTATCATAGTAAGCAGATAAAATCTGGGTCAGTTCCGTGTCATGGGTGGCCCCAAAGCACAAAACATCAGGTCGCGAAAGGCTTTTCATAATCTCAGAGGACGCGGCAATCCTTTCCAGTGTATTAGTCCCCCGCAGGACTTCATCCACAAAGCACAAAAGCGGAGGGCCGTCCTGCCCGGCTTCATCCAGAATCCGTTTCAGAGAGCGTATCTCCTTCATATAGTAACTCTCTCCGCCAAGCAGATCATCCCGCAGTGCCATAGAAGAATAAATCCGGAACATAGAGGCTTCATAGCTGTCCGCCAGCACCATATAACAGGTCTGTGCCAGCACTGCGTTAATGGCGATTGTCTTTAAGAACGTGGATTTGCCGGAAGCATTGGAGCCGGTAACCAGCACTCCTTTGTCGGCACAGATCGAATTGGCCACAGGTTCGTCCAGATAAGGGTGATAAATCCGGACAGCATTCAAATAAGCGCCTTTATCTTTCGCAAATACTGGTTTGCAGAACGAATCCACCTGCCTCCGGAAGGAGGCAACCGCAATGGAACTGTCCAGCAGACCGATGATCCGGTACATTTCATTTACCTCGTCCCGGTGCGCCATCAGCTGTTTTAGCATGGAATTGAATTTAATCAGATCTATGTGAAAAAGAATTCTCAGATAGTCCATCAGGATATCTTCAATGCTTCCCGCCATACTGCCGCCGCTTAAGACAAGAAAGGACCCCCTCTTATAGGAGGAAAAGGCACGCTGACACCGGCGCATGCTATCCTGGTAACCGGCCAGAATCGGGATATTTTTCTTATCAATCTTTTCCAGAGAATTTAACATCCGGATAATATAGGAGAAGATCTGGAAATAGGGCTCAATGACGCTTTTCCTCTTATAATAGCTGAATACGTTATTGAATAAAAAGAAAGCCGTCAGCGGAATACCCACAGCTGCATTTACAAAACAGAAAAACAGGGATGCCGGCAGACCGAAGAGACAGAGCCAGTGAAACCAGGTACGGTCTTTTTCAACCAGCTCGGAATTCATATACTGATAGATGGAATACTTGGAAAGTTTGCCCATCTGGTGAAAGTTCTTCTGCAAAAACAGCCGTTCATCCTCACGCTCACCGAAGTATTCAATCAGACGGTCCTTCTCAAGAAGAACATCCTCATCAGTCTCAGGACTGCGCAGCATGGCATAAAGATACTCTTCTCCCATCGCACAACCTGTGGCATTCATACGCATATACAGTTCCTTTAACTCCAGATCATTCCAGGTTATATCATCTATAAAAGCAGAAGAAGCTTTTTTGGACAGCCAGAACTGTTTTAAAGCTTCCCACTTGACATCGTTATAGCCTTCATCGGGCACCTCTCCCCAGTTTGCCAGGAGCCGGTTCTCCAGCTGTTTTTCCCGTCGCTTTGCCTCTATTATGCTCTGAATAATCAAAAACAGGAGAACGGCCAGAGCCGCAAGTAAAAATTTCATACGATGTATCCCTTCTATGTCGGACTTTGTCCTTTTTCTACTTTTCATACAGGAGTAAGTATACCATAATCCATTTAAAATGAGAACTAATTAAATAACAAAAACGGGATGTTGTAAGAGAATTTCTCATTACAACACCCCTGAAATAAATTCCTGTTTACATTAATCATTAATGATTTTAACGGCCTTAACCGGCGTACGGTAATAGGCGTTTGAAATCTTAATTCCGCTTCTTGGATTGCTGGCATGTATGATCTGTCCGTTCCCGATATAAATGGCAACATGGCTGATGCCATAGCCGTTTCCATAGAACAGCAGATCGCCCGGTCTGATACTTCCAAGGCTGATGGTCGTTCCCGCTCCGGCCTGTGTGGTGGATGTCCTCGGTATCGAATAGCCGAAATGCTCATACACACGCATCGTGAAACCAGAACAGTCGATACCGCCTGTCAGACTCGTGCCTCCGTATACATAACGGTTGCCCAGGAACTTCTGCGCATAAGCCACAATATCCGCCCGCAGCGATGTGGTCGTATTATTGCTGCCGTCGCCTACTTCTAGTTCCTTGATTGATACTGCTTTATCCAGCTCATAAGAAAGCTTCACATACTCTGCTGAAACCCAGCCTTTATCATTATCTACATAAACCTTAACCCAGCCGTCCTTGATCTTGATGACTTCCAGTTCTTCCTCTTCCGGAACCATGGTCAGGATCTTACAGTCTGTATTGGGTTCTTCTCTTACAAACAATGTTTCGGTGGTGACAATCGCCATCTGGGTACCGACTTTCTTCGCCATAGCCGGAACTTCATCCCCCATGACCAGATAATCGGTGGATACATAGCCGCTTACCTTGCCGGATTTAATCTTGGCCCAGCCATCCTTTGTCACTTCATTGATGTAGCAGCCGGCATTTTTCGGAAGCTTGCCGATAATCTTGCCTTCTTCACTGGGTTTTTCCCGGATATTTAAATAATTATCCACCTTGGCGATTCCCCAGTTCTCCCAGCGGGAATCATCCTCTTCCACGGGTCCTGCGGGCTTTTCTTCTTCTTTCGGCTCTTCCTGCCCCTCTGCCTGACCGGGATCTTCCTCCACCGGCGCAATATCCATCCCTTCTCCTGAAGCGGCTTTTACTTTGTTTTTATCTGATGTTTCTTCCTCTTGGGAAGATTTCGTATCATTTGTCTGATTCTTATCTGCTGTTTCATCTGTACCGTCCAAACCTGTGACGCCGTCTGTTATTCCCAGCAGCTGTGTCTTTGGAGCACCGGCATCTTTAAGATTCAGAAGTTCAATCCCTGAAGCAATCACCTGATTATCCAATGTGAGAGAAATCCCTGCCAGAGGCATCTCACCTGCTAATCTCGCTTCCGCCCCGGCCGCATAAATATCACTGGCCGTAATAGTAAGCAAACCCGCAAGCGTAAGAGATACAATACCAGTAAATTTTCTATTCATAAACATCCTCCTGAAAGGTCAATTGTTACAAAATTATTAAATAACTTTATGTCATTGTAACAATTAACGGTAAATTTGTCAAGAGTATGTTAAAAACCGAAATAATTTCACCAGGCGGGGCCGCAGAGAGAACATTTATTCGAACAAAGCGGGCAGGCTCACTAGAAAAGTTTGGAGAACTTCCCTGTGTATTCAAGTACGCCTCGGCGTACTTGCTGCGAGCCGCACGTCATGCTTTGCATGACATAATACATCTGTGCGGCGTTGCAATCCGCCGGAGTCTTATCTACTTCCATGATAAAAAATGCGGAAAGACATCCGCTGCCCCTCCGCACTCAAATCATTACCCGCAGCGCGTGCCGGTATATTCCAGCATAATTAAATTATAATGCAGACTAATCCGCCGTTATTATCATTTACTACTTTCTGAATCGTATCCTGCAGTTTTGTCTGGCTTTCCTCGTTTAATTTGTAAACTTTATTGCGGATTCCCTCATCAACCAGCTGTTTGATGGATTTACCAAAGATATTGGTGTCCAGTATCCCTTCCGGATTGTTGGCCGCCGTATCTTCAATATAGGTGATCAGATCCGCAGCCTGTTCCTCACTGCCCACAATCGGGGCGATTTCTGTCTCGATGTTTGCCCGGATCATATGAATAGACGGAGCGGTAGCCTTAATCTTGACGCCGAATTTATTACCATGGCGGATGATTTCCGGCTGTTCAATCTGGATCTCATCCTCGCTGGGCGTCACAACGCCGTAACCTTTAAAGCGCACTTCCTCGCAGGCGTCGCTGACTTTCTCGTAGGAGGTCTTGATTTCCACCAGTTCTTTCAGCGCGTTAATGAGCTGATACTCGCTCTCCAGAGGAATACCCACCATCTCGCTGATCGTTTCATAATAATACTTATCATCCAGGTCAATCAGAAAGCTGACATTTCCCTGTTCCATCTGGATGCCGGATAATTTGCAGTTCTTCATATAAGTGGCATTTTCCGGTTTGGGCGCTTCTCTCACATCCTTCATACGGGATACATTGGCAAGAATGGATTTTACAAAGCCGATCAGTTCCTCCTTGATGGGATGCTCCACCGGAAGCATATCTACCCACTGAGGTATGTAAAAATGAACGGATTTCAATGGGAAATTCCACAGAATTTCTTCCATGATTTTAGTAATATCCTCCCGTCTCAGCTGGGAACAGTTCACAGGAAGCACGGTATTTCCGTATTTTTCTTCCAGACTTTTTGCCAGCTCTAATGTTTCCTTCGAATAAGGCTTATCGGTATTCAGAAGGATCAGGAAGGGCTTTCCGATTTTCTTTAACTCGTTAATGGTTTTTTCTTCTGGTTCTACATAGGAGCTTCTCTCAATCTCTCCGAAACTGCCATCCGTGGTAATCACGATTCCGATTGTAGAGTGTTCATTAATTACTTTTCTGGTACCGATCTCCGCCGCTTTTGTAAACGGTATTTCATCGTCAAACCATGGGGTTTTAACCAGACGTTCTTTATCTCCCTCGCTGTGTCCAGCCGCTCCGTCCACCATATAGCCCACGCAGTCAATCAGCCTGAATTTCACCTTGGTGTCCTCATCCATGGCGATTTCGGCCGCTTTTTTTGGTATGAACTTGGGTTCGGTGGTCATAATGGTGCGTCCCGCTGCCGACTGAGGCAGCTCGTCGATCGCCCTCTCCTTCTCATGTACATCCTCAATGCCGGGAATGACAAGCAAGTCCATAAAACGTTTGATAAAAGTCGATTTTCCTGTACGGACAGGGCCCACTACACCGATGTAGATTTCACCGTTGGTCCGGTCGGAAATATCTTTATATACGTTAAAGCTTTCCATAAAAATACCCCTTCCATATAATTTACTTTGACACGAATCTTAGTTAACTATATGAAAGGGGCACAGCCATTATACCTGAGAGAGTGGGGAATTTTAGAAATTATAAGGTTGGCGGATCAATATTTGAGGTATCCAGGGGGTTACCTGTACTATCCTTTGTTCTCGCACTTTGATTACCATCCGACGTTATACTTCCTGACAACAAATTTGCAGAGGAACTATTTGTCCGGGCCCATATTCCAATTGTCCCGAAACTATTGGTGCTGATAGAACCTCCGGATAATTCAAAAGCCCCACCATTCATCAGAATACCCACAGCCTGATAATATTTTGCGGCTGAAGAATCTGTTGTGGCTGATACTCTGGAACCACCTTCCAGTTTGCAGCTTCCTCCGGTGATATAAACTCCGGTTGCGTAGCTGTCATTATTAGTACCTGGAACACTTGGATTTTCACAGAGAACGGATACATCAGAAGAATCCCTTATGGTACAACTGCCACTGGTGGAGATAACACCACCTTTCTGCTCTGCTGCCCATCCACCGGCGATCCCGCTGATTGTGACTTTAGCATGAAGTCCTTCCATTATTAAGTTTCCTGTATTATTCAGCAAAAAGATATTGCCTGTATTATATGATGTTTCAACAGATCCTCCCATTAAAGTAAGTGTTCCCTGATTAATGATAGTTGAATTGGAATCTAAGGTCAGTGTATAACCTGAGAAATCAACACAGGTATTATCGCCATTAAATGTAATTGTTGAATTGCTAATGGCAGCCTCTTTTAAGCGCAGCGTCATTGCGTTGGAGGTTTCTTTGCTGTTTACCTCAATAAGGGCATTTGCAAAGGTATCAAATCCCTTCTCACAGCCATCGACGGTTACCGTAGCCTTCCTGTCTGTTGTTGCAGTTAAAGTCCTCTCTGCCGTTCCGGATATCCCTGAATTATTTAAAATATCATCCAGAGACTTATCCCAACCTGTGAATGTACTTGGCAGTGTAATACCCTCCAGATCCATTGCCGTACCTGGCAAATACTCGTATTCTATACTTCCTGTTGGATCAGTTGGATCAAGGCCGGCCAGATAGAGCATTATATACTCCTCCACTGCATTGCCGGTTATATCGGCCGGATTACCGTCAATTGTTCCGCTTAAGTTCCGGAGTGTGCCACTATTCTGCACCTGGCCGTTATTTGTTAATGTACCTTCCTTTATCTTCATGGTACCGTTATTCTGAAACTGTCCATTGTTCAGCAGTGTACCCTTTTTCACCTCTATGGAACCTGAATTTTGAACCACGTCATTGTTCGTCAACGTGACGCTGGTACCTTCTATTATCATATTACCGGAGTTCTGGATAGAGCCGTTATTAGTCAGCGCCGAACTGGTATCTTCCAGATATAATGCACCGATGTTGACCAATGTCCCTTCATTATTAAAGTTTCCCTGCACATGAAGGGAATTCATCCCCTCATTGCGGATCGTGCCATAATTGGTGAGGCTTGTATCATTATTGCTGAGAAGCGTAACATTCTCGGTAATCGTCAGGGTATGTCCGGAAGGAATGTCAATCGTGCCGTTGAACACCGCCTGACTGCCGGCCGCTCCGACCAGCTTAATATCCGGACACTGGTTAAAACCTTCATCCAGCATATTCTGATTAATTGGGAAAGGATTATCCCTATCCACGCTTTCTATCGTGATCGTATACTCTGTCGGCACTGTCGTACCAGGATAGAATGGCAGAACTTCCGGCTGTTCCGGCTTGCGCTCTTCTCCTAAATCAGCCTCCAGGCCGCTGTTTCCGCTGTAATTTATATTCTTATCATCTTCCAGCCTCTCCGCTTCCTGCTCCTGCAGCAAAAGAAGTTTCTTATCTTCCTCCTTTTCCCGCTCTGCCGCCTTCTTCTGAGCCTTCTTAAGTTCAGCCTCCGTAATGCCTGAACCTTCCTGAACTCTGTTCATCAGAGAAGAATCTCCCAGTATTTCCTGACCTGCAAAGAACGGAATCATATCCGGAGTAAGCTTCCTTGTAACGCCCTCAATCTGCTGCCCGTTTCCAGGGCTTAACATAAACTGTCTGCCTGCTTTCAGAGTGACAGCCTTCTGACCGTTCTTACCCTGATAGGTAATATAACCGCTTCCGTCATAGATTTGTACACACTGTTCGGACCCGGCCTGATAACCATTCTGATTTACCGAAGCCCGTGAAGATACGATTCCGGAGGTGCCCCGAATACCCATGGCCATGTTAGAAGTCCGAACTGTCACGGCTTCATCCGATTTTAACTTTTCTGACACATTAAAAAACAATTCTCCGCTCAAAAGATTGATTTCATTTTTACCGCCCTGCTTCTTGATTTCGACTTCCGTATTTTCATCCAGCTTCACTGCCTTTTTATCATCCAGAGACAGGTAGGCATAGCTTTTAGAGCCGGTCTTGATCGTATAGCCGTCATAAACCCTCATGTTCTTTCTTAGCTTTACCGCCTTGCCTGATTTATTTGCCGCCGAAACACTCTCACCTGAGTATTTGGTAATTTTTATAGAAATTCCTTCTGCTTTTTCTTTCGCCATACTACCTGCCGGAGCAATACCTGCTGTGAGCAGACAGGCCAGAAGCAGGAATACAGACAAGCGCCGCAGCCTGGCAAAAACGTTTCTTTTTTTCATCCGCTGTATCCTCCTATCGCTTTGTGTTCAGACATATCACATGATTTTTAAAACTGTCCGCTACATACAATTTTCCATCCGCCGTGGAAACGAACAGACCAGCGGGATTGACCAAATAGTCATCCCAGCCGGACAGCCGGGAATAGGCCGGGTTGCCGTAACCGGCCAGAGTGGAGACCATCCCGTCCCGCACGGTACGAATCATGCCATTGCCGGAATCCGCGATATAGAGCGTTCCCTTTTCATCTACCGTCACATCCACCGGACCGTTGAACAGAGCCTTTGATGCCTCTCCGTCCTGAAAGCCTCCAAGAAATCCGCCCACAGCATCTTTTTCATCCCCGCTGCCGGCAATTGTAGTGACCTGGCCATTCTCTATCTTCCGAATCCGCTGGTTGCCGGAATCCGCCACATAGAGGATTCCGCCGTCACAGACAACACCCATGGGGCTGCTAAAGAGCGCTTCCGATGCCTTACCGTCTCGATAACCGCCCTCACCCGGCATTCCGGCTAAGGTGGTGACGGTCCCGTTTTTATCTATTTTACGTATGCAGTTGTTCCCGGTGTCCGCGATATAAACGATACCGCTTTTGGAAACGTCCATACCCTGGGGATTATTGAACTGGGCTTCCTGCCGGCGGCCGTTTTTCATACCGGCACTACCCGTGCCCGCATAAGTTTCTACCGTATTCTTTCCGACAGAAATCAAACGTATCGCATGATTCCCCGAATCCGCGGCCAGTACGCCGCCCTTCACACTTCTCACGCTGGAAGGACTGCTAAAAACAGCCTCTTCACAGGGACCGTCCACGTATCCGCCCAGCTGGCCGCCGTTAAAATCAGCCGCCGTCTTTCGACCTGCCAGAACCGAAAGCACGCCGTTTTTGATCTGCTTAATCTGTCCGTTTGCCGTATCGGCCAGGTAGATTACCCCATCCGAAGAACGGGCGATACCCAGCGGCCGTTTCAGTTCTAATCCGTTGACTTTCGTTCCCTCAGGCAAGCCCCCTGCCAGAACTTTAGGTGATGGTTGTTCAAAATGACCGGCCTCCGCACAGGAGCGGATCAGAGAGGCCGCATAAGACCAGGTTACCTTCTTAACCGGTCCGAGCTTTTCATCCGATTCACTTTTCAATATCCCGGCGGCAAGCAGACCAGAAACATAAGGCCGGGTCTTTACAGAAAGGCTGGCAAAATCACGGTAGGATGACAAATCTGCTTCTCTCTCAATTCCGGTCAGACGACCGATATAGTAGGCCGCAATTTGCTTTGTGAGCACCTTGTCAGGCTCTATCTTTTTCTTTTTTCCATCTTTCGATTCAAACAGAATATCAAGGGAAGCCGCAGCCGCGATATAGTTCCGGAAGCTCTTTTTCACCTTACTCTTATCCGTGTAGGTCAATTTATTAAATTGAGCCGTAGTCCCCTTCTGTCCCGCCGCGGACAAAAGCAGAACCAGAAATTCCTGCCTTGTAATAGTACCAGAAGGATTAGCCAGAATTTTATCTGTGTCAAACACTTCGCCTAATATCTTATTTTCCTGCAGCCAGAGAAGATCTTCCGATTGTTTCTGACTGACCGCCATCCTGCCGTTCTGTGGCACAAGCAGCGCCGCTGTCATCGATAAAACGAGAAAAATTACTGCAATGCGATACTGTTTCTTCATGATGTTTTCCTCCATCTTGTCTTAAGTTGACAGTTTCTCTTATACGGGCTGCGGTATGTCACCCACAACCTCCTGCCCGCGTGCCCGGCAGTAGTTTTCCCACATCGTTACCAGTTCTCCGTCCAGTTTACCCTCCCGGACCATTTCATTCAGAATCACAAGCGCCTTTTCTTCCGGAATCGCTTTCTTATAGGGACGGTCGGCGCTGGTAAGCGAGTCGTAGATATCCAGGATACAGATCATCCTGGAACCGTGGCAGAGTTCTTCACTGCTTAGATGCCCCGGATATCCGGAACCATTTAAATACTCATGATGCTGCCCTGCCAGCACGGGAACCAGGCTGTATTTATCACCGAAGTGGATCTGTTCCAGCATTTTAGAAGTCATAACAACATGATTTTCCATGATCCTGCGTTCCGTCTGAGTCAGCGTACCCTTCCGGATGCACAGGTTATCCAGCTCCTTCTCTGTAAGATAATCATGTCTTCTGCCTTCCTGGTCAATATAGAAATGT
This sequence comes from Anaerolentibacter hominis, assembly GCF_032380675.1. NCBI lineage: Bacteria > Bacillati > Bacillota > Clostridia > Lachnospirales > Lachnospiraceae > Anaerolentibacter > Anaerolentibacter hominis. Next base: position 1,489,426 of record NZ_JAWDIX010000001.1, read on the forward strand.
CCGGCCATTTCCCGTGAAAGGGCAATGCTCTCATCGTCCAGAAAGGGAGCTGTATCCATCCACACAATCTTCTTTTCCATTCTGTCCAGATAAGAATCCTCAGCCTGCCATTTTTCCCGGCTGGTCCTTCCTTCCAGATAGTCAATTTTCCCCCAGGCCCGGATCAGCTCCAGCCTGTTTAAGACAGTTCCCAGCTCCGGGTCCATCCGGGTTGATTTATTAATTACTTCCAGCGGAATAATCAATTTCCCGATATCATGCAGCATGGCGGCCATAACAATCTGTTCTCGTTCCTCTTCCGTAAAGAACAAATCACTTTTTTCCTGCCGGTTCTGTTCATTGATATAATCCACCAGTTCTCCTGCATACTGTGCCACATGCTTCGTATGATTGGCATTGTAAGGAGTCCTCTCGTCGATCGCGGTCGTAAAGGCCGATACCATAGAGTTTAGCAGATCTTTCATATCATCCATATGACGCATGTTAGCCATCGTTACCGCCGCCTCTGATGCCAGAGAATAGATTATGTATTCATACTTTCGCTCAAAGGCAACGATATTCCCGTCCGGGTCCATGGCATTGATCAGCTGAATCACACCCAGGCTTTCTCCCTCGTGATCTTCCAGAGGTATGACCAGCATAGAACGGGTGCGGTACCTGGTAATACTGTCGTAGTATTTCGGCCCCTGAAAATCAAATTCATCACTGCAATAAACGTCAGGAATATTTACTACCTTTCTGTGGAGAGAAGAATAGGCGCACACGTTCTCCACGTGTAACGGAACCTTGGGAAGGACGACCTGCTCCGCACTTTCCTTCTGTCTCTTCTCCATCGTCTTATTGCGCATTACCATAAAACGCAGTCCGTCTTCTTCCCGTACATAGATTGTGCCTGCATCGCAATTGGTGATTTCCATGGATTCCGTTAATATTTGTTCCAGAAGCCGATGGTAATCTTTTTCACTTGTCAGAGCAATCCCAAGGTCCAGAATCTTTTTCAGATCCGGTGTTAACTCCATGCCTTAACCTCCTGTCCATTCACTGCTGTCACTTCATAGATATCAAATGCATTCGCTTTCCCCTTCAGGGTAATACTTCCCAGAGAGTTGGTCCGTATCCGGTCCCCCAGAGCCTCCTTAACCGCCCGGCTGATCAGGATCTGACCGGCCTTCGCGTTGGATTCCAGTCTTGCTGCCGTATTGACGGTGTCCCCGATCGCTGTGTAGTCCATCCTCATCTTAGTTCCTATATTTCCCACTATGGCGCTGCCGCAGTGGACTCCCACACCAAAACTGACAGAACGGCCGCAGCTGTTTTCCAGTTCTTCTTTCAGCCTTTCGGCGCCCTCCACCATATCCCAGGCAGTTTTGACAGCCTTATATATATAATCTTCCAGAGGAAGCGGCGCATTGTAAATCGCCATTGTCGCGTCACCGATAAATTTATCCAAAGTGCCCTCATTTTTGATAATGCAGTCATTCGTCAGGTGTAGATACCGGTTTAATATATCTACTACCTCCGTCGGCTCCAGCTGCTCGGACATGGAAGTAAAGCCGCGTATGTCTACAAAAAGACAGGCAATCTCCGTCATCCTGCCTCCCAGGCCCAGCTGACCGGCATCCATTTTAAATATCTCGTCCACAACCTGAGGTGCAACATAGCGTTTGAATGTATGTACAATCTTTCTCTTCTCCAGCACCTCTTTGCCGTATTTGATCCCGATTTCCGCCAGGAAGAGGACGGTGACAAACAGGGGAACATATAGTACTGGCATAATATAGCCAATATGATACAGCCAGAGGACCAGGCCGGTATAACCCAGACAGAGATATACCCACCACACAAGGGCATAGCTGATCTTCAGACGGTGAAAAAGACAGGCGGCAATGAAAGTCACACAAAACAACAAGAGAAGGAAAATCCAGGACGGCACCTGTTTCTTAAATAGTCCGTCTATCATACTGTCGATCATATTCGCATGTATTTCCACCCCATACATTTTTCTGGAATGATCAATGGAGGTGAAATATCCGTCGTTCATTCCCTCTGTATAGGGGCCTATCAGCACGATACAGTCCGACAGATCCTCACCTGTTAACTCACCGGTAAACAAATCGACGAGGGAATACACTTCATAGCCGCCGGGCGCGGAAGAGAAAGGAATATACCACTGAAAACGTTCATTCATCGGAAGTATATCGTGAAGATCGGCAGGCAGGCCCGCTTTTTTCGCATATAGCTGGTAGAGCTTGTAAGAAAAGCTGTCCAGACGGCTGCCGTCCGCTAACTCAAACTGCAGAATGCCGTGGCGTATGGTCCCGTCCGTATCTGCCATGGTATTCCAGAATCCCTGCAGCGTATTCATTTTTAATTCTTCATAGGGTTCTTCCACCTGAAGCACAGAGTAGTCATTCAGATAGACCCCTTCAGCGTCATCTGAAATTTCGCTGCCCACCACCACATTTTGTGCAACTACTACATTTTCGTATTCCCTGCATGCCTCTGCAAGGTAGAGATCCGTTTCTTCCTCCCCCTCCCCTGCGAACAGCACATCTATACCCACAGCCATCGGCTGCTCATCTTCGGCATATAACAGGTGCAGGGCGTCGGCATAGATATCCCGTGTCCAGGTCTGTATAGGCCCAAAGTAATGAATACTCTTCTCATCAATGCCTAATATAACGATTCGTCTGTCCACACTTCGGCCCCTCTGAAAGAAAAGATCATTCACTCTCAGTCCCGGCGTACTAAGAATGCCGGCGGAGACAAGGATAACAGCAAACACGGAAAACAGAACCGCCGCTAACAGAACTCCGAGCTTTTTATTCAAATCTCCCTCCCCCTTTGAATTGTTGAAAATGAGCCAAATAATAAATTAATTATAACATGTACAAAAAGCCGAATCCACAGGTTTTTCAGAATAAAAAAGAGTGAAATGGAACTATTTTTGATAATTCCATTTCACTCTTTCTGAATTTTTCTTTCTCTATTTCGGACATTCTGCCAGATCAGCGAGAAAATCCATAAAATCGCTTAGCTTAAGAAGCATGTTCTCGATCTCTTGTTCCGAATATCGTTTTACAACCTGTCCTTTGATATGAACCATATCCTGAATCAGCAGGGACGATATCTGCGTTCCTTTTTCCGTCAGGCAGAGTCTTACAATCCGTTCATCTTCCCGGTCTCTGACCCGCTCCAGATAACCCTCCCGCTCCAGACGTTTGCATATCGTGGAAGTGTTTCCGCTGGTCATGGAGAGCTCTTCGGCCAGTGTCCCCACAGTCTTTATCCCCTGCTGATACAGTAACGCAAGTATTTCTGCCTGTATTATCGTCAGTCCATAGCGTCCGGCGATACATTTAAAAATCCGGTTCAGGCGCTCCTCAAAGGTATGCATGGCATTCCAGAGGCTGTGATCATGCAGACAGCACATATCCGAATTTCCTGATTTGATCTGCCTGCTAATCATCTTCTCTCATCCTCTCCCCATATGGTATTCCCATAGAAGGGTCATTAGGCTGGCTGAGGATATGCATAAACTGATCCCCTGTAATCGTCTCTTTTTCCAGCAGGAACTTAGCCAGTTCATGGAGCTTCGGCATATTTTCTTTCAAAATGCGGATGGCCCTTTCGTGGGAATCCTTGATCAGCGATATGACCTTATCGTCCACCCTTGCAGCCGTCTCGGATGAGCACATCAGAGACGTATCGCCTCCCAGATACTGGTTATTCACAGTCTCCAGCGCTACCATATCAAATTCATCGCTCATGCCGTAGCGTGTGATCATCGCTCTTGCCAGACGGGTGGCCTGTTCGATATCATTTGCCGCGCCTGTTGTCACCGAATGGAAAATCACTTCCTCCGCTGCCCGTCCGCCCAGAAACGTGGTGATCTTATTCTCAATTTCCTCCCGGCTCATCAGGTTGCGTTCCTCTTCATCCACCTGCATGGTATAGCCCAGGGCTCCGGACGTTCTGGGGATAATCGTAATCTTGTGAACCGGTGCGGTATGATTCTGCATCGCCGCCACCAGCGCATGACCGACCTCGTGGTAGGATACAATCAGCCGTTCCTTTTCAGAAAGTACTTTATTCTTCCGCTGATAACCTGCGATGATAACCTCCACGCTTTCTTCAATATCACTTTGCTCCACCGTATTTCTGCCCATTCGAACCGCGCGCAGAGCTGCTTCATTCATAATGTTGGCAAGCTCTGCACCGGAAGCGCCGGAGGTTGCCCTTGCCACCGCGTTAAAATCCACATCAGAACGGATTCTTAAGTTCCTGGAATGTACTTTTAAGATCTCTTCCCGGCCGGCCAGATCCGGCAGTTCAACCGGTATCCTCCGGTCAAACCGCCCAGGCCGCAAAAGGGCCGGGTCCAGGGAATCCGGACGGTTGGTCGCCGCCAGAATCACAACTCCTTTTCTGGAATCGAATCCATCCATCTCCGTCAGCAGCTGGTTAAGGGTCTGTTCCCTCTCATCATTGCCGCCGGTAAAGCCGCCGTTATCCCTTTTTTTACCGATGGTATCGATCTCGTCGATAAATACAATACAGGGTGCTTTCTCATCTGCCTGTTTAAACAGATCCCTTACCTTTGCGGCGCCCATGCCGACAAACATTTCTACAAACTCCGAGCCGGAAATAGAGAAGAATGGTACGCCGGCCTCTCCGGCTACTGCCTTGGCAAGGAGTGTCTTGCCGGTTCCCGGAGGGCCTACGAGCAGCGCACCCTTTGGCATGTTCGCTCCGATATCCGCATACTTGCCCGGATGATTCAGGAAATCCACGATTTCCAGCAGCGCCTCCTTCGCTTCCTCTTCCCCGGCAACATCGGCGAAGTTCACGCCTGATTTGGATTCCACATAAATTTTCGCATTGCTCTTGCCAAAGGTCATGGCATTGCCCATGCCGCCTGCTCCGCCCATCTTTTTCGTCATCTGACGGATCAGAAGCTGTCCGAGAGCTACAATTACAATAGTAGGAAGAATCCACGTAAGCAGAAAGCTTAACAGAGGAGACATTTCCTTTACCAGCTCTCTGGAGAACTTCACATCTGCTGCAAGCAGACGGTTGGTCAGATCCGGATCATCCATTTTACCGGTTTTAAACAGCGATATATTTTCACCGTCCCGCTCTGCAAAAACTATCTCGTTTTCATTGACCTGAATTTCAGATACCTTGCCGGCTTCCACATCCTTGATAAAGGTACCGTAGTCTACCTCTACAACCTGTTTTCCCATCATATAGGGAACCAGCAGGGAGTTGACCAGCATCAGAATCACCATGCCGATCAGATAGTAAAATATGATTGGTTTTTTCGGAGGTTTCACTTCTTTCATTCGTATCTCGTACTTCCTTTCTGTATCGAACCTTTTCCATTAAAATCTATTGTACATACATAATATAGATAATTGTTTTTATTATGTAAATACACTTTAGGAAAAGATAAATATAATTCATAAACAGATTAGAAAGTTTAGAAAGTTTTCATACAAACATAAGTAAAAACATGAAAAAAGCCGGCGCTGCCGCCGGCTTATCAACCCTTGTTTATTTATTCTCGAACGGAAATGTAATTCCCCACTGGTGTCTCACATTGGTCATCAGATCCATGACATCTGTAGTAAAGGTAAGGGTAGACTCTTTTCTCTCTCCTGCAATCACCTGATTAACATACTCAACCTCATACTGAAGGGCTTTTTCCGTCTCCCCGGCTGTCAGTGTTTCCACTCTTCCATCCTCTGTCCAGGTTATCGTCGCCTTGTCGGCCCTGGGATAATTCCCCACCGTAATAAAACCATTTTCACAGGCAATGACACCCTGTTTCGGCTGTTTTGCACGCATCGTCAGCGACACAACCGCCATCTCTTCATCCGGATTCTTTAAGATAATGCCGGAACACTCATCCACTCCGGTTTCAAACCGCTTCACCGTGGTTAACACCTCATCAGGCTGGCTCTTTAAGAAAGGCCTTACAAATGAAAGAGCGTAGACGCCGATATCCAGAAGAGCGCCTCCTGCCAGATCCTGATTAAAGAACCGGTTTGTGACATCATATTCCTTGCAGCTTCCGAAATTAACCTGAACCATCTTCACCGGTCCCAATTTTCCTGTTTGCATGACTTCCTGTATTTTATCATAGATCGGCATATGATAGATCGTCTGGGCCTCAGCCACAAAAAGATTCTTCTCGGCGGCCAGTTTCTTCATATCTTCCAGCTGCTCGGAACAGACCGTAATCGCCTTTTCCACGAAAATATTCTTTCCTCTTTTCAGACACTCCATCGCATATTCATAATGATTGCTGTGAGGGGTGGCAATATAGATGACATCAATATCCGGATCATCCATCATAGCCTCATAGGTCGTATAAGCTTTTTTTGCATGATATTTTTCTTTCCAGGCCTCCGCTTTGCCGGGCTTTTCGCTGGCTACGGCATACACTCCGGTCCCCTGGTCACACAGTGCCTGGCTGAAATCGCCGCCGATCCAGCCCAATCCTAAAATTCCCCAGTTAATCTGTCTCATATTGGCCTCCTTACCTGTCCCATTTCAGGGAAGAATACTCTTTCCTTTTATCTCTCTGAACCAACTCTGCCACTGCTTCCAGCGGAGACTTGTTTTCAAACAGCACCTGATTAATTTTTTCCACGATCGGCATCTCGACCTGATATTTCTCGGCCAAAAGCAAGGCGGCCCTGGCGGAATAGACGCCCTCCACCACCTGTTTTACTTCCTTCATTGCTTCTTCCATGGTACAGCCTTTTCCGATCAGGTAACCGGCCTTCCGGTTCCGGCTGTGAAGGCTGGTACAGGTTACAATCAGATCCCCCACGCCGGAGAGTCCGGAGAAGGTCTCCATCTGTCCTCCCATGGCCATACCAAGTCTGGCCATCTCCGCAATTCCGCGGGTCATCAGCGCTGCCTTTGTATTATCGCCGAATCCAAGCCCGTCCGTGATGCCGGCCGCCAGAGCAATGACATTTTTAAGAGAGCCGCCCAGTTCAATACCCTCAATATCGGGGCTTGTATACACCCGGAAGAACTCCTCATTCATAAAGATATCCTGAATATACATTGCCGTTTTTCTGCTCCTGGCTCCCACTACACAGGTTGTAGGGATTCCCCGGCTTACTTCCTCCGCGTGGCTGGGTCCGGAAAGAACGGCCACATCAGCGCCCGGAAGTTCCGATTCCAGTACCTGTGACAGGGTTGACAGCGTGCTCTCCTCAATACCCTTAGCCACATTTACCACAATCTGACCCTCTTTGATATAAGGGGCGGTCAGTTTAGCGGTGGATCTGACATAAGGGGAAGCCACTGCAAATACAACCAGCTCCGGGGCTTCCAAAGCCTCTTTAAGGCTTCCTGTCACCTCCACCTTATCCGGCAGAGGAATGCCGGGCAGCCGTTCCACCTGTTCCCGCTTTTCCTTCAGCATCTTCACTTCATCTTCCAGTACAGACCACAACAGCACGTCATGTCCGTTTTTTCCCAGAAGCATTGCCAGAGCAGTTCCCCAGCTGCCTGCGCCAAGTACCGTCACTCTACTCATTCTTATACCTTTACCTTTCACTTAAGACAAAGATCCGTCTATTATTTTTTCTTTTCACCCAGTTTATTTTCTGTTCCGGCCGCCAGACGTTTCAGGTTGCTCCGGTGCCGGATAAACGCCAGCACAAGCAGGGCAATCCCCAGTCCCAGCATATAGGGAAATTCAGGCGCCTGCCGGTAAAACAGGATAATTCCGATAGGCAGAACAGTTGTAAATACCAGAGAACCAACCGATACATACCGTGTAATGATCACCGGGATCAAAAAGGCGACGGCTGCAATCACAAATACTCTCCAGTCAAAGATCAGCAGAAGGCCTGCCGTGGCGGCAATTCCCTTGCCTCCCTTAAAATGAAGCCAGAACGGGAAATTATGACCCAGAATAACGCCAAGCCCGGTAACAAGTGTAAGAAGCGGTGTGTAAATCCCGCTGTTTCTGCCTATGTAACGGACCAGCAGCACTGCAAGCACTGCTTTGCCCATATCTCCGACCAGGGTAATAACGCCCCCCTTTATCCCCAGGGTACGGAGTGCATTGGTGGTTCCAATGTTGCCGCTTCCCTGGGTGCGGATATCAATGTGTTCATGCTTTCCCAGAAAATATCCGGTAGAAATACAGCCAAATCCATAGCCTATGATAACAGCCAGACAATAAAATAGAATCATTTTACTTTTCCTTCCGTTCCCTCACGAAAAATTTAAGTGATGTACCGGAAAATCCGAAGGCATCCCTGATCCGGTTTTCCAGATAGCGCAAATACGAAAAATGCATCAGCTCCTTGTCGTTGACAAAAAGCACAAAGGTAGGCGGTTTAACCGACACCTGTGTGGAATAGAATATCTTAAGCCTCTTCCCTTTGTCCGAAGGAGGCTGCTGCAGTGCTGCCGCTTCTGCGATAATCTCATTGAGTACACCGGTGGCAATACGCAGCGTCTGATTTTCAATTACAACTTCTATTACTTCAAAGAGCTTATTCATTCGCTGTCCGGTCAGAGCGGAGATGAACACCAGCTGTGCATAAGGCATGAAAGAAAGCGTATTCCGGATCTTTTCCGTATACCGGTAAATCGTTTTATCATCCTTATCCACCGCATCCCACTTATTGACCGCAATAATCATTCCCTTGCCCCGGTCATGGGCCATCCCGGCAATCTTGGCATCCTGCTCCGTGACCCCTTCCTCGGCGTCAATCACAAGCACCACAATATCGGCACGCTCCACCGCCGTCACGGTTCTAACGTTACTGAAACGTTCAATCTCTTCTTTCACCTTGGATTTTCTTCTCAGGCCTGCCGTATCTATAAAAACAAACTCTTTGCCCTGATGCACCACAACGGTGTCGATGGCATCCCTTGTCGTTCCGGCAATGTCAGAGACAATTACCCTGTTTTCGCCCAGCAGACGGTTTATAATAGAGGACTTGCCTACATTCGGCTTTCCGACAATAGCAATACGGGGACGTTCATCCTCCTCTTCTTCCATATCTTCCGGCTTAAAATAACTGGTTACGGTATCCAGCAGCTCCCCAAGGCCCAATTTGGAACTGCCTGAAACAGGAACCGGATCTCCAAGGCCCAGATTATAAAACTCATACACATCCGGCATGAATTTCTCAAAATTGTCCACCTTATTCACAACCAGTACAATTGGCTTATGAGACCGGCGAAGCAGATCGGCGACCTTGAAATCAGCGTCCACCAGCCCTTCTCTTACATCCACAACAAAAAGGATAATATCCGCATGGTCTATGGCGACCTGTGCCTGCTCTCTCATATAAGAAAGCATCTTATCACTGGTCTCAGGCTCAATTCCTCCGGTGTCAATGATGGAAAACTGGTGGTTCAGCCATGTAACATCTGCGTAGATACGGTCTCTGGTCACTCCGGGGGAATCCTTCACAATGGAGATCATCTCACCGGCCAGACTGTTGAATAACGTGGACTTTCCCACATTCGGCCTGCCTACAACAGCAACAATAGGTTTACTCATATATTTATACCTGTTCTTTCTATTTCATTCTTCTTCATTCTACACCCCTGCATAACGCAGACTTGTCTGCGATACTGCACCAATTAAATGTTTGAAACTGCTTTTGTTTCAAACTTATCTCCTATGATACCGGAGACAAAGCTTATCCCGTCTGATTGTACTATACGGACCGGGGTTTGTAAAGCATTCTCAAGCTCTTCCCGGGTCATATCATCCAAAAAAACATCCTCCCCGGAGCGGAACATGACACTCGGTAAAAGCAGCTTATCGCCCAGCTCTTTGTCCCTTAACTGCTTATCCAGATCCTGCCCGGTCAGCAGACCGGCCACGGTAATCATTGTGCCGAAGAACTGATTTTCGACCGGATAAACATGCACGGTGACATTTGGATATTTCCTGTTCACCAGCCCCACCAGTTCTCTCATGACCGGACCTGCAAGCAGGCCGGTAGCCATGGAAACACATCTGTGCCGGTCATCTCCAGGAAGGCTCTCAAGGTACCGGGACACTTCTTCCGTCAGGGAACGGATGACTCCAACGCCGTTTTCCAGCTGAGGGTATCCCTCATAGAAGTTCTCAGACGGTACAGGAAGCTCCGCCGTCAGATACCACTCGTCGCTGGCAAAGACAAATCTGGTTCCGTGTTCCGACAGATACCTCTCCTGGAGCAGTTCAATCTGGTGGATCACCTCTCTGGCCTCGTCCTTTGTAAAAGGGTCCAGAGGCGCCAGGTTCTCCCTGTATTTCGTCAGACCGACCGGCACAACAGAAAGACTTTTCATATAGGGCAGAAATGCCGCCAGATCCTCCACCGTACGGGTCAGCTCCCCACGGTCATTGTACCCTTTGCAGAGCACAATCTGGCTGTTCATCTCAATGTGCCCTTCATATAGCCTGCGGATTTTATCCAGAATATCCCCGGCAAAACGGTTGTTAAGCATTTTGCAGCGAAGCGCTGTATTCGTGGTGTGCACGGATATATTAACAGGGGATAGCTTATACAGAAGTACCCGGTCCAGGTCGTCTTCCGACATATTGGTCATCGTAATGTAATTCCCCTGTAAAAAAGAAAGACGCGCGTCATCGTCTTTAAAATAAAGGGTCTCCCGCATATTAGGGGGCATCTGGTCAATAAAACAGAAAATACATTTATTCCGGCAGGAACGATATTCGTCCATCAGCCCCTGTTCAAATTCAATGCCCAGATCGTCCTCATAATCTTTCTCAATCTCCAGCTCCCACTGTTCCCCGTCCGGCTTCTCAATCAGCACGGTGAGGTAATCGTCATTTACACAGTAATGGTAGTCGAATACATCCTTTATTTCCATATTATTGATCGATAACAGAGTATCGCCCGGTTCGATCTCCATTTCCTCCGCGATACTGCCCGGAACGATCTCTTTTATTAAATGTCCCTTCATCTAATGCTCACCTGTCCGTTCTTCCCCGCCTGACTGCCGTATATTTGTTTCCCCGGCCTTCGGGCTCCCGATTGTTTTCTTATCCAATTATAAATCATATCAATAATTCCCATATTTGTCCACCAGGAAGCGAAAGTGTCCCTTGACGGTCCCTGTCCTGAAATGGTATAAATTAAGAAGATATGTACAACCTGCCGTAACCTGACAGAGCAGGCGGATTCACGGCGGTAAAATAGGTTTCAGAAAGGATATCATACCATGACGGCTAAGAAAATTCAGGAGTGTCTCCCGGTAGCACCGATGCGCTTTATCGCGACCCGGGGTTCAGAAGAGCTGGGCAGTAAAATAAATGAACATCTGGTTGAAATGCGCCAGGAACGGATTGATCATAAAGAGATCATTAACACACACATCGAAGGATATATCCGGGATGATTATCGTGTAAAATACGAATGTCCCCGTTTTGGGTCCGGCGAAGGAAAGGCAACGATCAAAGAGTCCATCCGGGGCACGGACCTTTACATACTTACGGATGTATTCAATCACAGCAATGAATACCGGATCAGCAATAATGTAAATAACACCTCTCCTGACGATATGTATCAGGATCTGAAACGTATTATCGCTGCTACCTGCGGAACGGTGCACCGCATTAATGTAATTATGCCTATGCTCTATGAGGGCCGTCAGCACAGAAGGACCATGCTGGAATCCCTGGACTGCGCCATTATGCTCCAGGAGCTGGAACAGATGGGAATGGAGAACATTATCACCTTCGACGCCCATGATCCCCGGGTTCAGAATGCGATTCCGATCCGCGGCTTTGACAATTTCTTTACATCCTATCAGTTTATGGCTTCTATCCTTGAAAAGTATCCTGATATTGTAACGGACAGCGATCACCTGATGATGATCAGCCCGGATGAAGGCGGCATGAGCCGCTCCGTTTATTATGCCAATATTCTGGGCATTGATATGGGAATGTTCTACAAACGCCGGGACTATTCTGTGGTTGTGGATGGCCGCAATCCCATCGTCGCCCATGAATTTCTGGGCAACAGCGTGGAGGGTAAGGACGTTATTATCGTAGACGACATGATCTCTTCCGGTGAAAGCATGCTGGATGTGGCCTACGAGTTAAAAAAGCGCCGGGCAAAACGTATCTTCGTTGCAACTACCTTCGGACTCTTTAACAAGGGGTTAGAATCCTTTGACCGCTATTATGAGGAGGGTGTGTTCGACCATATTTTCACAACTAATTTAACCTACACTCCGCCTGAAGTACTGGAACGTCCTTATTATACGCAGGTTGATTTAAGCAAATACATTGCATTGATCATTGATACATTAAATCATGATACTTCGGTGAACGATATTATGAATCCGACACAGAGAATCCATGAGATGCTTCAGAAACGGGACTTAAAAAAATAATATATCACAACAAAACGCCGCTTTAAAAGCGGCGTTTTCTGCAATAAGACGGCTCGCGAAGCAAGCCGGCGTTTGCTGTAATAAGACGGCGTTTATGATTCCGGCCTAATGATTTCCAGAAAGGCCATCAGGCTTCCTCTCTGTCCGTGACTGGCACGGTGCGAATATAAAAGCTCAGGATTATGACAGGTACATATCTCTGATATTTTGATCTGCCCTGCCGGCACACCGGCTTCCTCCAGCGTATGTTTACAGGCCAGCCACAGATCCAGCTGATACTTTCCGTCTCCCTTTGCAAATAGCAGTCCTTCCCCGGATTTTCCTGGAAACGCTCTGCGAAACTGTTCGGCCACTTCCTCCCCCACTTCATAGCAGGATGCACAGATGGACGGGCCAATTAAAACGGTGACCTCCTCCGGACGTGTACCGAACTCCCGCGCCATTACTTCCAGCGTCTTCTCTCCGATTTTACCAACGGTCCCTTTCCAGCCCGAATGGCTCAGGCCGATCGCCCTGTGAACCGGATCTACAAAATAAAGAGGAACACAGTCGGCATATGTGGTTGCCAGAACCAGGCCTGGTTCATTTGTCACCAATCCGTCAATCCCTGCCAGCTTTTTCTCCTGCAATACTCCGCTGTGCCGGTCCTGTGCGGTCACTACATGCAGTTTCGTATCATGAACCTGATCAGAAAAGATCAGGTCTTTTGTATCAAAACCGATCGCCTCTCCAATGCGCTTATAATTCTCATTGACGCAGGCATCTTCATCTCCGCGTCCATAGCCCAGATTCATCGACGCAAAAATCCCTTCACTTACTCCCCCAAGGCGGGTTGAGAAGCCGTGGCGCAGAAAGGGAAACGCCTTAAGCGCCGGGAAATATAGATATGGTACTCTGCCGTCCTGCAGACAGGCTTCTTCCTCCATCTCAGGATTATATGTAACAGGATAATATGGATTCTCTTTTATTCTCTTCATAATCTGCCTCATCTAATATAACCAGACTGCCCCGTTTCAAAAGGCATCCCGAATCAGAGAGATATGCTCTCCCAGAATTGCTACTACATCAAAACGGCAGGGCGTATCTTCCGGATATCCATGCTGATGCATATACCACATGGCAGCCAGCCGGATTCTTCCCTGCTTTCGGACAGACACCGCCTCTTCCGGCAGGCCGAAGCGTCCGCTGCTCCTGTATTTTACTTCCAGAAACATAAGAACACCCTGTTCCCTGCAGATGAGATCAATTTCTCCCATCCTGCAGCGATAATTAGCCGTAATAATATGAAATCCCCGTTGTTTTAAATAACCGGCAGCCTTCTGTTCCTTTTCGGCGCCGGTTGTTCTGCTGTTCTCTCCCGTCCTTTGTATCTCCTCTATATAAAGTTGCCGATAAAACTTCTTCTATGTATCGGACACGGTCCCAGACGGCGGATTGCTTCGATATGGGCGGCTGAGCCATAGCCTTTATTCTCTGCAAATCCGTAGCCCGGATAAATCACATCGTATTCTTTCATCATCCGGTCCCTGGTCACCTTCGCCAGAATACTGGCTGCGGCTATGGACGCGCTCTTGGCATCCCCTTTTATAATAGATACCTGTTTAACCCTCAGGTCTGGAATATGTACAGCGTCTACCAGCAAAAGATCCGGTTCCGGTACCAGCCTGGAGACGGAAATGCGCATCGCCTCATAGGTGGCCTGCAGGATATTGATTTCATCGATCCTCTCATGGGATACCACTCCGATGCCAAAGCCGGCGCACTTTTCCACCAGAGTATCGTACAGCGCTTCCCGCTTTGACTCAGACAGCTTCTTGGAATCGTTCAGATATAAAATAACCTCATCCTTCGGCAGAATTGCCGCACAGGTTACCACCGGGCCGGCTAAAGGGCCTCTTCCCACCTCGTCGATCCCGGCAATCCACTCATAGTCACTGTATTTTCGTTCAAACACCAGCATAGCTTCCATTCTGGCCTGTTCTGCCTGGAGAGCCTTCTTCTGCTTTTCATACCTGGAGACCAAACTCTGTACCCCGGTCCGGGTGTCCTCTTTCAGAACCTCCAGCGTTGCCGCCAGCTCTTCCGTCCCAAGACCGGACAGTTCTTCTTTTATCTGTTGTATACTTCTCATGCTTATTCCCCTGCATATCGCAGTGCATATCGCAGGCCTGCCTGCGCTACTGCGTTAATCAGTTATTCCCGTTCAATGAATAATATGGCGTCATGGCAGTTCCAGCGTAATGCGGCCGGTCGCCCCCTTGCGGAAATCATCCATGATCAGCAGGGCTGCCCGGTCCAGATCCGGTGTATTGCCCCTTGCCACACATTTCCGGTACTCTGCGATCCGCTCCATAACAGTAAGAGGATTATCACTGGGCTCTACCGGATATCTCTCATATAGCTTATCCGGATACTGCGCCTGCATAAACTTAATAAATTCATAGGCAAGATCCGTCTGATTGACAATCTCATCCCGAATTGAACCGATAAAGGCCAGCTTTAACCCCACATTTTGATCTTCAAATTTCGGCCACAAAATACCGGGGGTATCCAAGAGTTCTACGTTCTTGCCAAAGCGAATCCACTGTTTTCCCTTTGTCACACCCGGCTTATTGCCGGTCTTTGCACAGGCTTTTCCTGCAAAGCTATTGATAAACGTGGATTTGCCCACATTGGGAATTCCCACTATCATAGCACGGATCGGACGGTTTTTTAGTCCTTTTCGCTGATATTTTTCAATTACCGGCTGACAGGCCTGTGTAATCACGCCTGGAAGCGCTCTTATGCCGCTTCCGGACCTGGAATTTACCTGAGCGGTATAAAAGCCCTGCTTTGCGTACCACTCCTGCCAGAGACGGTTAGCCGCCTCATCGGCAAGATCTGTCTTGTTGAGCAGAATTAATCTGGCCTTATTTTTAGCCAGCTCATCGATATCCGGATTCTTGCTGCTAAGCGGTATCCGGGCATCCACCAGCTCAATGACCAGATCGATCAGCTTTATATCTTCCTGCATCATACGTTTTGCTTTCGTCATATGACCAGGATACCATTGAAACTGCATCTGTTTTTCCTTTCCTTTTACGATTCGGGCGGCAAAAAGCACTATGGCAAAGTACAATACCCCTAATCCTTTAATAAATTCAGTTTACTGACAAAATCAAACTCCGGTTTCACCCGAATCCATGCCTTGCCTACAATCTCGCTTTTTAAAACCAGCCCGACGTTGGCAAAACGGCTGTCCTCACTGTTGTTCCTGTTATCTCCCAGCACAAAATACTCATTGTCTTCCAATATGACAGGCACACCGGCCAGTCCCGGCGTATTCAGCTCTTCTGCCGGAATCTCTTCCACATAAGGATCTCCATTCACATAGACGAGCCCATCCTGGATGACAACCGTATCGCCCGGTACGCCGATCACCCGCTTGATATTATAGTAGTTGTGTTCAGCTTGTCCCTGGCGGAAAACAATAACATCCCCCTGTTTGGGTTTTGATATGAAATAGGAAACTTTATTGACAATTATCTCATCGCCCTGCATCAGCGTATTTTCCATAGAATGGCCGGATACTGAAATTTTCACCAGACAGAAGCGGACTGCCAGAAAAGCCAGCAGCACGGCGGCAGCCGCACAGATCAGATAGATGATCACTTCTTTTAGTATCCTTCCGCCTCTGGTCGGCTCATCGTACAAATTTATTCTGGGATCCATAGAAGCCTCCAAACAATTCCCTAAAAAGCTAAGAAAGGGACATTACATTCTTCTGTAGTGTCCCCTTTTTAGTACTCATTATTTTACTAACTCTTTAACCTTAGCGGCTTTACCCACTCTGTCGCGTAAGTAGTTCAATTTCGCTCTTCTTACTTTACCATGTCTGATGACTTCAATCTTTGTAACGATTGGAGAATGTACAGGCCAGGTTTTCTCAACACCGATACCGTTAGAAGTTTTTCTAACTGTAAAGGTCTCTCTTGCGCCGCCGTTCTGTCTTTTCAGAACAACGCCCTCGAATACCTGGATTCTTTCTCTGGCACCCTCGATTACCTTGGAGGATACTCTTACGGTATCACCAACAGAAAAAGGTGTAACTTCAGCTTTCAACTGAGCATCTTCGATATTTTTAATAATCGCATTCATTGTGTGTGGACCTCCCTTTTTTATTCGATGTTCGTTAATACAGTCCGTAACAGAGGAACATCTCGCTCTCACAACATTAATAACTTTATCATATTTAAAAATCTAATGCAAGTATTTTTTTACCAGCATTTTCTCCGCGTCGCTTAAGACCGCCCCCTCCAGCAGATCCGGCCTCATACAGGCAGTTCGGATCAGAGACTGCTCCCTGCGCCAGAGGTTAATATTTTTGTGATGGCCCGACAGCAGTACTTCCGGAACCTTCCTGCCGTGGAATTCTTCGGGCCGGGTATACTGGGGATACTCCAGCAGATTACCGGAAAAGGATTCTTCCGCGGCCGAACTGTCATTGGTGAGAACGCCCGGAACCATTCTGGAAATGGCATCGATCATCACCATGGCCGGGAGCTCGCCGCCTGTCAGAACATAATCCCCGATCGACACCGGGTCTGTTACAATTTCTTCCAGAATACGTTCATCCACACCCTCATAGTGACCGCACAGGAAGACAAGCTCCTCTTCCTTCGCAAACTCCTGTGCCATCTGCTGATTGAATACCTTGCCCTGAGGCGTCAGGTAAATCACGCGGGGCTTGACCTGCCGGTCCTGAAACAGAGCTTCGAAGGTATTCCAGATCGGTTCCGCCTGCATCACCATCCCGGCTCCGCCGCCATATGGGTAATCGTCTACCCGTTTGTGCTTATCCTCTGTATAGTCCCTTATATTAACCGGTACAATCTCGATCAGGCCCTTCTCGGCAGCTCTGCCCAGAATACTGGTGTGAAGGCCCTCACGTATCATATCCGGAAATAAAGTCATCACATAAAATTTCATGATTAATCTCCATTATCCGATTCCCCGGCGGACTATAAAAGCCCCGGGAGCAAATGTACAGAAATTACCTTTTCTTCTGTATCCACATCCAGAACACAGTCTTCAATCGCCGGAATCAGAATCTCTTTTTTCTCTTCCGTCTCCACCACATACACATCATTGGCATTGGTAGACAGAATTTCTTTCAGTACTCCCAGCTTTGTCCCGTCATCTGTTATGACAGCAGATCCCAGTATATCATAAATAAAGACTTCGTTCTCTTCCAGAGGCACTGCCTGATCTCTGGTGATAAGCAGGTCTTTTCCTTTATACTTTTCAATGTCATTAATGGAATCAATCCCCTTGAATTTCAGTATAACCATATTCTTGAAAAATTTAACATTCTGAATTTCCAGAGGCAGATATTCTTTTCCGGTATCCATGATTACCCGGTCAAGCTCCAGGAAACGCTCCGGATCATCGGTTGTGGGAAATACCTTCACTTCGCCCCGGATTCCATGTGTGGAGCTGATGACTCCCACTCTCAAATAGTCTTCCATCTGCACAGTTCACCTTTCTTTAACTCAGCAAAAGCGCCACATTTAGCGGCGCTTTTGCTGGATTTCACTGTAGTTATTGTGCAATCTCTACGATTACCTTCTTTTCATCTTTCGATGCGGCTGCCTTCACAACGCTGCGAAGCGCTTTCGCGATCCGGCCCTGTTTGCCGATCACCTTACCCATGTCATCTGCAGCAACCTTTAACTCCACCAGAATTGCATTGTCGTTTTCCGTTTCCGTAACCACAACTTCATCCGGATGGTCTACTAATGCCATCGCAATAACCTTAACTAAATCTTTCACGGTTTCTACCTCCTGGACAGGCTAAGCTGACACTAAGTTTACATGATACCAGCTTGTTTCATCAATCTGCTAACCGTATCAGTAGGCTGTGCACCGTTTGATAACCATTTCTTTGCTGCCTCTTCATCAAAGCGGAACGTACTCGGTTCCTGTGTAGGATCATAAGTACCGATTTCCTCGATAAACTTACCGTCTCTCGGGCTTCTTGCATCTGCAACAACGATTCTATAGAAAGGAGCCTTCTTCTGTCCCATTCTCTTTAATCTAATCTTTACTGCCATCTCTTTCACCTCCGTATTATTTTTTCTATGTGAACGGTTCAGCCGCAAAGCTGTAACCCTCACTTACTAAATTGCTTACAGGCCAAAGGGGAGCTTGAATTTCCCGCGTTTCCCCGATTTGCCGTTCATCATGCCGGACATCTGCTTCATCAGCTTCTTTCCGCTCTCATACTGCTTCATCAGCCTGTTTACATCTGTGAGCTCCACACCGGCCCCCGCTGCGATCCGCTTCTTCCGGGAGGGATTGATTAACTCGGGATTCTCCCGTTCCTCCCTGGTCATGGAATAAATCATAGCTTCATTCCTGGCCAGCGCATCCTCCGGTATCTCCACATTCTTCATCTGAGCGCCCATGCCGGGCATCAGATTCAGGAGTTCGCCGATTCCGCCCATATTTTTCATCTGCTGCATCTGCTCCAGATAATCATTGAAATTAAATTCAGCCTTGCGAAGCTTGCGCTCCATCTCTTTGGCCTTCTCGTCATCCATCTCGATCTGGGTCGCTTTATCAATTAAAGTCAGGATATCTCCCATACCTAAAATACGGGATGCCATACGGTCCGGATAAAACTGCTCCAGATCCGACAGCTTTTCACCCATACCGGTATAGAGAATCGGCTTGCCGGTTACCGCACGTATGGAAAGAGCCGCGCCGCCTCTGGTATCACCATCCAGCTTGGTGAGGATAACACCATCAATACCAATTTTATCATTGAACATGGATGCAACATTCACCGCATCCTGTCCGGTCATGGCGTCTACAACCAGAACCGTCTGATCTATCTCAATATTTTCTTTAATTGATATCAGTTCATTCATCATGTCCTCATCGACATGAAGCCGTCCTGCCGTATCCAGGATTACAAGATTGTATCCGTTCTTTGCGGCATGTTCCAGCGCGCCCTTGGCGATATGCACAGGACTGTGTCCCTCACCCATGGAAAAAACGCTGACACCCTGCTTCTCACCGTTGATCTGCAGCTGTTTGATTGCCGCAGGACGGTATACGTCACAGGCTACCAGGAGAGGATTCTTACCCTTCTGCTTAAACTTCCCCGCCAGCTTTGCCGTGGTGGTAGTCTTACCTGCACCCTGAAGGCCGCACATCATGATAACGGTAACAGCATTTCCAGGATTTAGAGCAATCTCAGTGGTCTCATCCCCCATCAGACGGACCATCTCTTCATTAACAATTTTAATTACCTGCTGACCAGGTGTCAGGCTGTTCATCACATCCTGCCCAATGGCCCGCTCCTGAATACTCTTAATAAAATCCTTTACTACCTTAAAATTGACATCGGCCTCCAGCAATGCGATCTTTACTTCCCGAAGAGCAGCCTTTACATCACTTTCCGATAATCGGCCTTTGCCCTTTAAATTTTTAAAAACCCGCTGAAACTTCTCTGATAAGCTGTCAAATGCCACTATAATTCCTCCAATATATCGTCAGCCGCACTTATAATTTCCTCAAGCAGCGCAGCATCTCTTTCGATTCTGATTTGTTCTGCCAGAGAACGGATACGCTCGGCCTTCTCCCTGGTACTGCGGAACTTTTCAACCAGATGAAGACTGGACTCGTAGTTCTTCAGCTGTCTGGAGCAGCGCTTCAGCAGATCGAAAACTCCCTGTCTGCTGATTCCCTGTTCTTCCGCAATTTCACTCAGTGATAAATCATTTAAAATATAATCTTCAAATATGTTCTTCTGATGTTCTTTTAATAACTCTCCATAAAAATCATACAGGTAGGATAATTCTACACGTTCCGTAATTTTGTTTTCCAATTCTTTCTCTATGTCAGACACCACCTGTAAAGTTTTTTTCTTTACAGGTGTTAAGTATACCATAAAATATTCTGTTGTCAAGGAAAAATATTGACAGGATGACAAAAAATTTTACCCCGCAGGAATCAAAAGAGAAACAGCAAACAATAAATGTACCGATTGCCTTCCCCCGGAGGTAAAAACAGCAGCCCGGAAAAACTCCGGACTGCTGTATATTCTGAACTTTTTATACCGGATAAGCCTTGCTGGCTTTATCTGCCATTGTCTCATCCACTTTCGTCTGCTGAGCCTGACGATATTTGAAGAAGTCCATTGCTACCTGCGGGAACAATGCATAGGATAATACATCTTCATCCTGCTGCTTGTAAGATGCAACCTCTTTCTCCAGTTTCTCCAGCTCCGGTTTAAGCAGATCGGCAGGACGGCAGGTAATCACCTTCTCGTTACCGATGCATTTCTTTCTGACTTCATCGTTCATCGGCTTCGCTGTCTGGCCATACTCGCCGCGCAGAAGAGCTTTCGTCTCTTTGGTAGCCACTTTATAGCGCTCACCCATCAGAACGTTGAATACAGCCTGTGTACCAACGATCTGGCTGGACGGAGTAACCAGAGGCGGCTCGCCTACATCTTTACGCACACGCGGGATCTCAGCCAGCACGTCGTAATATTTGTCTTCCGCATTCTGTTCTTTCAGCTGGGATACCATGTTGCTGAGCATACCGCCCGGCACCTGATAAAGCAGCGTCTTGATATCCACACCCAGAATCTTGGGATTTAACAGGCCGCTCTTTAACGCTTCCTGCTGAATCGGTCTGAAGTAGTCTGCGATCTCAGCCAGCAGATTCTGATCAAGGCCGGAATCATAAGGTGTGCCGCGGAACGTCTCAACCATAACTTCTGTTGCCGGCTGGCTGGTACCCATAGCAAATGGGCTCATGGCTGTATCAATGACATCACAGCCTGCTTCCACAGCCTTCATATAGGTCATAGATGCCACACCGCTGGTATAGTGGGTATGCAGCTGGATCGGCAGCTTCGTAGCGGATTTCAATGCAGTTACCAGACGAGTTGCCTCATAAGGAACCAAAAGGCCTGCCATATCCTTAATACAAATGGAATCAGCACCCATATTCTCGATTCTCTTGGCAATATCCATCCAGTAGTCCATCGTATAGGCATCACCCAGAGTATAACAAAGTGCGATCTGTGCATGACCGCCTTCTTTCTTGGTTGCCTTAACAGATGTCTCCAGATTTCTAAGGTCATTCAATGCATCGAAAATACGGATAATATCAATACCATTTGCAACAGATTTCTGTACAAAGTATTCCACTACATCGTCTGCATAATGACGATAACCCAGGATATTCTGCCCGCGAAGGAGCATCTGAAGCTTTGTATTTTTAAAACCTGCTCTTAATTTTCTAAGTCTCTCCCACGGATCTTCTTTCAGGAAACGCAGGGAGGCATCAAACGTAGCACCACCCCAGCACTCTACCGAATGATAACCGACTTTATCCATCTTCTCGATGATCGGGAGCATCTGCTCTGTGGTCATTCTGGTAGCAATCTGAGACTGATGTGCATCACGCAATACTGTCTCGGTAATACCTACCGGTTTTTTAACTTGCTCTGCCATTTTATTTCCTCCTATAAGTTTAACATTCCGGCCGGCCTGCATACCGGCCGCTGTAAAAATTCAAATCTGTTTATACGATGCCGAATATCGCCATGAAGGTACCTGCCGCCACGGCCGTACCGATAACACCGGCCACATTCGGTCCCATAGCATGCATCAGCAGGAAGTTGGAAGGATCTGCTTCCGCACCCACCTTCTGAGATACTCTGGCAGCCATAGGAACGGCGGAAACGCCGGCAGAACCAATCAGCGGATTTACCTTGCCATGCGTAAGCACGCACATCAGCTTTCCTAGCAGCACACCTGCGGCCGTACCAAATGCAAAGGCAACCAGGCCCAGGATAACGATTTTGATCGTAGACCAGTTCAGGAACGCTTCCGCGCTGGTAGTCGCACCAACGGAGGTACCCAGCAGGATAACCACGATATACATCATCGCATTGGAAGCAGTCTCAGTAAGCTGTCTAACCACTCCGCTCTCTTTAAACAGGTTGCCGAGCATTAACATACCAACCAGCGGAGCTGTGGAAGGAAGGATCAGGCAGACAACGATTGTAACAACAACCGGGAACAGAATTCTCTCCAGTTTGGAGACCGGACGCAGCTGCTCCATCTTGATCTTTCTTTCTTTTTCAGTGGTTAACAGTTTCATAATCGGCGGCTGGATAATCGGTACCAGGGACATATACGAATATGCCGCCACGGCAATCGGACCCAGAATATCGGTCTGTCCAAGCTTCGTCGCCAGGAAGATAGAGGTAGGGCCGTCAGCGCCGCCGATGATGGCGATTGCAGCTGCCGCCTTGTCAGAGAATCCCATTGCCATAGCGCCGATATAGGCTACGAAGATACCGAACTGCGCTGCGGCACCTAACAGGAAACTCTTGGGGTTCGCGATCAGAGGACCGAAGTCCGTCATCGCGCCCACACCCATAAAGATCAGGGAAGGCAGAATCGCCCACTCGTCTAACTTAAAGAAATAATACAATAATCCGCCCGCATGCTCTACGGTTGCCCCATTTACAACTTCCGTCCAGGGCGCAGCCATAATGCCGGGATAAATATTAACCAGCAGCATACCAAAGGCGATCGGAATTAACAGTAAGGGTTCATACCCTTTCTTAATCGCTAAATACAGGAAAACACAGGCAACAATGATCATTACATAATTGCCGATTGTCAGATTGGCAAAAGCCGTCTGTTTCAGAAGGTTTCCCAGTGTTTCGATAATATATGACATTTTTCAACCTCCCATTTCACATTGTTTCTACAGAATATTATCCGTTGTTTGTCATCAACAATGGAAATGATTAGTTCATAGTAGCAATCACTGCTCCGGCCTCTACCATATCGCCTACTTTGCAGTCAATGCTGGCTACTGTGCCGTCCTTCGGGGCTACTACCGGGATTTCCATCTTCATGGCTTCCAGGATAATAACAGCGTCGCCGGCCTTTAATGCCTGGCCTACGCTGGCTTCTACTTTATAAATTTTACCAGCTGCGCCTGTTGAAACTTTAACGGAACCTGCGCCGCCTGCCGGAGCTGCTTTCGGGGCAGCCTTCGGTGCTGCGGGAGCCTTGGGAACTGCCTTCGGTGCAGCCGGAGCCGCAGCGGGAACAGAACCTGCTCCACCTTCTTCAACTGTTACATCATATACGTTTCCATTTACAGTAATTGTATAATTTTTCATGATCATTTCCTCCTATTATGCTTTCTTCCAATTGCTTTTCGATCTGCGGATTGATCTGACTACCAATCCTTCCGGATTTGTACCCGCCGCTGCAGCAACTGCTGCGGTGATAACAGCCACTAATTCCAGATCGTCACTTAACTCTTCTTCTACTGCTTCTGCCGGTTCCGGCAAAGTAGGTGTCTCAATGACAGGAGCCACTTCCGCCACATTTTTCTTATTCATCATCTTGGGGATGAAACCGAGGCAGTAGATAATCAGGCTGATAAATATTAATACTACGAATACAGTTCCCATACCGAGAAGCGTATTCAGCAGTGCTCTCTCTAAAACTTCAATGCTCATATGCTCACCTCATTAAACTGTGCCATGCTTTTTGGACGGACGGTTCTCTCTCTTCGTAAACAGCATCTCAAAGGTATAGATAAGCTGTGCTCTTACTTCGTCAGCCTCAATAATGCTGTCCACATATCCTCTCTTTGCAGCCGCCTCCGCACTTTCCTGAAGAGCCGCATATTCAGAAGCCCTGGCATCAATCACGTCCGCAGCTTCACCGCTGTACATAATGCCTGCTGCAAGTTTTGCATCCATCATGCCGATCTGGGCATTCGGAAGGGCAAATACCATATCTGCGCCAATATGTTTGGAATTCATGGAAACATAAGCACTGCCATATGCCTTGCCTGCAATTACATTAACCTTGGGCACGGTTGCATTTGCAAACGCATAGGTCAATTTTGCGACCGCAATAGCAATGGATTTTTCTTCTGCTTTTGTTGCTCTGTAGCCATCCACATTCGTCAGGGTAAGAACCGGAATATTGAACGCGTCACAGAACTCTACAAATTTCTCTGCCTTATAGCATCCCTTGGTGCTCAGGCTGCCGTCAAATGTCTCAACAGCTTTATAATTCTCATCCAGAACGGCTTTACGGTTGCCGACTGCGCCCACTGTAACACCGTTTAAACGGATAAATCCGGTAACCATCTCTTTCGCATACTCTGCCTTCACTTCTACAAACAGATTGTTATCGGAGATATCTTTAAATGCTTCTGCTGCATCATCTGCCTCTGCTGCGAATGCAGGAACCTGTCTGTTCAAATCATCCTGGCATTCATCATAGGAATCATCATCCTCATTGTTATTAGGAAGAATACTAACCAGCTGTCTCATCTGGGCAAATACTTCTGCTTCCTCTTCGCATATGAAGTCCACATTGCCGGCTGCAGCCTGGAACGCCGCTCCTGAAGTGTCTTCCTTCGCAATATGGTTCCCCTCGATTGCATTCGGAGAGTTCACAAATACTCTGGCATCTTTTCCCGCCATGAATGTAAAATCACACAGGGAAGAAGAAACGGCAACGCCGCCGCCGCAGGTTCCGAAAACAGCCATAATCTGAGGAATCACACCGGAAGCCATCGTCTGTTTTACATAAATCTGTCCAAACGCATCCAGAGCGTCCGTAGCCTCCTCCAGTCTCAGACCGGCACAGTCTACCAGGCCGATCACCGGTGCGCCGACCTTGCAGGCCAGATCATAAAGACCACAGATTTTCTTTGCATGCATCTCGCCGACAGAACCGCCCAATGCTGTTCCATCCTGGCTGTATACATAAACAAGACTGCCGTCGATCAAGCCATAGCCTGTAATTACGCCGTCCGCAGGAACTGCTTTCTGCTGTAAGTTAAAATCAGTGTTTCTCTTCGTAATAGCTGCACCGATCTCAACAAAACTATTGTCATCAAGTAAAGCTTCAATCCTACCCCTTGCTGACACTTGTGCTGTGTTACTCATTTTCAGCCCTCCAATTTCCTTTTTTTCTGGTCTCATCTTTCGGATGAGCCGTTTATAGCAGACAAAACAAACCAAAACGGCCGATTTGTCATAAAGTAAAACCAAATTTCTGCCGATTTTAATTGTATCTTATATTCGTTAAAAATTCAACAAATATTTTCCAAAGAATCCCGCTCTTATTCTGCCACATTTTCTTCGTCATAATCCATAAATCCAGTCAGTTCTGCCCGTTCACCTGCCTGAATTGAAAATCAGACAAAAAAAGAGGGAACAGATATTCTTTTCTGTTACCCTCTATTATAACGCTAACTTCTGGAATGAAAAGGGCTTCTTTCATAAAGAAAATTTACCCCGGAATAATCATTCCTTATGCTGTGCTCACCACCTATAAAGGTGGGAGTCTTATCTACTTCCATGATAAAAGCCACCGTGCAACAGTCTGTTTCAGACACCATCCATAGTCAATGGCTTTTACCTCCCCGGCAGTATAGATCGGAAATTCCCGGTAGAGCTCTCCGTTTATGTAGTAACAGGCCCTCCCTACCTGGCTGCCGGCTTCTACCGGAGCCTCCAGGGAAAGAGGAATCTGATAACGCACCTCTGCTGTTTCATCTTTTCGAAGCAGAAGAGAAAGTTCCGCGTCGTCACAGGCAAGTTCCACGCCTTCTTCCTGACCATTCAGTACCAGAACCGGTTCAAACTGTTTATCATGTTCGAAAATATCCGTCATAGTGAAGTTTTCCATTCCGTAGTCCATCAGTTTATCCGTATCCGTCCATTTGTAATTTTTGTTGGGCGGCCAACCGCTTCCCAGGACAGTAGAGACAAGCGTCTTTCCGTCCTTTTTTACCGCACCGGCAAAGCAGTAGCCCGCATTTCCGGTAAAACCGGTTTTGATGCCGATTGCCCCGTCATAAAGATACAGAAATTTATCCTTGTTGGTGACAGAAAAAGAACGGCCCTTGGTCAGCTCCGAAAATTGATAGGACGGAGTATTGGTAATCTCCAGAAACATCTCATTCTGAATGGCATAGCTGCCGATTCGCGCCAGGTCCACCGCTGTCGTATAGTGGTCCTCGTCATCCAGCCCATTCGGCGTTACAAAGTGGGTATCGGTACAGCCGAGTTCGGCTGCTTTCTGGTTCATCAGTTCGGCAAATCCCTCCACAGAGCCTCCCACATGCTCTGCAAGCGCCACCGCCACATCATTATGAGATTCCAGCATCAGAGAATACAGCAGATCCTTCAGCCGGTACTGCTCTCCCTCCACGATATTTAACTGAACATCCGGCATGGTGGATGCGTATTTGGATACCGTAACCACATCCTCCAGATCGGCATGCTCCAGGATTACCGTGCAGGTCATAATCTTGGTGGTGCTGGCCATAGCCATAGGCTCATACCCGTCTTTTTCATACAGCACCCGACCGGAATCCCCGTCCATCAGGCAGGCGGCCCTGGCGTAAAGTTTTTCCGGTTCTTTTATTTCAGTTTGTTCCTGCAATTCCCCGGCAGCATACGCCGTGGGATAGGGAATGACAGAAAACAGTATGATAAAAACAAGACAGAATAGTCCCGGAACACGGGACGAGAATTTTATAGTATTCAAAGAAAACACCCACACAAAAACATCTTAATTTATGTTTATTGTATGGGTGTGAGAATATGCCATAGAACCAGTATGAAGCACTATTTTGACAAGTGGGTATTTTACTTCTCTGATACCGGCCAGGTCAGAGAACGGATCAGCAGATAGGTAAAGCAGACCAGCAGAGCTGTCGGCCTGTTGAAAACCTGAAACATGGAAGATGGAAGTATGCCGGTAAGCGGCGTCAGAATATCCGGCACAACAGATACCGCAACCAATATGGCGGAAATCACAAAAAGCCCCCAGTTAACACAGGTTCTCCCTCTTTCCTTCCCTCTGCGGACAGACAGCAGATGGGGCACCGAGAGCAGCACTCCTGCCGATATGACAAGCAGGCTTAAGTATATATGATAAGGATATACCTGAAAAGAACGTGCCTGATAGACTTCGATGGCAGGAATCCAACGAAGCAGAGCTACCAGCCAGGCTAATAAAATAATTCCGTAAAGCGTCCAGAATAGTTTCTTCTTTGTACTCATAACAACACCTCCCCTGACAGCCGATCAGAACACACAGGATTAACTCCCGGACTGCTGCTCCTCCGGATCGGGCCTGGTACTGCATATGGAACGGCAGAACAGGTAAGAGCAGCACACAATAATGATCGGTGCGAAGTTAAAAGTCCCATTCAGAAATTCCGCAGCCGCGGCCGGCAGCAAATCATTCACCAGCCGGGGAACAAACGGAGCAAATACATAGTAGATCAGCACAAGCAGGCTTAGCAGTAACGAAATCCATTGTACCTGTACGCTCCGGTGACGGATACTGAGGGTATCCGCTTCCGTTCCATTGCCGTACAGTTCCATAACCGCTGACAGAATATCCGGAATGGATAAGAAAAGGCCGATGGACACATAGAGAAGATTAATCGGTATGGCATAAAGTCCTTTAAAGGATTTACTCAGCAGCCCGTTAAAATAGCTGATCCACTGGGAAACCACATACAGATAGAGGATAAAGAAAACACCGTACACTCCCCACAAGATTCTCTTTTTCATCGCCCGCACTCCTTTCCGTCAGACCTCACAACCGGCCGCTATCCCCACATAAACGGTATAATAAAACCAGCCTTTCCCTGAACATCCAGCACAATAGTTGCAAATAATGACAACGCCCTTAATCCTCCTGCAAGGGAAATCAGGGCAATGGACAAACTGGCCACTTTCTCCACCCTTCTGTAACAGTAGAGGAAATAAAATAATATAATCCCATAAAACACCACGAAATAGAACACTTCCAGGGCCAGAGCACCTGCCCCTCCCTGTCTGTACAGCTCCAGAAAATAATTTTCTTTATGTACAAAGAATAAAATCACGGCCAGAATGGTCAGTCCCCACTCGATTAAAACCTGGCGCCGGCCTCTTGGAATTTTATTTTCTCCTTTTGAAGAGATAAAAGCCGGGCTTTTATAACTTTTAGGCCTGTCCTCCTCCTTCGGCTGTTCCCTGTCTTTCACCTCACTTGGCATAAGATATTCTGCCATCTTAGAGCGTTTTTGATTGGGAACCTCTCCGGTTTGAAAGTCATAGCCGCAGGTATAGCACCGGTTAATTCCGGCACTGACTCTGCTGTGACAATTAGGACACTCTTTCCACTCGGACATGATACGTCTTCTCCTCTGCTGCAGTTTTGTATATAACAGACAATATCCGTTTTGTAATTCATATACTTTTGTTCATATTATACAATACTTTCCTACTGTTTGACAATAACCTTACACCTATTTCTCGACACGAATTATTTTCCGCAACAATGCCGGACAAGGCTGTTCCTGCCCTGTCCGGCATTGTTTAATCAATATGATAGATTGTCTGAAGTTAAAACAGACTCTCAAACAGGCTGTAAGGATCATTCAGATACATTTTAAGTACATTCAGACCATTTCTGAGCGAATCCGGCAGATAAAGCGGATAGGTAAAACAAATACACAGCAGAACCGCCAGCGCCACCACAGCCATGCAGATAAAAACAACATAGGGAAGCTGATCGTTGGAAAGGCCGCTCGCAGCCTTCAACGGCACGTTCAGCACACAGCAGGCAAGCAGATAACCGGCGGCAAAAACCACTATTCCCCAAAGGGGATGAATCATTCCGAACAAAGCTGCCAGCACGGTAACCGGAAGAAGTACTGCGCTGCGCACTGCTGTAACATGAATCATATTCACAAAGCCGGCCTTGCTCTTAAGCAGCCTTGCCGCGGCAAAGAACAACAGCGTAAGCATTGAACTGAACAGCAGAGAGAACAGAACCGTCAGAAAAAAGATCCGAAGCAGCGGGAAATCCATCCCGGCCGGCGTCTGTCCGTACCCCGAATAAAAGAAGGAGCTCAGATAGGACATGGCTTTAACGGCAATTCCCTCAAGTCTCCCGAAAACGATGATCATAAAACTGCCGGAGAAAAGGGCCTGTAAAAGAATTAAGATAACCGACGCTGACAGGTCGCCCCGCACCACATAGCGCTTTGTGCCGCTGACAGGAGCATTCAGAATCTCTGTCAGGCTGCTCCAAACCCTGTACAGGAGCCCGCGGGCAGGCCGTTCAGGTTCCGGAAACGGAGCATCCTTCTGTCTGCAGGAGCACTGCTCTCCCTCCGCCAGAGGCTTTCCACAATAGATACAATACTTTTCCATAGCCAAACACTTCCTTCCTGTTGTGCCGCACCGATTCCTGATCAGATATCCAGTTTCAGCTGTATCTCTTCCTCCGCCTCCGCTTTAAAATCTTCCACCTTCTCCGGGTTCAGAATCGGCAGTTCATCCAGCGATTTAAGCCCAAAGCTGCGCAGAAAATCCTCCGTGGTCTCAAATAATATGGGTCTTCCCGGCGCATCCAGCCGTCCGGCTTCCTGTATCAGATTATATTCAATCAGCTTGTTGACCGCATGATCGCTTTTCACACCCCGGATTGCCTCGATCTCACTTCTGGTAATGGGCTGTTTGTAAGCAATAATAGAAAGAGTCTCAAGCATCACTTCCGTCAGCATATGTTTCTTGGGAATATGTATCAGTTTTTTCAGATGGTCATACATCTCTTTCTTGGTACAGAGCTGGAAGGAATCATTCAGTTCAATAATACAGATTCCCCTGTCTTCCTCCTCGTACCGGTCCATCATATTCCGTATCAGTTTTCTCGTTGTGTCTGCGTCCTGCTCAATGGCTGCCGCAATCCGGTTTGCCGGGACCGCCTCGCCCATTGTAAACAGAATTGCTTCAATTACTGCTTCCAGCTTCTTTCGTTCCATATTCTGAATCCTCTGTCTTCTCTGTCCGGTATTCGATGTAGATTTCATCGAATAAATTATTCTGTGCCAGGTAAATCATGCCGCTTTTCATCATTTCCAGAACGCACAGAAAGGTTACCACGACCTCGGTGCGGTTTTGCTGCCGTTCCAGCAATTCCCTGAATTTCAGACGACGGTTTTCCCGGCAGTAATGCACCACATAGTCCATCTTTTCGGCTATATTCACTTCTTCCCGTTCAATTCTTCCGAATTTGCTGCGGACCGGGTCTATTTTGTCCGTCTGCCGCTTCATGATCATATGAAATACATCATAGAGACGCAGAATATCCACATCGCTGTTGGAGATCACTTCCTGCGCGCTGACCGTTTCCTTATTCTCCGCCACTTCCTCAGGAATAGAAGCCCCTTTGTAGAAATGAAAGGACGCTTCCGCCTGCTTGTCCTTCAGCTCATAGGAAATGTATTTATACATTTTATATTCCAGCAGCCGTTCCACCAGCTCCTGGCGGGGATCTTCCAGTTCACCGTCCTCCGTCTCCTGGGCCGGGAGCAGCATCTTCGCCTTAATATTCAGGAGGGTGGCTGCCATGAGCAGAAACTCACTCATCACATCCATATCCTTTCCCTCCATTTGGTTCAGATATTCCATATACTGATCCGTAATCATCGCGATCGGTATATCATAGATATTCACTTTATTTTTATCTATTAAATGCAGTAACAGATCCAGAGGCCCTTCAAAGGCCTCCAGTTTTACCGATATTGCCATTTTGCCGCCTCGTTTCTATCTGGTTTTTTCCTCACGGTCCCGTTCTCACACTCCCGGATCAGGCGTATAAATACCACCTCCGGATTGTTGTGCAAAAAGCGCAGGGACATGGTGTGACTGCCCAGCCCTCTGGAAAGAATCAGGGTAGATTTTCCCTCCTGGAATCTCCCATAATCATATTTTGGAAACGGGATATATTGAGGAGAAATCACACCTCCGATCAGGGGGAGCCGAAACAGTCCGCCGTGCATGTGACCGGACAGAATCAGATCAGCCCCCCACTGTGCATAGGCAGTATGAAAGACTGGATTGTGAGCCAGAAGGATCTGGTATACACCATCCTTTGGAATGCCGGCCAGCCGGTTCAGATAGGAGGGGTCCATCTGTATTTTCTTAAGTCTCTCATAGTATTCCGGTCCGATCTGAACGCCTGTGACCTGAATCTCATCCTCCCCCCGTCTGAGCATGACCGATTCGTTGATCAACAGGCGGATGCCCAGCTGCCGGCACTGGTTTAAAAAATCCCTGAACATTTCCTTCGCCGGGCCGCTGCGCTCCTCCATCTTAAGTTCATGATTGCCCATCCCATAGTAAACCGGATAGCCAGCATCGGTAAGCTTCTCAAACAGCAGCAGAGCATTCTCACGGCTGCACTTTTCACTGCCCACGATCATATCCCCGGCCGCCATGACATAATCCGGACCCACCGAACGCAGCGCATCCATCAGGGTTTCGTGCTCCGGCCCAAGAAGACAATTATGGACATCGGCAATAAGGGCCACCACCGCCCCGTGAAAGTGTTTCGGTATCCTGCTGCTTCTAACTTCATAAAAACTCCGGTCCAGTCTCATGCTGTGGCTGCCATCCTTATTTTTTCTCAAAATCACCGTCCGCCGTCAGCTCAAGTGTAAAATCCGCCTTCTGGCTTCCGGCAAGTGTTCTTCTCACATTCACACCGTCTCCGGTGAGATAAAATGCTTCCGCTTCCTCCCTGGTCAGCCCGCCCTTCATTTTGCGGTCAATCAGCCTGTCCTTTAACATTTCTTCTCTGGCGCTGATAAAGATGGAATAGTCGCATAAGTCCTTGATCCGGTTCCACTCGCCCTCTCCAAAGAGAAGCCAGTTTCCTTCCACCAGGATAATACTGCCGTCCACCAGAATCTGATCCTCCACCACATCATGAAGCTTGCGGCTGTAGATGGGCCACATCACATTTTCTTTTCTAAGTGCCACTATCTTCTTCGCAAACCGGGCCGCATCATAGGTCTCAGGGCTTCCCTTAACGCTCTTCATAGGCAGAACCGTACCGTCCTTTTGCGTCACGGTATGAGACAGGATGTAATCCTGATGATAATGAAACCCATCCAGCCCCACCGCCTGAATCTCCTGAAGCTCCTCATGTTCCCTGGACAGCCAGGTTAAGAAATTGACCAGCGTTGATTTGCCAACCGCGGGAGGCGCCGCCAGAAAGACAATCTGCCGTTCCTCTTTTTCTCTGTACCGGTCCGTCAAATTCCTTAACAACGGTAAAAAAATATCATCTATGTTTTCCTGGGTAAAACGTGCTGTGATATCCAGACCATTCACATCAAACTGAAACTCTTTCCAATGCTTCAAACCAAATCCTCCCTTTCTCTAACCTGCCCCAGCGTCAAAGCCCCGCTGTCGGTATCTGAATTCCTGATTTCTTACTATCTTAAAACATAATAACACATTAAGCAACTTTTAGATGGAAATATAGCAGAAAACAAAACGGGATGTCCCGACGAATCCACATCGAGGCATCCCGCTCTATTTCTATCATTACTTTACCCCTGCATATCGCAGGTTTACCTGCGATACTGCATAACAAACGCCGATAAGCTCCGCATATCGTCTTATTGTAAATAAGTAGTTTGAAACTGCTTTTGTTTCAAATTTTTCCCGCCTAACGTACCAGGAACTTCGTTCCCATCTTCACGATACAGTCGCCGTACGTCATCTCCGGTCTGTCCTCCGCCGCAAGAATATTAACCTTGCCGATGGAAACGCCGTTCAGAAAATATTCCACCGCACCGATGACATCCCCTTTATGGATGGGAGCTGTTAATTCCTCCGGCAGAGTAATTTTCTTGGTTATCTGATCCGGCTTTTCCTCTCCCACGCATACATAGGCGAAGTTTTCTTCGATTGCATAGGGAAGTGTTTCATCCAGCGCCTTTTTTACCTTGACAGGGCTGGCTCCCTCGAGGGCATTCTCATCCGCGTACGGCGTGGCGTTGGCAAAGCCGTAATCCAGCAGTTTGGCAGCTTCCGTAAACCGCACTTTATGATCCGGCGCCGCCATAATGACTGCAATCATATCAATACCGTCCCTAGCCGCCGTAGCGGACAGACAGTATTTTGCTTTGCTGGTGGAACCGGTTTTTAATCCGGTGATGCCGTTGTATGTACGTACCAGTTTGTTGGTATTGGTCAGACCGAATTCACTCTCACCCTTCTTAGTGACATGGGTGATAGAATCCATCCATACCGTCGAATAGTCGCTGATCTGGGGATGCTTTGTAATCAGTTCTCTGGACATCAGGGCCACATCGTATGCACTGGAATAATGGCCTTCTGTGATGTCGTCATCCAGACCGCAGCAATTGAGAAAATGCGTATTCTCCATACCCAGTTCTTTCGCCTTCTCATTCATTGCCGCAACAAAGCTTTCCTCTGAACCGGCGATAAATTCTGCCATAGCTACCGCCGCGTCATTGGCGCTGGCGATACTGATGCATTTGATCATATCATTGACGGTCTGGGTTTCAAAGGGCTCCAGATAGACCTGAGATCCGCCCATAGAAGCAGCATGTTCGCTGACCGCCACCTCATCTGTCAGAGAAATCTTACCGCTCTCCAAAGCTTCAAAAATCAGCAGCAGAGTCATGATCTTGGTAATGCTGGCCGGTATCAGCTGTTCATCCTTATTCTTTTCATACAACACGCGTCCGGTGCTTCCCTCAATCAATACAGCAGCCACTGCTGTTATTTCCATCTGAGGCTGACTGGCAGGAGCGTTTGTATCAGCTTTCGGCGCTTCCTCTGCCAGAACGTGCGCAGGTTCAAGCTGGCAGACATTTCCAAGCATCAGAACACAGACCATACCAATTGAAACTATTCTTTTTCGTATTCTTTTCCACTGTTTCATGCGTCTTTGACCTTCCCGGTGAAAAAACTGTTTTCTTTCACTGAGCTCCTAACTTACGCTGGCTGTTGTTACTATGTATATCAAAATAAGGGAAAGAATATGATTGTCATGCTGCAAAAACCTCTTCCGATGCGCGGTTTCTTTTCCTAGACAGGATTTCTCTTTAAGGTCTCATATAAAAGAGCGTTGCAGATGGCCGCAGCTACATTGCTCCCGCCCTTTCTGCCTTTAGCCACGATGTAGGGAACTCCCGACTGCATGATGATCTTCTTGGCTTCAGCCACATTAACAAAGCCCACCGGAACGCCGATCACCAGCTCCGGCCTGCGCCCCTTCTCCCGGATCAGCTCGTCAAGGCGGAGCAGGGCTGTGGGGGCGTTGCCCACCGCCAGGATAAGCGGACCCGGATATTCCATAGCCTTCTCCATGCTCACACTGGCTCTTGTAATTTCACGCTCCTTTGCCTCCCTGGCCACCTCCGGATCGGCCATATAACAGAGGGCGTTCCCGTGAAGTTTGTGGAGCGCGGCCTTATTGATGCCCGCCAGAGCCATATTCGTATCTGTAATAATGGCTGCGCCGTTTTTCAGTACCCTGACCGCATGAGGAATCACCCCCTCAGAAAAGCAGAGGGAGGATGCATACTCAAAATCAGCGGTTGTATGAATAACCCTCATAATCACCGGTTTTTCATCCGGTTTCAGTTCCCGGGGCAGTTCTTTTTCTATCAATTCAAAGCTGTGCCGTTCAATCTCCTCCGGCCTGCGGTACTCCATCAGTATTCAATCCCCTTTCTGGCCTGTATTCCCTGCTCATAGGGATGTCTTATCTTTTTCATCTCGGTAATATAGTCAGCCATGTCCACAAAGTACGGATCGGGGTCCCGCCCGGTCAGAACCAGTTCCGTCTCACGTTTATGTGCCTCCACAAAGTTCTGAACCAGTTCACGGCTGACCATATCATGCTGATAGGCCGAGAAGATTTCATCCATCACAACCAGAAAAACCGGCATCTTCGCTATCCTCGAAGCAGCCTTTCGGATCGTCTGATCATGCATCTGCCTGGCCTGTTCCCGCTCCTTCTCCCCCATCTCCCAGGAAAATCCAAGATCGGTTGCATTCCTGTAGATATATACATTGGAAAACCGTTTTAAAGCCTCAATCTCCCCGGCAAACCGTCCCTTCATAAATTGCAGCACCAGCACCGGCCTGCCATAACCCGCCATGCGCAGAGCCAGCCCCATCGCCGCCGTCGTCTTTCCTTTTCCATCTCCGCAGTAAACATGAATCATACCTAATCCTCCATTCCTCTCTCTAACACCTGATAGACAAAATCCATATCCAGATTATGCCTTACCAGATCGGCCAGACGGTCGTACTCTTCTTCCTTAAACTGGTTAAAATCAGTGATTTCGCCTAAAACATTCTTCTTGCCTGCGTGTCTGCATACGATAGTCAGAAACCGTTCTGTGAACTCCCTGCTGTCAAATATCCCATGGAGATAAGTGCCCAGCACATTGTCCATGACACAGCCGTCATCCTGGGCAGTACCCTGTTTGGCGGAGGAGAGGATCGCAAACTTTCTGTAATCTCTACGGTATATACTTCGTCCCATATGAATTTCATAGCCGTTTAATCTGGCGCCGGTAAGGGGCTTCCACACTCCGCTTAAGGATGCTACCGTCCCCTCCGACTGAACCCGTATTTTATCCGGATAAAAGCTGGTCTGCACCGGCAGAAATCCCAGGCCCTGTGCAAACTGCTCCCCCTCCGTCTCCGTCGGGTCATTTAACTGCTCCCCAAGCATCTGATAGCCGCCGCAGATTCCCATAATCAATTTGCCGTTCTGATACTGCCGGTACAGTTCTTCCTCCAGGCCGTTCTTCTTCATCCAGTT
The DNA here is from genome assembly GCF_032380675.1 of Anaerolentibacter hominis. Lineage (NCBI taxonomy): Bacteria > Bacillati > Bacillota > Clostridia > Lachnospirales > Lachnospiraceae > Anaerolentibacter > Anaerolentibacter hominis. Next base: position 1,525,554 of record NZ_JAWDIX010000001.1, read on the forward strand.
CAGATCCGCAATGGTACTTTTACTTCCGGGAAGGATTATTAAATCCGCTGTTTTTAAATCCTCCGGCCGGACCGTATAGTGCAGGGAGATTCCTTCCAGCCGTTCCAGCGCCCTGAAATCCGTATAGTTGGCAATTCTGGGAAAACGTATCACTGCAATTATCAGTCCGCCGTCCTCCTCCTTCCGGTCCTTAAGCCTTTCCGAAAGACTGTCCTCCTCGTCCAGATTAAGTCTTTCATAGGGGATCACCCCGGCTACCGGCTTTCCTGCTTTTTCTTCCAGCATGGCAAGTCCTGGTTCCAGAATCGTCTTATCCCCCCGGAATTTATTAATAATAAGTCCCTGCACATAACGCCGTTCTTCCTCCGTGAGCAGGAGCAGGGTACCGCAGAGCTGGGCAAACACGCCGCCCCGGTCGATATCCCCGGCCAGAAGGACCGGTGCATGGGCAAACTTCGCCATCCCCATATTTACGATATCATCCTGCTTTAAATTAATTTCCGCAGGGCTTCCCGCACCCTCTATCACAATAATATCAAACTCGTTCGCAAGAGATTCATAGGCTCTCTTCACTTCCGGGATCAGCTTCTTCTTATAGCCGAAGTACTTCCAGGCTTCCATATTCCCCAGAACACGGCCGTTTACAATCACCTGGGAACCCACGTCTGTGGTGGGCTTTAGGAGGATGGGATTCATTCTCACATCCGGTTCAATCTTACAGGCCTCCGCCTGAACTACCTGAGCGCGCCCCATCTCATGACCGTCCCTTGTGATAAAGGAATTAAGGGCCATATTCTGAGACTTAAACGGTGCGGTGCGGTAGCCATCCTGGGTAAAGATCCGGCAGAGGCCTGCACACAGCAGGCTTTTCCCCACCCCGGACATGGTTCCCTGTATCATAATTGTCTTTGCCATCATTTCCTCCATTCCGAAGTGGTTTCATTGTTTCATATATTCTTCATTGCCCGGAGCAGTATCATATTTTCTTCATGACTGCGCACCGCAATACGGTAATAACCGCAATCCAGATTTCTATAGTTCCCGCACCGCCGGATCAGAATCTTCTGTTTCAGAAGTTCTTCATACAATCCTAACCTGCCCTCGAACAGTATAAAATTACTCACGCCGGGAATGATCCGGTATCCAATTTTCTCAAGCCCTGATACAAGATACGCCCGTTCCTCCCGGATCAGTTTAACCGCCCTTTTCAGATAAGCTTCTTGCTCCATCTCAAGCGCCGCGGTTCCGGCCAGCTGTGCAGGGACTGAGACAGACCACGGGGCCCCTGCAGCTTTTATTTTATCCAGCAGCTCTAAGTTAGAACTCATCAGATAGCCAAGCCTCAGGCCGGCCATCGCATATGTCTTCGTAAAAGCCTTCAGAATAAATAAAACCGAAGAGTCCCTGAGAAATTCCGTCATATCATAATCATTATCATATCCGGTCAACGCCAAAAAGCACTCATCCAGAATCAGGAGAATCTTATTTTCCTCACATACCTTCAGAATTTTTCTCAATTGTTCCCTGGGTATCAAATTACCCACCGGATTGCCTGGCTGGCACAAAAAACAGATCCCGATCTGTTCGGTGAGCTGCTCTGTAAAATCCGCAGGGAGTCTGAACTCATCTTCTCTTTTCAGATCATAATAGTGAATCTGACAGCCTGTCAAATCCAGAGCACGCTCATATTCGGAAAATGTGGGAGCCGTAAGAAGCGCCTGCTTTGGCCTGATACCATAGGCGATCCGGTAGATCAGATCAGCTGCCCCATTCCCGCAGAGAATCCATTCCGGCGGTATACCCTCCCTGCCGGCAATTTTATTTCGAAGAAGCCTGCAGCTGTCGTCCGGGTAACACTCCATCCCGGAAAGCTGTCCGGCAACCGCAGTCTTTACGGCTTCCGGCATACCAAGAGGGTTCAGGTTAACTGAAAAATCATATAAGATTTCATTCTCACCCTTCTCCCCTCCGTGCCGTTCCAACTTTATTGTATCAGAAATTGCCGGAGAGCCGGACATTATTTTTTCCATTGGTTCCTTTCCTTTCTCAAAACAGCACAAAACAAAGGGAGAGACGCAGCAGAAAAAGCAGAATGAGCAGCAGAAAAAATGAAGCATAGAAAAGCCGGTTTGCTCTGCACACATCTTCCGGTTCAATCACTCTTAGCTCATCTCCCAGCCAGGACTTATCTTTCTTACTGCCAAAATAAAAAGCCGGTCCCCCCAGCCGGATTCCCAGCGCTCCCGCGCATACGCTCTCCGTCCGGGCCGAATTAGGGCTTTCATGCTTGCCGCCATCCCTTTTATACGTGCGCAAAGCCCCCTTCCTGTCCAGCTTAAGCAGAGGACAGACCACAATCATAGCCAGCGCCGACAGACGGGAAGGTATGAAATTTAAGATATCATCAAGCCTTGCCGCCGCCCGTCCGAAATACAAATACCGTTCATTTTTATATCCAACCATGGAATCCATGGTGTTCACTGCCTTATAAAAAAACATACCAGGTGCCCCCAAAAGCGCCATATAGAAAACAGGCGCCACAGCCCCGTCCGAGGCATTCTCCGCCACGGTTTCCACCGCTGCACGAAGAACGCCTGCTTCACTGAGATTTTCTGTTTCACGTCCTACAATCATGGACAGCTGCTCCCTCGCGGCCTCAAGCCCGTTTTCTTTTAAGGCCAGCACCACCTTGCTGCTCTCATCTCTCAGGCATCGTGCCGCCAGCAGCTGATAGCAAAAAATGCTTTCCATAGCAAATCCCAACAGCCAGTAAGCCTGATAGGCAAAAAACAGAGCTGCCGCAGGCAGCAAAACCCACGGAATCAGGACAGCAAAAACAAGCAGGATTCCACCTGCAAGCTCTCTGCGGGGAGTCCCGTTCCACATTCGGCGAAGCAGTTTCTCGGATACATGAATCCAGTTCCCCATCAGCCTGACCGGATGAAAGGAATAGACCGGGTCTCCAAACAGAAGGTCCAGGATACTGCCGATCCCCATCGCCAGGGCGGAAGACAAAAGATAGAAACTAAGCATGGAGCCACTCCAACACATGCAGCCGGTCCTCCTCATAATTACAATAGATCACATCTCCATTTTTAACAATCCAGTCATAATAGCTGCTCTCCGGCACCGAGAGGGAGGAAAGAAGCGACATAATCGTTCCCCCATGCACTACGAAGCCGATCTGCTCTGCATCACCCGCCTGAGATATAGCCTCCTGAAACCCTTTTACAGAGCGGGCCAGAAAACATTCTCTGCTCTCGCCGCCCGGAATAGGAAGAAGGCCGCCGGAATCAACCCAGTTCTGATAATCCGGACAATCCGCCAGTTCCTCCGCGTTTTTATTCTCGAATATGCCAAAATCAAGCTCCCTTAAATCTTCGATCACAGTTCCGGTAATCTGAGGGTATAAAAGATTTGCCGTCTCCAGACAGCGCTTCATGGGACTGACAAACAGCCGGTCAGGTACCGGGTAAATCCCTGCTAGCAGCCCTTTTTTTAACATCTTTATTCCCGGTTCTGACAGCGTCTCATCGGTTCTCCCGATATACCGGTGAGCCTGGTTTCCTTCTGTACGTCCATGGCGTATAAAAAAAACATGTTTCATTTTATCCTGACTCCTATCCCGCAGAAGATTCTGACTACCTCATCCGCCCTCCTGGCCAGTTCGGTGCAGAGGCGTCCCGTTCTTTCCCGATAGTCCCGCTCTTCTTTTGATAGCGGAACGATACCGCAGCCCACTTCATCACAGATCAGTATAAGCTCTGGATTGTTCCGCTGCAACTCCTGCGCCGTTTCAGCCGGATCGCGGTCAGAGAATACCGACCGCTTTACCATCAGATGAAGATGGTTGATCCCCTTTTTCGAAAGCAGATCTTCCCTCTGACAGTCCGCGCCGTCACAAAAATCCATCTCCTTAAGACCGCATTCTGCCATGACATAGTGGAGTTTATTCTGTCCGCATCCCCCGATATATAATTTCATCACGATATTCCCTCCCTAAAGCAATGATCTGGTCAGTACAAGTACAATCGTCATGACTAACTCACAGACCTGCAAAAACCAGCCTTCCGTATCGCCGGTGACGCCCCCGAATTTCTTCTTGGAGAAAAAATAGTAAAAAAGAAAGACCGCCGCCCCTGACGCATACATCACCGTTCCGGTCAGCGGTTCGGCAAGAATCATGAAAAGCAGGCAGAGCGCTGCCATACACCCCAGGACAATCCGCACCGTCCTCCCTTTTACCGCCGAGGTAAACGCATAGAGTGTTCCTTCTCGTTTCGCGGCCGGAAAGCAGACGGCCGCCAGACCGCTGAGTACTCTGGAACAGATTGCAGCCAGTCCCGCAAGCAGCCAGTCCTTCCATCCAAGAAGCTCGGAAAACGCACCGAAATAAAGTATAAAATAAGTCAGGGCCCCGATGACAGCAAATGCTCCAAGGTGGGGGTCTTTCATGATTTCCAGACATTTTTCGCTGCTCTGGTGGGAGGCACAGGCATCTGTTGTGTCCAGAAATCCATCCATATGAATCCCTCCCGTAATCAGAAACGGAATAGCACAGGCTACGGATGTATAAAAGATCCGTCCTATGAAAAGCCGGTTTCCAAGTATATTCCATCCCAGGAAAAGCGCGGTGATCACGCCTCCTACCAATGGGAAGAAACACAGGCTGTACTCCATATCTTCTTCCTTCCAGGGAAGTGACGGGACAGGGATTGCAGAATACATTGAAAATGCAATCAAACAGGAGCGAATCCATCTCATGGCAGTTCTCCTTTCCAGACGCAGGGAATGCCGCACACAACTTCCACCACACATTCCGCATGTTCTGCAAGCGCTCGGTTCATCTGCCCCAGGCAGCTGATATACTGCATCGTCTCCTCCTCATAACATTCACCGGAAGAAAAGACGTCGCCGGAGACAACCACCAATTCCCGGCACCTGTCATTCAGCCGCAGAATATCTTCCACCAGGCAGGCACAAAGCCTATCTGCCGGCAGATGTTCTTTCTCGCCGAACATTTCATTCGCAAGAAGGTTGGAGACACATTCCAGCAAAACACCGGCTCCGGCGGGAAGAGACAGTACGGATAGATGTTCCGGCGCTTCCAGAGTGGTAAATCCTTTGTCCCTTCTCATCATCCTGTGTCGTACAATCCGCGCTTCGGCCTCTCGCCCCTCCGGCCGCATCGTAGCCACATAATAGCGCCTCTGTTCGGCGCGTTTTATTAACACCTGTTCGGCATACTCCGATTTCCCGCTGCCGCTTCCTCCAACGATCAGTATCATTCTTTTTTCCTCATCTTCTGACTTATCCCCTGCACACGCTCCGACAGACAATCTGAAACTGCTTAAGTTTCAAACTTTACATAGGCCGGGATATGAAATTCCTCAAAGGTCGTATTCATCGTATAGATGGATAACGCCATATCCAACAGGGGAAATAACATCGCCGCCCCGCTTCCCTCGCCCAGAGCCAGGTCTGCCTGTATCACCGGTTCCAGTCCCAGCTCGTCCAGGACCGCTCTGCTGGCTGGCTCCTTACCCAGATGGGATGGAATCATAAACTCCTTTATCCCCGGTTTCATTCGCTCCGCCAAAAGAGCGGCCGTCCCGGAGATCAGCCCGTCTATGACAATGGGGACATGATAGATCCCGCCTCCTAAAAAAACACCGGTAAGCCCTGCAATATCCAGCCCTCCCAGAGTCCGCAGCACCGCAAACGGCTGTTCTCTCAGCGGGTGATTTATCTCAATCGCCTTTGCGATGACAGCCAGCTTGCGTTTTAGCCCCTTCGAATCAAGCCCTGCTCCCCGTCCGGTCACCTGTTCCGGGGCCAGAGAAAGAAGAACCGAAAGGATAGCACTGCTTGTGGTTGTATTCCCGATTCCCATTTCTCCGGTTCCAAGCAGGGTAACCCCTTTCTCCCGGCAGTCTCTGACCAGATCAATACCGGTCTGTATAGCCCGGTATACTTCCTCCTGCGTCATGGCCGGCCCCCTGCTGATGTCCTCCGTTCCGCGGGCGATCCTGCGGTCCAGAACTCCGGGGCTTACAATTTCACCTGCCACACCGATATTAACCGGTATTACCTCCGCCCCGGAAACGGCGGCAATCCGGCTGATGCTGGCCCGTCTCTCACCCATATTATTGGTGACAACCGCCGTAACTCCCTGGCCGGTCTGGGTAACTCCGTTTGACACAACTCCATTGTCCCCGCACATCACAATGATTGCCCGGTTCCCGATATTCACATCTGTTGTGCCGAGAATTCCGGCTATTTTTACAATCAGCTCCTCCAGTTTTCCCAGAGCGCCGATTGGCTTAAAGGACGCATCCCATTTTTCCTGTGCTTTTCTTCTTACCGCCTCACTGGGTCTTTCAATCCGGCACAGCTGCCTTTCCAACTCTTTTTGCATACGAATTCTCCACTCCACTATTTCTTCTTTTCCCTCTGATATGTAAGACATGCCTTTGCAAACCGATTTGCCGCCGTACGGCTGGACGAAAAATGAATATGGGGAAATCCGGCATAGACCCGCCGGTTCCCATAGCCTTCCCTCCAGGCTTCCTCTCTTCCCGCCTTCTTTACCGAAAAATGCTCTCCCGGCCTGGTATCGGACCAGTAGTGAAATTCATGGGAGCGGATGGTTTCCCCTTTGTCCAGTAACAGGGTATCCTCCCGGGCAGTCACCTCCACATAGCCAAAATGCTGAAGTTGATTTGTCCGAAAGGCAGTCCCCGGAATGTATCCCGCCATGGGATAAGTACGGCCGTCCGCTCCTTCCAGGTTTTCATGCAGGTACAAAAAGCCGCCGCATTCTCCGATTACCGGCATTCCCGTCTGGATTTTATGCAGAATATCCAGACGCAGGCTCTCATTTTCAGACAGCGCCCTAGCGTACAGCTCCGGATATCCGCCCCACAGGATCAGTCCGTCGCTCCCGGGAGGCAGGAGTGCATCTTTCGTCGGCTTAAACCACAGGATTTCACAGCCCAGTTCTTCCAGTATCCTCAGATTGTCCCTGTAATGAAAGCAGAAGGCCTCGTCTTTTGCCACGGCCACGCAGGCTTTTCCCCGGGAAGGCTTTCGTTCCCTCCGGGGCTGCGGCAGAGGTTCTGCCTCTGCCGCCAGAGAAAGGATTCCTTCTATATCCACGGTCTCCTCCATCCGGTCCGCCAGCCTGCTGAGCTTTTCCTGGATATCAGCCTGTTCCCCTGCCGGTATCAGTCCCAGGTAGCGGCTCTTAAAAGCAATGTCCTTCTGCGGCGGTATGTATCCAAATGGACGTACGCCCAGCTGTTTTGCCAGATCCGCGGCCCCGGCATAAAGTTTCCCCGGCAGCCGGTTGAAAATAACTCCCCCGATCCGATTGTTCCTGTAATCCAGAAATCCTTTCAGGAGAGCCCCGATACCCGCCCCCATCCCCTGACAATCCAGGATCAGGATAACCGGCGTGCGGGTAAGCTCCGAGATCTCCCAGGTGCTGCCTCTGCCGGTCATACCAATACCGTCATAAAAGCCCATCACCCCTTCGATCACCCCTATATCCCTCTTGGTCTCCCCAGCCGTCAACTGGTTTAGAAGGGCAGGCTCATCCATCAGATAACTGTCCAGATTCCCGGAACGGATACCCAAAACAGCCCCATGAAACATAGGATCGATATAATCCGGGCCGCATTTAAATGACTCTGCTATCAAGCCCCTCCGTAAAAGCAGCTTCAACAGCCCGCAGGTAATGGTTGTTTTACCGGAGCCGCTCTTCGTCCCGGTGAGCAATATCCGTTTTCCCATCTTCGGCCTCCTTCCCGGCGCCAAACCATCCGCTTATAATAGTAACCGGATTTTGACCCATCATCAGATGCATCGTTCCGGCCTGTCTGCCCCTTGCGGTAAACACCTGGGCAATCTCCCAGTCACAGGACAGTTCTGTTCTCTCATGAAAGTACCGGACCGCCTCGCTCACTCCTTCCAGCGTAATCAGATTCAAAACCAAATGAAAGCCGCTGTAGCGGGTGAACAGATCATCCAATATCTCGGTCAGGTGTCCGCCGCTGCCTCCGATAAATACCGCATCAGGGGAGGGAAGTCCCTGCAGTGCCGCCGGAGCGCTGCCCTCCACGATCCGTATATTATCCGTACAGAATTTCTGCCGGTTGGCAAAAAGCAGTTCTGCCGCCTCCGGATTTTTCTCGACGGCAAAGACGGTCCCCCGGTCCGCGATCCACGCGGCCTCCACTGAGACCGACCCGGTGCCGGCTCCGATATCAAACACACAGGAATCCTTCTTAAGATGCAGTTTAGCCAGCGTGACGGCCCGCACTTCTTCCTTTGTAACCGGCACATGCCCCCGCACCAGGCTTTCTTCCGACAGTCCCAGCATGACCTCGTCTCCGGCATGTGGATTCTCTATACAGAGAACCGACAGCGGGGAAAATGTTTTTCCGACCAATTCGGACGGCCTGCCCGCAGTAATATGTTCATCCGGCAGTCCCAGGTTCTCCCCGATCGTAACCGTGACATCAGAAAGGCCGAATTCTGCCAGATGACGGCAGAGTTCCGAAGGGTCTCTCCCTGCCAGACAGAATAACTTTGGATTTTTTGCAGTCAATAGGGCCAGATTGCCTTCCTTCCCATGCAGGCTTAAGAGAACAGCATCTTCCCAGGAAACCCCTATCCTGGAACTGAAATAGGATATAGAGGGAATACCAGGGATAAGAATAACCTCACAATCGGTGAGAAGGGGCCAAAGCCCGGAAGCTGCGCTGTAAAAGCCGGTATCCCCGGAAAAAAGCACCGCAAACCGCTCCTTGTTCGAGCTGAGAATGAACGCTCTGATCTCCTCCTTCTGATAGCTGCAGAATACCTCCCTTTCCCCTGGATTTACCTGCCTCAGCATTCTGGACGACCCGATCAGCACCTGGGCTTTCTCTATGTACTTAGACGCATCTGCTGTCAGCGTATGGCTGCCATCCATTCCAGTTCCGATCAGCGCTACTTTCTTCTTATCAGACACCGTTTTCTTCCTCCTTCCCCAAAAGTTCTTCTGCTCTCTCTTTTATTTCTTCCAGCGTAAACCCTACCGATTCCGCCGGCCTTCTCACCGCCACCACCGATATACCGGCCTGAAGGGCGGCCTGAAGCTTCTCCTGAAAACCTCCGGCAGCCCCGGATTCTTTTGTCAGCAGAAAGGAAATCTCATACTGCCGGATCAGCGCCAGATTCAGTTCTGTGGAAAATGGTCCCTGCATACCGATAATCTGCCCGGGAGCAAGTCCTGCCCGAGTACAGCAAAGAAGGGATTGTTCCGAGGGCAGAACTCGGGCAATCAGCCGTTTCGTCTCAATTCCGCTCTGCGACAGTTCCAGAAGCTCCTGACATCCGGTTGTAACCAGAATCCTGCCTCGCTGCTTCTCCAGGAAGCGGGACGCTTCCTCCAGCGTGTCATAAGAATAATACGAAAGGTTCTCCGGTATCTGTATGGTCTTCTCCTTTTCCCGCAGGACGCGAAGACAGCGGATGCCAAGTCCGTCACAGGCTTCTTTCAGATATTTGGTTATCCTTACCGCATAGGGATGGGTGGCATCCAGGACAAGAGCAGGCCGATGCCCGCGCAGGAAAGCGGAAAGCTCCTCCTCATCAAGGCGTCCTGTATAAATGGTCAGCCCCGCCTGATCCCTCAGCATACACTCACCGTATCCGGTGGCCACACAGGCAGATACCTGGTATCCTCCTTCAAGCAGCCACCGGCACAGCAGCCGCCCTTCCGTCGTACCGGCAAAAACAATAATATCTTTATTTTCCATCTGTCAGATATCCTCTGGGAGTAACAAGCTTATTTTGTATCACCCTTGTACTTTCATTGCCGATAAATACCGTTGTAAACATATCCGCCGGGTATCCTGACAGCTCTCTAAGCGTCATGATCCGGCATTCTTCCCCGCTCCGGCCCACATTCCGGGCCACGCCGCAGGGAGTATCCGGACTCAGAATGGTCAGCAGTACGTCACAGGCCCGTCTTAAGTGATCCGGACGCATACGGCTGGCCGGATTATACAGGCTGATCACCAGTCCGGCTTCGGCGCTTCGAAGAAGCTTCCTCTCGATACGGCTCCAGGGGGTGAGATGATCGCTCAGGCTGATCACCGCAAAATCACAGGTAAGAGGTGCTCCAAGGAGCGCTCCCGCACTCAGTGCACAGGTCACGCCCGGGATCACTTTTATTTCCGGTTCCCCGGCCTCCCCGCTTAATTCCAGCAGAAGGCCGGCCATACCGTAAACCTGCCCATCCCCGCTGCATACCACCGCCACGCTTTTCCCTGACCTGGCCTGGGAGATTGCATATTCACACCGCTTCTTTTCTCCCGTCATACCGGTCGTATAGAATTCTTTGTCCGGAAACCACTCCCGGATCAGATCTACATAAACCGTATATCCCACGATCAACTCACACTGCTCCAGACAGGAAAAAGCTTTGTACGTAATTTCATCTCTGGAACCAGGCCCCAGCCCGACCACATATACTATCATCATTCAACCTTCTTCTTTTAAGTTTAGTGTATAGGCAGATTCATAGACAGAGAGCGTCATGCCCTCTTTTTTCTGCTTTGGAATCAGACAGACGCCAAATCCGCTGCCAAGCCATGCGCTTCTCTCACACACATTGTCCGCCCCCACCGTCTGCCTGACAAATTCTGAAGCCGCAAAGACAGGATGTCCCGGTTTGTCATCCAGGAGATTCAGATCGTTAGCTGCGTACGTCATAAACGGAACCCCCAGACTTTCTGCCAGGGACACAAGTCCTGGTTCCTCTTTTTTATCCTCTATGGAGACCAGAAACACGGTTCTCTCTATCGTAAGGCCGTATTGCCGGTATATCTCCCGCACAAAGGTCTCAAGAGCAGACCTGTCCGTTCCCTTTCGGCAGCCCATGCCAAGTGTCAGGTTCTTAGGAGGCAGATATAAGGTGCGGTCAAATTCCGTCTGCACCGTCTGCTCCCCCACACAGATTCCAAGCTCTGCTTTACCCGTGCAAAAGCCCTCGGGCATACATCCTTCACAGGGATAGCCGCAGGAAAATCCCACAGGCTTCTCCTTAAGGACAGCCGCAGAGACGGCCTTTGCAAGGGCAGAATCTGTCACAGCCAGACCGTGTTCTGCTGCCCACACATCCACCGCAAATTTATAATTCACATCGGTGGCTGTGGTAATCACCGGAACCGCCCCGCACAGCCTGCCCACCAGTCTTGCCAGTTTATTCGCTCCCCCTGTATGGCCGCTTAGGAGCGATATTACATGAAGCCCGGCATCGTCCATAACCAGTACCGCCGGATCTTCCCACTTATTCTGTATACAAGGGGCCACTGCACGTACCGCGATGCCGCAGGCAGACAGAAAGATAAGCGCATCCTGGGTAGAAAACAGTCTGCAGGTCAGAACTCCTAAATCTGAAAAGGGGGTCAGCCCGGCCAAATCAGAACTTTCATAAGCAAACCCTTCTGTCTGATGGCCCATGCCGGACAGCGCATCACAGAGCTTTTTATTGAGGACGCCGCCCTGAGTTGTAAACGAAAGTATTGAAATTTTCATTATTCTGTTCCCTTTCTGAATCCGGTGGAAAAGGAAGCGTCATAAAGCTTTGAGAGCTCATAGTCATTGCCGAGACAATCGCCTACCACGATCAGGGCAGTCTTTCGAATGTCATTTTGCTGTGCCAGCTGATTTAACTGCCCCAGCACGCCCCTGACTACCTTCTCTTCGGGCCAGGTTGCCTTATAGACCAGGGCTGCCGGAGTATCTTCACTGTAGCCGCCTTCACAGAGAAGTTCTTTTTGTACCTGGCCGGTCAGGCCGGCGCTCAGGAACAAAATCAGGGTAGCACGGTGCTTCGCCAGATCCTTAAGCTTCTCCTTATCCGGCACAGGGGTTCTTCCCTCCATACGGGTGATGATAACAGTCTGAGATACACCCGGAAGTGTATACTCGGCCTGAAGAGCTGCCGCCGCACCGCAGAAACTGCTGACTCCCGGACAGACCTCATAGGGAATACGCCGTTCTTTCAGAGCATCTATCTGTTCCCGAACAGCACCGAATATGCTCGGATCGCCTGTGTGCAGACGCACCGTCATTTGCCCTTCCTCTTCCGCCGTCTCCATCACCCTTATCACCTGTTCCAGGTTCATATAGGCGCTGTTGTAAATCTCACAATTTTCTTTTGCCTCTTCCAACAGCGCGGGATTCACCAGAGAGCCCGCATAGATGATCACATCCGCTTCCCGCAGCAGTCTCTGCCCTCTGACCGTAATCAGATCAGGAGCGCCGCTTCCGGCGCCTACAAAATAAACCATTATATCCTCTCCCTCTCTCCGATCTCTTTCAGAATTTGCTCTGCCTTTGCCGTCATGCCCAGCGTTCCGTGTTCTTTCGAGAAGAGAATCACTCCCGCAGGCACCTCCCCGGCTCTCTGTCTTAAATGAAAGTCGATTTTTGAGAGAAGCTGCTCCATCACAGAAGGAAGCATCCCCTTTTCTTTTATCCGGGCTAACGCCTCGTCTGTCGTTACGCTGGCATATAGTTCCTTCAGCAGCCCGCAGTCCGCTCCTGCAAGAAGGGCGGCGCAGGTAAGAGCCTCCATCCGGCCGTCAGCCATACGGGAATGGGTATTCATGATACCGCAGGCCAATTTGCACAGCTTGCCAATATGCCCCACCAGCAGTATCTGCTCAAACCCTGTATCGCAGGCTCCGTCAACCGCCTCGCCGATGAAATTGCTGCACTTGACCCATGTTCCGGGGTCCAGCCCCAGCGTCATCCGCAGGTATTCCTCCCCGTAATTGCCCGGTGTTAGAACCGCACACTTGACTTGTCCGGCTGCCAGTACTCTTAATTCCGTCAAGATTGTGTCTATAATTGCCCTCTCGCTCATTGGCTCAACGATCCCGCTGGTCCCAAGAATTGAGATTCCTCCCTCTATTCCAAGCCGGGGATTAAAGGTCTTCCCGGAACGATTTTTCCCTTCCGGCGCAAAGATAAGAATCGAGATACCGGCGTCATACCCGGCCTCCTCGCAGGCCGCCTCCGTTTCCCTGCGTATCATCTGCCTGGGCACAGAATTGATGGCGGCAGCCCCGACCGGCTGATCCAGCCCTTTTCTCGTTACCCGTCCGATTCCCTCTCCGCCTTCTATACTGACCCCAACCCTGCTTTTTTCAGCCCTTGCACAGATTGCCATACCGTCTGTGACATCCGCGTCATCGCCCGCATCCTTGATCACAGAACAAACCGCATAGCCTTCTCCCCTCTCCCAGCTGTGTACAGGCAGAGTCAGAATATCCCCCTTCGGCGCCGTAAGCGTTACAGACGGGACCCTCTCCCCGCTCAGAAGCAGGAGGACAGCCGCTTTTGCCGCTGCGGCAGCACAGCTTCCCGTCGTATAGCCGTACCGCAGCTTCCTGTGGTTTTTTGTGATGTATCGTTCCTGCACGCTGTCTATCGCTCCATTTCTGTCTGTTAGATTTTCTATTCCTGTTCCGCCGCTTTGGCGTGGACGACAAACAGATCCCGGACTGCCTTATATTCACCCAGCCCCTTGATCACGCAATCCACCTCGTAACCGGCCTTTATCAACTGATTTTTCCAGGAATCTTCCTCTTCTCCTGCCATATCGTTTCTGGCATGATCTCCGGCCGCCACCATAAATGGATAGAGAACCACCTTCCGTGCGCCATAATTATTCACCTGAGACATCACATCAGAAAGTCCCGGAAAGCTCTCTACCGTTCCCACAAAAACATTCTGATATCCCAGGCTCCGGAACATATATTCCAGTTCACAGTAAGCAGCATTGGCAAAATGCCCGGTGCCGTGTCCCATAAATACCACAGCGGTATTCCCATCCCGCTGCTCCGGGATTTCTTCCATCAGGCTCTTAGCCGCTTTTCTAAAGTCCTCCGTGGAGGTCAGGAGCGGCTTACCATAAGAAATTCTCACAAACGCTCCTTCATAGGGTTTCAGCGCCGCTCTCATCTTATCGTACTCGATTCCGTTCATCACATGGGTCGGCTGCACGGTCAGCAGACTATATCCGGCCTTCACTATTTTTTCTGCCGCCTGTGTTACGTTATCAACTTCCAGCCCGTCTCTGCTTTTTAACTTATTAATTACCATCTGGCTGGTGTATGCACGGAAAAACCCGCAGCCCTCAAAGGCCCCGGCGATCTCTTTTTCAATTGCTCCGATTGATTTTTCTCTGGTATCCTGATAGCTGGTTCCGAAGCTTACCACCAGGACGGCTTTCTTATTCTCCTGCACAGTGATTTTCCTTTCTGTTTCAGAATAAAGAATCCCTCTTGTAGGATTCCCCGCTGTGATTACAAAACGCCCGGTCCATGCCGGACCGGGCGCTTCACAGTACGTAATGACAGACGGATGCCTGTAAATTCACCGGCTCTTACGCCGGCTTCCGTCAATCCTTATGTAATGATACATAACGCTAAACTCCGGTGATCCGCAGAGTCAACGAAAAATACAGGCAAGTATTCTGGCTTATAGCTCATTGTAATAAACCGCCTTCCCGGAGAAGTCACCCCAGTGGCATCTGGTTTTTACCAGCTAAATACAGCAACGGCCTTGCGCGGGATTCACACCCGTCTTCCTTTTATACACATGCCGTAAGGCATGGGAACCTATATTTTGTATACCGTTTATAATTGTGCTTTATTTATGATACAGCTTCTTGGTCTGATATTTTGGTTCACAGGTTAAATTAATGCCCAGTTTGCGGAAGGTAGACTCGTCCACCTGGGAAAGAATAACCGATGAATGTGCCTCGCAGCCCCGCAGTTTGGGAAGCTGCTTTAACGCCAGCTCCGCAGTGGGATTGGTGGCCGCACAGATGGAAAGTGCAATCAGAATTTCATCTGTGTGAAGTCTCGGGTTATGATTGCCCAGATGTTTGAGCTTCAGATTCTGAATCGGTTCAATAACAATCGGAGAAATCAGCGGAATACCGTGCTGAATCCCGCCCAGTGCCTTTAACGCATTTAAAAGTACGGCTGCGCTGGCTCCAAGCAGAGATGAAGTCTTGCCGGTAATTATCTCACCGTTTTCCAGCTGGAGCGCAGCTGCCGGCATGCCGGTCGCTTCCGCCCGCTTTAACGCCGGTTCCACCACCGCCCTGTCCGTTGTAGTCACTCCGGCCTGGTTCATCAGAAGCTCTTCTTTATAGACAGATTCCTCATCCAGCCTGCCCAGGCGATGATCGCACAGCGTATGATAATATCTTCTGATAATCTCCTGTCTGGATGCTTCCTCACATACTTCATTGTCGATAATACAATTGCCTACCATATTAACCCCCATATCCGTAGGTGACTTATACGGACTTTTTCCTGCAATCTTCTCAAATATTGCGTTCAGAACCGGGAAAACTTCCACATCCCGGTTGTAATTGATCGCCGTCGTACCATAAGCCTCCAGATGAAAGGGGTCAATCATATTCACGTCATTCAAATCAGCTGTGGCTGCCTCATAAGCAAGGTTGACCGGATGTTTTAAAGGCAGATTCCAGATAGGAAACGTCTCAAACTTGGCATATCCGGCCTTTACCCCATGGTGATATTCATGATACAGCTGGGACAGACAGGTCGCCATCTTCCCGCTGCCCGGTCCAGGCGCCGTCACCACCACCAGGGGCCTCGATGTCTCTACGTATTCATTCTTTCCAAAGCCTTCGTCGCTTACGATATGGGAAATGTTGGAGGGATAACCTTCGATTGTATAATGCATAAATACCTTAACCCCCAGATTGGTGAGCCGCTTTTTAAAGTTGTCCACCACCAGCTGCCCGGAATACTGGGTGATCACCACACTCCCTACATAAAGGCCGATCCCCCGGAATGCATCAATCAGCCGGAGAACATCGGCATCATAGGTTATCCCGATATCTCCGCGCACCTTGCTTTTTTCAATGTCCGACGCATTGATTACAATTACAATTTCCACCTCATCGGCCAGATTTAAAAGCATCTTCATCTTACTGTCCGGCATGAAGCCGGGCAGTACACGGGAAGCGTGGAAATCGTCAAAGAGCTTTCCTCCCATCTCCAGATAAAGCTTGTTGTCAAACTGCGCAATCCGTTCCGCTATATGCCTGGACTGTGTCTCCAGATATTTATCATTGTCAAATCCCAAGGCTTTCATCTTCTACCCTCACTTATTGTATATCATGCTCTTATACCGCAGCTGCCCAGTATAAGCATTTCTAATTCAGTAAAATTCATAACAAAAATATTATAGTCAATAAACATATTTTTTACAATTGTTTCTGTGCTGATTTCCCAAGAAATTTGTCGGACCGCAGTTTTGCCTAGTCAATCACCTTCACCCTGCAGTACAATTTTGATCCTCCCACTTTCACCGTTATGACCGTGTGCCCCTTCCTGACCGCCTTAATCCGTCCGCTGCGGTTTACCCTGGCCACTTTGAAATCACCGGAGGTAAATGTGGCCCTTTTGTTCAGCTTCAGCACTTTAAGACGAAAGGTCTCCCCCACCCGCAGAGTGACGCTGTTGGTATTTAACCTGGGGAAATATCCCTGCGTGACAGGCTTGACCGCAAAAAATTTGGACTGTACCGTGCAGACGATCAGGAATGCAAGGAACAGTCCAATTATGACGAGGGAACACTTCTTCTCAGAACGCATCGGTCTCCTCTGGTAATTCAGTCATTATTATTTTATGCAGTCAGTCCACCAAATATGTCTCGGTATCTGTCATGACGTGATAGCCGGCCTGGCTGAGCATACGGGAAGCCTCTGAAATATCGGTTACTTTCAGCACCATGGCCGCGTCCGACACATTGGTAACCAGGGCATACAGATACTCGATGTTATCGCCTGAGAGTACTTTCAGCATATCGCTTAAACTGCCGATCTTATGAGGCACCCGCACACAGACTACATCGGTCAGCATGACAGAGAGGCCCTCGTTTTTCAGCACGGCTTTTGCATCGTCCGGCTTATCTACAATCATACGCACCAGGCCGTAATCGGAAGAATCGGCCAGACTGAGGGAAACGATGTTAATCCCATTCTCCTTCAGAACTTCCGTCACCTTCTCCAGACGTCCTGCTCGGTTTTCTAAAAATACGGAAACTTGTTTTGCCATATGAATCCCTATCCTTTCCTATACCAGCTTTCGGTTGTCGATTACTCGTTTTGCCTTGCCTTCGCTTCTGGCCAGCGTCTTCGGCTCCACCAACTTCACCTTCACAGCCAGACCCAGGGCACTCTGCAGCACAGAGGCAATCTTTCTCGTCAGGTTCTCCAGCTCACGGATCTCATCGGAGAAGAACCGCTCCTCCACCTCAACCTGCACTTCCAGTGTATCCAGATTGTTGATACGGTCTACGGTCAGCAGATAGTTCGGGCTGGTTTCTCCTATTTCCAGAAGAGCAGCTTCTACCTGGGACGGGAACACATTCACACCGCGGATAATCAGCATGTCATCGGTCCGTCCGGTAAAGCGGGAAATCCGTGCAAGGGTTCTTCCGCACTCGCATTTATCGTATGTAATGCTGGTCAGATCCTTGGTCCGGTACCGGAACAGAGGCAGGGCCTCCTTCGTCACCGTTGTAAATACCAGCTCGCCCGTCTCTCCAGGCCCAATCGGCTTTAACGTTTCAGGATTGATGATCTCTGGAATAAAATGATCTTCGTATACGTGCAGACCGTTGTGATACTGACAGTCCGCCGCTACGCCAGGTCCCATAATCTCGCTTAAGCCATAAATATCAAACGCGTTGATATGAAGCCGTCGCTCGATTTCCCTGCGCATGTTTTCTGTCCAGGGCTCTGCACCGCAGAAAGCTGCTTTTAATTTGATCTGATCAATACGACCTGAATCCTCCAGTGCTTCTGTCAGATACATCAAATAGGACGGCGTACAGGCAATAGCCGTCACGCCGAAATCAATCATCATATTCAGCTGTTTCTTCGTATTGCCGGAAGAAAGGGGAACTACAGTCGCCCCCAGATTTTCCGCACCGTAATGGGCTCCAAGCCCTCCGGTGAACAGTCCGTAACCATAGGATACCTGAACCTTGTCATTTTTGCCGATGCCGCCCATGCTGAATACCCGGGCCACACATTCCGCCCAGATCTCAATGTCTTTTCTGGTATAAGCTACAACGGTAGGCTTTCCGGTCGTACCGGAGGAAGCATGCACACGCACCACCTCAGAGTCCGGCACTGCCAGCAGACCGAAGGGATAATTATCTCTTAAATCATCCTTCGTGGTAAACGGAAGCTTGTCCAGGTCCTCGATTCCTCTGATATCCCCGGGCTCCAGACCCAGCTGCTGCATTTTTTTGCGGTAAAATTCCACACTGTGATAGACGCGGTTTACCATTTTAACAAGCCGGCTGCTCTGTAAATGTGTGATCTCGTCCCGGCTCATGCACTCTTTTGTTTCGTTCCAAATCATCGTTTGCTCCTGCCCTTCCCTCAATTTATACAGTCGATAACCTTGACCTGATTCTGTTTCAGAATTTCCTCTGCTTCCTGCATCTTATCCACATTGATGACCATGAGAGGCTCATCCTTTTTGCGAAGCACAAAGGAATAGATATAATTTACATTGATGGAGGCATCGGCCAGAATCTGCAGGACACGGTCCAGATCCCCCGGTTGATCCATCAGTTCTACGGAAATCACTTCAGAAGTGGTGACGGAATATCCCTTCCCGCGCAAAATCTGTTTCGCCTCATCCGCCTTGTCCAGAACAAGCCGCAGAATCGAATACTCCGGCGAATCAAAGGTGGAGATTGCACGGATATTAATGGTATTCTCCTTTAAAATGTGCGTTACTCTGGCCAGACTTCCCGGCTCATTTTCCACAATGACAGAAAGCTGCTTTAACATAGTACCACTCCTTCCTACTGCATATTGTAGCCGGCTTCAAATGCTTTTTTATTGATCTCTATCGTTTTCTTCGGAACGGTATTCTCAATGACCTTAATCCAGTCTTCCCTGGAAAAATCCATATGTCTGGCAGCCATACCCAGAACGATAATATTAAATACCCTGGAGTTGCCCAGTTTCTTTGCTTCGCTCATAGCATCCACTACCATAACGTTATATTTATCAGACAATCCCTCAATAATATTCTCAGGGTACTCCGCCGCGCCGATGACAACCGGCATCGGATCAATACGCTGATCATTTACGATCAGATTGCCGCCCTTTTTGAGAAAATGTGCGTAACGCAGCGCCTCCAGCCGCTCGAATGCAATTAATACATCCGCCTGGCCTTCCTCCACGATCGGTTCCGTCACTTTATCCCCATAGCGGACAAATGTTACCACGCTGCCGCCCCTCTGAGCCATTCCATGTACCTCGGAAAGCTTTACATCAAAACCTGCCTGCAATGTAATACCGCCTAAAATACGGCTGGTAAGCAGCGTTCCCTGGCCGCCCACGCCTACAATCATAATGTTTTTCGTTACCATATCCCGCTACCTCCTATACTGTCACTTTGGTGATGGCCCCAAATTTACACAGGGACATACAAAGTCCGCATCCGTTGCACATTGTGTCGTTGATTACAATTGTACCGTCTGCATTTTTCGTCAGTGCCGGACATCCAGGCTGCATACAGGCGTTGCATTTCTTACATTTATCAGGCACCGCCAAACACTGTTCGGTCACCGGTGCTTTATTCAAAAGGACACATGGTGACTGGGCGATAATTACAGAAATCTCGTCTCTTGCCACTTCTTCTTTGATCACCTGAGTCAGTTTTTCCACGTCAAACGCGTCCACCCTGGTCACATGTTCGATGCCGATTCCGTGACAGAACTTCACGAAATCAATCGCATTGGTCGGCTCGCCTTTCAGCGTCTTTCCGGTAGCCGCATGATCCTGATGGCCGGTCATAGCCGTCGTGGAGTTATCCAGTATCATAACGGTTCCGGTTCCCTTGTTGTATACCATATTCATCAGAGAGTTAACCCCGGTATGCATAAAGGTGGAATCGCCGATTACAGCCACCCAGTTCTTTATGTATTCCGGTCCCTTTGCTTTTTCCATTCCGTGAAGGGAGCTGATGCTGGCGCCCATGCAGATAACGGAATCAATGACATTTAACGGCGCAACCGCACCTAATGTATAACAGCCGATATCCCCGGCCGCGTGAATTTTCAATTTCTTTAATACGGAGAAGATGCTTCTGTGAGGACATCCCGGACAGAGAATAGGCGGTCTCACCGGTGCTTTGGCCGGCTCTTCCAGATCCAGATTCTCTTTTAAAATGCCCTTGCGCAGCATATTGGCGCTGTACTCGCCTACAACTGTGAAAATTTCTTTGCCGATCGCCGGAATCCCCCAGGATTTCACCTGCTCTTCGATCACCGGGTCCAGCTCCTCCACTATATAGAGAGTCTCCACCTTAGACGCAAATTCCTCAATCAGCTTTCTGGGGAGAGGATTCACCATGCCCAGCTTCAGGACAGATGCTTGCGGAAGGGCTTCTTTTACGTACTGATAAGGAATACCGGAGGTGATGACACCAATCTTAGTATCTCCCATCTCCACACGGTTGATAGGGAACTCACAGCCATCCTTCATCATTTGCTCTGTGCGGGCCACTACAACCGGATGGCGCAGCTTGGCGTTGCCCGGCATCATAACATTTTTCTGGGGATTTCTCACATATGGCTTATCCTCCGGCTCCACTCTCTCCTCCAAAGCAACCATTCCCTGGGAGTGGGATAATCTGGTGGTAAGACGCACGATAACCGGGGTGTCATAGGTCTCGCTCATATCAAAGGCAAATTTCATGAAATCCTTTGCTTCCTGGCTGTCAGAAGGCTCCAGAACCGGAACATGCGCCGCTCTGGCCACACTTCTGGTATCCTGCTCATTCTGAGAGCTGTAAAGACCCGGATCATCCGCCACAACCGCTACCAGCCCGCCGTTTACACCCATATAGGACGCGGTATAAAGAGGGTCTGCCGCAACGTTAAGCCCCACATGCTTCATGGACGCCATCGCACGCACTCCGCTGATGGAAGCACCGATTGCGGCCTCCATTGCCACTTTCTCATTGGGTGACCATTCTGCATATATCTCATCGTACTGTACAATATTTTCACTGATTTCCGTACTCGGCGTGCCCGGGTATGCGGCTGAAACCTTTACACCGGCTTCGTACGCTCCTCTTGCCACAGCGGCATTGCCAAGCATTATTTTTTTCTCTGCCACGGTTCTCTTCATCCTTTCTTTTCATTTGCATATCATAAGTATGCCATAAGGGGGTTCTATTTTCAACAGACTAAATTTTTCTCAGATCGGTCACACGCTTTGCTTTTCCCTCAAACCGCTGCAGTGTTCCGGGTGCCACCAGCTTAATTCCCGCGTCCAGTCCCAGAATCGTCTTTAACTGGGCTCTTATTTTCTTTTCCAGATTTTCCATTTTTCCGTAGGAGTCCAGAATTGCCTCATCCTTTAATTCCACGCTGATCTTCATCGTGTCCAGATGGTTGATCCGATCCACCACGATTTCATAGTGGGGAGCAATCTCTTCTATCTTTAACAGTACTTCCTCAATCTGCGTCGGGAACACATTGACCCCGCGGATGATCAGCATGTCATCGGAACGGCCGGAGAGATTTTCCATTCTGCAGGTCGTTCTGCCGCAGCTGCAGGGTTCATAGAACAGACGGGTCAGATCCTTTGTCCGATAGCGGATCAGAGGGAGTGCCTCCTTGCCGAGGCAGGTGATAACCAGCTCGCCCAGCTCCCCTTCCGGAAGGACTTCACCGGTCTTAGGATCGATCACCTCCGGGATAAACCAGTCCTCGTTCACATGCATACCGCACAGCTCGGAACATTCGCCGGACACACCCGGTCCGCACAGTTCACTCATACCGTAATTCTGTGTGCAGTTAAAGTCTTCGCCCCAGATTTTCTTCATCTCCGCGCGCATGGACTCGGTCATTCCCTCGCCGCCGAACAGGCCTGTCTTAACCTTTAAGTCTTTGGCCGGATCGATTCCCATCGACCGGGCCACCTCGCCGATATGTAGCGCATAGGACGGTGTCGCCACCAAAAGAGTGGTTCCCATATCCTGCATAAACATAATCTGCTTTTTCGTATTTCCCGAGGATGTCGGCATCACCGCCGCGCCGATATTCTCCAGGCCTGCGTGAAGCCCCAGCGCACCGGTAAACATACCGTAGCCAAAGGCAATCTGCACCACATCGTCCGGCATGGCGCCGCCCATACACGCGATCCGGGATACATTGTTAATCCACATATTCAGATCGTTTCTGGTATAGCCCACAACCGTGGGTTTTCCGGTGGTACCGGAAGAAGCATGGATTCGAACCAGTTCATCCTTCTGTACGGCAAAAAGCCCCATGGGATAGTGATCACGAAAATCCGATTTATTGGTAAATGGTAATTTCTGCAGGTCCTTCAAAGACCGGATGTCCGACGGCTTTACACCTGCTTCATCCATTTTCCTGCGGTAGGGCTCTACCTTCTCATAAATATAAGCTGTTGTTTCCTTCAGTTTTTTCAGCTGAATCGCTTCAATTTCACTTCGAGACAACGTTTCTTCTTTTGCCCAGATCATACTCTTTTCCTCCAAAATCCTGTCATTCGGTCAGATTGTTTCGATTTTACGCAAAACATATCAGCGCTTTAACGCATTAAATACCATGATAATCATTTCCATACTATTTGTCAAGCTGGGAAATGCTTCTCCAATCAGATGCCCAAACCACAGACTGCTTTCTCAAAACAGCTGTGACTCTCTTATAACCTTCACTTGACTTTGATTTTCTATGACGTTAAAATAAGGGATTGAGTGGATGACACACAGAGAGGAGAAGTAAAATGGCTGGAATTTTCATCAAAAAAGTAATATCCCCCACTGAATTAAAAGAATTATGTCCTCTGCCGGATGAGTTGAAAAAGGTAAAGCAGCTCCGGGACGAAGAAATCAAAAAAGTCTTTACCGGCGAGTCTGATAAATTTCTCGTAATCATTGGTCCCTGTTCGGCGGATAATGAAGACGCCGTATGTGACTATATTACACGTTTAAAAGAGGTTTCAGATAAAGTATCCGACAAGCTGATTCTGATCCCCCGTATCTATACGAACAAACCCCGTACAACCGGTGTCGGATACAAGGGTATCGTGCATCAGCCCAACCCTGAGAAAAAGACAGATTTCCTGGAGGGGCTACGGGTCATGCGCCATATGCATCTGAGGGCAATCGAGGAAACCGGCCTGACCGCCGCGGACGAGATGCTCTACCCTGAGAACTGGCCCTATCTGGAGGATATTTTGTCCTATGTTGCAATCGGTGCCCGCTCCGTAGAAAATCAGCAGCACCGCCTGACCGCCAGCGGTCTGGATGTACCGGTGGGCATGAAGAATCCTACCAGCGGTGATTTTTCGGTTATGCTGAATTCCTGTATCGCCGCCCAATGCTCCCATACTTACATGTACCGGGGATATGAGGTCCGCACCGACGGCAATCCGCTGGCCCATACCGTGCTGCGTGGCGCAGTGAATAAGCATGGACAGGCTATCCCGAACTATCACTACGAAGACCTTATGCGTCTGATGGATATGTATCAGCAGCTGGATCTGGAAAACCCTGCATGCATTATCGACTCCAATCACGCTAACTCCAACAAGCAGTATGCAGAGCAGACCAGAATTGTGAAAGAAGTTCTTCACAGCCGCAGTGTCTCCCCGGATATCGCCAAACTGGTCAAGGGCGTCATGATCGAAAGCTACATCGAACCAGGCAGTCAGAAGGTCGGCGAACATGTTTACGGCAAATCAATCACCGATCCATGCCTTGGCTGGGAGGATTCCAAACGTCTGATTTATTACATCGCAGAGCATGTATAACTCGCTCTATACGCTCATGGAAAAGGAATAATATAGAAGGGGATTCCCATAGGCTTCCAGGAAGCACCCCGCTACCATAAGAATGAAAAGCAGAAGGATTGCAGGCACTTCCTCAATCCATCTGCTTTTTCTTTTGTTGAACCGTATTCCTCTTCCAAACAGGAAATAGATAAAAGGAATATAAATCAAATAGTGGGGGAAAATCAGCAGCAGAAACTGCACAATCCCCTTAAATCCCAGAATCAGTATTTCCCCGCCCAGCACAAAGCCAAGGCAAAAGCCTTTATAGACGCTCCAGATTCCCAGAAGCGGCGAAAGAAAATGAGTCATGCAAATCAGCCAGAAAATCAGATACCATTTCAGATGATCCACCAGCACCATCCGAAGCAGCACAGGCTGGGAAATGACAGCGCCGCTGTCCTTATCATAGGCCGAGCAAAAAGAAAGAAAGGATTCCAGATAGAACCCTTTCAGCAGATTCGCAGCCACAACTCCCAGAATCAGCGCTCCGCCAAAAAACAAGGCAAATTTTTTTCTGCTGTCCATATCATTCCATCCTTTAGCGGATTTCTTTCTTAAATGTATGACCCGGACATTTGAAACATGCCTGTAACCTTGGAGCTACCTGCCGCGTTCTTTTTCTTTCAGCGTGCGGTATGCCAGGACCGCCGCGATTGTCTTGGCATCCTGGATCGTCCCGTTCAGAACCATGTCGCACAGTTCTTCCAATCCATAGCTTTCCAGAGATACAAATTCGTCCTCGTCCAGATGCTGTCTGGAGGGCTCCAGATTTTCCGTATAATAGATACCAATCTTTTCATTGCAGAAAGCCACTGTGGTAAACAGATCCAGCAGATGGCTGACTTCCCCTTTCGCCCGGTAACCGGTCTCCTCTTCCAGTTCTCTGGCGGCGCAGGTCTTCATATCTTCTCCCTGATTCAGACCGCCGGCCGGTATTTCCAGCGTAAACTTTTCAGGCGCGTTCCGGTACTGTCTCACCATCAGGATTCTGCCGTCCGGCAGGACCGGTACAATAGCCGCCGCACCCTTGTGTTCGATAAAGTCCCACTCTGCCACATGTCCGCTGGGAAGTTTAATATAATCTGTATAAAAATCTACAATTTTACCATGATGGGCCAGTTTACGGTCCACGCGTTCATATTTTTCCATTTTCTCATTACTCCATTCTGAAACATCTAAGCCGGGGAATACACCGTCTTTAGATTAAAAAGGGGCCGGAAAATTTATTCCAGCCCTCTCATCGTGTCTTTACTCTAATGTTTGAATAAATTCTTCAATCCGGTCCAGTCCCTTGCCAATCTGCTCGATGGAAATGGCATAGGAGAGACGGATGTGATCTTCAAAGCCAAAGTCCGCGCAGGGAACTACGGCAACTTTAAAATCTTCGATCAGGATCTCCGCCATTCTGGACGTATCTCCGATTACTTCGCCTTTATATTTCTTGCTCAGAACCTCCGCTACATCCACAAATAAATAGAATGCTCCGTGGGGTTCTATGGCATCCAGGTACGGAATTTCTTTCACACGCTTATACATATAATCCTTGCGGGCTGCAAATTCCTGATTCATAATGGCAACTGTTTCCTGGGGGCCGTTTAATGCTTCCACCGCTGCCTTCTGCGCAATGGAATTGGGATTGGAGGTCTGATGGCTCTGAACGCTTCCCATCAATTTCGCCAGTTCCACGCTGGAACCGGTATAGCCAACCCGCCAGCCCGTCATCGCATAGCTCTTGGAAAGTCCGCTGCAGGTGATGGTTCTGTCATAGATCTCACTGCCAAGCGAAGCAATGCTGACATGCTTATATTCCTCACCGTCATAGGTCAGATATTCATACATCTCATCGGAAACCACATAAAAATCCTTGTCCACAGCAACCTGGGCAATCGCCTCCAGTTCCTCACGGGTATAAACCATGCCGGTAGGATTGTTGGGAGAATTCATTACCAGTGCCTTCGTCTTGTCTGTGCAGGCATCTGCAATCTGCTCAGCCGTCACTTTATATCCATTTGCTTTATCACCGTAAATATAGACAGGAACGCCTCCCGCGAGTTTCACGATCTCCGGATAGCTCAGCCAGTAAGGAGCCGGGATAATAACCTCATCCCCGTCATTGATAATTGCAGTAAATATATTCGTCAGAGAATGTTTTCCGCCGTTGCTGATCACGATCTGATTTTTCGCATAATCCAGATGATTATACTCCTTGAACTTTCTGCTGATTGCTTCTTTCAGCTCTTCTGTTCCGGAAGCCGGGGTATATTTCGTAAAACCGTCGTGAATCGCGTTCACTGCGGCCTCCCCAATATTTTCCGGTGTGTTAAAATCCGGTTCACCTGCACCAAATCCGACCACATCAATACCCTGTGCTTTCAATGCCTTTGCTTTGGCTGTAATCGCCAATGTAGAGGAAGGTTTTACTGCTTTCGCCTTTTCTGAAATCGTCAATGCCATAGTCACAACTCCTCGCTTTTATACTTGTCCCGGAGTAATGGTACCCATAACCCGGAAAACCGTAAAGTAGTTTTTCTTTCTTATTCTCTGTATTTACATCGAATAATATCATAATATAATTTATTTTAAAATGCAACAAGCAATTATGCGCCCTCCCTTTCCGGGCGGCTGCTTGGTCCGGTTGCCTGCCGGCAGCCATATCTGCTGCACAAAAGCCGATACAGCCGCATATACCAAATAAGAAGAGCTAACTATGAGGCTGTCACAATGAATGAATTTGTTTCTTTACCTCTGACCGCGGCCCAGATGCCGGACGAACCGATTGATCCGGGCTTTTCCGTACCGGATACGGAAATAATAGGGCCCGCTCCGGACAATACCATTGATCCCGACTTTTCTGTGGTGCCGCCGGTCTATCCAATTGATCCTGACTTTTCCGTCATGCCGCCCAATGATACCATTGACCCTGACTTTTCTGTTATGCCGCCCAATGAACCGGTTGATCCTGATTTTTCCGTCATGCCGCCGGTCTATCCGGTTGTTCCCTGTCTTTACTGCAATAACAACCAGTGGGTCCGCGGTGCTATCAGGCTGCTTAACGCCGCCACCGGCTACAATGCCTTCAATGTATTAATTGACGGCCGGCTTGCCGCCGCAGGGTTTAATTTCCCGGAGATAACCCGGTACAGACAGTTAACCCAGGGGTGGCATACCTTTACAGTCATGGGAACAAACGGATATATTTTTGTCCGGAAATCCCTTTACGTGGGCGACGGCATGGCAACCGTGGCTATCATCAATGCCCGTACCGGTCTGGACTTAACGATGATCGAGGATACGACATGTCCTGCAAATTATAATTCCGCATGTTTCCGCGTATGCAATCTGGCCTATTACAGCGGTCCGGTCAACGCAGCCATCGGCAACATCTATTATAATGCAGTTAATTTCAAGACTGCCGCCAGCTTCAGCCCTCTTGCAGCCGGAAGCTACACACTGACTGTTGCAAGATCTGCCCGGCCGGAAGTGACATTAGTATCCACTACCGTCAGGTTAAACCCGCGCCGAATCTATACTGCTTATGTACTGAACTGGAATACATCGCCCGATACGATTCAGACCCTGCTGGTCGAGGACCGCAGAAGCTAATCGTGCAGCAGCAGTTTTATCCCATAGGGAACGATGTTTCCTATGGGATAAAAAAATGCCCTAAACCCGCTTGAATCTTAGATTCTCACGTTTTTAGGGCATTTGTCATATTATTTTGAACAATTATTTTGCATAATCTGTTACTCTGGATTCCCTTATCACATTAACTTTAATCTGACCAGGATACTCCAGATCACTTTCAATTCGTTTGGATAAATCTCGAGCAAGCAATACCATATCATCGTCTGAAATCTGATCTGGCACCACCATGACACGGACTTCACGTCCGGCCTGGATGGCAAATGACTTATCAACTCCCTTAAAGCCATTGGCAATATCTTCTAATTGTTTCAACCGGTTTGTATATGTTTCAATCGTTTCTCTTCTTGCTCCCGGACGTGCAGCAGATATGGTATCCGCCGCCTGAACCAGACATGCAATCAGAGTTTCAGGCTCTACATCACCGTGATGGGATTCCACAGCATTGATAACGATCGGGGATTCCTTGTATTTCTTACAAAGGTCCGCGCCGATCTGAATATGTGACCCTTCCACTTCGTGGTCAATTGATTTACCAATGTCATGTAATAACCCGGCTCTCTTTGCCATTCTGACATCAACACCGATTTCTCCTGCTAATAAACCGGCTAACTGAGCCACTTCGATGGAATGCTTCAATGCATTCTGTCCGTAACTTGTCCGGAACTTCATACGTCCAAGTAAACGAACCAACTCAGGATGAATGCCATGTACCCCTGCTTCCAGGGTTGCCGCTTCACCTTCTTCACGGATGATGGTATCCACTTCTTTCTTCGCCTTTTCAACCATTTCCTCAATTCTTGCCGGATGAATTCTTCCATCCACAATCAGTTTTTCCAGAGCGATTCTTGCGATCTCTCTCCGAATCGGATCAAAGCCGGAAAGAATAACTGCTTCCGGTGTATCGTCAATAATCAGATCCACGCCGGTCAGGGTCTCAAGTGTACGGATGTTCCGTCCCTCACGCCCTATAATTCTTCCCTTCATCTCATCATTCGGAAGCTGCACAACTGAAATCGTTGTCTCCGCCACATGATCCGCCGCACATTTCTGAATCGCGGTAACCACATAGTCTTTCGCTTTCTTATCTGCCTCTTCCTTGGCCTTGCTCTCCAATTCTTTTACGAGCATCGCAGTTTCATGTTTCACATCTTCTTCAACCGTTTTTAAAAGATAATCTTTTGCTTGTTCGGAGGTCCAACCTGAAATTTTTTCCAACTCATGCAACTGTTTCTCGTGTAGTTGTTCGACTTCATCACGAATTCTATCCAAATCCGCTTCTTTCGAAGAAAGCTTTGCTTCTTTTTTCTCCAGGGCCTCGGTCTTTCGATCCAGAGTTTCTTCTTTCGTCAGGACACGCTTCTCATAACGCTGTAATTCCGCGCGGCGCTCCTTCGTCTCCTTCTCAAATTCATTCTTTGCCCTCAGAGATTCTTCTTTTGCTTCCAGCAGTGCTTCCCGCTTCTTTGTCTCAGCGGTTTTCAGTGCGTCATCTATAATTTCTCTGGCACGGTCTTCAGCGGTTCCAATCTTGCTCTCTACCACTTTTTTGTGATAAGAAATCGCTGATTTCCAGGAAACCAGAGCAGCTACGATCACAACAACACAAGCAACTCCAATAATCACTGGGATTTGCACAAGAACACCTCCTTATTAAATTTTCATTGTACAACACAACAAATAAATTCTATCCTTTTTTATGAAATATGTCAAGTCCGCTCCAGGGCTTTTTTGTACATATTGTGGAAAAATCAAACAGGTTTATTGTAAGCTCTGTACAAAAAAACGGCGTTGCTTCCAACGCCGTTTTTTCACCGTGAGAAATCTTACTGCGCTCTCACCACTTATTCCTGTTCTTTCTTTAAGCACCTGCATATCTCTTCATAACCAAAGCCGCGGCGTATCAAATAGGCATACAGCTTCTGGAAATCTTTGGGATTCTCTGAATCCATTCCCCGCTGCTTTTTTTCAATCAGCTTCGTCAGAAGTTCCTCCTGGCTGCCGTCCTCCTGTTCCAGAACCTGATCAATGATATCCTGAGAAACCCCTTTTTTCATCAGCTCGCCCCGAATCTGCCTGTAGCTTTTCTTTTCCTTCGCAAAATATACATACCGCTGGGCATAATTCAAATCATTGATATAACCGTAAGAATCCACATACTCAATCGCTGTCTCCACCGCATCGGCGCCGAAACCATTCTGCGTCAGCCTCCGTCTCAGTTCTTCCCTTGTCCTGTCGGCATGTTTCAGCAGCGCCATAGCCTTCTGCTTCGCATGCCGGTAAACGCAGTCATGAAGCAGTTCGGATAGCAGCTCCGGGGAAAGAGGCATGTCCTCCCTCAGGTGATATCTGGCTATCTCATTGCCATAGAGAAAAAAGCGGTCTTCTCCGTCAATAAAGACCCGGTATCTCTTTTTGGTCTCCTGGTGTATCTTCGTGATCGTCATCTCTCATACCTGTGCCTTCATACTAACATGACAGAATAAAACTCCGGTTATTTACCGTCTTTTGCTTTCCCATCTGCCTCTGTTCCTGCTTCGCCTTCGGTTTCTTCGTCTGTAACCAGATTATATTTCACTCTGACCTTCTTCTCAATCTCTGTAAAAATGTCCGGATTTTCCTTTAAAAACTGCTTGGCGTTCTCCCTGCCCTGGCCGATCTTACTGTCATTATAGGCATACCATGCACCGCTTTTCACAACTATGTTCTCCTTCGCGGCCAGATCCAGCACATCGCCCTCTCTGGAAATGCCCTGCCCGAACATAATATCAAATTCCGCTTCCTTAAACGGAGGCGCCACCTTATTCTTCACAACTTTCACACGGGTACGGTTACCCACAATCTCTCCATTCATTTTCAGCGTCTCAATCCTGCGGACATCCAGCCGGATGGAAGAATAAAACTTCAGCGCCCGTCCTCCGGTGGTGGTCTCCGGATTGCCGAACATAACTCCCACTTTCTCACGAAGCTGATTGATGAAAACCACGGTACAGTTAGACTTGCTGATCACCGCAGTCAGCTTACGCAGTGCCTGAGACATCAATCTGGCCTGAAGGCCCACATGACTGTCTCCCATATCACCGTCGATCTCTGCCTTCGGCACCAGCGCCGCAACCGAGTCCACAATAATAATATCTACCGCACCGGAACGCACCATAGTCTCTGTGATCTCCAGCGCCTGTTCACCGCTATCCGGCTGCGAGATATACAGTTCATCAATATCCACCCCTATATTCTTGGCATATACAGGGTCAAGGGCATGCTCTGCATCAATAAATCCAGCAATACCTCCCTGCTTCTGCACTTCCGCAATCATATGAAGAGCTACCGTCGTCTTACCGCTGGATTCCGGACCATATATCTCCACGACCCTTCCTCTCGGTACGCCGCCCAGTCCCAGCGCAATATCCAGGCTGATGGAACCGGTTGGTGTTGTCTCTATATTCATATTAACCCCACTGTCGCCAAGCTTCATAATGGAGCCTTTTCCATACTGTTTCTCAATCTGTGCCAAAGCCGATTCCAGTGCTCTTGTCTTGTTCGAATCTGTTACCATATACTATTTACCTCCGCATGCGAACTTATGTTCTGTTTATTAACATAGTAATACATCTGTTATGAATTGTCAACGAAATATTGTGAATTCTGTTGTCCGAAAGGACAGGATTTGTTTTTTGGTAAAAAAGTGATTAAAAACTGAACTGAATTGGAATAGAACGGTAGTCAGAGCAGAAAGAATGATACAGAGAAGGGCGCAGCATTTGTGCGCCCTGTTATTTATAGTAACATCCCTCAGTAACAAAATCAACAGCAGGCCATAGCCATCTTCAGAATTTTAGCCTCACCGCCGAACCGGGCTATTCTCATATCCCGGGTACACTCCTCAAATTCACGGAAGACATCCATAAAATCTCTCAGTTCATCCGCCCCCTGAAAATATCTTCCATTTTTTATATAAGTTTCAATAAACTCCAACACGTCGGTAACATGCTTATCACTGTAGTCATTTCCAACCATTTCAAGAAAAAGTTCTGATAAATAAGTATTCATTTTGTATTAATCTCCTTATGTGTCTTGTATTTCTTGTTGTCTGCAGCAGATTCATTATAAAGGGCTGTTTCTGAAAGCAGAAAAACCCCCTTACAAAATAAGACAGGTCCAAACGAAAAAACGGCTCAAAAAATAGAAAATAAAATAAAAAAATATTTTAATCCGCCTCAGATCCTCATTAATCTTCTTTATTTTATGCAGCCGGTCTCCGCCGTTCACAGCCTCCTGCACATTCTTAATATGCCTGCATATGATATCCTGTAGTCCGCTTGACTTTCATGCCTGTGCATGATAAATTTTAGGCAGGCACAGGATTTCCCGGGATCGCCGGCTGTATGATTTGCAGATCGGACTTCGGCATTTGATACGGCAAATAACAGAAATGTTATAAAACATTAGCGCCATGTACCTTTCCGGGGCCGTTTCATTGAACGGCAAAGGTCGACGAGGAAAAGAGTTTATCGAAAATTCGGCGGATGCTCTTTACATGTTACCGGACATGATTCTGTCAGCAAACTTCGCGGGTAACCGCGGAACAAATTTGACAGAACCGGCAGCAAGGGGTAATTGCGCCTATTTTTCCTGCACCGCTCACAGAACGGCCTGCCGGGATGTTCCGGTGCAGGAAACGGCGTATGCTCCTTAAGTCAATCGAAAAGGAGAGGTAAATTATGTGTGGAATTATTGGTTTTACCGGAAAACTGGACGCTGTTGAAGTTCTTTTGAATGGTCTTTCGGAGCTTGAATATCGGGGCTATGACAGTGCGGGAATTGCTTATTTTCATGGAAGCCGTGTTGAGACAATCAAGACGGCAGGCAAGGTGAAATGTCTAGCCGACAAAGCGTCTGCCGTTGCTCCGGCCGGGATTCACTGCGGCATCGGCCATACCAGATGGGCGACCCACGGCGGAGTTTCCGATCTGAATTCTCATCCCCATACCTGCGGCCGTGTTACATTGATTCACAACGGCATCATCGAAAACTATCAGACCCTTCAGGCGGAGCTGGCGGAAGCCGGAAAGGAACCCATCTCCCAGACCGACACGGAAATTGCCGCTATGGTGCTGGAGCAGCTTTATGAGGGGAATCCTGTAACTGCCATCAGACAGGCGGTAAAAAGGCTGACGGGCGCCTATGCATTCTGTATTCTTTTTGCAGACCATCCGGATACCATCTATGCAATCCGCAGCGGCAGTCCTCTGGTTGCTTCTCATGTGGGATCTGGTTCTGTTATCGCCTCCGACATGGTGGCTCTTCTCAAGTATTCCAAGGACTATTTTGTTGTGCCTGAAAATCATATAACGATACTTACACCCGAAGAAATACTGGTTACCGATATGGAGGGAAACCAGGTCATACCGGAAATGCTTCATGTCAGCTGGGATGTGAGCGCGGCCAAAAAGGGCGGATTTGAACATTTCATGTTAAAAGAAATATTTGATCAGCCGGATTCCCTGCGCAATACAATCGTTCCCAGAATTGTAGACGGCCTGCCTGATTTCGAACATGACGGGATACCGGATGAACTTTTTACCGGTGCGCGCCGCATTATTATCTCTGCCTGCGGTACGGCGATGCATGCCGGGCTTCTGGGACGTTCTCTCATGGAGCGGCTTCTGCGTATTCCTGTCACCGTTGAAATCGCGTCGGAATTCCGTTATCAGGACCCGATCGTGGATGAACAAACTCTGCTGATTACCGTTTCCCAGTCCGGAGAAACAGCCGACTCTCTGGCCGCTATCCGTCTGGCAAAAGAAAAAGGAGCCAAAACCTTCTCCATCGTGAATGTAAAAGGTTCTTCCATTGCCCGGGAAAGTGATTATGTACTGTACACACACGCCGGACCGGAAATTGCCGTTGCCAGTACGAAAGCCTATTCGGTTCAGGTTGCCTGCCTTTATCTTGTTGCCTTCCGCTGGGCCTATATACTTAAAAAACGGCCGGAGGAGGAAATCCGCCATGCTATGGATCAGATGTTAAAACTGCCGTCCCTGGTGTCGGAGGTACTCTCTCACAAACAGGATATTGAAGAAATCAGCAGGGAATTAAAGACATGTGAAAATCTGTTCTTTATTGGAAGGGGCCTGGATTATGCCCTATCCTGCGAAGGTTCCCTGAAATTAAAAGAAGTCAGCTATATCCATTCTGAAAGCTATGCGGCCGGTGAGTTAAAGCATGGTACGATATCACTGATCACCGACAATGTACCGGTGATCGCGCTGGCAACCCAGTCCGGCGTTTATACGAAAATGGTTTCCAATATCGTTGAAGTCCGCTCCAGGGGAGCTATGGTCATCATGATAACCGGACATAACGCACCAATAGAAAGTACCCTTTGTGATCATCAGATCCGCCTTCCTGAGGTAGATGATTTATTCGCGCCATTCTGTGCGATTCCGATCCTGCAGTTCATCGCCTACTACGCTGCGCTGCAGAGAGGCGTCAATGTAGATCAGCCCAGAAATCTGGCCAAATCAGTAACGGTGGAATAAGAGGACGAAGTTTTTGAGAACTTTCCTATGTAACAAAATAAGCGGCGCTGTTCCTGTCTTGGGATAAGCGCCGTTTTTCATTATTTAGGATTAGGGTGTCAAAAGCACCTTTGGTGCTATGCACTGTTTTGACACCCTAATCTATTTAGATAACTTCTCCGAACTTCCATATAGTAACCAGAATATCTGAAATGAGACGAGACATAATGATAACGAAAAACAGTTTAAAAATTATATCTGGCAGGCGGGTACTGATCCGAGAAGAAAAGTATGCTTACTTATTGCCATGTGAACGGCTTAGAAGTTTAATATCTAATTTCACAATCACCTTCCCCGATCCATCCATCATCTCTGATAATTATACGGTTATGCCCCATGGCAGTGTCACCCTTGTATTCTTTCAGGATTCCGGCGGACTTCACAGCTGGTTATTCGGCCCGGCTTCAAAACCGCAAAAGATCGGCGATATTGCAAATAAATGTGATTATATCTTTATTATCGAATTCCAGCCTGCAGGCTTTTATCCGTTTGGAAAAATGAATCAAAAGGAATTGAAAGACAAAATTATATCTTTTTCATCCATAGATCCCTCACTGGATGCTGTCCTACGACATAGTTTAAGTTCATCTTTAACCCCGGACGATCTGCTGGAGGAATTAGAGAAACAATTGATTCAAAACATTAAATTCCCATATCCAGAAGAACTTGCACAGGCTCTTCTGGCAGCCGTTCAAACGGAGGGTGTGGTAACCGCCGCAGAAATTTCGAATGATGTTCATTATAGCCCCCGGCATTTAAACAGACTGTTCAATTTATATCTCGGTATGAGCAGGAAAGCCTTCTCCCGTCTGGTAAAAATAAACAGATCCTTTAAACTGCTGAACGAAAAATCGAACACCCTGGAATATATATCAGAAAAACTTGGTTATTATGATGTATCTCACTTTGTGAAAGACTTTAAAACGGTATGCGGCATCACACCCCAGACATACAGAGCAAACATGTCCGATTTTTACAGTGAAGTTGCAAAATTTTAATTTTATAATAAAGCCTGTACATCAAATCACAAGAAAGGACGTAATAGAAATGAAATTCAACGAAACAACGATTCGGATTCTGGTACGGAAAAACTATGGAGAATGCTTTGACTTTTATACAGAAAAAATAGGATTAACTGTAGTTTGGGGCGATAGAAACGGACCTTACACGTCCTTTTCCACAGGCAGCGGCAACCCGCCCTGTATGGCCATTTTTGCAGGAGAGGCAATGCCGATGTTCCAGGGATATGTGCAGCCTGAATCCCACACCCAGCCGGACACCATCGCAGCGATCATTCCCACCTCTGACCTTGACGGCGACTATCGGAGGCTGAAAGAAGCAGGAGTCAAATTTCTCGGTGAACCACAATACATCGAAGCATGGGGGATGCGCTGCACCTATTTCAGAGATCCGGAAGGAAATCTGTTTGAATTAACTGATTCCAGTATTTAAACATAAAACGGGCCCAGCCGGGCCCGTTTTTTATCATGAAAGTAGATAAGACTCCCACCTTTATAGGTGGTGTGTAAATAACAAATTCGTCTTGGTGGGAGCCCAGTCTCCTTCCAAGTACGCCGAGGCGTACTTGAATACATGGAAACGCCATTCTATGCGGCTGCACCTCCCCTCTTCCTTCTTCCTTCTTCATTTTTCACTCTTCATTCCCTATCATTCCCCTCGCCCTCAGCCGGCTTAGCAGCTCTTCCTGAGTCTGCCTGCAGTTCAGTTTCTTTCTGCCGCTCTCCGTCTTAATATAAACAGTTCCCTTAGAGGTCTGAAATAACAGTTCGGAGACAAATGGACGCACGGTAATAGCAACCACGTATAAGTCCGGTATGATCTCTCCCTCCGCATCCGTAATATTCTGAAAGGATATCGTATAGAGATCGGGACTGATATAGGGCTCCGCCTGCCCCAGCGCATCTGTTACTCTCCGCCTGATTTTATCCTTCTCACTGTAAGAAAGGAGAACACCCTTTACCGTCCGGTCATCCCTGATTCCCCAGAGAATGGTCCCGCTGCTGCTCACCTGGCTATTCAGAAACGACACCACATAGACCTCAGCATTGGACACAATCGCTTTGCAGGGACTTTCTCCCAGAATTTCCTTAAACTCCGTATTCCGGCATTCCTCCAGAGGCACCTTCTCTCCCAGACGGTAGCTGACAAAGGATATCGTTTTTTCCTCTTCTCTAATAATATCCGGCAGCTGCCGGTTCCTGTAATTAAATGAAATAGGGCTTCTCCGGCGCTGTACTCCTTCCACCGGAATATATGCCACCTGATCCCGCTGCTCCGGCTCAAGCTTATATTCCGTATTCGAGGTGATGATAAACTGAACAGTGTGAACCGCACCCATCACCCTCAAAACACGCTGTACGGTTTCTGCATCCAGAAACGAAAGTATATTGTCTCCTAAAAATACAGTTCCGTCCGGCAGTGAGGAAATGATGCACAGCAGACGTATCAGTGTCTGTTCCCCGCCGGACAGGTACAGATAAGCGCTTTCCTTCGTCAGGCATCGCTCCAGAAGTTCCTGTTCCGGGCAGCCGGTCTCCGTAATAAAGCGGAGGGCATTTCTTACGCCTTCCTCGGAAAAGGACCGGTGTCTGTACATCTCCTCATTGGTATAAAGGTATACATACTTCTTCATAGCTGCCAGATCCGCCGCGTCCTCCAGATTGTCCAGTATAATACGGGTACCGGCTGCATCGTATTCCCTCCGGGCATGATAACTCTGTGTTCTCTCTTCTGCCCGGATATCCACCTGCGCGGTCAGCACAGAATCCGGGTAGTAATTAATAATGCGGTCCCCGTGAAAGAAGGAATATAGGGCTGCCAGCACATTAGTCTTCCCCGATGCATTCCGGCCTTTCAGCAGGCTTATCTTTCCCGGCGTGAAGTCCACCTCAAACCGGCCTAATGGGCCGAAATTATGAATTTTCAAAGATTGAATAAACATTTTCTCTCCCTCCAGTAAGTCCAGCGAGCTTGCTCAGGTAAAAAAGAGAGCCGCCAACGGCAGCCCTCTCTGAACTCTTATAAAAACCATTTTTTATACGGCGACTCCGTATTCAGGAATACCACACCGATTACTCCAGGTCCGGTATGTGCTCCGATGGCACATCCTACATAATTTTCTACAAACCGGGTCACCCCATACAGTTCCCTGACCTTCTCTTCCATATATTTAAGGGTTTCTTTGTCGTCACCATGGACGATACCGACAATCTGATTTTTCAGATCCTCGCCCCGTATGCCTACCAATTCCAGTACACGGTGAAGGGATTTTTTTCTGCCCCTTACCTTTTCAAAGGCAACCAGTGCACCGTCTTTATTCACTTCTATGATAGGCTTGATATCCAGAAGCCCTCCGGCAATCGCCGATGTACGGCTTATTCTGCCGCCTTTCAGCAGATACTCCAGTGTCTCTACTGTTACCATATGCTCTATATGCGCACAGTGGAACTGAATCGCATCTATGATTGTCTGCTTATCTGCCCCGTTTCTCTGCATCAGCAGCGCCATATAGACCACGATACCAAAGCCCGCGGAAGCACATTTGGAATCTATAATGGTCAGATCAAAATCCGGATATTCTTCCAGCAGCTCTGTCTTAGCAAGATTAGCCGCATTGAACGTTCCCGCGATTCCGGTTGAAAAGCAGACGTAGATCACTTCATCCCCATTCTTTGCATAGGGTTCAAAGTTCTCATGAAACATATAAGAATTGATATGATAGGTCTTAATATCTTTGCCTGAACGGAGAATATCATAAAATGTCTCCGGCTGAATGGTTTCACCATCGAAATAGTCTGTCCCGTCAATCACCACAGGCGTGGGAATCACATGGAGATTAAATTCCTCCTTGATACTTTTGGGTATATCTGATGCAGAATCAGTGATAATTTTTAAAGCCACTTAGGTTCCCTCCCTTAAATCTCACGCCCACTCCCCGTACCGGCGTGTAACTACTACTGTCAGTTTACCACCCGCCGTTTACTTTGTCCAGCCATAAGCCCGCCGCAAAAAATTTCTTAGAATTTCTTAAGAATTAATCTGTCTGACTGTTTTCAAATCCTCCAGCCATAAAGACGCGCAGGCATCGCTTGGCATTCTTAAGTCGCCCCTTGGAGAAAGAGCCACACTGCCCACCTTCGGTCCGTCCGGAAGACAGGAGCGTTTAAACTGCTGGCTGAAGAACCGCCTGTAAAACGTCTCAAGCCATTTATAGATTGTGTCTGCTTCATATACATTCTGAAATGCATACACCGCCATACGGTAAATTTTCGAGGGCTCGTACCCGAAGCGCATCACATAGTAAAGGAAGAAGTCATGAAGCTCATAGGGACCCACAATATCTTCCGTCTTCTGGTCAATTTCTCCGTCTTTTGCCGGCAGCAGTTCCGGGCTCACCGGCGTATTCAGCACATCCAGAAGTGTCTGCCTTAGCTCCTCGCTATCCGCAGTCCGGGCATAGTAGGACACCAGATAACGCACCAGTGTTTTAGGAACCGAAGCATTCACCCCGTACATAGACATGTGATCCCCATTATAAGTTGCCCAGCCAAGAGCCAGCTCCGAGAGGTCTCCCGTACCTACTACAAGTCCGTTATACTGATTAGCCACATCCATAAGAATCTGGGTCCGCTCTCTGGCCTGGCTGTTTTCATAGGTCACATCGTGAATATTACCATCATGTCCAATATCCTCAAAATGCTGTTCTACCGCCCGTCCAATGGGAATTTCCTTCAAGGTACATCCAAGCATCCGAATCAGGTCCAACGCATTCTGATAGGTCCGGTCTGTCGTCCCGAATCCGGGCATGGTAATACCCAAAATGTGTTTTCTCTCAATATGGAGGCTGTCGAATGCCTTAACCGTTACCAGCAGCGCAAGTGTAGAGTCCAGGCCCCCTGAGATTCCTACAACTGCACAGCGGCAGCCGGTATGCGCCAGCCTTTTTTTAAGCCCCTGAGACTGTATAGCAAGGATCTCCCTGCATCTGATATCTCTCTCGTCTGCCGCCTGAGGCACGAAGGGAGTCTGCTCAAATTTCCGGGTAAGCACAGTCTTCTCTATATTCAGAGAAAATGGCACTACGGTATATCCGCTCAGCGAGCAGGAGGAAAAGGAAGGAATCCGGCGTCGCTCGCTGACCAGGCGGCCCAGATCCAGTTCTGTCGTCAGAATTCCATTTTCGAATCGGTGTGATTCCGCCAGGATACTGCCGTTCTCTCCTATCATATTGTGTCCTGCGAACACCAAGTCGGTCGTCGACTCTCCCTCCCCTGCATCGGCATAGATATAACCGCAGATAAGGCGTCCGGACTGATTGCTGACCAGCTCCCGTCTGTATTTATGCTTCCCTGTCGTCTCATCACTTGCGGACAAGTTAACTATAACGGTTGCACCTGCCATCGCGTGACGGGATGAGGGCGGAACAGGAACCCACAGATCTTCACAGATCTCGGCGCCCAGAACAAATTCCGACATCTCCCGGCAGGAAAATAATATGTTAGGCCCAAATGGCACCTTCTCGCCGTCCAGTTCAATCCATTCCGTCTCTTCTTCTCCCGGGCTGAACTGTCTGGCTTCATAATATTCCGCATAATTAGGGATATTGCTCTTCGGCACCAGTCCCAGCAGGCATCCGTTCTGCAGCACTGCCGCCGTATTGTAAATCTTACCCCTGTACAGCAGCGGAAAACCCACTACGAGAATCATATCGTAACCTCTGAAAGCTTCTTTCACCTGTTTCAGAGCGGTCTGCGCCCCTCTGAGCAGCGCAGACTGGAGGAACAGGTCTGCGCAGGTATACCCCGTCAAACCCAGTTCGGGGAATACGGCCAGCTTCACACCCTGCTTCATGCACTCTTTTGCAGCCTCTATGGTTTTCTCCGCATTAAAAACACAATCCGCGACCCGAAGCTCCGGTGTCACGGCACTTACTTTTAAAAAGCCCTGTTTCATATGTCGTCCTTTCCTTCCAAATACCGTCTTTCATCATCCGATTACAGGAAAAGGAGCCCGCGCCGATTCCTCCCCGCGGGCATCCCCAAAAGCCGCCGGAAACGGCCTGAATCAATATTTCATATTCTTTAAAACATCACAGAAATCAAACGTTGCAAAATAGTCATGAGGCGTCTCGGCCCTGCGGATCATCTGAACGCTTCCGTCCTCTCTTAACAGCAGCTCCGCGGATCTTAATTTGCCGTTATAATTATATCCCATGGAAAACCCATGTGCACCGGTGTCGTGGATTACCAGGAAATCACCGATATCCACCTTCGGCAGCATCCGGTCCACTGCAAATTTATCATTATTCTCACACAGCGAACCAGTCACATCATACATGTGGTCGCATGGCTCATTTTCTTTGCCAAGCACCGTAATATGATGATAGGCGCCGTACATGGCAGGACGCATCAGATTAACCGCGCTGGCGTCCAGTCCGATATAATCTTTATAGATATGCTTCTCATGAATGGCTGTCGTGACCAGCTCCCCATAGGGCCCCAGCATAAAACGGCCCAGTTCCGTATAAATTGCCACATCCCCCAGGCCGGCGGGAACCATGACTTGCTCAAAGGCTTTCCTGACTCCCTCGCCTATCTCCATAATGTCGTTCCCCTCCTGATCCGGACGGTATGGAATTCCCACTCCGCCTGACAGGTTAATAAAGGTAATATTAGCACCTGTTTTTTCTTTCAGCTCAACAGCCAGCTCAAACAGGATCTTCGCCAGCGTGGGATAATATTCATTTGTTACTGTATTGCTGGCAAGGAAAGAATGTATGCCAAAATTCTTCACTCCCAGTTCTTTCAGCCGGCCAAATCCCTCCAGCATCTGTTCTCTTGTAAATCCATACTTGGCATCTCCCGGGTTGTCCATGATACTTGTACTGATTTTAAACACCCCGCCCGGATTGAATCGGCAGCATATGGTCTCAGGAATCCCGGCACATTCTTTCAGGAAATCAATGTGAGAAATATCGTCCAGATTGATAATAGCGTCTACCTCCCTGGCTTTTACATATTCGCTGGCGGGCGTGGCATTGGAGGAAAACATAATCTCCCCTTCTCCGAACCCCATCGCCTGGGAGAGCATCAGCTCCGTCTGGGAGGCGCAATCCGTACCGCAGCCTTCTTCCTTCAGAATCTTTAATATAAACGGATTCGGAGTTGCCTTAACCGCAAAAAACTCCTTAAATCCCTTATTCCAGGAAAAAGCCTCCTTCATTCTTCTGGCATTCTCCCTGATTCCTTTTTCATCATAGATGTGAAATGGTGTAGGGTATGTTTTTACAATCTCCTGTACCTGTTCTTTTGTAACAAATGGTTTTTTCATTCTTTTCTCCCATACCTTTCTCGTCTTGAGCACTTTCTGCCAAACAAGAATACGGTTTCTCCCAAGCAAATGAACGGCTTAAACAGCCGTAATGCCGTATTCCTATTATGTACTCTACATTATAATCCATTCTATATAGTAAATAAAATAGGAAATTTCTCATTTTGTCAATCGAAAAAGCAAAAAAGGGGAAAATACATTTATTCTTAAGTTGATAATTAGAATAAATTATTATGTGTTTAAATTTAAAACAAGTGATTATATATGTCTGAAATAAAAGAAAATAATATTTAAAGATGTGAATAAACAAAGATTAGACAAATATACAAATTAAAAGACTTGATAGAACTGGTAAAAGATTTATTCCTCTATACCCTCTCTTCTTAGAAACTCTGCAACAGTCATACATTTTGGGCGTTTCAAATTTAGAATTAAAAAATCCTTATTAGCAGTTGCAGATGCGTTGCTTACAACAATCTCTCCATTCTGATTTTGAAAGAACAAAATTTTATCTCCGGATTTAAGTCCAAGCCTGCGCCTTATTTCTACTGGCACTGTAATTTGACCATTTGCAGATATTTTTGCCAAGTTCATAATTATCATCCTTTCTATTCTTTAATACTCAAGAATTCTTTAATATATGTTTATTATACTGCCGATACCTTTAAAAGTAAACCTGCCAGTATGTAAAATGGCCTGCTTTTCCTTGAATAAAAACCCAGATATGGTATACTTATAATAATTATGGCTAAAAAACTACTAGATATAAAGGAGACTGAAAAATGGCACAGTACAACGGAAGTCAAATTGTTGTTCTGGAGGGATTAGAAGCCGTCAGAAAACGTCCGGGCATGTATATCGGCAGCACAGGGAAACGGGGTCTTCACCATCTGATTTGGGAGATCCTGGACAATGGAATCGACGAGCATCTGGCCGGTTTCTGTTCCCAGATTGACATAACTCTTCAAAAGGACGGCGGAATGTCCATAGCGGACAACGGAAGAGGTGTTCCGGTGGATATCCACCCCACCCAGAAGATCCCCACGGTGCGGGTTGTCTATACAATCCTGCATGCCGGCGGAAAATTTGACAACACGGTGTATAAAGTGTCCGGAGGTCTTCACGGCGTGGGCGCATCCGTGGTCAATGCCCTCTCGGAGCGGATGATTGTGGAGGTCAGGAAGGACGGCAGTATTTACCGGGATGAGTACACAAATGGCGGCAAACCCGTAACCAAACTGGAAAACGGCCTGCTTCCGGTGGTAGGTACCTGCAAGAAAAGTGATACCGGTACGAAAGTAACCTTTTATCCGGATTCCACCATATTTGAAACCGTAGAATTCAAGGCAGACATCATCCGCAAAAAGCTGCGGGAGGTTGCCTATCTGAATAAAAACCTGCGTTTGGTTTTTCATGACGAATTAACAGGCGAGACAACCACTTACCAGGAAGAATTCGGAATCGCAAGCTTTATCCGGTATATTAACAGGGAAGCTTCCGTCCTCCACGAGGACCCGGTTTACATTGAAGGGACAAGCGGTGATATCGAGGTGGAGGTAGCTTTTCAATATACGAAGAACTTCGGTGAACAGATCAATGCCTACTGCAACCGGATCAACGTGGTAGACGGCGGAACGCTGGTAACCGGCTTTAAGATGGCTCTCACCCGTGTCATGAACCAATATGCCAGGGAACTGGGTATCCTGAAGGGAAAAGATGATAATTTTGACGGGAAAGATGTCCGCAATGGGCTTGTGGCCATCATTTCGATCAAACATCCCGATCCTCAGTTTGAAGGGCAGACAAAAACAAAGCTTGGCAACACCGATGCCAAAACCGCGGTGGATGATGTGTTTTCCACGGAGGTACAGCTTTATTTTGATAAAAACGTAACGATATTAAAGGATATCCTGGATAACTGCATGAAATCCTATAATGCCAGATGCGCCAGTGACAAGGCCCGCACCGCGGTTTTAAAGCAGCTAAACGATGTGGACACCCGGAGCAAGCTGGCATCCTGTTCTTCCAAAAAGCCGGAGGAATGTGAAGTCTATCTGGTGGAGGGCGATTCGGCCGGCGGCACGGTAAAGACGGCCAGGAACCGGAAAACACAGGCGGTGCTCCCTCTCAGGGGAAAGATTTTAAATGTGGAAAAGGCCTCCCTGGAACGGATTTTAACGAATAACGAAATTAAAACAATGATCGCCGCATTCGGCTGCGGGATCGGCGATGAATTTGATATCAAAAAGCTGCGCTATGATAAAATTATTATATTGACCGATGCGGATGTGGACGGCGCCCATATCAGTACTCTTCTGCTCACCTTCTTCTACCGTTTTATGCCGGAACTGATTATGGCGGGCAAAGTATACCGCGGCCTGCCGCCTCTGTACCGGGTAGAGTATGAAAAAATGGGGAAATCCAAAAAGATAAAGGAGTCCCGCTATCTGTTCAATGACTTTGCGCTGGAACAATTTCGAAAAGAAGGAAAAAATAAGATCCTGAACGTGCAGCGCTACAAAGGCCTGGGTGAGATGGACGCCGATCAGCTCTGGGAGACAACGCTTGACCCGGAGACCCGGACCCTTGCCCAGGTGACCATT
Source organism: Anaerolentibacter hominis (assembly GCF_032380675.1). NCBI lineage: Bacteria > Bacillati > Bacillota > Clostridia > Lachnospirales > Lachnospiraceae > Anaerolentibacter > Anaerolentibacter hominis. The sequence goes on from NZ_JAWDIX010000001.1 coordinate 1,569,677, forward strand.
ACCGATACCGTGGAAGCCGATGAAATTACAACCACACTGATGAGCAGTGAGGTAGCCCCAAGGCGTAATTTTATTATGGAAGAGGCACAGTACGCTAAAATTGATATTTAACAAAGGAAGGACATTCCAATGGCTGAAATAAATAATGACAATATCGTTCAACTGGATTTTTCGGAGGAGATGAAAACTTCTTACCGGGATTACGCGATGAGTGTAATTATCGCCCGTGCTCTTCCGGATGTGAGGGATGGTTTGAAACCGGTACAGCGGCGAATTCTCTTTGCGATGAGTGAACTGGGACTGGCACCGGACAAGCCGCACAGGAAGAGCGCCCGTATCGTCGGTGATACCATGGGTAAATACCATCCTCACGGGGACAGCTCCATCTATGACGCGCTCGTTCATCTGACGGAAAGCTACTCTCTCTCTGTGCCGCTGGTGGACGGACATGGCAACTTTGGCTCCATTGACGGAGACGGGGCCGCCGCCATGCGGTATACGGAAGCCAGACTGTCTCCCGGCGCGATGACATTGCTGAATAATCTGGAAAAGGGTCTTGTGGACTTTATACCCAACTTTGATGAAAGCGAAAAGGAGCCTTCCGTCTTACCCGCCATGCTCCCCAACCTGCTGATCAACGGGACAACCGGTATTGCGGTAGGTATGGCCACGAATATACCGCCCCACAATCTGGGGGAAATGATCGACGCCACGATTGCCTATATGGATCGGCCGTCCATTTCCACGGAGAAGCTGATGGAATATCTGCCCGGTCCGGATTTCCCCACCGGCGGTACGATCATTAATCAGGAGGATCTGCTCTCGATCTATGAACACGGGGAAGGCCGCATCCGTGTCCGTGCAAACACGGAGATAGAAAACGGTGATTACGGCCGAAAAAATATTATTATTACAGAAATCCCCTACACAATCGCCGGAAATAAGACAAAGCTGGTGGAGAGTCTTGTGTCCCTGATGAAGGACAAGGTATTTGACGAAATTTATGATGTCCGGGACGAGTCCTCCAAGGAGGGCATCCGGATTGTAATTGAAGTGAAGAAAGACCGGGATATCAATAATCTTCTAAACGGTCTCTATAAAAAGACATCTATGGAGGATACCTATTCCGTCAACTTCCTTGCGGTCAAGGAAAAACAGCCTTTTACCTTTGGACTCAAGCAGTATCTGGAAGAATTTCTTGTCTTCCAGGAGGAACTCTACACAAGAGAATACCGCTTTCTTCTGAATAAGGCCAGAAGCCGGGAAGAAATCGTATCCGGCCTGATTAAGGCTACCGATATCATTGATCTGATCATCGAGATCCTGCGTGGTTCCTCTTCTGTCAAACAGGCCAAGGGCTGCCTGATCGGCGGGGATATTACCGATATTAAGTTTCGCTCCGATGCCTCCCGCAAAGAGGCCTCTGAGCTTAATTTCACCGAGCGTCAGGCCGATGCGATCCTGGCTATGCCGCTGAGCAGGCTGATCGGTCTGGAAATCCTGAAATTAAAAGAAGAAGAAGAAAGTCTGGCGGAGGAGATCGCAAATTATGAGGCAATTCTTGGAAATCCCAAGGAGCTGCTCCGATCAATCAAAAACAGACTGAAAAACTTCCGTAAGTTATTCGCGTCGGAACGCAGAACGAAAATTGCCAGTATCCAGAATGAAGATTATGTAGAAAAAGTTGTGGTGGAAACGGTCTATGTACTGATCGACCGGTTCGGCTATGTAAAATCTATTGATGATAAGAGCTATGCCCGGCTGGGCGAAGAGACCCTTCAGGAATTCTCACATGTGGTGTCCATGCAGAGCGACGATTCTCTCTGTGTCTTCACTTCGGACGGAAGCCTGTTCCGCATCAAAGCTTCTGCCATCCCAAGGGTTAAGTTAAAGGATAAGGGGGCGTTGATCCAAACTCTGTGTAAAATCGGCAAGGCAGATGCGGTATGCTATGCAGCGTTCGAATCTGTATTTGATTCTGCCCTCTACTTTGCTACAAAAAAAGGATATGTAAAAATCGTCTCCGGGGCTGAATTTGATTCCAACCGGACCCAGATTGCCTCCACGAAACTGGAAGAAGGGGACGAAATCATATCTGTCACTCCTCTTGCGCCTTCTGCTGTCTTATCGGCGGGCTATAAAGTGATCATGCTCACGGAAAAAGGGCTCTCCCTTGGTTATCCGGTCAATGAGATCTCGCTCTTAAAAAAGACCAGCCGGGGTGTGAAAGGCATTGATCTTGGTCCAGGAGACTCGGTGGTTTACTCCACGGTCCTTCCGCTGGAAACAGAAACCTTTACCTGCCGGGACAAAGTATTAAGCGCTAAGAAAGTAAGGAACCGAAAACGGGGAGCAAAAGGCCAGAAGGCCCAATTATAATAAACAAGTTCGGTTAAAACAAATAAAAACGCCATTTTATGGCGTTTTTATTTGTTTTCCTTTATTTGTCTCTAAAGTTGATGGCCAGCTTCGCGTAAAAATCCTCCATCGTCATTCTGGCGTCCAGGGTATGATATACCCGGATCGGCCGGTATTTACCGGTGTGATTGTAGGTCATATCCTCCCGGATCTCCGGCGCCGGCATCATATCATAATTCATTCGTTCCAGTTCATCCAGCAGCACGGTAACCGTGGCCTGATCTCCCAACCCCCAGGTTTCCCCCTGGGGCCAGTGCAGCTTCCAGGCAAACTTATTATTATAATCCACCATCTGCCGGAATAAATACTCTCCCACTTTGCCGCAGGGCTTCACTTTATACTGGAGCTCCGCCAGAGAGACAGCAACCTGTTTATACACATCAATCGGAACCTGCCACAGAGGCATGTCCGATTTAAACACTACGTTCGCCGCCGGGATATCCTGTTTCAGATTAAATTCCTTGCAGCCCTCCGGCCATTTCCCCCCGCCGATCCAGACCGCCGTCATCCGCCCGCATATTTCAGGCTTCTTCAGGATAGCGCAGGCCAGATCTGTGACAGAACCCTGACACACAATATAAAGAGGATGTTCGTCTTCTCTCATGGCCTCCTCAATAATAAAGTCCGCGCCCTCCGATTCGATCATGTCTGTCTCATGTTCCATAGGCACCGGTGCACCCTTTAACACCGGATACTCTCCGGAGAGACCCATCAGATCCAGCATCTTCAAAATTTCCTGAAAGCTAGCATCCATGGTATTGCCCGCTCCATACTCCTGCACATTCTTATCAAAATGAGCGGCTATGATTCCCTTCACCATAAATTTAGGGGTCATAAGATGGTGGGCAAGGGCGTACTGGTCGTCCGCCTCATTCTTGCAGTCCGTATGGATAATCAGTCTTATTTTCTTTGTCTCCGGTACATTAAAATCATATTGAAACATTCTATTCTCCCTTCCGAAGCGTTTTCGCTTCTGTCTGACAAGATATTAACCCAGTGCACGTTCCAGAAAATCGTCCAGCGAATCCCCGTAAAAACGGTGCCCTCCGCGGCAGACCTCATGACGGAATTGATCTTGTGCACGTAGCAGACGGTATGCGCTTTTTATTACGTCCGTCTGTTCCAGGGCATTGATCACTCCCCGGTGTCCGTTTAACGGATCGCTATCCCCGGTCTCAATAAGTAATGGCCTGGGCGCAATGAGGGCTCCCACATCGCCCATATCGGCATGTTCCCAGAGACCCGGAACATAATTGCAGCTGCAGTTATCGTTCATAAGCAGCAGAGAATCGCCGACGCCGTAGCAGTATCCGCTCACCACCCCTGCACGCACCCTGTCATCCAGCGCAGTGAGCCACAGGCTCTGGGCTCCGCCTCCGGAGAAGCCCACACAGGCTATCCGACCGGTATCACAGTCCTCTCTTGTGCAGATATAGTCCAGAAGCCGCATCAGATCCCAGATAAACATCCCCAGAAGGCTCATTCCCATGGAAATAGCCACCTGGTTTAATTCCCGGCAGGAACTTGACAACAGTGAATCCTCCCCCTGCTGTCCGGCTTCTCTCCGTTCTCCAAATCCTCTGGCATCCGGGCAAAAAACCATATAGCCCTGCGTGGCCAGATGCTCTCCGTAGGCATAGTTAAAATTCATCCGGTTTTCTCGCAATTTTTTATTACCCATATCCAGGCCTGCGACCGCAAGTTTTCCTCCGCTTCCATGCCCATGAGTGGCAATAATCACTGGACAGGGACTGCATCTCGGTCTATTGGGTTTCAGAAAAAAACAGGGCATCCCGATTCCCGGCTCCACCGGAATAATGAGATGAATTCTCTCATAGTCCTGAAGCTGCTCTGTCTTTGTGATTCGAACCGGAGCCTGCGGCATTTTCATTTTAGCCAGTCCCAGCAGAGCCGCCAGGGTTTCTCTGGTTTCTTTCTTCCACCTTTGGTATTCTTCCGGGCCGGAAGCCCGGAATGCGCAGCTTTTTTCGGTCTCGTCAAATCTGGCTTTCAGCGCTGTAATGGATGTATAATAAGTATCGTTACCCTCCATATTGCCCCTCCCTGCAGGAAATCATTTATCCAATTGAAAATGTCTCCGACTTAAACTTGCTGTAAAACCGGCCCTCAAATGCGGTAAAACGCAGGACACAATAATCCGGATCTGTGACACCCTCAGGATAATACATGGTATCTCCCTCCTGCCAGATCATTTCTTTGCTCTCCTGATCCTCAAGCACTTCCACCGTTCCCAGCAGCATCACACCCCGGAAGAAACGTTTGTCACAGAAATAAAGGCATGCCTTTGGATTGGCCCGAAACTGGGCCGTACGCATGGCAGAGGTATTCGTCGTCAGATAAAAGGTCTGAATCCCTTCTCTTTTACGGGGAGCCAGCATTGCTTTCGTATTTGGAAAGCCGGCCTCATCCACAGAACTGAGAAAAGCAGTTCCCTGCTTGTCGATCAGATTTCCAATTGTCTTTTCACAATCTCTCATTTTATTTCTTTCCGCCCCTTTCTTAGGCACATTTTCAAGTACGCCTCGGCGTACTTGCTGCGAGCCGCCGGAGGCTTTATCCTGGAAGGAGACTGGGCTCCCACCATGACGAATTTGTTATTTATTCACCACCTATTGAGGTGGGAGTCTTATCTACTTCCATGATAAACCAGGAAAACCTGCAGGTAAACTGCTTTTCTTTATTTCGTTAAAAATTAAATTCTTCCTCCCATGGGAACTCTCCTGACTCCTCGAAACTCTTCGGCCAGTGGGCGCACCACTCCGGTACCTGGGGCGTCCCGATCCGGTCCATGCTCGGGGTATAGGGTTTAATATCCAGAAGAGGAGTTTGATCATAGGCATCCAGATAGGTGACACCGATCACCCCGTTTTTATGGTCAATATAAGTTACCTCTGCGGTACTCAGTGCGATAGGATTTGGGCGGAGCGGTGATCTGGTAGCAAAAATCCCCATCTTATCCGGTGATTTCTTATAGGGCTTCTCGGCTTCCAGAACCGTCCTTGCCTGTGCGTTGTCAAATTCGCTGAACCACCATAACACCTGAATATGGCTGAATCCATCCAGCGCCTGCAGAGCCGGTATGAATTCCGGGTCTACTTTAATATAAGCTTCCTCCTGCTCACAATGAATCGTACCGATAGAATGAAGTTGAAATGTTGTCATCGTATGTTCCTCCTTATTTTTTTGATCTGCAGATTCAATATAGGCCCTCACATCGTGTTAGAGTCAAGGAGAATTATAAATTATCTATCTTTTTCCAATGGAATCTGAAGCTCGGTCAGATAATTTTCGGTATTTTCCTCATTCCATGGGCCGCGGTGCACAATCTGCCGGCTCGGCCCCAGCATATGAAACTGACTGTTCTTCTGCAGCCATCCGGCAAAGCTTTTGTATGCAGGCCCAATATTTGAGAAATCTCCGTATACCATAGTGCAGGCCATTTCCGATACCGGCTCTGTTTTCCGGTAAACAAAATCTCCTGCATTTTTTCCTGCCGTTTGGACGGGAACACACAATTCCACATCCACATTTACTTCTTTGTACTCTTTATCGTGATAGATGGAAAAACTGCTTCCCGATACTTCCACCCGGTTCTTCCTGGCAAAAGCGGACAATTCAAGCCACAGTCCGCCCTCCCCGTAATAGTCTGGAATAACTCTTCTCAGGGAGAGAACCTGACAGGCCGGAACCGCTCTGGTGAAAATCTGTTCATAAAGCCCCTGTCCTCCGCTTGCCGCCGCCTGCTTAGCCTGTTCTATTTTTCTTAGCTTTAATTCTTCTGCCTGTATTGCTTTTTCAATGTCTATCTGCTTATCATACAGCATTTTAATTATCTCGTTTTGATCGCTGACAAGAGCTTTCTTTATCTCTGCAATTTGAAATCCGCTGTCCCTGAGATACAGGATTCGGTTTAAATCAGGAATCTGATCGGCAGAATACAGACGGTAGCCGCTCCGCGGCTCCGTGTGGGCCGGTCTCAAAAGTCCCATCTCGTCGTAATAACGAAGCATTCTGACCGAAACCTGTGTCAGCTTTGAAAATTCTCCTATTCGAAACATGTTTCCTCCTGCCGCCGCTTATTTTCTGACCCTTTTATTATATAAGGTCCGGTCCAATACTACAAGCTGGGAAAAGGGTTGCGGTTATCACACAGAAATTTGCATTGACAACCGCCGGTTCTGGAAGTAAGCTATCTTAAACTTCTTGTGATACATCAGTCTTAATGAAATGATCGGAGGACTCATATGGATCAAAAAAGGACCAGCCGCCTGATGGGTATTCTTAGTATTCTTCTGGTTACCTGCATGTTTACGGTAACCGGATGTTCAGAAAGCAACGCAGACCCCGGTCAGACATCCCCGCCGGACGGCGGCAAAACACAGACTTCTCCCGAACAGGAACTGCCTTCTGCCGAAACACCCGCCTCCATACGGGAAGCAGGACTTGATCTGGACAGTGAATTTGCTGGGATAACCGGCTGTGCGGTTCTCTACAGCCCGGATGATGAGCTGTATTCTTTTTATAATGAGGAACTATGTAAAAAGCAGGTTTCCCCCTTATCTACCTTTAAAATCGTATCAGCACTCATGGGTCTGCACGCCGGCGTGCTTGAAAATGAAACCACAAAAATGGAATACAACGGTACGGTATATCCGATCTCCGGCTGGAATAAAAATGTCACTTTAAAAGAAGCCTTTTCCACGTCCTGTATCTGGTATTTTCGGCAGGTCATTGATCAGGTCGGCAAAGAAGAGGTAAAAGCGCAGCTGGATCAGCTGTCCTATGGAAATTGCGATATCGGCCAGTGGCAGGGGAACGGCGCGAACCCGCTGCCGGAATTGAACGGCTTCTGGCTTAATTCCACCCTTAAAATCTCTCCTCTTGAGCAGGTAAAGGTTCTGTCAGACATTTTTGAAGGACGCAGCGGCTACACGTCTGAGGAGATTACCATATTGAAAAATATAATGCTGGTATCAGAAGAAAACGAAGGGGCAGTCTGCGGGAAAACAGGTTCCGGACCGGGAAAAGCCTGGTTTGTGGGTTTTTATGAAAAGGACTCAGCCAGAAACTATGTTGCAGTTTATCTGGAAGATGAAGATAAAAAAGATTCGATTTCAGGAGAAAATGCAAAAAATATTGCGCTGGAGATTATAAATGAAACCTTCCATGCACCCGCCGCCGCGATTGACACATCCAGGGTTGGGAAGTAAACTTGAAACAACAAACGTCAGTATGCTTTGCCTACTGCCTTATTGCTGGATATACATGGTCAGTTTTATCCTTATGTATAAAAAAGGAGGGGTCCTATGGAAATGATAACAAAAGAGAATGCTTGTGTTCTCGCGCCGCTGTTTGACGGCTGGAATGAGACAATGATCTGGTCCTATTTGCATGGATGCATGGGAAATGGGTGGGCAGACCAAACGTCAGATCCGGAATCTGCCCGGATTATTACCGGAGATTTCTGTTTTCTGGCGGGTAAACCGGATGCAGAGTTTGTGAAACATATACCCTCTGACTTTCCGTCTCCCCAGATTTTGATGGTACCCCGGGATAACGGCTGGAGCCGGCTGATTGAGCGCTGCTACCCTTACAGTTATCGTAAGTTTCTTCGCTATGCGCTGAAAAAAGAGCCCGATGCGTTCGATACAGACAAATTGGCCGGATATGTCGCCACTCTGACAAAGGGTTATCGGATTCACCCCATAGATGAAGCTTATTTTCATGCGGTCCGTAAGGAAGAATGGTCAAAAGATCTATGCTCTCAGTTTTCTTCCTATGAGCAGTATCGGGATCACGGTATGGGATACCTTGTACTGCACGGCGATAAAATTGTAAGCGGTGTCTCTTCTTATACTTACTATGACGGCGGAATTGAAATCGAGATTGATACCAGGAAACCCTACCGGAAAAAGGGACTGGCCCTGGCCTGCGCCGCCCATATGATTCTGGAGTGTCTAAAGCGCGGGCTCTATCCCAGCTGGGATGCCGCCAACAAGGAGTCTTTGCATCTGGCTGAAAAGCTGGGCTATCATCTGGATAGCGCCTATGTGACATATGGGATTAACCTGTCTCTGTCTTCCGCTTCTGATCAATAACGCAAAAGGGAGCTTACGCTCCCTTTTTCAATCAGCCGTTTCCAAACACGGTATCCGGCTTTTTATTTATCTTCTCTTTGTCTTTTCTGACGGAAAATCTCATACATAAACACAGAAGACGCGATTGCCGCATTTAAGGACTCTACTTTGCCCATCATCGGTATCTTCACCAGCGTGTCGGCCATTCCCGCCGCCTCTTCACTCAGGCCCTGTGCTTCGTTTCCAATCATCACACCGCTCCGGTCACTGTAAGAAATTCTGTCATAGTCACTGCTTCCCGCCAGATGAGCGGCATACAAGGTTACATTTTCTTCTTTTAACCTGACCAGCAGCTTCTTAAAATCGGGAACAAACAGAACCGGAACCCGGAAAACAGAACCCATAGTGGAACGAATCACCTTGGGATTGTACAAATCGACAGAAGTATCACTTGCGATAATTCCTGTGACTCCGGCACCCTCCGCGCAGCGGACAATCGTCCCCATATTTCCCGGATCTCTCAGATCTTCCAGAAGAATCAGATTGACCCTTGGTTCCCGCAGCATTTGCTCCAGGCTGTATTTCTGCATCTTTACAAGAGCCAGGATGCCCTGGGGCGTCTTGGTATCCGATATCTGAGCAAACACCCTGTCACTCACCACTTCACAGGGGTAATGATCCGGTGTGCCGTATTTTCCGGCATAACTTTCGGACAGATACGCCCTGATCAGAAGCGGACCAGGAATTTCATCAACCATCCTGATCCCCTCCACAACATACTGCTCCTGTTCCCGACGGTATCTGGCCTTCTTTGCCAGCTGAATAATATGTTTCATCTGTGGATTTGATGTGCTGCTGATCATAGTATTCCCCCGATTTGCCTAGACCGCTTCGTTCATTTTACTGAGCTTCGCCGCCTGATCCGCGGAGATCAGACTGTCTATAATCTCGAACAGATCCCCGTCCAGCACCTCATTTAACCGGTGTGTCGTCAATTTGATACGGTGATCGGTAACACGTCCCTGAGGGAAATTATAGGTTCTGATTTTCTCAGAACGGTCTCCTGTTCCCACCTGGCTTTTTCTGGCCTCCGCCTCTGCATCATGGGCTTTCTGCATCTCCAGATCGTACAGACGGGAACGCAGAACTTTAAGCGCCTTATCCTTGTTTTTCAACTGGGATTTCTCGTCCTGGCAGGAAATCACGATTCCTGTGGGTATATGAGTCAGTCTCACCGCGGAATCCGTCGTATTGACACACTGGCCGCCGTTTCCGGACGCACGGAAGACATCAAATTTGCAATCATTCATATCCAGCTGTACATCCACTTCCTCCGCCTCGGGCATAATTGCCACAGTAGCCGTGGAGGTATGGATTCTGCCTCCGGATTCCGTTACCGGAACCCTCTGAACCCGGTGCACACCGCTTTCATATTTGAGTTTTGAGTAAGCGCCGGTTCCATTGATCATAAAAACGGCTTCCTTAAATCCGCCGATTCCATTTTCATTCAGACTGATCATCTCCGTCTTCCAGCGGTTACGCTCGGCAAAACGGGAATACATGCGGAACAGTTCCGCCGCGAACAATGCGGCCTCGTCTCCTCCGGCGCCGCCGCGGATCTCCACAATAACGTTCTTATCATCGTTAGGGTCCTTGGGCAGAAGCAGTATTTTAATTTCGTCTTCCAGCTCGCTCTGACGCACCCGGCATTCACTCAGTTCTTCTTTCGCCAGTTCCCGCAGTTCTTCATCTTTCTCTTCATCCAGGATCATCAGACTCTCTTCAATGGTCTCTTTGGTCCTTTTATACTCCTTGTATGCCTCCACCAGCGGCATCAGCTCAGTCTGCTCCTTCATAAGCTGGCGGAAACGATTCTGATCCGCCGTAACCTCCGGATCATTCAGTTCATTTACAACTTCTTCATATCGTCTTAAAATGTCTTCTAACTTATCAAACAAGAATATTCCCCTCCAAAAACATTAATCCAGATAAGAACCCGGACGGTCTCCTCGTATTACCCGGTCCATACCGGTATAATCTTTTACGATTTCAATATTGCTGTATCCTGCTTCCTCCATCAGAAGCCTTACCTGATCCCCCTGATCATAACCTATCTCAAAGTAAAGGGCTCCGGCCGCAGTCAGATATCCGTCCGCCTGCCGTATGATCTCACGGTAAAAATGCAGCCCATCCTCCAGGCCATCCAGCGCGATCCGGGGTTCATATTTGCTTACCTCCGGCATCAGCGTCTCCAGCACACCGGTGGGAATATAAGGTGGATTGGAAACAATTATATCAAAAGAATTCTCGATCTTCTCAAACAGATCACTCATCACGAACCGCACCGGTACCTGATTGATAGCTGCGTTTTCTTTGGCCACACTCAGAGCCTCCGCAGAGATATCCGAGGCAGTGACACTGGCACAGCCGCCCAGTTTAGCCAGGCTCACGGCAATACAGCCGGAACCGGTGCACAGATCCAGCACGTGCTTATTCCCGCAGACATGCAAAACCGTCTCCACCAGCACTTCCGTATCCTGTCTGGGCACAAGCACAGACGGATTGACCCGGAAGGGAAGACCCATAAACTCCTGCTTTCCGGTAATATACTGAAGCGGAACACGCTCAATCCGCCGCCTGATGGCAGCCTTATAGGCTTCCTCCTGCTCCCGCGGAACATAATCTTTTTTGTTCGTTAAAAACTCCACATGGGATATATGGCAGCATTCTTCCAGCAGGTATCTTGCATCCAGCTCCGCCTCCGCGACACCGCTTTTTAAAAGAAGTGTCTTTCCCCAGAGAAACAACATTTCATAAGACATTCTATTTCTTTCTGCTCCTTGACGAATATTCTTCCAATATACTCAAAATCTCTTCATCCTGCAAAATATCAGCCGCAGTCTCCTTGCCGGGCTCTTCCTCCTCGGACTCCTGATCATCCGTTACAGAAACTTCCGCTTCACCCATGTCCTGAGGCTGTTCTTCTTCCGCTTCTTCCATGGTTTCATAAGCCTCATCTTCCGCTGCAGGATATGCTTCCTCTAAAGCAACCGCTTCCTCCACATAGGCAGGAACTTCCTCGGTGATCTCCTCCGGACTTAAAATTTCTATGGTATCCGGTACCGCTTCAAATTCTTCTTCCACAGGAATCTCACCCTCTTCGGTCTCGATCCATTCGTCCTGCACGGCTATTTCCTCCACAGGCACTGCCGTATGTCTCTTATGTCCGGAATGAACCGGTTCCTGTTCTTCTTCTGTTATCTGTGCCGGTACTTCCGTCAATGCCGGTTTAGGTTCTCTCTCATTCTTCTCTTCCGGCTGTGTATCACCAGCCTTTTTCCGTTTGCTGCGCTCAGGCCTGAAATCTCCTTCTGCGAGAAAAGCTTTCCAGTCAAAAACCTCATTCACCGATGCGATCGCCACCTCAATCATCTCATCATCCGGCTCCCTCGTGGTAAGTCCCTGCAGCCAGAGGCCCGGCTTGCTTAACACCGCAATAATTCTGGAATTGCTTCTGCCCGCAAAACGGATAAACTCATAGGAGATACCTGATATGACCGGAATCAGCAGCAGCCGGTATAGAATACGAAGCCACGGGGATTCCACCCTGATAAACATAAACAGCAAAATACTGACAAACATCACGACCAGCATAAAACTAGTACCGCAGCGCTTATGCTGTCTGGACTGACCCCTCACATTCTCCACGGTCAGTTCCAGCCCATTCTCAATACAATTGATTGATTTGTGCTCGGCTCCATGGTACATAAAAACACGTTTGATCTCCTTCATAAGTGAGATCAGAAATACATACAGGATAAATATAGTGACACGGATCACGCCTTCAATGATAACCAGCACGGTAGTATTGGTTATGTATCTTCCAAGGAGCGTAGACAGAAAATAAGGCAGCATCATAAAAATAGCAACCGCCAGCAGGATGGAGATAAACACGGTAAATCCCATCATCAGCTTTTCTGCTGCTTTTCCTTTTTTCTTCTCCGCCTGGGTCTTCTCTTCCTCTTCCTCAAAGAAACTGGCTGAAAACGTAAGCGTTCTGGTTCCCAGAACCAGAGACTCCACAAACATAAGCATGCCACGGAATATGGGCAGCTTAAACAACTTTATCTTCTCAGAAGCACTGACGAACGTATCCTTCTGTACTACAATTTCGTTATCTGGTTTCCGGACCGCCACAGCATATTCAGCGCCGTTTTTCATCATGACGCCTTCAATGACTGCCTGTCCGCCGATACCGGATGGTTTCACACGATCACCGCCTTTATTATAATCGGATTCTTTCCTCCGCAGACATCTTCAACTTTTAATGTGAAAAAAATAGGCTGAGATTATAATAACCTCAACCTAAATCCTTGCTATTATTTGTCCTGATTCAAACCATATTTACGGTTGAACTTATCAATCGCACCACGAGCTGCCGCAGCTTTCTGCTGTCCTGTGTAGAACGGATGGCATTTGGAACAAACTTCTACGTGGATATCCTCTTTTGTTGAACCAGTTACAAACTCGTTACCGCAGTTGCAGGTAACCTTAGCCTGGTAGTAATTAGGATGGATTCCTTCTCTCATCTTATTCACCTCTTTGACTATTTTATTACATGAAAATCAATCAAAAATTGATTCAATTCATTGAATTACACAACGCACTAAGTATAGCATACAAACTCTATAAAAGCAAGTCACAAAAAAATATTTTAATCGACTAATTTTACTTTTTTGATCATCTGCACATACTCCCGGTTATTCCGGGTGCGCATGAACATGCCGATAATGCTCTCAAGCGCCTGATCCGCCTTCATGCCTCCCAGAGCCTTGCGCATCAGATAATTTGCCTCTGCTTCTTCCCTTGCCAGCAGAAGATCATCTCTTCTGGTGCTGGATTTATACATGTCGATGGCCGGAAAGATTCTCTTTTCAGAAAGTGCGCGGTCCAGAACCAGCTCCATGTTGCCGGTCCCCTTGAATTCTTCGAAAATAACGTCGTCCATCCGGCTTCCCGTCTCAACCAGCGCCGTCGCCAGAATCGTCAGGCTGCCGCCTTCTCTCATGTTCCTAGCCGCTCCAAAAAAGCGTTTCGGCATGTGCAGCGCCGCCGGATCAAGCCCTCCGGAAAGAGTTCGGCCGCTGGGCTGAATGGACAGATTGTAAGCTCTTGCCAGCCTGGTAATGCTGTCCAGAAGAATAATCACATCTTTTTTGTGCTCCACCAGTCTCTTGGCCCGTTCAATGACCATCTCGGATACACGCCTGTGGTTATCCGGCAGTTCGTCAAACGTTGAATAGATAACCTGAACATTTTTCCCTTCAATGGATTCTTTGATATCCGTAACTTCCTCGGGCCTCTCGTCAATCAGCAGAATAATCAGCTGCATATCCGGATGATTTAAAGTCACCGCCCGCGCCACCTGCTTTAAAAGTGTGGTCTTGCCCGCTTTCGGCGGCGATACAATCATTCCCCTCTGACCTTTTCCAATAGGAGAAATCAAGTCCATCATCCGCATGGCAACCGGACCGCCCTGTGTTTCCAGATGTATTCTCTCATTGGGGAAAATAGGAGTAAGATCCTCAAATTTCTTTCTCCGGGCCGCTTCCACCGGATGCATCCCATTTACGGCTTTCACATACAACAGGGCACTGAACTTTTCACTCTGATTTTTCACCCTCGTATTTCCTGTGACAATATCTCCTGTCTTTAGGTTAAAACGGCGTATCTGAGCAGGTGAGACATAGACGTCATTTTCACCCGGCAGGAAATTATCACAGCGGATAAATCCAAATCCGTCCTGCATCACTTCCAGAATTCCTTCTTTTGTTTCCCCGCTGTCTAACTGTACCATCTCCGGCGACAATTTCCCATCCTCCGTCACTTTTCCGCTCCGGCGTACTTCCTGCCTCTCCTCTGTACCCGAAACTGCTGCGGGCCTGCGGTTTTCGATCTTTACCCGCGGTCTGTTCTGCATTCCTTCCCGGATACCCCTCGTATCTTCCTGTGCCTTCCTGGCCTGGGGCTCCCTTCGGACACCTTCTGAAGCAGCCGGGGCTGTATTCTGTCTCGTCTGCACTGCACTTTGTCCTGCTGCCTGCTCTTCTGTTCTGTTTTCTATGTTATCGGTGCTTGGTTCTGCCTGTACCGAAGACGTTTCCTGGTTCTGGTCAGACGTTTCGCTCAGCCGTTCAATCAGTTCCATTTTACGGAGTGTGGATATAGACTTTATTCCTCTCTCTTTTGCCAGTTCCCTCAGTTGTGCCAGTGATAATTCTTCCAGTCGTTTCTCCATGATACCTCCAACAATTCTTTTCTTTCTATTATGCAAGCTTGGCCCTCAAGGCACGTTCAAAACCCACGCCGGCTGTTAACTGTGCCAGATTTTCTTATTTTATCTAAAGATTTCAGGGAATTTAAATGAATGTCCGGACTCAGACGCCCTCACAGAAACGGGCGGATGAACGTTCGATAAACTGTAAATAGAATAATTTATATATTTGATTTTGTTATACATCATATTATACTCCAAATTTCAGATAAATGTAAATAGCTTTTCCTGTGCGAAATCGAGATATATTCGTGTTATTTCCTATAAATAATACAAAATATACTCTGATGTTTCTTTTTACTTCTCCAATCTGCAATTTTTCAGCCGCCGGCCGCCCGTATCAATGTTCCGGCTGCCTGCCCAGCCATACACATGTCCTTGCGAAATAAAAGGGTTAATGATATCATAAATTCAGACAAAATGATAAGAAACAGGAGGAATCAGCATGACTACATCAGAAAAAGCTCTTGCCCTCCACGCGCAGTGGAATGGTAAGATTTCTACAGAACCGAAGTGCAATGTGAATTCCAGAGAAGACATGGCGCTCGCTTATACTCCAGGCGTGGCAGAGCCCTGCAAAGCCATTGCCAAAAATCCGGAAGAAGCATACCGCTATACCATAAAAGCAAATACTGTGGCTGTTATATCTGACGGAAGCGCCGTACTGGGTCTTGGAAATATCGGCCCCTACGCCGCCATGCCCGTTATGGAAGGCAAGTCCGTTCTCTTTAAATCCTTTGGAGGCGTCAATGCGTTTCCAATCTGTCTGGACACCCAGGATACAGAGGAAATTATTAAAACAATTATCCATATTGCCCCCGCATTCGGCGGAATAAATCTGGAAGACATTGCAGCGCCCAGATGTTTTGAAATCGAGGAACGGTTAAAGGACGCACTGGATATCCCTGTATTTCATGATGACCAGCACGGCACCGCTATTGTTGTACTTGCCGGTGTCATCAATGCACTCAAAGTTGTTAAGAAAGAGAAGGAAAACTGCCGCGTTGTTGTCAACGGCGCCGGTTCTGCCGGGATCGCCATTACAAAACTGCTGCTCTCCTATGGATTTTCTCATGTCACAATGTGTGATATCAATGGTATATTATCTTCAGAAAGTCCGAACCTGAACTGGATGCAGAAGCAGATGGTTGAAGTCACCAATCTGGAAGGTAAAAAAGGGACATTAAAGGACGCTCTCGTGGGAGCTGATATCTTTATCGGCGTTTCGGCCCCTGATATTGTCACAGCACAGATGGTCTCCTCCATGGCTCCGGATTCTATCCTGTTCGCCATGGCGAATCCGGTACCGGAAATCATGCCGGATGTGGCAAAAGCCGCCGGCGCACGTGTTGTGGGTACCGGCCGCTCTGATTTCCCAAACCAGGTGAATAATGTAGTGGCTTTCCCTGGGATTTTCAAGGGAGCCCTGGAGGGAAGGGCCAGACAGATTACAGAAGAGATGAAGCTTGCCGCTGCGCTTGCGATCGCCGGAATGGTGAAGGAGGAAGACTTAAACGAAGATAATATCATGCCTCAGGCCTTCGATCCTGAAGTGGTGGACGCTGTGAGCAATGCCGTCAAATCTCTCATTTAGCAATGAACTATACAAATGGAAGACGCTATTATACATTTGATCAGTATTCACTGGAACTCTTCGGTGAAAAAGTTTATAAAATCAGCATAAACGGCAATATGTCCTGTCCCAACCGGGACGGAACCTGCGGTGACCGGGGCTGTATTTTCTGCAGTGAGGGCGGATCAGGCGAATTTTCCGGGGATGGAATGACCTCCGTCACCAGACAGCTGGATACCGCAATCGGCCGGGCTGCTGTCAGACATCCTGAAATCCGCCGTTATATTGCTTATTTTCAGCCCTTTACCAATACCTATGCGCCGACTGCCTATCTGGAACAGATTTTTACGGAGGCAATCCGACACCCGCTCATCTGCGGCCTCTCAATTGCCACCCGGCCGGACTGCATCAGTGCAGACACTTATGTGCTTCTGGAACAGCTGGGCAGGATCAAACCGGTCTGGATTGAGCTGGGGCTTCAGACGATTCATGAAGATACCGCCCGTTTTATTCGGCGGGGCTACCCTCTTCCTGTGTTTGATGAAGCGGTCACACGCCTTGCTCAGTGCGGTATACCGGTTATTGTCCATACCATACTTGGGCTGCCGGGAGAAGGCAGAACGGAATTGGCCGCAACTATGGCGCATTTAAACCGCCTTCCGGTAAAAGGAATTAAGTTACAGCTTCTTCATATTTTAAAAGGAACCGATCTGGCCGCTTATCTTGGCCGGATACCGATACTGACTCTGGAAGAATATGTCGATCTGGTGGCCCTGTGCATCGGTTCGCTCCGTCCGGACATTGTCATTCACCGGATTACCGGTGACGGTCCCGCAGAGCTTCTGCTGGCCCCCCTCTGGAGCAAGAACAAAAAATATGTCCTGAATCAGATAAATCACGGACTGAAAACCCGGGGTATCACGCAGGGCATCTATTTGGAAGGAATGGAGGTATAACATGGCATCATCTGATACATTTACTCTCTATAAATTGATTATCCTGGATATGTTAAACCGGGTAGACTTCCCGCTGACCAATGCGCAGATCTGCAATTTCATCCTGGAAAAGGACTATACAAACTACTTTACCGTACAGCAGGTGTTATCGGAAATGCTGGAAGCTCAGCTCATTCACGGTGATACAATGCATCATACATCCTATTATAAAATTACGGAGGCGGGGAAAGAGACACTCAGTTTCTTTGGAAGCCAGATACCGGACAGTATCCGTCAGGATATTCTGAAGTTCTTTCAGGATAATAAATACTCTTTGAAGGAAGAGGTTTCTGTACTGTGTGATTACTATAAAGAACACACCGACCTTTATATGGTTCGCTGTAAAATCCTGGAGAACGGCACGGCCCTGATCGAATTGAATCTGACCGTCCCCACCGAGGAAGAGGCTTCCCTGCTGTGCAGCAACTGGAAAAAGAAAAACAAAGAGCTGTATCCGTTAATACTTGCACAGCTTTTGAATGGTTAATAAACAGGACCTGCGGTCCCAATCCGGAAACCGCAGGTCCTTTTCTATCCTATAATAAATTTTTCTGTAGTATGGACATTTTCTTCTAATCCACCCTTTTGTCACCCCAGAAAAAGAGTGCAACTGTACCCGGTCCGGTATGGGAGCCGATCACCGTTCCCACACTGTTAATCATTACTTTTCCATTTAGTCTGGGAAACGTCGCCTCCACCAGATCGGCCACGGCTCTGGCATCTTCATAACAGTCCGAATTAGAGATGAAGCATTTTCCCGTGTAATCCCGTCCATTTTCCGCGTGCTCTTCCATCATATGTACAATTTCCCGAATCACTTTCTTCTTGCCGCGGATCTTACGGCGGGGAATCAATTCCCCCTTATAATTCATATTCATGAGCGGACATATGTTGAGAAGGTTTCCCATCACCGCAGACGTAGCGGAGATACGACCACCTCTCTTGTAGTGGGTGAGATCTGTGGAAAAGAACCAGTGATGCAGGCACAGCTTATGCTCCTCCAGCCATGTATATAGTTCTTCCGCTCCCATACCCTCCTGTTTCTTTTCCCAGGCGGTATCCACAATTAATCCATAGCCTGAGGACGCACCCAGCGTATCCACATAAAAAATCCGGCGTTCCGGATACTTCGCTTCCAGCTCCTCTTTCGCGATTTCAACGGAGTTATTCACCCCGGACAATCCGGAAGAGAGGGAAATATGTAGGACATCCTTCCCTTCTTGTAAGATTGGCTCGAACATCTCCACAAATTCCTCTGCATTTACCTGTGATGTTACAGGCATAGCCCCCTCTTTAATCTGCTTATAAAAATCCGGAAACGATACTGTCTTTCCCAGGTCATCCAGGAAATCTCTGCCATCTATCTGATAATGAAAACAAGCATAGGGTATGCCCTTTGCAACAAAATACTCTGCCGGCATGTCAGCTGTCGAACAGCATGTTATCACATAATTATCCCCCGTCATGTTATTACCTCCCTGCATCGTTTTATGACATAGTTTTAAATACTAGATATAATAGTATCCCTAAGCTTTTATAGTGTCAATAGTGGACGTTCATAATTTTTCTTAAGTTTTTAACATAATGCAAAAAAATGCAGCAAATTTCGCTGCATTTTTGTATATTTCCTATTCTGCTGTCCCGTTCTCCAGTATTTCTCTGATGAACTGCCAGATTTCCTCGCGTCCTTCCTTCGTAGCGGCTGAAAAAGGCAGTATCTTTGTCTCAGTTCCGCAGCCAAGCCCGGTGCGAATCTGCTTTAAGTGCTTTAGCCTCTGATTTCTTGTGATCTTATCCAGCTTTGTGGCGATAATCACCGGCTGATATCCCTGATACAAAATCCATTCATACATTGTTTTATCATTGGCGGATGGCTCATGCCGGATATCAATCAGCAGGAACACCAGCTTCAGCTGTTTGGAGCGGTGCAGATAATTTTCTATCATTTTCCCCCACTGCTCCTTGACAGCTCCCCCCACCTTCGCGTAGCCATAACCGGGCAGATCCACCAGATAAAATTCCTCATTCACATTATAGAAGTTAATTGTCTGGGTTTTTCCCGGCTGCGCGGAAGTTCTGGCCAGCGCCTTCCGGTTCAGAAGACCGTTGATCAAGGAGGATTTCCCCACATTGGATTTCCCGGAAAATGCAATTTCTGGCTTTGTATTTTCCGGCAGCTTACTTGTAATTCCACACACGGTTTCCAGATTGACCGACCGGATCACCATAGCATTTTCCATATTGATATACCATTCCTTTCACACTTAAATCTGCCCGGTCTTACTTAAGTCCTTCCGCAATTGCAGTTTGAAGGACCTCCGGCATCAGATTCACTAATTTAATCTCCAGACCGTCCAAGATCTCCTGGGACATATCGTCCAGATCTCTTTTATTTTTATCCGGCACCAGAACCGTCTTAATCTTAGCGGTCTTAGCCGCCAGAAGCTTTTCTTTCAGTCCGCCGATGGGCAGCACACGTCCGCGGAGCGTAATCTCTCCGGTCATGGCGATATCTGCGCGTACTTTCTTTTCCGTTACAGCAGAAAAGATAGCTGTCGCCAGTGTAATTCCCGCAGAAGGCCCATCCTTCGGCACTGCTCCTTCCGGAATATGAATATGAATATCGTGTTTTTCAAAGAAGTCTTCTGAGATTCCATAGCCGCCGGCAATTGATCTGACATAGGTAAGCGCAATCTCCGCCGATTCTTTCATCACATCGCCTAACTGTCCGGTCAGCTGAACCTCACCCTTGCCCTCCAGCACATTTACTTCTATTTGAAGAGTCTCACCGCCATAGCTGGTCCAGGCCAGTCCGCGCACAATGCCAATATCATCTTTTTCATTCTTTTCATCAAAGGTATACTGGAGTTTCCCCAGATATTTTTCCAGATTCCGCTCTGTCACCTTGATTACTTTTTTTCCGTCTTCCAGGATCTCTCTGGCGGCCTTACGACAGATCGCCCCGATCTTGCGCTCCAGATTTCTCACGCCTGATTCCCTGGTATAACCGTTTATGATTGTTTTCAGAGCCTTGGCAGAGATAGTAAGCTGTCCCTTTAGAATACCGTTCTTTTCCATCTGCTTTGCCACCAGGTGTTCCTTGGCTATATGAAACTTTTCATTTTCCGTATAGCTGTTTACTTCAATCAGCTCCATACGGTCCAGAAGAGGTCTGGGAATTGTCTGCGTCGTATTTGCAGTGGCAATAAATAACACCTCGGACAAATCCACCGGTATCTCGATATAGTGATCCACAAACTTGCTGTTCTGGTCGCTGTCCAGAACCTCAAGCAGTGCCGCCGCCGGGTCCCCTTTGTAGTCGTTGCCCAGCTTGTCCACTTCGTCAAGCAGCATCAGCGGATTTTTTACTCCTGCATTTTTCAGTCCTGTGACAATTCTTCCGGGCATGGCCCCAATATAGGTCCTGCGGTGTCCGCGAATCTCCGCCTCATCCCGCACGCCTCCCAGCGCCATACGCACATACTGTTTATTCAGAGCTTCCGCTACCGTACGCGCAATGGAAGTCTTGCCGGTTCCCGGAGGTCCCACCAGACAGATAATCGGGCTGTCTCCCTTCTTGGTCAGGGCCCGCACAGCCAGAAATTCCAGAATTCTCTCCTTTACCTGGTCCAGTCCGTAATGATCCCGGTCAAGTATCCTGGCCGCCCGCTTCAGGTCTGAGGAATCTTCACTTGCCTTATTCCAGGGCAGTTCCAACAGCGTCTCAATATAACTTCTGGAGACCGTACTCTCAGAAGAATTGCCTGCCACATTCCGAAAGCGGACAATTTCTTTCCGTATTTTACTCTTAACGTCTTCGTCTGCCTCCAGTTCTTCTACCGCTTTGGCAAACGAGTCCGCATCATCCATTGAATTCGTTTCTCCCAGTTCATCCCGGATAACCTTCATCTGTTCCCTTAAAATATATTCCTTCTGATTCTGGTCGATTTCTTCTTTTACCTTGGTCTGGAACTCCCGTCTTATTCTCCCCAGCTCAATTTCTTCCTGAATGATCGCCAGGACTCTCTCATATCTGCCAATCAGCTCCAGTTCCTCTAAAACTCCCTGTTTCGCCTCCTGGCGCACCGGCAGAAATATCGTAATTTCATCCAGCAGCTTCTCCAGATCCCATATCTCACTCAGTGTTTTCAGCGTATTCCGGCTGACCTGCTCATTCTCAGCAGCATACTGACCCAGTATCTCATGCAGATACCGTACCATGCTTCTCTTCTGAAGCTCGCTTAAATCATGGCCGCAGTCCGTATCACAGATTGTTATATTTCCTTTAAAAAACGGCTTCATACTGACTATCTCATCCAGATGTGCCCGCTTGATTCCCAGAACCATTACACGGACCACATCTCCGGGCATTTTCAGTATTTGCTTAATCATGCCCAATGTGCCTATCTCAAATAAATCCGTCTTAGACGGCTGTTCAATCTCTTCCTGTTTTTGTGACACCAGAAATGCCATCTGTTCCGCCGACATCGCTTCCTCAATGGCGGCAAGGGAAATTTTCCGCTTAATGTCAAAATGAATCAGCATTCCCGGCAGCAAGGTTATGCCCCGAAGAGCAATAACAGGTATTCCTTCTCTTCTTTCACCCACATTGTATACCTGTGCAGCCAACTGCACTTTTTCCTTTCTTTTGTATATGAATCCGCTTTCCGAAGCATCTGCACTTTTCTGTATCTAAGCCGAAAAGGCTATCGCGGGCCGGCCTCCCAACAGCGGAAACCATTTACTCATTGCGACAGCCTTCTCAATCTCTTTATGCCCTTTTGCCCTTTTTCTCCGTATAGACAAGAACCGGCTCTTCTTCTCCGTCAATGACCAGCTTTGTAATAATGCATTTCTCCACCTTATCCTCAGAAGGCAGATTATACATGATATCCATCATGGATTTCTCCATAATTGCGCGCAGCCCGCGGGCACCTGTCTTTCTCTCAAATGATTTTCTGGCAATTTCCAGAACTGCCTCCTGCTCAAATTCCAGCCGGATGCCATCCATTTCAAATAATTTCTGATACTGCTTCACCAATGCATTTTTCGGTTCCGTCAGAATCCGGACCAAAGCATTCTCATCCAGCAGATCCAGCCCCACACAAACCGGGACTCTTCCCACAAACTCCGGAATCATGCCGTATTTCACAAAATCCTGGGGCAGAACCTTCTTAAAGAGTTCACCCACATTACGGCGGTTTTTATCTATAATTGTAGCATTGAAACCAATTGACTTCTTTCCAATTCTGGATTCA
Organism: Anaerolentibacter hominis; assembly: GCF_032380675.1. Lineage (NCBI taxonomy): Bacteria > Bacillati > Bacillota > Clostridia > Lachnospirales > Lachnospiraceae > Anaerolentibacter > Anaerolentibacter hominis. Next base: position 1,592,353 of record NZ_JAWDIX010000001.1, read on the forward strand.
ATTATTTTCTCCAATCCGTCAAACGCTCCGCCGCAGATAAAAAGAATATTCGTTGTATCAATCTGAATAAATTCCTGCTGGGGATGCTTTCTGCCTCCCTGGGGAGGTACATTGGCTTCGGTTCCTTCCAGGATCTTCAGCAGAGCCTGCTGAACACCCTCCCCGGATACATCTCTGGTTATGGATGTATTCTCAGATTTACGGGTTATCTTGTCTATTTCATCGATATAGATAATGCCGTATTCGGCACGCTCCACATCGTAGTCGGCAGCCTGAATTAACTTCAACAGAATGTTCTCCACATCCTCGCCCACATATCCAGCCTCGGTAAGGGCTGTTGCATCTGCTATGGCAAAAGGAACATTCAAAATCTTTGCCAGAGTCTGGGCCAGAAAAGTCTTACCGGAACCGGTAGGTCCCACCATAATAATATTGCTCTTCTGCAATTCCACATCCAGCGTCTTATTTGATTTCACCCGCTTATAGTGATTATAAACGGCAACCGACAGAGCTTTTTTTGCTTCGTCCTGACCGATGACATACTCGTCCAGAAACGCTTTGATCTCCCTCGGTTTCAGGAGGTTGATATCGCTGGTATCCTCTTCCACATCTTCCATTTCTTCTTCCAGGATACCGGCACACAATTCCACACATTCGTCGCAGATATAGACACCCGGGCCCGCAATCAATTTACGTACCCTGTCCTGAGGCTTGTTACAAAAAGAACATCTCAACTGCTTGTCATCTGATTTTGCCACACTTTCTACCTCGCTCTAATAACTTTTAACGAGACACCCGGCAACAGCCAGGTGTCTCTTATCATGTTTTCTGTGTTCAAGAAACGCCAGTACGCTTCGCGAACTGTCTTATTCCAAGAAACGCCAGCACGCTTCACGAGCTGTCTTATTCTAACAAACGCCGGCACGCCCTGCGAACCGTCTTCATGTAACCTTATTTCCGCCTCTACCCACGGAAATCCTTATCTGCTGGTAATAATACTGTCAATAATACCGTAATCTTTCGCTTCCTGGGCCGTCATATAATTATCCCGGTCCGTATCGATTTCAATTCTTTCCAGCGGCTGTCCTGTGTTGGCCGCCAAAATCTCGTTCAATTTCTTCTTTGTCTGAAGAATCTTATCCGCAACGATTCTGATATCGCTGGCCTGTCCCTTGGCTCCGCCGGAAGGCTGATGGATCATCACCTCCGCATTGGGAAGCGCAAGTCTTTTGCCCTTGGCTCCGCCTGCGAGCAGAAAAGCTCCCATGCTGGCCGCCATTCCGATACACATTGTGGAAACATCACATTTCACATAATGCATTGTATCATAAATCGCCATACCGGCTGTTACGGAACCACCAGGGCTGTTGATATACATATGAATATCCTTGCCAGGATCTTCGGATTCCAAAAACAGTAACTGTGCTACAATCAGGCTGGCAGACGCATCTGTCACCTCTTCGCCAAGAAAGATAATTCTTTCTTTCAGCAATCTGGAGAAAATATCATAGGAACGCTCTCCTCTGCTGGTCTGTTCAATGACATAAGGCACTAAACTCATTTCACATACCTCCTAGATTTCTTTTGCTGCCTCCTCGACAAGATCCACTGCACGCTGAACGGCAATGTCCTCTTTCATCTGGGCAATCTCCCTTTCTCCCATATAATTCTTTAACTGATCTTTTTCCATCTGGTACATGGAAGCCATCTTCTCAAGCTCGGCGTCCATATCCTCCTCGGAAACCTGGATATTCTCGGCTTTCGCAATCGCCTCCAGGACAAGTCTGGTCTGGATTCTCTTTAAAGCCTGCGGCTTCATCGTATCCAGGAACTTAGCCGCATCCATGCCGGTAAACTGGAAATACTGCTCCAGAGAAAGACCCTGCTGCTGTATGTTGCGCGCAAAGTCTTCTGCCATCTGACGAACCTGAGTATCCAGCATGGCATCCGGTATTTCCATCGTAGCATTCTCAATAATCTTCGCAATAACCTTATCTTCTTTTTCGGTCTTTGCTTTCTCTTCTTTTCTCTTCTGAATCGTCTCTTTTACAGAATTCTTGTACTCTTCCATGGTCTCAAACTCAGAAACCTCACCGGCAAACTCATCATCCAGCTCCGGAAGCTCCTTCACATGGATCTCTTTTACTTTAACCTTAAACAGCGCAGGCTTTCCGGCAAGTTCTTTTGCATGGTATTCCTCAGGGAATGTCACATTAACTTCCACATCCTCCCCGATGTTCTTTCCAACCAGCTGTTCTTCAAATGTATCAATAAAGGAATGGCTTCCCAGGGTCAGATCGAAATCATCACCCTTGCCGCCTTCAAACGGAGTACCGTCTACAAATCCTTCATAGTCAATCTTTACTGTGTCGCCGTCTAAAGCTGCACGGTCATCCACAGTAATCATTCTGGAATTCTGCTCTCTTACACGGTCCAGTTCTGCATTGATCTCTTCTTCGGTTACTTCCACTTCTGCTTTTTCTACTTCAATGCCCTTATAGTCTCCCAGGACAACTTCCGGCTTAACCGCAACTGTAGCTGTGAAGACAAAAGGCTTGCCGGCCTCGATCTGCTCCACATCAATTTCAGGTCTGGAGACAATGTCCAGTCCGCTTTCTTCCACTGCTTTTTCATAAGCATCCGGGATGATCAGATTGGCTGCGTCTTCATAAAACACTTCCTTGCCGTACATTTTCTCAATCAGCGCACGGGGAGCTTTTCCCTTGCGGAATCCCTGCACATTGATTTTGCCTTTATTTTTCAAATACGTTTTCTGCACAGCGCTTTCAAATTCGTCTGCACCTGCTTCAATTGTAAGTTTTGCCATATTTTTTTCCAGATTTTCTACTTTAACACTCATTTTATTATTTTCCTCCTTATGTACTCCCACATCAAAGCTTTCATTTCTTATCAGATAAACTCTGACGCATCAGACATATATTTTATTTTTTATTTATCAATAAGAGATTTGTCCAGAACAAATCCCATGATCCGGATTTTAAGCCAGCTTACATGGCATCCCTCTTACAGCCATTATATACCATTATAAAATCTGACATTTTATTAGTATAGCACAAGGATTTGTGATAATCAAGCCGTGTATTTGCGAAAAGTAATGCCGGGAAAAGAAGGGATTTTCCTCTTTGCCGGGCTCTCTCTTCCGGCCTTAGGAGCGGGGCTTACCTCTTCGGCAGCTTCGGAGGACAGCCCGTACTCCTTTTATTCACTTATGCCTCGTGTCCCCTGTCCCTGATGACACGGATCACACGGTCTGCATACATCCTGCATAGTTCATCTGTCTTAGCCTCCACCATAACCCGGAGCAGCGGCTCTGTTCCGCTTTCGCGCACTAGAATGCGGCCTTCCTCTCCCAATTCTGCTTCCACTTCACAGATCGCCCGGATCACATCTTCATCCGCCCTGGCCTCCGGTTTGCTTTTGACTCTAATATTTACCAGAAGCTGAGGATATATTTCCAGATCCTTCAGCAAATCCGAAATACGGGATTTCTTCTCCAGCATAACTTCCATTATTTTAATAGAAGTAAGAACTCCATCCCCTGTCGTTGCATATTTGCTGAAAATAATGTGTCCCGACTGCTCGCCGCCCAGCGAATGATTGTTCTTCTGCATATTTTCATAAACATACTTGTCGCCCACATCTGTTTTCTCATAGAGAATGCCCGCCCGGTCGAAGGCATGATAAAGTCCCAGATTGGACATGACAGTTGTGACAACCGTATTGTTATTCAGTTCTCCTTTTTCTTTCAGATAGGTCCCGCACAGATATAAAATACAGTCGCCATCTACAATATTGCCCTTATCATCCACTGCTAAACAGCGATCTGCATCTCCATCATAGGCAAAACCGATATCAAGCCTGTTTTCTAACACATATTTTTGCAGAACTTCAATATGTGTCGAACCGCAGTTTGTATTAATATTCGTGCCGTCCGGCTCATTATGTATCACATAGGTTTTCGCTCCCAGAGCATCAAATACACCCTTCGCCAGCATATAGGCAGAACCGTTGGCGCAGTCCAGGCCCACTCTGACATCTTTGTAGGATCTGGTGGCAGATGACATCAGATAGCCAAGATAGTGGTTTCTTCCCATTGTATAGTCTACAGTCCGCCCAATATGTTCCCCTGTCGCATAGGGTATATCCTGTTCACTGTCGATAAAAGCCTCAATCTGAGCTTCAACCTCAGCTTCCATCTTCTGCCCGCTGCCGTTTATCAGCTTGATCCCGTTATCATAATAAGGATTGTGGCTTGCCGATATCATAATTCCGCAGTCAAATTCTTCCGTTCTCACCACATAGGCAACACTTGGTGTCGTTGTTACATGAAGCAGATAGGCGTCCGCCCCGCTGGCCGTCAGCCCCGCTGCAAGTGCGTCCTCAAACATATAGCTGGATCTGCGAGTATCTTTACCGATCACGATCCGAACCCTCTGCCCGGCTTTATTTTCACCGTAATAATATCCCAGATATCTGCCGACCTTGTATGCATGCATTACTGTCAGATTCACGTTAGCTTCCCCGCGAAATCCGTCTGTACCAAAATATTTTCCCATTTTTTCTCCTCTGATCATCAAACATTCGGCTCATTATATCATATTTTAAACCAAAATAAAATAGAAATACCAAAGCTAAAATATACCGTCCGATGCTCGTTTAATATATGTACGCAAAAAACAGCATCCCCCACAATGAATGTCAAAGTGGGGGATACTGTTTCTATTGCCATGAAAGAACCATGACTCATTCATTTATAAATTCTTAGTTCTGACCAGACTGACCAGACATCTGCTCTTCCTGACGTCTAATCATACGACGAACCATTTCGCCGCCTACGGAACCGTTCTGAGCGCTGGTTAAATCTCCATTGTAACCCTGTTTCAACGGTACACCGATTTCAGATGCAACTTCCATTTTAAAACGATTCAGTGCCTCTTTTGCCTGTGGTACTTCAACTCTGTTGCTTCCACTGTTATTGCTTGCCATAATTGTTTCACCTCCGTGAGTTTCTTTCTTTTCTTTTTCGATAAGTGATTACTCTTCATCACTTATCGAGGGAGTGTAAGATTTACTCATGAGATCAATCACCGGGATTTTCCGACCAGTGTTTGTCTGTCTGATGAAATCTATTTCGGGTCGTAAACGAAAGTTAAGGTAATTTATAATAACTTGCCAAAATCCCGTGTTTACAATCTGTTTCCTTCGCTGTAATGTTTTTCATCACTTATCTTGGTATTATTATGTCTGAACACTCCAATGATTATGTTGGCAACTTATGGTTTTTTTCGAAGCTACGAGCCAGGAGATTGGAAACGAAAACCATCGGTAAAAGCTCGCTTTTATACCGATGGTTTTCGTTTTTAATCTATACGGCGACAGCCGTAATCGAGTAAGCACGCAGTGCTTGCGAGATTCCCTGGCTCGTAGCAAATAATCACTCGACAAAGCTCGCTTTTATACCGATGGTTTTCGTTTTTAATCTATACGGCGACAGCCGTAATCGAGTAAGTGCGCAGCGCTTGCGAGATTCCCTGGCTCGCAGCAAATAATCACTCGACAAAGCTCGCTTTCAAACCTCTCACAGCGCCAGCCCCATATAAATCACATCATCCATCGGATTCTCGTAATACGCTCCAATTTCCCGAAACCCAAAGGCCTCATACAGGCGGATCGCACTTTTCAGCGGTCTGATTGTATCCAGTACCATTTCCCGGTAGCCATCCTCCCGTGCCAATTTGATTATTTTTTCAATAAGCTGCCTGCCAAGATTCAAGTGCCTGTATGCCGTGACGTACAGCCGCTTCATCTCACAGCGGTCTGCCGTATGTCTGCGGAGAGCCACACAGCCGACCACATTTCCTTCATCAGACAGAGCCGCCAGCAATCTCCCGTTCTCACCGGTGTAGCTGTGTTCCAGATCATTTAATTCTTCTGTCAAATGCTGAAAAGACAAGTCTCTCTCCAGCGAATTCGTATATTCTATTATTAAGCCTCTGATTTCGTTTAAATATGCGCTTCCATCTGTAATTTTCATAATGCACCAGGTTCCATTTCATTTCTTATTTATAATAATCGTCTATGCCGTCGGCAATTCCTTTCACCATAGCTTTCTGTCCTTTTTCAGTCTGCATATAGGTATCATCCGATTTATTGGTCATGAAACCCATCTCCAATACAATAACAGGTACCTTGCTCCAATTTGTCCCGGTCAGATCATCTCTGGCCACAAGTCCTCTGTTCCTCCGGCCGGTTTCATCGCAATATGCATCCAATACGCTCTTTCCAAGTTTCATGCTCTCTTTGCTCAACTCTGATACATACTTATTTTTCGTGGATGGATACAGTGCGCTGGCTCCCTTCGCCGACGAGGAAGAGGCTCCGTCCGCATGCAGCCGGATACAGATATCAGCACCGCTGTCATTGATGAGCTCCGCTCTCTCTTTATTGCTGATGTCCACATTGTTTTTGAAACGTGTCAGGACAACATCATAGCCCCGGTCCAGCAGCTCCTCTTTCACTTCCAGGGCGATCTCAAGTGTCAGCTCATATTCCGGAACGCGGGAATAGACCCCGGCAGTACCGCCCGCCACCTTTGCTTTTTTCGATTTAGCTCCCGGCCCAACAGCCTCCAGTTTGGAATTTCCTTTCGACTGGTGACCGGCATCAATTCCGATCAATTTTTTCCCAACCACATTGACCTTATATTTGGCTGTCTGGCCGCCGCAAGCGGCAACGATTGTCACACTGCCTTTCCGCTTTGCTTTAAACAATCCCGTTTTACTGATAGTCCCTATTTTCTTATTGGAGACCGACCAGGTGATATCGGATGTACGTTCTCCCGCTGACGCCTGAAAGCGGAATGATTTCCCTGCAGTAATCGTTTTTTTGCCGGCAGTTATTGTCACTTCTCCGCTGCCGCTGTTTCAGGGCTCCTGCCCGGCAGCAGAAAGAGACCGGCAGCCAAAAAACAGCAGTGCGCAGATAATCTGTTTTTTCCAACTCTTCCTATTAATAGTACAATCCTTCTGACTATGTTTTCCCATTTTCTCTCCCTCTCCCTTGTCTGTTCTATTCTCCCGATTCTTATCATAATTTAATAAAAACTTCTGGAGACGTCCTATGCTGGCCTTTCTGCCTCTTATCCTGCTTCTTTCCATACATATTTATTTTACCTTCCGATCCGGAATCGTACAGCGCAAGCTTCCGTCTGCACTGAAATTAAGCTTTTGCAATACCAGCAGTGAATCAGGTAACGTAACTCCCTTCGGGGCGCTTACAACAATCCTCGCAGCAACACTGGGCACCGGCAATATCATCGGTGTATCGACCGCAATCGCCCTGGGCGGTCCGGGCGCTCTTTTCTGGTGCTGGCTTACAGGGATCTTCGGCATGGCAACCACCTATGCGGAGAGCTTCCTCGGCATTTCCTTCCGGGTAAAAGATAAGACAGGTCAATATCACGGCGGCCCGATGTATGTCCTGAAAAATCAGCTCCACAAAAAAGTCCCGTCGTTTCTTTACGCCGCTTTTTTATTTTGCTCCTCCCTGATACTGGGCTGCGCGATTCAGTCCAATTCCGTCATAACCTCGGCTTCCTATTTATGGAAATTTCCGAAACATTTTGTCAGTCTTGCCATGGCGGTTCTCATCGGAATTATGACGATCGGCGGTCTTAAATCAATCAGCAAAATCTGCATGAAGCTGATTCCGGTTTTAAGCCTGTTTTATCTGGGCGGTTGTCTTGTCCTTCTTCTAAAAAACATAACCTATTTTGTGCCTGCCGTCAAATGGATGTTCACCAGCGCATTTTCTTTCTCCTCGGCTGCCGGAGGACTGGCCGGCGCGGCAGTAACCCAGGCGCTCCGCTATGGAGTCGCAAGAGGCCTTTTTACCAACGAGGCCGGTCTGGGAACCGTGGCTGTCACCAGCGCAACGGCTCAGGCCAGACGTCCCGAGCATCAGGCCCTTGTTACGATGACCGCAACCTTCTGGGATACCGTGGTTCTGTGCATGCTTACCGGCCTGGCGATTCTGACCTGTATGTTAAAAACCCCGCAGAACTTTGTCGGGGCCGCAATTTCCGACTATACGTCCATTGCCTTTGAGCAGATTCCGGTCATAGGTGCGTCAGGACTCACTCTCTCCCTGATCGGTTTTGCCTTTGCCACCATGCTGGGCTGGTCCTATCTGGGCGAGGAAGCCTCCTACTTCCTGTTTGGCAAAAAAAGTGTTTCCATCTATCATCTGATCTTTATTCTGGCCTGTTTCCTGGGCGGGACTTTCTCGGTGGAAGCAATCTGGAATCTGACGGATGTATTGAATGTGTTACTTATGATTCCCGGTCTTCTCACCCTTCTGCTTATGCGAAAGCAGATCCGGTATCCGGGCCGTAAATTATAGATCTGGTACATAAAAGGCGGTATGGCAAATTTACATTTGCCGCACCGCCTTTCCTATTTACTGTTAAATAATAAATTGAGTGGATTTCGCCAGCTTATCTGCCGCGTCCTTTCCTTTAAAATGAGACACGATCTCCAGTCCGAACTCCATCGAAGCACCCATGCCACGGCCGGTGATGACATTCTTATCCACCGTAACTTTCTCTCCGGTATATTCTGCACCCAGCAGCTTCTCCTCGTGCCCCGGGAAACAAGTTGCTCTTTTTCCTTCCAGAATATGATTCATTCCCAGAACTCCCGGCGCCGCACAGATGGCAGCAAGCATCTTGCCCTCTTTATAAAACTGTTTCAGTGCTTTTACCAACCCCTCGTGTTCCGCCAGATGATTGGTTCCCGGCAGGCCGCCCGGCAATATAAGCATATCCGCATCCTCAGGATCAATCTCGGAAAACAGTTTGTCAGCCTGGACTACAATTCCATGAGAACCGGTTATCTTCAAATCACCTTGAATGGAAACCATCGTGATGTCAATTCCAGCACGGCGCAGCAAATCCACCACCGTCAGTCCTTCAATCTCTTCAAAACCGTCCGCTAAAAATAGATAGGTTTTCGCCATATCATCTCCACCTTTCACTAAAGTTCCTGTTTCTGCTGTTTTGGATGTACCATTCCCGGACACTGCATTTCAAAAACAGCGTCAATCATTTTGTGCAGCAGTCTTGCCTCCGGCGTGTTCGCCAGCGTATAGTGCACTTCCTTGCCCACCCGCCGGTTGACGACAAAGCCGGTCTGCCTCAGGATTCTCAGGTGATGGGACACAGCAGGCGCACTCATTCCAACAGCCGCCGATATATCAGCCACACATTCCTCACAGTGGCACAGCAGCCACAATATCCGCAGTCTTGTACTGTCACAAAGCTGGGTAAATAAGTCCGAAGCCGCAATAAACGAGTCTTCCCCAGGCATAATATCAATTAATTCTTCCAGATTTTGTCCGTGATCATGTGGTATCATCCGACCATCTCCTTTGCTATTGCGGATTAACCGCAACTTCACGTACTGCATGTATTCGCATTTCTTCCATTTTATAATTCAGAAGTCTTCTTGTCAACCAGAGCTGATCCGCATAATTCATCCCTTCCGCCGCAATGCGATCCCCCGGAGGGTTTTATCATATAGGGGAAGAAATTACCGATATGAAAGGGATACGGCTTGGCCGTATCCCTTGTTCAAGTACGCCTCGGCGTACTTGCTGCGAGCCGCACGTCATGCTTTGCATGACATAATACATCTGTGCGGCTCTGCAATCCGCCGGAGGCTTTATTTAAAATAAGAAACACCGGATTCAAATATCATCTGGTTCTGGTTGCCATAGATGTTAATAGCCACGCCGTCCCCTCTTCTCTCCGAATGTGCCATTTTACCCAGCACCCTGCCGTCAGGGCTGGTGATACCTTCGATGGCACAGTAAGAACCGTTCGGGTTGAAGTCTTCGTTCATCGTCGGGCTGCCGGACAGGTCCACATATTGAGTTGCCACCTGGCCGTTGGCAAAGAGCTTCTCGATCCACTCCCTGCTTGCGACAAACCGCCCTTCCCCATGAGAGGCCGGAATCGCATAGACGCCTCCCAGTTCTGCTTTCATCAGCCACGGGGATTTATTGGTCACTACTTTTGTATAGACCGACTTGGATATATGGCGTCCGATATGATTGGTCGTTAAGGTGGGTGAATCCGCCTTCTGAGGGGTAATCTTGCCATAAGGCACCAGCCCCAGCTTAATCAGCGCCTGGAAGCCATTGCAGATTCCAAGAGCCAGTCCATCCCGCTCAAGCAGCAGTTTGTCAACTGCCTCCTTCAGGCGCTCATTCCGGAACGCTGTTGCGATGAATTTACCGGACCCATCCGGTTCGTCACCGGCGGAAAAGCCGCCTGGGAACATGAGGATCTGCGCCTGAGAGATTGCCTTTTCAAAAGCTTCCACCGAATCCAGAATATTCTGCTCCGTCAGGTTTTTAAACACAACAATATCGACATCGGCGCCGGCCGCTTCAAACGCCCTCTGGGTGTCATACTCACAGTTTGTACCCGGGAATACAGGAACAAATACCCTGGGTCTGGCAATTTTATGTTTAGCCGTATAGACAGTCTTTGCATCAAACAGCTTTGTCTCAAAGGTCTCTTCTTTTACACCGGAACGGGTTGGGAACACCTTTTCGATGGTCTGGGTCCAGGCTGACAGTGCCTCTTCCATGGAGATTTCACAGTCTCCGCAGACAAACCGGCTCGCTTCGGTTACCTCTCCGATCACCTGGTAGTCTGCATTGATCTGAGCCAGGTCATTTTCTCCCACCTCAGCAATCACAGCTCCGTATTCCGGTGCAAACAGGCTCTCTGCCTCTAATCCGGCACACAGATTCACTCCCAGCTTATTGCCGAATGCCATCTTGCTCACTGCCTCGCAGACACCGCCGATTCCCACCGCATAGGCAGAGATCAGTACTTTTCTTCTCAGCAGATCCGATATTTTATCATATAAATTCATCATCGCCGGATAATCCGGAAGATCATAGGCATCTCTCAGAGCGCTGAATTTAACAATCCTGCTGCCCGCCTTCTTAAATTCCGGGCTGACAACATGATCCGTCTTGGCCACATCCACCGCAAAAGATACCAGAGTAGGCGGCACGTCAATATCGTTAAAACTGCCGGACATACTGTCCTTGCCGCCGATGGAGGCAAGTCCCAGGCGAAGCTGCGCATCATAGGCTCCCAAAAGGGCCGCCAGCGGCTCGCCCCAGCGCTTTGCATCGTCACCCAGGCGTTTAAAATATTCCTGGAACGTAAAACGGATCTTTTTATAGTCTCCACCTGCCGCAACGATCTTGGCTACCGAAGCCAGAACCGAGTAGGCAGCCCCATGGTATGGACTCCAGGAGCACAGATATGGGTCGAATCCATAGCTCATCATGGTAACCGTATCACATTTTCCCCGAAGCACAGGCAGCTTTGCCGTCATCGTCTGAACCGGAGTCAGCTGATACCGTCCGCCATAAGGCATCGTCACGGTTCCGGCGCCGATGGAACTGTCGAACATTTCAACCAGTCCCTTCTGGGAACACACATTTAAATCTTTCAGCGTATCCAGCCATTTCTGCTTCAGATTTGTTACTTCTGCATTTTTGTTAAAATAGTTATCATCCTTCGAAGGCATGGAAACAGTTACATTGGTTTCCTGATGAGCGCCGTTGGTATCCAGGAATGCCCTTGATACATTAACGATCTCCTTCCCTCTCCATTTCATAACCAGACGCGGTTCTTCCGTTACATGGGCAGCTACCACCGCCTCCAGATTTTCCGATTCCGCATAAGCCAGCATTTTATCCACATCAGACGGATCAACAACGACAGCCATTCTCTCCTGGGACTCTGATATAGCCAGTTCTGTGCCGTCCAGACCCGCATATTTTTTCGGGACCTGATCCAGATCAATCACCAGGCCGTCCGCCAGTTCTCCGATGGCGACGGAAACGCCGCCTGCACCGAAATCATTGCATTTTTTAATGATGCGGCTGACTTCTTCCCTGCGGAACAATCTCTGGATTTTCCGTTCCGTCGGCGCATTTCCCTTTTGTACCTCAGCCCCGCACGTATCAATGGATGCCTCGGTATGTGCCTTGGATGAGCCGGTTGCTCCGCCGCAGCCGTCCCGGCCTGTCCTGCCGCCCAGGAGTATAATAATATCCCCCGGATCTGAGGTCTCCCGGATCACATTTTTTCTGGGCGCCGCGCCCATGACCGCGCCGATTTCCATTCGCTTTGCCACATAATTAGGATGGTATACTTCATTTACCAGACCGGTGGCAAGGCCGATTTGGTTGCCGTAGGAGCTGTAGCCCTTGGCTGCACCCGTCGTAATTTTTCTCTGAGGCAGTTTGCCCTTTAAGGTATCTTTCAGAGACGCGGTCGGATCTGCGGCGCCGGTGACACGCATGGCCTGATAAACATAACCTCTGCCGGAGAGAGGATCACGTATCGCTCCGCCAAGACAGGTAGCCGCCCCGCCGAAGGGTTCGATCTCGGTAGGATGATTGTGGGTTTCATTTTTAAAGAAAACAAGCCACTCTTCTGTCACGCCGTCAATTTCCACAGGCACCACGATAGAGCAGGCATTGATTTCATCCGACTCCTCCATATCCTCCAGTCTGCCGTCCGCTTTCAGTTTCTTCATGGCCATCAGGGCCACATCCATCAGGGACACGAATTTATCCGGCCGGTCTTTATAGAGTTCCTCCCGGTTGGAGAGATATTCCTGATAGGATTTTTCGATAGGTGTCCGGTAGTAGCCTTCTTCAAAGCGTACATCCTTTAACTCCGTTAAAAATGTCGTATGACGGCAGTGGTCGGACCAGTAGGTGTCCAGAACCCGGATTTCCGTCATGGATGGATCTCTTTTTTCTTCTGAACTGAAATAGCTCCGGATATGTTTAAAATCGGCAAATGTCATTGCCAGATTCAGGCTGTCATAAAGAGACTTAAATTCAGCCTCCGGCATGGTGCAAAACCCGGTCATTATCTTCACATCGTCCGGTTCCTGGAAGGAGATATGAAGGGTTTCCGGCTTTATCTCATCGGTTTCTCTGGAGTCCACAGGATTGATGCAATATGCTTTCATCCGGTCAAATTCTTCTTCTGATATATCCCCGGAAAATACATATGTGACGGCTGACCGGATAATCGGTTCTTCCTTTTCATTTAAGAGCTTCAAACACTGCTCCGCAGAGTCTGCTCTCTGATCAAATTGTCCGGGCAGGTACTCGACAGAAAAGATCCGGTCTGATTCTCCATAGGGAAAACGTTCCTCATACAGCAGATCAACCGGCGGTTCGGAAAATACGGTTGTCAGAGCGGTATTAACGGTTTCTTCTCTCAAATGTTCCATATCATAGCGAATCAGGATACGGACGTCTTTAAGCCCGCGTATATCCAGATAGCTTTTTAATTCCTCCAGCAGTTCCTTAGCCGCAACTGCATAATCCGGCTTCTTTTCTACATAAATACGTTTTACGCCATAAATCATACTCAAAATGATTTCCTCCCGTCTTTCACAGGCATATTGCCTGACTTCGCCTTCGATTCCATTTGATTTCAGTCTAACACAGAGATACTGATTATTAAAATTAATATATTTTAACGTGTTAATTAGCTGTTCTAATTAGTATCGTGCGGTTTGTTTTGTTCCTTATATGATAAAAGGACATCCAAGCCTGGATGTCCTTTTCCTATATTATCTTGTTCCGATTAATCCTGTGTTTCATCCTGGCCGTTCTCTCCGGAATCGCCACTGTCGGTATTTTCACCGGAATCATCCGTTGTATCATTGGTATCATCCGCAGTATCCGTCTCTGTATCCTTGGTCAGATAACCGATTGTCAGCTTATCCCAATTATAACGGCTGGTCTTAATCTCGCAATTTTCAGCGACTGTCTTAAATTCTTCTTCAAATTTCACGTTCTGGGCATCGTGGAACAATTTGGTCACTTCGTTTTCATATCCCTCATCGGAATTATCATTTTTCATACGGACCAGATAATAGTTCTTATCCCCGGAATAGGTTGTTACATCGTCATTTTTCAGCTTGGAAGAAACCTCATAAAATTCATTTCCGCTGATTTCATTGGCCAGAAAACTTACTGTATAATACTTAATGGAATCCTCGCCAAGGGATTCTGTCAGTTCCTCCAGGTCGTCGCCTTTCTCGGCTTTCTCTTTCAGAGAATCCACTTTCTCCTTCAGAGCATTCTGTTCTTCTTCGCTTAAAACAGTATCATTGCCGTCATCGTCCTGAGTCTCAAAGTTTGCCATAACGTACTCGATATCATACTGTCTGAAATCCTCTTTATTTACCTGGGCTTTATAATCGTCTCTGTTCAGACCATAGCCCTCTACTATCTTAAGATAACATGCTTCCGCAAGCTTGATCTTGGTGAGAACCTTCTCTACCGATTCCACGGTCATGCCTGTGGTCTCTTTCTGCTTGTCGGTCAGTCCGTCAATTAAAATCTTAGCATCTTCCGCAATCTTGGTCTTGGTCTCTTCATCCAGCTCGGCACCGTACTCCGCCGCCTTCTGAGACAGAATAGTATACCATGCAGCCATCGTAACAATCTCGTGCTTAACAAGAGTGGCATTCGGTGTCACACCGTCTGTGCTGGCATCCCAGAAAGAAAATCCATAAAGCGCCTGATACATCTGATCATACATGCCATAGGAATCTTCCTGAATATAGATGTAATACATCATCTCATCCAGATAAAGATCTGTACCATTGATCGTTACTGCTACTTTTTCAGCTGGTGTACCGGAAGAACTGCAGCCGGTCAAAGCCCCCGTACATAAAATCAGCGCCATAAAAAGCGCAACTACTTTCTTCATTCTGTTCACTTTATACTTCCTCCATCCCTTCTCCATACAGCCTGTCCGCCATCTTCCGCGGCTTCCGGCAAAAGAGAAGTCAAATTCACTATTTCTATTTTAAACAATTTTCTTTATAAGTCAAGGACAACAATATAATTTCACAAAATGTACGCAAATTGTTTGCCTTCTTATTATGGATATGCTACTATTAATAAGAATGATTAATAACACTTATAAGTCAGAAGGTAATCATATGGATATTAATTTTGAGCTCTATAAAGTCTTTTACTGTGTGGCGAAAACCCTCAGTTTTTCTGAAGCTGCCAAGGAATTGTTTATATCCCAGTCCGCGGTAAGCCAGTCTGTAAAGCTGCTGGAAAAGCGGTTAGGACAGGCTTTATTTGTGCGCAGCACCAAAAAGGTCCGTCTGACGACAGAAGGAGAAATCCTGCTGCGCCATATTGAACCGGCCATTCAGCTGATTCACCGGGGCGAAAAGCAGATTCTGGAATCGGGAAGCCTGAATGCGGGACAGATCCGCATCGGAGCCAGTGATACGATCTGCCGTTATTTTCTTGTCCCCTATCTGAATGAATTTCATAAGAAACATCCGAATGTAATGATAAAAGTTACCAATGGAACTTCATTTCAGTGTGTGGATCTGCTGGAAAATAATCAGGTAGACTTTATCATTGTAAATTCACCGAATGTGAAGCTGAACCGGATTAAGAATATTGAAGTGATCCATGAATTCTCCGACGTATTTATCGCCAGCAAAAAGGCCTTTCCCGATCTGAAACCGTCCCTTACGCTGGAAGAGCTGCAGCGCTATCCGATATTAATGCTGGAAAAGAATTCTACGACCAGTGAATTTTTATATAACCTGTTCCTCCAGCATCAGCTGGAGCTGGTTCCCTCTGTGGAGCTGAGCAGCAATGATCTTTTGATTGACCTGGCAAGAATTGGCCTTGGGATTGCGTTCGTGCCGGATTTCTGTATCAACGGCAGGGAAGAGGATCTTTCCGTACTCTCCACCTCCGCTAATCTCCCAAAACGCAAGCTGGTGGTCGCAAGCGCGGACCATGTTCCATTATCAACGGCTGTCAAAGCCTTCATTCATACATTAAAGGGGGAAGGTTCCGAATATCCGGAGCCGGAAGAAGTAAAGCTTTAGGAGGGTAGCTTGAAATGAACAAATCAACGATGGAAGAACAATTATCGAAGGGGAAGATACTGCCGCTGCTGCTTAGACTGGCCGCGCCGATTACCATCGCGCAGATCGTAAACGCGCTCTACAATATCGTGGACCGCATCTACATCGGCCAGATGCCGGGAGTAGGCAGCATCTCACTGACCGGACTCGGCCTTACGCTGCCTGTTATCATGATGATAACCGCGTTCAGCAATCTGATCGGCATGGGCGGCGCTCCGCTTTTGTCCATTCGCATGGGGGCGGGCGATAAAGAGACCGCAGGGAAACTGGAAGGAAATTCTCTGACACTGCTGCTGATGATCGGCGCTGCTATCACTGTGATTGGTATTGTATTCTGTGAACCAATTATGGTTTTATTTGGCGCAAGTCCGGACTCGCTGCCCTACGCCGTATCCTATCTGAGAATCTACCTGATTGGTACGATTCCCGTTATGATCAGCCTGGGTATGAATTCGTTTCTGAATGCACAGGGACTTACCTTTCTGGGTACAATGACAATCGCAATCGGCGCCGTCGTCAATATTATCCTGGACCCGATTTTTATCTATGTGTTCCACATGGGAATTGCAGGCGCCGCACTGGCCTCTGTAATCGCTCAGACGATATCGGCTCTCTGGGTATTGTATTCCCTGAACTTTTCGAAAAAGATTACGATTAAACTCAAATGGTCCGATCTGATTGTCACACTGAAAAATGTAAAGGCGATCTGTTCCCTGGGAGTCTCCACATTCATATTCAGCATCAATGAAAGCCTGATTCAGATTTATTTTATCTGGCTTCTGCGTCTGGGCGCGCCGGATATTCCAACCGGGGATGCTTACATAGGAGCTCTGGCGATTATCAGCAGCTTAAACCAGGTGTTTTTCATGCCTTTGAAGGGAATTGTACAGGGTGCCCAGCCGATTGTGGGTTACTGTTACGGGGCGAAAAATTATAAACGGCTGCACAAGGCGATTAACTATGCCAGGGTCTGTTCCATCGTGTGTGCCACGGTGCTCTCCGGCATTATGCTGCTGTTTCCCGGACAGGTGGCCAGGCTGTTTACTTCCGACACGGTGTTGATCGGATTGTGCCACACGACAATTCGGCTCTATTTCTGTATGAACTTCGTAATCGGCATGCAGATGGTCAACCAGAACATGTTTATCGCGATGGGCAATACGAAATACTCCTTCTTCTTCGGCATTTTCCGGAAGGTATTGCTGGGAGCGCCCTTCGCGCTTATCTTTACCCTTATTTTCGGCGTATATGGCGTGTTTATGGCAGAACCGGTTTCCAATACGATTTCCGTCGTTGTCACCTATATTGTATTCAGTAAATTTATGAAGAAGGTAAAAGCAGAATGTGAGGCGGTAAGTCCAGGTTCGGAGGAACCGGGCGCCATTACGGCAAAAGCCGCTTTATAATTTCTCACAGGAAAGGGACCCGTTCATTTGAACCGGTCCCTTTTTATCGTCCGTTTACCCCTATCTGTTACAGCTGCTCTTCGATCGCAGCCTTTAAGTCAGCAATCATCTTTGCATATTCTTCCTCGGACGGATAATATTTATCCGGGAACATCTGGAATACGCCGCCCCACTCATCTTTGTCCTTATACTTAGGAACCAGATGGAAGTGAAGATGATGGCCGGTATCGCCATATGCACCATAATTCACCTTATCCGGATGGTATACCTTATGTATTGCTCTGGATACGATAGCCAGATCATTAAAAAAATCATTTCTCTCTTCATCGGAAAGCTCAATAAATTCTCCCACGTGCTCATGGTGAGCCAGCACACATCTGCCGTATTTACTCTGCTCTTTGAACAGATAAACAATACCCGTTTTCAGTTCACAGATGGGCAGCGCCCAGGTTACCGCTTCTCCCTTTACACAATATCCGCAGTTTGGATCTTTCATATTTTTCTTCCATGCATTTTGCTTTTGTTTTCTGTTGAAAGAATGACAGCATTGCATGGCCTCCATTCTTCTTTTTTTCTTTCAACGCTGACATTTCCGGTATTCCGGTTCCTATATTATACCATAACTAAAAACGTTATGGTACCCCTCCGGGGGGATGTACACTTCGCGCACTGGATAAGGCCTGCGGCCTTATGCGCTCCGGTCACTATCTTTACAACAAAAAAAATAGCCTTCTATGAAAGAAGACTATTTTTTCTATAAAGTGCAGGAAAAGGGACTTGAACCCTCATGATATTGCTATCACACGGACCTGAACCGTGCGCGTCTGCCAATTCCGCCATTCCTGCGTGCTTAATTATACTAACATTAAGACATGCAAATGTCAACACCCTGAACGCAAAAAATTATATTTTTTTCCAAATTACATGCACAATTTAACCAATTAGCAGATCAAGCAGTTCTTCATAGGAATCTACGATATAGTCAGCGCCGTATTCTTCCAGTTCTTCTCTTCCGCCGTAACCGAAGGTAACGCCGATAACATCAATACCGATCAGATGTCCGCCTTCCACATCGTGCTTTCTGTCGCCGACCAGGACCACCTTGTCAAGCTCCGGAATGTCATCGAACATAGCCAGCGTGTCCGCCACTACTTCCGCTTTCTTTAAACGGTTTGTCTCCAGGTTCCCGCCCAGGATATGATGAAAATAACTGGAAATCTGAAAATAGTCCGCGATTCTCTGGACAAATTTGGTGGGCTTGCTGCTGGCCGTGGCCAGGATAAATCCCTCCACCCTCAGATTGGAAAGACACCAGTCCGCCAGAGGATACAGCTTGTTCTCTTTCCATCCCTGCCGGTCATAATACTCTCTGTATAACCGTATGGCATCCGTGATATCTTCCTCTGAAAAGTGGGGCGCTGCCTCGGGGAAAGACTCTTCCAGAGGCGGACCCGCATATTGATACAGCTCCTTGTAATCATCAATGACTACCCCCTTCTCCTTCAGCGCAAACTGCATCGCCTTGGCAATTCCCGCTCCGGAATCACAGATTGTGCCGTCCAGGTCAAATAAAATATAATCATATTGCTTCTTGCTTGTCCCCATATTCTATCTCCGCTATTCGTAATAATAAGCCTTACAGGCTTTACATGATTTTAAGTATACACCACAAAAGCCGCCTGAGGCAACAAAAAGATAGCAGAAAGGATGCCGCCGCGGCGGCATCCTCCTATTATCCACTGAAATTCTTCTATATTATATCTGTATTTATAGTTGGGCAATATCCACCAGGGTAATGTCGGAAGCATCTGTCTCCAGACTGGTCAGCAGCGCGTTTGCCGTATCCAGGGAAGTCAGGCATGTCACTCCCGTCTCTATGGAAACACGGCGGATCAGGAAGCCGTCCCTGGATTTGTCTCTTCCCTGTGTGGGGGTATCAATGACCAGATCAATTTCATGTCCCAGGAGCAAATCCATCAGGTTGGGGGAATCCTGTTCGATTTTATTAACCGGAACAGCATGGACCCCATTTTCTTTCAGGACCCTGGCCGTACTTCTTGTGGCGTATATTTCATAGCCCAGAGCTTCAAACCGCCTTCCCACCTCCACGGCCTCCGGTTTGTCCGCATCCTTCACCGTAATAATCATCTTTTTATGCTTCGGCAGTTTGATCCCCGCTCCCAGGAATGCTTTATAAAGCGCCTCATTAAAGTTCTCCGAGATACCCAGGCATTCACCGGTAGACTTCATTTCCGGTCCCAGAGAAATCTCTGCTCCCCGAAGTTTTTCAAATGAGAATACCGGCATCTTGATCGCTATATACCTAGATACAGGCTGGAGGCCGGGATCATAGCCCATATCCTTTATTTTCCCGCCCAGGATAGCCCTGGAGGCCAGATCTACAATGGGTATACCGGTTACCTTGCTGATATAGGGCACCGTTCTGGAAGACCTGGGATTTACCTCGATGACGTAGACCTCATCCTCATAGACAATAAACTGTATATTAATAAGTCCCACCACATGAAGTGCTCTTGCCAGACTCCTGGTATAGGTTTCAATCACCCTCTGAATCCGGGGCGTCAGACTCTGGGCGGGATACACAGATATACTGTCGCCGGAGTGGATACCAGCCCGCTCCACATGCTCCATAATGCCCGGAATCAAAATCTCTTCCCCGTCACAGACTGCATCCACTTCTACTTCCAGGCCCATCAGATACTTATCGACCAGAATAGGATGCTCCTGTACATTCAAATTAATAATCTCCATAAATTCCCGGATATCATCGTCCGAGATGGCAATCTGCATTCCCTGTCCGCCCAGCACATAAGAGGGACGCACCAGGACCGGATATCCCAGCTCTTTTGCTGCCGCTATGGCTTCCTCCGCAGTAAATACTGTCTTTCCCGCCGGCCTTGGAATACAGCACTGCTCCAGTATCTCATCAAACCGTTCACGGTCCTCGGCTGCGTCCACGTTCTCCGCAGAGGTTCCCAGGATCTTCACGCCCATTTTCAGAAGTGCTTCTGTCAGTTTGATCGCCGTCTGTCCGCCGAACTGTACCACGGCCCCGTCCGGCTTCTCCAGATCCACGATGGATTCCACGTCTTCCGGTGTGAGCGGTTCAAAATACAGCTTATCCGCGATATCAAAGTCTGTACTCACCGTCTCCGGGTTATTATTGACAATGATTGTTTCATATCCGCTTCGTTTCAGAGACCAGGTGCAGTGTACTGAACAATAGTCAAATTCAATCCCCTGTCCGATCCGGATGGGACCAGAACCCAGCACCAGGACTTTTTTCTTTTCCTCGTTCCGTCTGGCTTCACACTCCCCGTCAAAGCAGGAATAATAATACGGGGTGCTTGCGGCAAATTCCGCCGCACAGGTATCCACCATTTTATAAGAAGCAACAATGCCGTTCTCCAGTCTCATTGCCCTTATGTCCCGCTCTGATTTCCCAGTATACCCGGCAATCACCCGGTCCGGATATTCCAGCCTCTTGGCCTCTTTCAGCAGTTCTATCGTCAGCGGTTCCTTCTTTAACCGCTGCTCCATCTCCACCAGAACGGCAATCTTATCCAGAAACCATTCGTCGATCATGGTAATGGCGTGTATCGTTTCGAGGGATGTCCCCCTGCGGAGCGCTTCCGCGATGACAAACAGTCTTCTGTCGTCGATCCGGTATAGATAATCGTGCAGCTTCTCATCCGATATGCCGGAGTAACCGCCGTAATCCAGGCTGTATATGTTCTGCTCCAGAGAACGGACCGCCTTCATGAGCGCTCCCTCAAAACTGGTGCAAATGCTCATCACCTCACCGGTTGCTTTCATCTGGGTGGTCAGCGTTCTCTTCGCCATGATAAATTTGTCAAAGGGCCATTTGGGTATTTTTACAACCACATAGTCAAGAGCCGGCTCAAAGCTTGCATACGTCTTGCCTGTAATGGCATTTTTAATTTCATCCAGCGTATAGCCCAGGGCTATCTTGGCGGCCACCTTTGCAATCGGATATCCGGTTGCCTTGGATGCCAGGGCTGAGGAACGGCTGACCCTGGGATTTACTTCAATGACACAATATTCAAAAGATTCTGGATGTAAGGCATACTGGACATTACAGCCGCCGGTAATATTCAGCTCCGAAATGATATTCATCGCAGAACTGCGCAGCATCTGATATTCTTTGTCCCCCAAAGTCTGGCTGGGGGCAACCACAATGCTGTCGCCCGTGTGCACGCCCACCGGGTCAATATTCTCCATATTGCAGACGGTAATGCAGTTCCCGGCGCTGTCCCGCATCACCTCATACTCGATCTCTTTCCAGCCTGCGATGCAGCGTTCGATCAGACATTGTCCCACGCGGCTCAGGCGCAGCCCATTCGAGCAGATATCCTGCAGCTGTTCTTCGTCCCCGGCGATTCCGCCGCCGCTGCCGCCCAGGGTGTAGGCTGGGCGGACCACAACCGGATAACCGATGGTCCTTGCAAAATCCAGCGCTTCCTCCACAGTAGTTACAACAGTACTGGCAGCCACCGGCTCCCCGATTTTCTCCATAGCCGCTTTAAATTCCTGCCGGTCCTCCGCTTTTCGGATCGTCTCGGCGGTTGTGCCGATCAGCCTCACATGATTGCTCCGCAGAAAGCCTGCTTCCTCCAGTTCCATGGCAATATTAAGGGCTGCCTGCCCTCCCAGAGTGGGCAGCACACTGTCAGGCTTTTCTTTCAGAATCAGCTTCTCCACTACTTCTACCGTGAGCGGTTCAATATATACTTTATCCGCAATGTCCTTATCCGTCATGATAGTGGCAGGATTGGAATTGATCAGTACAACCTCAATCCCCTCTTCCTTCAGGGAACGGCAGGCCTGAGTACCGGCGTAGTCGAACTCCGCCGCCTGCCCAATGATAATCGGGCCGGAACCGATCACCAGCACTTTCTGAATTTCCTTCCTTCTAGGCATTCTTCTTCACCTCCATCATGTGAATGAAACGATCAAACAGGACCTCTGAATCCTTCGGCCCCGCACTGGCCTCCGGATGAAACTGCACGGTATATATATTCTTACCTATATACGCAAGACCTTCATTCGTTCCATCGTTGACATTGACAAAGCTTGCTTTCGCTTTCGCCGGGTCAAGGCTGTCCATTTTTACCATGTATCCATGATTCTGCGTGGAAATATAGACGCGGCCGGTATCCAGATCCTTCACCGGATGGTTGGCCCCTCTGTGGCCGTACTTCATTTTCTCCGTATCAAAACCGCTTGCCAGCGCCATCAGCTGATGTCCGAGGCAGATCGCAAATATGGGTATATCGGTCTGATACAGCTCTCTCAACTCTGCGATAATCGAGGTACATTCTTTGGGGTCCCCCGGGCCATTGGATAGCATAATTCCATCATATCTGCCCGCAATCATCTCGGATGCCGGGGTAAGGGCAGGAAATACCGTCACACGGCAGCCTCTTTTGATCAGACAGCGCACAATATTTCTTTTCAGTCCAAAATCCATCAATGCCACGGAAAGTCCCCGGTCCTTGATTCCCTCCATCTGAAAATCCTCCGGACCATAGGTTTTCTTCTGCGTACAGCTGACCCGTTCGACCACCTTACCGGTGGTGTAGGCGTGAAGTTTTTTCAGGACTTCTTCCATATTATAAGCTTCATCCACCGTGATCATTCCGTTCATAGTACCCTTTTCCCGGAGAATCTTAGTCAGTGCCCTTGTATCAATTCCGCATATCCCGGCTATATCCTGCTCTGTCAGAAACTTCCCGATACTGTCTTCGCTTCGGAAATTACTCGGCATTCTGGACAGCTCTCTGACAATGAAACCATCCGGCCAGGCCCGGTATGATTCCATATCCTCCCGGCAGATACCGTAATTTCCAATCAGGGGATAGGTCATACATACTGCCTGTCCTGCATAGCTCGGATCGGTTAAAACCTCAAGATAGCCGGTCATGGAAGTATTAAACACAATCTCGCTGACAATTTCTTTCTGTGCGCCAATGCTTCTTCCATTGAAAACCGTTCCATCTTCCAGTATCAGAAAAGCCTTCATAAAATCCTCCATTCTGAAGCGTTCATGCTCCTGTCCTTCAAAGTTCGTTTCGTTTGCCTGGGCAGCATAACGAAAACTGAAATAAGCTCAAAAAAGAAGGGGATGGTCCGCTTAACAAAACAAGCAAGCGACTCTCAACCCCCTTCTTTTTCTTACCTATGCCCAAATTGTTAAGATTGTATCATAAAAAATTTTGAAAAACAAGGAATATTTCAACATGTTTCATTACCAATGTCTGCCTGCCATTTTTCTTAATTATATGAAGTATCCAGGTTTCAAAGCACCCCAGGCACACAGCAACGTTTTGATATACAAATCAGAAAGGAAACTTCTTTTTCCCTGAATCATATCCTAATAGTAATAAAATACCAGAAATGAGATTTTTTATGGATGCAACCCGTATTTATCCGGCTCAGGTCGGTACGGAATCTTCCGGCCAGCTGGAAGTAGACGTCATTTCCATGACAGACAACAGCCCGATCGCCGATGCAACTGTTACTATTGCCGAGATCTCCCAGCCGGATCAGATTCTGGAACAGATTACCACCGATTCCAACGGACAGACGGAACAGGTTGAACTCGCCGCACCTCCGGTGGACTACAGCTTGAGTCCTTCTGTCAACCAGCCCTATTCCGAATATACTGTAACGATTGAGGCACCGGGCTTTGAACCGCTTACCATCTCCGGCGCCCAGATATTTGCCAGTGTCATCGGCCTCCAGAGAGTGGCTCTGCTGCCCATGGCTCCTGCCATCGCCTCGGACAGCGAGCTGTATGTGATTCCTCCTCATACGCTTTTTGGTGATTATCCTCCTAAAATTGCGGAGTCAGAAATTAAAACCGTAGATGAAACCGGTGAAATTGTTTTAAGCCGTGTTGTCATACCGGAATTTGTAGTTGTACATGACGGACCCCCTACTGATTCGTCCGCCCAGAATTATTATGTCCGTTACCGGGATTATATTAAAAATGTAGCTTCCAGTGAGATTTACTCCACCTGGCCGGAAGAGACAATCAAGGCCAATATCATGGCGATCCAGTCCTTTACCTTAAACCGGGTTTATACAGAATGGTACCGTAACCGCGGCTATGATTTCACCATCACCAGTTCCACCGCGTTCGATCACAAGTGGATGCCCAACAGGACGATTTATGACACCATAGACCGGATTGTAGACAATATTTTTGCCGATTATCTGTCCCGGCCCGGCGTAAGCCAGCCTATCCTGACGCAGTATTGTGACGGCCGCAGGGTTTCCTGCCCGAACTGGATGAGCCAGTGGGGCTCTAAGTATCTGGGCGATGAGGGTTATGCCGCAATTGATATTCTGAAGTATTACTATGGGGATTCCATCTATGCCAACTATTCAGAAACGATCTCCGGTGTCCCTGCCTCTTGGCCCAGAGAGGATCTGACCATCGGTTCCACCGGCGACAAGGTCCGCCAGATGCAGGAACAGTTAAACCGCATCTCCGATACCTATACCGCCATTCCAAAAATCACGGCTGACGGCATCTACGGACCGGCTACGGCGGATGCAGTCCGGGCCTTTCAGAAAGTCTTCAAGCTCCCCCAGACCGGTGTGACAGACTATGCCACCTGGTACAAGATTTCTGAGATCTATGTAGCTGTAACCAGAATTGCAGAATTGTATTAGAGTGTTTATCGCCTATGCAGTTCCCGCTTCGATATGGCTGCTGCTTTTTGCAGCGGCCCCTCAGGCGGAGCAGGTACAACCGCTTCCCGATCCACATATATCCTCCCCTGGAACGAAAACAAGACTATTCCAGAGGAGTTTGATCCATCTCTGAAATAGTCCTGCCATCAGGCTTTCTTAAAGCTCTGCTTTAGTTTATAGAGTGCTTTTTTCTCGATCCGGCTCACATAGCTTCTGCTGATTCCCATCATATCCGCAATCTCTCTCTGTGTTACCGCCTCCTGCCGGAACAGTCCATAACGCAGGACGATAATCTCTTTCTCTCTCCTGGTCAGCACCTTGTCGATAAACTGATACAGAGATGTGACATTTTCTTTCAATGACAGAGAATCTACAATGTCCTCATCCAATGATTCGATGATGTCCAGGAGACTGATCTCATTGCCTTCCTTATCCGCCCCAATGGGCTCATAAAGATAGACATCTTTTGCCTGCTTTTTTCCGGCACGAAACATCATAAGCAATTCATTTGCTATTCTTACGCCCGGCAGTCTTAAGGCACTCCTGCACCTGGAACCATTCCTGTCCATGAATCAATCCCTCGTGTCTTCCCACAGCCAGAATCCACTCCTGCGGCCGGCGAAGCGTATTTCCCCGCCCGGTTTTCTGAAGCGTCCTGTTATATGCCATTATGCCGTGAACGCCGTCGAAGTCGTAATAATCTCCATAGATGGTGACTCCGTTATGTATGAAATAGTTGTACGCCGCCTCATCCGCAATCAGATAAACGGGATTGGACAGTATATTTTTAACCGTGACCTTCGTAAATGGCTTTCCATTTTTACTGCACAGCCCAAGACTGGCAAGTTCCCGCTCCGTCCCTGCCAGAGTACCGTGCTTTATGTACAGCCGGTATATTTTTCTTACCAGCTTCGCTTCCTCTGGTTTTATCCTCAGATGGCAGGATTTCCGGACCCGTCCTTCCCCGTCTGTCTCCTCCGCCTGATAGGCTTCATAGCCGGTCGGCGTTACACCTCCAAGCCATCGCCCGGTCTTCGCCAGCTCCAGCATATTATCCCTGATACGCTCGGCGATTGTTTCCCGCTCCAGCTGTGAAAACACAGAGGCGATGTACATCATGGCCCTTCCCAGGGCGGAAGACGTGTCAAACTGCTCTCTGATCGAAACAAAATCCACCTTCCATCGTCCAAGCTGTTCGATCAGAACGGCAAAATCCCCGATGTTTCTGCTGATCCGGTCCAGACGATAGCAGACAATAGCCTGGAGCCTGCCGTTTTTGGCCTCCTCCATCATCCGGGCGAACATAGGCCGGTTCAAATTTTTCCCTGAAAACCCTTCATCCTCATATAGCAGAAGCTCCTGTTCTGATTCAGCCATCTGATGATTGAAAATATAATTTCTGCACAGTTCAATCTGGTTGCCGATGCTTTCGCCCTTTCCGGTAAACTTGGATTTTCTGGAATAAATTGCAATCATATAAGATCCATCCTGAATGTTTCTTCTTTCTATATATATTGGAAACAGGATGTACCAAGTCGCCGGATAAGATATTAGACAGGATTTTTTCTCCTTTTCACAATCTGTGAGATAACACCCAGGGCCACCAGAGATACTCCGGTCAGGTCGGTCACAAGTTTCGGTTCAATGAGAAGCAGCCCTCCCACAGTCACACTAAGCCTCTCCAGCATGTTCATTGTACGGAGCATATACCCCTCCATACCCGCGGAAACCCCGAAGATTCCAATCAGAGATGTGACAGCAATCTGTGCGATCTCAAGAGGTGTGGTATCAATCAGCAGCATAGCTGGGTTTAAGGCAAACATATAAGGAATGATAAACGCCGTAATCGCCAGCCTGGTTGCGGTCAGCCCTGTTTTCAGCGGATTGGAGCCTGCAATTGCCGAACCCGCATAAGCGGCCAGTGCCACCGGCGGCGTAATATCTGCCACAATTCCAAAATAAAAGACAAACATATGGGCTGCCAGTGCGGGTACCCCCATCTTAATTACAATCGGTGCGGTAATGGTGGCCATAATCACATAATTAGCAGTGGTCGGTACGCCCATGCCAATAATAATACAGGCGATCATCGTCATGAAAAGGGCTAGAAGCAGACTGTTATTGGCAACTGATAATAGCACTTTGATCAGATCCTGCCCCAGTCCGGTCATCGTTACGATTCCGATGATCACGCCGGAAACCGAGCAGGCAACTGCCACGCCCACTGTGTTTTTCGCACCGTTTTCCAGAGCCTGGGAGAAGGTGGTAAGATTTAACCTGGTGTCTTTGCGGAACATGCTCACAATGACCGCCGTCAGGATGGCATAACAGGCCGCATAGGCGGAGGTCTTTCCCATGCTCATCAGCACAACCAGAACCAGGATAGGCAGGAAAAGATAGCCCCGCCTCAGAAACAGTCTGCCGAAGTGAGGAATATCCTCCCTGGCAAGGCCCCTTAAGCCTAACTTCTTTGCCTCGAAATGGATCATCAGAAAAATGCCTGTAAAATACAGGATAGCCGGAAGTATGGCGGCCAGCGCTATCCGGCTGTAGGGCAGATCCGTCATCTCCGCCATCAGGAATGCCGCTGCTCCCATAATAGGGGGCATAATCTGACCGCCTGTGGATGCTGCCGCCTCCACCGCCGCCGCAAATTCCGGCCGGTATCCCGCCTGTTTCATAACCGGTATAGTCACACTGCCGCTGCCCACTGTATTGGCCACCGAGCTGCCGGAATAGATTCCCTGCAGGGCGCTGGAAATAACCGCAACCTTTGCAGGTCCGCCTGAGGCAAATCCGGCCACCGAGTTGGCCAGGTCCACGAAGAAGCTGCCGATTCCTGTTTTCTCCAGAAAGGCGCCCAGAAAAATAAACAGTACGATAAAGGTTGCACAGACTCCCAGCGGAGTTCCAAGTATCCCGTCTGTCGTATAAAATAGCTGATGAATCACCCTGCGGAATGTAAAGCCTCTTGCAAAGGCATAGACCACAAACCCTCCTGCCACGATCAGGATAGGTATTCCCGCCACCCTCCGGCATGCCTCAATCAGCAGCAGAAGTCCTGCCAGGGCTATGAGCATGTCCAGAGGACTGATGCGAACCGCCCGGTCCGTAATGGTTTCAAAGTTTAGGATATAGTATAAAAAGGAACCTGCGCCGACACAGGCAAAGATCAGATCATACCAGGGCACATGGTTGATTCGCCTGGCCTGACGCCGTCTGACCGGATATATCATAAAAGTGATAAAAATCAGATAGGCCAGGAAGGAAGCCCTTCTGACCTGCTCCCCGGGAGATGCGATCAATGTAATCCAGAACACATAGACCGTAAAAGAGATCAGCAGCGCCCTGACCAGCAGCGCCGGCGCTCCTGTAAAGTGTCTGATATTTGCCTCCCGGTCAAATTCGGCAATCAGATCCCTGCTCTCTTCCTCCCGTATAACCTTTTCCGTGACACGATGTTTCTTCAAAATGCTCTTCCTCTCTTTATCTGACTCTGACATTCGTTGGGCGAAGAAATTCGCCTCGCCGGGCCCTATCTTATTTCCAGTGAAACCGGAGCATTTTTCCCGCACAGTTTTGTCAGGCTGATCTGCTCCTCCCCGATACTCAGAATATGGTCATAAACCGTGCCTACAATCAGATTCAAACGTTCATATGATAAATCCAAGCCGGATACAATCATGCTGCCGTCGCTTCCGTAGCTCAGGACAGCACCCTCACCCAGTTCATCCAGGGTACCCGCCCCGAATGAATAATACCTTGTCTCTGCTGCAAGAATCTTGTCCCCGACCGTACGAAATAGATCTCTCACCGGACTTTTGCTCACAGAATGAACGTAGGAAATCGAAAACTTCAGGCTTTCATCAATCTCCCACTGTCTGTAAATCTGCCCCGTTTCCTGATGATATAAAACCAGCTTTCGGCCGTGGGGTACTAAGAGAACACAAAACAGCAGGATGAAACACAGTAAAAGTCCGCCTGCTGCCAGCACCCTTCGTCTTTGCACGCTCATTCTGATTCCGCTTCATTCTGCAGAACACCAATTTCCCTGTAATATTTCTCTGCGCCTGGATGAAACGGCACCGAAATCCCCTCCACCGCAAAGTCAGGTGATAACTCGGCCCCTCTAGCATGGGCTCCTGCAATCGCGTCCTTCTGTTCAAAAAGTGCTTTTGTAAGCTCATATACCGTCTCTTCCTTCACTTGCCCGCTGACAATCAGCGTTGCCTTAACAGCCAGAGTCACCACATCTTCATCAATCCCCTTATAAGTACCTGCAGGAATGGTATAGCTCGTATAAAAAGGATACTTCTCCATCAAGAGAGCCGCCTGCTCCGGGTCCACCGAAAGCATGGCGATCCGGTTTGTAGTACCTAGATCCATGATTGCTGTAGTCGGAACACCGGCTGTGCAGAAAAACGCATCAATCTTTTTATCCTTCATCGCATCGGCCGATGCCGTAAAGCTTAAATTCTGTTTGCGGATGTCCTGAAACGAAATACCATAGATATCCAAAATCTGTCTTGCATTTGTCTCCACTCCGCTGCCTGCGTCTCCCACGGATACCGTTCTTCCCCGCAGATCCCAGATGGAACGGATGCCGGATGCCGGATCTACAATAATCTGGCAAACCTCTCCGTAGAGAGCACCCAGCGTCTGAAAGTCCTGTATGACTTCTCCCTCAAACAAATTAGTACCATGATAGGCATAATCCATCACGTCATTCTGTACAATAGCCATCTCCACCTCGCCGTCGGCCACCAGCTGGATATTCGCCTTGGATGCACCCGTAGACTGGACATTGAAGCGATAACCGGTTGTATCTTCCAGTATCTGGGCCATCGCCGTCCCATAGGCATAATATGTTCCGGTATTGCCGCCGGTAGCAAGCCGAATCCGCTGCCGGTCTCCGGAACAGCCGCTTAATAGCAGCGCGGTTATCATAAAAACTCCGAAAAGAAAAGACCGTTTCACGCTCTCCTACCTCCCATTATTTTCCTAGTGAAAGGATTCCCTTTTCGTTTCCCCGCTATGCATGAAAATTAATTACAGAACATGGAATTAAAATATAACGCTGTCTGAACGCCCAGGACTCACTGTTTTCTTACATCGGTAAGAATAGCATTATCTATACATCGTGAAGCATAGGTAGCAAGATGGATTCCCTTGTCAATATCAAAGGTATCAATTGCTTTGATCAGGCCGATTACGCCGATGGATATTAAGTCATCCGTATCCTTTTCCCCTGTTGCATACTTTTTAACAATATGAGCTACCAGCCGGAGATTTCGCTCTATCAGAATTTTTCTTGCCTCTTCATCGCCGTTTCGGAATGCCTTAAAATACTCGTATTCCTCCTGGGCGGTGAGAGGCTTGGGAAATGATTTCAAAAGTGCAGGCGCTCCTTTCATAGGGGTTATTAATACTTTATGCCATACAGAAAGTCCTAGTGCTATTGGACATAAAAGATGGAAAAGACCTGGTTTTCCTAAAAAAACCAGGTCTCGATACATCTATCATGATTCATTTATAATGCCGCCTGTCAGAGGCCCTCTGTTCTCTCAGTCCGCACATTCCTGCAGACGAATCACCTTGACCGGACACTTCTCGGCACATTTTCCGCAGCCGGTACACTTGGCCGGATCAATATGCGCCAGATTATTCTCTACCGTGATAGCCCCGGTTTCGCATACCCGGGTACAGAGCGTACAGCCGATACAGCCCGCATTGCAGCCTGCCTTAACTGCTTTGCCTTTATCCTTTGAAAAACACTGTACCAGATATTTTGAGGCGTAGGGAACCAGCTCAATCAGATGATTCGGACAGGCCTCCACGCACATTCCGCAGGCCCGGCATTTTTCCCGGTCCACTCTTGCAATCCCGTTAACTACATGAATTGCATCGAAGCGGCAGGCTTTCACACAGGTACCATATCCCATGCAGCCGTAGTTGCAGATAAATTCACTCCGGCCCGGCGTGAAGAAGGCCTGCTTGCAATCCGCCGTCCCATAATAGGTATACTTTGTCTTTATATTTTCACAGGTGCCGGAGCAGCGGACAAATGCTACCATCTGTTCTGTCTCTTCCGCCTCCACACCCATGATCTCACCGATCGCTTTTGCTCCTGCCGCTCCTGCCACAGGGCAGGCATTGACGGGTGCTGTTCCCTCCGCAATGGCTTTTGCCAGCCCGTCACAGCCAGGATAGCCGCAGCCGCCGCAGTTATTTCCCGGAAGGCACTCTCTCACAGCCACCTCCGTCTCATTCACTTCAACCTTTAATTTCTGGCCGGCAACCCCCAGCAGGAGGCCGATGACGATGCCGACCATGCCTACCACAACGGCAGCCAGAATGATTCCGCTTCCCATCTGTTTTCCTCCTTACAGTAATCCGCCGAAGCCCATAAAGGCAATCGCCATCAATCCAGCCGTAACCAGGACGATCGGCATTCCCTTAAACGATTCCGGAATATCATTGTCTTCAATCCGCTCTCTGATACTGGCCATAATAACAATCGCAATCAAAAAGCCAACTGCGGTTCCAAATCCGTTTACCAAACTCTTGACAAAGCCATTTCCCTTCTGGATATTGGTAAGCGCCACGCCTAAAACCGCACAGTTGGTAGTGATCAGCGGAAGATAAACTCCCAGCGCCGAATAAAGTGCCGGGCTGATCTTCTTGAGCACCATCTCCACCAGCTGAACCAGAGCGGCGATAACGAGGATAAATACAATCGTCTTTAAATATTCCAGACCATGATTTGCCAGTACCAGATCATAGATCACCCATGTGATGGCGGTAGAAATCGTAATAACAAATATAACCGCAGCACCCATTCCGGCAGCTGTTTCGATCCGCTTTGAGACGCCCAGGAAAGGACATAGTCCAAGAAACTGGCTTAAAACAACGTTATTAACAAGGGCTGCTGAAATAAGTACAAGTATCATCTCTTTCATTTCTCATTCCCCCCTGCTTCCATCTGCTCCCGGTGGAGTGCGTTCTTATTCGCCGTCCTTTCACAGCCCACGCAGGACATACAGTCGCCTCCGCAGGCCATCTTAATTCCCTCTGGCCCGTTCGTCGCCGAAGGCGCCTTCAGTTTATTCTGAAGTGCAGTCAGACAGGCCAGAACAAAGAATGCGCCCGGCGCCAGCACCAGAATCGAAACCGGCTCATAGGACGCCGGCATGATACGATATCCGAAAACCGTACCGGCTCCCAGAAGCTCTCTGCAAAAACCGATCACCGTCAGCGCGGCCGTAAATCCAAGGCCCATGCCGATTCCATCAAATACGGACGGTATAACCGGATTCTTTGAGGCATAGGATTCTGCTCTTCCAAGGATAATACAGTTGACAACAATCAGCGGAATATAGATGCCCAGTACATTGAACAGAGACTGCACATAAGCCTGGAGCAGGAATTCCACCATGGTAACGAAAGTAGCGACAATTACTATGTAAGCCGGCATACGGACTTTATCCGGAATAATCTTTCTCAATGCGGAAATCATTGCATTGGAACATACTAAAACCACCATGGTGGAAAGCCCCATACCAAGTCCGTTCATGGCTGCGGTTGTAACCGCAAGGGTAGGGCACATACCAAGCATCAGCACAAAAGTGGGATTCTCTTTGATGATGCCGTTAAAAAGCCGTTCCATACATCGTTTCAATCTTTTTCCCTCCTCACTGATTTGCTCTGCAGTATTTGGCAAATGCAAGCCCCGCATTGACCGCCTCTGTCACCGCATTGGTGGTAAAGGTGGCGCCGCTGATCGCATCTATTTCATTATCCTGGGCTGCCCCGGTCTTTACAGACTGGACCATATCCGCCCTGATACCGGAAAACTGGTTCTGAAAATCTTCATCCTGGCATTTAGCGCCCAGCCCCGCAGTCTCGCTCATCTGCAGTACCTTGATTCCGGTCAGAACCCCATCATTATCAACACCGAGAGAAATTGTAATGGCTCCGCCATAGCCGTTATTAGACGTTGCTTTCATCACAATGCCCACTGTGTCTCCGGAAGTGTTTTTCGCCTCCATCGCTTCGTCAACCAGCACGCCTTCCAGGTTCAGATCCGCTATGATCTGCTCGCTGCTGCTCACATTATCATTCAGCGCCTGGGATTCTTCAAATACATCGGCCTCAGGGAATACCTGGCGGTAAGCCTCCTGTGTCGCCTTCTCATTCGCCGCTTCGATCGGCTCCTTGGTAATATCAAATATAAAGCCCAGCAGAAGTCCGGATACAAGAGTAATGGCAAACAAAATCAACGCGTCTTTTAGTATCGTTTTCATCTCTTGACCACCTTTCCTTTCATTCCGAACGGAACCGGCATCGTAATCTTTTCAATTAACGGAACCATCAGGTTTCCAAGAAGAATCGCATAGGATACGCCGGCCCCGCCGAATTTCCGAAAAACAGCGGTCATGCAGCCGAGAAATATACCATATACAATTCGCCCTGTCTTGGTAACCGGACAAGTTACGTAATCGGTGGCCATAAAGAAAGCCCCCAGCATCAGACCGCCGCCACACAGCTGAGCCGCCAGATAGTGAAGATCAAAGCCCCTTCCTCCGATCAGCAGGATCAGCACGCTGAACGAAAGCAGATAGCAAAGAGGAATCCGCAGGCTGATCACTCTGCGGGCCAGCATATAGGCCGCGCCGATCAGAATCGCGATTACGGAAGTCTCCCCGATCACACCGGAAACCCTGCCCAGAAACATATTGGATAAATTCACCGCTTCCCCTGCCTTTACCAGCTGGAGGGGCGTAGGGCCGCTCACGCCGTCCAGGGCCGGATATGTAGTCATGCGGGATGCAAAGGAAATCAACAGAAAACATCTGGCAGCCAGGGCCGGATTTACAAAATTCTGCCCCAGGCCTCCAAAGAGCTGTTTTACCACAATGATAGCAAAAATATCGCCCAGCATCACCAGCCAGATCGGCACGGTTGCCGGCATGTTCAGTCCCAAGAGAAGCCCTGTGACAAGAGCGGAGCAGTCGCCGGTGCGCACCGGCTGCTTCATCAGCTTCTGCCATACATATTCAGCCAGCACGGAAGTGGCCACGCTGGTCACCAGGATAATCAGGGCCGGAAGCCCGAAATTGTAGACTCCGAACAGGCTGGCCGGAATCAGTGCAATGGCCACATCCCTCATAATCGTAGCGGTGGTGTCTTTCTGCCTCGTATGAGGTGATACGGATACATTGTATAATTCTAATTCGTTCATAAAAACACCCCCTCTATTTTTTCTTTCGTTTCGCCAGCACGCTTCGTCTTGTCTGGCGGAAAGCCTGGGTCAGATAGCGCTTCGCCGGACACACATAGGTACAGCTGCCGCACTCATAACATTCCATGCCGTTTAAAGCCACAAATCTTTCTTCATTCAGACGGAAAGCCGCCTCTGCCATCTTCTGAGGCACGATACGGCTGGGACAGACCTCCACGCACCGGCCGCACCGGATACAGGGACCGGGCTCATGCTCCGCCACCTCATCCTTCGTCAGTGCCAGCAGCGCCGAAGAAGTCTTGGTTACCGGAACATTCAGATCAAACAGGGCCATGCCCATCATGGTACCGCCCGAAATTACTTTCTCCGGTTTCTCCTTAAACCCGCCTGCCGCTTCCAGAAGTTCGGCATAATTTGTACCGATCCTGGCCTGATAATTGCCCGGATTTGCAATGGCATCCCCGGAAACCGTAACGATTCGCCGCATTAGGGGAGTGGACTCACACACTGCCATGTAAATGGCAACCGTGGTGTCCAGATTCAGCACAATACATCCCACATCCGAAGGGAGCATGGAGGAATTGCTGGTTCTGCCGGTTGCGGCATAGATCAGCATACGCTCTGCACCCTGGGGGTATTTTGTCTTTAAAACCTTCACTTCAATGTTCGGTTCGTCCTTCGTCTGCTCCCGGAGTATTTCAATCGCCTTCGGCTTATTATCCTCAACCATGATACAGCCTTTTGCGTTGGGGAACAGCGCCAGAACCACCTTTAAGCCATTCACCACTTTCTGCGGTGCTTCAAGCATAACCCGGTAATCTGACGTAAGATAAGGCTCACACTCAGCCCCGTTCACCAGAATATAGTCTATCGCATTATCATCCTTCGGTGTGATCTTCACATGGGTGGGAAAACCAGCTCCGCCCATTCCGGCGATTCCTGCATCTTTCACGGCCTGCCGGATCTCTTCTTTGGTCATGCCTTTGTAATCCCTATGTACACCAAACCCCTCAACAGGCGTATATTGATTGTCATTCTCAATGATAATGGCATCTACCATATCTCCTGAGACAATCCTGCGTTTTTCAATTCCCTTAACAGTCCCTGACACCGTACAGCAGATATTCGCGGAAATAAAAGCACTGGCCTCCGCAATCCGCTGGCCCATCAGAACATGATCCCCCGCCGACACAATCGGTCTGGCCGGTGCCCCCAGATGCTGAACCACCGGGTAAACCAAATCCCCTTTCGGCAAATGTTCGATCGTCGGCACATCCATGGCCAGTTCCTTTCCCTCGTAGGGATGGATGCCTCCGATAAATGTTCCCAGTCTCATTTACCTACCCCTTTCTTCGTTTCAGTCTTCCCGCCAAACTTTTCTGCCGTCAGCAGATTTGTGTAAAAAACTAAAACACATTTCATCGTTTGTCACATAATTGTTAGATAAAATGATAAAGGAAAAAACGCAAAAACGCAATGATTGTACTTAAAAAAAGACTGTGAAGTTTTTAACGAACACATGTTCCTGAGCAGGCCGGTTTTTCCTTTAAATAAGGCGCTTTCCCTTGTTAAATTTTGAACATTCTTTTCTTTTCACAGGACGCTTTTCCCTCCGTATATATCGTTAATCAACATCATTTTCCAAACTCTTCCTTTTCGCAATTTTATAAACTTTCTGATAATTATTCTACAATGTCATATGTCTAATTGTAAAAAGAAAAGGCAGCCTGTCAATAAATGACAGGCTGCCCCTAAACTCTTTCCATTCTATTATGCGTATGGAAAACCGCTACTGAGACGGCTCCTCCTTTTTTCTCAGAAGATCAAATCGGTTTAAATCTATGCCCAGATCCACAGCAATCTTCTGCCTGGGATGGGGACAGCTCTCCATCGGATTACCCTCTTCGTCCTCAATCCGGTTAACCCGGACAGAACAGTTCGTGCCGTCCGGCTTCATTACTTCTATTTCGTCGCCCAGAGAAAATTTATTTCTCTGCTCCAGCTCATACAGACCCTTTTCATTTCGATCTCCGATCAAGCCCAGATAAGTATATTCTTTCACATAGGTATTGGCGTCATAGATCTGAGACTCATGAGTCGTCGGTCCGTAGAAAAATCCTGTGGTAAACTGACGGTACGTACATTTTGAAATTTCTTCCCGGTACCATGGCAGATTTTTCTCATAGAGCGCCGGATCATTGAGATAATCATCAATCGCACGCCTGTAGGTTCTGGCTACCGCCGCCACATACAGGGCGGTCTTCATCCGCCCTTCCACCTTAAAGCTGTCGATGCCGGCGGCAATCAGATCCGGGATATGCTCAATCATACACAAATCCCTGGAGTTGAAAATATAGGTTCCCCGCTCATTTTCCTCCACCGGCAGATACTCTCCCGGCCGGCTCTCCTCCACCAGATAATACTTCCAGCGGCAGGGGTGGGTACAGGCGCCCAGATTGGCATCTCTTCCGGTAAAATAATTGCTCAGAAGGCATCTTCCCGAATAAGAAATACACATCGCGCCATGGACAAACGTCTCTATCTCCAGGTCGTCCGGAATATTTTGACGGATCTCCCCTATCTCTTTCAAAGACAGCTCTCTCGCGGACACAACCCGCTTTGCTCCAAGGCTGTGCCAGAAACGGTACGTGGCATAGTTTACATTATTCGCCTGGGTGCTGATATGGCGGTCAATCTCCGGGCAGATCCGGCCCGCGATCTCAAACACGCCCGGATCGGAAATAATAAGGGCGTCCGGACCGATCTCTCTCAGCTCTTCAAAATACTTCTCCACACCGGAAAGATCCCGGTTGTGAGCCGTAATATTAGCCGTCACATATACCTTTTTCCCATGGGCATGGGCAAAGGCAATACCTTCCTTCATATCCTCCGCTGAAAAGTTTTTGGCTTTCGCCCTTAATCCGAACATTTCTCCGCCCAGATATACTGCGTCGGCCCCATACGTTACCGCAACCTTAAGGACTTCCAGACAGCTGGCCGGTATCAGAAGTTCCGGTACTCTGATCTTATTCTCCCCCATGATTTCCTCCATTCCGAAGCGATTCTCTTCTCTATTTCACCTTTGTACTCATCGTAATGCCGTCGCCCACCGGCAGAATAACCGTCTCCAGCGCCTCACTGTGAGTGAGGGCCGATAAGTATTCCCTCATCCTGCTGTGGATCGTGCGGTCCCGCCGTGTGATACTGTATCTGGACTCAATCACCGTTCCATCCTGCAGCACATTGTCAGAAACCAGCAGAGCCCCGGGCTTCATCAATTTCAGCACAGGAGGGAGAAAATGAATATACTGGGCCTTGGCGGCATCCATAAAGACCATATCATACCGGGATGCCTCCTGCACCGCAAGCTCATTCAGCACATCCGCCGCGTCCCCCGTCAGCAGCCGGATACACCGCTCCGGGTCAAACCGCTTTAAATTAGCACAAGCCTCTTCGATTCTCTTGGGAATACGCTCAATTGTGGTAATCTGTCCTCCCTCAGGAAGATATTCTTTCATCAATAAGGCTGAAAATCCTACCGCCGTCCCGACCTCCAGAATCTGCTGCGGTCTGTGAAGCCGCAACAGAAAACGAAGCAGGGACTGGGTTGATTTCCGGATAACCGGAACATGATTTTCCCGCGCCTGCTTCTCCATATCTGCCAGATAATCCGGCAGCGGTGGGTCCAAGGACTGGATATAGACAGCCATCCTCTCGTTTTCTATCAATTCTGTACACTCCTCCGCCATGACGAACAGGCGTGCTACTTCTTCTCTTCCGCCGGTTCCGCCTGACCTGTAATCACCCTCATGATCTCATCGTAATTCATCGAACTGTTCAGGGTATAGGTCCCCGGCTTAACCAGGTTTTTCCGGTTCAGTTTAATCCGTATATAGAATGAATATTTATTTACTACAACCTTATTCACTTCCAGCTTACCCGCTATATTCATAGCAGAGTCGCCTTCATTTATGGTTATTTCCACATCTCTTCCCGGCTCTGCATCCACAGAAACATCCCCGAAGATTTCATAGGCAAATTCATAGGACATAGCCCCTATCTTGCAGATCACCATGATTACCAGAATATAGAAAGCAATCGTAAGAAGCATATTCACAGCTCCTCCGGTCATCTTTAAGGCTACTTTTGTTGTTGATTTCTTTTTGCTCATAACTCATCCTCCAGAAAGCCGGGATCAATCTGTAATCCTTCGTAAATTCGTTTTGTCAGCATGCGGACCAGCTTACAGTAGTCAGTCTCCGCCTTCAGAAAAGCACTGATCACCGGATTCAGACGCAGTTCCTCATACAATTCCCCCAGTTCAGTCAGATGACTGCTGCCCTCTCCTGCATCGGACCAGTGATAGGAAAACCTCTTCCTGCAAAACCGTTTTACCTCATCATACAGTTCCGGTTTTTCCTTCAAGGCCTTCAGCGATGTCTGATATGCCTGGTATACCTCCGTGCTGTGAATATACTCCAGCAGTTGGTCCAGTACCAGCTCCATTTCCTCCATAAGTGCCTCCCCGTATGCAAATTAAGTCTGTCGGTCCGGAAGGTTATACCTCCATAATAATCGGGAGGATCATCGGATTTCTCTTCATCTTCTTCCAGAGGAAATCGCTCAGGGTATCCTTGATCTCGGACTTAATCTTGCCCCAGTCAGTAATATTATTATAAATGCACATCTGCAGCGCACTGTTCACAACCTGTTTTGCTTCTTCCAGCAGATCCTCCGACTCTCTCACATAGACAAAACCCCTGGATACCAGATCCGGTCCGGATAGAACCTGATTGCTGTATTTTTCCAGAGTCACCACGATGACAATCAGACCATTTTCCGAAAGCATCTGACGATCTCTCAGGACAATATTCCCCACATCGCCCACTCCAAGGCCGTCCACCAGAACACCTCTGGCTTCCACCTTGTCTGCGATCCTGGAACGGTCCTCTGACAGCTCCAGCACATCGCCGGAGGAGAGAATATGAATCCGTTCCTTCGGGATACCCAGAGATTTGGCCACATCCGCATTCGCCATCAGATGCCGGTATTCACCGTGCACAGGTATCGCATATTTGGGTTTCACCAGAGAATAGATCAGCTTGATCTCATCCTGGCAGGCATGTCCGGATACATGGGTATCCTGGAATATAACCTTGGCCCCCTTCATGGATAATTCATTGATTACCCGATAAATCGCCTTCTCATTGCCGGGAATAGGAGAAGAACTGAAAATAACCGTATCCCCCGGCTTAATGGAAACCTTCCGGTGAATATTAGCGGCTATTCTCGACAGAGCTGCCATAGACTCTCCCTGGCTGCCCGTCGTAATTAAAACCAGCTTCTCATCCGGATAATTTTTCATCTGCTCTATATCAATCAGCGTATTATCATTCATATGCATATAGCCGACTTCCATAGCGATGGACAGAATATTGACCATACTCCGGCCTTCCACCACGACCTTCCTGCCGAATTTCTCCGCGGAATTGATAATCTGCTGCACGCGGTCCACATTGGACGCAAACGTAGCCACGATGATCCGGCTGTGAATGTTGTCGGCAAATATTGTATCAATGGTCTTTCCTACCGTCCGCTCGGACATGGTTGACCCCTGTTTTGTGGCGTTGGTACTGTCGCACATCAGCGCCAGCACGCCTTTTTTACCCAGTTCCCCCAGGCGCTGCAGATTGATCGGCTCTCCGTATACCGGAGTATAATCCACTTTAAAATCGCCTGTGTGAACAATAATTCCCGCCGGGGTATAGATCGCCAGGGCTGCCGCGTCCGCAATACTGTGGTTCGTCCGGATAAATTCGATCCTGAAACATCCCAGGTTAATGGTCTGTCCGTATTTTACCACCTTGCGCTTTGTGGTTTTGAGCATATTATGCTCTTCCAGCTTATGCTCAATGATGGCAGTGGTCAGCCTGGTTGCATAAACCGGTACATTGATATCTCTCAATATATATGGGAGCGCCCCGATATGGTCCTCATGGCCATGCGTAATGACAAATCCCTTTACTTTCTTTATATTATCCTTCAAGTAGGTAACATCCGGTATCACCAGGTCAATTCCCAGCATCTCGTCATCCGGGAAGGAGAGACCGCAGTCCACCACAATGATGCTGTCCTCATACTCAAAAGCGGTAATGTTCATACCGATTTGTTCCAGTCCTCCCAAGGGTATGATCTTTACCTTCGCATTTTTGTTATCTGTATTCTTTTTCAAAAAATTACACCTCCGTACAATTTCCCCCGTATTTTATTTACCGAATTCAAGTATTTTTCTACATTCATTCTGCGTGCCTGGGGATAAGGGCACATGACCGGCAGGCTAACCCCTGCCTCACTCAATTTCAACGTCGTCCATCAGTTCTTCGAATATTCTGGAAACTGCGCTTAACTCCGTGTCATCCTCCACCGGCTCATAAACACATTCTCCGTTCTCTTCTTTCAGTTCCCTTAAAATAAGGGCTGCCGCTTCGTCCTCGTCCGTATCTTCACATACCAGCAAATAATTAATGCCGTTCACTTTTGTCTGTTCCAAAACAGCAAATTCCGCTTCGTCTCCATCTTCACCGGTAAATACCAGTGTTTCATACCTCGACATGTTTCACCGTGCCTTTCCTATTCCTCTTCTTCTTTCTTTTTGTTGCACAAAAAATCCAGATACCCCTGCAGTATAAATACCGCCGCTACCTCGTCCACAATCTCCGAACGTTTTTCTCTTCGCATTCCGCCTTCAATCAGGCTGCTGTGAGCCGCCACCGTGGTCAGACGCTCGTCCCACAACACCACTGAAAGTCCGGTTCTGCGCTCCAGCATCCCGGCAAATTCTTCCGATTTCTTCGCACGCTCCCCCTCGGAATAATTCATATTCCTGGGATAACCCAACACAATAAGAGAAACCTCATATTCCTTAATCAGTTCCTCAATTCTCGCCAGCGTACGGCGCAGTTTATTCTCTTCTTTTCTTCGGATTACTTCCAATCCCTGTGCCGTCAGTCCCAAAGGATCGCTGACCGCCACACCTACCGTACGGGAACCGTAATCCAGACCGATTATCCTCATTAAACAACTTATCCTATCTCAGATTTTTAATAATATAGTCTTTCAGTAATTCTTCCAGGATTTCATCCCGCTCCACCTTCATAACCAGACTTCTGGCACCATTGTGGCTCGTAATATAAGTAGGATCACCAGACATAATATATCCAACCATCTGATTCACCGGATTATAACCCTTCTCCTTCAAAGCATCATAAACCCTCGCTATCACTTCCCTTACGCTGGGTTCAGGCTCCTTCTGTACTTTAAAATACTGTGTATTATCCAGGTTCTGCATCTCAACCACGTCCTTTAAATGTGTATATCTTGTATCGCATCCGCATCGTACAACTAGATATATTCTAATATAACCGAATAAAAATGGCAAGGAAATAAATCCTTAAAGAAAAATGAAGCAGCCTTCACGCATTCTTTTCCCTCTTCACTCGCAGCTAATCTGCGATTTACATTGGACGCAGACCTGCGTCCATATTTCACCGTTCCGAAGGAACACTTTCACCTGCGGCTTCGCCGCAGCTTTCACTTCCCTCATCCGTTCTTCATTCTTCACTATTCCTTCTTCCTACTTCCCTCATCCGTTCTTCATTCTTCCTTCATTCTTCTCTATTCCTTCTTCATTCTCCCTTCATTCTTCCCTATTCATTCTTCATTCTCCCTTCCATAACTCCTTCTCCCAGTACCCCTGTCACCGTCACCTCCACGATCTCGCCTGAACTGCCGGTTCCGGCAGGAACAGCGATTTTTATATACCTTTCATTATGCCCTGTCATATATCTCTTTCCATCAATCTCTGTCTCTTCTTCCAGAAGCACCCGTTCTTTCCTGCCGATAAACATTCTCTCGTATTCTTCCCGCAAGCGTTTCTCCAGGGAAAGCAGCCTGCTGCTGCGCTCAGCCTTGATCTCCTCAGGAACCTGATCCGGCATTATGTCCGCCCTGGTACCTTTTCTTCTGGAATACTTGAAAATGTGCATCTGAGCAAATGCAGCCTTCTCAAGAAACGCTTCGGTGGCCGCGAATTCCTCTTTTGTTTCCCCCGGAAAGCCTGCAATGACGTCGGTTGTGATCGCAGGAAGACAAAAAGCTTCCCGGATCATTTCACATTTGTGCAAATATTCCTCCGTCGTATATTTCCGGTTCATCCTTCTCAGAGTCTCATCGCACCCGCTCTGCAGCGATAGATGAAAATGGGGACAAAACTTGGTATCATTTTTTAAAGTATTCACAAATTCCGGAGTAATAATCCTCGGTTCCAGTGAACCGAGACGGATTCGTTCCAGATTTTCGATTCCGCTTAAGGTCACAATCAGCGAGAGCAGAGCATTTTCTTCTCCCCGCTCCACTCCATAAGAGGACAGGTGAATACCAGTGAGCACAATTTCCCGGTATCCCTTCCGGACAAGACCGGAAACTTCCTCCACGATATCCGCTTCCTCCCTGCTTCTGATTCTGCCCCTGGCATAGGGAATAATGCAGTAAGAACAGAACTGATTGCAGCCGTCCTGTATCTTGATATAGGCTCTGGTCTTCTCCCCTGCATCGTCAATGTGCAGCGGCTCGTATTCCTTCTCCTGGCCCATATCCAGCAGGCATCCCATATTCTGTCCCCTGCTGCGGCATTCTTCCACAAGAGAGACAATGTGCTGTTTCTGGTTATTTCCTACGATCAGATCAATGGAGGTATCTTTGAGCAATTCCTCTCCCGCAGCCTGCACGTAACATCCCGCCGCTACAACAAGTGCTTCCGGATTCAATTTCTTTGCCCGGTGCAGCATCTGCCTGGACTTACGGTCGGCAATGTTAGTCACCGTGCAGGTATTGATCACATAAATATCAGCTCTGTCATGAAAGTCTTTTATCTGATAGCCGGCCTGCCGAAACTTAAGCTCCATGGCATCCGTCTCATAAGAATTCACTTTACAGCCCAGTGTGAGAAAAGCAACACTGGGATTTTCCCCTTTGTTTTTATCCATTTTAAACCTCTTTTTTATCTGTTCTTCACTTGACTTTTACTGCTTCAAAAGGTAGTATATAAATAGAATTTATAGTCTGCAAAAAGGCTTATAAGAAGCTCTTTGGCATATATCCTGAAC
Source organism: Anaerolentibacter hominis (assembly GCF_032380675.1). NCBI lineage: Bacteria > Bacillati > Bacillota > Clostridia > Lachnospirales > Lachnospiraceae > Anaerolentibacter > Anaerolentibacter hominis. The sequence continues at coordinate 1,635,956 of NZ_JAWDIX010000001.1, forward strand.
GAAAAATTATTATCTGGGAGGTAACTTATGAAAACAGTTAAAATATCATTAAATTCCATTGACCGGGTGAAAGCATTTGTGAATGAAGTCACTAAATTTGATACCGATTTCGATCTGGTTTCCGGCCGTTACGTGATTGACGGAAAATCAATTATGGGAATTTTCAGTTTAAATCTTTCCAAGCCGATTGACCTGAATATCCACTGCGATGAAAGCAACTGTCAGGCTATATTAAATGCATTAAAGCCGTTTATCATTGAATAACATATGAAGTAACAATTCAGAAGCCTCACGCTTGCGTGAGGCTTCTTTTGATATAGGAAACTATGTTCCCCATATCAATAAAATCCGGGGCAGCTTTCCGCTTCCTATGCTTCCACCATTATAACCTCTTCCGTCTCCAGAGCCGCGGCAACCAGATCCTCGATTGTGCCGATCAGTTTCTTCTCCGAATTACGGATAATATTCACATTCGGCTTGGTCACCGGATGTTTGGCCACGAAAATAGTACAGCAGTCTTCAAAGGGCAGAATACTGGTCTCGTAAGTCCCTATTTTCTCAGACAGCGTCACGATTTCCTGTTTATCAAAGGCAATCACCGGACGGTACACCGGCATGGTGCATACTTCATTTGTTGCCGCCAGGCTGTGTAGAGTCTGGCTGGCCACCTGGCCGATGCTCTCACCTGTGATCAGTCCCAGGCACTGATTATTTTCCGCCAGTATCTGTGCGATCCGCATCATATATCGTCTCATAATAATCGTCAATTCATCATGCGGGCATTTATCATAAATCATCAGCTGTATATCCGTGAAATTAATCACATGAAGCCGGATCGGGCCGGTATACCTGGCCACCAGACGGGCCAGATCCACTACCTTCTGCTTTGCTCTCTCACTGGTGTACGGCGGCGCATGAAAATAAACCGCCTCGATGGTGACACCTCTTTTGCTGATCATATAACCGGCTACCGGACTGTCGATTCCTCCGGACAAGAGAAGCATCGCCTTGCCGTTGGAGCCCACAGGCATGCCTCCCGGCCCCGGTATAGTGACGGAGTACACATAGGCTCTCTCTCTCACCTCAACGGTAATCCTTATCTGAGGGCTGTGAACATCCACCGTAAGATGGGGGAAATGATCCAGCAGGTAAGCTCCCATCTCGATACAGATCTCCGGGGACTGAATCGGATAAGATTTATCTCCCCTCTTGGCCTCCACCTTAAAGCTCAGGCTTTCTGCACCGTAAACCTGCTCCACATACTCGGCGGTCCTGACACACAGATTCTCCCATTCCTTGTCTTCAATCACTGCCACCGGGCAGATCGAGGCGATCCCGAACACCTTTGTCAGGGCAGATACCGTCTCTTCATAGTCATAGTCTCCCTGAACCTCCACAAAGATCCGTCCCGGCTCCTTGGAGACAGAAAAGTCGCCCTCCACACGCTTCAGCGCATTTTTAATCTGATCCCGCAGCGCGTTCTCGAAAATAAACCGGTTTTTCCCCTTTATACCGATCTCCGCATACTTGATTAAAAATGCCTTATAGATCATTTTTGACATGAGTTTTCTCCTTCGTTTAATGTCTTGTAAATCTTCGCAGCACCGGAAGCAGCTCCGAGAGTACGGCTAGTGCGTAATCAATCTCTTCCTCCGTGTTAAATACGGACAGACTGAAACGGAGCGTGGAATCCAGCAGTTCTTTTTTCACGCCGATTGCATGGAGCGTTCCGCTCAAAGAAGGGTGATTCGAGGAACATGCGGAACCGGAAGAAACGTATACCCCCCGTTCTTCCAGCGCATGCAAAAGCACCTCGCTTCTCACACCTTCAAAGCTCACACTGATTACATGAGGAGCTGTCTGCCTGACATCTTCCCCCACCGCATTCACCGTAGTACCGGTCAGTTTTCCCACTCCCTCAATAAACCGGCTCTTCAGATCATACAGCCGGTTTATCTTATCCTCGTGTCCGGCATACATTTCCTTTACTGCCTGTCCCATCCCGGCAATGCCCGGCACGTTTTCTGTCCCGGAGCGCATTCCCTTCTGCTGGCCGCCTCCATAGATAAGCGGTTTAATTTTCACTTTTTCATCTATATACAAGAATCCGATTCCCTTCGGTCCGTGTATCTTATGAGCACTGACGCTCAGGAGATCAATTCCCATTCTTTTCGGATAAATATAGTATTTCCCATAAGCCTGTATCCCGTCCACGTGGAAAATCAGGCTCTGTGAAACATTTGGTTTTCCGCTGGCCGCTTTAAGCTTTCGTTTCTTCTCTTTCGCCGCTTTTGACAGCGCCGGAATATCCTGCACACTGCCCAGCTCGTTATTCACCATCATAATGGAGATGAGAATGGTATCTTCCCGTATCGCGGCCAGAAATTCATCCATCCTGACACGCCCCAGGGAATCCACCGGCACATAGGTCACCTCAAACCCCATATCCTCCAGAAAACCCAGTGTATTGTAGACGGAAGCATGTTCAAAATTAGTTGAAATAATATGTCTGCCTGCCCGCTGGTTGGCCATCGCCGTTCCAATCAGGGCCTGATTGTTGGACTCTGTTCCTCCGGAAGTAAAGAAAATTTCCTTCGGCGCCACCTTAAGACTTCCCGCGATGATTTCCCTCGCTTCTCTCACATACTTTTCCGCACCGACTCCCTTGGCGTGAAGGGAAGAGGGGTTTCCAAAGTCATCATCCATCGTCTTCACCATAATATCCCGCACCGACGCAAAGGTCCTTGTTGTCGCCGCATTATCCAGGTAAGCTTCCATACTGATCCCGTCCTTTTCTTCTCTGTCTTGTAGTTACTTTATCTCCTGACACAGCTCCATCTGAAACCCGATCAGAGACAGCACCATAAGCCCCGCCGTCTCCGTTCTCAGAATCCGGTGTCCCAGCGTAACCGGAGTGATTCCTCTCTGCTCTGCCTGCAGAATCTCTTCTTCGTCAAAGCCGCCCTCCGGACCGATGAATATCCCGGCCGAGAGAGCGTTCGCCGCTCTCTTTACAACCGTCTCCGTATGTACGGTTCCGGAAGCAAGTTCATATGGAATCATAGCACAATCCAGTTCTTTTGCATAGTCCAAAGATTCCCCATATCCCATCACAGAGTGTACCTTGGGAACAATTCCCCGATGGGACTGCTTTGCCGCGCTCAGGGCGATGCTGTTCCACCGCTCCAGCTTCCTGGCCTCTTTTTTTCTGTCCTCTATTTTAACTACCGTGCGCCGGGTCTGAACCGGAATGATCTCATATACTCCAAGCTCCACCGCTTTCTGAATAATCCATTCCATCTTATCCTTCTTGGGCAGACCCTGAAACAGATAGAGCCTGCCGGGCAGTTCTGTCCCGGAGGGAATCCCCTCACCGATCTGGATCAGAACCTCCCTGCCTTCTATTTTTATAATCGTTCCAGGGAAATCCATACCCGCGCCGTCACAAAGCATAACCGGCTCGCCAGGTGTGAGCCGCAGCACATTTTTGATATGATTGACCTCATCCCCGGTCAGGATAACCTGATTTCCATACTTCTGTTCCTGTTTAAAATAAAATCGATTCACAGCATTCTCCTGTTATTCAGGCTTCCTGGCAGTAAAACTTACCCAGTCGCCCATATGATTGACTTCCATGATCTCAAAACCATTTGCGAGCAGGGCCTCTCTTACCTCCGCTTCCTTCATATCGATAATGCCGGAGGAGATAAAAATCCCGCCGGGACGCATGTATTCACCGATCAGGCCGGACAGCGGAATAATGACATCGGCCAGAATATTGGCCGCCACCACATCATACCCCGTTCCTACCGTCTCCTTAAGGGAGGGGTCATCCAAAATATTGCCGGCTAAAATATGATAGCGGCTTAAGTCAACGCCATTTACCGCCGCATTTTCCTCAGCCGCGCTTACCGCGCTGGGATCAATGTCTATTGCTGTGGCCTCCCCCGCTCCCAGTTTCATGCCGATGATAGAGAGGATGCCGCTTCCGCAGCCCACATCCAGCAGACGGATAGACGGATTCATAAACGGCTTCAGGGCCAGTATACACAGTTTTGTGGTCTCATGGGAACCGGTTCCGAATGCAGTGCCCGGGTCCATCTCAATCACCAGATCATGTTCGCCGACCTCCGGGCAGGACTCCCAGGTAGGTTTGATCAGAATCTCTTCGTCCACCCGGAATGGCTTGAAAAAGGCCTTCCAGTTGTTCACCCAGTCCTCATCCTTTGTCACAGAGGCTTCCATCTCGCAGCCGCCCACATCCGTAAACGCGGATAAAGCAGCCAGCCGCTCCTTCACAGCCGCCAGCTTTCCATCAATATCCTCGTCTGAATCCAGATAAAACGTAATGACAGCCTTTCCGTCATCTGCAATCGGATCGGGAAGGATGTCCACATACATCTGCTTCTTCTCCGCCTCGCTTAAGGGCACATGGTCCTCTATCTCGATTCCGTCGATCCCCAGTTCCATCAGCTCGCTGCTGACCAGGTCCTCTGCTGCCGTCGTTGTATGCAGCCTGAATTTCTTCCACTCCACTGACATATACCTCCTTCTGGTATCATCCTGTCCAATATATCCATATGTTCAAGTACGCCTCGGCGTACTTGCTGCGAGCCGCACGTCATGCTTTGCATGACATAATACATCTGTGCGTGTGCGGCTCTGCAATCCGCCGGAGGCTTTATCTTGGAAGGAGACTGGGCTCCCACCAAGACGAATTTGTTATTTACACACCACCTATAAAGGTGGGAGTCTTATCTACTTCCATGATAAAAAGCGGCAAGGGAACAATTGTTCTCTTACCGCCCCATCAGTTCAACATTTAACGGTTGAAAATACCCTTTTTCTTTTTACCCTCTTCCCGAGGCTGACCGGCTTTGCCGTTCATGGCATCGTCATACTGCCGCAGCAGATCCTGCTGCTCCTTGGTCATCTTGGTAGGAACTGTCACAACCAGAGTCACATAGTGATCCCCCCGCACCTGTTTGTTGCGCAGTGTGGGAACACCTTTTCCTCTCAGCCGTACACGGGTATCGGTTTGTGTACCAGGTTTTACCGTATAGATCACATCCCCGTCCACCGTATTGATACGGATGTCTCCGCCCAGAGCAGCCGTAGCAAATGAAATCGGCGCGGTAGAATAGATGTCATAATCCTGACGCTGGAATACCGGATGACGGCTGACTGTCACATCAACCAGCAGATCTCCCTGCTCTCCGCCGTTGATTCCGGGTTCTCCCTTGCCGCGGATACGGATACTTTGCCCATTATCAATACCCGCAGGAATGGATACCTGAATCTTTTTCCGGTTCGTCTTATAACCGGTTCCATAACAGTCCGGACATTTATCCCGGACAATCTTTCCTGTTCCGTGACAGTCCGGACAGGTGGACACATTTCTCACCATGCCGAAGATGGACTGCTGCGTCATAACCACCTGGCCTTTGCCTCCGCATTTCGGGCAGGTCTCAGGTGAGGTTCCCGGCTTTGCCCCGGTACCATGGCAGGTCTCACACTCTTCCTTTAAATTCAGATCCAGCTCTTTTTCCGTACCGGAGACTGCCTCCTCAAAGGTAATCCTCACACTGGTACGTACATTCTGGCCTTTCATCGGACCGTTTCTCCGGCCCGCGCTTCGTCCTCCTCCGAAGAAATCGCCGAAACCTCCGCCGCCAAATAAATCACCAAATATATCGCTAAAATCAAAACCGCTGAAATCAAAACCTCCGGCTCCTCCGGCGCCCTGATCAAAGGCGGCATGACCGAACTGATCATATTGCTTTCTCTTATCCGGATCGCTTAAGACCGCATAGGCTTCCGAAGCTTCTTTAAACTTCGCCTCTGCTTCTTTATCCCCCGGATTAATATCCGGATGATATTTTTTGGCCAGCGCTCTGTATGCTTTCTTTAAATCTGCCTCCGTGGCGCTTCTGTCCACGCCGAGGACTTCGTAATAATCCCTTTTCTCTGCCATTTAAGTTCACCCTTATAATTCATATCGCAAGCTCTGCTAACGAAGCTGCCAAATTCTGCTCTAAACTACTCTATGCTCCCGACACGATGCTTTTGTTCATAAGCTGCCGGCACAGTGTGCCGGCGCCTGTTATCACTCTCACAAAAGCGCTGTCAGGTTTCATAATAGCTCAAATCTCACCGGATGTAAAGCTGTAAAATAACTGTTCGCCGCTGGTCTTTACAGTACGGCAGCCGCCCGCACGCTCATGCGGGCGGCTGCCCTGTAAAATCTTTTTATACTTCTCTGTAATCGCCGTCCACTACATTATCGTCAGCACCGCCTGTGCTTCCTGCAGTACCGCCACCCATATCAGCACCGCTCATATCAGGGCCTGCTCCTGCCGCACCGCTCGCCTGTGCCTGCTCATATACCTTCTGGAACAGTTTCTGCGCGCTGTTCATCAGTTTTTCTTTTCCTGCCTTGATCGCATCCACGTCACTGTCGGACATGGTTTCCGGAGCACTCTTCTCAAGCAGCTCTTTCAGGCTCTTTAAGTCAGCCTCAACAGCAGATTTGTCGGATGCGTCGATCTTATCGCCCACTTCCTCCAGAGCCTTCTCTGTCTGGAATACCATAGAATCCGCTTCGTTTCTGGCATCAATTGCTTCTTTTCTCTTCTTATCCTGAGCTTCAAACTCAGCTGCTTCTTTCACCGCTTTATCGATATCATCATCTGACATGTTGGAACCGGCTGTAATGGTGATATGCTGCTCTCTGCCGGTGCCCAGATCCTTCGCAGATACATTTACAATACCATTTGCATCAATATCAAAGGTAACCTCAATCTGGGGAACGCCTCTTCTTGCAGGCGGGATTCCGTCCAGACGGAACTGGCCCAGAGATTTATTGTCTTTGGCAAACTGTCTCTCACCCTGTACCACGTTGATATCAACAGCAGTCTGGTTATCGGCAGCGGTGGAGAAGATCTGGCTCTTCTTCGTCGGGATCGTTGTATTTCTCTCGATCAGTCTGGTAGCAACGCCGCCCATGGTCTCAATGGACAGTGACAGCGGAGTTACATCCAGCAGAAGGATATCGCCTGCGCCTGCATCGCCTGCCAGCTTGCCGCCCTGAATCGAAGCGCCGATGGCTACACACTCATCCGGATTCAGGCTCTTGCTCGGCTCGTGGCCGGTCAGCTGTTTTACCTTATCCTGTACGGCCGGGATACGGGTGGAACCGCCTACCAGCAATACTTTACCCAGCTCCGAAGCCGTCATTCCCGCATCCTTCAGCGCGTTCTGTACCGGTACGGCTGTTCTCTCTACCAGGTCATGGGTAAGTTCATCAAATTTAGCTCTGGTCAGATTCATATCAAAATGTTTCGGGCCATCTGCGGTTGCAGTGATAAACGGCAGGTTGATATTGGTTGTAGTAGCGGATGACAGCTCCTTTTTCGCCTTTTCTGCCGCTTCCCTTAATCTCTGCAGCGCCATCTTATCATTTCCTAAATCCACGCCTTCTTTTGTCTTGAAGTCGCTGATCATGTACTGGGTGATTCTCTCATCGAAATCATCACCGCCCAGACGGTTATCACCGGAGGTTGCCAGTACTTCGATTACGCCGTCGCCGATCTCGATGATGGACACATCAAAGGTACCACCGCCCAGGTCATAAACCATAATTTTCTGTTCTTTTTCATTGTCCAGGCCGTAAGCCAACGCTGCCGCAGTCGGCTCGTTGATGATACGCTTTACATCCAGGCCTGCAATCTTGCCCGCATCCTTCGTTGCCTGTCTCTGAGCATCGTTAAAGTATGCAGGAACCGTGATAACTGCTTCCTTCACAGATTCGCCCAGATAGTTTTCTGCGTCCGCCTTCATTTTCTGAAGAATCATTGCGGAAATCTCCTGAGGAGAATACTTTTTGTCGTCGATTGTTACACGGAAGTCAGTTCCCATATGTCTCTTGATAGAGGAGATTGTTTTCTCTGAGTTGGTAACTGCCTGACGCTTTGCAGGCTCGCCTACCAGTCTCTCTCCTGTCTTCGTGAATGCCACAACGCTCGGCGTGGTTCTGGAACCTTCTGTATTCGCAATAACAACTGGCTTGCCGCCTTCCATAACGGCTACACATGAGTTTGTTGTACCAAGATCAATACCAATGATTTTTCCCATAATAAAAATCCTCCTTATTTTTTCTAACAGCAAGATTATTTTCTTTTTGTCAGTGATTGTCAGTTTGCAACTTTAACCATACTGTGTCTTACCACAGTATCTCTATATAAATACCCCTTCTGGAATTCCTCTGCGACAATGTTTTCTCCGAGTTCTTCGTTCTCTTCGTGCATTACCGCATTGTGGAAATTCGGGTCAAACTCCTGACCGACTGCTTCAATCGGCTTAACGCCCGCTTCTTCCAGGGTGGTCATAAGCTGTTTGTATATCTTTTCAATTCCTTGTACGAATCCGTTCTCCTTTTCTTCCTCCGGCACGGTGGAAAGTCCCCGTTCAAAATTATCAATGACAGGAAGAATCTTCTCTATAATACTTTTCGCCCCTATTTCATACATCTGGGACTTTTCTTTCTCTGTCCGCTTTCTGAAATTATCAAACTCTGCCATATTCCGCATCAGTCTGTCATTCAGCTCTGCAATCTGCTCTTCTTTTTTATCCTTTTTCCTCTTTGACTTCTTCTCTTCTGTCCTTTTATCCGGTTCCTTTGTCTCTCCGCCGGATGTCTCGGCCGTCTCCGTCACATCCTGTGCGTCTGCGACACATTCTGCTTCTTCTTTAAGCTTCTCCTTATCTTCCATGACGCCTTACCTTTCTTCCTTTATCTTTCTTTAAATATTTCATCCAGTTCCATCATCAGTTTCCGCAGCGTCCCGACTACCTTCTCATAGTCCATCCTCTTCGGACCCACAATACCGATTTTCCCATAGATGCCTTCGCCTAATTCATACGTTGCCGTAACAAGAGAACAGTCTTTCATGGAGGAAACGCTGGTTTCATCGCCGATATAAACCTGTATGCCTCTCTCCTGCTCTCCGTCCAGTTTCTCATTCATAATCTGGGTCAGAGTCCGTTTTTCTTCCAATGTGTACAGCAGTTCGGTAGCCTTCTCCCGGTCGCTTAATTCCGGATATTTCAGAATATTGGTAGCGCCGCTTGTATAAACCTCGATATCATCTTCCTCCTGGATCGCTTCTGAAATCGCATCCAGAATATCATTGACCACCGTGTCATACGCTCCGGCCTGCTCCTTCATACTGGATATTAAAGGCATGTTAATCTCTGATAAGCTTCTGCCCTGGAGACAAGTATTCAGCATGATATTCATCTTCAGAATCATATCCTGGCCGATCTGCCCCCTGGATGGGATAATCTTATTCTTTACCAGATTGCCCTCCAGAACGATGACTGCCAGCAGATGATATTCATCCACCGCCGACAGCTGAATAAATTTCACTTTCACACTTTCAAATGTAGGTCCTGATACCAGGCTGGCATAGTTGGTATTCACCGCCAGCAGCTTCGCCACCTCTTTCAGCAGGTTATCTAACTTCCCGGCTTTCTCCATCAGGGCATCCTTCATATCGTCGATTTCCTGAATCTTGTTGTCCATCATGGTGTCCACATAAAGCCGGTATGCCTTATCCGTAGGAATACGTCCTGCCGATGTGTGCGGCTGAATAATGTAACCCAGTTCCTCCAGATCAGCCATCTCATTCCGTATGGTGGCGGAACTCAGATTCAGATCCGTATACTTGGAAATGGTTCTGGAACCCACAGGTTCTCCGGTCTCCAGGTAATTCTGAATGATCGCTTGCAGTATCTTTAATTTTCTTTCACTTAACGGCATTCCAAATCACCCCCGACCTCGTCTTTTTGCATCTGTCAGCACTCATTGTTTTAGAGTGCTAACATTTACTGGTATTAAAATACCACTCCCAATCTATAATGTCAACACCTAAATTCATAATTATCATAAATATTTCACAAATTTTATGTAATAAAAAAAACAGGCCGGTAATTCCGGCCTGAGTAAATTATTCTGCTGTAAAATACACACTCAGCAAGGATTCCAGGGCAGCCTGATCGGAAACCGCCATACACTCTCTGGCCGAATGCATGGCCAGAACCGGCACGCCGATATCCAGAGTCCTCACCGGAATCAGGGAGGATACAATGGAGCCGATCGTGGAGCCTCCCGGAATATCCGATCGGTTTACATACTTTTGAAATGGAATCTGATTTGCCTCACAAAGCTGCATCAGAATGCCTGCCAGTTCACTGTCACAGGCATAGGACTGGCTGGCCGACATCTTGAAGGCCACGCCCTTCCCCGGCAGCACCGGATTGGTAGGGTCTCCCTTCTCCGGGCTGTTGGGATGGTGGGCATGCGCCACATCCACAGAGAGCAGGAATCCGGAGGCAATATCCCGGTAAAGCCGCTCCTTCTCCAGACCCAGGCAGCCGTATATCCGCTCCAGGAGTCCGGGCAGCAGTGCAGAGTCCGCTCCCTGTCTGGTCCGGCTTCCCACCTCCTCGTGGTCGAATAATCCGATCAGATTAAGTCCCGACGGCCTTATATCCCCTGTGATTCCTTCTACACAGGCCTGAACCGAGGTAATGTTGTCAAGTCTTGGGCCGGATAAAAGCTTTCCTGTAAAACCCAGCCTCTCCGCTTCTTCCCTTACATATACCGTCAATTCATAATCCAGGATATCCTCCTTCGCCGCGCCCAGCTCCGCCGCCAGAGCTTCCAGGAAAAACGAGTCGTCACAACCCTCCTCCGGAAAAAGTTCTCCTACGGGCAGCAAATCTTTCTGCCTGTTTAATTCGATTCCTTTATTTACCTCTCTGTTCATATGGATTGCCAGATTAGGTATCGTCAGAACCGGCCGTTTAAAATCAACCAGCCGCATCCTGGGCTCAAATAGACTGCCCTTTAAGGCCACCTTGCCGGAAATCGAGAGCGGACGGTCAAGCCAGGTGTTCAGAATGGGTCCCCCATATACGGAAGTGTTCAGCTTTCCGTATCCTGACTGTTTTATCCCGCAGCCCGGTTTTAGTTTAAAGCCAGGAAAATCCGTGTGGGCGATGGCTGCCCGCAGACTTCCGGCGGTTATAAATTGTCTGCCAGCCGTAAACGCAAAGAGGGCGGAGCCAAAAAACACCGTATAATATTTTCCACCGGGTTTCAATTCCCATTTATCCTCCGGATTTAAATAAGTAAATCCGGCCTCCTTAAGATCCAGTGCAGCTCTCCGGACCGTATGATAGGAGGATGTGGATTCCGCAAGTCTCTGTTTTAGTTCAATATAAATATCCTGTTCTGCTTTTCTTTCCAGCATTGTCTCTCTCCCATTCTATTAGAGGAAAGTCTGGAGACTTTCCTATGTAATGAAATAAATCCCTGCCGACCAGGGCAGGGATTTTAAGTATTATTATCCTTCGTATACTATGTCACACCTTTTCAAACCGATCCACATCGGTCACAAAGACGATCGCCCCGCCCACCTCTATATTCACCGGGGTTGGCATATAGCATCCCACTCCCAGGCCTCCTGCCGGCGGAATCGGCGTATTGTAGACTAACTGTTCTCTCTGAGCGCAATTTTTCTTAACGATGTCGATCACATCCTGTACCTTTTCTTCATCGGTACCGATCAGCAGGGTCGTATTTCCCTTCCTCAGAAATCCTCCCGTGGTGGCCAGCTTCGTAACACTAAAACCATTTTGATTCAGTTCGGAAATCACGTCATTTGCATCATCATTAATAATTGCATAGATTAACTTCATATGCGCTCCCTCCAATCTGTCACTTTCTCCGTCCCATAAAACCTGGGATGGAATAAGAAAGAATTTTTCTTTTTATAAGTATACCATAAAAAAAGAGCTGCGAACGCCAAACCACAAAATTTTCATAAAAATTTAATGTCTTGTCTCTTCTCTTTATAGTATACTTAATGTAGTGAAAAACCTGAGACGGTTCTACATAGAAAACAAGCCCGGAGCGAAGACGCCGAAGCGGCCGCCGGGTAACGATAAATGCTTTGCAAAATGCTGATGAATGGAAATGAGGTAAATATGAACATCTTATTCTTTTTAACACCCAAAAGTGAGGTTGCCTATATTTTTGATGACTATACTGTCAGACAGGCACTGGAAAAAATGGAGTACCACCGCTACTCTGCCGTCCCGGTTTTAAACCGCCAGGGGGAATATGTGGGAACAATCACCGAAGGAGATTTTCTCTGGACATACAAGCACAATCTGATCAGCGGCGAGAAGATTGCCATCGAACACATTCCGGTATCAAATATACCGCGCCGCATTAAAAATCAGCCGATCGGCGCCAATGCCAATATTGAAGACCTGTTTCTGAAGGCCTCCAACCAGAATTTCGTACCGGTAGTTGACGATAAAAATGTGTTTATCGGAATCGTAACCAGAAAGGATATTATTCAGTATTGCATAAACTGCGCCAATGACGCGGAGGCGGCAAAGTCCGACGTGTCTGCGGCTTCCGTCTGAAGAACAATCGAAAAGGCCGGCGTGCTTTTTGCATGCCGGCCTTTGTCATCCGTTCATATTAACCCAGTATACTGTGAATGAACCCCGCAATCCGGGGGGATGAGGGGTGATTAAAGATCTGATCCGGCGTGTCATCCGCCGCGATTCCCTCTTCATCCATAAACAAAACCCGGTCCGCCACTTCTCTGGCAAATCCCATCTCATGTGTCACCACAATCATCGTCATTTTCTCTCTGGCCAGATCTTTCATGACAGCCAGAACCTCGCTGGTCAGCTGAGGGTCCAGGGAAGAGGTAGGCTCGTCAAACAGCAGCATATCCGGGTTCATCATCAGCGCCCGGGCAATTGCCACTCTCTGCTTCTGCCCGCCGGAAAGCTCCGACGGCATGGCTTTTTCTCTTCCTGACAGTCCTACCTTATTTAAAAGCTTAACAGCCTGTTCTTCCGCTTCTTTCTGATTTACGCCCTTCACATACCTGGGGGCATAGGTCAGGTTATCCAGCACCGTAAGGTGGGGAAAAAGATTGAAATTCTGAAATACCATTCCCATCTTGGAACAGACCCTGCGGCACTCTTTTTCAGGAAGATAGCTTCCATCCTTCATCAGCGGTTCGCCCTCGATCAGGATGGTACCGCCCTCCGCCCGCTCCAGATTGATCAGACACCGGAGCATGGTGCTCTTGCCCGCGCCGGAAGGCCCGATCACTGCAATCGTTTCCCCTCTGCACACCTGAAATGAAACATCCTGCAGCACATGCATACCCTCAAAACTTTTATTTAATTTCTCTACTTCAATAATCGGCTGATTTCCCATTGCACTTCTCCGCATCCATTCTTAATAAGAAACTTTCTTTTCCATGCGCTCCAATATCTTCGTCAGAACCAGTGTCATTGCCAGATAGAACAGGGCCGCAACCAGATAGGCTGTCGCGTTAACATCCCTGTTAACCGCACTTTTAGCAAAGTATAGAAGCTCCGTCACCCCGATGGCGGTGATCAGCGAAGTGTCTTTTACAAGGGTAATGCATTCATTGCCCAGAGACGGAAGGCATACCCGGAACATCTGGGGTATAACGATCTTGGTGGATGTCTGCCATCCGGAAAAGCCAAGCACCTTCGCCGCTTCGTACTGTCCCTTGTCCACACTCAAAAGCCCGCCTCTGAAAATCTCACAGAAGTAGGCCGCGTAGTTTAAGACAAAAGCCACGCAGGCCGCCTGAAACCGGTCCATCACCAGATATTCCCCGATCCCCGGAATAAAAGTCAGCCCATAATAGAAGAAATACAGCTGGAGGAGAAGGGGAGTTCCCCGCATCAGCCATATATAAACGCCCAGTATTCCCCGCAGTGCCTTAAACCGGCTTGCCCGCACAAAAGATAGCAGCAGTCCCAGCGGCAATGAAATCAGCAGGGTTATGGCAAACAGCCCAAGGGTATACTGCAGACCGGGAATCAACTGCCGGAATAAGCCGAAGAAATAACTAATGTCCATATCCGCTCCTGTTTATTATTTACTGCTGTCCTGAGTCAGCATATAGTTTCCTACAACTGAGTCTACTACAAAAACGTCGATTCTGCCTGCTTTTAAATCATTATAGGCGTCCACATTGTTGGCATACTCTTTTATCTCTTTCACTTCGCTGCCTACCGGATCGTTGATAACTGCGTCATAGGAAGAGGAGCCCTTCTGAAGGCCGACTACTTTTCCCTTCATATCTGCCCTGGTCTTAACATCAGAGCCTTCCGGAACAATAATAATCTGCTCATTGGCGATATAAGGCTTCGCAAAAAACATCACCTCAACCCGCTCGTCGGTAATCGTCATACCGTTCCACAGACAGTCTACTTTACCGGAGGTTAACTCCATTTCTTTGGAATCCCAGTCAATCGGCTGAAACTCCACTTCCACACCCAGGCGTTTGGCTACCTCTTTCGCCAGATCAATATCATAGCCTGCCAGCTCGCCGGATTCATCCCGGAATCCCATCGGCGGATAGCTGTCGTCCAGACCCACGATGAAGGTACCCTTTTCCTGGATCTTCGTCCAGGAATCGTCCTCAGCAGGTGCCGATGTTTCCTTTATGTAATCCACATCCTTTAACAGCGTATCTCTGCCGAACCATTTCTCGGACAGTTCCAGAGCGGTGCCATCCTCAATCATCTCATCCATCACTTCCTGCACTTTCAGACCGAAGGCAATGTCTTCTTTCCGGAAGCCAACGCCATACTCTTCTTCTGCCAATGTATCGGACAGAGCCACATAACTGTCGGCTTTTTTCTTTCCGCAGCCGGTAAGCGCAGTCGCCGCCATCGTCATAACACATAAAAATGCCAATACCCGTTTCATTTTCTTATTCATGGAAAACTACCTCTCTTTTCACTTTACTTTAGTAATACGACACTGTGAGACATTATAGCACAAGCCCCTTTTGTTTGGCAAGTGCAGATTGTGGAAATAAAAGAGCTGTTGGATGGTTTATTATCACCACCCGCAACAGCTCTTCCTTTTATTGGGTATTGTTTTGATTTGATGACCGGTCTGCTGAATCGGAGGAAAACTGCACCGGCTTTACCTCTTTGTTTAAGGATTCAAAGGTAAATCCCCGGGCTGTCAGTCCTTCTATGATAGAGGGAAGCGCCTCCGCGGTAGTCTGATTCCGCTCTCCCCCATGCAGCAGTATCACAGCATTATTTACCCGGTCAGCCTGACTCAGCACACGTTCTGAAATGACGCCCGCAGCAGCATTTCCGCTTTCATCCCCGGCGCTGATATTCCAGTCAAAATAGAGAAAGCCTCTCCGCCCCAGCTCCTGCTTTATATTCTGATAGACGCTGGTTGTGCTTTTACTTCCGCCCGGAAACCGGAATAAAGAGCAGCGGATACCGGTCAGAGCATATACCTTTTCGTATATTTTATTGAAATCCTCCATATAATTATCAAGCGATTGGTACAGGGTCTCTTCCGGTGTACCGGCCCCACGAAGCGCCAGGATATGGCCCTGCCCGGCAATCTGTTCGTACAGTGCAGTATACTCCGGATTGTCTGTATCGTCCACAAAAAAAGTAGCCGGAATGTCATATTGTTCCAGAATCCCCAGTATGTTCTCCATCTGCCCGCAAGGAGCTCCGTTAAAAGTCAGATACGCTTTTTTCTCTGCAGTTGTTTCCTCCCCGGCTCGCAGCTCCGGGTAAAGTCCTTCATAAATGCCAGGATCATAGGTTAATTCCCCGCCCGCAGCAGAAGTTTCCTCTGTCATGGACATCACGGTATCTTCCAGTTCACCTATATATTCCGCCTGAGAATCCGCCTGCTGCTGCATCTGGTCTTTTTCCTTTATCAGGCTGTTCTTCTTCGATTCCAGCTCGCTGTTCTCTGTCTCCAGTTCTTCAAGGCGCGCCTTCGCAAGCTCCTGCTTGTCCAGCAGCTTCTCCGACTCACCGGACAGGCGGTTAATCAGCATAATGCCCCATACGATGCAGATCAAAAACATCATGCTGATCATAAAGCGGAATACTTTTTTTCGGGTTTTTCTTTTTCTCTGTTTGACTCTCCAATCTCGTTCCATATTTCCTCCTAAACCACCGGCCAAAAGGCAGTCATTTCTTTTTTCGGCACAACATTATAAACATTATTATCCTGACTTGCCTGAAAAAATATGTTGGGAGGTTTTACAAATGAGACCGATTTTTCATAGAGTTCCCGGAAAGTGTATGTTAGAATATTGTGGTAAATTATAATAAAAGAATTCGTTTATTCAAACGGAAGGAATGGAAATGAAAAAAAGACTGGAAGAGATGAGCAATGAGGAGCTGTGGCAGTTATTTCCTATTGAATTGAAAAAACCACAGTTCGAGTGGAAGTCCTGGTATGAAGAAGAATCGGCACTGCTCCGCCGGTTTCTTCCTTCGGATCATATAAAGCGCATCAGCCACGTAGGCAGCACTTCGGTTAAAACAATATGGGCAAAACCGATCGTGGATATACTGGCAGAAATGACCCCGGAGGGCAGCAGAGACGTTCTGAAAGAGTTGCTCCTGCAGCATGGCTATCGCTGCATGTCACAGGATGAAAAACGTATGTCCTTCAACAAAGGCTACACAGAGGAAGGCTTTGCGCAAAAAGTGTTCCATCTGCATCTTAGATATCCCGGAGACAACGACGAACTATATTTCAGGGATTTTCTCATTGACCATCCGGAGACAGCCGAAGAATATGAACGCTTAAAGCTTTCGCTCGGGAAAAGCTTTCAATATGACCGGGATGCCTATACGGAGGCTAAAACCGGCTTTATTGTGCGCTGTACCCGGAAGGCAAGGGAGCTGTATGGTTCCCGCTACTGACCAATACCGGATTCTGCATCTGCCACGGCACGAATCTGGCGGTATGCGCTCACTAGATCGTCAAAGCCGGCCTGGCAGTTGGCCGGACTGGTGGACGGCAGCTTTATAATAGGATATTCGTTCGCACAGGCCGAAAGTTTCCTGTACAGATCTGCAGCCGCAGCGCCGGTCGCAAACACCTGCCGGATGGACGCGGTCTGAAACAGAGTGGTAAAATCGTTTGGGACAGGATTTCGGATGCTGCTGTCGGATGCGCCGGTTATCTCACAGGTCTTTAATACATCCCAGAGGGCCAGATGCTTTCGCACTAAAAAATCCTTCTTTTCTTCAATTGTAGTGAGTTCCGGCTCTCCGTATACCGCCGCCATCACTTTCCAGAACCGGTTTCTGGGATGACCATAAAAAAATCCCGTCTCACGGGATTTGGGCGACGGCATGGTTCCCAGAATCAGAACTCTGGAATCCGCATCCCAGACCGGTTCAATTTCATGCTCCACCAAAGTTCTGATTCCATTCTCCGACTTTTTCATCTTTTGAAACGTTCCTTTCCGGCTCCCGCTCAGATCAGAGCCTGACGGTTGATAATCAGACTGAATTTCAGATCAAAAAATTCAGCAGCTTTTCTGCAGAGTTTCATTCTGCTCAAAAATATTTCAAAATAGTCCATAACCGAACAGATACCCGTATCAATGCCAAGCCGCAGTACAATCTGTCTCTTATCCAGATCCAGTTTCACCTCCGAATACTCCACCGCATAATTAACCCGGTCATGGATATCCAGCGAAATGGTTTCCTTATTTCTCACCCGGCTGCGCCGCACATCTGTCTTATCCGCCAGAATCAGGGCGGCCGCCACAGCATTGACCGGAAAAGCAGTCTTTTCATCATGGTTTCCGATTGCCGTCACGATCACAGCTACATCCTCCGCGTCCATTCCCAGCTTATCCAGAATACGAAACGCCATGATGGCGCCGCTCTGCGCATGGTCCACCCGGTTGACCACATTACCGATATCATGCATATACCCTGCAATCTTAGCCAGCTCCACTTCCCTCTCGCCGTAACCCAGATCCCGAAGCAGGCCGCTTGCCACATAGGCGCTTTTCTTTACATGGACAAAAGAATGCTCCGTATATCCCAGGGCAATCAGCGATGCATCCGCCTGACGGATATAGGTTTTTATTTCTTCCGAATTTAATATATCTTCATAAGTCACTTTCATACTGTGTCTATACCTTTCTGCCGGCCCGAAACTATGTTCAGGAAATCATACTCTTAAGAATCTGGACACCCACCGTATTGAGGATCTGGTTCATCGTCACCGTGATAACCAGAACGCCGGCTACCAGAACCATGCTTACATTCCCCTCGCCCTCCAGCTGTTTTGAGAGCGGAGCGGACGCCTCCGCGCTCCGGTTAAGACAGCCATACCGGTTCAGTACCTTCCTGGTCCTGCGCCAGTAGAGCCGGTCTCCCAGATATCCGAAAATCAGAATCTGAACAACAAACATAATGAGGGACACCATCTGGACATTTGAGGTCAGGCTCTGTGCATTGCCTCCACGTGACAGGATCAGCCCCGCAATACACAAAAACAGCAGATTGCAGACAATGCTGATTCCAAAATAGACCAGGCATTCTCTCCACATTCTGCGGTACGCCAGCCAGTAGTGCTGAAAAATCGCCGCACAGGGATTAAACGTGTTCCGGCCCTGGCTGATCGTTCTGAATTTATACAGATAGGTATCTTCATTTGTTCCCACATAATTACTGATATCCTGTTCCAGATAACCGTCGATCCGGTTCTCCTTCACCTGAAAAGGATGCCCGCAATTGTCACACATTATCGCATCGGGCAGATTATTTCTGCCGCAGACAGGACATGACTTTCTGTTATCCAAAAATTCATCCATAAACACAAGCCTCCCAAAGATTCTTATCAGCGCTCCACTGTCACACCCTTATACTCAAAACTGTAAAACTTATCTCCCGAATAGGCAAGAGTACCGTACCCTTCCTCCGGCAGCTCCCGGAATACTCTCCGGCTCACGTCAAACACCATCTGTTTATCTCCCAGCGCCTCAAAGGTAACGCGCATCACATCCTGTGAAGCCGGAGCACCGTTCTCATCCGTCCCCGGTACCGGTATGATTTCTTTTCCTATAATCCGCGCACCGATACTGACGGTCTTCTTTGCCTTTCCAATCCATTTATTCAGGCTGTGCATGACCACAAAAAGGACAATCGCACCGATCGTCAGCACCAAATAAAACGTTTTATCTGAACCCAATACTCTTTGTCTCCCTTCAGTTATATTCCACGTCAAACCGTTTGGTCCGGTACATCATAACCGCGGCAACCGAGACCACACAAAATGTAAACATAAAGATTGTAACACTGCCCAGTTTCTCATAGAGCAGCCCGTATATGTATCCGTACATCGCTCTGCCCAGCGTGTTGGCAGAGTACATGACCGTAACCGCCGTTCCATACACCTCAATGGGCACTTTTTTCCTGACATAAGCCAGGTTGACCACCGTCGTACACCCCACGGTAAAACAGTGGAGCACAGATCCCATTAAAAAGATATAGGGATTGGAAGCCAGTGAATAGATGGCAAACCGGATCACCAGCGCAAACCCGGATATCAGATATACTTTTCGAAAACCCAGCTTCGGCAGCAGTTTGTTGCTTAGAATTCCCAGGTAGAGTATCTCCGGCACAGCGCACAAAATCGTATTCAGGCTGATCAGCTTCTCCGTACCTCCAAGGGTAAAAATCAGATGATTGCCCATAAAGGATGTAATTCCATCCGCCATTACTCCGGTCATCACGGTTATCATTAGAATAAAGAGATAATCCTTATTTTTAAACAGGACTTTAATATCTCCCTTTTTCTTTTTCTCAGCGGGGTCCTCCGCCGCCCGTCTGCCTGCCTTCACCTTGGGAAATCCCGTCGCCATCAGCAGCGCCAGTCCGATCACCAGCATATAGGTTGGGAACAGGACCACATTCAGCCCTATCTCCGCAGCCAGATAGCCCAGAATCATTCCGCCTATTACCCAGCCGATGGAACCCATGGAGCGGAACCGTCCATAATTCCCCTTCGTCTCGCTGCAGTAATTCATGGTCTGCGTATCTGCCATAGACAGGATGCCGCAGCGGGATGCCTCCAGCAAGATTCCCATAACCAGCGCTCCCAGATACGTAGTCTGTCTGGAGAAAATAAAGGACACCAGAAGCACCCCAGTGAGAAACGAGAGCAAAAGAGTTTTATAATGCTTTGTCTTATCTCCGATCACGCCCCATACCGGTATCAGAAAAACACTGGATAGTACGCTGATTCCGGAAAAAGCGCCCAGCTGGCTCCCGGTAAAATGCAGATATTTTTCCAGATATACATTCATATAGGACATCGCACAGACATGGGCTGCAAAATAGAAAAAATAAAACGCTCCAATTGCAAAATTGGTTTTCTTTTTCATTCCTACTTCTCCTTTTCTGCCTACTGCCGGTGCATAACCCATATAAGATTATTTTAAACATAATCAGGCCAAAATCAATAGCTGGGGCATACTTTACATGGAATTGCTGCAAATTTTACATTCTCCCGGACGGTATCGGCGCAAAACAGATTTCCAGACAGAAAATCTATTTTTTCTTATCTGTTATTTTAAGCATTTATAAGTATATTGTCAAGCATTTATAAGCATTTCATGCAAGCTCATTTTGCACTATTTCTTTCACAGAACTCTCTTTTTTTTGCAAATTTTAGGTTGACAATTTATGACAACTATAGTATAGTAATTTACGTGCCAGTCAATGGCACCTATGCGCGAGTGGCTCAGTGGTGGAGTATCGCCTTGCCAAGGCGAGGGTCGCGGGTTCGAATCCCGTCTCGCGCTCTATTTTTTGTCACAGACACAGAGAAAACTTATATTTCTCTGTGTCTTTTTTCATTTTTTCCGGCAGCCTGAAAGCACGTCAAAACCTGATAAAAGCGCCGTGTTAACGGCGCTTTTATCAGCTATAGGATACTGCTCATACAGTATTTTCTTATTTATTTGGATAACTCTGCAGCTTTGTCACGAACCCATTTCAGATTCTCAATTGGAGTATCGCTCGGTACGGTACAGTCAGCACCGATGATAACGCCCACTTTGCCGCCTTCGGTAATCAGCTTCTCAACGTAAGCTTCGATATCTTCTTTCTTGCCGGCATTGATCAGGCTGCCCGGCATCTGATCGAAGCCGCCGATAACAGCTTTGCCGTGGAAGTACTCTTTACCTTCCGCCAAGTTCATGCCTTCTTCATGTACAGCCCAGTTGAATACAGTAACCGGATAATCTCTGTATACAGAAAGAATATTCTGACGTCCGCGGTAACCGCAGATATGTAAGATATGATTTTCGCTGTACTTGTTGCCCATATCCAGAATCATCGTCTCGGAAGGAGATACCGATTTGCTGTAAAGCTCTGCAGGAATGGTTCTTCCAGGGTTGGCAACGCTTAAATAGAGACCGTCCATCTTACCTTCTGTCAGGATCTGTTCTGCCAGATAACTTAAATCCTCACCCAATTTGTTCAGGGCATACTCTACTGCTTCCGGGTCCTCTTTCAGGTACTCAAATACCTTGGAAGGATCGGTGGAGCCGTTTACCAGGCTGGTTAAGTGATATAACGGAGCAAAGATATTGAAGAAAATCAGGGTGTCGTCACCAAAGATTTCTCTTACATTCTTTGCCAGTTCGATTGATTTTACAAAGTATGGATGATTGTGATCCAGGTTCTCGATCTTTCTGAGATCAGCCGCGCAGTTAATAACAGGCAGTGTGTTGTGGGGGCGGAAAAACAGGCCGTCTGTCATAACCTTTACAAAATCAGGATCAAAATCTTCTTTAAATTTGCGGTGGCCCGCTAAATTCTTTTCCATCAGTTCCGGATGGTCGAGACCCATGTTCATCTGATCCGGCTCCAGGAAGTGGAACCAGAATCCTACCGGGATTCTCTCCGCCGGTTTGTTGTGGAACGCATTCAGTACAATTTCTTTTTTACTTGACATACTAGTATCCTCCCTATGAATAAATAGTTTGTACTATAATAATACCTTTAATATTATTATTACGCAACCCAATAATGTAGAATTTTACTAGTTTTTCGTATTTCTTTACTTCATATTTGTAATAATCTAATAAAAAGAGCCTTGTCCCGCGCTTCAACTTGAAATACAATTCAGGAAAATCTCCTCATATTTTCGACTTTCTTCTACAGACCGACTTCCAGAAGAGGGATTACATTGATGACAGGTTCCTCATAAGGATGGACCTGTTTCACTCCCCGGATCACGTTCCCGGCCTGATCGGTCCGGCAGGTAACCTCCACCTTATACTCCCGGACATAACAGACCTTATTTTCTTTGCCCAGATAGGGCCTGGTTCCTTTAAGAGGTCTAAAGCACCCCGTCACCTCAGAGTAAGACAGGCAGCGGTCATACTTTCCTATATGGCCCGCATCTGCGGACCAAAGCGCCTCGCACAGTACCTCTAAATGGGTTGTCGGTATAAATATCTCCAATTTACAAAACTCTGTTTCCATATTCGTTCACTCTGCCCCTTTCCATGCCTCCGGTGTGGGAACGGCAGCATGTTACAAATTCTATTTCAGGCTCAGGAAAGGCGTCTGGACTTTGCAATAGCCCAGGCAGCCGTCCGGTAAACCGGCGTCTCCAGCACCCGTGCGGCCTGTTTCAGTTCCTGCCGGATGGGTATCTGCTGAGGGCAGTGTTTTTCACACAATCCGCAGCCGACACACAGGGAGGCATTGGACCGCCTGCCTCTCATGGTCGTACACATTATATATTCTTTTAGAGATACAAACCAGCCTTCCGTAAACCGTTCATTGTAACACCGAAAGGAGCCGGGTATATCCACTCCCTGCGGGCAGGGCATACAGTAAGAACAGCCCGTACAGCCCACCCGGATGTTCGCATTGATTTCATCCCTGACCTGACTGATCAGCAGGCTCTCATCTTCTGAAAGCCATTTCTTTTTCTGTCCGGCCGTGCGGATATTTTCTTCCAGCATCTCCATGGAATTCATACCGGACAGAACGGTTGTTACCTCCGGCTGCTGATAAAGCCAGGCAAAAGCCAGACCGGCCGGACTTAAACGGCCCTGTTCCCGCACCAGCTTTTCGGCTGAGGGAGGCAGGCCTCCCGCCAGTCTTCCCCCTCTCAGCGGTTCCATGATAACAACCGGCATTCCTTTCGCGGAAGCGTATTTAAGTCCCCTTCGGCCGGCCTGGGTATTTTCATCCATGTAGTTATACTGGATCTGGCAGAAATCCCAGTCGTAACTGTCCAAAAGTTCCATGAAGGCTATGGCATTTCCGTGATAGGAAAATCCAATGTGCCGGATCTGTCCCCGCTCTTTTTTCTCCCTGATCCAGTTTTCAATCCCCATCCCCTTCAGCCGGTTCCATACGGCGGCGTCAGGAAGCATGTGCATGAGATAATAATCTATATAAGAAGTCTTAAGCCGTTTCAGCTGAACCTGAAAATAACGTTCGATGTCTTCCTCCCTGCGGATCATATAGTGAGGCAGCTTGGTGGCCAGATATATCTTGTCCCGCCAGCCGTTTTTCTCCAATATATTTCCCAGAGCTTCCTCGCTTCCGGGATAGATATAGGCCGTATCAAAATAATTGATTCCGCCCCGGATCGCGGCCCCGATTTCCCTCTCGGTCTCCGTCATATCGATCCCTCCGGCTTTTTTTCTTGGAAATCTCATACAGCCAAATCCTAGAAGGGACAGCTGATCTGCCGTTTTCGTATTCGAGCGGTATGTCATTTTGCCCTGTGTCATTTCAGAATCATCCATCTGTTCTTCCCTTCCCTGCGGCAAACTGTTTCATTCTCTCCCAGACGTCCTTCACCCTCTGAAATTCTTCAAAGTGCACGGGCAGCTGTTCCTCATACCGGTGCAGCTCGTCCAGTACATCGGCAAAGCGCTGTTCATTAAAGTAAGCGCAAATCTGAGGAACCGTCTGTTCCAGTTTCGCTCTGGACTCCCGCATCAGTGCTTCGTAATCTTCTTTCCTTGTAATATAAGTATACAGCGGCTTATATCTGGCCCAGCCGATGCAGGCCCGGTAAAACCGTTCTATCACCGACTGCGAATCATACACCTGTATCCGTTTCAGATTGTTGGGCAGAACTCCCTGCAGCAGCGTCCGGTAAAACGCAAAGCCGTCGTGAAAGGTATAGGACGGCACCTTTTTCACCGTCACGTCGTGCAGACAGGTACTTAAGAATGTATCCTCCCCCCGCGCACCGGGCGGATTATAAAAGGGGAAAACAATCTCGGGCCTGGTCAGATTCAGTCCCAGGTTGCCGCCGGTAATAAATTTCGTCCCGTTAATTTCCTCCACAAGAGAAGCCGCTCTCTCCATCAGGACCTTCTTGTCGGCAAAGGTAACTCCTCCATTTTCGATAACAGCTTTTACATCCTCCCAGTTCAGGATGTCATTGCTCAGCGCTTCAATAAAGGCACGGAACACGTCCTCGGATACGATATTGTCGAATTCCATATAGGGAATCGGAGAGAGATAGCCGCAGTGAAAACCATTCGTAATATCAGAAAATTTCAGATACCGGATGTGGTCCTCTATCACATGCTGGCCGCTCCACAGCACATAGTCCCCTGACTGGGTTGCCGCCATAGGATATTCATCATCATCTAGAAAGATGAGGTAATCCATCCCGCTGCGAAGCGCAGTGTAAACCACTATATTGCGCTGGGCCGCATAGCCGTTGCCAAAGCAGAGGCCTGCCTCCTCCCCTTTCACGATCCCCTCTTCTACCAATTCCCTCTCCGCTGCTCTGATATCCTGCTTCCCAAGAAAGAAACACTTCTCAAACCAGTTCTGTACCCCTGCCGGCAGTTGGGTATAATCCTCCGGCTTGGTATTGGAATAGTCCAGATCATAGGCCACGAATAAATTTAAATTAACGTGTTCAGACTCCCAGAAAAAACGGTACTCGTCCAGTTGATACATATAGGCTCTGAGTACATTTTGAAAGCTGGTTCTTCCTGTTGCAAATCCGATTCCCACATTTAATTGTTCCATTAAAACTGCCTCCTTTCTCTACATCACTACAGTATCAGGTTTCTGAGAAATCCACATCCACTGTCGATGAAGAAAACCCCTGCCGGTCACAGACATCCGTCCCGGCTGACGGTATTATAATAAGTATACCTCATTTTCGGATACAGTTTCAAATAAAAAGGATTAACCAGCAGCAGCCGCACCAATATCGGTGCGGCTGCTGTATCAGTAAGACGGTTCGCAAAGCGTGCCGGCGTTTGTTCCGGTCAGTCGGATTCACCTGGCTTGGGGAACTGACTGTTGTAAAGTGTTTCGTAGGCTCCGCCCGCTTCCAGCAGCTCCTCGTGGGTTCCTTTTTCGATTATGTTTCCCTGCTCCATTACCAGAATCAGATCCGCCTCTTTTATCGTGGAAAGCCGGTGGGCGATCACAAAGCTGGTCTTTCCCTTCATCAGCTTATCGAACGCGGCCTGAATCTTTAACTCCGTACGGGTATCGATGCTGCTGGTCGCTTCATCCAGAATCAGAATCGGAGGATTGATCAGCATGATTCTGGCTATTGTCAGGAGCTGGCGCTGTCCCTGGGACATGGCACTGTTTCCTCCTATTATCGTTTGATAGCCCTCCGGAAGCCTTCTTATAAAACCGTGGATACCTGCCGCCCTGGCAGCAGCCTCAACCTCTTCGTCAGTGGCGTCTGGTTTGCCATAGGCAATGTTATTGCGTATGGTGTCATGGAATAAAAATGTATCCTGGAGTACCATACCGAAATTTCTCCGGAGAGAATCCCGCTTGATCTGATCAATCGGGATGCCGTCCACGTAAATGGCTCCTTTCTTTACTTCATAGAAGCGCATCAGCAGGTTAACCAGGGTCGTCTTCCCGGCGCCGGTCCTGCCTACGATTGCAATCCGGCTTCCGGCCTTCACATCCAGATTCAGATCCGCAATCAGTGGCTTATCCTCCACATAGGAAAAGGCCACGTGGTCAAATCGTATATTTCCCTCACACGTACTCAGTTCCCTGGCGTCCGGAGCGTCCTTAATCTCTTCTTCCTCGTCCAGAAGGGCAAAGATCCGGCCGCAGGAGGCAAACGCCGTCTGAATCTGGGTGATGACGCTGGTGATTTCATTAAATGGCTTGGAAAACAAATTGGAGTAAATCAGAAAGCTGGAAATATTGCCTACCGTAATGCTTCCCATGATCGCCATAACCGCGCCGGTCACCCCGATGACGGAATAAATCGTATTGTTAATCAGCCGCGTTGTGGGGTTGGCCATTGCCCCGTAAAACTGTGACCTGGTACCAACCTGAAACAGCTCCTGATTCACGGCCTCAAACTTCTCCACAGATGTAGTTTCATAGTGGAACGCTTTTACCGTATGCTGTCCGGCGATCATTTCTTCCGCATAGCCGTTCAGCCTCCCAAGCGTTCTGGCCTGTTCTCCAAAATATTTCTGGGACCGCTTTGTGATAAAGCCCGCGACCAGATAGGCAAAGGGCGCCGATAAAATGACAACCAGAGTCATGACAGGACTGATCGGCAGCATAAAGGCGATCGCCCCCGCGATAGTCACCACGCCTGTCATCAGAGAGGCTACCCCCTGAAGCATGCCGTCTACAACCGCATCCACATCGTTGATGAAACGGCTGATGGTATCCCCATGGGGATTGTTATCAAAATACCGGAGGGGCAGACGGTTCATTTTATTGTACAGATCCACCCGCAGTCTGTTCGCCGTCTGATAGGCAAGGCGGTTGGAAAAATAGGTGAGCAGCCAGGTAAATAAAACACTCAGCAGGTAGGTCAGAGCCAGAGCAGCCGCCAGCTTAAACAGGGCGGAAAATACAACCTGACCGGGACCGATCATATGGTCGATGGCTTTTCCGATAAGGGAGGGGGCCAGGAGATTGGCCAGGGCGCTGATTATGGCAGATAAAAAGGCAAGAGGCACCAGTATCCGGCTGCGGCCAATGTAGCCGAGCAGACGGCTGAGGATCTTGCCCTTCTCCGGTTTTCCGGACCGGGCAGTGTTGTTCCGGCTCATCTTCTCACCTCCTCATAAGGCATCTGGGACAGACAGATCTCCCTATATACTTCACAGGTATCAATTAATCGGTCATGTGCGTCAAATCCCACCAGGGCGCCATCGTCAAATACCATGATTCTGTCGGCACGGCGCACCGTGCTCACCCGCTGGGACACGATAAAGACCGTCATATTCCGGCTGTTTTTCCGGATTGCCTGGCGGAGTGCGGCATCCGTGGCAAAATCCAGAGCGGAAAAGGAATCATCCAGAATCAGAATCTCCGGATTTTTTACGAGCGCTCTGGCAATGGCCAGCCGCTGCTTCTGGCCTCCGGAGAAATTCACACCCCCGGCGGCTACCTTCGCCTGATATCCGTCCGGCAGCGCCTGGATGAAAGAATCGGCCTGGGCAATCTCTGCTGCGGCCTTCACTTCCTCGTCCGTGGCATCTTGATTGCCCCATCGGATATTTTCGGCTATTGTGCCGGAGAACAATTCATTTTTCTGAGGCACTACTCCCACCCGTTCCCGCAGTTCTGTCAAAGTATAGTCCTTTACATGAATGCCATCCACCAGCACGGCTCCCTCCGTCACTTCATAAAACCTGGGAATCAGCTGGATAAAAGTGGATTTTCCGGACCCTGTTCCTCCGATGATCCCGATCGTCTCGCCTGGGCGGACAAGGATTGTAATATCCGTGAGAGCCATATCTCCTGTCTCCCCATACCGGAAAGACACATTCTGGAATTCCACCTGACCTCGTAATTCTTCCCTCGTATCCCCCTCTTTCGGTTTCCCGGCGTCCTGAATGGTCAGTTTTGTATCCAGGATTTCATTGATACGGCCGGCGGAAGTGGACGCTTTTGTCATCAAAACAATGAGATTGGAGGCTATCGTCAGAGCATAGACAATCTGAGTCAGGTAATTGATAAATGCCACAATGGTACCGGCTTCCAGATTTCCCGCATTAATATGGGAACCGCCCACCCACAGCAATACCACAATTGCCGTATTAATCACAAACTGGTTCAGCGGGTTAAGCAGAGAGGACAGCAGTCCGATGCGGACGCCGGTTTGCGTCAGCTCATCGTTGGCCTGGCGAAACCTCTTCTTCTCCGTATCCTTTGCCGCAAACGCACGGATGACACGGACGCCGGAAAGGTTTTCTCCGATTACGGAGCCGGTTCTGTCCAGACGTTTCTGATATATCTTATATAAGGGAGAGGTCTTGCTTGTAAAAAAGTATAGCAGCAGAGAGATAAAGGGAATCGTGGCCACCAGAATAAGTGACAGTTTAAAATCCAGCAGCATTGCCATACCGATTGCCCCCAGAAATATAAAGACAGACCGTACAACCAGACGTATTACCATCGCCACTGCTGTCTGAATCTGATTGACGTCGTTGGTGATCCGGTTGGTCAGGGACGCTGCTCCGAACTGATCCAGTTCTTTGTGGGACATGCCGGATATATGCCGGAACAGGGCATTTCTTAAATTGGTTCCAAATCCCTGAGACGCCCTGGATGCAAAAAACTGGCATATCATAGAGCTTAAAAAGCCCAGTACCGACATGATGAACATAATAATGCCCAGCTTCACTACATAGTGGATATCACGGGAAGCAACACCGTTATTGATAATCAGCGCCATCACCGTGGGCAGCATAATCTCCAGCAATGCCTCCAGCATTTTGAAAAAGGGTCCCAGAATACTCTCCTTCCGGTAAGGTTTTAAGTATACGAGCAGTTTGGACAAGATCTCATCTCCTTAAGTATATAAAATTAATATAATTCCTTATGTATTATAACAAACGGCATATGGTAATACCACTATGAATAAAATATGGACTCCATACGAAAATGTTATACAACATAAACGACAGCACGACTCGCGGGCTGTCCTGTTATAACAAACGACGGCAGGCTTCGAATCCCTCTTATTATAACAAATAGGAGCAGGCTGCATTCCCGCAGCTGCTCCTGGTCCTGGTTACATACTCTATTTATTTGCCGTCCCATATGACATACTGGTTCTTGCCCTTCTTCTTGGCCTGATAAAGAGCCTGATCCGACCGGTCAAGAAGGGAAAGATAAGTTTCATCCGATTCCTGCCGAACCGCGGCGCCCACGCTGACGGTGACGATGCCAAAGCGGCTGTACTCTGCCGGGATCTGAAGCCCGCGGATCTTTTCTACCAGCGCGCCGGCATACGCAGACAGTTCTTCCCGATTCGGCTCATCCAGCACAAAGACAAATTCTTCCCCTCCGTACCTGGCCCCGAAAATCTGCGTCTCATCCGTATATTCTCTCAGGGCCTGCCCGATTAAGGCAAGGCAGTCATCCCCGGCCAGATGCCCGAAGGTATCGTTATACTCCTTAAACCCATCAATATCCATCAGCATAACAGCCATCTGCCCGCCGGACTCTTTCCTGGCATCAAACGTCTGTTCCAGAAAGCTGGTGAGCAGCTTTCGGTTCGGCAGCCCCGTCACGGTATCTGTCGAATAAGCGGTCTCCAGCATCTTCCTCAGCTTTCCTTCCCGGATCTGACTATCCAGTATCAGAAAGGAAATCACTCCTCCCAGCACCCATGCCGTAATCGCAGAAAAAAGATCATAGCCCAAAACCCCGGTATCATCCTTAAACAGCACTGCCACCAGGATATAAAGCACCTCAAACGAGGTAAACAGCAGCAGTGTCTTGTGAAAAGGAAAAACAAACAGAATGGACAGCGCCAGATATAGAATGGAAAAAAAGACAGCCGGCCTCTCCGGAAAAGGGAACACGCTGATGCAGATCGTAAAGATCATTATCACAGATACCAGAAATACACAGAGCGGCTGAACGACACTGTACTCTGCCATACCTTTTCCTCTGTACCGGCAGACAAAGACGTACAGGGCAATCATGGCCGCCAATATAAACACATAGATCAATCCAAGCATTTCCGAGCGGAAAATGAAGCAGGTAACAATAAAATAAGCGGCAAACAAAACAGATCCCAATCCGCTGACCAGCTTGAGCATACGAAGATTCCGGTCCGCGATAATGGAGCTGTTTTCAGCAAAAAACTGCCTGCTGTCCTTTATAAACTTTCCCGCCGCATCAATCAAAGTTTTCATCTTTACTGTCCCATTTCATAGTGCTCTGTTTGCATCAAAGAAGCCTGTACGATCAGCCTCTGCGTTCCGATATAAAGGGGAGTGCAGGTTATTAATGTGATCATCTCCTGCTCCGTCTCATACGTCACTTCAATCTGATCCGGCTCCACAATCAGTATATTGGATACTTCATAGGTATATACGGTGTTTTCTGTTTCATATTTGATTATATCATTGACACTCAGCTCATTCAAGCGGTTGAACATGGAGCCATATGCGTAATTCCGGTGTCCCGCCACAACAAAATTACCCTGCTCTCCCGGTAGAGCCGTCCCTTCCATATGCCCCAGCCCGCAGCGCAGAACCTCTGCTCCTGAGCCCTCGCTCACGGCCAGTGTCAGGTCAATAGCGGGTATATTCAGAATTCCCAGCACTCCCTCCGTCATATTAGTATCTGTTTCCCCGGCAGGAACCTCTGCCTGCCGGGCTTTTTTTATTCCACCGATATCGTTTTCATCCGGTTTCTCCCCGGTCTTCCTGTCATCTGCAGCAAGCCCCGGCGCCTGAATAGCCCGGAAGGCACGTATGGCCCGGTCGTTCTGGTACTCCACGTACACCCGGCAGACCGTATTTGCAAACAAGAGCAGCGTCCCCAGAATAATAAGGGCCGGGCCGAGAAAACGTTTTATCCTATTCCTTCTTTCCATATCTTATTATTCCGATCCCGCCAAGTATCAGCATCATTCCGATCAGATAGACCAGACCCGTTCCAAAAAATCCTCCGGTCTTTGGAAGCTCTGCCTTATCTGCTTTATTCTTTTCGGATTCATCCCCTGCCCCTTCCGTATCCTCATGAGGCTCCTTCTCCGTATCCTCCGCCCCCGGTTCTTCCGTCTCTTCCGGGTCAGAGTCTGAGCGATCCGGCTCTTGTGCTGCCTCACCGTCTGTCTCCGCTTTATTCATCAGTGTAATCTGCTGCATCACGATGCTGTCCACCACAACATCCACCGGTTCAGCCAGCCGTACAAAGCCGTCCGGCGCTTTTGTCTCTGTGATCTGGTAGGTACCAAAGTGCAGATTCCGGAAAACAGCGCTGCCCTGCGCATCAGAAACAGCCTCCTGGATCAGTTTGCCCTTCTCGTCCCGCAGTTCGAAAGAAGCTCCTGCAAGAGGTTTTCCCTCCTCGTCAGTCTTTACGACTTTAATGCCCCCAAGGAGCACGGGCATAATCCCCTGTCCCGGTATGGCCTGATTTACGATATTGACAACGGGTGTCCCCGCCGGATCTGCCTGGTCCGCAATATTGGAACAAATGCCGTCAATGTCTATGGAAACGGTAAAGATCTGTTCATTTTTCTCGTATCCGGACGGAGCATTTGTTTCGGCCAGGAGATAATTTCCAATCGGCACATCCGCAAATACAACCTTTCCGTCCGCCTGGCTGACCGCGGTCAGAAGAGGCGCCGTAAGCGCGGCGTCCGAATCGGCAAACAAGGCAAACTCCGCATTTGCTACAGACCTTCCGCTATCATCTGTCTTAAAAAATTCGACACTGCCGGTATTGGGTTTATTGTCAAACTGAGCCGTCAGTTTTTTATTGCCGTCGGTGGGATTAATATCTATTTTAGCCAGTGTCTTCTGGTAACCTCTCGGCGCTTCAGTCTGTTCCAGGGTATAGGTTTTATTCAGATTCAGATAGGAAAAGGTAATCTTGCCACTGGAGTCGGTCTTGCCCTCCTGAAGCAGCATATCGCCCTGGTACAAAAAGAAAGTACCGTTTTGCAGTGGATTACCCGTTTCGTCCAGAAGCGTCAGCGTCACACTTCCCATTTTGGCTAACATACCGCCCCCGCCGGCTGAATTGACAGCCACCGAGTTCACCTTATTGCTGTCCCCAATGCCGGTGCTGGCACTCCCGAGAACCGCACTATTTTCAAAACTGCTCTGCACGTCCACGATCAGGGCCATATACTCCAGCACATAGGCCTTATTGGGATCGTTTGGCAGCGTCAGCTTAAAAATATTGGTATCGGTCCTTCTGCTATATTCATAGTGATAGTCCGCCTGATCCACTTCATTTCCTTTTACAAACGCTCCGTCAGAAGCTACGGAAGCTTCATATAATATGATAGATTCCGTATTCAGCATCAGCCCCTTGGGAAGGGTATCTGTAATTGTGAAGGCCGGAAGGACAACCCGGTTCTGATTAACCTTGATGGTATACTCGATAAAGTCATTCCCGCGGGTGTAGGCCGCTGATTTGCCGATCAGCTGATTGTTCAGCTGGGTTTTGCCCGTAACGTTAATGTCAGCATAGTTATCCCTGATCATGGTGACCTCATTGGTAACCTCTGCTTTTCCATTATCAGTGTGGAAAGAAGCCACCATATCCGGGTCCAGCTTCGTCTGAAAACTGATTTCCCATTCTTCCTGAATACTTCCCAGGGTAACGGACAGTTTAGAATCTTCATACGTATACTTATCAGATGGGACAGCTTCAAGAGTTTCCCCCACTTTGCCCGCTTTCAATGTATTTTCCTGAAGGGTCTGTCCCTGTGGAATAGTATCAAGAATCACTACATTATCCATCGGCAGCTTATTTTTATTTACCCGAATATTCCATGTGAGCATCTGGGTTTCGTAATCGTAGGTTTTCGATTCCTTCTCCAGCACTGTGCTTGTTATTTTATAATCTGCCTCTGTAGTTCCGTTAATCTCCTTATCCGCATACTTGGCAGCCAGGGCTGCCTCATTGTGAAAGACTCTGGCAGCATTGGCAGCGTAAAACGATGCGTCCCCAACCAGTGTTTTAAAGGTGAAGTAAAAGGTATTCGTTCCCGTATTGCCGAAATCAAATACCGGATTCTTCCCCGACATAGTTACATTTGGTGTTATAGCACTGCTGACCGGTTCACCCTTATCGTCCGTCATAACTAAAGAACCGGATACATAGCTCAGCTTTCCCTCGTCATCTCCGGTACTCACCATATCCGTCACTTTTACAGCGCTCAAGTCCAGATTGTTCCGGTTCACCTCCGCCAGCCAGGTTATTTCATGAGTTGCTGTGTTGTAGGAAAGGCCTTTTTTCGTAATGGTACTAAGCGGCGCCTTCACCCCTTTGCCGATCTCCGGGAGTATGAAAGAAACAGGTGCTCCATTTCCCTGCCAGTCCCAGTCAAAGGTGAGCCAGGCCTTATTTTCAAAGCGAATATCCTTGTTTTCTTTATATAATTCCGGGTTCACATCGGTTTTATAGGAGATCGTAACCGGTTTATCCGCCGTGCCGGTGCCTGGGGTAAAAGAAAATTCCCCGCCGGTGTAATCAGCGGAAATACCGGCAGGGTCGCCCTGTGCCGCTCCGCTTATCATAAGGCTTCCTGACTGAAAGGAAAGTCCTGCCGGCAGCCGGTCGTGAACCACGATATCGCTCAGGTCATGTCCATTGGAATTTAAGGTCAGTGTCCATTCGATTTCCCGTTCACCGTGTTGATAAGCCCCGTCTTTTTCAAGCCAGGATATGGGCACGTCAGCCGAAGCCGAAGCTGTGCTCACCGGTGAACTCTCTCCCTGCAGCGACAGGCTGGCTGCATTCTGCACCTTCACCGAACCGCTGGTGACCAGATCATTCCCGCTGACAAAAAGGGAGTTGGATGGCTTCGTGGCATAGGTGATCTTCTCTGGCAGGGAGGCCGCATCCGCCGCCGATATGGTATAGGTCAATTTATTATTTTCTATTTTCACCGGACCATCCGGGGCAATATCCGCTATCTTGACACCATCGGCCATAAAGCTTCCGGCCACATACTCCTGGTCACTTCCCAGCTCATCGGTCAGCACCAGATCTGCCGGCCATTTATTGCCGGCTAT
The DNA here is from genome assembly GCF_032380675.1 of Anaerolentibacter hominis. Lineage (NCBI taxonomy): Bacteria > Bacillati > Bacillota > Clostridia > Lachnospirales > Lachnospiraceae > Anaerolentibacter > Anaerolentibacter hominis. The sequence continues at coordinate 1,669,897 of NZ_JAWDIX010000001.1, forward strand.
CAACGAAATCTCCCACAAAATCGTGCCATCGTTCTTCTGATAGATCCCGGTTTTTGTAATTGAAGGGTCCATTGGCTGATTGTCGCTGATATAAACAGTCACCGGAAGATTATTTTTATCCACCGGGATATCGATCTGATATTCATTTCCCACCTGATTTTGATCCAGCGCAGCTCCCAGATGCAGGTAGGCATTGTTAATTCCGCTCTCATCTTTAATAGCATCGGAAAAGTAAAACTCAGCCTTACCATCATGAATATAAATTTCTCCCAGTTTCTTGCCGCCTGTTAGAGTTACTTCCGTCCTATCTGACTGATTAGCAGAAAGTTTTATACTTATATAATCCGGAATTGGTATCTGATAAGCCTCTGTAAGGTTTCCGGCTATCGTACTTGTCTGATTGAAAACCATGTTATTGATCTGTTCTTCTGATAAATCAAAATAGTAAGTAAGCTGAAATTGATCCTGCAGACTCAGAGAGTCTCCCGTATGAATCTCTTCAAATATCCCTCCATCCGATTTCTTCAGTTCCGTCCGGTCGATAAATTCGCTCATGGAAAGGCCGCCGGCTCCGCCGCTGTCCTCCGCCGATGCCCTGGCAGAGAATTGAACGCCGCAGACTAAAATTGATAGCACGACAATAAAACTTGTTATTCGATATAATACCTTTTTCTTCATATGTATCCATCCGAAGATGTCTTGTCCCCCATTCTGTTATCTATTACCCCTGCAGCAAAGAAACAGGCATATCCGCCTGTACGCCCCGGAGCTTTATATACTGTCTGATTTTTATAGACAACAATCCGAAATAAAAAGTTGCAATTTGTCGTAAAATGCTTCATAATTTTATCAAATTAAACTAATCATATCAGCATCATTTTGTTTTCTGTACACGCCAGCACAAAACCTGACTGCCTTTGCACACAATAAACGGATGGTGCCTTATCATAACAAGAACTTTTGTGATATCATAAAAATAATGTTGAAAATTGGGGGTTTTGATTTTGCGTCTTGCAATTTGTGAAGATAATATTGAGGAGTTGAATCTTGTTTTATCTCAGCTTTTTCGTTATACTGAGCTCCATCCGGAATGGGATGTATCAATTCACCCGTTTTCCTCTCCCAAGGCACTGTTAGCTGCTGCAAAAGACGGACAATTTGATCTGTTCCTGCTGGATATATTGATGCCGGAAACAAACGGGATCGAGCTTGGCCGCCAGCTGCACGAAATACGGCCGGCAGCAGTCCTGATTTATCTGACTTCTTCTCCTGAATTTGCTCTGGAGGCCTTCCGCGTCTCGGCCTTTCAGTATCTTTTAAAACCGGTTTCGGACAATCAGTTGTTTCAGGTTCTGGATCAGGCCATGATTAGGATACAGACCAAACTTTCCCAGAATATGGCTGTAAGAACAAAGGAAGGCTTAATCGCTCTTCCGTTTTCTACAATCGCTTATTTGGAGAGCAGGGGGCATGTGCTCTATTTTACCCTTCAGGACCGCCGTCTGGTCACCAGCACACACATTCGAACAACTTTTGAAGAAGCCGCCGCTCCCCTTCTGGGAGACAGCCGGTTTATTCATCCTCATAAATCCTATATCGTCAATATGGCGTTCGTTCATAAGCTTACGCTGAAAGAATTTATGATGTCAGATAATACCGCTATACCCATATCCCGCAAGAACTATAGTGAGGTGAAGAGCCGCTATCTGAAATTCTTAGGTATGCTGTAAAAAGGAGCTGTTCCATGAAACCAGTCGATATTGTCAATACAGTCGGAGATATCCTGTTCTTTTACATCTTTGTTTATTTTCTTATTAAAAGGCGATATTCCGTAAAACAAACCTTAATTACACTCATGATCAGTTTTGCTGTTATTCTCACCGGCAATCTGATTCTGATCCACGTTCTGGGACGTGACCTGACTGTCCAGCTCTCCGGTTTGACCGTCACGGTTCCGGTTATTATTATCTGTTATGTATTATCCAAATACCGGGGCTTCCAGTGTGTATTCTGTGTTCTCACCGCTGCGTCCTTTTTAATGTTTTCGGGCCTGATCCGCATGATCGTAGAGTTTTTCCAGATCGGTATGTGGTTTGATAATTTTATCAGTTCTCTTACCTATCTGCTTGCTTTGTTTATGATAATCAGACTTCTCCGGCGGCCATTATGGACGGTTATGGAGCATTTGAAGGTTGGCTGGGCATCTCTAAGCCTGATTCCTATTATTTTCTGTTTTTCCATTGACTTTTTACTTACTGCGTATCAGCCTGTCTACCAGCATCCCATTGTTTTGTGGTCTCTGATCCCCCTGCTGCTTTTCCTGGTGATCTCCTATTATCTGATCTACCAGCTTTTTAAAAATATGCAGCAGGAATTCATCAATCAGGATGCCTTAAATGCACTTTCCCTGCAGACACAGCTGCTAAAAAAACATCTGATGCTGATGCAGCAGGAAGAGGAGAAAAATAAAATTAACCGTCATGACCTGCGCCACTATATGCAGATTATACGTTCGCTGGTTCTGGACCAGAAATGGGAGCAGGCATTGTCCACCATTGACAAATACAGCAGTGACCTGGCAAACACTAAAATATGCAGCTACAGCACCAGTCTTTCCATCAACGCGGCGATCTCTTCCTTTCTGCATCGGGCAGCCGACAACGGAGTACATCTGAATGTTTCCATCATACCGCCGGAAGGTTTTCCGGTAGATGAACAAGAACTGGCCGTTGTCTTCTCCAACGCGGTGGAAAATGCGGTAAATGCCTGTCTGGCCGTGCCGCCGGACAAGGAGAGAAAGATTATTGTTACCGCCAAACAGGTGGCGGATCAGTACATTATTGAAGTAATGAATACCTACGAGGGTCTGCTTACATTCAGTGAAGAAACGGGTCTGCCCATCTCCAGAAAAAAAGGACATGGCACCGGGACTCGGAGTATTGCAGCTTTTGCCGCAAAATACGGTGCAATCCTGGATTGTTCTGCCCAGGAAGGCTGGTTTGAACTGCGTATCCTGCTTCAAAAGTAAATAATTTCTATACAAAACGGGAGTGCTCCGATGAAGCACTCCCGTTTTTTCAATTCTATTGATTCTATTCTTCTGTTGTATTCAAGCCTGCCAGCTCTGCATTCTTTAAATGCTCTTCATAGGTTACAGCATAATAATATCGGCCATCCGCATCGGTAAGGAAGAACAGATACTCCGTCTCCGCCGGATAAAGCACCGCGTCAATCGCCGATTTCCCCGGATTGCAGATCGGTCCTGCCGGCAGTGCCGGGCATTTATACGTATTATAATAGGAATTATACTGGTCCTTATCTCCGCTGATATATGGCTTCACATATTTCTCCACATAATGGATTGTAGCATCACTCTGCAGCTTCATTCCGGTTTTCAGTCGGTTTAAGAAGACAGAAGCAACCTTTTCTCTTTCTTCTTTCACGCCGCACTCTTTTTCTACTATGGAAGCCAGAGTCAGCACTTCATCCTCCGTCATACCCATCTGAGCCGCCCGGTCTCGCTGTGATGTGGTCAGCTTCTTCTCCGTATTCGACAGCATAGTCTTGAGCACATCGGCCGGCACACTGTTACGGTAGAATTCATAGGTGTCCGGGTACAGATAACCCTCCAGATCAAAGCATCTGTTTTCGTCATCCTCCCTCTGGGCCGTCAGCTCATATGCGGTCAGATCCAGCTTATCCGCCGCTTTATACAAGGCTTTTGAAGACACACAGACGCCGGCATCGGTCAGCTTCTTAAAAATCTGGGCCACCGAATACCCTTCCGGTATCGTTACCTTCACCACATTGGCGGCCAGTTTCCTCGGCGCATAGGTTACTTTGTCGGCTGCCGGAAGGCTGGTTACCTTCTTATATGGGTTATAAACAATAATTCCGGAGAAATCCTTCGCGTCGTAACCGGCGCTGCGGATATCCGCTTTCTTAAAATACTTATAGCCATTGGCATCAGCCATCACCCATTTCAGAGCCGAGATATGGGCAACCGCCGCATTGCTGGCGGAATCGATATACATTTTATAGGTCATGGTCCGTTTTGTCTTCCTGGAAGAATTCTTCGTATAGGAATAGGCAGTTTTGGTGTTCTTGGTCAAAACCAGCTTTCTGCCGTTCTTTTTATTCTTCAACGTAGCTTTATTGGTGGCAAAATCAAAGCTGTAATCAATGTCCGGCATATAGGAAGTGAGCAGCTTTAACGGCACCATGATATTCTTTTTCGGAGACAGCAGTATCCGCTGATCCCCTTTCTCACCGTTCAGGTCATAAAACTTATATTTGCCGTTTTTATCGCCGATCAGCACGCCATATTTGGCAGTCTGTGCCGCCTGAATCTTATCGCCGGGCAAAAATCCCGCCAGCATCATCACAGACAGAGCGATTACCAGCAGCCGTTTCCAACTTATTTTTTGTCTCATTCTAATCTGCTCCTTTTTTACACAATCAGACCGGTGCCGCACAGAAATACTTTCTCTGCTGTACCGGAGTACATATCGTCATCTTTGTTTATTTTACTATTCAAACGCTAAACCGACAAGACCTTTAAGAAAATCTCAAGATGTTTTCTCATTAAAACTTTCTCAGAATGAGTACCCGGTCAAATCCCTCCGCTTTGATATAATCCGCCATATTCTGCTTAAAATACCGCTCGTCCACCATCTGTATCTCTTTGTAGTCCTTGATTAAGAAAGGCACGAAAACGTTGGCGTAGGAGTCTTTTATCACCAGAAGCTTCCCTTCTCCGCCTGTCTTATTCCGAATGGTTGCCAGTCCGTAATTTCCGCCGAAAAATACCGCGTATTTATCCTTTAACTTTAACCGGTCCATGCGCAGGAAACTATCCACTGTCCTTCGCTCCTCCGGGATCTCCACCTCATAGGAAACAGCGGGGTCCTGGAAAACCTCAACCTTGTCTTTGGGTGTTTTATGAACAGGAGCCTTGGAAAACAGGGTTCCGTAAAAATCTTCACTCAGCACGGTACGTTCGAAACGGTCCGGTTCTTTGACACCGCCTCCGGACTGCTCTGCAAATACCTGCCAGGCATACCCGGCCCCCCGCATTGTCCAGTGATGATCTGTGAGAAAATAAATATCTTCATTTTTGTGCCCGTTAAGCGCCGGGACAACGTCCACATAGGCAACTGATTCGTCCAGATTCTCTCGTATCCACGCAAAAACCTTATTCTGATCCTGACATTCATTGCTCTTCGGCAGCTGATCCTGATAGATATTCGAGTTTACCGGCACCGGCAGGAGAAAAAAGGGAACGTCCTCACAGGCCCGTGCCCACTGGCCGTACAGCGCAACAGAAGCTTCTATCTCATCCCAGTCCGCCTTGTAGTTTTCCAGGTAGCGTCCATCCCGATAGTAAACCTCATTTAAAAGCCGCTTGCCGCTTAGCCGGTCCAGTGCGGTCTTTGTATAAATGAGCGCATCCTTTCCGAATAAGCGGTCCGGCACAAAGGCATCCACCTGCGCCGTTACTTTGCCCTTAAAATAATTGCGCACAGAAAAATCCGGCGCACTTTCCAGATACCGGTTCTCCAGCTCCGAGTAGGTCCGTCCGAATCCGGCTATCGTCCCAACGGAGAAAATCCCCAGGATACAGGCAAAACATAGAATATATAACTTATTTTTCATTTCGTCCTCCCTAAAACCGGAAATAAAGAAACGGGTTATAGGAGCCCGCCGCCAGATAGGCAATGGACAGCAGGAGCAGGAATATAGCTCCTCTCCATCTGCGAAATACCGGCGTGCTGGCCAGTGCGCACAATACAAACAGCAAACCGAAGTTCACCAGATAAAATGCTGTCTGTCCGTTCCAGAACGGCAGTCCGCCAAACCCAAACAGTTCCTTGATTCTCTGTAAAAGTTCCCCGATATTTTCAAAGGCAAAGATAACCCAGCCAAATACAATTAAAATCAGTGCATAGACATGCTGAAAAAAGGCTGGTATCTTATTCAGCCATTTCAGCAGAAACGTCTTCTCCAGCAGGAGTATAAGCCCGAAATAGAGTCCCCAGAGGATGAAATTCCAGCTGGCTCCATGCCAGAATCCGGTTAAAAACCAGACAATCAGGATATTCCGAAGCTGTATAGCGAGTCCTCTCCTATTTCCTCCCAGCGGGATATAGACATACTCCCGAAACCACTCTCCCAGCGTCATATGCCATCTGCGCCAGAAATCGGTAATGCTTTTGGCACAGTAGGGATAATTGAAATTTTCCGGAAACCGGAAGCCGAACATAAGTCCCAGTCCGATGGCCATATCCGAATATCCGGAGAAGTCAAAATAAATCTGAAAAGAAAAAGCCAGAATCCCCACCCAGAGAGAAGAAACGCTAAGCATACCTTCCGGCAGTGCGCGCACCGCCTGGAACACCTCTCCCATCTGGTTCGCCAGCAATACCTTCTTGCCCATGCCGATGGAAAATCTGCGGATGCCCTCCGCAAATTTATCCGCCGTCTCTTTTCTGTGATTCAGCTGATCCGCCACTGCCTGATATCGGACAATCGGTCCTGCAATAAGCTGGGGAAACATGGTCACATAGGTTCCAAAATCCAGGATGTTCTTCTGCACTTTGGCATCTCCCCGATAGACATCAATCGTGTAAGACATGGTCTGAAATGTATAAAACGAGATCCCGATCGGAAGCGGTATCTCTTTGAAAACAAAACTTGTCCCCGCCGCCTGATTGATCATGTCCACAAAAAAATTACTATATTTAAAGAATCCAAGCATGCCCAGGTTAAAAATAACAGAAGCCAGGACAGCGCCCCTGGCTTTTTTCAGGTTTCCTTCCTCCCGGTATTTTACCGCAAGCTTTCCAAATACAAAATCCCCGGCTGTGGACAGAAGCATCAGGACCACATAGACCGGCTCTCCCCAGGAATAAAAGAGGAGACTGAACACCAGGAGCACAAAATTGTGGAATCTGCCCGGCAGGCAGTAGTAAACAGCCAGAACCAGCGGCAGGAAAAAGAACAGGAATGTTACACTGCTGAATACCATAATCTACAGTCCCGCTTCCTCAAGTATTTTTTCTGCGCCTTCCCAGTTACCGCATATTACCAGAGCGGCGTACCTTCCATTTATTTTTATCACGGCATGATTGATGGCTTCCATCTGATCCGGCCGGTATGACTCAAAGTTATCCTTCTGATCACTTACTCTTTGTTCCAGCAGCGCCTTAACCTCTTCCATATCGGTTTCCTCCCCGGCTTCCAGCAAAATAACCTCATCGCTGGTTGCCCCGGAACTGGCATAAATGATTTGTTTCGTGAACTTATCCGCTTCCAGTCCATACAGCTGTTCGGCCATGCTTGCATCCAGTTCTATCAGTTCTTCCTGAAAGGTAAGACCGGTAAGCAGAGCATCCGCAAGCTGGGTCAGATCAACGGTTACCGTCTCTTCCTTTTTTCCGCAGCCCACAGCCAGCAGGCAGAGGCATAACATAAGTGCTGTCATTTTCATTTTCATCGTGTTGTCCAAACCTTTCTTCCCATTTCTCTATTTCACTCTTTGGAAATAAAATCGTTATATAAAAACTTAAGCCATTTTTCACTGTATTCCTTATTCAGATGGATACCGTCACTGGCCGCTCCCTCCGGCAGTGCCCCGGAACGGTTCGACACAGATTTTCCCACATTTAAATAAATGCTGTCCGTATTTTCCGCTACCTCTTTTACATATCCATTGAACTTTTTCACATTCTTGTTGTTGTAGGTTTTATCCTCGTCCGATCTGGATTTTGTAACCGGAAGGATAGACTGAATATAAATAGCGGCATCCGGCTGAACCTTCTTGATTTTATTGATCAGCTTTTCATAGCGCTCTTCAAAAATATCCCCGTAAGGCCAGCCCAGCTCGTTGACACCCAGCATAATGTAGATCCGGTCATACTTCGTGCCCTGATCCAGCGCCTTTATGACAGTGCCTTTCTTACCGTTTTTTAGTTTGATAACATCCTTATTTACGGCAGAATCCACATTTAATCCATTTGCCGTAAAAAAATCGGCAGTAGAAAAGCCGGTGTTCACATACAGCGAATTCGTTCTGGAATCCCCCACAAAGGCAACCTTTTCCCTGGAAAATGCCTTCACCATCTCCGATACGGTGGGCGTCTTTTTAGAATCGGAGGCTTTCTTTTTCTTATCGGATTTCTTTTTGTCCTTCGACGCAGATGCGGTTACAACTGCTCTTTCGTCCGTCTCCGGTCTGCCGGCAGATCCGGAGAATGTTGCTTCCAGCTGCCTGATCTTATCCTGCAGCGACAGGGTTTTCATCTCACTCTCAGCCACTTCCCCGGCATGCGCCATTTTCTCAGTACTGCCGCTGTGACCGTTAACCGCAGACAGCACGCCCAGCGCCACAACCAGGCCGAATGTCATACAGCCAAGTGTAACCTTAATCAGTTTTCTTCTTCTGCGTCTTCTTTTGTAACCTCGGATTCTTTTTTCTCTTTCCGCTTCTACGTACATACTATTATCCCCCGTATTTCTATATCCATTACAGAATATCCGGCATGTTATCCTCAAGCCTGTTCTGTCTATCATTTCTTTCTGTATATTAGACTCTTATGATAACAGAAAAGTTTTAAATATAGGTTACAAATCTTGTGCTTTTTCGATAATTTTTTTGTGCATTATGAATTATATCTGTAATAGTAAAAAAGAGGAGAAAACAGCTTCGCCTTTGAAATCCGCTGTTTCTCCCCTGTCTATTTCATCATCTCAGCCTGCAGTTATCACCGCAGTACTGATCTAAAAGGTGATGAAAAATATGAAGATGAACTTCTTCATCTTTTATAATCCGATTTAAATTTTCTACAATATTACTGTCCTTTATTATCTGCGTCTGCCTGCGGTACTTCTCCACCGCCGCCTCTTCCTCCCGAATGGCATAGTAAAGCAGCTCAGGCAGTGTATTCATATATTGTATATATCCCGGCGACCAGTAATAGACTTTCCCTTCTCTGGCAGACCAGAGCCTGGGTTCCTCCCCCAGCTGCTTTGCCAGTGTGCCGAAGATATCCAGATGATGCATCTCCACAACACTGATACTGTAAAATACAGCCGGCATATTGTTCTTAAGCCCCTGCTTGTCATCCGAATAAAAATGATCCCCCGTTTTACTGTAATCTTTTGTAATAAGATGATTGTAAAAGTATAGGCTGACCGCGGACATTTCCGAGTTCCTTCCGCCCATATTATCCAGCATCAGCCTGCCGTACTCTTTGTTTTTCTCTTCGGCCCGGACAGGCGGATATTCGCCTGCCGCCGTAAATATCATTTTGTCATTTCCCATTGCTTCCTCCACGTCGGAGCTGGTTTTCCAATCTTATCCATCCGAAATCCTTATTCAGAAAATTATATGTCCTCTTCTCCCCTATTATTCGGCCCGGCGGATATTGAGTTTCTTTTTAAAGCGCAGGAATAGCAATGTACCGGCCAGCGCAGCGGCTGTCTCCGCCACCGGGAAGGATACCCATACTCCCGTCAGACCGGTAATCTTAACGGCAGCGGCGGAAAGCGGAATAATGATCAGAAGCTGTCTGAGCAGGGAGATTACCAGAGATTCTCCGCCTCTGCCCAATGCTTCAAAGGCTCCGGACAGGACAATGCCCACCGCGGAAACAGGAAATCCCAGCGAGATAATCCGCAGCGCCGGTATTCCGATCGCCCGCATCGACTCACCAGCGTCAAAGAGCCGGAGGATCGGTACGGTCAGGAATAAAAACAGCGCCGTACCGGCAGTCATAATAACCAGAATGGAGAGGAACGCTGCCCGCAGCGTGTGGTAAAGCCGTTTTTCCTCCCCGGCGCCATAGTTGTAGCTCACAATGGGCCTCATTCCCTGTACCACCCCATTGGCCGGCATGTAGACAAAGGTCTGAAGCTTAAAATATACGCCTAATACCGCCACCGCACTCTGAGACACAACCGTAACGATTCCATTGAGCGCGCCGATCAGAATAGACGGCATGGCAGTCATCAGCCCGGAAGGAATCGCTACGGAATAAATACTTTTTACGATCCTCTTTTCAAATCTGAAGCCTTTCAGCTGGATATGAATTCCATGGTTGTGCCGTACAAGCAGCAGGACAGACAGTCCGCAGGCAACCAGCTGACCGATGATAGTTGCTACAGCTGCCCCGGTAACTCCCAGTGCGGGAAATCCAAACAGGCCGAAAATCATAATAGGGTCCAGAATAATATTCACCACAGCGCCCACCGCCTGCAGGATCATGGGGACAACCATATTGCCGACGGCCTGAAATATCTTTTCAATGGTAATATGAAACAGGCTTCCGAAGGATAGACAGATGACAATATAGGAATACCTGCATCCCATTTCAAATATCCCCGCATCCTCCGTAAACATATGAAAGAAGGGACGGATAAAGAGCAGCCCGAACAGAACAAAACCGATGGAATGAATCGCGGTCAGGACCATGCCGTGAGAGGCCGCCCGGTCCACTTCCTTCTGATCCCTTGCCCCCAGATTCCTGGCCATGAGCGCATTTAAGCCCACACCCAGACCTACCGCCACAGAAAGAACCAGATTCTGCAGGGGAAATGCCAGTGAGACCGCGGTCAGGGCGTCCTCCCCAAGCCTTGCCACAAAGATACTGTCCACGATATTATACATCGACTGTATCAGCATGGATACCATGGGCGGTACCGCCATAGACATCAGAAGCGGAAAGACCGGCCTGCTCCTCATTGGATTTTCTGTATTGTTCATTTTAACTCCTCCTTGCCCAATTCAAGTACGCCCCGGCGTACTTGCTGCGTGCCGCACGTCATGCTTTGCATGACATAATACATCTGTGCGGCTCTGCAATCCGCCGGAGGCTTTATCCTGGAAGGAGACTGGGCTCCCACCATGACGAATTTGTTATTTACCCACCACCTATTGAGGTGGGAGTCTTATCTACTTCCATGATAAAAAAAGGCTAAAGACTTATTGTTTTAATCTCAGAAACAATAAAATCTATAGCCTTTCCGGTACTTTTCATACTCGTTCAAAACAGTGTTCAGAATACCATGTTTTCCCGCCGCTGTCAACCTCCCAGTCCGAGAAGCCTGGTAAAGATCAGGTGCAGTCCCATGGAATAGGCGGCAATGGCGAAGGGTTTGCCGAGAAGAATGATCGTCATGAATTTCTTGAATTTCATCGTTGTCACTCCGGCCAGGAAGCAGAGGACATCATCCGGGGCAACCGGCGCAAAGATGGCGATAGCAAACCATTTGTCAAACTTTCCATTGTGCACCCAGCCCATATACTTGCCGATGGCCTTGGAATCTGCGATTCGTTCCACCGCCTTCATGCCAAATCTTCTTGAGATCAGGAAGGCGAACATAGAACCGATACATATTCCTATATAATTATAGATAAAGCCTCCGATGGGCCCAAAGAGCAGGACACCTGCCAGACAGGAAAGCCCTGCCGGTATGATTGGCAGTACAACCTGCACGATCTGTATAATCACAAAAAGCAGCGGCGCCGCCACTCCAAGGGGCATCAGGAAATTTTCCAGCGCCTCCTGGGAGGTAAAGATCTGACGCTGCATACCGTATATCATGAATAATATGCAGCCGGCCAGGCCTGCCAGCGTAAGTACATTCGCAGGATTTATAATCTTCTGCCAAATATTTGGCCGTACAGCCTCTGTTGTCCCTTTATTCCACCTGTTATCCATACTCTTCTCCTTCACCCGGCTTGTTCTTTTCTTTTGTCCTGTTTATCATAGCCGTGAAATGTTAAAAAGAAGCGGGACAAATTCTGAAGGTTTTCTAAATATCAGGGAAATAATTCCGAAAACGGGGAGGGCAGCCTCACGCCATCCTCCCCGTCAGCCAGCCTAATTCTTCTTCACAATCGGAAGCCATACCTCAAACGATGCATTTGCCGGATTTGAGTCCAGATAGACTTCGATATCCGGCGCATCTGCATATTCGTAACCGGAAGCAGGCAGCCACTCGGTCACCGCCCGTTTCTCGATCTCCTGAATCGCTCCCGGCATGGTTCCCGATCCGGGAAATACTGCCCAGGTACAGGCGGGTATGGTATACTCGTCCATCCCCTCCGGAACTTCCCGGTCCGTAGCGGCCGCTATAAAATAATACCACGTCTCCCCATCGAGGCAGGCGGACACGCCTAATACCCCCATGGGTTCCTGATTCATCAGAGAGACTGCTTTTGCCACGGTTCCGTCTGTAGCAGCCTTGCCCCAAAAGGAGGGCGTTGCCCGGAAGCACTCGTCCATATCCTTCGGCAGCTGATATTTTCCTCCTACAATACGAATGCTGTCTTTCTGCACAATACGATATTCCATTTTCTCTTCTCCTTTTACTGATAACTGGAAACGGATGGGGCCGTATGCCTTCAGGGAAATACCTTCCTTATGGGCGGAGGACGGCGGAAAACCGTGAATACTCTGAAATGCCCGGTTAAAGGCGGTGGGCGACTCATATCCATAGCGCAGAGCCACATCCAGCACCCGTTCCCCCCGGCTTAAATCCAGCGCAGCCAGTGTCATCCGCCGCCGGCGGATGTATTCCGACAGAGGAATGCCCGCCAGATAAGGAAACATTCTCTGGAAATGATAGGTAGAACAGCAGGCTATCTTAGCCGCCCTCTCTATCTCTACCTCTCCTGTCAGATTATTTTCAATGTAATCCAGTGCTTCATTCAGCTGACTCAGCCAGTTCATTTTTCCTCCACTCCTCTATCCCAAAATTTATGTTTTCCATGCATCCATCGTTTCTGTTAACAGAATACCGCAGTTCTCTTTTATAATCCTCTCATTTTCTGCCCGAAAAAGCAAGAGGACAAAGAATCCTGCGTGCGGATTCTCTCCCGGCGGCGGGTTGCTCCGGCAACGATTCCTTTTTGCCGCAGTGCGGTCCCCCGGAGTTTTTTTGTTACATAGGAAAGACTGCCGTCAAAAAGCCGCGGCAGTCTCCCTCATTTAGTCAGTCAGTTTTTAATCAACATAAAGATGCAGCGGCCAGTTGATGTATTCCGCATCATCCAGTTTCTCCGAAGTAATATATCCTGCCGGCGCGCGCAGTACGGATGGTATCCGGTTTACAATCGTCGCACAGGTATGCTCCACCGTCGCCGGTTTTTGTACATAGAAGGTGACATCCGGCTCGCCCGTGATCTTCCAGTCACACATGTCTCCGTCGTCCGGTCCATACACTTTACCGATACACTGTGTCTCGATGACAGGACCCTGGTAGGTTTCCGTGGTTACGACCGCACTCATTCCGATGCAGTTGCCCTTTGGTATCACAGCTCCCAGAGTCTCCGAATACAGCTCTTTCTCATAGAAATAAGGCACACATTTCTGGGTCTGGGACTTGATCGTCCATCCCATCCTGTTGCAGAGTGCTTCATTGGAATTCCATACATAGCTGGGTTCCAGCGTCTCCGGATGAGCAATCTTCTCTTCGAATTCCTCGGGTGTCATACCAGCGCCGTGAGCTTGTGCCAGAGCCAGACCGTAATCTTCCACATTATAGCTGACAGCACCTTCTATTTTATCAATCCTCTGCACGCCTCCCGCCACACAGGCAATCATATTGATCCAATAGATATCCTGCATACCGGAACCGGTAATGGTACAGCTGTACTCTTTCGCCAGACGGTCCAGACGGTTGGTCAGTGCCGGTGAGGTCGTCCAGGGATAAATTGCTTCCTCGCAGGTGGTGAGAATATTAATTCCTCTCTTTGCACAGCGTTCCATATGGGGATACATATCATCCATAAAGCTGAACAGAGTCAGAATCGCCACATCGGCGTCACATTCATTTAATACACTGTCCGCGTCACTGCGGATTGTCACCCCAAGTTTTCTTCCCAGTCCGGCGAAATCGCCTACATCCATACCAACCAGATCCGGATTCACATCAATTGCGCCGACAATTTCAGCACCCTTTTCCACCAGATACCGAAGTATATATTTGCTCATTTTGCCGCAGCCGTACTGTACAACACGAATTTTTTCACAGTTCATACATCTGCCTCCTTGTTTTTTTCTTAGGTTTGCCTTTTTTTGACTTTTCATACCCTGTTTTTAAACCAGTCCGAATTTTTTATGTTAAAACCCGGAGATTTGGCAAATGCTATGTGTGAAAGATTGAACATGCAGAGTGAATTCTATTTTCGTAGTCTGACTCTGCAGCCTATAATATGGAGGTAAACTCATGCATTGTACGAGAGAAATCGCACCGTCGGTTCACTGGGTCGGCGCATCCGACCGCAGGCTGGCTTTGTTTGAAAATATGTTTCCCATCCCGGACGGCGTTTCCTATCATTCCTATCTGATTCTGGATGATAAAACGGCTTTGATTGATACCGTGGACTCTTCTGTCACCAGGCAGTTTCTGGAAAATGTGGAATGGGTCCTTGACGGACGTCCCCTGGACTATCTGGTCATAAACCATATGGAGCCGGATCACTGCGCCAACATCGAAGAACTGTGTTTCCGTTATCCTGATATGAAAATTGTGGGCAACACAAAAACCTTTCAGATGATCCGCCAGTTTTATCATTTCGATACCGACAACCGCACATTAGAAGTAAAGGAAAAAGAAGAGCTGATACTTGGCCGTCATCTGCTTCGCTTTTATATGACGCCTATGGTTCACTGGCCGGAAGTCATGATGACCTATGAAATTTCCGAAAAAATCCTGTTTTCTGCAGATGCCTTCGGCTCCTTTAGCGCCTCCCCCAATCTGTTCGCGGACGAGGTGGATTTTGAAACTGACTATCTGAGCGAAGCCAGACGCTACTACACAAATATTGTGGGAAAATACGGAGCTCAGGTTCAGGCTGCGCTGAAAAAGCTCTCCGCTGAAACCATCAGCATGATCTGTCCGCTCCACGGTTTTATCTGGCGGCAAAATCTGGGCTGTATCCTGGAAAAATATCAGCACTGGAGCAACTATGAGCCAGAGGCTCCCGGCGTGGTTCTCGTCTATGCTTCCATGTACGGCAATACGGAAAATGCAGTGAATGTTCTGGCCTCCAGACTGGCCGGGCTTGGAGTGCGCAATCTGAACGTATATGATGTCTCCAAAACCCATCCTTCCTATATCATTGCATCCGCATTCCGTTTCAGCCACCTGGTCTTTGCCTGCCCCACCTACAATAACGGCCTTTATTTTGCCATGGAGTCCTTCTTAACAGAACTGCTCAGCCTCAATCTCCAAAACAGAAAAGTGGCTCTGATCGGCAATGGTTCCTGGGCTCCCACAGCCGGAAAAGTCATGAAGGCTCTTCTGGAGGAGCCCGGACGGTTTGAACTGTTAAATAATGCTTTTGAGATACGCTCTTCTCTGCGTCAGGATCAGCTTGCAGAGCTGGACAGCCTGGCAGATATCATTCATAAGACGATGTAAACAGAAAAAAACAGGCAGAGACCGGATATCAATCCAGAGCACTGCCTGTTTTTGCTTGTGATATAGGAAAGTTTCCTGTATCACAAGAACAGCTTCTTCTGCCCTATGGCGTTACAAGAGAAAACGGAATCACAAACTCAACCGCTCCCATAGAGCCTGGAGCAACCTCATATTTATCAAATGCAATTACAAGATTGCCATCTTTATTGACATAGAAATTCTGGTCTTCCTTGATCCGGGTAAATACATCAGTTGCTTCCTCCTCGCCTTCCAGGAAATAATAAACATCATTATTTTCTGCCATCTGCTTCTTCATCTGTCCTTTAATTTCTTCCGACAAAAGAGTAATATAGTCTTCGCCCTGTTTGAACAGATCTTTCAATTCCACTTTGTTTCCGTTGGATTTATCAATGGTATAGAACCGGTTAAACTGATCGGAACTGCCGGCGCTGAGTTCTGTTTGTACTACCATGGAAAAGAACCGGCTGTTGTCGGTCAGTACCTGATAGTCGGTGTCGACTGCCTGATGAACGGCGCCGTTTTTCTCGAGTTCCGCTTCATACTCCGCTTTGATCTGTTCCGTATAATCGGATATATCCTGGTTGATCTTAGTTTCAGCCTCCGGGCTGCCCGTTCCCGAAATCTGTGGTGTTGCAATATTTGCTTCCGTGTTTTCGTCCTGGAATTTATATTCCCGAAAGGTCACTACCCTGGTGATCGCATTTAAAACCGGCACCTTATCAAAAGCTCTTGCAATCTGTGGGCTGGAATTGGCCAGCACCGTCAACACCAGCAGAAAGGAAGCCGCACAGACTCCGGCTGTCTTAAAACCGGTAAACCATCTCTTTCTTTTCTCCCTGACCATATCTTCCCTGGCCCGGCTGATCGTACTTTTAACCTGATGAAGCAGATCTTCCGGCATAGTAATATTGTTATATTCCTCTTTTGCATCGTCTAATGAATCTTTTTTCATATTTAAACTCCTTCCGCCGCCCTCCGGGGCTGTCCGTGAAAGGCCGGTTACACCGGCTCCTCCAGCTGGATTCTCAGCTTTTTTAAACTCCGGTAAAGTATTGTTTTAACCGAATTTAAATTTTCCTGCATAATCTCCGCTATCTCACTCAGCTTCCTGTCCTCAAAATACCTCAGTATGACTACTGTTTTTTCTTTGGGTTCCAGGGTATCCAGCGCCCGCCTTGTATCAAAATCCATGTAGGCATCTTCCGTTATATTCTGATCATCCTCGATACCTAAATCTTCCTTGTTCTGCTTTCTGAGAAAATCAAAAGCCGTATTAATAACAAGACGCCAAAGCCAGGTTTTAATATAAGCTGGATTCCGTATACTGTCACTGGACCGAATCGCCTTATACACACTCTCCTGCAAAATGTCCATGGCGTCCGGTTCATTTTTTACATAGGAAAAGGCAAGACGGTACAATGCCTGATAGTTTTTCAGTATTTCCTGTTCTACAAGGGCCCTTGTATGACTGATACTCAAACTGCAACCCCCCTTTCTGAAGTAGCTACATTTATTAGACGATACAACAATGAAAAAAGTTTTAATGGCTCCAAAAGAATGAGCTGCTGTAGAAACAGCAGCTCATTCCGACATATCCCTTTTACAGTTCTTTAACCTATCCTATTTCTCATCCCTCACCTGATAGGGTATCTTATTTCTCCTGCAATATTCCTCCGCTTTTGATCCCTTCACCGCCTCCAGCAGGCAATTTTCACAGCGGGTGAAAATAGGCCAGTCCGTGGTATGTTCCTCCCACATAAAGCGGGTGACATTCTTATGAATGACTACTTTTAAGTCTGTACACTCGTAGAAATAACTGAATACGCCTGTCATGGAGTCAGGAAAATATAATGTTTTTAAATTCCTTAAGCGGCTGAACGCATAGGAACCGATATCCGTAATCCCCTCCGGAATCGAATATGCCGCATCTTCTTTCGCGGATGGATAGCTGATCAGTTTATCTCCCATTTTATCGGAACGTTTCTCATACAATACGCCTTCTTTATCATAATAATATTGATTCAGAGCGCTGACAGTAAAGCGCTTCAAACGGTCACAGCCCACAAATGGAGCGATAATCTCGTCATCCCAGTCTTCACTTAAATAATCCACATCTGTCACAGATGACGGGATGTAAATCTCTTCCAAATTTTTGCAGAATGCAAATGCCTGGTAGCCAATTTTCTCCGTTGCCGGCGGTATCGCCGCAGTTTTAAGTCCAGAACCGTTAAACATTCTGGGGGGTATCTCTTTCAGCCCCGCCGGAAGACTTACCTGTTCTACCGATACGGCCTGATAAAATATCCCGTCTCCCAGCTCTCTGATCTGACCGGGAATCGTTATCTGCTTTAAGACACGCTGGGACCCAAACGCATTATCCTCTATAGATACAACAGCAGATGGAATCCAGTAATTTGCTGCCTTTTTTGCCGCGGGATAGCGCACCAATGATTTATAGTCCTTACTGTAAAGGACACCGTCTGCAGATAAATATCTGCTGTTGTCCGGCTTTACCTGAAAGGCGGAAATTTCAGTACAGCCATCAAAGTCAGGTATCGTTTCCAGTGAATTGGGCAAAGTGACTTCCGTAATCCCGCTGCAGCCATTAAAAGCCGTTGCAGCTATCTGTTTCAGTCCTTCGTTTAACCGAAGCTCCTCTATTCCGGCACAGCCGTAAAATGCCCGCCAGGCTATACTCTCCACTCCATATGGCAGGGAAAGAGCCGTTAGAGACGTACAGTTATAAAATGCATCCCCGCCAATCTCAGTCAGCTGTTCCGGCAGTTTGATCTCCTTAAGGGCACTGCAGCTTGCAAACGCCCCGGCCTCTATAAGAGTAACAGCCTCAGGCAGCCCCACCCCTGTAAGAGATGTGCAATTTCCAAACAGACTGTCAGAAATCACCGTAATCCTCTTCGGTATTTGCACTTCTTTCAGGGAAGCACAGTCGTAAAATGCCCGGACTCCCAGGTAGGTTACCCCGGCCGGAAGTTTGATCCCTCCGAGAGACCGGCACCCCGCAAAGGCATAATCTCCGATATACGTTGTTTTTGAGGAAAGCTTTATTTCCTTCAATGCAGCGCAATCATAAAAGACCCCCGGTTCTATTCTGGTAACAGCAGCAGGTATCTTAAAATTTTTCAGCTTTTTACAGCCTGTAAAGGCATAGGGCCCTATCTTCGTCAGCTTCGCCGGCGTATTCACCTGCTGCAATTTCTTACAATTGAAAAATGCGGTATCGCCGATGGTCTTCACCGAATCCGGCAGTGTAACTTTTTCTATGTATGCATTGTCCGCAAAAGCGCCGCTCCCGACAGATGTCACTTGCTTGCCGCCCAGCTTCTTCGGCACGATTACCTTCTTGCTTTTCCCTTTGTATTTGACCACCTTAGCCGTTTTGCCCGAAACCGTATAGGTGAAGCCTCCCTGCTTTTTTGCAGACGCGGCCCGAACCGTCTGTCCCTGTCCCAGCAGGAAACAAAGCATCAGACACACACATCCAATCAAAACCTTCCACCTGTTATTTTTATTCATACTTCCTCCTTGATTGCATCTCTATACCACAGGATAAAGATCTCTTCCTGTAGTCAAGTATAGACCATATCCGTTCAGAAACAAGAAAAAAGCCCAAGATTCATAAAATCTTAAGCTTTTTCAAGAGCGCGAGACGGGATTCGAACCCGCGACCCTCGCCTTGGCAAGGCGATACTCCACCACTGAGCCACTCGCGCATATTCTGTTATCTCTCTCAGACACAAGTATTACTATACAGGATCTCTAACTGTTTGTCAAGGACTTTTTTTAATTTCATGCACAATACACACACTTCTCAATGAAGCAAGTGGATACGCCCAATCAACTGATCCAGATGCGGCGGCCTCCCGCCGCATCTGGCAACTTCTTTAATCCTGTTTTCTGGCTCTCTCCTCGAAAGAGAATCCCGGATTCAAAGTCACGCTCCGTCCTCCGGACACCTCAATTGTCTCCGCCGTCATGTAGGACGCCGCTTCACTGGCCAAAAATACTACGGGTCTTGCAATCTCTTCTGGTCTTGCCACCCGGTTCAGCAGCGTTCCGGACGCATTGCGGGAAAGCTCAGCAGGAGGAATATTCCTGGCCACTGCCTCTGTCATTGTAAAGCCCGGCATAACACAATTCACCCTTACCCCGTACGCCGCATACTCACCGGCAAATGTGATGGTCAGATTCACGATAGCGGCTTTCAGCGGGCCATACAGCGTACTGCGGCCGGCGGTAGGACAACGTGCCGCAAGAGAACTGATGTTAACAATAGCGCCGCCATGTTTCTTCATATAGCGGAATGCAGCCTGACAGCCAAAAACCGCCGACTTAAAGGTAACGCCTGTGATCCGGTCTATATCCGCGCCGGTATATTCTTCCCCGTCTCTGGGAAAAGACGCGCCTACATTGTTTACCCAGCAGTCAATCGTTCCGAAGCGCTCAGCCACATGTGCTGCAAACGCATATACCTGCTCTTCGCTGGACGCATCCACAACCTCTTTGTAAACCTCCCCGTAAGCAGACAGTTGTACGGCTGCCTCATTAAGCTCCGCCTCCCGTCTGGCACAGATCGCCACCTTCGCTCCCTCTAGGAGAAACTCCTTCGCCGCTGCCAGCCCGATCCCTTTGCTTCCTCCGGTTATAACCGCCACCTTGCCTTTTAATCCAAGTTCCATATTTTTACTCCTTTCTACCAGTTCCGTCTGCCCTCAGGCTATAATATAGCATCCCGTCCACGATAATCTGCTTCACAATTGTAAGAGAAGCAAACAAATCTGTATACAATTATTCTAAATAAACACAATAGAAAAGTCAAATCATATTCCGGTCCTGAGCAGCAAAGAATCCCTCTTGCGGGATTCTTTGCCTACGGCGGGCTGCTCTGGCAATACGCTTCCTTTCCGCCGCAGTGCGATCTCCCGGAGGGTTTATTACATAGGAAAGTTTGGAGAACTTTCCTATGTAATAAGAAAACAGGGTATCGAAAATTTCGATACCCTGTTTCTTTCTTCCTTCATTCGGATTAATAATTTTTAGCTACCAGTTCAAAATAGGACTGGGGATGCGCACATACCGGACATACTTCCGGAGCTTTCGGGCCAACATGGATGTGACCGCAGTTACCGCATTTCCAAACCATATCTCCGTCTCTGGAGAAAACGATGCCATCTTCAATGTTAGACAGCAGTTTTAAATATCTCTCTTCGTGCTCTTTCTCGATCTTGCCTACTTCTTCAAATAAATAAGCAATTTGATCAAAGCCTTCTTCTTTTGCAGTCTTAGCAAAACCGGCATACATATCGGTCCACTCATAATTTTCACCGGCAGCCGCATCTTTCAGATTCTCGATCGTTCCCGGAACTGCACCGCCATGTAACAGTTTAAACCAGATCTTTGCATGCTCTTTTTCATTGTTAGCTGTCTCAAGGAACAGATTCGCGATCTGCTCATAGCCGTCTTTTTTCGCTTTGCTTGCGTAATATGTATATTTGTTCCTGGCCTGTGATTCACCTGCAAATGCAGCCATCAGATTCGCTTCTGTCTTGCTTCCCTTTAATTCCATGTTCGTTTCCTCCTTTTATTTTTCCTGTTTAATTTCAGGAATAATTCCTGTTATTAATATACCATCCCTGTCAGATAATGTCAACCGTTTTCGGTAAATTTTATTCCTGTTTTACCACTCGATCTCCGTACTCACATAGACATCCTGCACCGGCATCCTGCTGCTCAGCGCCGCGCGCACAGGAAATGTAGTGCAGTGGCAGGGATAAAGCTGCGGGATAGACTCCCGCTCCAGAAAATCAATCGTCCGCTCCGTCTGTTCGTCCATATCCAGCAGATGAAAACCGCCGATCAGGCCCAGAACAGGCCCTTTGCACAGCTCTCTGGCATACTGTATGATATTGCAGATTCCGCTGTGGGAGCAGGCTGTTATAATGTAGATTCCCCGTGCGTCCTGGTAAACCAGTGCGGTATCATCCATCATATAATCCGGTTCCGGACCAGTTTCCCCAAGCTTTTCATCAAATTGTTTCCGCGTCTCAAAGTCATTTGAGGATGGAATCTCGCCCAGAAAGAGCAGATGCTCTGAAATCTGCTTGGGTTCCCTGGATAAACGCAGGCTCAAACGCCCGTTTTCATATTCCTTCCAGACCGGAGAAATTCTTTTTTCTCCCTGCACCAATTTAACGCCGAACACGTCCGGATGGGCATAAACCGGCAGCCCCCTGGTATAGTCCAGTGCTGTAAATGCGCTAAACCCTCCTGTATGATCGCTGTGGCTGTGGGAGAACGCCGCCGCGTCTATCCTGGAAAGATCAATTCCGAAGGCATTGGCATTTTTCAGAAACAAATCGGAATATCCCATATCCCACAGCATGGAGAAGCCTCCATCCTGAATATAATACGAAAGCCCCGGCTCTCCCTGGTAATACTTTCCCACATATGTGGAATTATCCACTAATACTTTTAACTTCATATCCCACTCTGCCTTTCTCTTAAGCCTGCCCGATAAACTCTTTGATTTCTTCCAGTCTGCGTACCGCTGACTGATAGCCGTGGCCGTAATAACTGGTCAGTTTCTCCGCATTTGTTTCCATTCGTTTTACGGTAGAGCGAAGAGGCTGGATCACCAGAGCCTTTCCCTCTTCCTGGAGTTTCTTCAGCCCTTCCGTCTGTTTTTGATACATCTGCGGACGGTTTCGGATCGTTCGCAGAAGATTGGGATAGTCATGGTATTTCCTGGCAAACAAAAGATCCATTTGATCCGATGACCGCGGAACATAGCCTCTCTTGTGAGTCAGCACAACCACCACCTTATCGCATCCCTGGGAGAAAGCCCGCTCATAGGGAACCGAGTCGGCCAGTCCGCCGTCCAGGTAGGGAATATGGTCAATACAAACCATATTGGTCAGCAAAGGCATGCTGGAAGAAGCCTGTCCCAGCTCCATCAGACGCTTTTCTGAACTTTTTTCCGTATGATACTCGGCCTTTCCGTTCAGACAGTTTGTGACCACAATCTCATTGACAATCTCAGACTTGAAATAGGTCTGGAAATCAAATGGGAACAGCTTATATGGATATTCGCTGAATACCCGTTTCAAATCCAGAAGATGTCCGGTCCGAGCCAGACGCCTCAGTCCGTAGTAGCTGTTCTTTCTATTCTCATGTATCATGCAGTCCCTTGTCCGGCCGATCTGTTCCGACACATAGTCCACCGCGTTACATGCTCCCGCAGATACTCCCACAACATAGGGAAAATAAATATTCTGTTCCATCAGATAGTCCAGCACACCTGCAGTGAACACACCTCTGGTCGCTCCGCCTTCCAAAACAAGTCCGATCTTACTCATTCCGATGCCTCCATCTCCTGAAAATAATCTCTCAATAATATAAGGATACCACAGTTTTTCAATTTATTCCACCGTTTGGCAGGTTTATTGCAGCAAACAGCCGCGGTGCTTTGCCTGCACCGCGGCTGTTTTAAGTATCTTATCACTGTACATCCGCACAGCATTTTTATTTATCTAACGATTTACAATATGACTGCACTCTTTGCCGGTCAGTACTTCAACCAGGTTGTCGATTGCCATATCTGCCATCTTAAAGGTGGCAGCGCCGGTATGGGCGCCTGCATGGGGTGTGGCAATTACATTGTCCAGTTCAAACAGCGGAGAACCGGTCGGGGGCTCCACCTCGTACACATCCAGACCCAGTCCTGCTACCTTGCCGGATACAAGCGCTTCATAGACAGCAGCTTCATCCACAATACCGCCTCTGGCTGTGTTGATGATAATAACACCGTCTCTCATTTTGGAGATAGCCTCTTTATCAATCATATGTCTCGTACTGTCATTCAGGGGAAGGTGCGTACTGATTACATCAGCCTCCCGGATTACTTCATCCAAAGTTTTGACTGCAATCTGATTCTCTTTGCAGTACGCTTCATTCATGTAGGGATCATAGGCAATGACATTCATCCCAAAGCCCTGTGCACACCGGCCGACTACTCTTCCGATCGCACCAAATCCGATGATACCCATCGTCTTTCCATGGAGCTCCATCCCGCTGTGGCGGACCCAGTTTCCGGTTTTTGTCTGTCCGGATAAATATGGAATCGCCCGTGCCAGGGCAATAATCATGCCAAAGGCCAACTCTCCCACTGATTCGGAGTTGACTGCCGGTGTATTGGTAACATCGATTCCCTTTGCTCTTGCCGCCTTGATATCTACCGCATCATAGCCGGCGCCATATCTGGAAATGACTTTTAAGTTCGGGCAGTTCTCCAGTACTTTTTCTGTCACAGGGTCCACTCCGGCGATAAAACCGTCGCAGTCTTTTAAAGCTTCGATCAGTTCTTCTTCTTTCATCGGTCTCCCGAACGGATTAAAGACCAGATCTTCGGTAAAGCGTTTCAGTTTTTCAATAGCCTCCGGATTTTTCTCCGGTGTCATGGAGGTTGGGGTTACTAATACTTTCATCTGTGATTTCCCCCTACTTTACCAGAGCTACAGCTTCTGCGGTCAGACGGGTAATTTCTTCGAAGTTGCCGGAATTAATCAGTGTGTCCTTTACCATCCAGCTGCCGCCGCAGGCTACAATCTTATCCCATGCCAGATATTCGTTAATATTAGCCGCATTTACGCCGCCGGTAGGCATGAATTTCATGGTCGGGAATGCCGCTGCGATTGCTTTCATAGTAGGCAGTCCTCCCATCTGTCCTGCCGGGAAGAACTTCGCTACCGGAAGGCCGTACTCTACCAGCCACATAATCTCTGACGGCGTGCAGACACCCGGGAAATACGGAATATTATTCTTTACTGCATAGTCTGCCACTCCGCGGTGGAAACCTGCGGATACCAGGAACTTCGCTCCTGCCGCAACTGCGGTTTCTGCCTGCTCCACGCTGGTCAGGGAACCTGCTCCTACCAGCATCTCAGGGAAATTAGAAGAAATATCCTTAATAGACTGCTCTGCAGCTGCGGTACGGAAAGTAACTTCTGCTACCGGAAGGCCACCGTCGCAGAGGGCTTTCGCAAGCGGCACTGCGTCCTTTGCGTCGTCAATTTTAATAACAGGTACAATTTTTAATTCGGAAACTTTTGCTAATATATCCATTTTTTTCTCCTCGCTTTTCTTTATTATTTATTTCTCAGGGTCCACGGGATAATCCCTCACGTATAGGACATTCCCTCCCCTGATAATACCACATAATTGCTTTGTAATCATCTGGTTTTTTCATACCAGTACAGATATCTTGCGAATTTTCTATCGTAGCGCTCCCGTTTGGAAGGATCGGGCCGGATCGTTTCCACGGTCTCCACGTCAAAATCCTCCGCCTTCTCTATCACTCCCAGAAGCTCCAGAGCCAGAGCAGCGCCTCCAATCAGGGAACTGTGCTCCATATCCGCGACTTCCATGGGCTCTCCGAAAATGTCCGCACACATCTGGGTCCAGTATTTGGAATGAATAATACCGCCGGACAGCTTGATCCGCCTGGGCGTCCCGTTCAGTCCGGACAGCATCCGGTAGCAGTGATATACATTGTAAAGCGTTCCCTCCAGCACGGCATGATACATATCATTCGCTCTGTGAAAGGGCTTCACATCGAAGAAGGCTCCCTCTCTGTCATCCCGCCATCCGGGACATCTCTCCCCGAACAGAAACGGCAGAAATACAGGCGTCGTCTCCGGATCTCCAAACCCTGCCTCGATCTCGCCGTAGGAGGTTCCTGCCGGAAACAGCTCCTTTTTTACCCAGTCCACACAGTTACAGCAGCCCGAAGTCGCAGCGCCGGACAGCCATGCTTTCGGTGACATATAGCACCATGTACTGGGATTGTCAGGCAGAATCGGTTTTGCGGTCGTCAGCCGGATCGCAGCGCTGGTTCCCACAGAAAAGGTCATAACACCTTCCTTTAACGCTCCTGCGCCGATCTGATTCAGCCCTCCGTCTGATCCTGCCGTAATAACCGGAATACCCGGGCTCAGCCCCAGAAGTCCTGCTCCCTCTTCGTTCAGAGGCCTGGTTTCACGGTATGTCACCAGCTCAGAAAGCTGATCCTTAAGTATTCCAAGCTCCGACAGAAGCTCCGGATCGAACTGTTTTGTGTGGGTGTTGAGAAGACCGCTGCCGGCTGCCATACAGTCCATGACCGTACACGCTCCGGTCAGCCGGTAATTGTTATAGGTCCCCTGGCCCATGATCCGGTATTTACTCAGGTCATAACCCTGCTCCGACAGATATTTCAGCTTAAAAAACGGATAGATTGCATTGACCATACATCCGGTTTTCTGATAATAACGGCTCACATACGACTCATCCTTGCGCAGCGCGGCACAGACACCCGCCGCACCGGTAAAGGACCAGAGATATACCGGACTTGCCGGCTTCATATCCATCCCGCAGAGCATCAAACTGTGCCAGGTACCGGAGAGCGCGATCATATCAATCTCCCGTCCTTCGCACAGATCCCTGCCCAGCGCCGCCGTCTGCTGGAACACCTTCTCGCCGTCGTGGATCGTAATATCCTCATACATAGCCTCAAAGGCTTTTGTCTTCACACTCACCGCACCAGTCAGGGTAGAGTAAAGCATCGCCTTGGCAGAGGTGGTGCTGGATTCCAGTACCAGTATCAGCGCTTCCTTCTGTTTATCCTGTCTTTCCATCCTATCACTCCTTTATTTCTTCCCATACAGTGTGAAAGATGCCTTCCCTGTCAGTTCTCTCATAAGTGTGAGCGCCGAAGCAATCTCTGAGTCCCTGTACCAGATTCAGCGGCATATCGCCCATCCTGCAGGCATCCATATAGGTCATAGATGCGGTAAAGGCCGGCATACAGATTTTCTTTTCCATTGATAACAACGCTATTTTCCTGAGATTCTCCGACTGCTTCCACACCGGTTCCATGGATGGAGCGAACAGCAGATTGTCAAGCTCCGGTTCCGTTTCAAATACTTCCACAATCTCTTTTAACAGCTTTGCCCGGATAATGCAGCCGCCCTTCCAGAGGGAGGCTGAGGCTGCCAGATTAATATCCCATCCGAATTCATCCGAAGCCGCCTTTATCAGATTCAGTCCCTGGGCATAACAGCAGATAATCGAGGTGTAGAGTGCCTCCCGCAGCGCATCAATCACGTCCTGATCTGAAGCTGCAGTTCCCGCAGGCCCGCAGACCCGCTCTGCCTTTACCACACGGTGTTCGGAGAACTGACGCATCGCCACAGCCTGATAGATAGTGGGAATGTAAGCGCCTCTCTCCAGGCTCTCCAGCATGGTCCAGAGACCGGTTCCCTTCTGTCTGGCCACGCCTCTGATCCGTTCCACCAGCGGTGTGCCGTCCTCATCCGGTTTCTCCAGAACAGTAACCGTAATATCAATCAGATAAGAATTCAGCTCCGTATGCTTCCAGGATTTGAATACCCCGGCAATTTTGTCTGTGGAAAGGCCCATGCCTTCTTTCATAAAGTAATAGCTCTCTGCAATCAGCTCCATCACCGCATATTCAATGCCGTTGTGAACCATCTTCACATAGTGGCCGGCACCGTCTCTGCCCACGTAGTTGCAGCAGGATTCTCCGTCTGCAAGGGCCGCGGCGGTTTTCAGCATGCCGCCGCATGCCTTCCATGCCGTCTCATCTCCGCCTACCATCATACTGGGTCCCGTCAAGGCTCCCAGTTCTCCCCCGGAAACCCCCATTCCTACAAAATGCAGGCCCAGGCTCCGGTAATACTCCGTCCTTCTGTTGGTATCCTTATAATAGGAATTTCCCCCGTCAATGACAATGTCGCCGGGCTCCAGATAACCTTTCAGCTGTTCCAGCACCATATCCACCGGCCGGCCGGCTGTGATCATCATAATCACTTTTCTTGGTTTCTCCAGACTGTTCACAAACTCTTCTATATTCTGAAAAACATGATAAGACCCTGTTTCGCACTGAAAGCGGTCCCGCTCCCCCTCATCCTTACTGTAGAGAGCGGCGGCAAATCCTCTGCCAATAAAATTTTTAGCAAGAGAAGTGCCCATAACTCCCAGTCCGAGTACGCCCAATTGGTATGTAGCCATCGTTGTATTTCCTGCCTTTCTTTCTGCAGCAGGACATACCGAAAGTCCGGTTTGTCCGTCATTGTTCAAGTACGCCTCGGCGTACTTGCTGCGAGCCGCACATTCAGCGCACTGCGTGACAACGGGGATGCCTGGGGAATCACTCCCCGCAGCAGCCCCATTTACTCTTCTATCTATTTATCTGCACAGATATCCGCCGTCACAGGGGATCACTGCGCCCTGGAGATAATCGGATGCTGAGGATGCCAGGAAGCATGCAACACCGGATACATCCTGAGGAGTACCCCATCTCTTTGCGGGGATTCTGGCCAGAATCTCCGTATTTCTTGTCTCGTCATTGATCAGGGCCACATTCATCTCAGTCGCCATATATCCCGGAGCAATTGCATTTACATTGATGCCCTTGCTCGCCCACTCATTCGCGAAAGCCTTGGTGATCTGAGCCACCCCGCCTTTACTTGCCGCATAAGCCGGAACCGTAAAGCCGCCGAAGAAGCTTAACATAGAAGCAATATTTATGATCTTGCCGCTGCCCTGGGGAATCATAACTCTGGCTGCCAGCTGATTTAATGCAAATACGGCGGTCAGGTTGATGTTAATCACTGCATCCCAGTCTTCCAGCGGGAACTCTTCGCTTGGATGTCTTCTCTGAATACCAGCAGCGGTTACGAGAATGTCCAGTCCTCCGCCCATCATTTCAACTGCTTTGGCAAATGCATCCTCTCTATCGGCACGGTCACCAAGATCTACTGTTATTCCATGGCACTTAAAGCCTTTGTCTGCATAGCCCTGCGCAATTTCTGCTGTTTTAGGATTGATATCGAATAAAACAACTTCCACGCCCTCATTCATAAGGCCTTCTGCCATACCATTTCCAAGGCCCTGTGCGCCACCTGTGACAATGGCTTTCTTGCCGGAAATATCAAAAATACTACTCATGCGAAACTTCCTCCTTTGATTTCTACATACTCGTTTTGCTTGCTATATGGACTTACAGGTCATACCTGGGCCCTTCAAAGACAAAGCGCGAAGCTTCATCCCTGTTTACTTATTTCTGGTTGTAAGACAAGTCAAACACAGAAAATGTCTCACTCGTCTGTACTTGTCCGGACCTCTGAAACCTCTTCCCGCTTGTCGATATAGTTCTTCAGATTCAGAAGATGATCGGACATATGCTTCGCCGCCGCTTCTCCGTCTCCGGCTTCCAGGGCAGCTAGAATATCACGGTGGTACATGATAGCCTGATCCATCTTGTCCCTGGTATTAAAGAGCTGATGCTGAACCGTCACTTCACGGTTAATTAACTCCATGCTTCTGGCGATCATCCGGTTCCCGGTTGCTCTCAGAATCGCATGGTGAAACTCCATATCCTCATGGATAAATGTTTCCTTATCATGCATGCTGGTCATCATGTTAACCAGGCGGATCTTCAATTCATTCAGGCCTTCCTTGGTTATTCGCCTGGCCGCCAGCCGGCAGCTCTCCACCTCGATCATGACACGGAACTCCAGGAGCTGTTCCATATCCGAATTGACATACATTTTATCAATCTTCGTCAGGATGTCCTCCACCGGAATCGACTTGACAAACGTCCCTTTGCCCTGAAAACTTTCCAGGACTCCCACCGCCACCAGATGCTGAATCGCATAGCGCACACTGGCCCGGCTCACCTGAAGCTCTTCTGTCAGGACATTCTCGGAACTGATCCGTTCTCCCTGCTTCCACATACCGTTAACAATATTCTCTTTTAAATAATCCACAACCTGTTCGGTTATATTTTTATGCGCTGCATTCTCCAACTTGTCTGACAACTCCTTTATTTGCATTGTAGCACAGGGAGCGAATTTGTCAACCTTAATCCTCAAAAAAACAGAACATTTTTTACTTTCCATGCAATATAGTCAGAATTACCGCAAAAGCAGGCTCCCGATTGTGAACTTTCACAGGGAATCCGTATTTTCCAGCTATTGCTATCCATCCGGTGCAGAAAATAAGAGGTATCTTCTGTCCGGACATGGTAAAATAGAGAGTACGAACTTTTCATCATCTGACTGTTATAAGGAACAAACCAGGAAGGGTGGAGGTATCTGAATGAAGAGCGGCTTGTGAAATATCCCTTTGCTCATGCTCCCTGTCCGGAGCTTGAGTGGTACAGTGACGGCAATGCCTACAGCGAAGAGTATTCCAGTCAGATATGGATACCCATACTACTTGAGGAGGAAAGAAAATAAATGGTACATTTAGTTTACTGCGATAATATTGGAAAAAAAGGCGAAAAAGTGCTGGATAAAATTCTGGCAGGTACAAAAACCATGGTCGTACGCGGAGCAGCAGGAAGGAAGATTCCCCACAGCCGTGTATTTGAAGGAGAATCTCTTTATTTTATGGAGAAGGGAACCGGCAAAATCACAGCCGCTGCTGTTGTGAAAGAGGTAAAAAATTATGTAAAGCTGACCGATGAGGAAATAGACAGGATTCTGGATGAAAACCAGCCCTATCTGAATCTGTCGGAAAAGCAGAAGGTTCGCTGGCATAAAAAATGTCTCTGTCTGGTAGAATTTAAAGATGTGCACGAGATCGCCCCGCTGGATTTTGACCATCAGGGAAATATGGACGACTGGCTGATTATTGAAAAGATCGAGGATGTGGTCGTTGGTACGAGTATTCCATATAATTATGAAAAGTCCAAATTTTAAAATACAGGCCGCTGTGTGATTACAGCGGCCTGTACTAATATATTCTATGCTTCCAGCAGGAACCACCGATACCCTTTCTTCGTCTCATAGATATCCGCCTTGCTGGTTACCTCCCAGGGCGCGTGCATGGACAGGACAGCCACACCGCAGTCAATGACTTCCATTCCATAAAGGGCAGCTATGTAAGCTATTGTGCCGCCCCCTCCCACGTCCACCTTGCCCAGCTCCGCGGTCTGAAAGGAAATCTCATGATCATCCAGTATCCTGCGGATTCTGGCAATAAACTCTCCATTCGCATCATTAGAGCCGGATTTGCCCCGGGCTCCCGTATATTTGGAAAATACCATGCCTCTGCCAAAGTATGCGGTATTTTTCTTTTCAAAATAGCTGGAATAAGCCGGATCATAGGCTGCATTCACATCGGAGGACAACATTCTGGAATTGGACAATGCCCTGCGCAGCCTTAATTCCGTGTACACTCCCGCCGCTTCCATAACCTCCGCCGTGGCATTTTCAAAGAATCTGGACTGCATGCCGGTCGCCCCCACGCTCCCGATCTCTTCCTTATCCACCAGGATACAGCAGGCGGTCCTTTTTAGCGTCTCCCCGGACAGCTCTAACAGCGCCGCTAATGAGGTAAAGGCACAGACCCGGTCATCCTGTCCGTAGGCCATAATCATGCTTCGGTCCAGTCCGAACTCCCTGGCTTTTCCTGCAGGAACAGCTTCCAGTTCCGCGGAGAGGAAATCTTCTTCTTCCATACGGTAACGATCCTTCAATATTTTCAGGATACCATCCCTTACGGTGGCCTTTTCTTCCTCCACCTGGACAGGCCGGCTTCCGATTAAGATGTCCAGATCCTCCCCCTCAATCACTTTGGCTCCTTTCTTATCCATCTGGGCTCCCGCCAGGTGAATCAAAAGGTCAGTAATGCCAAAGACCGGATCTTCCGGTGCTTCTCCTATATTAACCTGAATCACTCTTCCGTCCTTCTGGGCTACAATACCATGAATGGCCAGCGGAATCGTCACCCACTGGTATTTCTTCACTCCGCCGTAGTAATGAGTATCCAGGTAAGCCATATCCGAATCCTCATACAGGGGATTTTGCTTTAAATCCAAACGCGGGGAATCAATGTGGGCTCCCAGAATATTCATCCCCTGTTCCATCGGTTCTTCACCGATCTGATACAGGATAATCGCCTTGCCCATGCATACGGCGTATACTTTATCCCCCGCGGCAAGTGTCCTGCCGCTCTCCCGCACCTTTTCAATATCCACATAACCGGCCTGCTCTGCCAGCCGTATCGTTTCCTTCACACATTCCCGTTCCGTCTTTCCCACATCCAGAAAATGACGGTAATCATCACAGAGTCTCTGCATCCGGGTTAAATCTGCGTCATCGTATTTGCTCCAGGCGTTTTTTCGTTCCATATCTGCTGTTCCTCCCTATTTTTACTCTGGTATCTATTCTATAGCTAGTCTCGTTATCTATTCCATAATCCCAGGCCTTACGCACTTTCCTTCCAAGCCATGCAGCCTCTAAATCCTTCGGATTTCTCGGTTTCGGGCTGCGCTTTCGATTAGTATACCATAACTGCAAAACGTTATGGTACCCTTCGGGGGATGTGCACTCCGCGCACTGGAAAAGGCCTACGGCCTTTTGCGCTTCGGCACTGGTATAATGTCTGTCGACATTATACCATAAACATCCCTTTTTCGACAAATCCGGTATAAAATATTGTTTCATAGAAAAGGCTCCGGAGAGCCGCATTCCTGTTCTCCGGAGCCTGTTTCTTCTATATATAAATACTGCTTAAGTTTCTCAGTCAATCTTGGGAAGGGTTGCAAATCCTTTTTCCAGTTCTTCGTCAGTCGGCACATAATCTGTCATTGTATGATTCTGGTATGCCATATAGGCTGACATATCGAAATAACCGGTACCCGTCAGGCCAAACAGAATCTTCTTTTTCTCTCCGGTCTCTTTGCATTTTAAAGCCTCATCCATAGCCGCACGTATAGCATGGGAGGATTCCGGAGCCGGGAGCGTTCCTTCGCATTTTGCGAACGTTGCCGCCGCCTCAAAGACCTTGGTCTGTTCCACGGAACGCGCGGTCATGTAGCCGTCATGATACAGCTTTGACAAAATAGAAGACATTCCATGATATCTCAGGCCGCCCGCGTGGTTCGGAGATGGAATAAAGCCGCTGCCCAGTGTGTACATTTTCATCAGCGGAGTCATTCTGCCGGTATCTCCAAAGTCATAAGCATATTTTCCTCTGGTAAGGGATGGGCAGGAAGCCGGTTCAATGGCAACAAATTCTATGTTGTTCTTACCTTCCAGTCTGTCCGCCATATAGGGAGCAATCAGACCGCCCAGGTTTGAACCGCCGCCGGCGCATCCGATGACAACATCAGGTACAATATCATATTTATCCAGCGCCGCTTTTGCCTCCAGACCGATCACGCTCTGATGAAGCAGTACGTGATTTAAAACACTTCCCAGCACATAACGGCAGTTATCCGTCTTTAACGCTACCTCCATCGCCTCGGAAATCGCGCATCCCAGTGATCCGCCGGTTCCGGGGTTTTCTGCCAGAATCCTGCGTCCCACCTCTGTGGTATCAGACGGGGATGGAATTACTTTTCCTCCATAGGTTTCGATGAGAGCTTTCCGATATGGCTTCTGTTCTGCCGATACCTTAACCATAAATACAGTCAAATCCAAACCAAAGAATGCACAGGCCATCGCCAGAGCAGTTCCCCACTGGCCGGCTCCCGTTTCTGTGGTGACACTGGTCAGCCCCTGTTTCTTCGCATAATAAACCTGAGCAGCGGAAGAATTCAATTTGTGAGAACCGGACGTATTATTTCCCTCAAATTTGTAGTAAATCTCGGCGGGCGTATCCAGCAGTTTTTCCAGATTATATGCCCGCACTAACGGGGAGGGACGATACATCTTATAAAAGTTTCTAATCTCCTCCGGGATCTCAATGTACTTATCCGTAACATTCATTTCCTGCTCCGCCAGATCATCACAGAATACCGGACGCAGTTCATCCACCGTGCAGGGTTTCAGGGTTGCCGGATTCAGGATGGGATCGGGCAGTTCTTTCATAAACGGCCGGATATTTAACCAGCTTTTCGGCATCTCGTGTTCTTCCAGATAAATTTTATAAGGGACTTTGCTCATTTTTCATTCCTCTCTTTCTATATGATTCATGATTTGTTGTTCTTGCTTTTTTCGTCTCAGTGCGCTTCCAGCGGAGCCTTTTCATACCTTTTCTGCCCGCCATACAAGCTCCGCAACCACTTCGCGGTTGCTCGCTTTACGGCTGTCCACGGCTCGTAGCTATAAAATTAGAGTTCGCAAAGCGAACTCTGCGCCTGAGGCTGGCCGCGTCAGCGGCATTTTCCTTTCCGCCTCAGTGCGCTTCCTTGCGGAGCTTTTTCATACCCAAGAAAAGACAAATTTTCTTGGGTATGAAAAAAGAGCCCTCTCCTATCACTAGGACAAAGACTCTGATTAATCGCTCTGCGGTACCACCTAAATTGTCTGAAATACAGACCACTCAAACTCATATACACATTCATTCATATATGCTTCCCGGATAACGGGTGAAGTCCCCGTCGGCCATTACTCGCTCATCGCTTTCCTGCCGCCCTCTTGAGCCCATTTACCATCTCTGCAATACGATGCTTCCACCTCTGCACCGCTCTCTGAAAATGCTTCAAAACAGCTACTCTTCTCAATCAATGGTTTACTGATACGTATGAAGTTACAAATTATGATAATCGAAATCAACCTTCTTGTCAATCAGTTTTTCAGTTCTATTTAAACGCCTTCCAGATTAAACGGAGGAATAAAACTCTCTTTTGCCGTTTCTCCTTCCTGAATAAATCCATTCTCCACCCCAAGTTCTATCGCATAGTCCACCACATCATCGTATTCCAGCTCTGTAAGGGTTCTGTCAAGCTCCGGAAATTGTGTTAAATTTCCGCAGGGGGTAAACTGATTCAGAATACTGATATAGATCTGATCCCGATAAGTTTCATAGAGATAGCGTATGACCTCCCTTGAATCTTCCGTATGACCCGGCAGGACAAGGTGTCTCACGATCACGCCCCTTTTCATCAGCCCGTCAGAGCTAAACTTCGGTTCTCCCGTCTGTCTCACCATTTCTTCCAGAGCCGGTACGGCGGCATCAAAGTAATCCGGAGCAGAAGAATATCTGGCTGCAAGTTCCGGAGCGGCATATTTAAAATCCGGCAGATATATATCAATCAGGCCCTCCAGCTGTTTCAGGGCGGAGACTTTTTCATATCCGCTGCTGTTATAGACAAAGGGCAGGGGAAACCCCTGTCGCTTCGCCGTCCCGATTGCCTCCACGATCTGAGGCAGATAATGAGTCCCGG
Source organism: Anaerolentibacter hominis (assembly GCF_032380675.1). Classification (NCBI taxonomy): domain Bacteria; kingdom Bacillati; phylum Bacillota; class Clostridia; order Lachnospirales; family Lachnospiraceae; genus Anaerolentibacter; species Anaerolentibacter hominis. The sequence goes on from NZ_JAWDIX010000001.1 coordinate 1,704,542, forward strand.
TAACCAGGTTAATATTATGCGCCCCCTTATCCCGGAGCTCATAAAAGATTTCAACTAATCTGGATAGAGGGATTATCTTCCCGGCGTCTCCCCCAGCGATTTCTCTGTTCTGGCAGAACACACATCCCACACTGCATCCGGCAAAGAAGATTGTTCCGGACCCTCTGCTTCCGGTAATACACGGCTCTTCCCACATATGAAGGGCAGCCCTGGCAACCTTCAGTTCTCCATCCGAACGGCATCGGCCCCGTTCTCCCCGGTTTCGGTTTACTCTGCATTCTCTCGGACAGAGCGTACAGCATTCATATTCCGGGATCATCTTATTTTCCATCCATTTCATAGTCCACACAGGCACGGTTTGTCACCCAGTCTTTTGCCATCTCCTTATGGGCCTGATGAAGAGGATGATCCTGGAATTCCCTCAACTTCTCCATACTCTCATATTCTCCGTAAAACACAAAGTCGTGAGGACCCCCGGCCAGATTTTCACCAATCTCCAGCTTATAAACTCCGGGAATTAACCGGCCCATCCTCTCCGCCGATTCTTTCATAGCCGTCATTGCCGCTTCTCTCTTCTCTCCCCTGGCTTCTTCTGTCAAGGTCCAAAACACCATATGTCTGATCATGCTCTCTCCCGCCTTTGCGAATTTTTTTCTTATATGGTAACACATTCTGTATTCTAATAAAAGACCATCCTGCCGGTTAACTTTTGCCAGCGTTCCCCTCTGCGGTCCGCCTCTGCACTTGTTGACAACCTTTCTTCTTTATGCTTTAATTACAGATGTTAAAATTGGGGTTTGATAGTAGGAGGTACACTATGAAGAAATTAAAACGATTTTCCGCTCTCTTCCTTCTTTTCGCCTTTACCGTTTCTGCTCTGACAGGCTGCGGTAAAAAAGAAGAACAGGAAGTAAAAAAGGTAACCTTTGTCCAGCTGGCCGATAACGGTGCTTTTACCGATATGAAGGACGGCTTTGTAGCAAGAATGGCGGAACTGGGCTATGATGACAGCAATATCCTCTATGATACCAAGAATGCGCAGGGTGATGCCACTACGTTAAATTCTATCTGCCAGGAACTGATGGGTTCCGACGTTGACCTGATTGTTCCCATAGTAACGCCGGCCACACAGGCCGTCGTCAATGCGAATATCGAGTCCGGCGCAGAAAAACCTGTCATCTTCATTTCTGTGACGAATCCGGTGGGGGCCGGTGTCATGACAGAAATGGAAACACCGGATAAAAATGCAACCGGCACTTCTAATGCTGTTCCGGTGGATGAAATTTTTAAATTGGCTGACGAACTGACACCGGATATCAAGACGTATGGAATCGTTTATTGCAGCAGCGAAGTTAACGCGGTTCTAACGGTAGAAAATGCAAAAAAATATCTGGATGGTCAGAATGTAGCATATATTGAGAAAACAGTTGTCAATTCTTCCGATGTAGCACAGGCTGCCCAGGCCCTGGTGGGGGATGTGGATGCCATCTACGTACCCATTGACAGTACCGTGCAGACGGCAATGGATCAGTTGGCTTCTATCGCAAAGGATGCCGGGATACCTGTTTACGGCAGCTCTCCTGTCATGGTTGCTTCCGGCGCCCTGGCAACCGTCAGCGTAAGCGACAAACAGATCGGAGCCATGTCCGCGGATATGGCGGATAAATTCTTTAAGGGAACAGCCCTTAAGGATATCCCCGCTGTCACACTGGATACATTTACAACCGTGGTGAACAAAACTACGGCAGAGGCTGTGGGCGTTGACAGCAGCAAATATTCCGGCGACTCTGTTATCACTCTGGAATAAGGTTTTTCATCATGGAAGTAGATAAGACTCCCACCCCTATAGGTGGTGAGTAAATAACAAATTCGTCTTGGTGGGAGCCCAGTCTCCTTCCAAGATAAAGCCTCCGGCGGCTCGCAGCAAGTACGCCGAGGCGTACTTGAACAAGGTTGCGGCAAATGACAGTTTGCAGCAACCTTTTGTCCTATACATATTACAAGTCAGGGCATGCTGCCTTGCAGCATTGCTTATAGAGAAAGGACCTTGTTATGACTCTGATTATCGGTTCCCTCCAGCTGGGATTTATTTATGCCTGGCTGGCCCTGGGGGTTACAATTACATTCCGGATACTGGATATTCCGGATCTGACGGCAGAGGGAAGCTTCACCTGCGGGGTGGCTATCTCTTCTATTCTGTCGTTCCATGGTCATCCGTTCCTTGGCATTTTACTAGGTATCGCCGGAGGAATGCTTGCCGGCACCGTGACCGGACTGCTTCAGACCAAGGCTGGCATCCACCCTATTCTGGCTGGTATTCTGACCATGAGCGGTCTCTATAGCGTTAATCTGTTTATCTTGGGAGGACAGCCGAATATTTCTCTGCTTGGAAAGACAACCCTGTTCTCCTTTTTTGCCGACAAACTGGCCGGTATCGACCGCAATCTAATCAAACTGCTGATTATTGCTGTTATCTCCATATTGGCCATTGCCCTGCTCGTCTGGTTTTTCCGTACAAACCTGGGGCTCTGCATCCGCGCCACCGGGGATAATGAACATATGGTACGGGCTTCCTCCATTAATGTGGATTCCATGAAGATTATTGCCCTGGCAATCGCCAATGGCTTCATTGCCCTTTCCGGCGCGGTTCTGGCCCAGTATCAGGGCTTCGGCGACATTAATACCGGTGTGGGTATCATCGTTGTGGGGCTGGCATCGGTCATAATCGGCGAGGTATTCTTCGGACGGCGTTCTCTTGCCGTCAGCTTTATCTCCGCTCTTACCGGTTCCATCATTTACCGTTTTATCATTGCTCTGGCTCTTAAGACCGATTTCTTCCCGGCGTATGGTTTTAAACTCCTCTCCGCCGTGATTGTCGCGATCGCACTCTCTATCCCTGCCATTCAGCAGAAATGGGCGGAGCATAAGATTAAAAAGGAGGGAAAAGACCGTGCTTCAAATTAAATATGCAAAAAAGATATTTGACCGTGGAACACCCAATGAACAGATCGCTCTGGATGACTTAAATCTGACTCTGTCCCCCGGTGAATTTGTTACCATTATCGGTTCCAACGGCGCCGGCAAATCTACCCTTTTTAATGCAATCTGCGGAAACTTCTGGCTGGACGCAGGTCATATCATCCTGGACGGCAGGGATATCACTTACGAAAAAGAATACCTCCGGGCATCGGAAATCGGGCGTCTGTTTCAGGACCCCATGCGGGGAAGCGCTCCCCATATGACAATTGAAGAAAATCTGGCTCTGGTATATTCCAAGGCCAACCGCCGCCCCCTCTCTCCTGCCCTCAGGAAAAAAGACCGTGATGTCTTCTGCGAGCTTCTCTCCCGGCTGGACATGGGTCTGGAGGACCGGATGAAAACCCGGATGGGGCTGCTCTCAGGCGGTCAGCGGCAGGCTGTCACCCTGATCATGAGTACCATGATAACGCCGAAGCTGCTGCTGCTGGATGAGCATACCGCCGCGCTGGACCCTATTACAGCAGAAAAAGTATTAGCCATAACCAAAAGCATCATAACAGAAAAAAATCTGACGGCAATGATGATCACTCATAACATAAACTCTGCCCTGGAGCTTGGAACCAGGACGCTCATGCTGGAAGACGGCAGGATCGTTCTGGATCTGACCGGAGAAGAACGCAAGGCCATGACCGTCACCGGACTGATCGAGCTGTATCGTCAGAAATGCAGCAGAGAATTCGATACCGACCGGGTACTGCTGACAAAATAACAAAAGGGAATACTGCAAACGCAATATCCCCTTAAAATCATAATCTCTTTGTCTCTACTGCCCCGCGAGGGCTCTTTCACTTCCGAAGGAATCTTTCACCCGCAGCCCGGGCTGCGGTTTTCACCGGGCCGAAAAGCATACCCGCTTTTCGGCCCGCTATCACTTTTTTCATTCTTCCTTCTTCATTGCCTTTTAAATATATTCTTTCCCCAGCTGATCTGCTGCCAGAATCGCTGCATAGACATCCTCCGGCGTTACGGCAAACGGCATATTATAAATGGACTCACCCTCCGCACAAGTTGCCTTGGCTACTGCCATGATCTCCTCCGCCTTTACTTCCTCAATTCCCAGTTCTTCCAGCGTGACAGGCAGTCCAACCTCAATACTGAAACTGAGCACTTCTTCGATCTCTTCCATCGGAGCATTTTCCAGCACCAACTGAACCAGGGTGCCAAATGCCACCTTCTCTCCATGGTACATGCCATGGCACTGGGGCAGTACGGTAAAGCCGTTGTGGATCGCATGCGCCCCTGCCAGGCCGCCGCTCTCAAATCCAATTCCGCTTAACAGTGTATTGGCCTCAATAATCTTCTCAACCGCCTTCGTGCAGACCTTTTTCTCAACCGCCAGTTTGGCTTTGAATCCTTCGTCCAGCAGTGTCTCATAGCAGAGTCTGGCAAGTGCCTGCGCTGCCATCGTCGTTGTTCCGAATGCACAGGTAGACGCGTTGCTTGCTTCACATGCCCTGGCTTCAAAGTAGGTTGCCAGCGCATCTCCCATACCTGCCACAAGCAGACGGGCAGGAGCCTTGGCAATCACGTCAGTATCCACCAGTACAACATTCGGATTCTGTTTCAGGAACAAATACCGTTCAAACACACCTTCATCTGTATAGATAACAGACAGTCCGCTGCAGGGAGCGTCGGTAGATGCAATCGTAGGAACAATGACAACCGGAATGTCCTGGAAGTATCCCACTGCCTTCGTGGTATCATGAATCTTGCCGCCGCCGATACCAATGACTACCTCAATATTCCTGTCAGAGCAAATTCCCATGATACGGTTAATTTCCGTCATGCAGCACTCTCCGTTAAATAATTCATACTCGACCGTTGCTTCCGATGCGCCGAAGCTGGAATCAACGGTTTCCTTTACTCTCTTTAATCCGCTCTCACTGGCAAGGCACAGTGCCTTTTTGCCAAGGGGAATCACATAGGATGCGATGTTTCCCAATTCCCCTTTTCCCTGTACATACTTTCCAGGAGCGATTAATATATTTGCCATGATATAATCCTCACTTTCCTAATGATTTAACTTCGTTAATATAATAACATACTTGCCGGTAAGCTGCTATATTTTTTTAATGTTCAGGCCATTCCCGGATCACATACCTTTCCTTCTTACTTATAGTTCCTGCTATTCCCTTTTTCCCGGGCCAATGTTAAAATAATATTAGCTTTTTTCTTCAGGAGGGGGAGATTCATCATGAAACTGTTATGGCGGATGGGAAAGGACGCGATCAAATATAAGGGGTTATATCTGATCGCCATACTTTCCACCTTTGCGCTGACTATTGTCAACCTGATTGTACCGTCCCTGCTTTCATCCATGACCGGGCTGCTGGAACAGGGGGCGACAGAAACCATGCTCCGTGAAATCGGGAAAATCACGGTTATTCTGGTCCTGCTCTATTTATCCAGAATCCTGTTCCGCTATCTGAGTAACTATCTGGCCCACAAGGCCGCCTGGAATCTGGTGGAGGATCTGCGTGTCCGGCTCTATGATCACATTCAGAAGTTCTCTATGTCCTATTTTCATGATAAGCAGACCGGTGATCTGATGAGCCGTGTGGTCAATGATACGGCCACTTTTGAGCTGCTCTACGCACATATCATACCGGAGATGGTCACAAACGCGGTAACGGTAATCGGGGTGATGGCCGTGCTTCTGGTGATTAATCCAAAGCTGGCTCTGCTGACCTGTATTCCGATCCCGTTTATCCTTTTTTCCGGATGGATTTTTACTACAAAGGTTCGTCCCAATTTCCGGAAATCCCAGAAAGCGCTTGCCGGCCTCAATGCCAAGCTCCAGGACAATTTCTCCGGTATTCATGAGATACAGGCCTTCGGTCAGGAGGAATATGAGCAGGAACAGATCACCGGTCAGGCAAGGGTCTTTACAAAGGCTATGCTCCATGCCTTAAATGTAAGCGCGGTGTTCCATCCAACTGTCGAATTTCTCTCGTCCATCGGAACCGTCATTGTTGTAGGGGTAGGCGGTGTCCTGGCCTTTCATGGTTCTCTCTCGGTCTCGGATATTGTTGCTTTCCTGCTCTACCTTTCTCTGTTTTATACTCCTATTTCAGGCCTCGGCAAGCTTCTGGAGGATACCCAGCAGGCATATGCCGGCGCCGAGCGGGTGATGGCTGTCCTGGACACGGACCGTGAAATAAAGGATAAGCCGGATGCAGTTGTGCTGGAACAGGTTGCCGGTGAAATTACGTTTGATGAAGTTTCCTTTGCCTATGAGAAAGAATCTCCGGTTCTGCAAAATATCAGCTTTACTTGTAAGCCAGGCCAAATGATCGCTCTCGTCGGTCCCACCGGTGTGGGCAAGACTACCATGACACAGCTGATCTCCCGGTTCTATGACCCGGTTAAAGGCCGGGTGCTCGTTGACGGCACTGATGTCAGGGAGGTAACCCTGGACAGCCTGCGCAAGAACATCGCTCCGGTGCTCCAGGACACCTTTCTCTTTAACGGTACCATTGCTGAAAATATCGGATATGCCCAGCCGGATGCTTCTATGGAGGAAATTATCGAAGCGGCGAAAGCCGCACGGATTCACGACAATATTTTGGATATGCCCGACCAGTACAATACTCATGTGGGCGAACGGGGTATGCGCCTCTCCGGAGGTCAGAAACAGCGTATTGCCATTGCCAGGGCGATTCTCAGAAAGTCCCCCATTATCATTCTGGACGAGGCCACCGCTTCCGTGGACGTGAAGACGGAAAAGGAAATTCAGGAGGCAATCCTGGCTCTGGCCGGTACCCGTACGATTGTGGCCATTGCCCACCGGCTCTCCACAATTCGAAATGCCGATCAGATTCTGGTGCTGGACAAGGGCAGAATCGTTCAGAGGGGTAACCATCAGGAGTTGGTAAACCAGGATGGGCTCTACCGCAGCCTGAATCAGATGAGCCGGGACATCGACTATATGGAATAGATACTTAGAGCCCCCGGCATTTACGCCGAGGGCTCTCTTATTTTTAACTCAGTTACATATTTCCTTATGCCAGTTCCTTTTTCTTATAAATCCGCATGGAAACCAGCATGGAAAGCAGGAATAATACCACCAGGATAACCGGTGACAGCCATACATAATCCATCAGCCAGACCAAATCAGGCAGATTAATATTCATTTTCGAGACAATCATGATAAGAGCAAAGGGAATCAGAAAAATCAGCATCATCGCAATCCTTCCCCGCTCCGCGCCCAGCTTAAAAAGCACAGGAAGCATCAATATGTTGTACACAATGGCAAGCGCTGAGATAAGTAAAATCGCATATAGGTTCTCTTTACTATACATCCCCAGGATGCCCTGCATAATCATGTTCAGGCAAAAACCGACGGCCTGCAAGATAAGGGACAGGATATATTTGCTGACAACGATATCATTTCTGGAAATCGGCATCGTCAGGACGTACTTATCCCAATTTGCTTTTTCATCATAAGCAAGAGTATTAATCGGCAGTATTACCATGAATATCATAACAAATCCTGCGAAAAGGGATATATTTTTATTCATCATACTGATGATGGCATAGACAAAAATTACAATGCCCAGTGTTTTGCCCTGGCTCTTTAATATGTTCAGATCTTTTTTCAGCAAGCCGCCCATTTATCTCTCCTCCTTCACATGATACAGCATAATATCTTCGATATTGGCTCTGTCTACTACGTGACTGCCCCGCAACTCTTTTCTCAGTACCAAAGCTTCCACGCCGAACTGATTCTTTCGCACGCCTTTGATAATAGAAGGGTCAATGGACGCCAGATCCTTCTCCGAGCACTTGAGCACCCCATACTCTTCCAGCAGCTCATCCTTCGGTTTGCAGAAGAGAACTTTGCCCTTATGAATGAAAGTAATATAATCACAGATTTTCTCCAGGTCGCTGAGTATATGGGAAGAAATCAGTATTGTGTGATCTTCTTCCTGGATAAAATCCAGGAAAATATCCAGTATCTCATCTCTGACAACCGGGTCCAGTCCGCTGGTCGCCTCATCCAGGATCAGCAGCTTGGGATTGTGGGCCAGCGCCACGGCGATAGAAAGCTTCGTCTTCATCCCTCTGGAATAATCTTTGATCAGCTTTTTCTCCGGCAGATCGAATTTCCGGATCAGTTCATTGTATTTATTTTGATTCCAGCTGCTGTAGATGGAACGCATAATGGAACCAACCATTTTAACGGAACAGGTGTCGGGCAGACAGCTCTCATCCAACACTACTCCGATCTCTTCTTTTTTCTTCTTGGGAAAGTTCACATTGCTTCTCCCCAACAGGGTAATGCTGCCGCTGTCCCTGTTGATCAAATCCAGAATCAGCTTAATTGTCGTACTTTTACCAGCTCCGTTCTCACCGATAAAACCCATAATACAGCCGCCTGGCAGATCAAAGGAAACATGATCCAGCGTAAAGCCGGAAGGGTACTTCTTGGTTACATTCTGTAAGGACAACGCAAGCTCTGACATTTCTACTCTCTCTCCTTTTTATAGGTCTGATGAATCGTTATAAAACAGTTTAAGTAATTCAATCAGTTCTTCAATCGACAGCCCGCACAGGGCGGAGGCTTTCACAATTTCCTTCATGTGATTCTCTATGCTCCTGAGATGCTCTTCCCGGATAAATTCGGTATTTTTCTCCGCGACAAAGCTGCCTTTACCGGTCAGCGATACGATAAATCCTTCCCGCTCCAGTTCCTCGTAAGCGCGCTTTGTGGTAATCACGCTGATGCGAAGTTCCTTGGCAAGAAGCCGCATAGACGGAAGGGCGTCCCCTTCCTTCAGCTCGCCGGAAAGAATCATTGCCTTGATCTGTGAACTGATCTGTTCATAAATTGGAATCCCATTGGTATTACTGATTACAATATTCACTGAAATAGCCCTTTCTCTATATTGTATATATTCATTATATACAATATTGCTCTTCTGTCAAGATATTTAATGAAAAATGTGAAAGACCACCCCCTCCTGTACCCAGAGGAGATGGTCTCTATTCTATTCCGGTATATACACAGCGGCCCCGCTGACTCCGACGGTAAATGCCCCGCAGCCGTCCACGCCGATCAGCACACGTTCTCCGCCGTTAAATATATTTTTAAACCAAAGTCCGGCAAGCCGTTCCCCCACATACATATTCTTCGTACCGGGTCCTCTGTTGGATACCAGAGCGGCCAGCCCGGAAGCAGCCAGAGTGCTCTCCCCCCCCTGGTCCACCCGATCAGATGGGCGTCATCCAGATAATCGTGCTGCGCGCCATAGGCACAGTCCCGCCTCACGGCAATCAGGCTTGAAAGTCCCTCCACGGGAAGAATGTCATCATGAGGAATTCCGTAGTAATCCCCGTAGAATACACATGGGTAACCCTCCTGTCTGGTCAGAAGCAAGGCATATGCCGCCTGCTTAAACCATGGCTGGACAAATGAAGTCAGCGCCTGGCCCGGCTGGGTATCGTGATTGTCTACGAACGTAACCGCTTTTACCGGATTCTCCTTAACAAGCGTCCCGTCAAGAATCCGCCTCAGGTCATACCCTTCTCCCTGACAGGAGGCCTGAAACAGATTAAAATGAAGAGGTACGTCAAACAGGGACATATCCCCGTTCACAAGTCCCAGGTACCTCTCCAGGACATTCCTGTCCTGATGCCAGTATTCCCCAACCGCGAAGAGCTCTTTTCCGGAATGCCGCCTCATTTCCGGAAGCCAGTCCCGGTAAAAATACGAGGTAATATGCTTGACCGCATCCAGGCGGAATCCGTCAATACCCGTTGTATCCAGATACCACTTGCCCCAGGCGGTCAGCTCCTGCACAACCTCCGGATTGGAGAAATCCACGTCCGCTCCCATAAGATAATCATAATTTCCATGCTCCGTGTCCACGGAATCTTCCCATTTCTTACCGGTGAATCGGTAAATACGGCTTTTCATCGACTCTTGATCCCAGTCCACCCCATCAAAATGCGTCCAGTTCCACCTGAAACCGGAATATTTACCTTCTCTTCCCGGAAAATCAAATTTCGTCCAGGCCTCTATCTCTTCAGACGGGGAAGTGGTCATAAGATGGTTCTGACTGTCCACTTCCTCCGCTTTAATTGTCTCCATTCCGTCCGCACCGATATGGTGATTCAGCACAATATCCGCATACACGTTGATGCCATTCTTCTGAAATGTCTGAATGGCCGCCAGGTATTCGTCCCGGTTTCCATATTTGGTAGGCACCGATCCTTTCTGATCAAATTCCCCCAGATCATAAAGATCATACACCGCATATCCCACGTCCCGTATGCCGCCTGCGCCTTTATAGGCCGGAGGCAGCCATACCGCAGTTATGCCGGTTTCAGCCAGTTCCCCTGCCCTCCCGCCGGCCAGCCTCCAAAAGGAAGCGTCTTCCGGCAGATACCATTCAAAAAACTGCATGATCGTTCCGTTTTTATCCATTCCCCGGTCCTTTCTTGCATTATATAAAGACAAACTGTACCAGCAGCATGTAGATAACCGTTCCGCCTGCAATTGACAGCAGTGTATTCTTCTTCCAGCTGTGGAGCAGCACGATACTCCCGATAGCAATCAATTCCGGAAGCCAGCCTCCCAATGCAGTGAAGGTTATATTTTTCAGGCAGTACACGACCAGCAGGCCGATTACCGCGCAGGGAAGTACCTTGCCCAGATAGGATATGTATCTGGGCGGTGTCTTTCTATCCGGAAATAAAAGGAAGGGCAGAAACCGGGTTAATATGGTTCCCAGTGCAACCGCTCCGATAATCCCCAGCGTTTCAAGAGGTGTCAAAAACATATTCATACTATTTATTCTCACGGCAAACCGCCTGCCCTGGGCCTGCAGTCTGCCTCTCTCCTTCTTTTAACTGTCTATGCACTAAGTTCCGTTTCTTCTGAAACTTCCGCTTTCTCCAGAGGTTTCCTCAACAGGGTTAAACACACCAGGAGCCCGATCATAGCGGGAATAATAAATTGATCCGCTCCAAATAAGATGACACAAAGAGCAGAGATCCCCACCCCGATTGCTGCAGGCAGCCGGTTCTTCCGGTTCTCCCACTGATTTAAAAATATGACGACAAACAGCGCCGTCAGTACGAAGTCCAGCCCCTTTGTATCAAAGCTGACCAGACCGCCCAGCAGCCCTCCTATTACGGAGCCCCCGATCCAGTACAGGTAGTCCAGCAGAGAGATAAAGAAATAAAACGATTTCCGGTCCACTCCCTCCGGCACCTCGGCACTGCATGCAATAGAAAATGTCTCATCACACATCGTGTAAATTAAAAAACCTTTTATTTTACCCAATCCCCTGTACTTTTTCAGCATGGAAATCCCGTAAAACAAGTGCCTAGCGTTCACCATCAGGGACATCAGAAACGCCTGAAGCGGATTAAACGGAATGGTTAAGAGCGTAATCGCCACAAACTGCATACTTCCGCAGAACGCTACCGCACTCATCAGAAAGCTCCACAGCACTCCGTACCCCTTCGTATTCATCAGCACTCCGTAGGCGATACCAAGGAAAGCAAACCCGGTCAGAACCGGTATCGTCTGAGGAAATGCGGCCCGAAAGGCCTTCTTCCACATCTCTTTTTTATCCTTGTCCATACAACATTCACCTCCCATAATACAAAAACCGGCGCGGTCGCGGCCGGGATACCGTAATCAAAACTGTTGTCTATTTTACCACAATACTGCAATGCGCCGCAAGCTCTGTTCGGCTTACATACCCGAACAATGACGCCGATCACAGTAAAAAAATGGTGCTTTTTGACCCAAAAGCACCATTTTTCCTTCATATAATAACAATATTTACTTTTTCGGAATAATCTCAATCCAGTATCCGTCCGGATCACTGATAAAGTAAATTCCCATGCCTTCATTTTCAAAACAGACACAGCCCATTTCTCTGTGTTTTTTCAAGGCTTCCTCAAACTCTTCCACCTCAAAAGCCAGATGAAACTCATTATCCCCCAGATTGTACGGTCTGTCCCAGTCCCTGAGCCATGTCAGTTCCAGCAGATGCTTCGATTCGCCGTCACCCATAAATACAATCTGGAACTCTCCCGATTCCGGCGCAACTCTCCTCTGTTCTTTCAAACCCAGAGCCTTTTCATAAAATTCTATGGAAGTCTCCAGATTTCTTACATTATAGTTATTATGTGCAAATGTAAATTTCAAATCAGTCATCTCCTTTCTATTCTGCCTGTACTCATTTTATCAGAGAAATCATTCCCTGTCATCTGAAAACCCTGTGTCTAATTTCCAGACATAATTTCATTCAAATAACCAGACACTAAAAGTGAAAACCTGAACAACGCAGTAAATGAAAATTTATTATGGAGGCCATGTTCCTTTTGTCCGGTTCTCTTTACTGCCAGGTATTCTTCAATTCCGGACAGGGCCGTGTAAAAACGGCAGCATGGAAATCGTATGGATAAAAAGATCAGTAAAATTAATGAGGATTCTATGTATGATATCGACATCAATGCCTGTTCCGCAACCGACTGCACCGGTGTAGTACCCGCTGCTCCGGCTTCTGAAGCAGAGATGGAATCCTACCTGGAAGTATATGATTTTCTTCCCACCACGGTCCGGAAGAAAAGCAAAGACTCCCAGCCTAAAATCTAACCTGTCCTCCGGACAGGCTCTTCTCCGTCCGGGCGTTTTGCGCCCGGATTTTCCTGTCAGCCCACTCTTATATTATCCGCAGAACCAAAGTTTCATACGCATCATACTATAAAAGAAAAGGCTATTTCTATGGATTATTCTTCTTATCTGCCAATTTATGGCCTGGTACAAAGCATTTCTCCCTATAATGACTGCTGCAGTATACAGGTATTGCTGCAGACCGATAACGGCCCGATTACTATAATCGTATCGCCGGAAACCTATGTGGTTGACAGTGTGAGACTCGTACCCGGGCTTTACATTTTTGCCTTTTTCGATGCCCACATGCCCGTGCCGCTGATCTATCCGCCTCAATATCAGGCAATCATAACCGGCACATTAAATCGCGAAGAACAGGTGATGATCGGCTATTTCGATCAGACCCTTACCGCCTCCGATGCTTCTCTGAAACTTAATCTGCCAAGTTCTGTGGATATCGTAACGACCAACGGACAGAGCTTCGCCTGTGATCCGGGCGACCATGACCTGATTGTTTACTATGGAGCAGCAACAAAGAGTATACCTCCTCAGACGACACCCAGTAAGATTATCGTTCTTTGCTGACTCCTTTTTATCATGGAAGTAGATAAGACTCCCACCTCTATAGGTGGTGAGTAAATAACAAATTCGTCTTGATGGGAGCCCAGTCTCTTTCCAAGATAAAGCCTCCGGCGGCTCGCAGCAAGTACGCCGAGGCGTACTTGAACTCTCATCCGGGCAGCCGAAGTTCAAAAACGGCCGCCCGGATATCTATCATTTTTCAGTCAAGCCCTTCAGCAATAACAGCTCTGCTGTCCACACTTCCAGTTCGTTTTGACATAATTACCTGATACTCCGGTGATGAAAAACAAGCGTCTAACTGCTCTCTGTTATCAAACCGTATCACAATCACCCTCTGGGGATTTCTTTTGCCGCTCAGGCTGCTGATCTTCTCCGTCCTCACAAGGTATTCTCCGCCGTAACGCTCCACAACCGGCTTAACCAACTGAATATAATCATCGTATTCTCCACGTCCTTGCTGCTCGTCGATATAAGTATCCACGATAAAATAACACGACATCGTATCCTCCTTCTCACCTGTACAGGCACATAATATCCGTTCTGAAAACTCGTTTTTTTATTAGTGTAAAATACGGCCGGGGGCTTGTCAATCCGGCCTCATTACGGCAGCACATGTTTCTGATATACTTTGGTCTGGATATGGAACACATTTCCAAAGTACAGCCAAAGCTTTTCTTAAAAATACCTTAATATTGGCCTATTCTTGAAAAAGAGCCCTTTACACCATTGACATTTGTAGGCCTTAAGGTTATATTTGCAATAGCAAATGAGAATAAGGGAGAATTTAATAGAATGAGAGAGTTTGTAATTACGGCGGATTCCAATTCCGATTTACCCGCGTCTTTTATACAAGAGCATAATATGACAATCGTGCCCCAGTACTACGCTTTCGGTGATACGGTCTACGGCGATGAGCTGAATATGACCCCCGACGAATTTTATCAGAAAATGAGGGAAGGCGAGCTTCCCACTTCCATGGCAAATAACCCGGAGGTGATCCGGGCCCGTTTTGAGCCATTGCTGAAAGAAGGTCTGGACATCCTTCATATCGCTTTCTCCTCCGCACTGAGCGGCAGTTACAATAACGTCATGATGGTGGTGAGAGAACTGCTTGAAGAGTACCCGGAAGCGTCCATAACGGTGATTGATTCCCTGAGTGTGTCTCTGGGCGAATCCCTACTGGTGTTCCGTGCTTTTGAATTGAAGGAAGCCGGCAAGTCCAAAGATGAAATCGCCGATATCCTGAATGAAGAAAAACTCTACTATAATATACAGTTTACTGTTGATGATCTTCATCATCTGCAAAGAGGCGGCCGTGTCTCCAAGGCAACGGCTATTATCGGAAGCATGATCAGTGTAAAGCCGCTGCTCTATGTGACGCCGGAGGGTAATTTAGTTCCAGGCGGAACCGTACGCGGCAGGAAAAAGTCATTAAATACATTGCTCCAGAAGATGTCCGAGACAGTGCCGGAGAACGTGGATAAAAACCGTCCGGTGGCTATCGCTCATGCAAATTGTCTCGAGGATGCAAAATATATTGAAAAGGTTCTCAAAGAAAAGATGGGCTATACAAATATCGTAATAAACGATGTCAGCCCCAGCATCGGCGTACATGCAGGTCCTGGTGCGATCGGGCTTCTGTACTTCGGAAATAAGAGAAAATAATAAATTACGCCGGAATGTTTTTCATTCCGGCGTTTTCTCCGTATTGTCTCTCTCACGCTCCCGCAAAAAAGCGGAAGAAAATAAGTACCACGACTCCCAGAGCGATCCGGTACCATCCAAATACTCTGAAATCATGCTTCTTGACATAGTTCATCAGAAAACGGATGATCAGCATGGAAACCACAAAGGCAGTTACCATGCCGGCGGCCAGCACGGCCAGTTCCAGGCCGGTAAAGGAAAAACCGAACCCTGCCAGTTTCAGCACACTGGCGCCCAGCATAACCGGTACTGCCAGATAAAATGTAAATTCTGCCGCCACGCTGCGGGATGTTCCCATTAAAATACCTGCAAATATCGTAGCCCCTGATCTGGACGTCCCTGGTATCACGGCGGCCAGAAGCTGAAACAGTCCAATCACCAGAACCGTCGGTATGGTCAATTCTGCTATGCTGTTAATCACCGGCTGCTTTCCCTTATTCTTCCATTCGATAAGAAGAAACAGCACGCCATAGACGATCAGGGCGTTTGCCACTGTCTGATAATTATAAAATAACTGATTAATCTCATCATCCCATAGGATTCCCGCAATTCCGGCAGGAATACAGGCCAGAATAATCAGCAGCCACATTTTTACCGTGTCTTTATGTATCCTGCATTTCCCGCGTTCTACCGTAAATGGTATCAGCCGTTTCCAGAATATCACCACCACCGCCAGGATCGCTCCCAGCTGGATCACAACAAAAAACATTTCTTTAAAGGCATCTGATAAGCCAAGCTTTAAGAATTCATCCACAAGAATCATATGCCCGGTACTGCTGATCGGAAGCCACTCCGTAATTCCTTCCACGATTCCCAAAATAACTGCCTTGATTATCTCAAACCACTGCATTCACTTCTCCCATCCCCGCACCTGTCCAGCCGGCACAGTCAGGTTCCTTATTCTATTTTATTCATCGTGGTATCCTTCCATGATCCCTCTCAGATAATTCTTATATTCCAGAGCCACCGGCTCCGGTTTTATAATCTTCGCTCCCGTGCCAAGGCCTGTCAGCCAGCCAAAGAACTGATGGCTCACCACAACCTCCACTCTGGCCAGAAAATGTGCCTCATCCGCCTTCCTTATGTTTACCTCTTTGCCAAAACGGTCGATGACAACACCTACAAAGCGGTTCTCAAACTCCAGAGTCAGCATTTCCTCCCGGCCGCCGAACATACCGAATGTTTTTCTGGAATAACGGGCCATATCGAAATTTGTGAACCGCTCTTTTCCCTGACGCATCCGTTTTGTCAGAGCAATATTAAGCATCTTATCCACACGGTAATGCTTGATCATCTCCGCCTGCTCGTCATAGCCGATCATATAGTAATTTTCATCTTCCCAGGTCAGTCCCCAGGGGCTGATCCGGTAACGGTCACCGTTCTTCTTTAGCTTTTCTTCCTTCTCCACCGACCACTCATAGTACTGAAATGTAATCTGGACATTTTCTGATATTGCCGTATGTATCTTATCCACATTATAATAAATGCTTTCATTCATCGTCTTTATCCGGTTTGCCACAAAGACCTGACGCTGCAGTTTACCGGCGTCATAGCGGCTGGCCAGGCTTTCCAGCTTCTTAATCAGCTCTGAGGACTTCTTATAGGTAATAAACTTGGAAGCCTGAACCGCATCCACCAGAAGCTTTAATTCCGGCAGTTCAAACTGTCGGCTGGCAAGATAATAGCCGGCCGGCTTTTCTCTCCGGCTGATAATATCCATACCGAACTGCTGCAGTGCTTCCACGTCGGCATAGATGCTCTTTCGCTCCGCCGTTATACCATTGTTCTCCAGATAGCTGATAATCTCCTTCATGGAAACCGTATGCTCTTCATCGGTCTGTTCTAAGAGAAGCTGCATGAGATATAGTATTTTTAGTTTCTGGCTGACAGCTCTTGGCATATTAAAAGCTCCTTTGTCCATGTATTTTATGCTGCATCCGGAAGTTATCCTGCCGTCTTATAACAGTTATGGCAGCAGGCTCATCTCCTCACGGGCCTCCTGATAATTGTCGCAGTGACATTCTACTCTTCCGTTTCCTCTGTTAATTATAACATAATGATCAAACCGGTATACTATTTCGTATTTTTCGTACATAAATGGACCCTCCTTCTGAAATTTCATATTGATTCGCTATTTGTTATTCAGAAGGATATCACATTCAAAGTCCCATAAACCGGACTCTATTTATCATGGAAGTAGATAAGACTCCCACCTCTATAGGTGGTGAGTAAATAACAAATTCGTCTTGGTGGGAGCCCAGTCTCCTTCCAAGATAAAGCCTCCGGCGGCTCGCAGCACGTACGCCGAGGCATACTTGAATTTTTATTCTCATTCATTTCCCCAGGGCTGCGCTGCAAATCAGTAACTGGGAAGGCAGATAACATACCCAGATCAGATTGCCGGCTGTTGCATGGAATGTCCCGGAAAAGGTACCCGGCAGGAACCTGGGCAGATTATAAATTCCCACAAACAGATCACAGATAAACAGCAGAATCAGCCCCGCCGGCAGATACAATTGTTGTTTCTTTTGCAGTGGAACGGCCTTTATTACAGCAGACACGATATTAAATACTTCGATGCCCGCGTAAAATCCCGCCGCCCCTAAGAGCAGGCTGCCTCCATGCCGGCCTGCACAAGCTGCTGCTGTAACACCGGTGATCAGCCCCGCCGGCAGCATAATCGTGATTCCTCTCTTTCCGCCCAGTTCTGCCTGATAGCAGAATTGAATCAGACAGAATAGAAGGACCCCAGGAAGCGCCGCCTCTGTAAACAGGAGAAACCAGTCGGCAATTGCCGTGAGCAAAAGACCAAGTGCAAGCGGAAAGCTTCTTATGCGGCTATCATTCGATATCAGGAAAAACACACATAACAATATTCCGATATATTTAAACCTTGCAGTTACCCCTGCAGACAGCCAACCGAATACATCTCCGGATACAAACACAAGATACAAACAGGCTTCTGCCAGGATAAAAAGCCGAAATCTCCATTCTGGATGCCTCACCATCTGAAACCGTCCCCCTCCCAAACTATGCGGTATTGTTCCTGTTTTAAAGTATACCGAACATTTCTCTTCTTAACCATCCCCCGCCTATCCGTTTCTTACCCATAAAATGTTGCAGACAGCTTTTTTAAGTATTGATTTTTACACTGTTTTCTTATAAAATAAAGAAGTACGGGGGCGTAGCTCAGTTGGGAGAGCGCTTGCATGGCATGCAAGAGGCCATGGGTTCAAGTCCCACCGTCTCCATGAAAAAACTCACAGGCTTTTATCCTGTGAGTTTTTTCATTCTATCCAAAATACCCGGCATTTCTTTTCTTAAGATAGATAGCGCTCCAACAATTTCTCCAGCTCATAAACATCAATGGGTTTGGCAAAGTGTCCGGTCATTCCCGCAGAAAGAGCGGCACGTACATCTTCATCAAATGCATTGGCGGTCATAGCGATAACTGGAACAGTTCCGGCATCCTGCCGTTTAAGGCTGCGAATCACTTTCGTTGCTTCTAAGCCGTCCATAACCGGCATCTGAATGTCCATCAGGATCAGGTCATAATATCCCTCCGGGGAAGTGCTTACTTTGTCTACCGCTTCTGCCCCATCACAGGCTTCTTCAACCTCAGCCCCCATCTCTTCGATCAAGGTGCGGGCAATCTCGCGATTCAGCAGATTATCTTCAACAAGAAGGACATGCCGCCCTCCAAAACAGGATTTTAAAGCCACCGTCTGTTGCTGTAATGGTGCTGCTCCTTCTCCCAGTTCACTGAGCAGATAACAGATTTTAGTCCGGTAAAAAGGTTTCGATAGAAATGCGGTTACACCTGCATTTCTGGCTTCACTTTCTATTTCTTCCCAGTCATAAGCAGTGAGAATAATGACCGGAACCTCAGTCCCGACTTCTCTGCGGATACGTCTGGTTACTTCTACTCCATCTAAATCAGGCATCTTCCAGTCAATTATAATTAGTTCAAACGGATCTGGAGTGTTCTTCGCCTCTGCTGCCAGACGGACAGCTGCAGCACCTTCCGTTACAAACTCTGCCCGAAGCCCCATATCCCTCAAAAGAGCCGCGGCATTTTCGCAGGTCTGCCTGTCATCGTCCACAATCAGGCTGTGAACTCCGATCCATTTTTCAGGAATTTCTTCCTTCTGACCATCCTGCTGTTTTAACGGCAAAGTTACCGTAAAGGAAGAGCCGAAACCTGGTTCACTTTCCACACGGATATCCCCGCTCATCATATCAACTATATTTTTCGTGATCGCCATGCCAAGCCCCGTCCCAACCGTTCTGCTGTGGGTCGTATCCTGAGCCCGTTCGAACGGTTGAAACAGTTTTTCTAAAAATTCTGCGCTCATCCCGATCCCATTATCGCGGCATTCAAAAACGTAACTGCGGTACTGACCTCTTCCAGTTTTTTTCTGATATACATCGAAGATGATTTTTCCGCCTTCCGGTGTATATTTGACGGCATTACTCAGGATGTTAAGACATATCTGCCGGATTCTTAAGGGATCTCCGATAACCCTTTCATTTCCTAAAAGATTAAGACGAATTTCCAGCTCAAGCTTGCCGGCATTGGCCTGGGGCCGTATCAGGTCACCTACCTCTGCAATCAGCTCCGCCAGATGAAAGGGTTCTTCCCGCAGAGATAACTTTCCGCTCTCAATTTTGGACATATCCAGTATGTCATTGATCAGGCTCAGCAGGTGCTGGCTGGACAGGCCAATCTTCTTCAGGCATTCCCTCACCCGTTCCTGCTCATCCACATGTGCGGACGCAATAGCCGTCATACCTACGATTGCATTCATAGGAGTCCGGATATCATGACTCATATTGGACAGGAACTGGCTTTTTGCCAAACTGGCCGCCTGTGCGCTGTCCAGAGCGCTTTGTAGTACCTGGCGCTGCCGTTCCTCCTCATATCGCTGTTCATCGATATGGCGCGACAAAAGGATGGCAATCTGCTCATTAGAATAAGGATTCTCCACAGCGATAATCTGAATGGAAGTCCAGTGGTACTGTCCGTCCAGGAGCATCTGTTTCGTTTCCAGAAAAACTTCCTGCCTGTCACCATTCAGTGTACGGCTGAGAATCTTAGGCGCAAGGCGCCGCCGGATCTCTTCCCGGAAGTCAGGATGAACGGTTGACAGGATATCCTGATACAGCTTGCTGTATGGTCCACACACATCTAGTTTTACCATTGGGCTGGGTTTCATATATATATTTTTAAACGTATCTGTACTCAGATTTAAGCTGATAATGATCGGAAAAATTCCGGACACTGCACTCACCAGCATCATACGCTCCTGCAGTTTTTCCCGCTCTGCTTCCTCTTCCGCCAGCTTTTCGTCAGTAATATCGTGGAACGTGGCAATCAGAACCGGTGTTCCATTCTCATCCAGTGTCTTCTCTACAATTCCTGACGCCCAGAAAAAGCGCCTATCCTCTTTTATAATACGGCCTTCAAAGGTATGTTTTTGTCCGCTGTCTGACGTATCCTGGAATATCTTTGAGATACTCTCATAATCTTCCGGTATAACTGCATCTAAAAGGTTCTTTCCGACCGGTGCTTCTCCTGATTCTTCTATTGTATATTTTAGTAAGCGCATGCCCTCCTGATTTAACTGAAGAAGTGAATAAGGGCTTTCCACCGTCAGCAGCGCAATCCCTTCCGGCACCGCATTATAAAGATGTTCAATATAGCTTGCCTGACTTAAAAGCCTGCGGTTAATCCGGTTTACATTGCGAAAATACAGAATAACCAGCAGTGCGATTCCCAGCAGAATTCCCGAAATCAGTACAAATGTCTGCAGCAGAATCTGATTGGTCTGGGCATTCACAACACTCTGCGGAATAATGGAGATTAAATACCAGTCTGAAGACAACTGCAGAGGTATATAACAAAATACCGTATTCTCATTCTGGTAGTGTAATACAGCCCACCCCTGTTTGTTGTTCTTCAATCCATCTGCAAACTGTTGCAATACTTCCGCATTATTTTGCTCTGCCGACAGCATATCAAACAGATTTTTTACTGTCTTGTTGCTGTTCGGATGAGGAACCCGGATCAGTACATCCCCATCCGAATCAACGACATAGGAAAACCCCGTATTTTCGTAAAAGGATACACTGAAACTATCTACTATTTCATTTACCTCATATTCTTTGATCAAATAGCCCACAGATCCATCCCGCAGTTCAACCCTTACATAAAGATCAAATACATTTACCCCTGTCACACTGCTGATATGAGGATCAATAAGCCCCTTCTCCTGTCCGGACTTCTTAAGCATCCCCGTGACCGTCTCGTCCATCTGTGCATTAACCGGAAAGCCAGTATCCTCCTCCAGATACAGGGTAAATCCGCTGTCCACAAGTCCATAAGCGTTTACTGCACCTTCCAGCATATCCGTCTGCTCTGAAGAATACTCGGACAGATAACCAGCAAGTGCCTCCAAAGCTCCGTATTCATCCTGAAGCTGTACCTGCAGCGTATTGCAGCCCTGCTGCGTGCTTTCCCGAATTGCTCCAATCGACTGCTGCCATAGCTGAGTACGTACAGCACTTACATAGAGGATAGTAATAATTATTATAATGACACTGACCAGCAGCGCCGTACAAATAAGCTTTTCTTTCGGCTTTACAGCCCCCTGTTTGGTCACTGCATATTCCTTTCTGCCTCAGCCTGCTGATCCATCCATTTCATTAAATCCGATACCGGTTCCCCTTCCAGCAGCCGCTCTGATACTTTAGCGGTCAGAGTCCAGATCGGGAGTCTCAGCAGATCATCGGTTCCGATCACCGTCTGTCCGGATTCATAACAAGATAAAAGCGGCTGAATTTCCTTAACCTCTGAAGGCCTGCCGCCCCTCAGCGGACTGAATGAAGACTGCTGATCCGCAAATCTCTGTATGTTTTCTGCTTCTGTAAAAAACTCCACAAATTTCATAGCAGCATCCAGATACTCACTATCTGCATTCACGCTTAACCGTGTATCCGCATTTATGACCAGCAGACTGCCGTCATCACGCACCGGAAGAGGGTACACTGCAAATTCAAAGTCTGGTTCCATAGCATCTACACGGCCGGCGGCCCAGGCACCTGTCAACATAAAAGGCGACTCTTTGCAGACAAAATCCTGCAGATCATCCGATGTCTTCATTGTATGTAATGCTTTCTCCCTATTGATATAACCGCGGTCTATAAATTCCTCTGCTATCTCAAAGCCCTCTGTCAAATATTCACTCAGCTGAGCTTCTCCATTATTCAGCCGGTCAAACAGCGCCTCCTGTCCATTCTCCTGATAGGCCGGATAAAAGCCCCTGCCAATCGCCAGGGTTTTCAAAGAGATGTCGTTATTTGCAATAACCGGGGTAATCCCCTGACTTACGAAATAATCACAAACAGCCTCCCATTCCGGCAGTGTTTGCGGTACCTTCTGCTTATGCTCTTTTAATAAATCCATATTACAATAAAGGCCGAACACCGATACGGTCGTGGGAACCCATGTAATCTGCTGTCCCGCAAACTGGCTCTGCATCTGATCCGTAAAGTTGGCGAGCGAAGAAAGACCGGATAAATCAGCAACCTTTCCCTGCGCTTCCAGCTCAAGCAGAATATCATGGTTAACCATAAATACATCGTCACCTCTGCCCGAATTGATCCGCTTTTCCAGCGCCTCAAAATAATCGGTCCCTTTCAGGCTTTCATAGGACACTCGAATAAGGGGGTTCTTTTCCATAAATTCCGAAATAATCTGTTCTATGACCGTAACATTTTCCGGCTCATATTTATACCCGAAAAAGGTAATTGTAGTGATTTCCTGATTATCCGGACTTTCTTCATATATTACCTTATTATGTCTGCCGCAGCCTGTGAAAAGATAAAGTGCACAGGCTGTAATGAGCAGCAGCACCAGAATTTTATTTTTCATAGGCCCTTCCCCCAATCGTTTTTAACTCTGTTCACATCCTTAATGATTTTATCATGTACGAGGTAGTTATGCAATCGTTTTTGCCGGATTCACTGCTGTGATTTCAGGAGTCGGCCGCCTGAATAAAAATCTCATATATGAACTGAAATGTAATGGTAGAAAGCGAAGGAAATTCATGGTAGAATGATATGAAATACGCTGAAAAGCAGGCAGGAGGTGACACAATGAAAAATGGCTGTGAGCTCTACAGGCTTGTATATGATTATTATTCCATCCGGATCTTATTCGGCCTGTATTCCTATGGGTCCTCCCTGCCGTCAATTCCGAAGATCAGCGCTCGTTTTCAGTTGGCTGTTCCAACAGTCCGCAGCGCATTAAATCTTCTGGAGCAGGACGGTTATATTAAGGTGGAGGCTTCCCGGCCGGCCAAGGTCATTTACAGGGCAGGCTCAGATAAAATCAAAGAGAGTGTTGCCGGTTATTTTCTGCCGCGTATCGACGGCCTGCGGGACATTGAGGTGGCTGGTCCGCTTCTGTTTGACCCGCTGTGGGCAATAGCTCTCAGACAATGGAAGGAGACAGACGGGGAACGGCTGCGCCAGGCATTGACATCACTCACTCCTGGTGCTTTATTCATGCCTGTTGCGTTTTACAGTATTGTATTTTCTTCCCTGGGCAATAGGCTGCTGCTGAATCTTTATTGGGAAATGGCCCGCTATATATGTTTTCCCTATCTTCCGGAAGAACATAAGCCGCAGAAAGCGCTTCCTGCATTTGCAGTCTGGACAACATCTGAAATTATAGATTATTTGAAGCGGGAGTATACTTCTGAATATACGAATACCACGCAGAATCTGTTCGCTTTTCTGGAGGAAATCTGCCCCAAGTATAGCATGAAACAATGGGACCCGGTTCCTTTTGAGTGGAATATCTGCTGGCCGAGGCCGCAGATGCGCTATTCTCTTGCCGCTGATATTATTCAAAAAGTCATAACCGGTTTCTACCCTTCTGGAAGTTATCTGCCGTCTCTTACCCAAATGTCTCAGCAGTATGGAGTGGCTGTGTCTACCGTACGCCGTACCCTTAATATATTGAGTCATTTAGGTGTAGTAAAGTCTTACCAGGGGAAAGGTACACAGATCTTTATGTCTCCGCATTGCATGGACTTATCACAATCAGATGCACAGGGGGTGCTTACTGCCTGTATGGAAAGCCTGCAGCTGCTGGCCTGGACAGCCCGGACAGTCTCATTATTTACATTCGAATCAGCATCAGAAGAAAAACTGGAAACGCTGGCAACCCAGCTTCGTAAAATCAGACAGGATAAGAAAAGTTATCTTTATATGCAAACTATTCTTTCTTTCATTATAGAAAACTGTCCTTCTGCCATGGTGCGGGAATGTTACCGTGAATTATTTAAATTGCTGATCTGCGGATATCCCCTGATACAGCTCCGGTTAAAAAGCAAAAAACTCAATCAGGACTATTGTCAGGCCCTCTCAGAGACCGAATGTTATTTAAACAATCGGGATTTGAATGGATTTGTCAATGAGTGGAGCAATTTTTTGTCCCGTGAACAACAGCAGACACAGACATTTTTCGTTCGCTTACTTAGAACACCTGAATCTTACTTAGATTTGCTTGATGATATAGAATAAGAAGGTATGAATGGAAATGAATTCCCCATACTGTAATCGAAAGGAGTATATCACATGACACAATGGCTGATCAGAACTTTTATTAAGAATGCAGATGAAACAAAAAATCTGGACGTGCGTACTTCCTACGGCAAACTTTCCAGCTATGTGGGAATTCTGTGCAACGTCTGCCTGTTCCTCGGAAAGTTTATTATAGGTACGCTCTCCGGTTCCGTTTCTATTGCAGCCGATGCAGTGAATAACCTCTCCGACGCATCTTCCAGTATAATCAGCCTTCTGGGTTTTAAAATGTCCGGTAAGCCCGCAGATGAAGAGCACCCTTATGGACATGGGCGGGGAGAATACCTGTCCGGACTAATGGTTGCCGTACTTATTCTGGTAATCGGAATCGAGCTGTTTAAGAGCAGCATCGGAAAAATCCTGCATCCGGCTCCGGTTGAATTCAGCTGGCTCTCTGTCGTGGTTCTGGCCTGTGCTATCCTGGTAAAACTCTGGATGGCCGCCTTCAACCGCCGTATGGGGAGAACGATTCATTCCCAGACCCTGATGGCTACCGCCGCTGACAGCCGCAATGATGTAATTTCCACCGGCGCGGTACTGATTGCCGCACTGATCTCCCACTTTACCAGTCTGGAGCTGGACGGTTTTATGGGCCTGGGGGTAGCCCTGTTTATTCTCTACAGCGGTTTCGGCCTGATCAAGGATACTCTGAGTCCGCTGCTTGGACAGGCTCCTGATCCGGAGCTGGTAGGTTCCATTCAGGAAAAGATATTGAGCTATCCAGGTGTTCTCGGAACCCACGACCTGATGATACATGACTATGGTCCGGGAAGACAGTTTGCCAGCGTCCATGTGGAGATGGCCGCGGAAGACGACGTTATTTCCAGCCACGATGTAATTGACAACATTGAACGTGACTTTCTGAACAATGACGGCCTCCATATGATAGTACATTACGATCCCATCTCCACCTCCGGAAGCCTGACCTGTGAACTGCGGCAATTCATATCCGAGCAGGTGAAGAGTATCCATCCTGATCTCACCATTCATGACCTTCGGATCGTCCCTGGCACAACTCACACCAACGTCATCTTCGACTGTGTCATACCGCATAAACTGGACAAAAAATGTTCTGAGATAAAAGCAGAGATCAGCCATATGGTCGCAGACAAATATCCTAATTTTTACTGTGTGATCACCATCGACGCCAGCTATGCTGCCATGCCGCACTAAAGTTTCACAGACAGCATAACGAATTCTCCCTTATCCGATAAATTTCGCCTATTTTATTGAAAAGGTACAATGTATACTCTATAGTATTTTTAAGGGGTTTCAATAATCTATAGGAGGTATTTTATATGTCGAAGGAGAAGTTGGGGAAAAAGCTGTTCATTTTTGCTATTTTATTTATTTTTGCCACTACTGCTGTCTCTGCCTCTGCACATTCCGGACGGACTGATTCACAAGGCGGGCATAGGGATAATAAAAATGCAAGTGGTCTTGGGTCATATCATTATCACTGCGGCGGACATCCGGCACATCTTCACCCGGACGGTGTCTGTCCCTACAGTTCGTCAAAAACCACAACAACTAAAACAACAAAGAAGAAAAAGGAATCTGTTAAGTTAAATCAAACTAAAAAGACGATTCATACCGGCAAGTCCTATCAGCTCAAACTAAACGGTACTTCTAAATCAGTGAAATGGAAAAGCAGTAATTCTAAAGTTGCAAAGGTATCATCCAAAGGAAAAGTTACCGGTGTTAAATCAGGATCTGCCACGATAACTGCCACGGCGGGAAATAAAAACTATACGTGCAAGGTAACAATTAAAAATCGGCTTTCCGTAACTTCGTCGGATGTACAGTTATCCGGTCTGAAAGTAGTTTCTTGCAGCATACAAAACCTGAAAAAAGGTGAAAAGGTTTCAATCAGTATTTCCTCTGATGTCGTAAAAGCCTCCTGGGATACTTCTTATGATACAGATAACGACGGTATCATCTCTCTGTCGGATGAAATATCAAAAGATGACTTTGCACATATTCCGCTTGTTCTTCGTGCAGTAAGAAAGGGAGAAGCAGTGATAACGATAAAATTAGGAAAAGAAACACTGAAAATAAATGTAACCTGTGAAAAATAATACTGCAAATGAAAAAAGGGTAATGCAGATCCTGCCGTAATCGGCTGTTCTGCAATACCCTTTTTCTAATGTTATACAATTGTGTCGCTAAAATCTACGCACATTATTGCGGATGTTCAAACTTGCGCCGGATAAAATCAAGCCCTTGTCTAAGAGCAACCAGCCTTCCTGTCAAACTGGTATCCCCGATCAGATCTCTCCACATACGCATCGAATAGGTTGCTTCACCCTCACAGGCCACCGCGGCTTCAATGGTAACCGTCCGGTCATAACCGATCTCCCGAAGCGCCCCGCCGATTTCTTCCCAGCATATTCTCTTCGAATGGTGGGGGATCGCCCGGTTTGGCTCCGATACATGAAAGTGACCGATTCTCTTTCCCGCCAGCCGAATTGCCGCGGGAATGTCTTCTTCCTCTATGTTCATATGAAATACATCCAGTAAGAGGCTGCAGTATGGGCTGTCAACATCTTCACAGAATGATATTCCCTCATCAACCGTGTTTATGAGATAATTTTCAAATCGGTTGATCACTTCCAGATTCAGCATTACACCATATTCCTCCGCTGTGCGTGCTGCTTCTCTCACACACTCTACGCTTCGGTTTCTTCTCTCATATTTGATCTCCGGAGTTACCATGTCAAAATCATAACAGGCAGGCCAGCAGGAATAAATTCCGGCGCTCCCAATTTCTCTTCCTCCGGCCTCCGCCACGCAGCGTATCCCCTTTTTCAGGAAATCAACTGCATAGCTTCGGATAAATGGATCAGGGGAACGCATATCCAGGTTGGGCGGAAATCCATAGGTATATAATATTTCCAGTCCTTCTGCCTCCGCCATCTTTGTAATTTCCCGGATTTTATGTTTATTCAGCTTAAGCATTTCTTCCGTCGGCCTGATTTCCACAGTCTCCGCCCCAAGCTCACCCGCCTGGTGAAAAAATGTTTTCAGGTCATTCGGATCAAAATATCTGCCCCAGGTCAATTTATGCACACCATATTTTATCATTCTACTTTATCTCCTCTTCACGGTGACGGATGAAAAGGCTCCTTATTCATTCAGGAAGTTCTTAACAGAATCCACATTATCTTTGTTAACCCATTCTGTAGGAACATAGACAAATTTTTCTACGGAACCGCCCTCTAACAGTGTGTAAGCTGCTTCCACACCCTGACCCGCTACTTTGCCCGGGAACTGAGCGGCAGAGCCCAGCATGGCGCCGCTCCGGATATGAACCTTGCCATCCGTGGAGCCATCTACGCTTACGACCTTGATCTGATCCAGCTTACCCGCACTCTTGATAGCGGAAATACAACCTTCGGCAGCGGTATCACAGTAGCCAAACATACCGACGATATCCGGTGTACTCTGAAGAATATTCTCCATTACAGGAAGTGCTGCATCGGTCTGTCCGGTCACGCCGGTCTGGCTGTTAACGACTTTAACATCCGGATAATCGCTTTCCAGTGTTTCAAAAAATCCTTGGGAACGAAGGGTGGAAGCAAGTGAAGTCGGCACGGTATATGCTCCGATATCCCCCTTGCCGTCCAGTGCTTTTGCAAGATTTTCAGCACAGAGCTGACCTGCCTGATAGTTATCCGATACAACTGTAGCATCCACTAATTTAGCAGATTCATCGTCTACCGGGTTGTCGATATTAATCAAAATAACACCTGCATCGTGCGCTTTTTTAATTGCAGCACCCAGGCCCAGTGAATCATAGGGAACAAAAATAATCGCATCACAGCCCATCTCAATAAGATCTTCAAAATCATTGTTCTGCTTCGCTGCGTCACTGTTTGCATCCAGCATGACAAACTCTGTGGTCTCTGCATCAATAGCCTGCTGCGCCCCCTGAATCAGTTCGCTCTGAAATGGGTTGGAAGCCTGTTTACTGCTGAATCCAATCAGATACTTTTTCTTCGTCTGTGACTGAGAGGAATCTGCATCTTTGCCGGTATCCTCCTGTTTCTCCTGATCCGTATTACCAGATGTTTTTGTCTCATCCGCTTCTTTCTTCCCGCATCCAACAACCGCAGTCAGACAAAGAGCAAATACCAGAAATAATGCAACAAATTGTTTTAAATTCTTCTTACCCATGATTGACCTCCCTCATTTCACTTTCTTGTTTCAGTTCCATTCTTGATGGATTTGTCTTCTGCTTCAAGCTGCCTATGGATGTTCAGCCTCCGCTGCCCATCTATGAGTAATCGTTTACCCTCTAAAATAATAAATATTACACAATATTCCAGTAACTTCTCAGATATTACCCTATATTCTTATCTGATTTTATTTTTCATCATGAGTAAACGTTTACCTTTTCAAAAATTCTAACATCCCCTTCCTTTATTGTCAATATACTTTAATTTCATTTCATACTTTCCGCTTATTTTTGTCATATTGCACAAATTCAGAGACATATTTTCTCCACAGTCCTTTCTATTCTTAAGGAATATAGACAGAGGATGAGGGTTTTCTATCTAGTAACAAACGACGGTACGCTTCGCTAGCCGTCTTATTGTAAAACAACAGGCGCTGCAACAAAAACTCTTACAGCACCTGCTATTTTTTCTATTCTGTTTATACACTAATCTGGAATACCGATCAGGTACTTTTTCGTTTCATCAGCTTCACCGGCATCACATACTCCCTTTTCCTGGGGTATTTTCCATTCATCATATCCACCAGCAGCATGACCGCCAGCTTTCCCATTTTCTGATAGGGCTGGAGAATCGTCGTAACCGGGGGATTTGCCGCTTCCAGAATTGCGCTGGCATCATATCCGATTATCTTGAACTGTTCAGGCACCTTGATCTCCATCTGGTTCATTGCCCGCAGCGTTCCGATCGCAAAGCTGTCATTCATACAGAATATCCCGTCTGCTTTTCGCTCCTTCCAAAAGTCCTGCATTGCCCTGCAGCCTGCTTCAATGCTCACAGTATCTACATGCATAATCAGACTTTCATCCACCGGAATACCGGCCTCATCCAACGCCTGCCTGTAGCCCTCATACCGTTCAAGATGGGTATAATTGCGATCTGACATCATGACGGCTATTTTCCGGCAGCCCTTCCTGATCAGCTCTGATGCGGCCAGATACCCGCCTGCCTCATTATCACTCTCGATAATCACAGACCTGCTGTTGGCTTTCCTCACACTCTGTCCCGGGTCCGTATCCAGATAAATGGTGGGTATATCCAGTGTGTACGGATTCTCAAATGTAGACCGGTAAATATGAACCAGCCCGCTCACCTGCTGGGAACGAAGCATCTCCAGACACTGCTTCTCCATCTTGGCATCCCGGTTTGTATTACATATGATAGTAGAGTAACCGGCTTCAAACATCCCCGTTTGAATTTCCAACGCAATCTTGGAGAAAAAATCACCGGTGATATCCGGTATAATCACTCCAATGGTAGAACCCCGGCTGGTCCGCAGCCCTTTGGCCAGCATATTAGGTACATAGTGATTCTCCTCCATTATCTTTCTGACCCGCTCTTCTGTCTCTCTGGAAAACCTCCCGCTCTGATTTATGATACGGGACACTGTAGCCACAGAAACGTCTGCCAGGTCGGCAATCTGTTTGATTGAGATCTTTTCCTGCTGCATCCGGCCGCTCCTTTCTGCCCTCTTTTGTATCTTCCTGCATAATTACGCATCCATATAATGTAAATCGTTCTTCCGTCCAGGTGCGTAAACGTTTACTTTAGTATAAAAGAATTCCCAGTCTCTGTCAACTTGCTGAATTATTATTTCCGTTCTGCCGGGATACTGATACGGATAATGGTATCCTCCATTCTCGCCACCGCCAGCGGAGGGAGCAGATCCTGCTCACAGACAGGTCCGCAGGGTTTCCAATTATTCTTGTTCAGATATTGAAGCAGAATCCGGTAGGATTCACCGATCGTTCTCCGGCTCCCTCTGTGATCAATCACTCCATAAGTTCCGGCAGGCAGCGTTTTCAGAAGGCTGCATTGCTTTTTCCTCCCGATCCGGCAGAACAGAGATTCCAGACGATCGTACCGCTCCTCCTCAATATCCTCCAGGCGCAGCGTACGTCCGACCGTATACGCCTCCACGATCCCGTGGGCTGAACAATACTGGATCAGCCTGCTGTCTGTCAGTGCCAGATCCCGTTCTTCATAGGATCTTGGCAGTTCTGCTGCAATATGATACTCTTCCGCTCTCTCCTCCGTTCTCGCCTTCCAGACCGTATGCTCCATAGCGTAGCGCGTCGCCTCTATCATGCCTCCCATCATCCGCTCCATGGATTCTATTTCCAGCCTCGCCGCCTTTAACTCTTCCCTGCGCTTTTCGATAATGGAAAGGAACCGGTCCGTGTTTTTTTCTTCCATATAACTTCTGATCTCTTTCAGTGACATTCCTGCCCTTTTCAGCACGCTGATTACCCGGAACACCAGGAATTGTCTGGGAGAATAAAAATGGTAGCCATTCTCTCTGATAATATCCGGTTTTAAAATACCGATCTCATTATAGTAAAACAGTGTATGCTTGGTGACCCCGCATATCGCGGCAAATTCTCCCGTTGTGAAATACTCCTTGTCCGCTCTCTGTTCGGAGCCGCCGGCTCCCTGATTTGTCCGCATACTGCCTAACCTCATTTTCTCGTCGTCTTCAAAATTACGCTTGACCGTCGTGTTACTCTATACTTTATAATATACAAACGTGCGAATTTTTCAAGTGTTTAGGAGGAACTGATATGGAAACTGTCAGAAAAGAAAATAAAATGGGCACTATGCCCGTAAACAAATTGCTGCTTTCAATGTCCATCCCGCTGATGATTTCGATGGTGGTTCAGGCCTTGTATAACGTTGTTGACAGTGTGTTCGTTTCCCGCATCGGAGAAAATGCCCTCACTGCCGTTTCTCTGGCTTTCCCCATGCAGAATCTGATGATTGCTGTCAGCGGCGGGACCGGAGTAGGTATTAATGCTCTGCTTTCCAGGAGTCTGGGAGAGAAAAATTATGATCAGGCTAACCGGGCCGCCAGAAATGGAATTGTGTTTGAAGGCCTGAGCTGTCTGCTGTTTGTAGTGTTTGGCCTGTTCTTTTCCCGTATCTTCTTTACGGTACAGACAAACATTGAAGAAATCATAAATTATGGCCATGAATATCTGCTGATCTGCTGCGGCATATCTGTGGGGCTGTTCGGACAGATGACATTCGAACGCCTCCTTCAGTCTACCGGCAAAACATTTTATACCATGATCACACAGGGAACGGGAGCCATTGTAAATATCATTATGGACCCCATCCTGATTTTCGGATATTTTGGTTTCCCAAAAATGGGTGTTGCCGGTGCTGCTGCCGCCACGGTTCTGGGACAGTGCGTCGCAATGCTGCTGGCCGTCATCTTTAATCTGAAAGTAAACAAAGAGATTTCCCTTTCCTTTAAAAAGTTTCGGATTGACTGGACCGTCGTTCGAAGGATCTATTCGGTCGGGCTTCCCTCCATTATCATGCAGTCGATTTCTTCTGTCATGACCTTTGGGATGAACAAAATTTTAATGGTATTTACTTCTACCGCCACTGCTGTTTTCGGAGTCTATTTTAAATTGCAGAGTTTTATCTTTATGCCGGTTTTTGGACTTAACAACGGTATGGTCCCCATACTTTCCTATAATTACGGAGCGAAGAATAAAAAGAGGATTACGCATACGATCCGGCTGAGCATCCTGTATGCGGTTCTCATTATGCTGGTCGGCCTTGCCGTCTTCCAGCTGCTGCCGGCTCAGCTTTTGAGAATGTTTAATGCTTCCGAGTCCATGCTCTCCATTGGTGTGATTGCTCTGCGTCTGATCAGCCTCAGCTTCCTGTTCGCTGGTTTTTGTATCATCGCAGGTTCTGTATTCCAGGCTCTGGGAAACGGAATGATGAGTTTGATTGTCTCTGTGATCCGTCAGCTTGTGGTTCTTCTTCCAGCTGCTTATCTTCTCTCGAAGACAGGAGTTCTAAACTATGTATGGCTCTCCTTCCCCATTGCGGAGATTGCATCGGTTATTCTAAGCGCTCTGTTTCTGAAAAAAGTATTTGTGAAGGAAATTAATCCGCTGGGTGAAGTAACGGCAGAGAATGATCCTCAGGAACAGCTTGTGCTGGATTTAATGGAAGAGTAGTATCCGACCTGTGTTCCCTACATAAAGCGCCCGCTTTTTACAGCGGGCGCTTTGTCATCCTATAGAAATATTAATCTCCCAGCCGCATCACGGTGAAAGCAGCTTCGTCAAAGGTAAATCCGGCCGCATCCGTTACCACTTCAAGTGTGGTCGGAACCGTTGTCACCTGGAATGGTACGGAGAAGGACATTGTAGCCACTTCATTCGTTGAGGAGAATACATGCCGTGCGGAACCGCCTGCTATAGCGGCCCCATTTGCGTTCAGCTGTGCTGTAATGGAAGATGGAATTGTAGTCCCGGTGTTTGCCGCGATCGTCCCATGGAAGGTAGCCTGATAGATGCCTGGCTGATTAATTATAACATCACTGGAACCGGCGTTATGGGTAATCGAGCTTCCGGAAATCAGCGGTGTTTCATTAAATATCAGAGCTCCGCCGGCTGTTGTAGGCTGAGCTGACGTATCTACAGTGGCAAGTACTTCAGGTGTTCCGCCGCCGCCGTCATTTCCTCTTGGAATGACGAAGTCAAAAACGGCGTTCTCATCGGTTCCGGAATTTGTAACCTGTGCTTCCGTACCCGGATCACCGGTTGTCACCGATCCAATATTGATTGTAGCTGCTGCTCCGGTTGGACCTGTCGGGCCGTCTGCTCCGGTAGGGCCGTCTGCTCCCGTCGGGCCAACTGCTCCCTCTGCACCTGTAGCTCCTGCTGCTCCGACGGCTCCCGTGGCTCCGGTTGGGCCTGTCGGGCCTGTTGCGCCTGTGGGGCCTGTTGGTCCCGTTGGACCGGTTGGGCCTGTGATAGATGCTCCGGTGGCCCCGGTGGCCCCGGTGGCTCCTGTGGCTCCGACAGCTCCCGCAAGGCCGGTCGCTCCTGTCGGACCGGTAGGACCGGTGATAGACGCTCCTGTGGCTCCGGTAGCTCCCACCGGGCCGGTCGCTCCCGCTGCTCCTGCCGGGCCGGTTGCTCCGGTTGGGCCTGTCGGGCCGGTGATAGATGCTCCGGTGGCCCCAGTGGCCCCGGTGGCTCCGACAGCTCCCGCTGCTCCGGTCGGACCTGTGGCTCCTCTTGGAATAATAAAGTCCAGAACATGATCTGGCCCGCCGCTCACATCAATGACTTCAGCCGGGGTTCCCGGTGTAGCGGTCGTGGTATTGCGGACAGTAATAGTTTCTGAAGTACCAGTGGCCCCGGTTGCTCCCGTGGCTCCCGCCGGGCCGGTGGCTCCCGTAGCTCCTGTCGGGCCGGCAGGACCGGTTGCTCCGGTAATGGATGGGCCGGTTGCTCCCGTGGCTCCTGTCGGGCCTGTGGCTCCGGTGGGACCCGTTGGGCCGGTGGCTCCTGTGATGGAGAGTCCGGTGGCTCCGGTGGCTCCTGTAGGCCCTGGGAAACCCTGCGGGCCGACTGCGCCGGTTGCTCCCGTGGCTCCAGCAGTTCCCGTGGCTCCTGTGGCTCCGGCCGGGCCCATCGGCCCCTGAGGCCCAGGGATACCCTGAATACCCGGACAACCTCTTGGTCCCATCGGTCCTTGCGGGCCCTGGGGCCCCTGAGGACCGGTAGGTCCTCTGTTGCAGCAGCAATCACAGCCGCCGCAGGGGCTGCAGCCGTCACATTCCGGATTTACACAGCCACGTTCTTCGAACATAGCACTATCCAGTTCTCCCTGGCCGTTATGA
The DNA here is from genome assembly GCF_032380675.1 of Anaerolentibacter hominis. Lineage (NCBI taxonomy): Bacteria > Bacillati > Bacillota > Clostridia > Lachnospirales > Lachnospiraceae > Anaerolentibacter > Anaerolentibacter hominis. The sequence goes on from NZ_JAWDIX010000001.1 coordinate 1,739,040, forward strand.
TTGCCGCAGTTTGTTCCATTTGAATAATTAAAAAACATAGTAATCGCTCCTTATTGATGATGAAAGACTCCTTCTATGTGAAAAAGCTTTTTACAGCCTTCTATACTATATGATAATCGAACAAGTATGGTGAAAAGGAGTTCCAATCCCAGAACAAAGTTCTCCAATGTAATAAAAAATACGCCGGAGAAAAATTCTCCGGCGTATTCTATCGTTTCATACTATTTTCAAAGTGTAAGGTTCACTGCCTACAGCTGAGGCAATCCCAGGTAGTTTAACAGACCGACATAGATACCATAGGCAAATTGATACTGATCATTCCTTAGTTTTTCTGCATCTCCCACATTCGTCACATATCCCAATTCCACCAGAATCGCCGGCATGTTCGTATTGCGCAGCACATACAGGGACGGGTTGGTACGGACCCCATTATCTTTGGTGCCCACCCGCCGGACAATCTCCGCCAGAACCTGCTCTGCAAGATAGGCAGACTGGGTATATTGCTGGTACACATAGACCTCCGAACCGTTTAATGCAGGATTTACGCTTGCATTCACATGTATACTGATGAAATAGTCTGCCGGCCAGGTATTGGCACCTTCCACCCGCAGGCGGAGGCTGGATGTATTATTATAGCCGAGTACCTGTTCCGGTGAAGTACGGGAGGTACGGACTTCAAAGCGGTAATCAGAAGCTAAAATATCTGCCAGATAAGCTCCTACCATATAGGTTATATCCTGTTCCCTCAGGCCGTTTGCCTCTGCCCCGCCATTGATTCCGCCTGGATTGTGTCCCTGATCTACATAGACTTTAATTGCCATGTTTTCACATCATTCTTCGTTTCTCTTTATTAATTTATTACAATTAATCCGGAGGGTGATAACTTCCGTCTAAATTAGCATTTTTGAAAGCTCCGGGATATCCGCAGCAAATTTTCTGCCTCCGGCCTGTCTCATTTCCTCCCCGGAGCCATATCCATACAAAACGCCGATAAACTCCGTTCCGGAAGCCCCCGCCCCCTCTGCGTCATAGACCGAATCTCCGATCATTACCGCTTCCTCCGGCGACACCCTGCACTCCTTTAGTACCTGCCGGATAATATCCGCTTTTGAAGCATCCTTTTTATGATCCGGATTCATAGCCGCACAGGTCAAATAGCCAGACAGCCCGAAATGCTCAAATACCTTTTCTGCCAGGGGCCTGGATTTGGAAGTTGCTACAGCTATCATTTTGTTGTTCTCCAGCAGCCTGTCCAGCAGATCCGTAACTTCCGGATACAGTTCCGCTTCAAAAACACCGGTCTCCTGATAGTACTCATTAAAATACTCCACAGCCCTAGCCGCCTGCTCTTCATCCATCCCGAACAGCTCCCTGAAGGAACACCCGAGGGGAGGCCCGATAATCCGCCTGCATTCTTCCGGCCCGGGCTCTTTTACTCCCATCTTTCTCAGTGCATAGCGGAGTGAATCACAGATTCCCGTCTCCGACCGGAGCAGGGTGCCGTCCAGATCAAAAATAACTGCTTTATACTGTTTTAACATTCGATTTCTCCCATCCTCTTTTCCCATACCGCGGCTGTCCTTGCCATAAAGACATTATTGTCTCTTATTCTTCACCCCCACTATAACATAAATGGGGGCACACCAAAAGGTGTACCCCTCATATTCTGTATTTTTTACTCTACTGTTTTAACAGTGATATCCGACGAATTATCCCAGTTACCGAACATATAGATGGAATAAGTCCCTCCGGCTTCTACCGTAATGTAGGAGGATACCAGAGGCATCACGTCTCCATACCCGAACAGATAAAAATTGTTCATGATAACCGGCAGATCATCCAGATTATCTGCAGCCGCCTGGGTGGGACTGTAGGAATAAGGCGTCTCTGCCACATAGTAATCATATTCTCCCGGCCGTGCCTGCTTATACGCCGTCACTTCTTTGTATCTTACATCCGAGAAAAGGACTCTCCCGTCATTTAAGATAACATCCAGTGCCGGACTGTTATAAATTAAATTTACCGCGCGGACACAGCCCCGGTTTCTTGGCCGGTTTACACAGGACTGATCGGAAATCCTGATCAGATCAAGGCCTCTCCTGGCGCGGACGATTGCAAAGGTAACCTTCTCTCCTGTATTAAAGGGAACTCTCTTTCTGAAGTATACATTGCCGGTATTGCGGGAACTGGAAATCGTTACGGTATAGAATCCGTCCGCAATACGGCCGTAACCGGTCATCCTGGTATAGGACAGCCTGCTGGTTATGGTCCGGTTACTGATTTGTACGTTCAGCGGTCCGTATCCATCCGCTGCATGTAAGAACCGGATCGTCGCATATCCGCCCGGGCCCGGCGCCGCAGGCTGCTGAACACCTGAATCAGGAGTTCCGACGATCGGCGGAAGCGGTATAACCGGTATATTGTCCGGGTTTGATTCCGGATTGCCCACAATTGGCGGCAGGGGAATCTCCGGTATGCTGTCCGGGTTGGGTTCCGGATTACCTACCACCGGAGGCAGCGGGATTGCCGGCACATCGTCGCCTTCACCCGGAGGCGGCGTAGCAGGTACGTTTCTGGTTTCACTTTCAGAATAAATATATTTCATAATAACTTCCCCAAGTGTTTTCCTAATAGTATATGATCCTGCATCCTGTCCGGATTATAAGTTTTTCATTTCCCTCTGTTCATCAGGCGCCGTTCGCCTTATCCAGCGCGCTTAAGTCGGACCTCTCATAGCGGTTATGCCCCCGCAGCGCTTTTTTCCAGTTCCAGCAGGCAATTGCCTGTTCCAGGGCTTTCCCCGGATTATCTGCAAAAAAGTCCCTGATGTAGGTATTATACTCAAATTGCTTTCCGATCGCGGTTTTCCCCTGCTTCTTCTCCTCTAAAATTCTGCCGTATGCTTCAATTGCCTGTGCATAAGTTTTCCCGGCGTTCTCTTTCAGCCATTTCTGAAAGGCTACGTTGAATGTAAAGCTCTCTCCTATCTGTTCCTTAAAGAACTCTCTGTGTCTTTCTGAACACACAATGTTCTCTTCAATGACCGTCTCTTTTGTTATCATTCCTGCTCTGAATCCCGGCCGGACAGAACGTTTTGGTTCCGTAACCGCTCCCGTCCTCAGATAGGCGGCAATACGATCTGTAATTTCTATTTTTCCTCCGGAAACAGGCAGGCCGTTTTCCCGGCAGAATTGTACCAGTTCCTCTTTTAAATAATAATATTCCCGGAATGTAGTTTCATCCAGCTGCCTGCTGAGTACAGGTCTTCCTTCCATAAATTCCCCCGCAGGACGGGATTCACACGGAAGATGCCGATACCTTACCGTTTGTGCTGTTCCCGTCTTTTGTCTTTTTCTGTTTTTTCTTCCGCTTCATCCATTTTACCGTATCCTGGATTGTTTCATACATATCCCTTGGTCTGTAGTTTAAATCCCTTGTAGCTTTATCATGAGAAAAACGGTCGTTGCTTTTAAGGGTATACAGAGAATATCTGGTATAGAGCGGCCGCTGCTTTCTCCTCTTTGCATACCATTCCAGAAACGGCGTTCCGGCTCTGGCCATCCACATGGGCAGAATCGGTATCCTTCTACCGCCGTTTACTTCTTTGACCATATTTAATACCTCTTTGACATCGTAATGGCGGTTGGAGAGAATATAGCATTCTCCCGGCTTTCCCTTATAGGCTGCCGCCAACGTACCTGCCGCAACGTCTCTTACATCCACGAAGTCATACCCGCCCTTTACACCGGCCGGAAGTTTGCCCTGTATATAATCTGTCACCATCTGCACCAGATGATTCCCGGACTCATCATACGGTCCCAGTATACCGGACGGCTGAACCACCACTGCGTTCAGACCCTCCGCCGCGGCATCCAGAACGATCTGGGTGGCCTGCGCCTTGGTCTTCGCATAACCTCCCGTCACAGTATCCGCAGAAAAACGGTCAATCTCTTTCTGCACCTGCAATTTGTCCTTTTCCGGTATCGCATGTACCGAACTGACATAAACCAGACGGGACACATGATACTTTTTGCACAGATCAACAACATTCTGGGTTCCCTGAACGTTGACCTGGTACAGACGGTCTGAAACCTCGTCGGAGATATCCACAAGCCCGGCTGTATGGATCAGGATAGTGTGGTAGCCCCGGATTCCCCGAAACAGAGGCTCCAGGGATTTTTTGTCCGTCACATCCCCGGTATAGTAGGTGACGCTTCCCCGGTATCTGCCCTTTTCACCAGGCAGAATCAGCCCCCTGATACTTTTCCCCTCACGCTTTAACAATCGTATAATTGTATTGCCCAGATGGCCGTTGGCCCCCGTCACAATATACATCATCGGTTTCATGTGCAACACCTCTCTGCCAATTATGAATGATATCATACAATACTGTTTATTAACTTCTCTATTTGTATTATATTATTCACACCTTGACAACGCAACCAGCAGATTTTCCGGAAATGAAGGTTACTGAACAACTACCGTAAAATCTGTTCAAAAGGTGTCCAAAAATTCACAATTACTTCATGCTGTCAGCCATAATATGCATCCAGTCCCCCAGTTCGATTTTGCCGGTGGATGACGTCTGATAAAATGTAATATGGGCTACTTTGCATCCGTCCCGGATCAGCAGCGCGGGAAAACGATATGGGTCCATGTAGGCAACCGCATACTCCACTCCCAGATCTCCTGTAATCAGCTTCTGACAGTCCTCATATTTGTCTTCCCGGAGTATTTCTCTAGCTATGACGCGGGCGATCCACGGTGCTCTGGTCTCATAATAATGAACCCGCAGCCCCCCGGAAATCATCTGCTCTTCTGAAATCTGAATATCGGCATTCTCTGCCCAACGGATCACCCTGGCGGCGAGCAGGTCCTCCCTCTCCGTCGCTGTATTGGTATAATCCACACCGCTTAGCCGGTAAATTCCCTCCGGGGCAAAATCCGCCATCGTGGCAAATGGCACATCTTTGTCATAGTCCTCAAGAGGTATTTCATCCTTTTTCATAATATCATCACTCAACTGATGGAGAAATACGCCGATCCAGGTAACGATGAACACAATCAGCAGACATTTGCCGGTCCGGTAAAAAGCCGACTTTCGGCGCCATGATTTCTTATGATCCAGGTCCTCCCCGGCCTGGAGCTTCTTTCTCAGACGGTACAGGTGGATAACCCTGGAGATGGTTCCCGCATAACCCCACAAAATCAGAAGCAGGCCAGACAGGAGAAAAGCAGTACCGGTATTGATCATAGTTAATAAAAGATTGCCCCTCAGACAGATAACGGGCCATATAAAGAGGCCGAATAAACTGGCAATTGCCCCGTTCCGCTCTTTCTTCTTCATCTCATTTACAACCAGAGCCTGCACCTGCGGGTCTGTATTCAGCTCACGCGCACCTAGTATGTCAGAACGGTAAATATGAAAGGAACCCCGGGAAGCAACGTATTCCCATCCATACTTTCCACTTATTTCCACCTCGGCCTCATCTGGTTCCCCGCCGTTATCCGACCAAATGCTCCTGCGGTCCGGCGCTGCATCCAGACGGTACTTTACTTCACGGGGCACTCTCTTTTCAAACACGGCTATACCGGCGAAGAAACCGTCCCTGCACAGAAAATATCCCTCCAGAGTCAGATCGGCCAGCCAGCTCTCCATCCCTTCCACATCGTAGGACGGACAAGGGGGCAGGCGGTAACTTTTCTTTCTTTTCTTCTCACTCTGCCCGCACATCTGCTGTTCCTCCCTCCCAGCCTTCTTCCGCATCCGCTACACAAAGGCGGAGCCGTTCCAGTTCTTCTTCATAGGCCTGATTTCCTTTAGCCGTGATGCGGTAGGTACGTTTTCTCCCGTCTACCTCCGTCTCTTGAATGAGCTTTTCTTTTTCATATTTGCCGAGAATCGTATACAGCGTTGCCGGTCCAATCTGTATACGCCCCCGGGTCTTTCTGTCTATATAATCCACAACCTCTATTCCGCACATGGGGCCTCTGCGAAAAGCCATCAGCACATAAAACATGGATTCAGTCAGAATCTCCATCGCCTTTTTCGGCATATTCCTCACTCCCTCAATATCGTTATATGATATCGTTTAATGATATTATAATCCAAAGCTGATAAAAGTCAATATTCCGTGAAACAAATACGGGCACGATTCACAAACCATCTTATTCTAAAAACAAAGAATCCCGCTTGCGGGATTCTTCGCCTGCGGCGGGTTGCTTTGGCAACACAATTCCTTTCCGCCGCAGTGCGATCCCCCGGAGGGTTTTCACTATATAGGAAATCCAAAGGAAGGATTTTCCTATATAGTGAAAAAGGAGATGCCGCTTTTGCAGACATCTCCCAAACGGCCTCTGCCGCGCTCATTCCGATTCCGACATCTGCCGCTCTATTCTTATTTTTATTTCTTCCGCGGCTTCCCTGCCGGACATCTGCCCCACATCAATTTTAACCGTATTCATCCGATCATACCGGCAGAGTCTGGCCAGGCTCCGCTCTATCACATCCGGAGCCCGCAGATTCTCCTTCACATCCCGTTCCAGTCTTTCCTTAAGTTTCTGTTCCGAACATACCAGCGTAAAGCAGCTCAGCCGGTAGTCATCACCGGAAAGACCGGCCAGTACCTCCCGGATTATCCGCGCTTCGTCCATCACCCAGCAGAAAACCACATTCTGGTACACGGAACATTGAAGAAAACGGTTTAACAGAAATTGGATATTTCCAATTACCATCTTCTTCGTCTCTTCATTTACCACGAAGGGATTCATATTCCAGCACCAGTCCCCATCCAGATAGACACAGCCCGGCAGCAGCTTCAAAAGTTCCCGGCCGACCGTACTCTTTCCCACACCCATTGTCCCGTTGATTAAAATCAGATTCTTCATATACTATTTTCCGTCCAGGCTTCTTTTCATCTTGCTCAGCATATCCTCTGTCCTGCCGTTACTGCACGGCGCCATAGGTATTATAATCACTGATTGCCGTATGCAGCATGTATTCCAGATTCTCCACCGGTTTATATTCTCCGGCGGCGGCTGCCCCCGTATCGGTAATTCCAGGAATCTCAATGTCCATGCTGCCTGCCTCCAGCATCATCTGAATATGATCGGCCACCACGCCCACGCCAAATATTTTCTGTTCCATCAGCCGGCGCATCTCCCCGCTGTTTGCCTTCCCTGCCTCCGACTGAAACATGAGAGCATCCTGTACAATCTGATTATACAGGATTTTATATCCATCTTTATTTACAGAAAGAAGGTTATCGTCCGTGATTTCTTTCTCCTCAAAGTAATTCAGAATCGCCTGGCCGTCCAGCAGTGTCTTGGTGGCATAATAGTGGTAATAATCTCCTTTTTTCTGAAAGCTTTCCAGCATATTCTGCATCCGCATCAGATCCTCTTCATCCATCTTATCAGAAAATCGGTCAAATACCTGTTCATACTGCTCACTCAACGCCAGATATCTGGTATGAATATCTCCGGAGCGGGCCATCTGATCATCTTTATACTCACCATTGCCATAATAGGCTGAAACCTCATCTACCAGCTGATACAATTCTTTGCTGCTCTTTGCCAGTTCCGACGCCGCCTCATCCAGCCCTGACATAATTGGCTCAGAGGAAGCCAATTTAATAATATCGTCCAGCTGTTTATATTCCTCATCTGTCATGGCTTGTGTGGCAATCCCGCCAAAATCCTTCGGGATATCCGGTTCCAGCCCTTTCCCAAAACAGTCAAAATACTGGGTGACCTGACGATTTAACACTCCCGCCACGACATTGTTAAACTCGATATACTGGTTAAACTTCTCCTCTGTGCCCTTTTCTTTGGAACAGCCGGTCATGCCGGCCGCGAGAAGACATAATACTGCCGCAAGAAGCATAGCAACTTTTCTTTTCATCATTTCTGTACCTTTCTTTTCCTAATCGTAAATTCAAGTACGCCTCGGCGTACTTGCTGCGAGCCGCACGTCATGCTTTGCATGACATAATACATCTGTGCGGCTCTGCAATCCGCCGGAGGCTTTATCTTGGAAGGAGACTGGGCTCCCACCATGACGAATTTGTTATTTACTCACCACCTATTGAGGGGGGAGTCTTATCTACTTCCACGATAACAAAGGAGATGCCGCAGGAACTCATGCCGCGGCATCTCAAATGTCCGTATTCACTTATACTGCCGATCAATACCCGAATTTGCCTTCCAGAGATTCGTCCTGCTCGATCCAGTCGGATACCTGAATCACCCGGTAATCATTTTTCGTATCACGGATATATACCGTAGCGATCCCGGCATTGATAATCTGCCTTTTACACATAGAACAGCTGCTGGAATTCTTGACATACTCTCCCGTAGAAACTTCCACTCCGGTCAGATAAAGAGAACTTCCCAGCATCTTATCCCTGGACGCACTGATAATCGCATTCGCTTCCGCATGTACACTCCGGCACAGCTCATACCGTTCCCCTCTCGGCACATGCATCTGCTGGCGGATACAGAATCCCAGATCCGTACAATTCTTCCTGCCTCTTGGCGCACCCACATAGCCGGTAGAGATCACCTCATCGTTTTTCACGATCACGGCGCCGTAGCGTTTTCGAAGGCACGTCCCTCTCTGGGACACAACCTCTGCCAGATCCAGATAATAATTGATCTTATCTCGTCTTTCCATAGCATCTGCTCCCCTGTTTTTCATGATATCATCAGTTTAAAGTTTTCCGTCCAGATTGTCAATCATCGCTGCCGAACTGACAGATATTTTAGTATTACTGATCGAATTCCGCCGCCACCCTGGTGAGTGCTTCCACGATGCCGATGTGCTGCGGACAGTGGCCTTCACACTGGCGGCAGGCAATACAGTCAGATGCCTTCCCCTTGTTCTGGGTCAGATTCAGATAATAGCTGTTGTGAGCCGGAAGGTGCCCGAACTGATATTGATTGTTGTACAGGGAGAAAAATTCCGGGATTGGTATCTCTTGCGGACATCCCTCCACACAGTAGCGGCAGGCGGTGCAGGGAACTACAATACTGCCGTTTATAATCTCTACCGCCTGATCTAAAATAGAATTTTCCGCTTCATTAAGCGGCTGAAACTCTTCCATATAACCGACATTATCTTTCAGCTGCTCCAGACTGCTCATACCGCTCAGTACCACGAACACATTGTCCAGAGACGCTGCATAGCGGACCGCCCAGGATGCCGGGCTCATATCCGGATGAGCCGTCCGGAACAGTTTTTCCACCCGCTCCGGAACATTGGCCAGAGAGCCGCCCTTTACCGGTTCCATGACAATGACGGGCTTGCCGAACCGCACTGCCGTCTCATAGCACTTGCGGGATTCAATACTTTCACTCTCCCAGTCAATATAGTTGATCTGAAGCTGTACGTATTCCATCTCCGGATGATCTGTCAGGATCTGTTCCAGAAGCCTGGCATTGTCGTGGTAGGAAAATCCAATATGTTTTACCTTCCCCTCTGCTTTCAATTGCTTCATGAATTCAAAACCGCCGTATTTCAATGTATCCTTATAATTTTTCTCACCCAGGTTATGTAACAGATAATAGTCGAAGTAATCCACGCCGCATCGTTTCAGCTGCTCATCAAAGATTCTCGGATAGTCTTCACTGCTTGTTACACTGAAGGTAGGCATCTTATCCGTGAGCGTATAAGCATCCCTGGGATAGCGCTCCACAATCGCTTTTCTCGCCGCTTCCTCACTGGTTCCCAGGTGATAGGGATAAGCCGTATCAAAGTAGGTAAACCCATGTGCCATATAATAGTCCACCATCTGATTGAACTGTTCCTGATCAATACTTGCTTTGTTATCCGCTTCTTTCAGCGGCAGACGCATCAAACCGAATCCTAATTTTTTCATATTTTCTCCCAGCCTTTCTTATGTGCTTTTGGTTCCTTCTTGTATACCATCCTAAAGTCTACAACTTGAAGTTAACTCGAAGTCAAGCAGAAATTTTATCCTGTCTGAACCGGTTTACGCACTCCTCTTACTGCCCCTGCATAAATTAAACTGAAAACCATCTCCCAGGAGCTAATTTTGCAATATTCCGATATGCCAAACGAACAGGAGGCGGCCGTTTCTTTCAGCCCAGACCATTCCGGCAGTGATTCCCCTTCCTGTACATCCTTTTCTGAAAAAGACCACTCTCTGACCGTGGGGCCAGACGGCCCGGTACTTCTCCAGGATACCATTCTTCATGAGACACTGGAGACCTTTGTAAATGAGAAAATCATCGAACGTGCCGTCCATACCAAAGGGTACGGGGCCTTCGGCTATTTCACGGCCTACCGCTCCATGTCCCAGTTCACAAAAGCATCTTTTCTGCAGGCCCCCGGACAGCAGACCTATACCTTCTCCCGCTTTTCTCTGGCCGTCAGCAACCGGGGGACTCCGGACACCTCCAGAAATGTCCGCGGATTCTCCACCAAATTTTATACCGATGAGGGGAATTTTGATCTTCTGACCAACCATATCCCGGTCTTCCTGGTGCGAGACGCCATGCAGTTCCCTTCTGCCATTAAATCACTCTCCCCCTCACCGCTTAACAATCTCCCCGATCCAGAGGCCTTCTGGAAATTTGCGGCGGCCCACCCGGAGGCAACACACTTTATTACATGGCTGTATTCTGATCTCGGCACGATCGACAGCCTGCGCCATATCCGTACTTATGGTGTCAATACTTACACCTGGGTCAATGAAGCCGGTGAAAAACACTATGTAAAATACCATCTGCTCCCCATGGCGGGGGAACGGAGCATCACCCGCGAAGAGGCAATAAAGCTGGCCGGAGAAAATCCCGACATTGCGGGGGAGGACTTATACCGTACCCTTGCGCAGGGAATTCCGGTGGAATACGAGCTGCATGTCCAGCTGATGGAGCCCTCCGAGGCGGCAGATCTGCCCTTTGACCCGCTGGATGATACGAAGGTCTGGGATGAGGAAGCCTATCCGCTGATCCAGGTCGGCCTTCTCACCCTGGATGCCAATGTGGACGACTACCAGAATCAGGTGGAAAAGGCAGCTTTCTCCCCGGCCAATCTCATTGACGGCATCGAGCTGTCCAATGATAAGATGCTTCAGGGACGTTCCTTCATCTACTGGGACGCCCAGCGCCGTCGAATTGGCCCGGACTTTCGGACAGTGCCGGTCAACTATGAAGAAAACTGGAGCCCGAAGACGGAAATCACCACGGGTTTGGGCGAAAAAGCAGATGGGATCATCCAGCGCTCGGAAATTCCCGACCAGGACAATTTCATCCAGGCAGGTGAACACTATCTTTCACTGGATCAGACGCAGCGGGATCATCTGGCAGAAAATCTGGCCGCGGATCTGTCCCTGGTGACGGACGAACGGATTCTTACCTGTGTCCTCTCCTACCTTTATGCGGCAAATAACGAACTCGGATATTCGGTTGCCCAGAGATTAAACAGGAACCAGGATATCTGAACCTGAAAAATAACCGCACCTGCGGACATGAAAAGTACGGCTGCGAACCATCTTCGCGGCCGTACTTTTTTATTATTATTTCACTTTTATTGAGCAGCAGCAGATAGTCCCGCTTCGCCCGATTATTTATACATAGCTCAAATGAAAATTACATCAGATCAAAAACCGAAATAATCTGGAGATAACGGAAACCACAGCCATCAGCCCTCGCTTTGCCGCCGGTACAGTACAGGGTCTGACCACGGCATCCGGCACATACCTGTTATCCGCTCCCACTTCCAGACATTGCGCGGACAGTGTTTCAAATTCCCGGCTCAATATCTGGTTAAATGCAGGACTGTCCACAACCAGCACCGTCTCTGTATCAATATAAATACTCCGGTCGTCCAGGTTAAAAGAACCAACCACGGAAAACCGCCCGTCCATAAGAAATGATTTGGCATGGATGGACTTCCGGCTCTGCTGATATTCCAGCAGCCGGACGCCGGTCCCGACGAATTTCTTTCTGGTGAAATAATAATCTGAAAAGGCAGGTGGGTTGGGTGTGGATGCCATGGAATTGGTAATCACCCGAAGTGTTCCACCCTCCCGGGTCATTTCCCTGAATGCCTTCAAAATATGGGGATTATCTGAAATATATGGGCTCTGAATCCAGATATCCCGTCCTTCTTTCCCCAGGGCTTCCAGGGTTCTGCCGATCTCCGGAATCTTCTTAAAGGGGGTCAAAGGATTGCTGACCAGATGGATTTTACTGGTTGGGACCATAAGCTCCACGGCCGGTACAGACGGCTTGACATACTCCGGCCAGGAAAGCTCCCACTTCCCGCACAGATTTTTCAGGCGCTTCTGCTCTCTGATCCCCTGTTTCACCTGGCTTTTGTTCAGGACATATCTTCTGGCCGCCCGGCTCTGCCATAATTTTTCCATATAACCGCGCACTTCCCAAACTACACTCTCCCGGCTCTTTTCACTTCCCGCCGCGGTGTTGCACACCATCACATCCCGGTCGTGGGTCAGCGCTCCCGTATACCCGGGCGGGTTAAAATATTCATCCCCCATATTTCTTCCGCCCAGCATAAGGAAACTGTCGTCGGCAATCATAAATTTATCATGAAGCAGCACATTCCACTCCCAGGGCTTCAGAAAACGGACCGGCAGATAAGACCGAAACTCCATGTTCGGGTGGGAATTTAAGGCAAGCGGAAGTCTCCGGTGCTCCCCGTGCATGCCGCCGACTGTGCCATCGAACAGAACCCGCACTTTGACACCCCGGTCCGCGGCTCTCAGAAGTTCCCCAAAGATAAAATCCCCGGACTGCCCAGCCTTCACGCAGTGACAGCTCACATCCAGCGTCTTCTTGGCCTGGCGGATAATCTCCACCCGGCGCTGAAAAGAATCTTCCAGCCCTTCAACCAGCATGATACGGTCCACACCCTCTGATTCCCCATAAAAACGTTCTGTCTTCACCGGTTTCTTACTTTTTCTTGGAACCAGATAGGCAAAAACACCGGCTGTCAGTGCGAATATTCCGTATGTAACCGCCGCACCGCCCGCAATTTTCAACACTCTTCTCATCTTACCGCTCTCCTCCGCTGTAATTTATGATATATTCTACTATCTCCGCCGTATTTTCGCAAATTTATGTATTCTTCATACGAAACCCATGCATTTCGCAAGCTTGCTTGCGAAATTGCTTAAATAGAACGATTGAAAGATCTATCTTTCAATCTAAACCCCATGCATAATAAGAAAAAACAGAGCCCGCGGCCGGTAAGCCGCAGGCTCTCAATTTCATTACAAAAGCTGTATTCCCCGTTCCTTGGCATAGGACCATACGTCATCCGGCCACAAGGAAGCCTGAACTTCACCGATATGGGCCTTTCTCAGGAAGAACATACAGATTCTGGACTGGCCGATACCTCCCCCTATCGTATAGGGAAGCTCATGATTTAACAGCGCTTTCTGGAACGGCAGTTCCGCCCGCTCCGCGCAGCCGGCTGTTTCCAGCTGGCTCATCAGTGTCTCTTCATCCACACGGATACCCATGGAGGACAATTCCAGAGCCATATCCAAAACTGGATAGTACACAATGATATCGCCGTTTAAACCCCAGTCATCATAATCCGGCGCTCTGCCGTCATGTTTCTCCCCGGATTTTAAAACTCCGCCGATCTGCATGATAAAGACGGCTCCTTTTAATTTTGCAATCTTATATTCTCTCTCCTTGGGCGTACAGTCCGGGTATTGGTCCTCCAATTCCTGGGAAGTGATAAAGGTTATCTCCTCCGGCAGGAAACACTCCACATAACTGTAACGGTTGGCAATATATTTTTCAGTAACCCGGAGAGCCTCGTAGACGGCCTTCACCGTCTCCTTTAACGTCTCTTCCGTCCGTTCCTCCCTGGCTATTACTTTTTCCCAGTCCCACTGATCCACAAATATTGAGTGAATATTATCGGTCTCTTCATCCCTGCGGATGGCGTTCATATCGGTATAAAGGCCCTCGCCCCGCTCAAAGCCATAGCGCTTTAACGCCAGCCGTTTCCACTTGGCCAGAGAATGAACGATCTCGGCCTTCGCATCGTTTCTCTCCTTGATGCCGAACTGCACCGGCCGTTCCACTCCATTCAAGTTATCGTTCAAACCGGACTCCGGCATAACAAACAGCGGCGCGGATACCCTGCGCAGATTCAGCTGCGTTGCCAGCTCCCGCTCAAAAAAGTCTTTTACCCTTTTGATAGCCTTCTCCGTAGCTTTAATATCCAAAAGAGAATGATAACCCTCCGGTATCTCTATTTTCCCCATATACTAACCAAACCTTTCTGTACAGACTATAATTCACAATTATTTACCGTTCTCGGGAACGGAATCACATCCCGGATGTTCCCCATACCCGTAATATACATCACACAGCGCTCAAAGCCCAGACCAAAGCCGGCGTGTCTTGCAGAGCCATATTTTCTCAGATCCAGATAAAAATCGTAATCTTCCTGGCGCAGGCCCAGTTCCTCCATACGGCCCACCAGTTTCTCATAATTATCCTCTCTCTGGCTTCCCCCGATAATCTCTCCGATTCCCGGAACCAGGCAGTCCATGGCGGCTACTGTCTTCCCGTCATCATTCAGCTTCATATAGAAAGCCTTGATTTCCTTGGGATAGTCTGTCACAAATACCGGACGGCCAAATTCCTTCTCTGTAAGGAACCTCTCATGCTCTGTCTGGAGGTCACAGCCCCAGGATACTTTATATTCAAATTCATCATTATGGCGCATCAGGATCTCTACCGCCTCGGTATAGGTCACATGGGCAAAATCCGAGTCCGCCACATGATTCAGGCGCTCCAAAAGCCCCTTATCCACAAACTGATTGAAGAAAGCCATCTCTTCCGGCGCGTGTTCCAGCACATACCGGATGACATACTTGAGCATGCTCTCCGCCAGAATCATATCGTCGGTCAGATCCGCAAAAGCCATCTCCGGCTCAATCATCCAGAATTCCGCGGCGTGTCTGGTGGTATTTGAGTTCTCCGCGCGGAAGGTCGGCCCGAAGGTATAAATGTTTTTAAATGCCATCGCGTAGGTTTCCCCATTCAGCTGGCCGCTGACTGTTAAATTCGTCGCTTTGCCGAAGAAATCCCCGCCAAAATCCACACTTCCGTCTTCCTTCTTCGGGACATTGTTCAGATCCAGCGTCGTTACCTGGAACATCTCTCCCGCTCCCTCGCAGTCACTTCCCGTGATCAAGGGAGTATGGACATACACAAAGTCCCTCTCCTGAAAGAACTTATGAATCGCGTAGGCAATCAGGGAACGGACACGGAACACGGCCTGGAAGGTATTCGTTCTGGGCCGCAGATGGGATATCGTTCTCAGGTACTCAAATGAATGGCGTTTCTTCTGAAGCGGATAATCCGGAGCGGAAGTGCCTTCAATCTCAACGGAGGAAGCCTGAATTTCAAAATCCTGCTTTGCGTCCGGCGTTGCGGTTACAATCCCTTTTACGATCAGGGCCGCACCTACATTCAGTTTGGAAATTTCTTCGAAATTCGCCAGGGTATCGGAGTAGACTACCTGCAGCGGTTCAAAGTACGTGCCGTCATTTACTACCAGGAAGCCGAAGGTCTTGGAATCACGCCTGCTGCGGAGCCATCCTCCGATTGTAACTTCCTTTCCAATATATTCTTCTTCCTTCCGGAACAACTCTTTTATATTCACCAGTTCCATATCCTAACTATACTCCTTTGTCCGTTATTTCCAGGGCAGGAGGCTCTCTCCTCCCTGCCATACTCTGCCGAAAGACCGGTAAACTCCGCGCGGTCCATTCGCTCCGCGCCCTTTTATCCATCCGGCAGGACACCATTACAAAAGATTATAACGTAGCCTTCTTAGAAATTCAAGGAGGAATGGGCCTGCTGCGCATTTTCTTCCTTCCGGACCGCAGAGGATGGATTTTGCCGGCACATTTTCTGTCCCGGCGGCATAAAGTAAATTACGCTCCCGGATCTGTGCACCCTGCTCTCATTGTATAGATCTGCCTTATTCCAAATCATTCTCAAAAATCCTGTTTTTTATCCGGCCGGACCGGCCGGTATCAAAGGAGTCGGCATGATTACTCTTAGTTTATGTATGATCGTTAAAAATGAAGAAGATGTCCTGTCCCGCTGTCTCACCTCCGTCAGTGGAATATTTGATGAAATTATTCTCGTGGATACCGGCAGTACGGATCACACAAAAGAAATTGCGTCTGCATTCACCGATCTGGTCTATGACTTTGCCTGGATCGACGACTTTTCAGCGGCGAGAAACTTTGCCTTTTCCAAAGCTTCCATGGACTATGCCATGTGGCTGGACGCAGATGACGTACTGTTAAAAAAAGACAGGACTGAGCTTCTTTCTCTGAAAAGCTCCCTGTCACCCGATGTGGACGTGGTAATGCTCCCCTACCATACGGCTTTTGACGAGAATGGAAATCCAACCTTCTCCTACTATCGTGAGCGCATTATCCGTCTGGCCTCCGGTCTGCGTTTTGCAGGCGCAGTCCATGAGTCCATAGCGCCTTCCGGCACTGTTATCTATGGTAAGGCGGCCGTCACACACCAAAAGCTGCATCCTTCCGATCCGGACCGGAATCTGAAGATTTTTGAAAAGCAGCTGAATGAAGGAGGCCTGGCAGATCCCAGGGAACAATTCTACTATGCCAGAGAATTATACTACCACAAACGCTATGAGGACGCCGTCCGCTGGTTTCAGGTATTTCTGAATGGCGGCCGGGGCTGGGTTGAAAATAATATAGAAGCCTGCCGATTCCTGGCTTACAGTCTTTATGGGCTGGGCAGAGAGGACGAAGCTCTGGAAAGTCTGCTGAACACACTGAAATATGACTGTCCGAGGGCGGAAACCTGCTGTGACCTGGGAAAACATTTTCTGGACCGGAATCTTTATCCCCAGGCGATATTCTGGTATGAACTGGCCCTTTTGCAGAAAAGGGATGATACCTCCGGAGCTTTTGTCATCCCGGACTGCTACGATTTTCTTCCCAATCTGCAGCTGTGTGTATGCTATGACCGGATCGGCGAGCATCAGAAAGCTGCTTCCTATAATGAGAAGGCCGGAGCATTGAAGCCGCAGAACCCGATGTATCTGAAAAACAGACAGTATTTTCAGCACATTCTATAAAGGGAATGATGCGCAGGCAGCATTCCGGAAAAACAAACGGATATCGAAGCCTTCCGGCCGCGATATCCGTTTTTCCCGCCTGGGGGGGGGCGGATTCATCCTTCTCTCAGAATGTTTTTCCTATAAGCTTTCTTTATCTTTTATTACATTTGTTTCTTCCTGTTACAGATCCACTTCTACTCCAGAACGGGCTCCCGACTCAGTATTTCCCTCGAATGTAGCAGTATCATTGAAATTCTTAATATCCTCCTCATCGAGTTCAACTGAGGAACATCCCGCGCTTTCCAGATTTTCCATTTCAGCGTCGGTCAAAGGCTTTGTTTCCTTGCCGTCTCTTCTGGTAATGCTGAATGTAATTCCATCTTTCGTTATCTCTTTCATCTCGCCGTCCAGGTCCAGATCCTGTCCATCAACAGTCAGGCTAAATTTGGTCATTTCGGTCTTAGCGATATCTTTTGCCATTTCCGCCGCATCGGCATTCGAACTTGGAAGGGATACGGTTCCGGCTAATAACAGGGCAAGTGCCCCGCATGCAATTTTACTTTTTAACATCATAACTGTTACCTCCTGTTTATTTTTTATTGTGAACCGGTTCTGCTCTGCAGCGCATCTCCGGTATGTCTGTATTGTAACAGGCCGGATATTAGATAAATGTTAAATCCCGGATCTAATGAAATTTTTTTCTTCTTTTGTCCTGGGCAGTATCACACGGACCAGTGTGCCCTGATTCAGAGAACTTTCCACTTCTATCTCGCCCTCATGCTTATCCACAATTGTTTTCACGATGGACAGGCCCAGTCCTGCACCCGGAATCCGCTGGGACCTGGAGGGGTCCGCCCTGAAGAATGGCTCAAACATATGCTGCCTGTCCTGGTCGTTCATACCGAGACCGGTATCCTGAACCTGAATACATATATTGTTCTCATCTGCGTTTTCTATGGTTACTTTGATTGCCCCTCCTTTTTTACTGTACTTGACGGCGTTATCAACCAGATTGGTAAACATACGGTACAGCAGCGCATAGTTACCGGTAATGCTCTGTTCCGTTCCATACAGTTTCCACTCCAGCTTCTTTGCCTTCATCTGAGCGGCAAAGTCAGCACCCACCCGATTCAGCAGTTTCTGTATATATATCCGTTCCCATCGGATTGACGCCGCTTCCAGAGTAAGGGACGACAGGCTTTCCACCGCTGTTGTCAGCCGGTCGATTCCAGCCTCCATATCTTCTACAAAACTATCATAATCCTCCGCAGAAGGTTTCTCGTCCATTCTCAGCACATCCAGAGAAGTTTTCATAAGAGCCAGAGGTGTTTTCAGTTCGTGCGCCGCATTGGCCGCAAAGCGCTTTTGCATGGAAAATGCTTCCGCAAGCCGGTCCAGCATATCGTTAAAAGATCCGGTCAGCTGCCCCACCTCGTCACCCGTCCCCGGCATGGGCACGCGCCACTGGAGATTATGTTCGTTGATCTGCCCGATGGAATCCTTCAGTGACTTTAACGGCTTTAATGTCCTTCCGGTCATAATATAGGTCAGAAGGATAGAGAGCAGGCAGATAACAGCCATCATCACCCCATTCCAGACCGAAAACTGCCTGTTGCTTTTGGTGATGGTAAGCGTGATAGGGTTGGCATCCATTAAAAAACCTTCTTCCTGCCGGGGAGTAAAGGTAATTTCATTACTCGGCTTCATTTCAGCCTGAATGTTTTCTTCTATACTGAATACCTGTTTCATCTTGGCAGAATAAAGCCTGAGAGCCGAAAGAATCGAACTGGACGTCAGTACCAGACAGGCGCTGACAACAATGACCGCCATGCACAGGGTCATTCTGACCTGCAGGGACCAGCTTTTCTTTTTTCTATTTTTCACAACCATCTTCCTCTTCTCCTTCCGACAGACGATAGCCCTGACCATGTACCGTCAGGATAATATCTTCTCCCAGGACGGCCTTTATCTTTTTTCTCAGGGAGTGAAGCTGGACCCGGAACGCATTGGAAAATAAGTCCGCCTCGCTGTCCCACACATGTTCAATTATTTTTTCCGCGCTGACTGTCTCATTCATATGATAGATAAGATATTCCAGGATACCGTACTCTTTTCTGGTCAGGTTCAGCTGTATTTCTTTGCAGAAGGCTGTCTTCGCCGCTGCATCGAGATACAGGGGGCCGCAGCTGATCTGGGCCGCCTTTTGTTCAAACTTCCGCCCCAGCAGGTTCCGGATTCTGGCGTCCAGCTCGGCAAATTCAAAAGGCTTTGACATATAATCATTGCTGCCCTCGTCAAGTCCCTCTACCTTATCCTCCACGGAACTTCTCGCCGAAAGAATAATTACTTTTAATGCCACGTCTTCTTTTCTGATTGTGCGCAGCACCTCCATCCCGTCCAGACCCGGAAGGTTCAGGTCCAGTATCATCAGATCATATTCATTGATTCCATACAGCTCCAGAGCCTCTTCCCCGTCAAAGGCGCAGTCCACGGCATATCCTTTTTTGCGGAGTCCCCGGGATAACAGCTTATTGATACGAACTTCGTCTTCCACCACAAGTAATTTCAACCTAGTTTCCTCCCATTCCGTTCCATATGTCTTTTACGTAGAAGTCCCGTTTATGATTGTAACACAGGACCTGTTAAATAATTGTTAAATCCATTCTGGTTTATCCTGCCATTGGATTTACAGTTATAATAAAAACAGGTTCACTGGGATCATTTATCTTGTTGAGGGAGAATATGAAAAATAAAAATGAAAGTTCTTGCTTGTGACGCTGCGTCATGAGTTATGATAGGATCTGGAGGTAATTATGGAACAATACAAAGCGATACCGCCGGGATATATGACCGTGGGTGAGCTGGCAAAGAAAATGGGCGTCACGGTGCGTACACTTCAATATTACGATAAGAAGGGCCTGCTTTCCCCCTCGGCAGAAAGCGAGGGAGGACGCAGATTATATACGGACCGGGATCTGATCCGGCTTTATCAGATCGTCTCCTTAAAGCATCTTGGTTTTTCCCTGGAGGATATAAAAAACAAAGTAATATCGCTGGATTCCCCGGAGGATGTGGCCAATGTGCTGTCAGAACAGGCCGCTGATCTCAGGAGAAAAATCCAGAGCCTTACACAGGCGTATGAAGAAATCCTGCTGCTGAGGGAGGAAGTGCTGCAGATTCAGTCGGTGGATTTTAAGAAGTATGCGGATATTATCGTAAATCTCCAAATGAAAAATGAATTTTACTGGCTTGTAAAGCATTTTGATGATCAGACGCTGGACTATCTTCGGGGACGTTTTGACAAAGAAAGCGGTATGGCGTTCATGCGTTCCTTTAAACGCCTGAATGACAGCATTGCAGAGCTTCACAAGCATCATGTGCCGCCTGACAGCGAAGAAGCTCAGGCTCTTGCAAAACTGTTCTGGGATATGATTGTAGAATTCACCGGCGGTGATATGAGCATGCTGCCAAAACTGATGGAAATGGGCAGCATGGAAGATGCTGGAAACGAACTAGCGAAAAAACAGGCCCTCAACCAGGCTTATATGGAGCAGATGCTGGATGTTTATTTTACAAGATTGGGTATGAATCCCTTCACAGGGGATCTGCCGGAATAACCAGGAGGTAACTATGCCGGAGGCTGTAATAACAATCAGCAACCTGACAAAGCAGTATAACGCTGCCCGGGTTAAAGCTGTTGACGGAATTTCCTTTGAAGTAAACCGTGGGGAACTATTTGCTTTTTTAGGTGTGAACGGCGCCGGAAAAAGTACAACAATCAATATCCTCTGTACTTTACTTGGCAAGACCGGAGGTGAAGTATCCGTATGTGGTTTTGATATTGAACGGCAGCCGGATGAGGTGAAAAACAACATTGGCGTTGTCTTTCAAACCGGTGTTTTAGATGATAAGCTGTCGGTTTCCGACAATCTGATGTTCCGGGGAGCCTTGTTTGGGCTGGATAAAAAAACGCTGGCAAAGCGGATCAATAATCTGGCCGTACGCCTGGGAATGACAGAATTCCTGAAACGACCATACGGAAAGCTCTCCGGCGGTCAAAAAAGAAAATGCGATATCGCCAGAGCATTGATCTCAAACCCGAAAATTCTATTTTTAGACGAGCCGACGACCGGGCTTGACCCACAGAGCAGAGTTGATTTGTGGCAGGTCATCCGGGATATCCGGGATGAGTTTCATACAACAATATTTCTTACCACCCACTACATGGAGGAAGTAAACAGCGCGGACAGAATCGCGATTATTGATAAGGGGCGGCTTTTATGCCTGGATACGCCGGAAGGGCTTAAGTCAAACTATTCCTATGATACCGTGAAACTAACCGTTAAAAATAATAATACAGAGAAAATAGAAAATATCCTGAAGGAGCATAAATTAGAGTATCAGTTTTCTGTTGATACCTTTACGCTGAAAGTCAAAAGCGGACTTGAACGGATCGAAATGCTCGCAGGCTTGAAGGCTCTGCTATCCAGTGTTGAGATAATAAAGGGAGATATGGACAGTGTGTTTTTGAATGTGGTAGGCGGGAGGACTGAAAATGGGGAAATTAGCAAATCTGACAAAAAGAAATAGAAAGCTTTATTTTGCAAGCAGATCCAACATCTTTTTTTCCATGCTTGCGCTGATTATATTAATTGGATTACATTTTGTTGTTTTCCGGGGCATGAACGCAGACAGCCTTCTCTCCTCCGGCGTATCCGCCAGTGAAAAATGGGCGCTGTGGTTTTCGGACTGCCTGATGCTCTCCTCCCTTATACCGATTGGGGCAATCACGATTTCTCTTACCTCTCTCGGCCAGATCGTCACCGACAAAGAAAGAAATATCATCCATGATTTTTATGCTGCTCCTGTGAGCAAAACCACACTTTTGCTGAGCTATCTGCTTTCTTCTCTCTCCATCGGAGCAATCATGCTAACCGGATTCATCGTACTTTTTCAAGTATATCTGACCGCCGTTTATGGTATCTCCTTTACCCTTATACAGCTCCTTGCCGTTTTGGGCGTGAGCGCTCTTTCTCTTTTGCTTGGCAACTCTTTTGTACTTCTCATCGTTTCCTTTGTTAAACGGGAGCAGGCGATGGGAGCCATCGGCACAATTTTAGGAACGATGCTGGGCTTTTTGGGCGGCGCATACGTTCCGGTGGGGGTACTGGGCGAAGGCGTGGGAACAGTGTTCACCTGCATGCCTTTTCTGCCGCTTACCACACTCGCAAGGCAGTCGTTTTTTATGAATATATCTTCAACCGGACTGACCGGGGATATTGTCGGCGGCGAGCTGGCCAGGATCTATGGCTATGAACTATTTCTGGCGGGGGAAAAGCTGTCGTATACGGCCCTTTGCCTTATTGCAGCAGTGTACACGGCTTTTTTCGGTGTGCTGCTTTTCCTTCGGTTTAAGCATATGAGGAAAACAGATTAGAGCTATACTCTGTCTCTCATCAGCATTTCCATATCAGGACTGCCGATACAGCAGCCATAATTCCGTAGATTCCCTTATTCCAGTTTAAGACCCGTCTTCCGCCAAAACTTTCAAACGGATAGAACGCCAGAATCCGGTAGATCAAAAAGATACAGCCAAACTGAGTCAGCGCTTCAAAATACGGTCCGTCAAGTCCGGCCAGATAGGGAACCGCTGTCAGAAGCAGAACAGTCAGCCACTCTGCCAAAGCACATAGGCCCATATCCCTGCGGAAGCTTATGGTCTTTTCATAGCGCTTCGGATACCAGTTGCCTATCATTGGAAAGGCTCCCCCACTCATATTCAGGAGAATCGTTAGCAGCATGCCGCCGTTATTCATACGGAATGACCAGCTTCTGGAATGAAATGTAGTTACCAGGAGTCCCGCCAGGGTCCCGGCGCAGAGCAGGGTCAGATACGCCCGGACAGCCGCCAGTTCCTCCTGCACATCTCTCATAAAAAATGCCGGCAAAAAGAGCAGTACATTCAGGAGTATGTAAAGCAGAATCTGCGTAACTCCTCCCTTTTTCTCCGGTATCTTAGCTTCCTTCACCGCCAGATAAAACTCCATACCATCCGCGATAACAAAGGGGGTCAGGAGTAAATTGCGCAGAATACCCAGCGGGCCCAGATACCGGCATGCGGTTATCATATCCACACGCTTTAGCCCATATCTCATAAATAAGCTCCAGGAGCCGATATTGTCATCCTTAACCAGGGCCGTAACCGCCGTACACCCCTGCTGCCACAGAAAATCAATACTCTCCCGGTACAGCACAGCGCCCACGCCCCGGTCGTGGTATTCCCTGTCTACAAATGCCAGGTCCACATAGCCGATTTTGTTCTTTCCCGAACCCAGGAACCGATAGACAATCGCCCCCACAATTTGATTATCGCTGACCGCAACCATCGCCTTCTTCGGCTTGCCTACCATCAGGCTCTCAAGTCCCTGAAAAGCTCTTCTGCCAACCCGTGCCACTTCTGCTTCCTCTCCCGGAAGCATTTCTCTCACCGAAACTTCCACTCTTTCCCCTACCCTTTCTGGTCTTTGACATGAGACATATATCATTTTACCCGGAACCGTTTTGATGCAAACTTAAAAATAAGTACCAAGGCCGTACAGATATAGAGTATCGTACCGCCGAGCACCGCCGCTGTAAACACCGCGCTGCCTGTTTTCACCTGGATACACATAAAACAGATTACATACACCACGGTATTAAAGATATGAAAGAACGGGTTCTTCACATCCAGACCGGCAGTGTAAGGCTGGAATATATAATATAAAAACAAATGATGGACGGTAAAAAATATTGCCAGCGCCAAAATGGACAGACAGAAGAAGAAAAAGTCCCAGCTGAGCAGACCGGTGCCGCAGATCATCAAGAACCCGCCTGCCGTCCCGCAGATGCTTAATGCTATGATCAGGTTATAGGCGCCCAGTTTTTTCAGCCTGATTCGAAAGTTCAGAAGAATCGTCCCCGGATTCCGGTAGAATCCATATCGGAGCAGGCTGATATCACAGTTGTAAAACATCGCCTTGCAGGCCTTCTCCCCTATCGCCATAAAATACATAATAAATACCAGGGACGGGAGAAGTGCAGATATATTTCTGCTCAGGGCCACGGCTGTGTCAGGGCTATAAAAGCGGAAAAATACGCTGGCCGCAAATACGGCTGCCGCAAGCGCCAGACGATAGTAAACCGGCCGCAGAAGCAGCCGTCTGTGCCGGAGGAAAAACAGGGAAGTTAAGTAGGCATATCCCTTTTTATCCTTTATTTCAGCTGAATCTGTAATTTCCGTATTCCGGTCCTTGTCCTTTAACTCAACATCCGCAAAGGCCGCCTGCTTTGACTGCCTGACCGCGTTTGCAAACAGGAAATTCAAATCAATGGACCTGGCAAACCGGGTCTGATAGCCGGTATACCCCCTCCAGATATAGTGCAGCGCTGCAAGGGACAGAATGAAACATATCCCCACAAAAACCGGGTGAAGCACAACAGCCGCCGTATACTGTCCTGCCCCGGCAAACACCAGTCCATAGGCAAGCAGCGGCCCTCCCAGCATAACAGGCCAGGTAAACGCCGGTTTTCTGGAGATTACATAACCTTTTTTGTCATATAGATAGAGCTGCAGTGCTTCCCCCATCATCCGGAAGCTGAAATATAAAATCCAGAGCAAAACGCCTTCATAGACAGGACGTCCAAAGAGCCATGCCGCACCGGACAAAATGGGCAGCCAGTAGAAGAAAAAAGGAACATAGCGCGAAAGAAAAGAGGCTTTCACATAACGTTGTGCAGGCATATTCATGTATTTGATACAGGTTACCATCTCCCTGGTAATTCCGAAGATCCGGCTGTCCAACAGCGGCCCTGTCAAACAGCTTAAGAAAAAAAGGACATGTACAAGGAGCGCCCACTCCTGTCCGGATGCCGCCATCCCCTTCTGAACGGCCATGGAAACCGGCAGGAACAGGGCCAGATAGAGATAGGCAAGCTTCCCTGCTATCTCCCATATCTGCTTTAAGATGACCACCAGAACCGAAAGGACTTTCTTCAGGCCTATATTGCCGTAAACTTCATCCGGCATAATCTTTCCGATCAGCCACAGACGCTTAAAATAGTAGGCAAAGGTATTGGCCCCGTTGGCTGTCTGGATATTCAGAATCAGCTTTAAAGTCTTAAGCATCCCCTTCCTCCTGTTCCTCTTTTAACAGCTCTATAATCTGGTTTTCAAAGTCCTGGCTCTTAAGCATGTCATGATCGATCTGGGAAAGCCGCCCTTCGCTCAGGACAACAATTTCATCGCATAAGTCGGTAGCCAGCTGGAGGATGTGAGTGGAAAACAAAATAATATGGTTCTCCTTCATCTCCTTTAGCAGCTGCTTTATCTCCAGAGCCACTACTACATCAAAAGAGGTCAGAGGCTCATCCAGCAGAATCACAGGCGGTTTGGATATAATAAAGAGCAGCATCTGCATTTTATTCTTCATTCCGTGGGAATAGCCCTTCATCAGGCGGTTTCTGTCCTCCGGCTCGATTTTGACCATGTCAAAATAATCGTCTATCGTTTTATCCGGATCTATCCGTTCCTGGTTTATTTCCATATAAAATTTCAGGAACTCATAGCCGGTCAGAAAATCCGGCAGCAGAGGGGTAGAGAAAACATAGGCAATCCTTTCCGGGTCCAGCAGGACTCTGCTGCCATCCTCCTGTATCAGGTGCGCCGTACCCTGATCAGCCTGTATCTCATCGCTCAGACAGTTAAACAGCGTGGTCTTCCCGGCGCCGTTTCTTCCCAGAAGCCCATATATTTTTCCTTGTTCAAAGGTAAATGAGCAGCCTTTTAGCACCTCTTTTTTGCCAAAGGATTTATGTATATCACTCAGTTCTAATTTCATCCGTCATCCCTTTCCGTACTTTTGATTTGTTAGTAAATATACCATGAAGGTAAAAACCGGCGCCGTTAAATTTCTGTTAAGAAACCCCGTCCGGCTTATCTCAGCTCCACAGAAACCGTACTTTTCAGCTCCTGTGCATTTTCCCGAACCAGCTTTCTCAGCGTGGCAATAAGGATACACAGGGCCGTATTCACCGTTGACTCATAGTCTTCGCGGTAAAACTTTTCAAACTCCTCCTGGGCATCTCTGATATGGAATTTCCCTGGAAAGTTCATCCTCCCATGGACAAAAGCCGATCTGGCGTCATACATCCGCCCGATCCGTTTTTTATATTCCGAAGGCTCCCCAAACAGGGCGCTGGTCTTGGTTCTCAGCTGCTCCTTGATCCCATCCGCCCGTCCCGTATTATAAAGGGCTTCTACGCCCAGAAGGACATAGAACAAATCCTCATAATGATTCGAATTGAAGGTATAGGAAAATGCGTTCAATGCCCGATCGGCCGGGGTGTGGCCCACATTGTCCATGACATGCGTCTTCTCATTCATCCACTCCCAGATTTCCCCCACAGTAACCGGAACAAATTCCGGCCAGTTCTTCTCCCAGGCCTCCTCGTAAGCCATAACCAGGCTGTTATTGATTCCCTCAATAACACCTCTCTCCTGCTCTCCGATCCGGATAAGTCCCGTCCCGATCTGAAACAGCCCCGGACTGGCTAGATTTACGGCAATCACCAAATCCTTAACCCGTTTATCCAGTTCTCTGGCCACATCGATCTCCGTCTCTTCCAGCCAGTCAATACCGTCCAGAAGAGCCCTAT
The DNA here is from genome assembly GCF_032380675.1 of Anaerolentibacter hominis. Classification (NCBI taxonomy): domain Bacteria; kingdom Bacillati; phylum Bacillota; class Clostridia; order Lachnospirales; family Lachnospiraceae; genus Anaerolentibacter; species Anaerolentibacter hominis. Next base: position 1,765,855 of record NZ_JAWDIX010000001.1, read on the forward strand.
CCCCGATCTGCTCCAACAGGGCGGCGGAAAATTCTTCGGAGCGCGCGTTCAGATATTCTGTCATATCCCTGTCGGACGTGATCTGGCAGACCCACTCCGCCGGTGCATAGCCCGGAAAGGTAAACCTGGCATAGGCACGATTTCGAAGAATGGAAATTTTAACCAGAAAACATTCTTCCCCCAGCTTCCAGGTCAGTCCAAGACCATCCAGCTCTTTATACAATAATGTGACCTGAGAACGCAAAAAGGCACCGAATCCTGTCTCCTCCGGATAACCCATCAGAGCGGGAATCAATGCCAATACGATTTCCATGTTCTTCATTCTGTCCGTGTCCTCCCCATCAGCCGTCAAGTCTGTTACCCTATTCTAACAGATAGACACGAGACAGGACAATACCCTATCTAGAACAAAGTGGGCACATGCGAGTGTGCATAGGATGGTTTTTTATTGCATAGGAAAGTCTCAAAACTTTCCTATGCAATAAAAAACCAGGCTAAACCGACGGCGCCCGGCCAATCTTCTCTCCCATCTTTACAACCGTCTCCATGCCCCGGGCCGTGTTCCGGATCAAATCTCCGTCTATTTCTACTCTGCCAGGCTCCAGCAGAAGAATGACGGTAGAACCTCCAAATTCAAAACAGCCCATCTCACTGCCCCGTTTCACCTTTCCTCTTCCGCGGAAGTTGTGAATCTTTCCCACCATCATAGCGCCCACTTCCATGGTCAGGATCAGTCCGAAATTCCGGCTCCTGTTCAGACAGAACGCCCGGCTGTTCTCCTTATAGACCGGCACCTCATCGTTGGCGATGGGGTTTACCGTATGAAGTACGCCCGGAATATGATAATGCTCCGATGCAATTCCGTCATCCACGTAACAATAGTGATGGTAATCATCCACCGTAAGCCGGAATACACAGGCTGTTCCTCCTTCGAACCGCTTTGCCAGCTTCCCGGACCGCAGCAGAGACCGCACCGAATACTCCGTATGCTTGATAGGAAACCTTTGCTTTTTATCTATTGGGTAAACGCTTAACTTCCCGTCGCAGGGGCTGATCAGCACCTTATCCTCTTTGGCGGCAGGTCTGAACTCCTTCTTGATCTGACGGGTAAAAAAATCGTTGTAGGACCGGTAAACCCTGTCCTCGTACTGACTCAGGTCAATCTTATGATTCCGGACAAAACCAGGTATTAACTTACAGGATAACCGGGAATTCAAAAAAGCCCCTCCCAGTCTGGATACCCATGGCTGTATGAGCAGCTTAATCAGGAGGCGTCCCGGCGCATGCGTATAAAGCATCCGCAGGAACCGGTCCTGCGCACAGTCTTCCTCCCAGCATCTGCCCTCTCTGTCTGCATATTTCAACGTTCCTCTCCTATCTGAAATGAAGTCCCAATGTACGCCTGCTCACAAATATAACCACAACCAGAGCGATGGAAACCACACCTACGATCACCGCCAAGGTAGAATTCTTAGGCTTCGGAAATCTAAAATTCAGAACAAATAAAATTCCCACGATCAGCATCAGAAAATAAAGTCCGATGTGATATACCCCGGCCGGCATCAGCATCCGCGCGGCATAAAATAAAGGCAGGATAACGGCAATAGAAGTAATGGGCAGCCCCCGGTAAAATTTGTGCCCGCTCTCGTCCACCAGCTCATTTTTCATTTCCAGCACATTAAAATAGGCCAGACGGATCACCGAAGTAGTACAGTACAAAATAAGGACTGTCATACCGAAGAATCCCCTCACTCCCATCTGATAACACAACAGGGCCGGGAACGCTCCGAAGCAGACCATATCGCACAGAGAATCAATCTGCACCCCAAACGCCTTGGCATCATCCGACCGGTTCTTCATGGCTCTGGCGATCTTGCCGTCAAACATATCACACAGCCCGGATACCGCCAGACAAATCACCGCAAACAAAAACTTTCCCTGCACTGCCTGGGTCATGCCCAGAATGGCAGAAGCCAGGCTGACATACGTCAAAATAACTGAATAATTATAAATACCAACCATAAACAAATCCCTTTTCTCTCATGTATTCGCCGGATACGATGTCCGCTTCTTTTTCATTTCCCCCAGCCTGATCTGGGCCAGCATGGTGACTCCCGCGCTTAAAAGCAGCTGGACATAATAGGCCAGCCCACGGCTTAAAACCATGGCAGGAAGCAAAAATGCCGCTCCGAAAACCGGGGCAAAAATTGAAAGGAACAAATGCTCGCTTATGCCCATCCCCCCGGGCAGAGGCAGCATATCCACCGAAATAGAGATCGCCGCCTGGAGCATGACCACATCATATGAGTTCGTACCCTTTAAGTGAAAGGTCTTATAGACCAAAAAAGTTACAAAAAACAGAGCAAACCGCTGTAAGAATGTAATAATAAGAACCCGGACCATTACACCCCCATGCTGCTTTAAATAAACGGAAGCTGCGTTGTACTGATCCATAGAGGCAGAGAGTCTCTCCCGCCGTTCTTGCTTTTTCTTCAGGATATGCACCTTTTCCAGGAAGCTCAGACACCGAAGCATCATGTTCTTCGCCAGCGCCGGATGAAAAATCAGCAGCAGCAAGATGAGGCAAAAGCCCACATTCAGTCCGATTCCCAGGTAAAAAACCGGGAGAATACCTTCCAGATAGTGGTGGATAAAACCACGCTGGAATACGACCAGAAAAAGCCCGGTCAGGACCAGCACCGATTTATACGCCACCGTTACAATCATCAGAACCAGCGACGAAACCGGTATCGGAATCTCATCCCTGTGCATATAGTAAACCTGCGCCGGCTGTCCTCCGCTCGCCGAAGGAGTAATGCAACTGAAGAAAAATCCGATGCATGAGTACATAAAACAGGTTCTCTTCCTGGTCCGCACTGACAGCGTATCCAATATGTAATGGATAATGATGGATTCTCCCCAGATAAAAAACACCACACAGGCAGCTCCAAGCACCAGATACAGAGGATTGGCCTTTGTCAAAGTGTGAAACAGTTCTTTCAGATCTTCACCTTTAAAAACACTGTATATAGTCAGTCCGAAGACCAGCACAAAAAACAGCGCGTTAACTATCTTCTTTTTATTCGATGCCAAAACTACTTCCTCATTTCATCTGCAGGATCTGCTTTCCGGCTGAAATAACCGGTAATCCTGTCAAAAATTTTTGTAAGGCTCCGGTACCACTCCGTGTGAAATCCAATATAGAAACAAACTTCCGCTATCACCACCCCGCCAATGACGTCTGCAATGTAATGCTGCTTGGTTACCTGCGTTGAAACAAAAACTAAAATAGCCAGAACTAAGGACATTCCCCGATACCACCGGGGCACTTCCTTTCTCCCCCTGAGCCCTATATAACAAAACCAGCTTATCAGACAATGAATCGAAGGAAATAAATTCGACGGTGAGTCGATCTGCCATACCATTCCCAGCATCCCGCTCCAGAAACCGCCGCCCGTCAGGCCGGGCCTTACATTCGTCGTGGGCAGCAGCAGAAAAAACACTGCGCATACCAGCCGGGACATGAGATCTGCCGTCACAAAACGCATGCAGTATTCCTTTCCCACTCTTGCAATCAATATGTAATTCACTGCCCAGAACACATAACAGCCCAGGTAGACAGCAACAAATGCCGGCAATAAAGGCACCATCCGGTCAAAAGCCGTCGTAAAATCAAACTTCCTCCATCCTTCGGTAATCCAGCCTGTGCCAAAATAGATCAGGCAGTTAAAGGCAAGGCAGGAAAACAGAGGAATCACGGCATAAGCCGGGACAAAAGTCTGTAAACGGCCTCTTATTCTCTTGTACATCTTAACCCTATCTCCTTACAGAGCCGACATAAAATGACTCTATGATACATTATAATGAATTTTAGTCCTGTGAAAAACTTAATAAAACTTAAGAATGTGTTAATCCGGCTTAATAAGCGTCAACAAATCATTCATTGCATATACTATCAGGATCTTAACATGGAGGTGTTTATTCTGAATCTCAAGAAATGGCATATCCTCGGCGCCCTGTGCACCATTCTTCTCGGCAGTTTGGTCCATTTTACTTATGCCTGGTCAGGAAAAAATCCGGTGGTCGGCAGTTTAAGCGCTGTCAACGAAAGTACCTGGGAGCATTTAAAGCTTTTATTTACCCCTCTTTTCCTGTTTACGCTGATTGACTATCCGCTGTACGGCAAGGAATTCAAAAACTTCCTGCCGGTAAGATTCCTCTCGATCCTGCTGGGTATGTTCGTAATCGTCGCCGCATTTTATACTTATTCGGGAATTCTCGGCCGAAATTTCCTGGCAGCCGATATCGCAACCTTCATTCTTGGTGTAATTGCTGCCTACTGTTTCAGCTGCCATTTTCTGAAAAGCGGTTCCTTTTCCTCCCCTGAAGCGGCTGCCGCCGGCAAGGCAGGGTTAGTTCTGCTTCTGGTTTTGTTCATACTCTTTACCTTTGTCACACCCCGCATCGGTTTATTCAAAGATCCGGTGACGGGCGGATACGGCATAGAAGCAAATGCCGTGCAGCACACGGCACGGTAGCGCCGAATACGGCTCCATAATGAAAAAGCCAATTGCCGGTGCAATTGACTTTTTCATTATATTCACCCCGCCTGAATCGCAAGGTCGTGTTCCTGTTCTATCTTGTTCTCGAATTCCTCTATGGGCATCGGCCTGTAATAATAGAAACCCTGGATCAGGTCACAGCCCACTTCCTGTAAAAGTTCCACCTGCTCCTTCTTCTCGATCCCTTCTGCCACCATCTGAATGCCAAGCTGCCGCACCATGGAAATGATGCTTCTGATAATAATCTCATTCTTTTTCAGAGATACCTCCTCTCTAAAAAATGCGGCGTCCAGTTTCAGTACATCAATATCCATATCATTTAACATCCCCAGAGAGGAGTAACCCTTTCCAAAATCATCCATGGAGCACAGAAAGCCGTGCCTGTGCAGGGATGAAACAATCTGCTGCATATACTGCACATTTCCAAACGCAACCGATTCGGTAAATTCCAGTTCCAGGCAGCCGTCCGGAATCTGATATTTGTCCTTTATATCGGTGTATATATCTACAAAATCCATATTACAGAACTGTAATTTGGACACATTGACTGAAACCGGCGTAACCGGCTTGCCCGCCTTTAAGCGCCCGGAAATCCACCGACAGACTTCTTCGAAAACATAGCGGTCCAGCTTGCCGATAAAATGAGTATTTTCAAAAATAGGTATAAAAACGCCGGGGAGCAGCATCCCGTCCGGGCTGTTCCAGCGCACCAGCGCCTCCGCACATTCAATTTTCCCTGTTGCCGGGTTAACCTTGGGCTGCATATAAACTACAAATTCCCGGTTAAACAGTGCATCATCCATCCGGTTCCGGATAGCATTTTCGGCAATCATCTTCCTGCGGATACTTTCATCATAGAACGCATAATGCTCGTCCGGCTTATTTTTCACCGTTTTCTGTGCGAAGTTCGCCCGGTCAATCAAAGCCTCCACATCCAGCTTCTCCGGAATATCCTCAATACAGCAGATGCCGCAGGCTATTGTTAAAATATGTCTGTTAGTCACCGCTTTGGACGATTCCAGGAACTCCTGATCCACATGCTTTTGAAGCGACAGAATTTCTTCTTTGCCGCTGTAATGACGCAAAGCTACAAAACGGTCCGCCACATTCCGTCCGATCAGCTCCGCCTCTGTCAGATGCTCTGTCATCAGCTCTACATACTTTTTTAACAGCTGATCGCCTTGCTCATAGCCCAGCACATCGTTCACGTATTTGAAATTCTCAAAATCTATGTAGAGAAATGCAAACTTCTCGTTCGGGTAATCCGCCAGTATACGTGCCGAATCCTCCTTAAATCGCTCCAGATTCAGCGCGCCGGTCAATTCGTCCCGGTTTGTCATGTCTTTCAGCACCCTGTTGGTCCTGGTCAGCGCAAAAAAGCGCTTTACATATATGTATGCAACCAAAATACCGACTACAAGCCACGCAGCAGCCGTAACCAATATAAGCCTGGACAGCCAGCCGATCTGATGATCCGAATATTCCTCGATGGCAAATACCGTATCATTCGCAATGACAAACAGTTCCTCGCTGGCACTAATCAGCGCACTCTCGTCTCCGCCTGCCCGCACCTCTTTTATTTTATCCTGTACAAATTCCCACTGCTTCTCCAGCCGGTCCAGACTGGTATTATACTTTTCGCTGTTGGTTAAAACAAGGCCGTATCGTCCCTTTCCGGTCTGAAGTTCACTTAAAATATTGTCCACATACTCCACCAGGTTCTGACTCGGCATGTGATTGGTCTCCAGTTTAACTACCCGCTGGGATGCGCCCCTTACAATCCCCACATAATTGATCAGCTTGCCATAATTGCTTATCTCAGAAATCAATTTGATCGAGGTTCCGCTGACGAAGAGCAGCAGCAGCACAAATACAGGCAGGAGCCATTTTCCCCTTATTTTCTTGTCCATATTTTTCTCTTTTCCATCTCGATGATCGAACCACCGCACCTTCTTATGATTTTATCATCTCCACAGATAAAATGCAATGATTTGACAGGCTTTACGCACGTTTCGTCCGGTTTATATCAATATTTAAATCCCCGCTTTCGCGCATATATCCCCCAGACAGCACCGATCACAGTGCGGCTTGGTCCTGGCGGTACAAATCTCTCTTCCATGAAATACCAGTCTGTGGCAGAAATCGCTCCCTTCCTCCGGCGGTATCAGCTTCCACAGGGCCATCTCCACCTTCTTCGGTTCCTTGATGCCATCCACCAGGCCCATACGGTTAACCAGACGGATGCAATGGGTATCCGTTACAATTGCAGGCTTTCCAAATACATCCCCCATGATAAGATTCGCGCTCTTTCGTCCCACTCCGGGCAGCTTTAACAGGGCGTCAAAATCATCCGGCACCTTTCCGCCATACTGCTCCTGCAGCTGCTTCATACAGGCGCTGATATCCCGGGCCTTGCTGTGTCCCAGGCCGCAGGGCTTTACGATGCGCTCGATCTCCTCCGGGTCCGCTCCCGCCAGAGCCTCCACATCCGGATATCTGGCATATAAGTCCTGCACAACAACATTTACTCTGGCATCCGTGCACTGGGCGGCCAGCCGGACACTGACCAGCAGCTTCCATGCCTCATCATAGTTCAGGGTACACCCCACATCCGGATATTCTTCTTTCAGGCGCCGGATGATTTCAAGCGCCAGTTTCTCTTTTGTCATGATCATTCTCCATTCTATCTTACTTCCTGTGCAATAAGGCTCTTTGCCCTAAGATTTATAACTTCTCCCAAACGGTATGAATATTCCATTCCAGCAAATTGAATTTACAGCAGATATCCCACAGCAATAAAAAGATAACTAAAAGCCGGTCTTCGCCTCAGTTTTAGGTATATTATACCGCTTAAAACAGAAAAGAGCATGCAGGAAATCCCATTCCACAGCTCTAATCCGACTCCCCTGGATACGAAATGAAATACACCCCAGGTCATGGCCAGCACAAGACCGCCAAATGGTATCCGGCTCTCCCTCTTCAATCTGGTTTCAAATGCCTTTTGTCCATACAGAATAATCAGGAGAACCAGCCCCACCTCAAATACATAATAAAGATACTGTGCACAAAATTGGAACACACTCTTTCCTTCGGCCTCTCCCAGTATCTTAAACGTATTCCAGTCAATAAAGGTCATGATCTTGCAGCCTGCCAGGCATAAAAGCGCAGTGAACCAGTCTCTGCGCGGAACAGAGGGTCTGCCGGTTGCGGCGGGGTAATGGTACCGTTTGCGCGAATAAAACAGGAGACCGCTAATTACGGCCGCCCATAAGAACGCCATAAGAATGCAGTGATTCGCCCGCTGATCCGGCGTATAATTCCATATATCCACCTGAAAGAGCATACCTTCAATCACAAATATGGAGAAATACTCCAGCAGAAACGCTCCGAAAGACAGCAAGCTCAGACGGATAAAAGGAGTCCGCTTTATATCGTTCCTATCAGTCACTTCGCCTTCCCCCCCGCTTCTGCAAACCGCTCTGGTCTTCTAGTGTCAATTCTATCATAACTGTTCCCTTCTGGCTATTTACATTTTACTGCCGGTACTTTGAAAGACAGGAGGGTACAGGCCGACGGCATGATTGTCCAGGAATGTTTCTGACTGGATATAATATATTTAGCTGTAAACAAAGCAGCGCGTAATACAGGAGGACTTTACATGTGTACTGCAATGACAATGCAGTTTTCCCAAGGCAATTATTTTGGCCGGACGATGGACTTTTCCTATCCCCTTGATCCCGAACTTTTCTTTGTTCCTGCCGGTTATCGATGGAACAACCTTCTTCGCACACATAACATTCAGAACCAATACAGTTATATGGGGATCGGGCAGGATATTTCGCCCGTTATTTTTGCGGATGGGGTAAATGAAATGGGATTTGCAGCGGCTGTGCTGTATTTCCCCGGTTATGCACAGTACGATCCTGCGACGGCTCCCAGAACTTCAAAACCGCCTATCGCCGCATTGGAGCTGGTCAACTTTCTGTTAGGCCTGTGCGGCAGTGTGAAACAGGCAGCCGAATTGCTTCCGTCCATACAAATTGTAGGCACAGAAGACCCAATTACCAATTCAACCGCCCCTCTCCATTGGATTTTAGCTGATCAAAGCGGTGCCTGCCTCACTGTGGAGAAAATGGCGGACGGCCTGCATCTATCGGATAATTCAATCGGCGTACTCTCCAACAGTCCGGATTTCTCATGGCATATGACAAACCTGAGAAACTATATGAATGTGACTCCAGAACAGAAGTCCCAGGCGTCATGGGGCATGACTTCGCTCTCCCCCTTTGGCCAGGGAGCAGGCACCACAGGTTTACCGGGAGATTACACGCCTCCGTCCAGATTCGTCCGCACCGCCTACTTAAAAAGTCATATCACACCTCCCGCAGATAAAACAGAAGCTGTCCTGTCCTGTTTTCATGTCATGGAAAATGTCACCATACCAAAAGGAGTTGTCGTCACAGACCGGGGTACTTCGGACTATACTCAATACACGGCATTCGTGGATCTATCCAGGCAGGAATATTACTATAAATCTTACGGCGGGACCTGTATACGGAAGATTGCAATGCCTGAGAGGCAATCCGATCCACTTGCTATTATGTCTCTTGGCAAACTGGCTGGTCCAGCTGTTTTCAGCAGCTAGAATAAGGGAGGACTGTAGAAAGAATCCCGCAAGCGGGATTCTCCGCCTGCGGCGGGTTGCTCTGGCAACACAATTTCTTTCCGCCGCAGTGCGATCCCCCGGAGGGTTTGTTCTTACACAGGAAAGTTTGGAGAACTTTCCTGTGTAAGAACAAAAGCGCCTTTCACAAGGCGCTTTTACTAAGTTTCAAATACAATTAAACAGAACCATTTTTTTGTTTATTCCAGCTCGGCAGAACGGACACCCCGATCCAACGACAGCATAAAACTCTCCATTTCTTCTTCCGGCATGGGCTTAGCATAGTAAAATCCCTGAATCTGGTCTACACCAAATTCTTCCACCAGATCTTTCTGCTCTGCTGTCTCCACACCCTCCGCGATCACATTCATTCCCAGCTCCTTAAACGTATGCGTCAGATTCTTTATAGCCAGGGCAGAACTGCCATTGTCCATAGCCGCCCAGACAAGGCTTTTATCCAGCTTAACCGTACCAAATGGAATATTTATTACGGTTGCAATATTAGAATATCCGGTTCCAAAGTCATCCAGTCCCATCTTAATGCCGTGTTTCTCCATATCCAGCGCAAAGGCCGTCACAATCTGCGGATTCTCGGCAAGTGTACTCTCGGTAAATTCAATTTTTATAATCGGCATAGGTATTTCATTTTTCCTGATGATATGTAATACCCTCTCCTGCAAGTCCGGCTGGGAGAACTGCACTGCCGAAAAATTCACATGCACCGCATCCAGCCTGATTCCCTCTGCGAGCATCTTATGGATAAACTGACACACCTTATCCAGCATAAGATAGGTCAAATCAATAATCAGACCGGTTTCTTCCGCAATCGGAATAAACTCCGAAGGATAGACAGGGCCAATGGGAGACTTAGGAATACGCATCAGAGATTCCGCATATTGAAAACACCTCGTCTTTACACAGTAAATTGGCTGATAATACATCTCAAAGGAAGGCTCTGCTGTCTGATCCTTTAAGATCTGTATAATCTGGCGTCTCCGTCTCATCTTCTGCAGCATCTCCTGATCACAGTAGCAGATCGATCCATACTTTCCGGATTTCGCCTGAAATACTGCATATTCAATCGCGCTGATAATTTCTTCCAGTGTCTGTGCCTCCCCCGAATGGTAGATGGCGCCAATCACAGCCGAAATCGTAAAGCGGTAGTCATCGATCTGCCAGGATTCCGCCATCCTCTGCTGAATTTTATCAATACTCTGTACAATCTCACTGTTCTCGTCATTTGTATATAAAAGAGCAAATTCATCCCCGCTGAAACGATACACATTTCCCGCCGGCCCAATCTGAGACAAAAACTGGCTGATCTCCCTTAAGAATTCATCCCCCTTCTGCTGTCCGCAGGTATTATTAATCTGGCGGAAATCCCGCAGGGATATAACAATCAGGGCAAAAGGCTTTTCCGGTGATTTTTTAATCATCAGTCCCAGCATATTCAGCAGTTCCTGCCGGTTTGGAATATTAGTCAGGTAGTCCAGGGAAATCTGCCGGTTCTGTAAATGCAGATAAATGATCAGCAGAGCACAGGTTGCCGCGGAGCCGGACAAAATAACATCCGGATAGAGCTGCTGCACGATAATAACCAGTACCGCCAGAACCGGAAACGCGGCCAGAATCCTGTATATCTCCCGGTTTAATTTCCTGTAATTTACAACCGTGATCACAATACTCGCCAGGCAGTAGGCATAAAAAATGATATAGGTAACAGAAATCAGTCCGCCTCTTGTATAGCCCTGATCCAGGCTGATGTCGAATATGATTTTACTGAAGGGATTGATCAGAATAAGAATCGCATAGAGAGCCCCCGGAATCATTCCCAACCCTACTACGCTCCTGACTTTCTCACTGTCCGGATAAATCACGGAAACCGCATACAGAAAATAGGCCATGCCCATAAGGGGTGTCAGAACAAAATAGATGGTCGTCACAACCCAGGTCATCCATATGGGAATCAGACGATATTGATAGATCATTACGGTAGATAAAATATTTGTAAAAATGGCGCTGAACGTCACCAGCAGACACCACTGAAATATCTTGTTTTTCAAGGTGGGCAGATGGCTTCCTCTTCTGGCATAGATCCATATGATTCCCAGCATAACTAACGATATGGCCTCAGCCGCAATATTCCACTCCAAATTATTCACCCGCCTGTTCCCTCAATCGTATATCTATCGTAGCACAACGCCGGCGGCTAAACAAGAAAAACTATCCTTTTCGGAGAGCCGGTTAAGGATGTATTTCTGCCTGTTCATCCGCATCATTTCATCCTTCTGCGCAAAGAGGACCCGATTTTGCACAGAAATCAGCCCGGCCTTTAATAATCCTGGGCCGGCCGGCATTTTTCCGCCAATTCCGCTCTTGCATTACAGAAGGATTAGCGTATAATGAGCGCATACGATGTCAGAATTTAAGGAGGAATACAAATGTACGATATCATTATTGTAGGCGCGGGCCCCGCAGGAATCAGTGCGGGTATCTATGCAACAAGCCGCGGACGTAAAACATTAGTATTAGAACAAAAGGAAGTCGGGGGCGTGATTGGAAAAGTATCCACCGTCACCCACTATTCCGGAATTATAGAGCAGGAAACAGGAGCCTCATTTGCAGAGCGTCTGAAAAATCAGGCCCTCTCTTCCGGCGTGGAGCTAAAATTGGAGCAGGTAACCGCTGTCTCCCTGAAAGGTGAGGTCAAGACCATAACGACGAACGCAGGCGTATACGAAGCGCCGAAGGTAATCCTTGCAAATGGAACCACACCCCGTAAACTGGGAATTCCAGGTGAGGCGGAGCTCGCTGGAAAAGGCGTAGGGGCAAATGCAGCAAAGGACGGTGCCTCCTTCCAGGGCAAAAATATCTACGTGGTAGGCGGTGCGGACGGCGCGGTCAAAGAAGCCCTCTATTTATCGAAATTTGCTGCAAAACTCACGATCATCCATTTTGAAGATGCCCTGGGATGCATCGCAGAATTTCAGAAAAAAATAGACGCTGCATCTAATATTGAAGTGCGGACAGCAACCAGGCTTGGCGCCATCTATGGAACCGACCAGATCGAAAAACTGGAGCTTGTCTCAGAAAAAGACGGAACTGTGGAAGCGATTGAAGATCCGGGCTGCGGTATCTTCATCTATGCCGGCGCTACCCCCAACACAGAGCTCTATACAGAACTGACTCTGGAAGACGGCTACATCCCGGTAAACGAGAAAATGGAGACAGCCATTCCCGGCGTTTACGCTGCCGGAGACATCCGTGTGAAACAGGTGCGCCAGGCCGCCACTGCGGTTGCAGACGGAGCGATCGCGGGAATCAATGCCGCTGTGAAATAAGGGCTTTGCGATGATTCCAAAGGTTTGGAATCATGAGTAAGATATAGAATGAAAAAAGCACCTCGTCGGCTGACGGATAAGTCAGTGACGGGGTGCTTGGTGGTTAGAGGGCAGAATACTTCGGAACAATCAAGATGAAATTTTCTTCTTCTCTTCTTCGGATTTTTCTTCTATTAATTCGGCTATGATAGCCATATAGTCTTCGTAGAAGCTATATCTACTCGTGCCGTCTGAAATAAAATCATATATTTGAAAAACAAAGATACATATGGCAAAAGTAAGAAAGGAAATCATTAGGAAAAATAGGATGAAAAATGTTCCTAGTCGAATCATGATTTCTATCCAGTGCATGCCATCGAAATCAGTAATAAACGATTTAAAGTTGTCCACTGGATAATCCATTAGTGCGGGAATTAATATCGCTGACAGCATTGCCACTGAAATAGGGGTAAAAAATGTCTTTAAAATACCCAGATAGGTATTTCCACCTCTCTTTTTATTGTTTAGAAAGCGGTTAAACTCAATTAATTGATCTACTGACAAGGTTTGAAATTTACTCTTTACATAACACTTCCATTCCTTATATCTGGTAAAACGCTTGTCGACAGGAATCTTTTTCCATTGGCGTTTACGCTTTATATCTCCACAAACAAATTTATAAATCTGAAATTGTTCACTATATCGATAGTCCGCTATTTCTTCCCACTGTTTTTCATAGTTATCCTTACGCATATATGCTTCCTCTTTTGCAGGGCCGCCTGAAATAAAGTATGAAAGGTTGATTATTCGCCGTATTGCTCTAATTTTTTTGAATATGCCAGTAGTCGATGGTATTTTTTAAGATTTTGTTCTGCAATCTTCTTTAAAATAAGAGTGTCGTGTTCATCACTCAAAACATGGACCTTCCTGTGACAATTGGGACAAATAGCCACCACATTATCCATCGTATCACTGCCGCCGTCGGCAAGTCGCATCACGTGATGTTCTTCCAGATAAGGCTTTCTTTCCTTATCATAAAAGGGTGCGTCAGCCCCACACATCTGACATTTACCCTCAGCTATCTGTTTTACCATCTCTTTTACATATGGACTCCTATAATATACTATCTCTTCCTTTTTCTGAAACTTTTTTCTTGTACTATTTTTAATTTGAGCCGCTAGCTTTGCTGGGGATAGCTGCCTAGCTTTTGCTTCGTCCAAATCCATCTGGATCTCGATCTCGACTTCAGAAGGATTATACTTTTTCTCTGTATCTAATAATTCCAGTACCCTTTGTCTTTCTTGATCACTTTTCTGTACGCTGGCAGTCTTCCTGATGATAAACTCATACATTGGCCGATTTGCTTCGAACAAATAACCAGTTTTACCTTTGCCAAGCCGGTTGAAAGGCGCATCCGCTAATGGCTGCAATTGGAGTAGTTCTTCTCTATAGTCCGATGTAATAATCGTCTCCGGAAAAGGAATATAGGTAGTGTCTACTCGCCACCCCTCCTGCTGCCATTCTGCTGATAGCTCTTCTGGCCTACTAGCCTCATATACATCTCTTTTGGCGATACTAACCGCCTTAATGTGCTTTTTATAACTATGTATGATGATATCACCGCGTTTTACTGCTTTCATTTTCTCCCAGTGAGAAACTTTTTGTCCAGAGTTGCCACGTTGGGGCGCCCATAAATAGCCGCCACGAAATTCTTCCTCAAAGGTCTTGTTCTGGAATACAAAAAAATAGTTCATATGCTCTCCTATTATTGTCTATAGTTATAAACGTACCGTTTTATATAAGCATACATCATAATTCAATAAATCTGATATTCGAAGATAAAATCCCTATTTCCTTTAATACCCGTATAAAGTACTTTCTTTGATCATTGCCGTCTTCGTCCTTGTGATACGATATAATCCATTTTGCCCTACTAAAATTATTATGCGCTTGCCTAAAGTATGGTATATCTGCTTTACCGAAAGACATCCCTATTACACATATTGTATCTGGATTCAAATTATGGCTATCGTAAAAAATATCGACATCTGATAAAAACTCATTCACATTCTTACGGGTTAGCCTTAAATACTCTTCTGCCCAGTTATAAGCAACCCGTTCATACATATCAGCTGTTTCATTGTATAAATTATTCACTTTTGATATGCAATCATCATTCCCATGCCCAAATTGAGGCTCCAAGCAGTTTTTGCCCACTTCCCCATGAGGTCTAAATACGTACTCCTTATTTATGCCATATACACGTTCTAACGTATGAGTATAATTAAAAACAAGAAAAAAATCTGAACCTTCTTCACCATCCACACACTTTCTGTCATATGAAAAAAAGAGCTTAGATATTTTATATTTCACTTTAATCGTATCCCGATCCTTTTCACCAGCCCATGAAATAAAGGCTTGCTGTAATTCTGAGTACACGTCTAAATTCGAAATCAGTACATCTCTCTTCCATGCAGTATCATACGGTTTCCCGATATTAAAGTCACAATTGTTGCTATTAACCATGTCGAATAAGTAATAATTACTTAAACATGCCAGATTGTTTTCGAAATCTGACCAAAACATATCTGCATCATCTCCGTAGATCTCATACATCTTTATAAATTTAAGATACAGACTGCTATAATTATCTCTTAAATAATGTTTAAAATTTAAGTACGATGTATCTAAATTATGGCTTAAATCAAATCCATTTCCTAGAAAATAGAGTCTCATTTGTATGATTTCTCCCGACGATTAAACTTATAAATATCTATTTCCGTCTTAACCCCACGCATACCTCACAGTGCCCCGTCCACGGGAACATGTCCACCGGCTGTATCTTTTCGGCCTTGTACCCCTGCTTCTGTAAATACTTCAAATCCCTTGCCAGTGTCTCCGGATTGCAGGAAATATAAACAATCTTTTTGGGTCCCAGCTTCACGGCGGATGCCATGAATTTCTCATCACTGCCAGCTCTGGGCGGGTCCATGAAGATCACATCCGCCTTCTGGTTTTCCGCCGCCATTGCCTCCATGAACTCTCCGGCATCCCCCTGGATAAACTCTGCATTTGTGAGCTTGTTCTCCCTGGCATTGATCCTGGCATCCCGTACCGCGTCTCTGTTTAATTCCACGCCAATCACCTTGCCCGCGCGCTTTGCAGCAATCAGGCCAATGGTTCCGATCCCGCAGTATGCGTCGATGACCGTTTCTTTTCCGGTGAGTCCGGCAAATTCTGCCGCGGTATTGTACAGGATCTCGGTCTGCACCGGATTGACCTGGTAAAAAGACTTGGGCGAGATACGGAACGTACAGCCGCAGAGCACATCCTTGATAAAGCCCGGGCCGTAGATGGTTTTCTCCTGCTCTCCGAGGATCATACTGGTTCTTTTATCGTTCACGTTCACTACAACCGTGGTAATCTCCGGATGCTCTTTGCGCAGGGCTTTTACAAAGTTGTTCTTGGAAGGCAGGATGGGTGAGCCAAGCACAAGGACTACCATGATTTCCCCCGTCTGAAAGCCCCTGCGGACCAGAACACGCCGCAGAAGCCCATACCCTGTATCTTCATCGTAAGTCTTGATCTTGAAGGAACGGAGCATCTGGCGGATGGTACGGATGATCTCCTGGCTTTTCTGATCCTCGATCAGACAGTTTTCCACCGGCAGGACCCGATGGGTGTTTGCCTGGTAAGTGCCGGAGATAATATTTCCCCTCCGGTCTCGGTCAAAGGCGGCATGTACCTTATTCCGGTAATAGTAAGGATGCTCCATGCCGATGATCGGGCTTACCTTACAAAAGCTGCCCAGCAGAGCCTCCACCTGTTTTTGTTTATTTTTCAGCTGCTTATCGTAAGTCATGCCCTGAAATGTGCATCCCCCGCATTTCTTAGCGATATCACATGCAATTATTTCTTTTTCCATATGTCAAACCCTTTCCGGATACTCTATTCTGCCCGAACCGCCCATCTCATTTTTGTTGAGCGGGCACGGCTGTTTTTGCTGCATTCTTCTTTGGATGGGCGGATTACTTCATTGGCAATCTCACTGTAAAGTCCTTCTTTCTGGTATTGCTTAAACGATTTTTTCACCAGGCGGTCTTCTCCTGAATGAAAGGTTAAAATAGCCGCTCTTCCACCGGGAGCCAGAACTCCGGGGAGTTTTTCCAGGAAGGAATACAGCGCCTCGAATTCATTATTTACATCAATACGAAGTGCCTGAAAGGTCCTCTGGCTGGATTTCTTTACAGCCTCTTTCCGCTCTCTATCGGGCAAAAATGAGAGCGCCTCTTCGATTACCTGATAGAGATCTGTCGTTGTGACGATTTCTCCGCCCCTTCTGAGCCATGCCGTCACAGCTCCGGCAATTTCCGCCGCATAGGGCTCGTCCGCATTTTCCAACAGCATGCCTTCCAGTTCATCCTGCGCGATCTCCTTTAAACGCTCTGCGGCACTGATCCCCTTCTGCGGATTCATACGCAAATCCAACGGGCCCTCGGTTTTATAGGAAAATCCCCGGTCAGGATTGTCTATCTGCATGGATGAGACACCCAGATCTGCCAGAATGAAGTCAAACTTGCCCACTTCTGCCGATACCTGATCAATCTCAGCAAAGTTCTGCAGCCGCACGGTCAGGATCTCCGGACCATAGCCCAGCCTTTCCAGACGCTCCTTTGTCTTTGCCGACTCGATTGGATCTACATCCAGGGCATACAGATGTCCTTGATTTTCCAGGCATCTCAGCATTTCCTGTGTATGGCCTCCATAGCCAAGGGTGGCATCCAGCCCGGTCTGTCCCGGCTTGATCTGCAGAAAGTCCAGTATCTCTTTTACACAGATCGAAATATGCATGCCCGCAGGGGTGCTTCCTTTTCCGATTACTTTCGTAACCGTATCAGCATATTTATCTGGATTCAGTTCCTTATACTTCTCTTTATAATTTCTGGGATAAGCACCGGAATAGCGGACACGGCGCTTATGAGTATTCTCTTCCATGTTGTTCTCCTTGTTTTGGGTAATATGTCTCTTTCTACAAGTTTATCTCATATATTTTTTATTACGTTCGTTCCTCACTCCATAAAAAGAAGGGGGTCCCTTCTCAAACGCTTCGCTTTTGAGAAGCAGCAAATAGTTTCGCTTTGCTCTATTATTTTTTATTATATCATAAATTTTAAAACTATAGGTTAATCTGTGAAATTATCACGATTGTTCTGATATTATGTCAGAATAAAAAAGGAGCATCCGTCATTTCAGGCTGATGCTCCACAACTCCAATACACATTATGTACTGATTTCTTATGAAAGAATATCTTCTTTCTTCTCCACAATCGCAACCGCCGCCGCACAGGCAGGACAGTCACAATATACTGCTCCTGCTGCCTTGATTTCCCTTGCATGAGCCGCAACTTCTTTCGCTTTGTCCGCTCCAAAGACCTGTGCACCATGCTCTGATTCTGCAAAGCTGATCAGCCCGTCGATGGAGACAATATCCGCTTCCAGCTCTGCCATATATTTTTTCGTTTCCGCTGCCTCATTTTCCGTTCCAACGGCATCCAGCCAGGCCTGTGCCGCCGCCTTCGCCTCAGCGCTGCATGAGAATGCATTCATGAGATCATGGGTCTTTTCCACAACAAAATCTAATACTTCTTTTTTCATAGCTGATATCTCCTTTCAACTGTTTAAACTTTATTATAGTTTACTACGATTTTTACACTATTGCAATTCGGAGCTATTGGATCATTTTCAAAATTATTCAGCTGCCCTTCAGGCTGACAGCCTCTAAACCAGGAATAGTGATATCAAAAATGTACAGACTAAGTGAAAGCAGAAGACTTCCTTCGTCTTGTTATCGGGTAAAGAGAGGATATTATGAGATTTGACGCAGTATACTTTGAGCCGGAAAGCCTTTCCTATGAGCTGGGGAAGCAGTTAAGAGAACAATTTTCAGATTTGCCATGGATCGAGATAGAAAATCACAATGCCATAGAGGAAATGCGAAAAAAGGAAAATTCCGAATTTGCCAGAATGAAGCGTAATTTAATTGTCGGCATCCGTAAAACGCACCGGTATGTGGAAAATCACAAAGTATCGGATTATCTGGTCCCCTATACGTCGTCAGGCTGTACTGCTATGTGCTTGTATTGCTATCTTGTCTGCAATTATAATAAATGTTCGTATTTACGCCTGTTTGTCAACAGGGAGCAGATGCTGGACCGGCTGATTAAGAAGGGGCAAAAGAGTGAGAAGCCTCTCACCTTTGAGATTGGAAGCAACAGTGACCTGGTACTGGAAAATACGATAACAGGCAATCTTCTGTACACGATCAGCCGGTTTGCAGAAGAAGGCAGCGGAAATTTAACCTTTCCCACGAAGTTTCATATGGTGGACAGCCTGCTTGACCTGCCTCACCAGGGTAAGGTCATCTTCCGCATGAGCGTCAATCCCCAGCCGCTGATACGCCGTATCGAACTCGGAACCTCCAGTCTTCAAAAAAGAATGGAGGCCGTCAACCGTATGTGCGAGGCAGGATATCCCTGCGGGCTCCTGATTGCACCGGTTATGCTGGTGGAGGACTGGAAGGCGATGTATACAGAACTTCTGGAGCAGCTCCGTAACGGCCTGACCGAGAAAATGCGAAAGCAAATGTTTCTGGAAATCATTCTGATGACCTATTCCTATGTACACCGGGCTATCAACAGCGAGGCGTTCCCGAAGGCACCAGATTTATATGACAGCCAGCTCATGACAGGACGGGGACGAGGGAGATATTGCTACAGGCCGGAAGTCAGAACAGAGGCAGAGGCATTTTTACGGTCGGAAGTGAAACGGATACTGGGAGATGTAACGATTCTGTATGTTAGCTGACTGTATAATCTAAATATATAACGAAGGAGAATTGAAATGGAAGTTTTCACAGAATATCTGGCACAAATTCGGGATGAGACGCAGCGTACCCGTGTAAAAGAGGTGTTAGACTGGGTCCGGCATGACTTCCCGGAATTACAGCCCAGATATGCCTGGAACCAGCCCATGTTCACGGATCACGGCACCTTTATTATTGGGTTCAGCATTGCAAAACTGCACATGGCTGTTTCTCCGGAGCGGGCAGGGATGGAACATTTTCATGATGATATCTCAGAAGCCGGTTACAGCCAGAGTACCATGCTGTTTCGCATCAAATGGGATGAGCCGGTAAATTATGAACTGTTAGGCCGCATCATTCGCTTTAATCAGACGGACAAAGCCGAGTGCAGGACATTTTGGAGGAAATAATACCCTCCGTTCTCCATAAAGGATAGATTTCACGCATCTGCAAATAATATTTTCAACGACATTAGGAGGTACGATCAGTGAAGGCTATTGTATTTGACGGAGTGCAGAAGGTAGAATGCAGAACGGTGGAAGATCCCAGGATAGAAAAAGAGGATGACATTATTGTAAAAGTGACATCCACGGCTATCTGCGGGTCGGATTTGCATTTAGTACATGGTTTGGTAAAGGGAATGTATGATGGGTATGTATTAGGCCATGAGACAATGGGTATTGTGGAAGAAGCCGGAAAAGAGGTAAAAAATCTCCGGAAAGGCGACCGGGTTGTTATCCCTTTTCCTGTCGCATGCGGACATTGCGAATTCTGTGACAGAGGGGAATTCAGCCAGTGCGATCATTCAAATGACTATGGGGAATCGGGGGGATTGCTCGGCTACAGCAAATATCATGGGAATTACGCCGGAGGACAGGCCGAATACATCAGGGTCCCCTATGCCAATGTAGGCCCCAAAAAAGTGCCGGAGGGGATGACAGATGAACAGGTTTTATTTGTAACAGATGTCCTCCCCACATCCTACTGGGGCACCGAAATTGCGAATGTAAAGGCCGGGGATACCGTGGTTGTATTAGGCTGTGGCCCTATCGGGCTGATGACGATCAAATGGTGTATTCAAAAAGGCGCAGGCAGGATCATCGCGGTCGACCGGGTCGGTTACCGCCTGAAGCATGCAGCCGGCTATGGTGTGGAAACCTTAAACTTTGAAGAATATGAACAGGTAGGGGAATATATAAAAGAAATTACACATGGGGGCGCCCATTGCGTGATCGACTGTGTCGGGCTGGATGGTAAGAGCTCGGTCATGGAAAAAATTGAAACGGCACTCAAATTACAGGGCGGATCAAAATCAGCAATCGAAACGGCTTCCCAATGTATCAGGAAAACAGGCACCGTTGCGTTGATTGGAGTATATGGCAATAAATACAATAATTTTCCTCTCGGTAATTTCTTCTCCAAAAACATTTCATTAAAAATGGGGCAATGCCCTGCTACCGGATATGTCGATCTGATGCTCCAGAAAATACAAAAGGGAGAAATAGACGCGACAGATATTATAACTCATAAGCTCAGCTTGGATGAAGGAAGCCATGCTTACAGCATTTTTGATAAAAAAGAGGATAACTGCATTAAGGTAATTTTAAAACCATAACGTGATTAAAAGGGCAGTGTCCCTCCGATGGACAGGCAGCCGCTCCTGATGACAGAGCGGTGTCTGATCCGTTCCAGACGGCGGCAGTGCCCTTTTAAGCTCTCTTATCCGAACATTGCCAGATTATCTTCGACACTCTCCAGCAGCTCGTCCCATTTATCAATCAAAAGATCATAGTAATCCTCTTTTTTTACAACGCCTGCCAAGTCTTCTTTCGTGAGACATAGGACATAGCTGCCTCTTAATGCCAATAAGCGTCTCTCCGCTTCCGCCTCACTTGTCAATCCCTTCTTACTGAACAGCAGTGTTGTCGTGGTACCCTTCACCTGCATTATCTGCCCGATATTGCGTATAACCTTTATGTCTGCCTTTCTATTCCAGTTTTTGCACTCTGCCAGAATCAGAGCGCCAAGATTCCATAACTTTTTATCTGTCGAAACATTGATGCAGCACAAATCAATCTCCTGCCTGGCGACCCGTACCCGTCTGCCGTTTAGCTTTAAGCCGGGTATTCTTTCAAGCATGTAAGCAGCGGCATTTTCCCAGGCAATTCCTTTTTCATAGGCGGTTCCTTCTTCCGCTTTATCCAGCAAATTCCTAAACTCCGACAGCTCGAACTTCTTCGTTCTGGTGACGCTGCTTACTTCCTCAGGATAATCTCCTTTTAACAAGGTATACATCTTTTCAAAATACACAGCATGGTTCGTGATCGCCTGCAGCCAGTCTTTTGACAGAATCTCTTCCTCTTTACAGCGTAAATATCCCCTCAGTTCTTCAATCCTGCACAGATAGACATCCATAAATTTTTCTTTCGTTATTATCTCAGGCGCATGCATGCAATCACAAATCTGCTCTTCCATAAAATATAAAAATGTCTCGTAAACCGGCTGCAGCTTTTCTCTGGTCCATTCTACATCTGAAACTGCAATGACATACTGAAATACACTCTGCCAGCTTTCAAATATTTCATACGGCTGATAGTAAATTCCGTATGCATAGATGGGATTCTGAATTATGGTACTGATATCGTTTATGCTGAATATACCGGTATCCTTATAGCCAAATTGCTCTCCCGGATATGCGTCTTCGCCGGCATTTAAGCGCAGTTTCCTGCCCCCTTCCATTAACAGATAAAAATCATCCCCCTCAGGCTCAGGCAAGACTCCAATAATTCTTCTTCCTTTTAGTTCGTTCAGAAGAAAAGATTTTATCATCACCTGTTTGCCATACAGACAGGGCGCTTCACGGCTCAGCCATATCTGTACTGCCCTCTCCATCCAGGGCAATCTTGCATCTGCATATTCGATTCCCATCCCCAGACAGCAAACAGAAAGGCTCTGATTCCCTCTTTGAAATTCAAACTGCTGAGGCGAGTATAAATGCCCAAGACAAAATGTATGGTAAGCGATTAACCATGCCATATGAACAGCAATTGTTTGATTTTTCTTTTGCTCATCCAATTTGTATAAAATAGCCGATTGAAAGTCAAACTCAGGATTTTCAAGAATTTGTTGAAAAATATCCCTCTGTACTATCCTGATTTGTTCCATGATATCCCCGGTCTGCTGCTGCGTTCCCAGGATACAGTAAATTTCCAGCATATCTTCCAGGTCAAGATCACCGGCATCTTCTTTTAGCGCTGCGATACCCTCAGGAAAATCTTTCAAATAGTCTTTTAAACTATGAACGGCCCTGACACTAATCAGGCCCGTTTCTTCATCCTTCAATGCCATTAAGTAAACCAATAGAACTCCGGCATTTGCCAGCATAGCATGCTCCCCTCTTTTACCGTTGGCTGTACATCATGATCGCTTAAACCCCAGCGCTCGTTTCGCTTTATCAGGCAAACCATTTCCAAGTACAGCGACACCGTAATCTTTATCGCATAAAAAACTGTCGATTAATACCATATTAGACTATGAAATGCCATCCATGCAACATTCTTGCGTCATTTACTGCATAAGTTATTATAGAGAGGTCATTTCAATATATCCTCTCAAAGGAGGGATTTCAGTGTATTTTAATAATGATTGTGACAACTTTCCAGATAAATATGATATAAATTGCAGCTGTAATAATACTTGTCAGCCCCCTCAGCCGGACTGCTGTCCGCCGTGTTGCCCCGGAGTACCAGGACCTCAAGGTGTACCAGGCCCCGCGGGTCCCCAGGGTATACCAGGCGCTCCTGGGCCTCAGGGTGAACCTGGTCCCGCCGGTGCTCAGGGTGAAGCCGGCCCTGCTGGGCCTCAGGGTATGCAAGGTGTCGCAGGGCCTCAAGGGGAACCGGGCCCCGCGGGACCTCAAGGCGTTGCTGGCCCTGCTGGGCCGCAGGGGGATGCTGGTCCTACAGGGGCTCAAGGGGTTACCGGGCCCACAGGGCCTCAGGGCGTGACCGGTTCTACCGGGGCACAGGGAGATACTGGTCCTACAGGACCGCAGGGTGTGACCGGCCCTACAGGACTCCAAGGTGCGACTGGGCCTACCGGAGCACAGGGAGATACTGGCCCTACAGGACCTCAGGGCGTGACCGGCCCTACAGGACTCCAAGGTATTACTGGACCCACAGGGCCTCAGGGGCCAATCGCCGCCACTATACCATTCTCTTACTCCAACCAGAGTTCATCCGGTGTTTCGCTCAGTACTGACGATACAGGTGCTCCGTCCCTGATTGCCTACGCCGGCTTTGGGGGCGACAGCGGATATTATTCCGCTCTGGAGCCCGGTGAATGGGCATCAGGGGTCATAGTTATCAACACAAGTGAATCCTATCCCTCTTCCTTCGTCATGCCTTATGACGGTACTGTACGTAATTTTTATGGTGTATTTACCAACCGGCAAGAACTATCTTTGGCGGAAGGCGTGACCCTGCGGCCGTTTATGTGTCTGGGCATAGGAGAAACCGACAGACTTGCATTTCGGATACTGCCGGAAAGTTTTGTATACTTCCCACCTTATACAGGGGGAGAGTCAATTCCCAAATATACTATCCGCAGCGCCAGCCAAACCGGGCTGAATATTGCGCTGCCGGCCGGAACACTTGTCACGATTATCTTTGGAATAACTGCGACAGGCTCGGCTTCAGCACAATATATTACCGCTTCTATCAGCGGGGGTATTTATATCGAGTAACGATAGGTAAAAAGGCCCCGGGTTGGCTGCGGTCAATCCCGGGGATTACTTTTGTCCAATTTAAAGGAGCATCTGACATGTCGGTAAAAGAAACCATATTGCAGCTTATCAATCAGGAATCCTTAGTTTCTAACCCTATTACAGAAACAACGGATCTGTATAAAGACCTGTATTTTGACTCACTTTCCTTTGTATGCCTGCTGATAAATATAGAAGAACAGTGCCATGTTACGATTGAGCTGTCAGAAATGGCGGACTGCCGCATGGTTGGGCAGCTCATTAAGATAGTAGAAAATAAAAGAGTGGAGGAAAACAATGATTAGAGACGCATTACTGGCAAGATGGGGAGAAAATCGTCCGGCTATACTTGACAAGGGAAGTCCCGTTTCCTATGCACAGCTGGCGCAGAGGGCGCTTGCGCTTCAGGCCGCGCTGCCGCAGGTGAGCGATCATCCCATTGCAGCAATCCTTCTTCCCGATGGAAGTGACTTTCTTTCGGCTCTGTTCGCTATCCTGCAGGCTGGGTGGACGGCTTTTCCTCTGAGCTTACATCTGTCCGCAGCAGAGCTCACCAGCCTGCTGAACCGTGCGCCGGTTTGTGCGGTCATTACCTGCCCTTCCTTGCGGCCGCTATGCGAGGACGCAGTCAGAACGTGTTCCCCCGCACCCGATATCTTAAACGTTGACATGTTACAGGTCACTCACCAGCAGCCTGACATACCAAAAACAGATCCCGAAGCCCCCATGCTCCTGCTCCCATCCTCCGGCACCACGGGAAATCCAAAATTAGTTAAACTTTCAGAAAGCAATATGGCGTTTAGTGCCGCAGCCTACTTAAGGCACATAGGGTATGAACGATATCGCGATCCTTCTCCCAGGTATGCACTTGGCACACCCTTTTCAGGAATATACGGTTTACTCGTTATCTTCTCTTGTGTTTTGCGCGGCTTCCCAATACTGGCTATGGCAGAAGGATTTACGCTGGATGCCCTGTTTAAGGCCGCACAGGAACAAAAGATCAGTCATTATGACGGCGGAGCCGTCACCGCTGTCCTGCTGGAGCGCACACTCGGCCGTTTAATCCCCTATGATATCTCTTCTCTGCGCTATTTCGGTTTTGGTGGAAGCAAAGCTCCGGAAGGTACATTAAGGCGCTTGTCTGCCGCCTATCCACACATACGGTTCTGGTCAGGTTACGGCATGACCGAGGCTTCTCCCCTCATTGCGCAGCCATACAGGGAACTTCCCTCAGATAAGATGGATTCCGTGGGAGTACCGCTGCCAGGTGTAAAGGTCTGCCTGGAAACAGAGACCGGTATAACAAATAAGCCAAATAAACCCGGAGAAATCCTAGCCCAGGGGCCTAATGTTATGCTCGGTTATTATGAAGATGAGAATGCTACAAGGGAAATCCTTAGAAATGGCTGGCTCCACACAGGGGATATTGGATACTTTGACGGCGATGGATACCTCTATATCTGCGGTCGAAAGAAAAACATGCTTCTGGTGCGGGGTTTTAATGTATATCCGGAGGAAGTAGAAACGTGTCTGCAGAGCTGTCCTCTGGTGAAGGATTGTATCGTGTATGGCAAAACAGACGTGCCCGGTACCGAATGTGTCTGTGCCGATATCGTTCCTGCGGCAGACGATGTCTCACTTAGCTCCATCCAAAACTGGTGCGCCGAACACCTGGCAGATTACAAGTGCCCGCATCATATCCGCTTCGTCGGTCAGCTTCATAAAACAACGACAGGGAAAAACCGGCGCACACAGGAGGAAGCATCCAAGTGAAACTCATCCACTTTCAGGGCCTCAACTGCTATCACGACTGTCTCATTACCTTAGCAAATGATTTCGGCCTGGATTATTCCGCTGTTTTTTCCGGACTTTGGTCAGAAAGCCATCTGCGCTACGACCCAATCTGCAATGTATTTTTATCTTGCAGATTGGAAAAGGCAATGGAATCCATGGGTATGAAACTGGGTACACCCTGGGTTTCAAGGGAAGAGTGGGAAAAAGGGTGGGCTGACACTCCTGCCGGAAGCTATCTCATCGTTGGCATGGATGCCTGCCTCATTCCGTGGAATCCTCTTTATCAGCTCATGTCAGGGCCACACTATTTTATCGTCCAAAAGGGAAAATCAGACTCTCACGACTGTTTCGATCCAACATACAACTTAATTGGACAAAGACAAACTACAGAAAAACTAATTGCCGGCGCTTACGCCCTTATCGCCATCCAAATGAACCCTGCAGCCTCACCCCTTATAAAGGATACAGAAGATCCATTTCTAGCTCAGGCCCGGGAAGTGCTGAAAATCCATCCAGAAACATTACATCATTTTCTTGAGCAGTCCGATGTCTGGATGCAGGAATCTAAGGAAACTATTTTGCTCCCTGGAAAATATGTGGATGCACTGCTGACAGGACGTTATTTATACCGGTATTTTCTAGGCCAGCTGGGCATAGACGCAAATAGGGCACCCCTTTTTTTCTCACAACAATACTATAAAAGATGGATCAATGTGAAAAATGGCTTTTACAAAGCGGCACTCGCTAAACATAATTCCGCCGTATATTATGAAACATGCCGTCTTCTCACCGATCTGTTTGAACAGGAACTTCAGCTGGCCGGTCAGGTCAGCTCCGGAAAATGAAACTGCCGTTAGTCTGCCCCATAACGAAGTATCATGACATGGGTTCCTTCTCTTTTCGATATTTCATAATCCTTTAAGATAGAGAACCGTGTCCGGTATGTCAGCCGCAGGATAGCCTGCTGGTTATGCGTATACAAAATCAATACCGCACCGTCCTTTAATAGGCTTGGAATTCTTTTAAAAAACCTATTATAAATATCTAACACATCAGCTTCCGTGAACTGGCCGATTTGAAACGGCATATTAGTAATTACCTCATCAAAAAGATAATCGTGATTAAACTGGAAGAAATCCCGGTTGACAAAGTGAATCACCTGCTTGGCTGTCTCTGCGTTTTTCCGGGCCTTTATGATGGCAGCTTCCTGAATATCAATTCCATAGGAAGTATTCGCCCTCACCGCTTTATGCCGCTCGATCAGCATCGTTCCCACGCCGCAGAAAGGGTCCAGCACCTGCCCGTCTTCCTTCATGTATTCCTTTGCAAGCGCGGCGGTCAATGCTGCATTGACCGGTTTAATACTAGTTGGAATTACTTCTTTGCGGTAGGTAAACCTGGTGTCCTTCAAGGTAAACAGCTTGATCATAATATTACAGTTTCCCAGTTTATTCTCGATCAGCCGTAATTCAAATTCGTAATTGTCTGTTGTATTGATCAGTTTTCGGTCCGATAATGATTCAATCTCAGCGGACAATTTTTTCAGAAACACACTCTTTTGCCCCAGATCCCTTTTACTTTTCATCTCAAGCCGGAAATAATAAGGTGCCTTCCCCTCATGTCGTTCCGCCATAAAAGCCAGCAGCGGGGAATTAACAATCGTCTGGGCAATCTTATTTGGCTCCATCTCACAGGGTCCCATCTCCCGCACCACAAATAACAGTTCCTGGTATGTACGGATATCCCTGAGCCAGCGAAGATTCGTAACGCTCGCCATAACACCCGCACCTAACAGCTTTGTCTTAGCATTTGGCTCCAGGGCCAGCAGCTCATCTCTGGTCAGTTCCCGAAAATTCCGATTGGTAAGCAGAAAAATATCCGCCGGTTCATCCCAGCCGGTAAATGAATGGATAACGCTCCCTTCGGCCCGGGTAACCAAGGCAGATAATTCCCTCATTTCCTCCATGACATGTTTCTGATTTTCCTCTGTCATGGGTTCTTTTTTCAATGCAGTCAGCCGATCTTTTATAGCATCCAAATACTCTCCGTAGTCAAAATGACCCAGAGCTGCTAAATAGGAACTTTTAACAAATCTCTGCTGCTCCTCCTGGTATGCTTTCCAGACAGGCGCCAGGAACATCTGATTTCCCAAATCCCCCATCAGCAATGCCGCATTCTTTCTGGTCTTCGCATCCTCTGACTGCAGGAGACCGATCAGAATAGACTCGTCGCCTTCGATGAGCAGTGAAAGTTTTGCCCGCTCCCCATCATTTTTTATTTCCTGTCTGATCTTGCTGAGACTCTGTCTCACTTCCTGATCATTTTGAATTTGATTCCATAATTCTTTAATCATGATACGCTCCGATTTTGTTGTATTATTGTAGGAATGATTGTAGATAACGGTTGAATCTGTCACACTATTGTTATTCAAACGGATGATTGAGGCTTGTTCCGAAATTATATGTGACAGGCACAGTTAATACTTGTTAGTGTTTTCAGTCAATGTTATGTTCAGCTACACCAAATGTTTTCAATTCATGGGCCCGGGTGAGCACGACTCCTCACGAGTCCACAGGTATGTACAGCAGAAGTAATTTCAATCCACGGGCTCATACGAGCCCGACTCATCTGAAAGGTTATGCCATCATCAATTGGATCAGTTTAGCCACGTCTGCTACACTGACATTCTTACCTTTTATTGTCGCATCCAAATCCATCGTAGAACAGGCATCCACTCCAACCATTGTGGACACCAACATACCTCCCTTTAAAATAAAACTGTTCCGATGCTCAGAAAGAGAAATGCATTCCAGCAAGCGCTCCATCATATAGTTTCGCATTAGGATTTGTGCATCAGCGGATTTCTCTTTCGACAGATTTCGGATTAAATCTTCAATAGCTCTGCCGTTTTAATCATAGCAACACGTCCAAATATTGCCTCAAAATCTTTTCTACATGAAACACTCCCGCATAATTCATCAGTACACGCAGATTTTTGTCTTTCCGAAGCATATATTGCCTTAAAGCACCCTGCAAGGTCTGGTTTCTATACTGCTCCTGCAGCGAATTAGATCGGAAATTGTACGTTCCATGTCGTAGATAGGCACAGTATGTTCAAATGGTGTTTGTAAATTGTCAATACCAATTTCATACAGCTCTGATTTAATTGTATAGACTATAATTCCATCTGCCTTCAGCCGCGAAGGACTGTATCCGCATTTTACCGTAACGGAGTAGGGAGACGCCTCACGATCTGTCAAGTCATGAAAAAACAAAGCTGTTTCATGGGAAAAAATATTGTTTGACCACCTGTTCTAAATCAGACTGATACAATTATTGAGTCGTAGCGATTAGATTTTAATTCGAACAACCGTGTCTCTTTTTCCGACAAATCTTTCAAATAAATTTGCTGCCCGAAAGCTCAGTTCACAATTGAACATAAAACATATCTCCGCAATTTAAATTTTAGGCAAACAAAAAATGCCGTTGTTTTGTCAACGACACTTTTGTTATAAGCTTATATAAACTTCAACAATCAGATCTCCTCAACCGTTTCTATGAACAGAATAGCACGTCAACTTGCGATAGGTCAAAGCCTGTTCGTATGTAAGTTTTTTATAAAAGCCTAGGTAAGAGTGGAGTTGCTGGTCTAGCAGCTGCCTATGCCGCTGTTAATAAATATAATCAACTTCGCTTTTGTAAAATCATTATTGTTTCTTTATTTATAGTCTTAAAACCTTGAATGGATGTATCAACATAATTTTTATTTTTAATAATATTTCTCCTAAAGTCATATTTCATATCCATCCCATAATAATCGGCCAACTCTTTTAGAACTAAATGCAATGGAAATTCCATTTTATTTACATGACGATTGCCAACTGTAACAACAAGCAACTTCCCCGGTTTTATAATCGGTTCTAGATTTTTAACTACATCAGAAAAATCAGAAATAAAACTTGCAACTTTTCTCGCTTTATCAATCTTGCCTTCGACTAGTAAAGATTGGACAAATTTATTTAACTCAACTGATATATTCAAAATACCACTTTGGAGAATATCCTCTATAGGATAATTAATTCCCCCAAGACTATCACGGTCAATTCTAGTTAAACTTGACACAGTTTCTTTGCTAACTAATTCATGAATATCTACTAATGGTATCCACCTTAACGGAAGCACTGAATACTGTCCATAAGTTATTGTTGTTGCATTATCTCCATATGGGGGTGACGTAATAACTAAATCCACACTGTTTTCAGCAAAACGTCTTCTATCTCTGAGAAGTTCTTTTGAATCGCCCAAATAAAGCCTTGCTGATTCATGCTGTCTCAGACTTTTAAATTCCAGAACCGCCTTCACATTGGATTGCAACTTTTCCTTAAAGTTTTGCACACAATCATACTCTGTTTCTTTTATAGTTTCTGCACTTTTAATATGTAATTTAAAAGTACTGGTGCGGGCATTATCAGCTTGCTTTGCGATTTCCGCAAAGGTTATCCAAAACAATCTTCTATATTTTATATCAGGCTCTTGTATTATGCAAAGTCTAATTTTACTTAACATTTGTATTATTTCAGGTTTATACCACTTTTCAATTCCATTAAAAGAATAATTTTCGCTTTTTTGATTAACCAAAACTTGAATTCTTTGTAACAACTGATTGGTTTTTTTATACAAAGTATTTGTTACATAATTCTGCATTTTCGACAAAACCACTAAATATGATAGTGGATTAATGTCAATGCCAACAACATTTAACTTTCGAATCAAGCCTTCCACTAGAATAGTTCCTGATCCCATAAATGGGTCAAGTACATTATGAATATCAGGGTCATTTTTTAATACTAAATCAAAAATCTCCCCCTGCATATTTGGCACCATTACAGCAGGATATTTAATCATCGAATGAACATGCTCACGTCGGTCATTTTTTCTAAAATCCCAATACTCTTCGACAGCTTCTTTTGACTTTAAGTCTGTAATCAATTCTGCTATAGCCATCCATACTCCTCCTTTCCTCAAATGTGTATATGATTAGTTAGGCTGGAAAACAATTTTTAATAAACTCGCATTTTATGTCTTGGCAATATGCTTTCCCTTTTGACGAATCAGTCGTTATAATTTTGTCAAAAGTTGCATTACGAATAATGCTATGACAATTTTCTAGTTTCTTCTTAAAACTGTCTTTATCTGATTGTACAATGGGTATTCTTGTAGGATTATTATTATTAAAGTCATACGATTCAATAAAATCAACCCTATCACCTGTTAAATTTTCATAACCAAGAACATAAACCATAAGTTGGTTTTTTATCTGCTCTTTTGAGAGAACTTCTGAGCTCGACTTGAAATCCACTATTGTTATTGTATTATTTAAACTATCCTTTACTAAATCTATTCTACCATCTATAAAAAGATATTCACTAATACTATAATCTATAGTTTTTTCTGAAAACAAGATATTCGGAAAGTTTGATTCATTATTAATAATATAGCTGCGTAAATGCTGAAATGCTTTTTTTTGCATTGCATCTACAAGCAATTTTGAACCATACGGCAAATATAAATATCTTTCAACTATATTTTGTATAGCCGTATCATCAAATCTTTCTATTTCTTTGTAATGCTTATGTACGAAATCTAACATATTGTGTACTGAACGACCGTACCCCATTCTAATATTGAGTGGAGAATGAAAACCGAAAACATTTAACATTTCAAATTTAAATGGGCAATCAAATAAATCTTTCAACAAAGAAAAATTAAGTGTTATTACCTCATCTGATGAAAACTTTTTTTCACTCGACATCGAATACACTATATCAAAACACATATCTTGATACGCATATTGAGAATTTTTTGCCTCAATAAATGGTTGTGCAGACTTTTTGTATAGTTTCGTTCCATTTCCATACGATTGTGGAGATCTCGTCATAAAAAGAAATTTTTCACTTCTTGTTATTCCTACATAAAATAATCTTCGAAAACTCTCTTCATCATTCTCATATGAATTTTTGATTGAGGAATCATTAAATATCCCCCAGGCACTTGTTCCACCCGGCTTTCTTAGCGGAAATATACTATTTTGTGTGAGAAATGGTAAAAAAACCACCGGAAATTCTAATCCTTTTGATTGATGGTATGTCATTATTCGCAAACTTCTAATCGTTTTGAAATTAGGCGATAACCATCCTTCAGGATAAATAGTCGGTGCATCATCCCTGAGGAATGTTTGAAAGGCTTTAAGCTTATATAAAGGACTCATATCCAAATATATTTTTTCAAAATCATTTATAATCTCTGTAAATTTCCCCAAATTATAAAATGTCTTTTCATCTTGCACTTGATTTATGAGTTGAAGGTCTGCAAAAAGGTTCTTAAGATTTTCCTGAATCGTGTATTCATAATCATCTACTCTATGAAAGAAGAATACGAATTCTAAAAGAGCTTGTTTAATATCATAGTCACTTAAGTGGGAATATTTTACCCACTTTTTAATAAGTGCTGTATCTATTTGTATTGACGATTTGGTAAAAGTAGCCTTATTGTATGTCGCTATCAATTCAAAAAGGACATTAAACGTCTCACAAAGAGTTTTTACTTCATCTGTCTCAAAGAGCTTTTGAGTTCCTTCAACAATAAAATCAATTCCACTAATTTGTAAAGCTTGGATTAACTCTGGAATCTTTTTTACTGAGCTAACAAGGATTACCATATCATCATAATCTAGCCCATACGTTTTTCCATCTTTTGTATACTCAGCACCAATCAATTGCTTGATTTTTTTTACAATAAAGTTAATCTCCGAAGCACGTTCATCAAAATCATATGCAATAATATCTCCTTTCTCATAATGTTGAGTATTATTACTATTCATCTGTTTACTCAATCGATTTTTATTGTTAATTATAACTTGTCTTGCTACATCAGTAATTCCTTGACTACTACGGAAATTAATGTCTAAATCTTCCCTTTTTACATTATTATATCTTTTTTGAAAATCTCGTATATATGTTAAATTGCTTCCTCGCCAGTGATATATTGTTTGGTCGTCATCTCCAACAACACATACTAAAACATTTTTATTGTAAAAATAACTAATAATTCTTTCTTGTGCGTCATTTACGTCCTGATACTCATCCACTATCAGATGTTTGATCGTAGACGTAATATAATGATCAAAATAACCGTTCTCAAGCAAGGTTAGCGTCTTTACAATGATAGACGTATAATCGAATTTGCTTCTTGAATCTAAACATTCTTCATATTTTGCTATATGTGATTGTAATGAAGTATCAAGTTTTTCCACACCATATTCTCGGGCAATATCCAAAAATGTTTTATAAGCACTTATAGCTTCTTGAAATTTGCTATTAGTCATTCCTTGATAAGCTAGGGGATATGGTTCACCGTTTTTTTGATGATACAACACATCATAAATTCCAATTTCAGACCGGAATCGCTTCATAAAGAGTCTCGTTTGAACTTCTTCAAGAAGTTCATAATTTTTATAATCATCATTATAGTTTTGAAGCAAATAATAGCAATAACCGTGAATAGTTCCAACATACATATCTGCGAGCCCTTCAAGACTTCCATGTTCTTTTTCAAATTCTTTATAAATTTTTTGTTTGAGTGAAGCTGCTGCCTTTTTTGAATATGTAACTGCCACAATATTCTCTGGCTTAACATTTGGTTGTTTTAACAGATTTAAAATTCTCGCAACCATAGTAGTCGTTTTACCTGACCCCGCACAGGCAACCATCTGAAGATTTGAATCAACTGTATTAACAGCATTAATCTGACTGGTTGTTAAAGCCATATGAATACCTCCTATAAACGGATAATTAAAATATTTCCTTTAATTATAACATTTTTTGATATCGTTTTCAATCAAAGCATCTATACATAATTATCAGGTATTGTAGGATTACAATACAGGTGTTTTAATTAAATATTTTAAGAGCAGAGATACTTCCTTTTGAGTTATATTTTAAGTCTACCACAACTAAAAATACTAAAAGGAGCTCTCTGCTACGACTACTATAACACACGATATGAGGTATCGTCTATCTCTCGTTCACTACACCGAAAAATTTGGGGGTACTAAAGCTTCTATTCGCTATAAGACCAATCGTCAGTATATCTACCACTGGAAGCGCCTCTTTGTTGGCTCGATCGACTTCATTCGTGATCGTTCCAGACGCCCTTATTTTCATCCTGACCAGCATACTCTTCAGAAAATTAAACACAGTTCTAACATGCGCAGACGTACCCTGATGCCGGTCTGGTCGTTTTTTTGTGAAACTTATGTAGCACGGCTATTCTCGTTCCTTTCCCGGCTTCTACTGCATCCTATAAAAAACAGGGCATTATAGCTGTCCATCCGTCTAATCAAAAGTATGTCTCCATGACCTATGAGCAAATGTAGCCTCTTGACCATCGCATTCAGATTGATGTCAAGTTAGTCCCTTCTGTCTGATCGTCAATGAAGCTAAAGGGGGCAGGAATTTACCAAACGGTTCAGCCCTCATGGAGTTTAAGATAATCCACCCCTCTTTCAGGTCAGTCTCATTGATCATGGTATCGTGCATAAACTGATATGTCCAGCTACTCCAAGACACAATAGGAAAGTGGAAAGAATACACCGCAAGGATATGCCACACACAGCTTCTCCTTTGAGGATATCTGTGGACAACTCAAAGTCTATAACCAGGGGGGATTAAAACATTTTCCGATGCGTCCTTTAGGCTGGATATCTTCTAAACAGCTGTTGGACGATTATCTGCTGTCATTTATTAAATTTTGATAACCTTACATCTTTATTCAATCGTTTATAAATATACTTCATTTATCCAAACCCATCCATATAATAAGGAGAAATTTTCGATTCTGAAATGAGTACCTTACTGTATGTAATTTTGACACAAAGTATATCTTTTGCCAAATAGTAAGGATTTTGCCGTAGTGTGCCTTTTGTCCAGCAAGACCTTCATTTTGGTACTATACAACGTTATCCCTGTCCGCCTTATCGTCAGAAACTTATCCATTCTATCTTCCGTACCCCCCATTTCCTCCTAACAATCGCGCATGCCCACCTAAAATCATTATCACAATTCTAATGCTTGATACCCTCTGGAATACCTGCAACAACTCTTCTTCGCTCGTTCGATATAACTTAGTTCTGTGAAACTTTTATTCAAACTTAGTTAATATATTCTAATTAACAATACTACTCTGAAATATTACACCTTTTTCTATGCTCTTTTAAAGCCTCACGATCTGGTTCAACATAACCTTTGGTTATCGGTAAACCAATAAATCTAGAAATGTATTCTTTGAATATTTGACTATGGTCAATATTTCTTTCTACAATTACTCTAAAATTGTCATCCAGCGAAAAGTATCCTAATTCAAATGCTTTATCATGAATAGGGCAAAAGCATAGTCCATTTGAAGTATTTCCACGCTTCTCGCTGTTATCAGCCCACCTTGCAATATGAGAAGCAACCAAAAACTCTTTGTCAGCGATCTTACATCCCGGAAAACAGCACTGATTATTATAATTATTTTTCACATTTGTTGCAAAGCGCTCATGCCCTACCCGTACTTTAATTTGTTTTAAGGTTGTAGATGCCGAAACAGACACACCAATGGGCACAGACTCATTATTAAACTTTTCTGTACCATCTAATATTATTTCCAATAAAGCTTCATCAACTTCTGAAAGATATCCACCATTTAAGCATTGCAATCTACCCGATTGTATAGTAAAAAATAAATTCTTAGGTTTGCTTTTTTTCTCGTAGTAATCTTTCAACTCTAATTCTTTATCAAAAAACAACCTGTAAAGATTAATAGAGTTTTCAAATTTCAAATAATCAGTTAGAATTGCTCTATAAAAACTATTGCAATAAGCCCATTCACCAGCAATAGGCGGGCATTCTTCAGTCCTATAGCCATCTGTTTTGGCAATAGAATACCCGACAATTTTTGCCTCTTTTCCTTTACCTCTAAGATGAAGAATAAAGTCACCCGATTTCACCTTATTTACATTATCCCAAAATAGCCACGACTTATTTATGCTTTTACCCTTCTTGTACGTCGGCGCCCATATACATCGAGTAAATCCCCATGCATCGCCACCATGTTCTATATCCCGACTCATCTCAAGCCAGACTTTCATATATTTCTCCACTTTCTTCCTAAATTAAAATAAAGTACATATGTAGGAAATCACAATAATACTTAATTAATAATCTTGTTTTGCCAAAAAGTATGGGGTTTGCCATATAGTTCATTTTTACAAAACAAACCCCATCTTTTATACTCTCCGGCGATATCCCCATCCCCACTTAGATGGAAACTTATCCATATCTATTCCTTTAAAAACACAACTCCATTTCCCGCTAAAAACCCTGCACCCCCGCCTGGAATCAAGGTTTCCGCACC
This sequence comes from Anaerolentibacter hominis, assembly GCF_032380675.1. NCBI lineage: Bacteria > Bacillati > Bacillota > Clostridia > Lachnospirales > Lachnospiraceae > Anaerolentibacter > Anaerolentibacter hominis. The sequence goes on from NZ_JAWDIX010000001.1 coordinate 1,802,273, forward strand.
AGAAGCGTAACCGTCTCCACATGTCCCGTCCCCGGGAACATGTCCACGCAGCACACCTTCTCCACCCGATACCCCTGGTCCTGCAGCACCACCAGATCCCTTGCCAGGCTGGTCGGTTTGCAGGAAATATACACCAGCCGGTCCACGCCGTAGTCGATGATCTTGCCCAGCGCCTTGGGGTGGATACCATCCCTGGGCGGATCTAACACGATCATATCCGGCTTCTCTTCGATGGAATCAATCACCTTTAACACATCCCCGGCAATGAATTCACAGTTGGTAAGGCCATTTAAGGCCGCGTTTTCTCTGGCCGCCTCCACTGCTTCCTCCACGATCTCCACGCCGATCACTTTCTTTGCCACCGGCGCCAGCAGCTGTGCAATCGTGCCGGTCCCGCTGTACAGATCAAAGATCAGCTTGTCCTTTGTCTCCCCCACGTAGTCTCTGGCCTTCGAGTAAAGCACCTCGGCTCCCAGGGAATTAGTCTGGAAGAATGAGAAGGGGGAAATCTTGAATTTCAGGCCCAGCACTTCCTCATAGAAATAATCCTGCCCGTACAGAACTTCGATGCTGTCGCATTTTACCACATCGGCCGCGCTGTCATTGATGGTATGCAGAAAACCGGTGATCCGCCCTTCCAGAGGCAAGGCAAGCAGCTGATCCGTAAGATCACGCAGATCCATTTGCTCCTGGGAAGTGGTCACCAGATTCACCAGCAGTTCCCCGGTTCTGGCGCCCCGTCGGATGACCAGATGGCGCAGAAAACCGGTGTGGGATAATTTATGGTAGAAATCGGTACCTTTTTTCTGAAAATAGGAAAGGGTACTGGACAATATCTGGTTAAAATCCGGGTGGACCAGCTTACAGCAATCCGCTGTAATGATATCATGAAAACTGCCTTTTTTGTGCAGTCCGAGGGACAGCGGCCCGTCCTTTACCTCATCCCCGAAGGAAAACTCCATCTTATTCCGGTAACCATATTCCAGCGGGCTTCTCAGGATACCCTCAAATTCATAAGAATCACAAACCTGATTCAGCAGTTTGCGCACCTGCTCCACTTTCATAGAGAGCTGATAATCATAGGGCAGAGACTGATAGCTGCACCCGCCGCAGATGCCGAACTTCGGGCAGATGTCTTTTGTTTCCTCAAGCGGTGACTTCTCCAGAACCTCCAGCAGCCGTCCCTCATAACGGCGGTTTTTTACTTTATTAACCGCAAAACGGATCTTCTGGCCCGGGATGCAGTTTTTCACAGTTACCTTTTCATTTTCTATATAAATGATTCCCTTGTTGGGGAAATCCACATGGTCTACAATTCCTTCATAAACCTGGCCTTTTTTTACTTTCTTTTCTTCGTTCATGCTGTCCTCCATGTATGCTTTCAATGTCTTCTGATGAAATATAATACAATATTACGATAATTCACAAAACGGGCCGGAACAATGCAGATGGATTCTGTTCTCCGGCCCGTTACGTGATTTGTATTTATTTTATCATAGATTTCAGAAATAGCAAAAAAATGTTTCTATCCGACAGCATTTTTGATTTGCTTCGTTTCTATTCCCACCGGAAAAACCGGATGGCAAGCCCGATACAGAGGACAGACAGGAAACAAAGTATAACAATCGGTATCAGGACGCCTTCCATGGGAAGTCCCAGGGAAGAAGCCTTCAGCAGTTTTATTCCCTGGGTCAGGGGCAGTACATCCGCGGCCCGCTGCAGCGCCGCGGGCATTACTTCATAGGGCAGGGTTGCTCCGGAGAGCACCAGCATGGGAAAATACAGGATACTGGCTATCATACTGGCGGTTTTCTGATCCTTCGCCAGTCCTCCCACCACGGTTCCGATGCTGAACATGGACAGCATAACCAGCAGAAAACTGCCCAGGAATAAGGGTAAGTTTCCTTCAAACCGGCATTGAAATAGAAATCTTGCTGTGAAGTAGACCAGCACCAGGGAAACCACGGAATAAAGTCCGTAGATCACCAAGTGTACGCCCAGAATCATAGAAGGGCTCACCGGAGTGACTTTGAACCGTTTCAGAATCTTTTTATGCCGGTAATCGGATATAAGCAGGGGCAGCCCCATCGCTCCGCCGGCGCAGATCGCAATGGTAGAGATTGCTCCAAAGGATTGCTCCAGAAAAGAGTAGCCTGCTCCGTCGAAGGCCGGTTTACTGCCGTACAGACAGCCCAGAATCACAACCATGACTACCGGAAGACAGATAGCAAAGATCACCATATCCATCCCCCGCAGAGATAATTTTCCTTCTATTTTCAGCATTGTTTTAAATGTTTTCAATCGTGTTCTCTCCTTCCGTAAACCAAAGATACGCTTCCTCCAGGTTGTCGCATCCGCTCCTGCTGACTGCCTCCTGCGGGCGCCCCTCAAAGATCAGGACGCCTTCTTTCAGGATACCGATCCGGTCACACAGGATTGCCACCTCGTCCATGTAGTGGGACGTAAGGAACAGGGTAATCCCCTTTTTCTTAAGTTCCAGGAGATAGTTCCACACATCCCGCCTGGCTCTGGCGTCAAGCCCTGTGGTCAGTTCATCTAGGAATACCATCTCCGGTCCCGGAATCAGGGCAAGGAGGACAAACAGTCGCTGGCGTTCCCCGCCGGACAGCTCCGCTACCAGGCTTTTTTTCTTTTCCTCCAGCCCGAATTGCTTTATCAGGGGCTGATAATCCAGGGGCTTGCGGTACAGGGACGCCGTTTCCTCACACAGTTCACTGACCAATATTTTATCCGGATAGCGGGCCTCCTGAAACTGTACCCCGATCCGCTCGAATATTGTCTTTCTTCTCTTATCCGGGGATTCTCCCAAGAGCAGGGCCGCTCCCCGGTCCGCCTTTCTGGTGCCCAGCATACATTCAATCGCTGTACTTTTTCCCGCGCCATTGGCCCCCAGAAGCCCGTAGACCTCCCCCCGGCTGATCTTAAGATTCAGATCATGTAACACTTCTTTCTGTCCATAGGACTTGTACAAGTGACTTACTGAAATAACGGTTTCATTTTGCACTCTTTTTTATCCTCCTTTTTATGTCGCTGTATAGGACAAAGAACCCCGCTTGCGGGATTCTCCGCCTGCGTCGGGTTGCTCTGGCAACACGATTCCTTTCCGCCGCAGTGCGTTCCCCGAGGGTTTTATCCTATAGCATAAAAATAACACCAGGCCTAAGTCTGGTGTTAAAGTGGAGGGTTTATGTAATTACGATTCATTATTATTCCAGATATCATCAAGCGATTTTGCAGCTGCAATCGTATTATAAGAAGTATATCTGGGGGCCTGAGGGGCCTGTCCTTTCTTTGATCCAAGACCTATTTTATTAATCTTCTTCAAAGATCCATGTTTAAACAGTACCATATATTTATTCGTATCTTTATATTTCATGATCCGGTCGACCTCTGCAATATAAGTAATTCCAGATACAGGCGCTACCTGATAAGCAGCAATATATTTAATTTTGTCGATCATTGCACTGGAAATACGTATGGCAAACCATCTGTCATTCTTTAAAAATTCCTCATTAAATCCCTCTTCTCTGGCAGGAACAACGATTGTATCTAATTCGTCTGCATCTTCTGCAGCGGGCAGATCAGTCAGAATATCGTCCTTAAATGGAATAAACCGATGTAATTTTTTATCTCCGCAAATATAGGTCTGCGCCTCAATAATTTCAGTAGACATAGTCAGCTGACTCATGACATGGTGTAACTCATCAGTTGCCTCATCTATGACAATAATTGATGCCGGTTTCTTATCAAAAATGACGGTATCTAATAGTTCATTTATATTTTTTACTGTTGATTTCAGAAAATAAGCATGAAGAACGGACTGCTTATCTTTACTGCTATTGATTTCATTTAACAGCAGATTCTTCATCTTATACTTATCTGTCTCTGAGGAAATTCCAAAGCGCAGAATTTGCTCGCCGATATGCCCATAGACGTCATGGCTATTTAATTCAACTTCCACAAGATAAAGCCGCGGATCATTGTGGAAGGTTAAATCCAAATAATAGCCATCCGGAATGGCGGCTCCTTTTTTCGGTATTCCGATTAATTTCTTGATGTCAAAATAGATTCCGTCCTTCCCGAATATCGCCCCTGCATTTTCAACGATCATTCGTTCAAAATCTTTCTCGTATTCATACGTATAGCTTGTGTATATTCGGCCATCTTCGTCAATAATCTTATACATTGTTCCTGCCCCTTTATACAAATAGGATTCGGGTGTCCAAGCACCGTTGGTGCTAACTCATACCATCTATCGGCATCTTACCATAAATACTGGTTTAATACCATATGTTGGAGTATAAAATGCCAGTTCAGAAGGGCAAAACACTCATATTAACTTCTTCGGTCCAAATTCCCGTTTCATCTTTTTCAGCTGCTCTTCCATCTCCACAGCGTCCTCTGCCGCTGACTCCAGGGAAGTGATAAGCCGGTCGCAGACAGAGACAATATCTTCCTGCTGCCCAGGGGTATCCAGCGCCGTCTGTATTTCTTCCGGATCATTTCCGGTGCCCTCCCACCCGCGCAGCATGCGCAGGATTGCCATCAGGGAATAGTTGGCGCATCGCAGACACCGGATTACCCTCAGCCGGTCCAGGTCTTCTCCATTATAAACCCGGTAGCCGTTTGCCTTTCTCTTCACCTCGATCAGACCGTTTAATTCCCAGTTGCGCAGGGTATCAATCGTCACATCCAGGCAGTCCGCCGCCTCCTGTCTGGTCCATATGGCATCCTCCTGTTTTTCTTTTCCGCCGTCCATAATCGCAGCCGCGATCCGAATGGCTTCCCGGGCATAATTCTGTTCCGCACGGATGAGCTTCTGATACCTTCCCGTTTCTTCCAGGGCCTTTTCATAGTCTCCCCGGGCAGAAATTTTAATGATCTTTCTCGCCAATCTGCGCAGCCCGTTTTGAAGGACCTCAGCGCGCAGGGCAATTCTGACAAGCTTTATCTGCTCCAGGTGGACTGCTGTAAAGATCCGGTAGCCGTTTGCCTCCCGCTCTGCCCGAGGGATCATCCCCCATTCTTCATAGAGACGGACCGTATTAGGATGTATGCCAATCAGTGCCGCGATCTCGGATGTCCGGTATGTTTTCTTCTGCTTCTCTTCCAACAGGTCCGCCCCCTTTCTTTCCTAATGTTTGTTTAGTCTGTTTTATCCCGCACGTCCAGGTAGTAATGCTCCGTATTCAGATCCAGCGTTACTTTCTCAATTCCATTTTCCAGATCAAACCCAAAAGTCTGCGCTGTAATCTCCACATTTTCACTGTGTCGTATTTCTGCTGTCTGGTTGGTAAAATCAAGTCTGGAACCCAGAGTTGTTACCATATCAAAGCCCCGGACTCCTATCTTGTCGGAACCGCTGCCTCCGAAATCAAAGCTGGGCTCCTTCTTAAGCTCTGCCTTCACCTCAACACTTTCTCCGGCTGGTATGGTGATATCCAGCGTCAGATAGCAGATCCGCTTATGAATACTGGTTTCCGCTATAATATCCTCCAACATTCCTGTCTGGTACCGCTCAGCCTCCCGTTCTCCGCCGGTGCCGTACATGGCAAAGAAACGGCATACTTCTCCATAATACAGCTCAAAAGGCACCGAGCCGCCGCCTTCGTACTGTTCCAGGTATTCCCCGGTAAGATTCCGCAGCAATTCTCCCAGTGTGGTTTCATACCTGGCTACGTCGGCGGATACTCCTTCCATCTCTTCTCCCTTTTCACAGCCGCCGTCCTGATAACCCTGCAGCTTATAGTCTCCGATATCCTCCCCCAGGACGACCAGATAGCGGTCCCGGCCATAGTCGCTGCGTCCCGGCTCTGCTATAAAATAACTTCGTCTGGCAAACTGACTCTCTTCATCCCACTCTGCCCCGTTAAATCCATAGGTAAGAATCTTGGTTTTATCATAATCCATGGAAAATTCTATGGCAAGGGTAGGGGCCTCACCGGAATCCATGCCGGCAGACGTATCCGACAGCCGGTATACGATCACCTTCTGATCCAGTACCGGCGGATCTGAAAATGCAGTCCGCTCATACTCACCATTTTCCAGCAGGGCCTTATAATCCTCCCAGGAACCGGGCATCTCAAGATTCAGTGAACTGCCCTCATCCTCCGGCTCTCCCGTCCCGGTAAACCCTCCGCTGTAAGGACCTGCATATAGAACAGTATCCTGTACCTTCCCGTCAACAGAAATAACAGGCTTATTCATTTCTCTGAAATTTCCGGCAAAAGGATAGAGTAACGTTACCGTTTTATCTTCCTCCGTCTCATTTGTCAAACTATAATCGTCAGACACCGGTATCTTCCACAGCCGTTGTTCCTCCCCTGACTTTGACTGCGTGAAATCAAAAACCAGATTTCGTTCTGCTGTAATCCCATCTGTCTGCTTCGTAAGGGTTAATGGAAATACCGGCCCGGCATAGGACATAAATCCTGTATTGCCATTGCTCCCGCCTCCCTCGGCTCCGTCCTGGGCAGGCGGATTACCCGCTCCGTTTCGGCTGAGCAGATGCAGCCCTGTACCCGCCGCCGTAACCACTAGCGCAAATACAGCCGCAATCACGGCCCATTTCCTCCACATGGTTTGAAAGGGCTGCAGCTTTGTAGTCAATGCCTCTTCAATCAAATCCTCCCGAACGTCCGTTATCGCATCATATATTTTTTCCTGCTGCCTCATAGAGTTATCCCCTCCTGTTCCAGGGCTGTGCGAAGGCTGTTCCTGAGCCGGTATAACTTCTGCGCCATTTTACCCGGCGTCACGGAACACTCTGCCGCCAGATCTTTCACTGCGTCTCCATTCCAGTAACGTCTTAAAAACAATACTCTCTCCTGCACCGTAAGGCCGTCCAGCCAGCTGTTAATCAGCTTTGCCAGTTCTTTCACTTCAACCGCCTGCTCCACATTCTGCCCTGAGGGAATACAATCACCCAATTCAGACATCAGCTCCGTCATACCGTCAAAGCGTTTTTTCGCTCGGTTCATCCGAAAACGGCTGATAGAGAGATTGCGCACAATTCTTCCCAGATACGCTCTCAAGGAATCCGGTTTCTTCGGCGGCATGGTATTCCATGCCCTGTGCCAGGTATCGTTGATACATTCCTCACTGTCCTCATGGCTGGAAAGAATGTTGAATGCAAGCTTTCGTAAGAAGCCGCCGTATTTTAAGTTCGACTGTGCTATCGCTTCCTCGTTTCGTTCCCAATACAGCGCTATAATCAAGCCATCTTCCACATCTTCTCCCCCTTTCTCGCAAATTCATTTACTCCTTCATCTATATAGACGCAAATGGAACAGAGATATCTGCTCTAAGTAAAATATTTTTCCGAGAATCCATCCACAGCAGAAAAAAACAAGGCGGTACAGCAAAATCCGCTGCACCAGCCACATTTCATTCCAACAGTTAAGCTGCCTTTATTCTAAAATATAGTTAAGGAGAATGTCAAACCAGAAAAGGGAGGACTGATTACAGTCCTCCGATCAGATAGGAAAGCACTCTTGTATTCTGAAGAAGAAAAGCCGCTGCAGCCGCTGCGCCGGCCGTAATCCCCAGCCGCTTCCACCCTCTGCAGGTGACAGCAAGAACAGCAACGGCACAAATCAATTCCGTAGGATAGCTGGGATACAAATACCAGAAGCCAAAGGACAGCCCCTGCTGCAAAAGCAAACCGGCGGGAAGGGCCGCCGCCAAAACAGAAAACCACCCTTCTCCCCTTCCAAACCACGCAAACCAGGCAAGTGCCGGAGATGCAAGCGCAATCATTCCCCAGTGCAGGAAATAATATCTTGGGAAAAATCCGAATAACTTCGTAGTATAAAAATAGTAGGCAAGGAGCATCCCTGCAAAAAACAGAAACACATAGAGTGCCGCTCTCCCCGGCGATTTCGAATAAAGAGCAATCAGTTCTGCCAGCAATACCCAGACCCCAATCCGGGAAAACACATTGCCAAGCCAGGCCAGAGCATAATTCAAAATAGAACCATCATAAGAAACTGTGTCCAGGAACTTGGCGGCAAGGCCCAGCAGAACACCAATGACAAAAAACAAAACGCTCATCCCGATCAGCCCCGGGAAACCACCCCGGGCCGGCTCCCTCCGCCGGAACCCAGAAAGCCACTCAGCCATCCAAAACACCCCTTCATTTCTATTTTTCACCTGCGGCTTCACTGCAATTATCACTACCCATCCATTCTTCCTTTTCGTTCTTCATTATTCCCTCTTCACTTTTCATTGCCTCTCACAAACTCCATCGTCCCCATCCGTCCATAGTTCCCCTGGGACGTGCGGAATGTCCATTTCACGCCTCCAAGCGTTCCGCTCTTTTTTGTCATGGAGGTGTCAAGGTCCAATAGGAATTTCCCGGCATCTGCCTCATCCACGCCCCAGTCTTTCAGGAAATTAGCTATAGTGGGGATTTCTCTCTCCCGGAACAGCTTTCTGGGTTCAGTGTCGGCATAAGAATTCATGCTGAAGAAATTCAGGTTGATCTGTCTCATTTCCCCGTTCTGATAATATATTTTAGCCTGCTTCGCTATTTCATTGCTTAAATATCCGTTTGTCGGGCCCTGCAGTTCCAGGCAGTCATAGATTCCGCCCGCCTGACTGGTGTATACAAGCCAGCCATCCTCTATCTTTTCCGGAATGATGTGCGCGTATTCCGCTCTCATCCAGCAGTCCGGATTGTAAAATCGGATCGAAAATTCCTGTTCATTGTAGATAAACAACACCTCGTTGATCACAATGGCATCCGATAACCGGTAATAGTAGTTTTTATTTTCAGATGGATAGTCCCTGTATTCATCTGATTTTTCCACCTTCTGCATCCACTCTTTCAGTCCCTGAAAACCAGCCTTATCCAGGCGGTCAACCAGATCAGAATCCGCTATGGTCAGCTTCCGGTCATAATTTATGAACTGTCCGTGGATATCGCACGCAGCTACCTCCGCATATTCATTATACGGTTCAAAGGAAACATGCTCATAATCTCCCCAGTTGTAATGCTCACATAGTTCTTTGTTCTCAAAGGTACTCTCTTCTTCTCCATTGATAGCGCCTATAAAATTATCCACATAGCAGCTGAAATCAAGACCCGATACATAGTTTCCGACCATAGTCTCCGCCGTTGTGAGCCCGCCTTCCACTACAGTTGTCTCTGCTTCACTTTCCTCTGGTTCTCTTGGAAGTTCCTGAGCTTCCCCCTCCGGTACCGTGATTGCCGCGGCATCCCAGGTTGTGCCGGTTACATCTGTGGGCTCACCCGTCTGGATCGGATCATAATTAAAATTGGGTCTTGGCATAATCATTTCCAGTATAGTGCTGCCCTTACCGTTCTGGATTAACTGCTGTATTTCTTTTAAGATCTCATCCCTTTCGCCGGTGGACAGATCAATATATCCGGCCGGGTAATTCATATAGGGTGCTTCCTTAGAACCCAGCACGGCCTCATAGACCGCCGCCAGCTGTTCTGCCATCTTGTCGTTGAGCACCATGTTATCATAGATATCCTGGACTGGATTGCTGTACTCTTTCTCCCGTATCGAATCTATCTGGCTTTCATCGGCCAGAAATCCGCTGCCCTTTTTTTCATCGGAGGCAGAGGCAGAGAATACTTTGCTTCCATTGACCACGGAGCCGGAAAAATACCGTGCAAAGAAGATCAGTAAAATCACACCGGCGCCCAGCAGCCCAATCAGAAATTTCCTATATTTTTCCATTCTCTTTTCTCCTCCTTCCCATTCCGATAAAACGGTTCAAACAGGCGTATATACACAGAGAAACCAACACCACACCGCACATAAGCGGCCAAAATCCATATCTTCCGCTGTTATAAACCCGGGTTACAAACAGTCCGCAGGAGACGCTGAATATAAGCTGAAATGCCCGGTTCAGCCACTTCTTCCGGAAAATACCTTCGGAGGAAGCGTAGGTTTTTTCATAGAAGAGACGGCTCAGTGCCCAGCATACCACAATTAAAATAATCAGCATTAAAAATTTCGGGACCATATCCGTCAGGCTCCAGAATGCGATATACTTCTGGGAGGCAGAATCTGTTATATGGGTGCAGTCCCAGGCAAAGAATTTGGTGGGATTCATAAGCTTATTAATCACCTTTTCATACAAAGGGAAGACAAAACCGCCAAATCGTATACAGAGATTATTTATCGTATTGCCCAGAAACAGCGGGAACCAAAATACCAGAAAACTGACCGCTGCCGCCACAGGCATACTGTTGCTCATTGTCTGAAACAGCAGACAGATAAAATATACTGTTACGATAACCAGAAAGCACAGAAGCAGGGCGGCCGCCGTTGTCCGCATATTCTCATTTGCCGAGAATTCTTTAAAATACCCGGTCGTCAGGTTCAGCTTATTGATCCAGTTTGCATTCCGGTGCTGAACGAGCAGGACTCCCAGGGAATACAGGCCAAAGGCCGCTCCCAGCGTCAGAAGGCTGAACCGGATGCGGTTTTTAATCAGCATTTTCCTGGTCACTGGCAGTGAATATAGAAAGTCCTCCCCGCTGGGCAGTTTTTCCTCTGCGAATTCCACCGCCGCCAGCAGGAACGCCCCCAGCACAAAAAACATAGTGGTCATATAGAGGCTGCTGTAGAAGGCAATTCCGAAGATAGATCCACGTTCGCTGGTATTATAACTGTTGCTTAATAATCCATTAAAAGATATGAAATGATCGTTATACGGCCCGTAAGCATCCACCGGATTGAAGATTTCCTGAAAGTCGGACTCATAGTTGTTTCTCATCTGTTCCATTTTTACATCCAGTGCAAGCCAGGCAATCAGCCCGCAGCAGAGCAGCGCGAATGCCAGAATCTTCACTTTTTTCCACTCGTAGCGGACCAGACCTTTATTTTTTATCATCCTATTCCCCTCCTTCCATCTCCGCCATCTTTTTCCACAGGAGTAAACTTCCGGTACCCAGCGCGCCGGAAATAAGCAGTATCACGCAGGCCCTGACCGGGTGGCTTTTAACCGGCCCCAAGTCAGTTGTGGTATAGTACAGAGAAATCTCCTCCCGGTACATTCCGGTGCAGATCGTCCCCCGGTTTACAAAACGGCGGCTCGTGGATTTATCGCTGGAATAATTCATAGCATCTTTGTTATTTATTACAAAATCCAGGTATTCCTGGGATGTGACGTCCGCTTCCTTTCCGAAGCTTTCCCGGTACTCGGTGAGATAATCGTATTCATGGATCGAATAATACTCTTCAAACCGGTTTGAGATATAAGTGCTCTCATCGCTAATGAATATAACCAGGGCAAATAAAATACTAAGAACCGTGATGATAAACGGAACCGGCAGCCTGTGCTGCAAAATGCGTTTTTTTCCCGCTAGTTCATTCTTCCCGATGCTGCCTGCCCCGACCCTTTGGAAGAACCAAATCAGGAAAATACAGCAAACCGCTGTGACGAGATAGAACAGCCAGTAATGGCTGCTTAATATTCCCAGATCCGCATACCCAAAGGAGGCCGCATTGCCTCTGATGACAGAAGGAAAATTCCGAAGCAGGGCAATCATGTTGGATAACCCCGAATAAAATCCCTGATACCCGCGATAGCCAAAATAAGCATAGAGGACCCGGTCCGCCTCTTTTAGCAGCGGGTTTGCCACGAAAAGCAGAACAGCAAAAGCACCTGCTGCCGCAACAAAATGATTGATCAGCGCAAAGAGCATAAACATGAAGGAAAAGAGCACCATCTGCCAGAGCATTCTGCCAGCCATCGCAGCCAGGATTTCCGGAAATCCCACGGTTCCCCCAAGCAGCTGCAGGGATGCCAGCCCCGTATAGATGGCGTATACAGCCCCGAGCATTGTCAGTCCCGCTGTAAAGTAAGACCGGTATATCTCCTTCTTTGTTACAGGAAGGGAACACATAAATTCCCCCTCCGCTTTTCTACGGAACATCTGGAAAAAGAAAATTGTATAAAGCAGCATGGCAACTGTAACAATCCGGTCTGTCCGGTTTAAATTCGCTATAATCACATAACTTGATCCCTGCGCCAGATATTCTGGTTCCAGATGCATCCAAAATACTGCCACTGCCGCAACAAGGAGAATAAAATAGGAATACTGATGCAGCGCGGACCGTATCAACCCCTTTTTCATAGCTATTCCTCCTTATTGGTGTAGATAAACATTTCTTCCAGCGTGATCGGTATTTCTTCCACCAGCACAGCCCCGTCTTCCTTCATCCGCGCCACCGCCGCATCATTCACCGATGGCAGCACCACCTGATAGATGCTTCCGCTGTTGCTGCAGTCGATCACATTATAATTTTTCATAAAGCCCGCGGGCATCCCCTCCGGAAATACAACCTGCAGCTTTCGGATTTTCGTCTTTATTTCATCAATATCATCCTGATATTTTATTTTCCCGTTGTGTATAATCGAAACTGTGTCACAGATCTTTTCCAGCTCTGCCAGATGATGGGAGGAAATAAATACCGTCAGATTCCGCTCCTCTACTTCTGATACAATCAGATCCAGCACTTCCTTCTTGGCAATAGCGTCCAGGCCGGAGGTCGGTTCATCCAGGATCAGTATCTCCGGCCGCATGGCCAGATTCAGCATGATCGCCAGCCTCATCTTCTGTCCCTTGGACAGCTGGGCAATCCTCTTATCCACATCCAGATGGAATACCTTGTTGTAGTCATAAAACGCGTCTTCCTCAAATTTTGGATACATATCCTGATAAAAGCGGATCATCTGGTCTACCCGGTATGTGGGAAAATACTGATTGTAATCCGCCACATATCCGATCTTTTGCTTTACCTCCGGATTTTCAAAAACAGGCTCCCCTGCCATCCTTATTTCACCCTTATCCGCCTTATATATCCCTGTCATACACTTGATCAGTGTCGTTTTCCCTGAGCCATTCTCCCCGATTAATCCGTGCACAGTGCCTTTTTCCACTGTAATGCTCACATCATCCACCGCCAGAAAATCATCATAGCTTTTTGAAACATTTTCAATCTGTATCATAGATAAACCCCATCCTTTCTATTTCCCATACTTCGGTTTTATTCCAGGCTGTCGTACAGCTCCCTCACAATTTCCATCACATCTTCTCTGGATAAATCCATAAATTTCATAGCGATGACCTGTGCTTTCAGGATCTCCCTGACCGTATTCATCTTATCTTCATCTACCTTGCCCTGGGGCTTGCTGCTGATAAAGGTTCCCTTGCCCCGAATGGTCACAATGATCTTCTGACGTTCCAGTTCCTGATAGGCCTTTGCCACCGTTCCCGGCGTGATCGACAGTGACAGGGCCAGTTTGCGTACTGAGGGTATCGCATCACCCTCTTTCAAGTATCCTTTCAGCACATCTTCCTTGATATTGTCGATAATCTGTTCATAGATCGGCTTCCCTCCGGAAGCGTCAATGCGAATCACGGTCCTCACCATCCTTTCAGCTGGATTTTTGCAGCGATCATATTTTTTATAAGTGTACTATCTGTATCAACTGTATCACTCTATATAATACACTTTGACTATAACATTTGTGCGGGATTATGTCAACAGCATTGAGACTCAAATAAAAAAACGTTATACTGGAACTGATTCTTTTTCACAGTTTGAAAATAATGATGGGCAAGCTCTCATTTTATATAAAACTACGGCGAGGAAATTCTATTCGCTGCAACCTATAATCAAAGGAGACGAATGATGGAAGGGATAGAACGTATGAACCGGGCGGTCGCTTTTATTGAAGAACATTTGACAGAAAAAATAGACTATGAGCAGCTGTCGGAAATTGCCGGCTGTCCGGTCTATTATTTTCAAAAGATTTTCTATTATCTGGCAGGGCTCCCTCTCACGGAGTATATTCGCCGCAGGCGGATGTCCATGGCTGCGGTGGATTTAAAGAATCCGGATTCGAAGGTTCTGGATATCGCTCTGAAATATGGATACGAATCACCCACCGCATTTAACCGGGCCTTTCAGGGAATCCACGGGATTGCGCCCTCAGAGGTAAAAAAACCGGACGCAAGACTGACTGCTTACCCGGCCGTTTCCTTTGCCTCCTGTGCCCGCGGCACAAGAGAACTGAAGTTTACGATTGAAACGAAGGAACCCTTCCGCCTGCTGGGAGTATCCTGCCCTCTGCACAGGGATCTGGAAGTAAATTTCAGCAGGATACCTGGCGAATGGGATCAGGCTGCTGCCGACGGTACCCTGTCCAGGCTTCGGATGCTGAACGATCAGCATCCGAACGGACTCTTAGGGGTATGTATCCATCACGCGGACGACTGGCGCTATATGATTGCCGTCAGTTCCGGACAGGCTGGAAACAACTGGGAGGAATGTCGGATTCCCTCTGCTGTCTGGGCCGTTTTTTCCGGTACCGGCACCAACCGTACTCTCCAGGAGCTGGAACAGCGTGTGATTACGGAATGGCTCCCCTCATCCGGTTATCAGTATGCAGATATACCGGATATCGAGGTCTATCTCCAGGCCGACCCGTCCGAAACCGTCTATGAATACTGGCTTCCGGTTCAAAAAAAGTGATCCGGATTGGCACGGATGAAAGGATGTTAGAAGAAAAATGACAAAATCAACTGTTCACGCAGAATTTAAGAGTGACATCAGACAGGTATGGGATATTGTTACCTCTCTGGAACAATATGGCTGGCGCAGTGACTTGAGTAAAATCGAGGTTCTGGAGCCGGGGAAGACATTCGTGGAATATACGAAAGACCACTTTCCTACCAGATTTACCATAACGGCATTTGAACCCTGCAGCCGCTATGAATTTGACATGGAAAATGAAAACATGTCCGGCCATTGGTCCGGATTGTTTTCCCAGTCAAACGGCAGGACCTGTATCGAATTTACCGAAAATGTCACGGCGAAAAAAATGCTCATGAAACCGTTTGTAAAAGGGTTTCTGCAAAAACAGCAGGCCTGTTATATCGAGGATCTGAAACGGGTTTTAAAAGAATTATAATCCGGAAGGGAGAGAGTTTCATTGATCACTGCAATTGAAACCAGAAGAAGCATACGAAAGTATAGCAACAGACCTGTGGAAAAAGAAAAAATAGAAGAAATTCTGAGGGCCGGTACGCTTGCCCCTTCCTCCAAGAACCGCCAGCCATGGAAATTCATCGTGGTGACCGGGGACTCCAAGGAGGAACTGACAGGTGCGATGGAGCAGGGGCTTGAACGGGAACGCAGCGCGCCTCTCCTTCCGGAAAATGAGCCCTATCTGAGCGCCGCAAGACACACGGCGAATATTATGAAGCAGGCGCCGGTTATCATTCTCATCGTCAATTCCCTGGGGATTGATCTGCACGCGGATTTGATGCCGGAGGACCGTATCTACGAAATCTGCAATGTCCAGTCCATCGGGGCCGCCATTGAGAATATGACTCTTACCGCCGCTGATCTGGGTCTTGGCAGCCTGTGGATCTGTGACACCTATTTTGCCTATCAGGAATTAACAGACTGGCTGCATACGGACGGAGAACTGATGGCTGCTCTTGCTATAGGCTGGCCGGAGGAAACACCTTCAGCCAGGCCAAGGCATACGATAGAACAGGTTGCGGAATGGCGCGGTTAGCCCGCAACAAACGCCGGCACGTTTCGCGTACCGGCTTATCATAAAATAATGTAGGTCCTTTCCGCTTATTCCCGGAGAGGACCTGACTTTATTACAATGCTTTTTCATTTCCGATGATCTCATCGTACAAGGTATTTTTCCCGTTCAAAAATTCCATGACACGTTCCAGTTCTTTTTTGTTTCCGGCGCCGGTTCCCTGTTTGACCGCCCGAATCAGGATGTTTTTCGGCGTATGCTCCATGTCAATAAATTCCAGAATCTGGGTCCTGTACCCGGCATATTCCAGAACCTGCGCCCGAATGGCGTCCGTAAAGAGGGCCGCCGTCCGTTCCTGAATGAGACCATATTGAAACAGAGGCTCTAAAACTTCATTTTTCATCACCTGGTGAAGCTCATGCTGACAGCAGGGGACGGATAAGATCACCTCTGCCTGCCAGCGGATTGCTTTGATCAGAGCATAATCGGTGGCCGTATCACAGGCATGCAGGTTCACCACCATATCCGCTTTCGTTACTCCTTCATACTCCGCAATATCACCGTGAATAAACCGAAGCTTCTCAAATCCGTACCGCCTGGCCAAGCTGCCGCAGTTCTCTATCACTTCCTCTTTTAAATCCAGCCCTATAATCCGCAGATCGTACTTCCTCAACTCGTGCAGATAGTAATAAAGGGCAAAGGTCAGGTATGATTTTCCACAGCCAAAGTCGATGATCGTTATCTCCCGGTTTCTGGGAAGCTGGGGCAGGATATCTTCCACAAATTCCAGAAACCGGTTGATCTGACGGAATTTATCGTATCGTGAGGCCACTACCTTCCCCTCTGCCGTCATCACACCCAGATCCACTAAAAACGGCACCGCTCTGCCCTCTTCCAGAAGATAGCTTTTCTTTCTGTCATGCTGAATCATGACGGGCTTGCCGCTGTTATCCGCGGCCCTCCGTTTTATTGTTGCTTTTCCCTTTTTGCTGACCAGTATGGTCCCATTCCAGTTTCTGGACTGAAGCTCTCCCTGGCGAAAGGTATCTTCCAGCAAAGCCAGGATTCTGCTCTTTGCTTCCTCCGGAGTAAGATTGCTGTGAAAGATCTGCTTCCCCCGGTAGGCAGACTCCTGGATATAAAATATTCCCTTTAACCGCACGGGCCGGTATTTACATTTACTGAACACCCCTTTGTCCCTGGAATTACTTAAGATCCCCTCAATCAGCGAATCATTCATAAAATCTTCCAGAAATGCTGCCGCTGCCTCTCTATTTTCCAACATGCCCGCTCCTTATATCTGATTTCAAGTCTGTACAGGCCGCCTAAGGACAGCCTGGTTCCAGCTTTTTCTATCTTACTACAGCAGGCCCTAAGAATCAATCTGCTCTGTCCTATTCCCTACGGATTGTTCCGGTTAAGCTGCGCACAGTGATGCCTTCGCTCTGATTGCCCAGATAGATATAATAAACTCCGTCCTGCTTAATTAACAGTTCTTCATTCAAAAAGGTATCCGCTGTGCCCGAATGAATCAGGCTCTGATGGGTTTCCTGCTCCGAGGCCACACTCAGATATACATTGCCGCCCGTATTTTCCCAGGTGAAATCTCCTTTTATCCGTGTCCCCTGTTTTAAAGAGTACGGCCCGTAGCTCACATAATCTCCCGCCTCAAGTTCATCGAGTTCAATTGAAATTATCTTATCCATCGTATTCGTTTTATCAGCATCTCTATTCTTACAGGAAACCAGAATCAGACAGAACAAAAGAAATATGCAGATTATCTCCGTTCGTTTCATATTTCACCGTCCTTTCTAATAACGTGACTGAACAATTGGTATCCGCTACTACATTTATCACGGTATCTCCGGTCTTTTTTACATCATAGCCCTAATTTCTAAAGAAAGGCTTTAGATGGAACGAAATATTTACTAAATAAACGATGAAAGTTTTATGACTGCATTATGGGAACCATGACCTTCTGCAGCACATATAATAACGAGACAAGTTATATTTGAAGGAGGTATTAGAATGGAATTTTATGATTATGAGTCCGTTTATTCTGACAGCTGTCCATGCCCATCACCCTGCCAGCCGTCCTGTGCATGTCCGTGCCCGGGTCCCGCGGGACCAACTGGGCCGACCGGGCCGATGGGGCCTGCCGGACCGATGGGACCTGCCGGCGTTGCTGGTCCTACTGGAGCTGCCGGCGCTACAGGACCCACCGGGCCGGTTGGCATTCCTGGTGTTACCGGACCTGCCGGTCCTGCTGGCGTAACCGGGCCAACTGGGGCTGCCGGCGCTACCGGACCTGCTGGCGCCACTGGGGTTACCGGGCCTGCTGGCGCTACTGGCGCTACCGGACCTGCTGGCGCCACTGGTGCTTCCGGACCTGCTGGCGCTACCGGAGCTACTGGCGCTACCGGACCCACTGGCGCTACCGGACCTGCCACGAACAGCACAGAGTGTGCCTGCGTAGCACAAATGAGGAACATTCTCCAACAGATTATTCAGCTCTATCCAACCAGTAATGTAGTAGTAGCGATGGAGAGTGGGAATAATGCAAGCGGACGGCCTGGAAGTCTGCTTCCTGCTCCTAATACCAATCCCGATGCTGGGCTTTTCCAACTTGTCAATGCCCAGGGTGTGCCACAGGAAGCAGTCTCTGTCTGCAGAATCGCATCGGTCAGAATTACAAGTGCTACCTACAATAATGCAATCACCTATCTTCCGGCGCCATCACCGGCCCCCACTGGCTGCGGTGCAAATTGCGAGGCGGCTGTTCGTTCCTATCTTCCCGTTGGTACGACTGGCGTAGACATTAATGCAGGAGGGCAGACGGTTGGTCAGGGTACTGTATTAAGAAACGAATTCGGAATGTTGGTTTTGGTGGGCGCTAACAATAGTGACCCTACCTTTATTTCCTCTTGTGAGGCTGAGGTTCTTACAAAATAGCCTTCGGTATAGTTTAAGAACAAAAAGCCGGAATTGCCATCAGGCAATCCCGGCTTTCTTCATTCATAATGATCTCTTATTTCTGATTTTTGTGCAGCGCAATCTCTCCGGTAGGCATAGAGTTGATTCCCAGTCTGTCCATCTCGGAATCCAGCAGCGCCATCTCCTCTGCTGTCAGTTCCCAGTTAAATGCAGAGCAGTTCTCTTCCGCTTCTTGCGCATTGCGGACACCGCACAGAGCGGTTCCCACGAATTCCTTCTGGGTGCTCCAATTAATTGCCACCTGTGCAACCGGAACCTTGTGTGCTTCCGCAATTTTATCCATTACCTGCAATAATTCCATGATTTTGGAAAATTTCGGTTCTTTGTAGAAATCATAGAAAGTATATCTTAAATCATTCTCATCAAAATGAGGCAGCTCACGCACCGCACCGGTGAGGATTCCGGCGCCCAGAGAGCCATAGGTAAAGGAATCAATGCCCTTCTCATGTCCCCATTTCATCAGCTCCACAAACTCCTGGTTAACCATGGAGAACGGAGGCTGCTGAACATCAATCTGTCCGTACTGCTGTGCTTCCTCGATCTGCTCCTTCGAGAAATTGGAAACACCAATATAACGGATGTAACCTTCTTTTTTCAGCCAGTTTAACGCAGACATTGTCTCAGCGATAGGTGTCTTTATATCCGGCCAGTGGATAAAGTAGAAATCAATGTAATCGGTCCTCAGATTCATCAGAGAACTCTGGATTTCTCTCATCACATTTTTGTAGCTGGTATCCCTGCCGTATCTGCCGCAGTAGATATCCGTAACAAGGCCGAATTTTGTAGAAAGAATCACTTTATCCCGAATTCCTTCAATCGCCTCTCCTACTACCTTCTCTGACATGCCGTTGCCATAGCAGGGCGCGGTATCAATTAAGTTCACTCCGCAATCCACCATTTTGCGGATTGCCGCAACACTGTCGTCATGATTGACAGCACCGTAGCTATCCCCTCCGATCGCCCATGTACCCACAGCAAGTGCGGATACATCCACGTTTGCGTTTGTCAAATGTTTATATCTCATTCTTCTTCCCATGCATTTTGCAGGATATTTCCTGCAAACTACTGCCCTGCTTATTTTTTTGAAGATTGAAACGGGCAGTCTGCACCTATCTCCTTTTCCAGTTTTTTCAATCTTCAGCACTTTTATTACTGTTGTATCACTCTATTTCTTTTCCTGGAAAAGAAATAGTAAGCAACCGCTAATAGCAGAGTCAGAGTCAGCACACAACCGGAAATGGTTAAATATGCTGTTTTCAGACCCAGGTTGTCCACCACAAATCCACCCAGGATACTGCCCAGGATCGCGCCGGCTCCCATCTGGAGCATCGCCAGCATACTCTGGCCCTGGGATACTCTGCCCTCCAGCACATTGTCGTAAATCCATGCCACACAGCAGAAATGGACGGTCATATAAGTCAGTCCCTGCATCGCCTGAGCCAGCATAAAAGCCGGCAGCACGCCCAGCGTCACCAGAAAGATCCGCAGGGAAAGCATGATACAGGCAAAGATCAGAATCCGGATCGCCCCGAATTTCTTTGACATTTTATTGATACAGATTAAGATCGGAATTTCACTTAATGCGGATATACTGTTCAATATACCGATGGTACTTTGCGGCTGCCCGATGCTGACCACATACATGCCCAGATAGCCGGTATTAAACTGCAGTCCCACCTGATTAATAAAGGCCAGTGCCAGAACAAACATGCACTCCGGTGTCTTAAACACACCCAGGAACCCCTTTTCTTTCGGCTTGTCCGTGGCTCCGCCTGCGTCTTTTACAGCCGGTTCTGATTGGTAAACCGCCGGATGCTTCTGCTCATTTACTGCTGCCGGCAGCCATCTGGCCAGCAGAAACATAGCCAGATAACCCATACTTCCCATAATAAACAAGAAGGATGGCTGTACATTTAGAATCAGGCCGCCCAGATATACGGTAATAGACCAGCCAATCGTCCCTCCCATCCTGAGCTTGGCGTAATCCAGATGGTACTTGTGGGCCTGCTGGACGATAATGGCGTCGCTCAATGGAATAATAGCCATGGTAAAGGACGAAAACAGAAAGGTGGAAATAAAATAGACCCCAAAGGAATGCCCCAGATAAGGGGTAAGTATGGCAATCGCCGCTCCCAGAGCCACCAGGGAGAAGATATCCTTTCGTCTGCCCGTCCTGTCGCTGATCCTGGCCCATATCGGCTGGATCAGGATAGAGACAATCGGCCCGATTGCCAGAATGATGCCGATCTCCGATGCTGTCAGGCCTTCCGACGTGTAATATGCACTCAGATACGGCTGATAAACCGAGAGCGCCACATACACAAAAGCATTGATCATTAACAGGTTAATCCCGACGGATTTTACAGAACGCTGCTTTCCCTTATCCATTTTCCCTTAACTCCCACTCATTTTCTTTCGCAAGAAAAGGGCTCTCCGACATGCAACCAGCCGAAAATGCCGGAATCCGGCCTGCCCCAAGAAACCGGCAGAAGCTGCGTGCCCCTGCCGGAATTATTTTTTCAAGGGAAACGGCCAACCGAAAAACCAGAAGATGTCGTAGGGGATTAGCAGTTGTCTTTCGATTGACTCGTTCCAGGATCTAGCATAATACTTAAAGTAAACTTGAAGTCAATAGTTTTCTACTAAAAAAGTGAAAACTTTTCAGAAATTTCTTGCAAACATATCGCTTTTCTCCAGGAATTCTTCGACTGTATGAAATCCCAGCCTTTTGAGCAGTTCCAGTACATATGGATTGTCCAGCGGCGTGGGATATGCCGCTTCATCTCCATATCGGTCTACGTTTTCTTTTCCTTCTGCTCTGTTTAAAATTGCTTTTGGCCCGCCCACGCAGCCGCCGACACAGCCCATACCCTCAAAGAAATTGGCGTCTATATGCCCCTTGCTGATCCCGTCAATCATCTCTCTGCATGCAGCCACGCCGTCTGCCTTCTGCGTTCTGACCTGTATTTTACGGTCTGGATGCAGGCGCGCCACCGTTGTCTGCACCGCTTCGCTCACGCCGCCGGTGCGGGCATAAATCCTGCCGGCTCTGGAAGAATGATCTTTCTCACTCTCGTCCATCTCTTCCGGCCTGATCCCTGCCGCCTGAAAGATGTCCTGGACCTCCTGAAAGGTCAGTACATAATCAACCGCTCCCGCAATATCTTTCTCCCGGGCCTCCGCCTTCTTGGCTATACAGGGCCCGATAAAGATCGTCAGGGCATCCGGATGGAGATATTTCACGGTCCGGCCCGCCGCAATCATCGGAGACACCGCACCCGGCACGTGAGGCATCAATTCATGGTAGATCTTGCGGATCATGGCGATCCACATAGGACAGCAGCAGCTGGTCAGCTGGAAATCCTGGTCTGTGTTGATATTCTGGTCAAATTCCAGCGCTTCTTTCAATGTGAGGATATCTGCAAAAAGCGCTACTTCAATCATCCCGTCAAAGCCCAGAGCCTTAAAGGCGCTGCGCAGTTTGCCGGGCGTTACATCCACAGAAAACTGTCCGTGAAAAGCCGGCGCCACTAACACATAGGCCGGCCCCTTTGCATGCTTTAACGCATTCAGCGCGGGCAGAATATCCCGGCTGGCGGTCAGGTTTCCCGATTTGCATGCCTCAATGCAGGCTCCGCAGCCCGCACAGGCGTCAGGGTCAATCACCAGCTTCCCCGCCTCGTCCTTCACAATCGCCTGCAGAAGACAGGCGGCGCTGCAGGCCGGGTCATCTTCTTTACAGCTGCACTCCCCCGTCATCCATACCGGCGCGTGGCGATCCGGATGAAGCAGACAGTCCAGGTGATTCGGATCATAGGAAATTCCTCTTAAGTCCGGTGTCTCCCCTCTTGCCGCCTGCTCCGCCACCTTTTTATATAATTCTTCAAATGAAAGCATTGTCATCCTCCTTTACCGGCCGGCTTAATCTTATGCATAACAATATCCGGCCTCATAGTGTCCTATTGACATTTTACCCGATTCTTGATGTTAAAACCAACAAATTCACTTCATTTTACCACTTTTCTCCTGAAAGTAATCTCATAAATAAAACTCATACAAAAAAACAGAGGATACCGCACAGCCAAATATACTGCACAACATCCCCTGTTTTATAATGTATACTGAATTATTTATTTGTCCAGGCCAAGTCTTGCCATCTCGGAATCCAGAAGGGCCATTTCCTCAGCGGTCAGCTCCCAGTCAAAGGCAGCACAGTTTTCCTCTGCCTCTCTGGCATTCCGGACACCGCACAGAGCAGTACCCACGAAGTCTTTCTGGGTGCTCCAGTTAATTGCAACCTGCGGAACAGGCGCGTTATGTGCTTCCGCGATTTTATCCAGTGCGGTTAACAGTTCCATCGCTCTTGAGAACTTCGGCTCTCTGTAGAAATCATAGAACGTCAGACGGTAATCATTCTTCTCAAATTTCGGCATCTCACGCACAGCCCCGGTCAGGATACCTGCCCCCAGAGAACCGTAGGTAAAGGAATCAATTCCTTTAGAATAACCCCAGGTCATCAGATCTCTGTTCTCCTGGCTGATCATGGAAAAGGATGGCTGCTGCACATCAATATCACCATAATTCAAAGCTTCTTCCACTTCTTCTCTGGAGAAATTAGAAAATCCAATATAACTGATATAGCCTTCTTTTTTCAGCCAGTTCAGCGCTGCCATCGTCTCAGAAAGCGGAGTAATACCATCCGGTTTGTGATAATAATAGAAATCAATGTGATCCGTACCCAGATTCATCATAGAACTCTGAACTTCACGCATTACATTCTTGTAGCTTCCGTCTCTTTTATATCCTCTGCCGTAGATATCAGTAATCAAGCCAAATTTCGTAGAAAGCAGGACTTTGTCCCGAATGCCCTGAATAGCCTCTCCAACGATCTTCTCCGACATACCGTTGCCGTAGCAGGGAGCGGTATCAATCAGGTTAACACCACAGTCCACCATCTTACGGATAGCCTCAATACTGTCATTCCGGTTCACAGCGCCGTAACTTTCACCGCCGATCGCCCAAGTTCCTACCGCAAGAGCGGAAACATCAACATTTGCATTTTTGAGATGTTTATACCTCATTCTTTTCCTCCATTCCGAAGCGTCACAAATCCTTGTTTCGACCTCCGATTAATCAATTATTATCCCAACAGGAACTAACCCACATGCGCGGCAAAACAGAAAACGCCACTCATAAATTATAGTTTAATCCTTGAAGTTAACTTTAAGTCAATAGCCATTTCCATACATTTCCCGAAAAGATTTTCAACTGGCACAGGAGCACGTCCATTTTCACTCCATCTTCCGCTCTTCCTTATACCATCTTCACTCTTCATTACTCCTCTCCAGCGTCTTTATCGTCTTCTGGGGCAGCTTCGCAACCCGCTTGATCAGATTGATTAAAATAATCAGGAAAGGAAGAAACTCATATCGTATCGCGCCATAGTCCATGTTAATTGCCGCCAGAGGCGCCGCGCACGCAATACTCCACGGAAGAAGCCCGGCGATCAGAACAACAGAATTTTCCATGCACAGCGCGAAATCATATTTATCCACCTTCTGTGCTTCATTTGCCTTATGGCAGAGCTGATAGGTCATCATCGTGGAGAGCGTCTGATTGCAGGAAAAACAGGCAATAAAGAAACTGGACACCAGAGTCGTCACGTAGGCCCCCAGTTTACGGCTGAACCGGATAATAACATCCTCTATCCCGTGGAGCATACCGGTCGCATCAAAAATTCCCGAGTAGGTAGATGAAAGAAGCACTATTCCCAGCACGGTCACCATGCTGGACAATCCGCCTCCCGACATAATTTTTCCCAGTTCGCTGGCCTGAGCCGGCGTATATCCGCTCCATATGTATTTAAGCACCTGACCAAAAGACTGGTGCTGAACCGTCAGGCTAAGAATAAAACTGGTTAGAACACTGATCAGCAGCGTATATTTCACCTTAATCCTCAGGAAGGAAAGCACTAACACGAGGACGGCAGGCAAAAGTACAATCCAGTGCAGCCGGAACAATTCCGGCATATCGGAGAGCACTCCGGCTTCCTCCACCCGAAGAGGATTCTGCAGAGAAAAAACAATATAGATTCCCAGAGTAATCAGGATCGGCAATAAACCGTCCCTGAACATGTTTTTAATATTCACATATATATTCGTTTTCGTAACATTGGATATCAGATTCGCGGAATTAGAAAATGGAGAGTTCCGGTCTCCGAATACACCGCCGGACAGTACCGCCCCGGCTGTAAGGTACAGATCCACGCCGCCGGTTCTGGCCAGAACCATCATAACCACGCCGATCGTGCCGGCTGTGCCCAGCGTACTTCCTGTCAGATAGGAAAACAGACAGCACAGCAGGAACACACACACAATAAAGATCTGAGGCTGTATAAATCGCACACTGTGATAAACAATATACGGAATCGTGCCCGCGCTTCTCCACAGAGCAGTAATCACACCCAGCAGGAAAAGAATAAACACAACGCCCACCGAACTCTTCAGGCCCTTCCCCATCATACGGATCACCGCACCAACAGAGTTACCCCTCAACACAGCCGCCACGATAAAAGCCGCAAGACCGATCGCAAGCGGAATCAAAATAGAAAACTTCCAGATAATACTGGCAATTAAGGCCGCAAAAAAAATAAGAAATGAGATCACAACATCCATTTCTCAAACCCTCCGTTCACAATTAATATTATTATCATACCTCTTAAACTTCACTCTAAGTCAAGGAAAACTTTCCCCATTCGATCTGCCTCCCTATAAAACGACAAAAAAGAAGGAGGATAAAAGCACCCTCCTTCATACCTATACATTCTTTCACCGTTTTGCAGGAATGCTTCACTTGCAGCATCACCGCAGCTTTCACAATCCCTTCCATTCTTCACTATTCATTCTTGCCTATTCCTTCTTCCTTTTCGTTCTTCATTATTCACTATTCCTTCTTCATTATCCCTTATCCTTTTCCTTCATCACAACCTTCCCCTCTTTTATCGTCTCCAGAACCTTGATGTCCCGCAGATCTTCCGCCTTCATTTTCAGAGGGTTCTTGCTCAGTATAATCAGATCGGCCAGCTTTCCGGGGCGGATACTTCCCTTTCTATCCTCCTCAAAATACTGATACGCCGCGTTTATTGTCACTGCCTTTAACGCCTCGTAGACAGAAATTCTCTCCTGACCGCCCAGCAGATGCCCGCTTTTCGTCCTCCGGTTTACCGCACACCAGATTGTGTCGATCATATCAGGAGGCAGCACCGGAGAATCCTGATGCAGAGTGAAAGGGATGCCAAGCTCCTGGGCTGTTTTGGCCGGACTGATCCGGTCGGCTCTGACTTCTCC
Source organism: Anaerolentibacter hominis (assembly GCF_032380675.1). Taxonomy (NCBI): domain Bacteria; kingdom Bacillati; phylum Bacillota; class Clostridia; order Lachnospirales; family Lachnospiraceae; genus Anaerolentibacter; species Anaerolentibacter hominis. Next base: position 1,828,183 of record NZ_JAWDIX010000001.1, read on the forward strand.
CAGATTTTTTCTGTGAACATCACCCCAGTAATAGGTATGTGCCGCAAAGAAAGAAGGAATCATCCCAATCGCTTTCATCCGTTCCAGCTGGTCTTTCCTGACTGTCTGGGCATGAATCATAACAGGACGAAGCCTGGACGGCTTTTCATAGACAGAGATCAGCTGTTCACTGGCGGCATCTCCATTGCAGTGAACCAGAATCTGCCGCTCTTCACGCTCTGCCTGTTTTATATATTCTTTGACCTTTCCGTCCTCGTATACCGGATAGCCGCAGTAATCGTCGTCACCGTTTTCATAAGGCTTTGAAAGCCAGGCTGTCCTGCCCTGAGGAGATCCATCCAGAATCAGTTTATATCCTCCGATCCGGAAACGGTTATGATAACCCTTCGTGTAAGCGGCAGCCTCCTTCATCAGCTCTGCGCCGCCGTTGATATCCACATAGCCTACCACATCCACGGTCAGCTTCTGCTCACCTGCCGCCTCGTTCAGCATCTCATACTCCCTCCGATGCATAAGACCATCCTGAACCGTGGTGATGCCATTCTTTAAATAAACTTCCTGTGCCCGGATCATGGCGTCCATCTGCTGTTCTTTCGTCTGGGGCAGCGCCACACCCGCGGTGGAACGGATAAACGCGGTTTCCTCCAGATAGCCGTTCGGCTCTCTGCTGCCGCTCACTCTGCCGATCTTCCCGCCTTTTGGGTCTTCCGTCTTATCATCAATGTGGAGCATGTCAAGAATCCGGCTGTTTGCCACTCCCATATGTCCCGACGTATGTGTGATCAAAACAGGGTTGGGACCGACCGCGTCCAGAACAGTTTTATCCGGATGGATACCCTCCGACAGATTATTGTGGTCATAGCCGAAGCCGATGACTACCTCATCACTACCCAGCTTATGTTCTGCAATATGTTGCCTTAACGCTTCCTGAATCTCCCTGAAATTACCGGCCGCTCCCAGCTGCACAAAATCCAGTGTGGAGGACAGAGCCGTGATATGGCTGTGGGGATCAATGAACGCCGGCATAAGAGTCCTGCCCTTTAAATCAACCTTAACAGCGTTCTCTGACGCCAGCCGCTCCATTTCCTGCAACGATCCCATCCCGGCAATTTTGTCCTCTTTTACCAGCACAGCCTGAACTGCGTCATTTTCCTCTTCCATCGTTATAATATCGCCGTTAAAATATATCTGTTCCATGAACATTTCCCCTTTCCTGCCGGCCTGGCAGCGCTCCTACATCAGATAGCGGAACAGCTGGGCCGGAAGAGATAATATTGTATATATTATTTTCTTAATCCCGGGTATGGAAAGCTCTTCCACACCGGTTCTTGGTATATAATCACCATCCGCATCAACAGCCAGCGACTCATTCTGCTTCTCTGTGACCGCATCCAGCAAAATCCGGTTAAATTCTTTCGAATCAATCACAAGCATGGATTCTGTATCCAGATAGACACTTCTGATATCCGAATTCAGAGAACCTATCACAGAAATATTATCGTCAACCAGAAGGGACTTGGCATGCATGGAGTGGTCGCCCTGGTACTCATAGAGTGATACTCCTGTTTTTATAATCTTCTTTCTGTTCAGATAATAATCCGAAGAGGCCATGATGTTTTCGCCGCCCGCAATGGAGTTCGTCACCACGGTGGCATTGCCGGTCTGATTCACGATATCCGTCATATCCTGGTACATCTGATCATTGAATACCATGTAGGGCATATGGATCAGGACTCTTAAGCGCGCCTGTTTCATCAGCTCGGTCAGCTCATACCACACCGTCGGCTCTTTCCCCATGATGGTAATCGGATTGGCTATAAATGTCACTTTCCTGGTTGCCACTGTACCGCCTTCGTAGTAAGCGAAACGCTGCGGATCGTACTCCTGCGAATACGTTCCCTCCTCCCGGTACAGTTCTCTCTTTTCCTCCCGCAAAGCCGCGTATACCTGATTCAGATTCTCTCCCGCGGCAGCCATATCCTTTCGTTTGCCCCGTCCGGGGTCTTCAAACACGGTCTCGCTGTCTTTGCAGTTCCAGATTTCATCGAAATAATTCAAAACCTGGGATATGACGCTTTCGTTAACATCCCCGGTATTATAAATCAGCACTTCTCTGTCGTAGCTCAGATGCTCCCTATCATAGTCTGCCAGAAATAAATCAGAAGTATTCCTTCCGCCCACCAGCAGTAATTTATCATCCACTATAATATACTTATCATGCATCCTGCCCTGAAATGTCCAGGGCTTTATCAGCGTCGGTACATTATAATATTTTATTTCCACATTCGGGTACGCAGCCAGCACAAAAAACATCGGATCGGACTTCATCGCCATCCCGCTGATCAGCCCGTCGGCAATAATTTTAATCCGCACTCCTCTGTCCGCCGCTGCCCGCAGAGTAGACATCACCTCCGTCGCACTCCGGTCCGTCTTGATTGAAAACGAAGAAATGATGATCTGCTCCCTGGCGTCCTCAATCATTCTCAGACGGATATGCAGCGCATCCATACTGTCTTCCACCAGAGCCGCCCGGTCAACAGAAGAAGTAGTTTCATCGCCGTAAAACTTCCCCACATCAAATTCGTTCTTGTATTCCTCGCTCACTTCTTTTTGGCTCATAAAAGGAACGGTAGCACCCACGATAATATAAATCAGGGCCAGAACCAGAATAACAAAGACGACTTTCCCTGTTTTTTTTCCTATTTTACCCACTTTAATTTCCTCCCCGGTACATCTAGCTCAAATCATAGGATGTTCCTGCATGGCTGTCAATTATTCCAGGTCCGATTTAAGAAAGATTTTATATCTGCCGTTCAGACATATTTCTTCTTTTTGAGACATTTCTTTTCCTTTTTCAGGGTTGTGAATCGACAGAATATAACATAAAATGAATCTATCAAATAAAGAAAGGCGCACTGGTATGAAAAAAGATTATAAAATACATCTGTTTGCTGTCACTACCGTGGTGCTCTGGGCCTCCACCTTCGCCTTTACTAAAATTGCCCTGGAACACTTCTCCCCCTCATCCCTGGGGCTGCTCCGCTATCTGGTGGCTTCCGTCACCCTTTTAGTGGTTATGCTGATTAAAAAAATACCTTTTCCGGATTTTAGGGATATCCCCCTGTTCTTCCTGACCGGCGCATTCGGTTTCGCCCTGTACACCCAGACATTTAACAGGGGCAACGCATTGTTAACCGGCGCTACAGCCAGCCTCGTTATGGCAAGTGTTCCGATCCTGACGGCTGTATTTGCCTCTGTTTTCTTCCGGGAAAAAATCAGGCCGCTTGGCTTTGCCGCTTTTGTCGTAGAAATTGCAGGTATCGCCGTCCTGACACTCTGGAACGGCGTTTTTGCCGTCAACAGCGGTTTGTTCTGGATCATTCTCGCCTCGGTATCCCTCACCAGCTATAATCTGCTGCAGCGGAAACTGACCAAAAAATATACCGCCCTGCAGTGCACGGCATACAGCATTCTGGCTGGAACGGTTCTGCTGCTTTTTGCTCTGCCGGGAGCCGTTAAGGAGTTAAAGACCGCGCCGGCCAAACCCATTCTCAGCTTTATCTATATGGGCATTTTTTCCAGCGCTCTGGCCTATGTTCTGTGGTCGCTGGCTCTTTCAAGAGCCAGAAAAACAACGGATGTAACAAATTATATGTTTCTGAGCCCGGTTCTGGCACCTGTGATCAGTTTTCTTTTTGCGGGAGAAATACCGGCCCTCTCCGATCTGGCGGGAGGAATCATAGTTCTCTTTGGCCTCTATCTGTTTTTCCGTTCCAATCAGGAGAAGGAAGCGGTCAAGTCCACCTAAGCTCCCTGACTCCTCAATCTTTGAGGGGCTTGCAAGCTTTGCGCGCCGTGAGTGATTAGCTTTGCTTCATTCACGCCAGCCGTTTTTCATTGCCACTCTGTCCTGAATATGGTAGAGTAAATGACAGGAATGATATAACCTGATTAGGAGCGGACATGATTAAATTAGTTGCTTTGGACTTGGACGGAACGCTGCTGAACAGCAGCGGAGAAATCGACACGGATACCTGTGAAACGATCCGCCGGTATGCGAGACAGGGAACCGAATTTGCGTTTTGTACCGGAAGGAGCAGCTGTGAGCTTGTTCCCTTTGCTGCTCTGCTGCCCGAAATACATTATGCGGTCACCTGTAACGGAGCCTACGCCGTAGATCTGACGGACGGCTATAACATCTATGAAAACTTGATCCCCATGGATGAGGTACGGTCGATTTATCAGTCTCTGTGTGATTTTGATATGCTGTTTGAGCTGTTCGCGGACGGCACCGTCTACTCCCCGGAGCCCGCACTGCGTGATCTGTCCCGCTATGAAGTTCCCCATCTGGAAAGCCTGATCCGGGAAACCAGGCAGGGAATTTCTGATTTTCCCGAATTTATTGCCTCCCGCACAGATCCGGTAGGTAAAATTAATATTTTCTTTCCCGGCGCCGCTTACCGGGATCAGGCAAGGATACATGCCTTATCTCTTCCCTATGATATTTCCTATCAGGAAAAGACAAATCTGGAGTTTAACAAGCAGGGCGTCAACAAGGGAGACGGTCTCGCCCAGCTCATCCGATATATCGGCATATCCCCTACTGATGTAATGGCCATCGGGGATAATAACAACGACCTGACCATGGGGCGTGCCGCCGATCTGTTCATAGCCATGGGAAATGCCTGTGAGGAGTTAAAGCATATCGCGGACTATATCACCGCCGATAACAACAGTTCCGGTGTGGCAAAGGCCATCCGGAAGTTTGTGGTGTAGAAGTTTATACTATGTCAATAATGACGGCACGCTTCCTGAATCATCTAAAGTGCAAATACAAAAGGCGCTGCAAATGAATTTTACTTCATTACAGCGCCTTGTTTATTACATAGGAAAGTTCTGTGGGCTTGCCCACTTTGTTCAAAATATCCCGATTTCTAATTTACAGCTCTTAAGTTTCTGGCAGCGAAAAGCGGCATATTCTTCCGCCAGGTTTTGCAGCGTTTTGCGCTCTCCCTCCGCAAGTGTTTCAAATAAAGTAATCCTTATCTCCAAGCTGTTTTTCTGCGCTCTGGATCTCCAAATTCCAGCAATCCGTCCGCCCTTTAAGACAACGCCCGGATTAGCCGTCGTCCTCCACACTATTTTCTGCAGGGACTTATCTTCAAGGATGATTTCCCTGTCCTTTATGTCCAGATAAGGATCATGCGCCCCCAGCAGAACCAGCTTCTCTCCTGCTGCCGGAGCATACACAAGTGCATCCCGGTCTCCGGATAAGATATAGCGCTCTTTCCCTCCGGCTTTCACCGGTTCCATCTCGTCCGACACCGTATTCCAGAGCCGTACCGCCTGCTGCCTGGAGCAGCCAAGCCAGCCCATAAAAGAAGTCTGTGTCGCAGGCCCGTAACAGTGCAGATATTTTCGCACCAGTTCTTTCTCTCTGTCCGGCACCGTCTCCGGCTCATGGCCTGTCCAGTTTCGAAAGGAAGTAAAGGTAGGGCTGGTGCCCTGCCGTTCACTAAATACGACCCGTGAGGAAAAGGAACAGGGTCTCAGCAGAAATGAGACGGCAGCATCCCCCACCGTCTGCCTGTCCGGACAGCCGTACATGGACGGTGCCCGCCAGTATTTCTTCTTCTCCTCCGGCAATTCTCTTTCTATGATATCCGCCAGCGTCCGGTCCAGCGCCTCCTTGCTCTTCACCGTATGGTGATTCAGATAAGCCGCGGCTTTCATCGTCCGGGACAGCAGGTCCTCAAACGACATCCGGACATAGTCCAGGGCGGCTGTGATACCCATAGTATAAATCCAGGGTTCTTCCCCTTTTTCAGCCAAAAGAGGAGTCAGGAAAATGTCACTCTGGCTTGTGGGAAAGACCACGGGGGCTCCCCGGAAACTCCAGGCCTGGAGCAGAATTTTATCCCGGTATATTGCATCTCTTAGCTGCTGCAGCGTGCATCCTTCCACCCGGTGAAACAGGGCGCTCTCCCAGGCTCCGGGAGGGGAATTTTGCAGTCCGCAGGCTCCGGCCGCATCAGTCAGTCCCGAAAACGAAACTTTCTGATCCAGGTGATGGGCCCGAAGGCGGTAGCTTCTTATGTTCTCAGTCTTCATCTATTCTCCTTATGTATAGTACTTTTCGCTTTTTGAGAAGTAGCGAATAGTCTCGCTTCGCTCTTTTTTTTATTTCGTTCGTCCCTCACTCCTTAAAAAGAAGGGGTCCCTTCTCAAACGCTTCGCTTTTTGAGAAGTAGCGAATAGTCTCACTTCGCTCTTTTTTTTATTTCGTTCGTCCCTCACTCTTTAAAAAGAAGGGGTCCCTTCTCAAACGCTTCGCTTTTTGAGAAGTAGCGAATAGTCTCGCTTCGCTCTTTTTTTTATTTCGTTCGTCCCTCACTCCTTAAAAAGAAGGGGTCCCTTCTCAAACGCTTCGCTTTTTGAGAAGTAGCGAATAGTCTCGCTTCGCTCGACTATTCTTCATTATATCCTACTTGCCGGAAAAGACATAGCTCCCCGGCCTGCAAAATTTTGGGCCGGGGAGCTTATCATGTAGTTTTATCTCTTTATTTTGCCGCTTCTTCCGCAAAAGTCGTGGTTACTAATTTATCGTAAGGAACTCTCTCTTCCAGTACGCCTGCCTCCTCCAGAATGTTCTGAAGCAGATCAAAGCTATCCTGGGAGAATACGGTATCTTCCTTCCATGTATCCTGTTCATAGTAGCGGGTTACAATAGCAATCAGATCTTCCTTCTCCGTCTCCGGGAACTGTGGTGCGATTACCTCTGCAATTTCTTCCGGAGTGTGGGAATTTACATAGTCCAGACCCTTCTGAATCGCATTGGTAAATTTCTGAATGATTTCCGGATTCTTGTCGATGAAGCTCTGTTTTGCCGAATAAGACGTATACGGTACTTTGCCGCTCTCTACACCCAGAGAGGCAACAACCGCTCCCGCCCCTTCCTTTTCCAGCGCATTGGCATATGGCTCAAACTCTACGGTATAATCGCCGGTGCCTGTGGAAAATGCCTCCGCTGTCAGGCCGAAATCAATATTCTGAACAATTGTCAGATCGTTTTGAGGATCGATACCATTCTTTTTCAGAATGTATTCAAAGACCATCTGAGGCATTCCGCCGGCTCTTCCGCCGACCACCGTCTTGCCAACCAGGTCCTGAATTTTAAAGTTTGGTTCTGCGCTTCGGGCTACAATAAAATTACCGGCTCTCTGCGTCAGCTGCGCAAAGTTCACAACGTAATCCTCAGCGCCTTCTGCATAGACATAAATGGAGCTCTCTGAACCCATAAAGCCGATATCGGCTTCCCCGGCCAGCACCGCCGTCATCGTTTTGTCGGCGCCCAGTCCATTGATCAGAGTCAGTTCAATTCCTTCTTCGGCGAAGTATCCCAGCTCAATCGCCGCATACTGGGGTGCATAGAAGATGGAATGTGCCACCTCATTCAGAGTGACCTGAGTCAGGTCAGATTTCTTGCTGCATCCGCAGGCCATTGTTGTAACAAGTACAAGGCAAAGAAGTAATGCCACACATTTTTTTGCCAAAATAAAAACCCTCCTTTCGAATACTATACTATATTCGGGAGGGCTTGTATTGTGACCGGCCTGGGGAAAATTCACCTGTCTGCCAAATAACTGAGTCTGGATGGCATTTCCTGCAAAGTTTGCAGATTATTCACTTTCTCCATTCAATAATACATTACAATCTGGAGTAATATCCTCCATTGGTTTCAGCAAATCAGTCAAGTCATGCTGACGCCCAATATTGGTAACGTCAATTTTATTTACACAACTTCCAAGCCATGGGAACTCCAGGCTAAGTTCATCCATTAAATCGTAAATATCCGCTGTTGTCATTCTAACATCTGATATGTAACCGGAGCCCTGCCTGTGGGTGAATCTATTCCGTTTAAAAAAACGACGCAAATCATCGCAGGCATGCCTGTAGTTTGCTCCCGGATAATGTTCTTTTAATTGATGAGTGCTCAAATCAAAATTGAGGGCCTTATAAAATCTTCTTTCCAAACGCTAAGCCCCCATAACCTGTTTTTGTCTGTAATGGTTTAATAAATCTTCTTCGTCATAATCATTCGGATTATCGGAATCATCGCTGTCACACAAAAGCCAGACAGTTACATTATCCATAAACCACTCCTGTTTTTTTAAGGTGTTAACTATTTGTCCAAACCGCCCATAATCTCTGTCATTTCCGCCATCACGGTATACCAGGCAGCCCGAAGTATCCTCCATCCGCGGCAGACCCATTTTGGCAAAGGCACTGTCTACGGTACTGTAAATACGTTCTAAATGATATTTTTTTTCTTTTTTTATCTTCTCATCATCCATCCGGATAATCATTTTTAACATAGACCGGCCTCCTATTTGCTATAGCTGTCAACACTTCTCTTACTTTCTTCAAGTACGCCTCGGCGTACTTGCTGCGAGCCGCACGTCATGCTTTGCATGACATAATACATCTGTGTGGCTCTGCAATCCGCCGGAGGCTTTATCTTGGAAGGAGACTGGGCTCCCACCATGACGAATTTGTTATTTACTCACCACCTATAAAGGTGGGAGTCTTATCTACTTCCATAATAAATAGTATACCACCGAGGACCTATTTCTACAATCTGTATCATGGTCCTCAAACAGTCACCCCTTTATAGTAGAACAAAGTGCGCATAGGATGTTTTTTTAATACATAAGAAAGTTTGGAGAACTTTCCTATGTATTAAAATTCAGGGATAGCGCTCTGCCGCGCTATCCCTGTACCATTGTTCCGATTCTTTATCTACTGATTTGCCTGCGCCTTGCTGCCGAAGGTAACGTTGATTTCTTTTTCCACATATTGGCCGTTCTGCATCCGCTGTATCGTCACAGCTGCGCTCTCACCGGAGCGATGGGACGACAGATAGGAACTCAGATCATCCGTGGTCACAATTTCCGTTCCATTAATTTTGACAATGATATCACCATTTAAGATGCCGGCCTTCTCGGCAGGGGATTTCTCCGCTACTTCGCTGACATAGATCCCCTCCGGCATGTTGAACTGCTCTGCATACACCTTATTGACTTCATAAGGTACGATGCCCAGATAAGCCTGCTCGGACTCATCCACCTGCTCCGAATTCATCAGCTCGGTAATGATCGGAATCGCGTCCGTAATCGGAATAGCAAATCCAATACCCTCAATCTGGGTATCCGCATATTTGACAGAGTTGATGCCGATTACCTCGCCTCTGGCATTTAACAGGGCTCCGCCGCTGTTTCCAGGATTGATAGCGGCATCCGTCTGGATCAGTTCCATGGAATAATCTTCATAGGCAACTTCTCTGTTCAGCGCACTGATATAGCCCACAGTCACAGTCTGGCCATAGCCCAGCGCATTCCCGATGGCAATCGCCATCTCGCCGACCTTCAGATCATCTGAATTGCCCAGAGTCGCAACCTTAATCGTATTCATCGTGTCGTCGGATAAATCGGCAATCTTAACTGCTACCACAGCCAGATCGGCATTGGAACTGGTTCCCTTGATCGCAGCGCTTGCCGTGGTGCCGTCCACAAATTCAATATTTACCTGGGCAGCGCCGGATACGACATGGTTATTGGTTACAATCAGCACTTCCTTGCTGTTCTGCCCGATGATGATACCGGAGCCGCTGGACTGTGCCTGCTGCTGATACTGTCTGCCCCAGATATCCGCTATATTCTGATTCACCACACAGTTGATCGCCACAACCGCGGGTTCAAAATTTGCTACAACCTGGGAGACATCGTTGGAACTGGATTCTCCTGAATAACTGGAAGCAACGGTAGTCAGCTCTGCTTTGTCTTCATTCTCCTGATTCCTGCCGGCCTCAGCCACTCTCTCCTGCACCTTCTTATTTACCAGGCTTTCCAGAGAAAGATACCCGGCAAATCCGCCGCCCAACACCAACGCTGCGGCTAGAAGGGCCGCACAGGTTCTTTTCAGCCATCTTCTGCTCTTTTTCGGCTTTTTGCCTCCGCCCGTGCCGGAGGGCTCCACTGTCACATTTTCCATATTATAAAGGTCATCCTGATCATAATTGTTATAATTCATTTTATTATTCTCTTCGTTATACATAACCTTTTCTCCTTTCCATCTTTTTTATCAAGGTAATACAGCATCCGGATTGCTCTTTCTGCCGTCTGACTTATTATGATACGGAATCGCGTGCCTGACACGCTTTTCCTTTATCTTGATTGAAAGTTTAAATGGAAAATATGTTTATTTTGTGATTAGACTTTGATAAAACAATGAAAAATTAGTCTGTCAGGATTCCTTATAATTGCCCAGAATCCGAAAATCCACCGCTTCCTCCGCCATCCCGCGGATCGCGTTGCGCACGCCCGGTTCCTTTAGGTTCCCCTGAAAGTCAATAAAAAACCGATATTCGAACGGCTTTCCGCTGAGCGGCCTGGACTCGATTTTCGTCATGTTCAGTCCGTTAAACCGGATGTGGGAGAGAATGTTGTAGAGAGAGCCCGCGGTGTGAGGCAGCTCCAGGCTCAGGCTGATCAGATTCCCATCCTCCAGGTATTTCTTCTCTCTTGTGATAATAATAAAACGGGTAGAATTCGTATCCTCATCATTGATCTGTTCGCATATCACGGACAGACCGTAATACTCCGCCGCCCGTATGCTGCCGATGGCCGCCTGGGAAGAATCCTGATCCTCTTTCACCTTCGCAGCCCCTGCTGCCGTGCTGGCAAATTCAACCGCCTTCATGGACGGATACTTCTCCAGAAATCTGCTGCACTGCAAAATCCCCTGGGGATGGGAGTAAACCGTTTTAATATCCTCCGGTTTCGCTCCCGCAAGTCCAAGAAGGGACTGTCGGATCTTGATAATATGCTGTCCCACAATGACATTTTCATAGTCCACCAGGAGATCATAGATATCGTCAATCCCGCCGGTGGACGAATTTTCGATCGGCAGAATCCCGTAGTCCGCTTCCCCGGCCTGCACCGCCTCCATAATATCTTTAAAAGCGGTTCGGTTAAATCCCTGAACCTTGTCTCCAAACACTTCCAGCATGGCCTGCTCAGTGTAGCTGCCCGGAACGCCGAAATAGACTACTCTGGTCGCTTCGGTAATATCCAGGCCTTCCACAGGAGTAAACTGCTGCACGGCCGTCTCCCCCGGAATCAGCGTATATTGAAGCTTGCGGCTCATGGACATCAGCTGGGAATAGAGTTCCCGCACGGCATGCCGGTTAAACTGGCTGTCGGTCATCTCCTCCACCATCCGTATCTTGGCGTCTTCCCGCTCCTTATCATATATCTTTTTTCCCACAGACAGTTTATATTCCGCCACATCTCTGGATATTTTCATCCGCTCTTCAAATAAGCTCACCATCTGACGGTCGATCTCGTCAATCTGTTTTCTGCATTCCAATAAATCCATACCGCTACCTGCCCTCTTCCTGTCTTTTTAACTGTTCTCTCAGCTGGAACACTGTCTGCCCAAAGACGGGGTGTCTCATCCCCGGTGCGATCTGCGCCAGAGGTTCCAGCACAAACATCCGCTCCTGCATATAGGGATGGGGAAGCGTCAGTTCCTCCGTTCCGGTGATCTCATCTTCATAGAAGATCATGTCCAGATCAATCGTCCTGGGCCCCCAGTGTACCTCTCTGGTCCGTTTCAGGTTCTGTTCCACCTGCTGCATCCTGTGAAGCAGCTGCAGGGGTGAATAGAGGGTTTCCAGAATAAGGGCTCCATTTACAAATTCATCCTGATCCTCATTCCCCCAGGGCTCCGTCACGATATAATCGGAAACCTTGAGAACCCGGATCTTCTCATCCTCTGAAAGCTGTTTTATGGCCTCGTCTATCTGACCCTTTTTATCTCCCAGGTTGCTGCCGAAGGAAAGGGCTGCCCGCTTCCATCCCCGCTCGATTTCCACCGAAATCATGCCAAAGGGCAGTCCCACCGGCGCCTGAGGCTTCTTAACTTCCAGCCGCAGGGCGCGCACCAGCGGAAAATGGATCAGAATACCTTCCGCAAGTTCTTCGGCCGCCCGCTCAATTAACTGGTATGTATGTTCCGTCATCATACCCTTGATCCAGTGGCACACGTCCCCATAGTGAACGGATTTGCTCAGATCGTCTGATTCTCCAGCCGCTCTGGTATCCACCATAAGATCGGCGCAGATCAGAAACCGCTGGCCCACCACATTTTCCTCAGGCATAACACCGTGAAATCCATAAATATCCAGATCCCTTATCTTAATCTTGTCCATAAAGTCCTCCTATAAAAGGAGGTGCCGCACAAAAAGCCTGCGGCATCTCCTCCGATCTTACTCTCTTACTCTTTGTTCCAGAATCGCTTCCGTCATGCGCAGAGCCCGCTTGTTCCCGGCCACATTGTGCACCCTCACAAACTGATATCCGGCCTGAACAGCCAGAACCGAGGTCACAATCGTCCCTTCTTCCCGTTCCTCCACCGGCAGATCCAAAGTCATCCCGATCACCGATTTTCTGGATGATCCCAGCAGAAGGGGCATGTTAAGCCGTTTAAAATATTCCAGATTAGCCAGCACAATCAGATTCTGTTCATAATTCTTGCCAAACCCAAGGCCCGGGTCCAGTATAATCTTATCCTGCTTGATTCCAGCCCGCTCCGCAATCCGAAGCGTCTCCTTTAGGTCGTCTTCCACTTCCTCCAGGAAGTTTTTATAATCTGCCTTCTCCCTGTTGTGCATCAGACAGGCCGGCACATCATACTCGGCAATGACCTCCGCCATTCTGGGATCATATCTTAAACCCCAGATATCGTTGATCATATCCACGCCCTCCAGAATACCCGCTTCCGCCACCGCGGGCTTATAGGTATCCAGAGATACGGGGATATCAAATCGTTCCTTAATCGCATGGATAACGGGAAGCACCCGCTTCTTTTCCTCTTCATCGGAAATCTGCGGGCCGTGTCCGGGCCGTGTGGACTCTCCGCCGATATCAATGATATCGGCGCCTGCGTCAATCATATCCTTCACATGGATCAGAGCTGTCTCCACCCGGTCAAATTTTCCGCCGTCGGAAAAAGAATCCGGCGTAACATTTAAAATACCCATAATATAGGTTTTTTCATCTTTGAACTTTCTGCTGCCAATCTTCATTAATAGATCACCTCGTTGTTTTTCCTCTCTTCCGGCCAGTAGCACATCTGCCTGGCCTCACACGCAAAACAGTTTCTGGAAAGCTTGTCTGCCCGGTATAACAGCCAGGCCAGATCCGAACCGCCGCCGCTGTCTCTGTGGGCGGCAATCGCCTCCAATATTTCCCTCTGCTCCTCACCGGAAAATCCCACGTCTTTAAGAATCGGCTCCGCCAGCTTCACACTGCACTGTTCGTGATCCAATCCTGAAACTGCTCTTCCTATATCATGAAGCAGCGCCGCTGCATAAAGCTGCGGCCTGGAAATATGTATCTTTTGCTCAAAGGCAATCAGCATGCCGATCCTTGCCACATCCAGCTGATGTGCAATCCCGTGTTTACAGAAAATCCGGTCTCTTTCCTGCTCCGTAATCTGTGCCATGAGCCTCTGATAGGTTTCATGGCACAATATTGCATTCACTCTCTCCATTGCGCCCTCCGGACAGGAGACTCCTGCACGGTTCCCCTGCCGTCTTTATCTGAAAGATGTACCGCCTGTCAGGCGGAAAAAAGTATCCGTTAAATCCCTGTTGTGCTCAAACTCTCCCCGGCAGACAAACGTAACTGTCCTGGTTCCCGGCTTCTTGATCCCCCGCATGGACATACACAAATGCTCCGCCTCCACCATAACCATCACGCCCTTTGGCTTTAAATACTCCATAACGGCATCGGCAATCTGCGCTGTCATCTGTTCCTGAATCTGTGCCCTCCTGGCATAAACCTCCACCGTGCGGGCCAGTTTGCTGATACCCACAACCTGTTCATCCGGTATATAGGCGATATGAACCTTCCCGAAGAAGGGCAGCAGATGATGCTCACAGACCGAATAAAAAGTAATATCCCGCTCCAGCACCATCTCATTATTCTCAGCAGGAAAGGTTTTAGACAGATGCACCCGGCTGTCATCCTCCATGCCGGCAAACAGTTCCTCGCACATGGTACTGATTCTCTTTGGTGTTTCCTGCAGGCCGGGCCGCTCTATATCCTCCCCGATTCCTTCCAGAAATAACCTCACTGCTGTCTCGATTTTATTCTTGTCAATCATATCCATACCATCCTTTTATCTCAAAACCAATCCCGAATAGCCGGACCGGCACCTTGCATCTACGCGAATTACGTCGTTAATTGTAACATTTTATAAAATCCTTTGCAATCCTCATTCCTTATAGTAGCACATCCCGGCAGTCTCCGTCATTTCTTTAATAAATGAGAGCGAACCGAATGTGAGTATCGCATCCTTCTTTCCGGCTTTCTGGATTGCCAGCTTAAGCCCTGCTGCCGGATCTTTCGCATCCGTCACGCAGCTGCAATAGCGGCGTGCTGCCCCTGCCAGCTCAGACGAGGGAAGCGCCCGCTTATTGTCCGGCTGTATCGTTATAATCTCTGAGGCAAATTCCGCTGTGTTTTTCAGAATAACCTCATAGTCCTTATCCGCAAAAACTCCCATCACGTAGATCAGCCGCCTGTCTGCAAGATAGGTCTTTATATTTTCTCTCATTGCAAGGGAGGCCCCCTCATTGTGGGCACCGTCCACGATGATGTAAGGATCTTTGTGAATCACCTGAAACCTTCCCTGCCAGAAGGTGCTATTTAATCCTTCCCTGATCTGGGCGGGCGTAATCTCCGGAAGAAATTTTTTTACTGCCTCCACGGCCAGCACCGCATTTTCAACCTGATTCTTCCCCAGAAGATGAATCGACAGATTCTCCATGCCATCTAGTGAAAATACGGTTTCCTCCATATCCATCGCCTTCACTTCCGCCTGTGCCCGGTCGGCAAAATAAAGGCTTACTTCCTGCTTTTTTGCTTCCTCTTCCAAAACTGCCCGGACCTCTCCCTTCTGGTTGATGGACACGGCCAGCCCTCCCGGCTTCATAATACCCGCCTTCTCCCAGGCAATCTCTGCCAGGGTGTTCCCCAGAAACTGCATATGGTCCCGGCTGATCGAGGAAAATACGCTGCACACACTTGTGCTGATCACATTGGTGGCGTCCTCTCTTCCGCCCAGTCCGACCTCCAGCACCACATAGTCACAGTCCTGATCCAGAAAAAACAGAAATCCCATTGCAGTCTCAATCTCAAAAACAGTCGGCTGAGGGTCCATTTTCTCTGCTGCCTCCTTCACCCGCTCCACATACCGGGCCGTCTCCGCCTCTGTGATATAGCGGGTGTTTATCCGGCCGCCCATCTGCTCCGTAATCTGAAGCCGCTCGCGGTATTCAAAAATAGTAGGCGAGATGTACCGTCCCGCCTTCCTGCCTGCTGCTGCCAGCATAAAACTCATAAACGCGGCGCTGGAGCCCTTGCCGTTGGTACCGGCCACGTGTACAAAGTTCAGTTTATTCTGGGGATTTCCCAAACGTTCCATTAATTCTCTCATCGTATCCAGTCCCAGCACGCTGCCGGACCTGGATGCAGCCTCGATATACTCCATCGCTTCCTGGTATGTCATGATATGCCTCCAACAGACAGTAGTCTTTTTTATTTTTTTAAACAGCCGCGGCTTAAGCAGCAATCAAATATAATTGTTTGCATACCTGCCCGTGAAACTATTTTTTAATCAATTTTACATATTCTTTTTCTCAGTGCAGATACTATGAAAAAGGTTACTGTCTCTAATACAGAAACAGAATAAAGCCACCGAAATCAACGCTCAGAAAGGAACAATACCTATGAAAAAATGCTTTGCAACCGACTTTCTCCGCTGCGGCTTATCCGGCTGGTGTTTCGAATGTTTTTTCACCGGTCTGCACTCTGTCATCCACAAGGAAGATCCAAAGCTTCTTTGCCGCACATCCGTCTGGATGTTTCCCATTTACGGTATGGCAGCCGTTCTTTCCCCGGTCTGCAAGGGCCTGAAAAACAAACACTGCAGCAAAATGCTTCGGGGAACAATTTATACCCTCTGCATTTTTACCGGTGAGTTTGTCACCGGCAAGCTTTTAAAACGCCATGAAGCCTGTCCCTGGGATTACAGCCAGGCAAAGTTAAATCTGCAGGGTGTTGTACGCCTGGACTATGCCCCTCTGTGGTTTCTGGTCGGACTCTACTATGAGAATCTGCTCTCTGCAGAAAGCTGATTAAGCACAGTCCTTCACAGGTTCTTACCCTCAAACGTCCTTCCTTTAAACTTCATATGAAATGAACCGGCTTTATTCTAGCATATTTTTTACTGATTAGCATCAGGGAAAAATCCAGGATAAAGCCGGTTTTCATGATATATCTGAAGAATTTGTAAAATAACACAATAAAAAATCTTTTTTCTATTAAAACTTTAGTAAATCTGCTATACTATACACGTGAGTAAAAAAGTAAAGATACAGAGAGAAGGATTTGCTTTTATGGATTACGTATTTAAAGCTGTTTTATTTGATATGGATGGTGTGCTGGTTGACAGTGAGCCCCTTCATACACAGGCTCATGTGGAAACTATGGCATCCCTTGGATATAAACTGGACCCGTCGTTCGTCTATGAGCATTTTATCGGCGCTACCCCAAGGGCCGTTTTCGAGAGTTTGATTGAAACGTTTCATATTCCTATGGACTGGAGGGATCTGGAGTTAAAGGCTCATGGCACCATGGAGCGTTTATATAAAGAGCAGGGAGTTCCTCCTATCCCCCACGTCGTGGATCTGATACGGGATCTGCATAAACACGGCATTAAGATAGCGATTGCGTCTTCCTCTCCGGCAGAACAAATAGAACATACCATAGAAGATCTGCACCTTCAGCCCTACATAGATGCTTATGTAAGCGGTACGATGGTTGCGCGCAGCAAACCGGAACCGGATATTTTTCTGGAGGCTGCCAGATGTGTGGGCGCAGAGCCTGAGGAATGTATGGTGATTGAAGATTCCTGCAACGGTGTGACGGCTGCCTACCGGGCAAACTGTAAATGCATCGGTTTCATTAACCCCCATTCCGGCCCTCAGGACCTTTCCAAAGCGTCTCTTCTTATTGAAAGTTTCTGTGACATTGACTTTGAGTTTATGGAACGGGAATACAGGCGTGCCTGGGGACTTCCCATTGAAATAGGCAGAACCAGGCGGCTGATTATACGGGAGCTTGGAATTGAGGATATTCCCGCACTCCATGATCTTTATGACGATCCCGGTATTGAGCCGTTTCTGGATGAAGCCACAGTCTCCTCAGCCGAGGAAGATACAGAAGTCAGAACCGCCTATATTCAGGAAGCCTACGGCTTCTATGGCTTCGGGCTCTGGGGGATCTTTCTCAAAGACTCCGGTACACTGGTCGGCTACTGCGGCTTTCAAAACACCTCCATCCAGGGTGTTCCTGAAATAGAAGTTTCCTACCTGATACACCGGAACTACAGACGGCAGGGCTACGCCAGGGAATGTATGGAGTATATCCTCTGGTACGGTCATGAAAAGCTGGAGATCGAGCATTTTGCCGCTCTGATTACGCCGGAGAACCTGCCATCTATCCAATTGATTGAGCAGCTGGGCTTTCATCCTGACAGTACCATACCCTATCAGGATCACTGCCAGTATCTGTATCGGCTGGATTATGAAGAAAAACGAAGACTGGAAGCTGCAAAAAAGGCAAAACAGAACCTGTGGAACCAGTCGCCCGTGTACAGAAATATATATTAAAAAAATCCGGGAAATTGTTTCCCGGATTTTTTCATGTTATTAATCAACTCTGGTATTCGTATCTTTATCGAGACGCTCTTCGATTTCATCGCCGGCATCATCAATTGCATTTACAACACCATCTCCGTCATCATCCGCCATAGGCGCATTACTCTTTTTTCCGGTAGTCCCATTTGTTGTGCCATTGACACCGTTTGTACCATTTGTCGTACTATTGGTTCTGCCGTTGGTGCCGTTTGTGGTACCATTTGTGGTTCCGTTCGTACCATTCGTAGTTCCATTTGTGGTTCCGTTTGTTCCATTCGTAGTTCCGTTGGTGGTTCCATTTGTGCCATTTGTTCCATTTGTAGTTCCGTTTGTGGTTCCGTTTGTTCCATTTACACCATTGGTATTGCCGTTAGTATTGTTCTCGGTATTCGGGTCATTTGTTCCAGTACCATTTTCTGTTGTATCCTTATTGGGGTCCATATTTGCATTATCCTCTTTCTTGGAACATGCTGTTAAAACCAGTATACTCAGACAGAAAAGGGCGCATAATACAACTATTCTTTTCTTCATGGAATCGTTTCCTCCTAAAATGAAATTTATTTTACCTGGTTAGTATTCCACGAAAGGTATGAAATATTCTGGTTTTGCCTTTTCCCAGCTACTGCATCCGGCACTGCTTTTTCATTTCCCGGATCATCACTTTTGTATCATCTGATACCTGGTAAGATTCCAGTATTTTCTGCAGGGTTTTATGATAGGTAAATGCATCCAGCTCGTTCTGATGCAGATAGCACAGTGTTTCGTCCGGATATTTTATAAAACACATGCTGAGCAGCCAGGCTGCTGCCATCTGAACATAATACCGCTCCCGGCCTATCTCATCACAGCATTTAAAAATAAAAGGCAGGTAAGCATCCTCTATGTAATAATTGAGCAGCAGAATCAAACCTGCCCGGACTGTAAATTCTCCTTTTGCCGATGTCAGCTCTTGTATATAGTCAAACATATCTTTTTTAAAATATTTTGTCACCTTCATGCCGGCGCAGAAGGAATCACAGACGGCCCAGTTATTGATTTTGGGAAGAAACTCATCTACACAGGTCCGAATGACATCAAATCCCTCTTCCTTTTTCAACAGCCCGATCACCAGTCCCTGAACCATAACCTCCTCGTAGTACGTACTGCCGGCCAGTTTCAGGAACTCCTTCGGCTCCCCTTTGACAATCTCTTTCGCAAGCTTACGCAATATCGGTATCCGTACCCCGATCATATTATCAACACCAGGCACGAGCCTGCTCTGAAAGGCCAGGTATCCTTCATCCTTTAACGCGAAAAGAGACTCAATAAAGAGAGGGTATGTCTCCCTGCTCCAACTCTTTGGTACTGCTGCTTTCTCCATTTCCTCTCATCCTTATGTTTCTTATTTTTCAATTTCAAATTCCAGTAACCCAAATGCTGCCTCAGCTTCCTCACGGGATGCAAGACTGCCGATTATCATACCGGTTTCAGCACCTTCAATTTTGAATAAAAATGTTGTCTCCGTCCCGGCCTCACCCTCAAATTGATAGAGATAATAGGTTGGCGCATCCTCAGGAGCCGCCTCTAAAATATCCACCTCGCTTGATGATGTAATAGCCGTCTCATAGCTGCTATATCCGTCAGGCAGTAAAAAGACGCCGTTTAATATATCTTCGCCGTCCTTTTGAACTGTTATTGTTCCGCTTTCCTGCAGAAGATCATAGCCGTCTGTGGTATCCAATTTTACCTGGATCTTCTCTCCGTTCTCAATCTGAAACGTAAAGGATTTGCTGGAATGACAGGCCGTAAGTGACAGCATTAAAATTAGGCACAGAGATGCCATAAGAATTACTCGTTTTCCTCTCATAAATCGTTCTCCTTCTCCTCAATTTCTATAATTAAACAAAGCATAGCTGGCTTTGTCCTTTTGCGCGAGTGCGCGCCCTGCCGAATGGTTTTGTAAGTACAAAATGGCCTCCGGATTGTCCGGAGGCCAGATCTATTGTTCTAAACCCGCAGCATTATAACGGTGTTACCATATCCCCGTATTTTTCAATTGCTTCTTTTTCAAATGCCTGAAGCTTATCAATAGTCGGCATATCATTGGCGCAGCTCTCGGAAGCCACCAGCATAGCTGCACATGCACTTCCCAGGCTCAGGCAGTTTTTATAAGGAAGCCCCTCAAACATACCCCACAGGAATGCACTGGCATAACCGTCGCCGCCGCCGAAGGACTTAACCAACTCTACCGGGAACGGTTTTGCCCGATAAGATTCTCCGTTGGAGAAGTAAGCATCGGAGCCCTCTTTGCCATGCTTGATAATAACAGCTTTCGCGCCCTGATTAAACCAGTATTCAGCGCTCACCTTATCATCCTCGTTGCCCGGAAGCAGGAACTTCTCAGTCAGAGAAAACTCTTCCCTGGAGCCGATAATAATATCCGCATCTTTTGCAACGATAGAATAATAAACAGCAATCTCATCCTCATTCTTCCAGATATGCGGTCTGTAGTCAATATCAAAGATAACAACTGTGTTGGTTCTCTTTGCAATCGCCAGCGCTTTTAAAATAGCCTCTCTGGACGGGCTCTGGCACAGCGCAGTTCCGGAAAGCAGGATCGCCTTCGCAGATTTAATATATTCTTCGTCAATGTCATCCGTGCTCAGCTGCAGGTCAGCTACATGCTCACGGTACATCATAATGCTGCTCTCCGTCTTACTTAATATCTCTGTAAAAGTAAGTCCGGTATTGTAACCCTTCGGAGCCCTGGTAAGACAGGTCCTGTCAATACCTTCTTCTTTAAAATAACCGTCGATGTAATCACCGAACTGATCCGGGCTGAGTTTGCCGATAAAACCGACTTTTCTGCCAAGACGCTTTGTGCCAACTGCAATATTTCCCGGGGAACCGCCCAAATATTTCATGAAGTAAGTTACATCTGCCGTAGATTTGTAATAGTTCTCTCTGGATGGGTTTAAATCAACTGTGATTCTTCCGACCGGAATAATATCAAGCGGTCTGGTTTCGTCAAATACGATATGGTTACCCATAGTGCACTTCCTTTCTTTTGTTCCGAAATTTTATGTACTGTATTTTAACCCTGCCTCACAGCCGGGTAAAATTCAGATTTTTCCAGAATCCCTGCGGCTCTTATATGCGCAGAGGTTCGTTCCAATTATATACTATTCTAATTTTCAAAGTCAATAAAAACGGGCGAAATTCTTTTGTTACACCATCCTGACGGACATCTTCAGTGTTATCTGGTGATGCTGTTCCAACATTTTTCCAAAAAGGTACTCTATGAGATCATTTTATATATTGATCTTTTACTTTTTATATGGTAGAATGACCAATGCATAAATGAATTAAATGTGTACAATTTGTGCTGGAATAGCTCAGATGGTAGAGCGACGCACTCGTAATGCGTAGGTCGAGGGTTCAAGTCCCTTTTCCAGCTTTCATTAACCCCTGTCTTTTGTATGGCAAAAGACAGGGGTTTCTTTTTACACAGGAACGTTCTCCACACTTTCCTGTGTAAGAACAGAACTCTCCGGTTTATCTTCTCAGCTTATAAATTGCCAGTGTGAGGGTTCCCTCGGTTGTCGGCACAGGACTGTTAAATGTCAGATTAAAGACAGTCTGGCTGGGTACCTCAATAATAAAAGAGACAGAACCGACGGCACTTGCCCTTCCATCTGCATTCTTCATGAAATAAATCCCATACTCGATATGAGCGCTGTTATTATAATAAGGGGTTACCTGCATAAACCCATTTTCCAAATACAGTGCTGTTACTTCATAAAAAATGGCATAGATTCCGGGAGCCAGCGTAATACGGGTTGGATCTGTCAATACAATATTACCGGTAGGGTCTGCAACCGCAGTTCTCATGGGCATTAACTCGGCGTTCGTAAATTGCGCCCCGTAATTGATAAACGAGGCGAAGATATCATTTGGTACTGTTCCCTCCGGACCGGTGGCTCCTGTTGGGCCCGTGGCTCCAGTAGGGCCGGTGGCACCTGTATTTCCCGTAGCTCCGGCAGGGCCCGTTGGGCCGGTTACTCCATTTGCACCAGCAGGACCGGTAGCTCCAGTAGGGCCGCGGTCTCCCGGAAAACCAATCGGGCCGGTAGGGCCTGGTACTCCCCGCTCTCCGGCAGGACCAGTGGCTCCCACAGAACCAGTTGGGCCAGTCGGACCGGTGGCTCCTGTATTTCCCGTAGCTCCGGTAGGGCCCGTTGGGCCCGCAGGACCTGCTGAACCTCTTCCCCCGGGATAACCAACTGGGCCGGTGGGGCCTGGTACTCCCCTCTCCCCAGCAGGACCAGTGGCTCCCGTAGGGCCGGTAAAGCCTCTCGGTCCGGTTGCCCCTGTATTTCCCGCGGGTCCGGTAGGGCCTGTCGCACCAACCGGTCCAGGCATTCCTCTCTCACCTGTACTTCCGGCAGGACCGGTAGGGCCTGGTACTCCCTGCTCTCCGGCAGGACCAGTGGTTCCCGTAGGGCCAGTAAAGCCTCTTGGACCGGTCGCTCCCGTATTTCCCATGGCTCCAGTTGGACCAGCCGCTCCGGTAGGGCCAGGCATTCCTGCCGGGCCTCTCTCTCCTGCCGGGCCGGTTGCACCCGTCATCCCAGCTGCCCCGGCGGGGCCCGTCGGACCACGGTCTCCCGGGAAGCCAATCGGACCGGTTGCTCCTGTATTACCATTCGCACCTGCCGGACCGGCAGGCCCTCGCTCACCTGTTGCCCCAGTCGGCCCTATAGGTCCGGCAGGGCCGGTTGCTCCTGTCGGTCCCTGACAAACCGGACAGCAGTTATCAGCTTGAGTACATCCCGCCATCTCCTCAGAGTATGGTCTGTTCCTATTCCATAACATTTATAATCACCTTATGATACCTTTTGTGATTACACTATGCCCGGAACCGTCCTATAAACACTTATCTGCCGAAAAAACCGGCAAATAACTCGTCCATATCCGCGTCATGGACGATATAACCGACAGCTACTTTATGCTCTGTTAATTCCGCCAGCTCTTTGGCCTTTTCCTGTCCGAAAGCACCGCAAAGCTCAACAGCGCCGAACCCACTCTCTTTCAATTCCACAACCAGTTTCTTCGCTTCCTCATAGTCATTTACCGTACAGATTCTTGTGATCTGTTTCCATGTCTCAAAATCAGCATGATGCTTCTCCGGTTCATAGTGAGCGCCCATCAGGATGAAGGCAAATTTCTTCTTATTTTCCATTTTTCTGTACTCTGCGGAATATCTTACACCGTCTTCTTTTCCTCATACAAATACCAGGCGGCACGGATGTAGCAAACAGATGGCCCGCAACTCTCCTTTTTCATATTTTTTATCTTAGAACCAGCAGTCATAAACAAGCTGCCTTTGCCTTAGTGTATCATGAGGCAATATGTATTTCAATATATCCAGGAACTCCTAATGGAAGAAGCGCTTATCGTTGTTCGGATTGGTACACCAGTTGTTCTTTACTCTGGTAAAATCCGAGCTTTTACATCGGGGACAGACCTCTCTCACAAGCGAAACCTTATCATATGTATACTGTAACTTCTCTGCATCTCTAAAATCAAACCGGTAGCCGCAGTGCCTGCAGCGGCAGGCATACCCTTCCGGTACGCGTTCAATCATCATAATATTTACTCTAATTCCTTCCCTGCTGCCGAATGTGACTTCGCTTTCCCGGCAGTTTATACCATTCTGTACCAAATCAGTTCTTTCTTTTCTTTCTCCCGTTGTTCGAACATCTGTTCTGATATCAGTATATCATGCTCACCTATTTTGTCAATAGCTAAAATTTAATTGGTAAATATTGACATTATGTTTGGATCGTGATATGCTCATTTTACCAAATCAGAACATTTGTTTCATTTCTTGCTTTTCTTGTCCCATGTAAAGGGAAAGGATGAGTTTTATGTTTGCACCTCCATTATATTCTGTGCGGAAATTTCCGCTTTCCTATTTGATTGATCACAACCTTGCCGATACCGGCACCGATTCTGTTTCACCGCTCCGGCTGCGGCTGGAGCCGGAAGAAGAATCTCGTTTTTATGTACAGCAGCAGGATAATCTCCTCTTTCGGCAGATCCGGCTGATTACAGAAGAAACCAGCCGTCACAACCGACATATTATCTTTGTTGACTGTGACGGACAGGGACATAGGCTCGACACGCTCCGGCGCTTGATTTTATATGGATTGAATTTAAACGGAACTCATTTCACGAATGGGGAACGATCCGCCTCCATGGTCCGCACCTCCATCCTCAGCTTTGTGTCGGAAGATATCGCGGATAAGCTTCAGGAAGCCGTCACTCTGGGTGCAGCTCCCAGCAAAAGTGTCCTGTCCAAATGGTACGCCTACCGGGGTCTTATGCTCAGTTCCTGCCACTGTCTGGAACAGTGGTACCCGAAGATCATCATCGTGCCGGACTACTACCGCACGATTCCCGGCCAGCATATCCGCTATGCACAGGACTGTGAATCCACCTTTACAGACAAAGACGGTCGGGAACGCACCTGGGTTCAGAAGGAAATTGCAGAGACAGTCCGCGATATCCGAATCAATGTATTTGACGGCTGCGGCATCCACCATCCTGAGATAACCAGGCAGGTGAAAGAGCTGCTTTCCTGTGATACGGACCCCACGAGTATTCTCTGGAGAGCTCCCTTTATAAAGGGAATGACCCATGAGGCCGACTATGTTGCCTTTCTCACAGAGAGGGGCGTCACCCATATCCGTGATATCTGGGGGACCGCCCATGATATCCGCAAGGAGCCCATGCTGATTCTGTGCGAGTCCATGTATAAAGGAAAGCCCTATTTTCATCGGGACGGCACTGCCGCCGACTGGGATAATTATCTGACGCTCTTCCGGCAGTACCGGCATTCTATCGGTGTCGCCAAATGGAACTTTTCTTCTGAGGAAGAACCCGTATATACCCGGGCCAATTACCAGATTCTGCAGGATCTGGAACTTTCCTATGAGGATTTTGCTTCTCTGGCCGCCGAGAGTATAGAGTGGCTGGAACGGATTATACAGGGAGACGAACTGTATGCCTGCTGCTTTCTGGGGTTGTTCGCAGACCGGAGAAAAGCATTGAATCAGTATACACAGGCCATACTGAAAGATCCCCGAATGTTAAAAGAAGCCGGCGTCCGAAATTACTTTATCTCTCTGGTTGACAAGTACAAGAACGAGTTAAAATGCGGCAAGCTCTGGATAAAGGCGACCTTTAAGTTTCTGGTTCCGGATCTGATCATGCTCATGGAACACATTGGGAATCTGCCTGTAAACGGCTGTCTGGAGGCAGATGAATGTTATGTATCCGCCCACGGCACACCCTGCCGGGGAGACTATCTCATCGAACGCAATCCCCACATCTGCCGTTCTGAGCACACCGTGCTCAGGGCGGAGGATAGTGAAGTCATATCCCGCTACTGCAAAAACCTTGCTAATGTATGTATGATCAACGGTAAAAGTATCACACCGCAGCGGCTGAATGGCGCGGATTTTGACGGGGATCTGGTTTTGGTCGTGGATAATGAAACCATGCTCAAAGGCGTAGACCGGAATGCACCTATTGTCATGGACATTGAGGATAAAATCACTGTATTGGAGGAAGAAGACACGCCTGAAAACCGTCTGCAGGTAATCCTCCGGGGAATGAACTCACTGATCGGCGAGACCAGCAACTGTGCTACCGGTTATCACAATAAATCGCCCCGATCCCCGGAACAGAAGCAAAAATATGATTCTTATGTAGACCTGCTGTCCATTATCAACGGGAAAGCTATCGACTCTGCGAAAACCGGTGTTGTATTTCCCATCCCCAGGCACATTGCGAAATATGGCAAACCGCTGCCCTATTTTATGAAATACGCCGGTCCTTATTATGCCGGTATATCAAAGTTTTCCCGGTCCAAAAGCAACCTGAACCGACTGTGCATGGAAATTGAAAAATGGGAAAAGCCGCTTCGCTGGAAACGAACCTACGAGGATTTTGACTACCATATTATGATGGACTTATCGATTCCGCCCGATCCTCTGCTCTTTTGCCGTATTGAGGCTCTTTATCTGGAATACCAGAGGGAGATGTCTCAGCTGGCAAAAGACAGTAAATCAATCCGGGAGGAAAAGAAGGGCTGGGAAATCAACTGGGGCTATTACTACGACTATTACCGGAATAAATGTATGGCTCTCTGTCCGGACGAAAAGAAACTTGCCAATATTGCCGTTGTTCTCTGCTATGAAAAATATCCGAAGCAAAGCAAAAGCTTTCTGTGGCGGATCGCCGGCCGCGGTATCCTGGAAAACATAAAACAGGTCCCGGCTATGAGACTGCCGTTGGAAGACCCGGAAGGGGACCGCTGTTATCTGGGCCGCCGTTACCGCATGGAGCTGATACAGACAGAAACCGCGCCAGAAGAAAGGGAGGAGATCGAATCATGATCAATGAAGTATTAGAAGTAAAGGATTATCTGGAAGGAAATAATATAAGCGAAAAATGTATGTACCGGATCTGCTATCTGATTGCTAAATGGTTTCACTCCCAGGGGCTGTCCCCTCTGGAGAACAGGGAAGCGATCTTTGACTGGGGTAAGCAAAATCATGTCTATATCAAATACAATGTAAATGCCCTGATCTATCAGGCGATGGAAGATAAAACGCCGCTCAGGGACCATATAAAGATCTACATCAGTGAACGCGATATAAATGAAATTCTGAGACGGTTTGACAGCAAAAACTGCCGTCTGCTGAGTCTGGCCTTTCTCACCTATGCCAAGGCAATCGGCGCAGGCAAGGACTCTTTTCCGGTGCTGATGACCTCTATGGCGAACTGGCTCCATCTGGATAACGGAAATATCAGCCGTCTTTATCTGCCGGAGCTGATTGACTTCGGCTATCTGACCAAAACGGAAGCTCAGAAAACCTTTACCTGGAATAAGCAGGTCAAGTCAAGGGCGCTGACCGTCCGGATGAATGTGGATACGAAAAACGAAGGAGAGTATCTGTTGAAAGACAATGATATCTTCGGCCTTTATGACGAGATTTTCTGCCAGAGTGCTGTACGGGGATGTGTATAGTGTATTTAATAATGCAGCAAACGTTTACCAATGGCTTTACGTAATTTTACGTATCTTTTATTGACTTACGTAATTTTATGTAATATGGTAATAATAGATAAGGAGGAGAAACTACAATATGCCGATGACGCCAAAAGAAATGATTAGACATTTAAGGCGAAATGGTTTTGACATTGTCAGCCAAAATGGTTCACATATTAAGCTAAAAAATCCTACAACCGGCAAGCAAACTATAGTTCCTTATCATTCCAGTCCATTAAAAAAAGGATTGGAGCAGGCCATACTTAAACAGGCCGGTCTACAATGAAAGCAACGGAAAAGGAGGATTGTTATGGATAAATTATTCTATCCTGCTGTTTTTCACAAGGCGGAGGAAGGAGGATTCTGGGTTTCATTCCCTGACTTTCCAGAATGCCTTACTGAGGGTGATGATGTAGGTAAATCTTACGCTATGGCTGTTGATGCGCTTGGACTATCGATTACGACAATAATTGCTGCTGGTGATTCTCTTCCTGATCCATCTGATCCTGACGATATTACAGCAGTCGATGGCTTTATCGTATTGGTAGAATTTGACTTGCAGGCTTATAAACGACGCACCTCTTCTGTCGCAGTGAAACGGACTGTCTCTCTTCCTGCATGGCTTGCGACAGAGTCTGAAAGCCGCGGATATAGTTACTCACAAGTGTTGCAAGAAGCACTTCTGCAGAAAATCGGCGGATAAAATGAATATCGCTTTGGATGCTGCCAAAGCGGTTGAGGGAAAATATATCCGAATGTCTCCAGGACATTTACACATCTTTCAGTTGTTATATAAGAAAGCTCAATCTGTTGTATATGAATACTAGTTATATTTGTAAACTTGATTTGTACATAGAAATTGTACCGTCGGTTTTTAATTTTCGAACATATGATCGGTATTCATCAAATCCCGGATGTCCGCTGCAGGCATCCGGGATTTCTGTTTTGTACAATAAGGCGACTCGCGGAGTATCGGCGTTTGTTAGGAACCGAAACCATCCGGACTTCTCCTTTTTCCAAACCGGACTAATTCGTGCAGCGGAAAGGAATGAATCACAATTCAGCAGATAACAAAACGCGAATGGCAATATGCCATGGACCAGTACGGGCAGCTTCCCTGTGTCCGTACGCGGCACGGCCGTATCTATGTAAAAGATGGGGATGCGCTTCGGATCTGGAAGGAGCTGGGGCTCAATAAGAACAAGTTCTCTCAGCTTGAGAAGGACTTTCAGGAACAGAATGAAATGGCCAGAACGTATTGCGCCGCTTCCCGTTCTTTCCAAAGAGAAAGGACGGCAGAGATATCATAATGAAACTTACTTATTTTGACAAGATCTCCTGTGAGCCGCTGGTTCTTACCGGTATTGGCTCCATCTGTTCTCCCCGTCTGCGGGATATCAGCCGGCTTGGACTTGATACTTACAATCTCTATCT
Organism: Anaerolentibacter hominis; assembly: GCF_032380675.1. Lineage (NCBI taxonomy): Bacteria > Bacillati > Bacillota > Clostridia > Lachnospirales > Lachnospiraceae > Anaerolentibacter > Anaerolentibacter hominis. The sequence continues at coordinate 1,856,544 of NZ_JAWDIX010000001.1, forward strand.
CTCCTGTCTTCTTATGTCGCCGCGCAACTATTACGATATGAAAAACCTTTCTTCCTTCTATGAGTCAATGACAGAAGAAGAACAGGCAGAGCAGAATCTGTTTGATCTGGTCACGGCTGATCCAGAACTGTGCCCGCTCTATGAACGGGTGCTGAACTTTTTCTTTCTGGAAGAGATTCGCTATCATGCCGAATACAACGTGTTTCTTTCCTTCCGTGCTGCACAAAAGGGAGAAGAAGAGCCGGAAGCGGCAGGCATCATCCGGCGGGAAAATTTTGATGAGATCGCTGATCTGATTCTCCAGCTGAACTATATCGCCGGAAAAGCAGAACAGCCTGCAAAGGTAAAGAATAAGAAAGCCTCGGAAATATTGAAAAAACTCCAGAAAGGCCGGGCTCTTAAGCCACAAAGCAAAGAAGATGCGGAAAAAATGGATCTGGGCAACATTATTTCCTCTCTGGCTTCTTATCATAAATCCCTTAATCTCATCAATATCTGGGATCTGACCGTCTATCAATTGTACGATCAATTCTACCGCCAGAATAATAACAACGTTTATGACATCCAGGCCATGAGTGTCTCAGCCTGGGGCGATAAAGAAAATCACTTTGCCGTGGACGGCTGGTTCCAGCCTCTGCGCTGACAGGTGGTTCGTATCGTGTCAGAAGCTTCTTCGGCTTATTATCACAGATACCCTGGGGCTGTTGCTGCAGTCTGCAGGGGCCATTATGCAGCAATACTGCGCACTTCGCAGTAAAAAACAAAAGCCATCGGCTTATCATCAAAAACTTGAAACAAACAAGGAGGATCTACCATGACAAACACTAATATTGCTTCCAGAGAAGTATGTGACTTAATCTTTGAAGATTTTTTCACAAAAAAACCGGTGTTAAATGTTGACTACGCCAACGTGGTAACAACCGAAGTAACCGGTGAAACCGTATTTGCTTACGGCGGCAAAGGCCATGCAAAACGTATCGCGTTCTACGGCGAGAAGGGCGGTACCATCAGCTTTGAATGTCAGATTCAGCCATTCAAACTGTATGCTCTGTTAAGCGGCGCTGATATCCAGAATACAGCCAGCTTCTTAAAGAGAGAGGTTCTGACTGCTGCGGAAGGCAAGCTGACACTGACTGATACACCTGCAGCATCTGACCGCGTAAATGTCTTCCCGGCAGACGATGACTGCGGCGCTGCTGTTGCTGTTACCGTATCCGGCAAGGAAGTTACTCTTCCGGAAAGCAGCACTGGAAACTTTGTCGCATATTACATGGTGACAAAAACTTCCGGCGTACAGAGAATCAATCTGAATGCCAATACATTCCCGAAGACTTTTGCTGCCTATGCATCAACTGTTGAAAAGAGTGAGGCAGATGAGCTGCTTCCTTACAAAATGGTTGTTTATAAATGCGCTCCGCAGACAAACTTCACACTCTCCTTCTCCAACAGCGGCGATCCGGCTACCCTTACCTTTACCGCTGATCTTCTGACCGACGATCAGGGCAATATGCTGGATATGATTCTGCTGGAGGCTGAAAACGGAGCTTCTGCTGAGGCCTAAGCCATTTGGCACTAACTTTCTTCTCTGATTTTTTCTTCCTTTCTTATCTGTTCTGAGATAAGATTCTCTGATTAACGGACGATCCCACTTCTTCCTGGATCGTCCGGCGCTGATGCGTATGAGCGGCGGCGCATGTATTGTGGATTGTTTTTGAACGCTTTGTACCGTCTGCACGATACAGACGGTACAAAGAACGCTGATTACAGTTCTGTCCGGCCGGCAGAACTGTTTCACATAGATTTCCGGGAAGCTTAAAAATCAGCTTCCCGGCCTCCGATTCATAACAAGCAGACCGGTTTTCCGGGCTGTCTTGTACTGGGGAACAGACTTTCACAATCCATGAAAGACTGTTCCCTTTTTTTATAACACAGGAAAGTCCTCCAAACTTCTCTGTGTTATAAAAAAACCTCCGGGGATCGCACTGCGGCGGAAAGGAATCGTGTTGCCAGAGCAACCCGCCGCAGGCGGAGAATCCCGCAAGCGGGATTCTTTGATTTCATATAGTGATTACTGCCTCCTCCCGATGAAAGGACTGATATTGATTAAATTTACAACGCTTGAGGAAGCTGAACAGTGCTACGGCAAAGAAAACCTGGTCCGTATCACCAATATCCGGCAGCTCCTCTTCTACTGTTCCAATGGGGTCCAGCCCAAACTGATTATCGAGGGCTACGACCATAAAATTGTCGGCGTCTATTTAAAGCCGGAAACCGACTATGTCTGGAAGCGCTGGCTTGCCGGACGCCCGGACAAATCCAATCAAAAAGGATAACTGCAAGAAAATAGACCTGTTTGTGCAGAAGCGTCATAAACAGTATTTATCGCAATCTCAGCAAAAACGCTTCGGAATGGAGATTATAATGACTCAGATTATTTCCTATACGGACAACGGCAGATCCTGTACCTGCCAGCTGACTCTGCCGACGCTGTCCGTCATGAACTCTTTTGCGGAAACCGTTGCCGCACACATTATGCAGAATGATTATTCTCCTGTCCTGGAGGATTTCTTCTTTGATTATAAATTGCTGGAACTATTAACTGACGTCTCACTTCCGGAAGATCCCGATGAGGCCTATGCCTATCTCGCCCGCACCAATCTGGTGGCTGCGGTAAAAGAAGGAATCCCCGACCCGTCCCTCATTCACAGCCTGAAAAATAATGTACAAAAGAAGGTCTCCTACCTGAAACAGAAAGCCATCCATGCTTCTGCTATGGACGACCTGTTGATTTCTATCAATGACTATATCCGCGATCTGACCTCCAAGCTTTCCGAACGCACGCCCGATGAAATCCGCCAGTCCCTTGCTTCTGCCCAGGCAGAAAAAGAATAAACCCTAAGTTCGTACCGTTTTATAGGACAGCAGATGTTGTACACTCATTCTAAACAGTCGGAAATGCCTGTTCTCAGGCTTTCAGGGAAAAACCGGGAGGGTATAAGTATGAAACCTTATAAAAAAGTCATTGTACTGGAAATCGACGGATTTGAATCAAAGATTATTGACGAAAGAAATATGGCGGAGGACGCGGATGTGGAAATCTTCCGCAGAAAGTATCCGGCGGACAATCAGGTCATTCTCATTGTCTATATGTAAAAAGCCGGTCTCCTCTTTCAGAAATGTCCGGCACTTTATGTCAGGCATAGCAAACGACAGCACGCTTCGCGAGCCGTCTTGTTGCAATGGTACCGGAGGCCATTTAAAAGAGCGGCCTCCGGTAAAACATAACAATTCATCACTTGTACTTATGTACAATCATACATATTAACCGTTATCTCACAATAAAGGACGGTGATTTTATTTTATGGCTACAATCGACGATAAAATCGTTCTACGGCTGGATGTCCCGGCCACCACAAAAGCCATTAATGCAGATTTAAAACTGGTTCAGGGAAAGTTGAATCCGATCCAGATTTCTACGAAAGTGGATACCAAGGGTTCAAAACACTTTTCCAACATGATCAGCCAGTTAAAGGAAATAAATACACTCATTGCCATCGTAGAAGACAGTATGGATGGCAGGAACGTTGGTAGACTCGCGATTCAGCAGAGTTTCTTGGATTTTAAATATGCCTGACCTATCATGTCATACAGGAATCGTTGTATGACACAAATGGGAACACCCTTGCGTTCTAAAATAAGTAGGGATGGGTTATATGGCCTGCCAAGCAGGCACTGCGTTCGCAATCCGCAGTCTGGGACGTGCATAGAGAAGGATAGGGCTACGGTAGATTGGCCGAAAGGCAAGGCTACAAGATGCAGCGATAAAAGTCGGTAAAAACATATTCTTCGGTTTCTGGGCGTAAAGTCAAAGAGCCACATTCCACTCATTCTAGCTTTGGAAAAGGCACTATCAGCAGATAAATCACCTAAGTCAATCTGATATGGTGAAATCTCAACGACTACCATCCATCCGGAAATTGTTACGATAAACAACTCCGGAACGTATAGTCTAAGCTGGCAGCGGAAATGAGCCGCTGTTTTGATTGCAGCAAACGTTGGTTCACATTGTGTACCAACGTTTGCAAAAAAATCTGCCTGTGAGGAGTACACAGGCAGTAGGGAGATGTATGTATTGTCAATCAACTTTTTTACCACAGTTGTTACAGATAAGATCTATTTTATTAGTGTAAAATCCGGTTAGAATGTTCCATTTTCGACGGACAGGGGTAAATTGATCACAGCCACAATAGGGACAGGTACGATGTTTAATTCTGTTTAATTTTCGAAGATCTTCTTCAATTTTAACCTTATCTCGTTTCCTTCGATCCTCCAAATACTGTAAGCGTTTTTCCCAGGCATCTGGATCATATTTCTCAAGCGGTTGAAAATCTGAGACAAACCTTGCCGCCTGTTCATCATTCATCGAATAATATTCCCCGGCTGTTAAATTTGTTCTTATTGCTGTTTCACCACAAATCAAACATTTGTTATTTTTTTTATCTATTTCTCTTGATCCAAAATAACCACACTTCGGACAAATACAAAATATTGTTGGCATTTATTTCACCTCCGCAATTATATCACAATTATTATATGACGATAACGTTATTATAACTTATACAATTACTTCGATCAATAGCTAGATATTTAATCCAAGTTCACTAGGGCCATTAAAGAAATATACTAAAAGTATTACTTCTTTAATTCCAGATGATATAGATTTAACATTAGATAAATTTAATCGTAATCTATTAAGTATTGATTCTACACAATTTCAGGATCTCAATGGAGACCTCCAGTCTTATCTATTAAGTGCTAAAACAGGCACAGCCTCCATTGAAGAGTTTAGAAGCCACATCGAAGGACTCAACCCACCTACCAAAGCTGCCACCATCGCTTCCGGTCTTCTCTCCTCCGCTCTCACCACCGGAGCCTTCATGCTGGCCTCCAAGGGTATCGAGTTTCTCTCCGAACAGCTCTACAACTATATTCATCGTAATGAAATCGCGATCGCCAAGGCTGACGAACTGAATAACGCCTTCCACGAACAGTATCAATCTACCACTTCCAACTTGCAGACGGTGCAGAGTTTATCAGAAGAATATGCTCTTCTCTCCCAGCAGGTGGATGCAAATGGCAACAGCCTGACACTTTCTGCGGACGAGCTGCAGCGCTACCATGACATTACCAACCAGATCTGCGATATGTTTCCTTCTCTGCGAAAAGGATTTGACGAAGAAGGTAACGCCATTGCCGATAAAAACACTCTGATTCAGGAGTCGATTAATCTGCTGAAAGAACAGCAGAAGTTACAGCTTTTAGATCAGACCTCCAATGAGAGCAATAGAACGGTTATTAAAGGCGTTCTGGCAAAACAGGAGGAAGCTAAAAAAGAAGCTGGTTCTTATGCCACTAAGACAGCCTCTGCTTTTTATGATGCTGTTGTAGAAAAAGAATATGGTGGTGAAATTCCATTTCCTTCAATAGAGGAAATAGCAGAATTTGCTAAGCGTTTTGACCTTTCTACAGAGAATCTTCAAGGCGATATGTATACGTTAGGATCTGCAGGTGCCTTTCGGGAATTAATAGAATCGGAAGAAAACGCTTTAAAGATTACGGAACAGCTATCCGATACAACATCAGATGCCTATCAGATGATAAACGGTACGGCTGCTATGGACGACGCCACTCGTTCTCTTTATCAATATACGGCAGCTATGCGTTCTTCAGAACGATCCGCATCTGAATTTAACCAGCAGGCTCTGATAAATGTTCAAGCGACCGAAGCCTGGGAACAGATGGGGGACTCTCAGAAAACTTTCCTCACCAATTATATTGATTCGATTAAGTTACAAGGCGGGGAAACTCAGTCCGAAATGCAGAAAATTCTTGATTCTGTCGTAGACTTTTCGAATCTGACAATGACTTCTACTGATTTCCAGGACTATTTCCGTCTACAGGAAAATATGGATCAGATTCCCGTAGAGGAATTACGGGAACAGCTTCACACTATCATTGAGAAAATTCTGTCTGATCCTGCCCTATCAGATGAACAGAAAATCACACTGCAGGTTGCTTTGGGAGATTCTCTTTCCGACACCGACGAAAATCTTGCATCTATCCGCACCAAACTTTCCAAAAAGGGGTTTTTCTATGATGATATCATGGAATGGACCAGGGGAATGGATGCCGATGACATTGAAATTGCCTATTCCATTATTACCGATCCCCATAGCAGCTTCTCCGGTTTTGATGAACTTCGAAACGAATTCAATAAAACAAAGAAAATCCTCGATGATCCCTTACACATCGATATGGATCAATTGAATGAAGTGACTCAAGAAGTATCCCGGAATCTGGATATTGCGAGAAATTCTTCAGATGACATAGGTGCAGTAACCGATGCCGTAAATCAGAAATTTGCTCTGAATGCCAGTCAGATAGATGAGCTTTCCAAACGTTATCCTGGCCTGGAGTCAATGACAATAGCAACGGCAAATGGTTTCTATTTAGAGAAAGGTGCAATAAATTTAGTAAATGGCGCCGTTACAAATCTGAAGACTGCCTATGCTGCTGCACAGGCTGCCATGTCAAAGATTTTAACAAATGAAGTCTTACAGCGGCTTAAAAACATGCGTATAGAATTGTCTGGAATCAAGACGCTTGCACAGGCTCATGATGTCATTGCGCAGCAGGAAGCTGATTTTGTCGATGAAAATGGTATCAATCCAGGTCATATAGATCCTACAGATAGTTTTATAGGCAAAGATACTAAAAGTACGATCTTACTTGCTGGACTACTTGGAGAGTATGAAACCGAACTAGATAACCAAATCAAATCAATTGATACAGGTAAAGTTCCCGGCGGTGGTTCCGGTTCTTCTTTTTCCGCCGAAATCAACTGGATTGATATAAAACTAAAACGTCTTCAGGAAACAGCCAAAGAAACCAAACAGGCGCTGGAAGACGCTTTTACGATCCAAGGCCAAAAGACAGCCTTCTCTTCTTATCTCTCAGCTTTGAATGATCAGATCAAAAGCTATGAGGATATTGTTTCTAAGTACGACAAAGAATTGAAAAAGATCGGTCTGGACAAAAAGACGATCAAAAAGATTGAGGAAGGCTCCATTGATATCACAAAATACTCTTCCGGAGATAAAAAGCAGTACGAAAAGATCCAGAAGTATATGGATCTGTATGATAAACAGAAATCCGCGCTGGAGCAACTGGCTGAACTGGAAAAAAGCATACAGGCAGCATACAAAGAATATTTTGATGGTATTCAGGAACTCTACTCCCGCAAATCCGACTTAAACTCCGCCAAGCAGGACCGTATCCAGGCAGAGATCGATCTGGCAGAATCCAAAGGGATGCTGGTCAGCGCTTCCTACTATAAGACCCTAAGCAGTCAGACAAAAGCAGAGAGAGACCGCCTGGTCAAGGAAAAAGAGGATCTGGAAGCAGCCCTGATGCGGGGCGTGGCGGACGGTTCGATTAAGAAAAATTCCGAAGCCTGGTATGAGATGCGCACGGAGATCATCAATGTCGGCACAGAAATCACCAACTGTGATATCTCTCTGGCCGAATTCCAGAAGAGCATCCGGGACTTTGATTTCAAGATGTTTGACCGCTTCCGCAGTACGCTGGGACAGATTACGGATGAATCCTCCCTCCTCCAGAACCTGCTGGGCAGTAAGGACAGCTTCGATGAAAATGGAAACTGGACCGATGCCGGTAAGACAAAGGCAGGCCTCTATGTACAGGACTATGATACCTTTATGGCATCGGCCAGATCCTATGAAAAGCAACTGGAAGATCTGGAGAAGAAGCGGAAAGAAGGGATGGGGGAAGAGGAGTATTTTGAACAGCACAGTGAGCTGATTCAGGGATACCAGGAATCCATCCAGGCGGCCAATGACGCCAAGCAGTCCATGCTGGATCTGGCAAGAGAAGGAATTCAGGCCCAGATCGACGCCATGAATGAGCTGATCTCCAAACAGAAAGAAGCACTCCGCCAGGAGAAGGACAATTACGAATATCATAAGTCTGTCACCGACAAGCGGAAGAACATTGCCAAGCTGGAGAAACAGCTCAACGCGATCTCCGGGGATGACAGCCTGGAAGCCAGAAAGCGCAGGAAACAGCTGGAACAGCAGCTGGCGGACGCCAACGAAGATTATTCGGATTTCCAGTACGATCACAGTATAGAAACCCAGGAACTGGGACTGGATGCCACCCTGGAAGCTTACCGGGAACAGATGGAGAACTATTCCAAGGATACCGGTAAGCTTTGGGCCGATTCGGTAGGTATGATCCAGTCCAATTCCTCTGTCATCGCTTCTACGATTCAGTCCACTGCCCAGGAGGCCGGCTATAAGGTCAGCCAATACATTACGGATGCCTGGAAGGGTGGAACTGCCGCGGTCAATGGTTTTGCCAGCAATCTGACCGATAAATCCGGAGGTATTCTGGGTGTCATCGCTGCCATAGGCCAGGGCATCAAGGATATGGTAAAAGAACTGGAGAAAGTCCAAAGTACAACCGGTATCACCTCTGATTACAACATGCCCGATACAGTACAACGTATTATGGGCGAGAAATCGGAGAAAAACAAAAAGGCATCCAAAACCGGCATGAGCTCGCTCAATAAAGAAATCATCGATGCCGGATATAAGTCACTCTCCCACAAAGATATGGTGGAACTGGCAAATGCCTTCGGTATCTTGAATAATGAAGGCAAGACGATCACCCTGAAGGATTTTGACGACAATGAGATAAGCCGTGCTTATAAAAATCTTATTGCTAAAGAACTTGCAAACCTTGGTTATATAACCCACTACGGCATCACCGGCTTCCCGGGCGGCGGCATTCTCACCGGTTTAAAGAGCATTCCTGCTGCCAACGGCGACGACGCGCTTATCACGGCCAAAAAGGGAGAAACAGTCCTCACTGATGAATTTACCCGCCTGCTGCCGCAGACGGTAGAGATGATGCGGGCATTTACCTATCGGGATACGGTTGCAGCCTTTTCTCCTGATTCCCTTCCGGTTCAGAGCAGTTCTGTCACATTCCAGCAGCCGCTGGTTGTTGTGGAAGGCAACGTGACGGAGGATGTGATGCCGGATCTGAAACAGGCGGTCAATGACAGCATCAATCAGACATTTGCAAGAATCAATAACTCAGCCTACCGAATGGGCCGCCGTCTGCAGAACTAGATTACCCTCAAAGCCCATACGGCTTACGCTGTATGGGCTTTGCCGACTGCGATACAGTTTCGGTTTCACACGGATTTTCCCGCTGCCGGTATTGATCCGTCTGGCGGCATCCATAACAATCGAAAGGAGTTCATGCCCTTCTGCATGAAAATGATATATGACCAGAAAACAAAAACTGCTCCTGCTGATGCAGGAAAATGATATGTTAAAGCGCCGGATCGCGGAAAATACCGGTCCCGACGCAGAAGATTTAAAAGCCTCCCTTCAGACCATGATGAACGAATATGATGAACTGATCGGGGAGGTAAAACGAATCAAAAAGGAACTGGAGGATGAACAGAGGGAAACCCTGCTGGTAATGAACGAGTGCAGGGAGATCCGCAGACATCTTGACCAGGCACAATAGGAGGTGACCGCTTTTGATTCAGGCAATGGATTTTACATATGACGGGATTTCTTCGGAAAGCTATCACATCCTGCTCTGTAAGATAAACGAACACAATCTGGTGGAGACACTCTCCGCGGGCTCCGCTGTGGAACTTACCACGGCGAAACCTGCCAGAGCCAGGAGCTGGTCCTATTTGGGCCAGCAGTATACCTCTCCCATCGAATTTGATATCACCATCGCAAAGAAGGATTTCTCCCCTATCTCCGAGGCGGAACAGGGGCTTTTAAACCGGTGGCTGATCCGCACCGACGGCTACAAGATGTTTCAGTTTCAGTCCGATGAATATGCGGACATCGCATTTTTCGCCACAGCCACAGAATCCACCAACGTATCCATCAACGGTCACTACGGCATGACGTTCCACATGGTGTGCAACGCCCCCTTTGCTTTTAAATCTAAGGAGACCGAGTACGTCATTCCCTTTGACGGGAACGATACGTTTCTGCTTTACAACACCTCCGACGAGGTGGGGGATCTGGACCCATGGATGGAAGTTAAAGTGGAACAGGACGGGGACCTGGAATTTACCAACGCTCTGACCGGGGAAAAGACGCTGATCCGCGACTGTGTCCGGGGTGAAATATTGTCGATCGACAGCCAGAACCGCAAGCTTTCCTCCTCCACCGGCCGGATCGTGCTGAATGACTTCAATTTTATCTGGCCGAAGCTTGCAAAGACCTATCAGAGTGAAGAGAATCTTCTCTCCTGCTCTCTCCCCTGCACGGTCACACTCCGTTACCGTGAGATCCGAAAGGTAGGTGTCTGCTGATGGCAACTGCCCCTGTAAATCCCGGCGGACGGGCAAATCTGCTTGATCCTGCCGGGCAGCTCAAACTGCCGGATCTGTATCTGGCCGCGCCGGATAAATCCTTTCTCTATGACGGAGCCCTAAGCGGCGTCACCGATCTGACTATCACCCGGAAGTTCAATGATATGGACGAGATTTCTTTTACCATTCCCAAGTATCTTAATAACCAGCCGAATGCCCCTTATGACGATATCGAAGAGCTGATGCTCATTCTCGCCCCGGGTTACGGCTGGTATAAGCTGAAATCTCCCATTACCAATGACGGCATCAATGAGGTAAAGACGGTATCCGGCTATTCCCTGGAATGTGAGCTGGCGGAGGTCTATCTGGTCAATCTGGAAGTCAATTCCGGGGATATCGACTACGACGAATATAAGACAATCAAATTCTATAATCCCCTGGACACAGAAGCCAGCCTGATGAATCTGGTTCTGGACAATGTCCCGCAGTGGTCCATCGGACACATCGACCTGGCACTCCAGGACAAACAGCGTACCTTCGATGTGGATGAGCAGGACATTTACAGCTTTCTGACCGGGGATGTCTCGGAGGCGTTCGGCTGTATTTTCCAGTTTGATTCCTTCAGCCGAACCGTAAATGCCTATGAAAAAGACAACTACGGCCGTGATACCAACATCTATGTGGATCACAAAAATCTGGCGAAGGAAATCACCGTTAACGTGGACGAAAGCCAGATCAAGACGGTCTGCCGGGTCCGCGGTGCGGAAGGAGTGGACATCGGGGAAATCAATCCGGTGGGAAACAACCGGATCGTCAACTATAACTACTATCTGCCCCGCATGTCAGAAGGCCTCCAGGAGGCCATGCAAAGCTATCAGGCGGTCTATGAAGCGCTCCAGACTCCCCATCAGGAAGTCATGACCCGCATCCAGGCACTGGTAGACGAACTGGAAGAACTGAGAAAGCGCGTCCCGGAAAAACCGAATTCAACCAACTGGGAAGAATACGGCCTGGATGCACTGCAAATACAGGTGGACACCTGCCAGGGCAAGGAAAATACCCTTACTATGGTGGGCTACGGGGATGTCAACGACCCGAAATATAATCTTTATCTGGAAAATCACAATCTGCTGCTGACACTCCAGGCCCAGCTGAAAATCCGTCAGGCTCAGGCAGACGACGTGTACACCCGCTATGAGAGCGCCAGGGCCGACCGTCAGAAGATCATCGACCAGCTGAAGCTGGATCATTTTCTGACTGAGGAGGAATGGAAGGAGCTGTGTACCTACAACCGGGAATTTACCTACACCAATGAGAATTTCACCCTGAATGATCTGGACGGGGATTCCGACCGATTTGAAATCGAACAAGAATTGCTTCAGGCCGCAAATGAAGAGCTTGAAAAAGCGTCCAGGCCCCAGTACACCATTTCCACCACTCTTCTCAACCTGTTTTCCATCCCGGCGTTCCGGGATGTGGCGCCCGACTTTGAACCCGGCAATTTTATTTATCTGGAAGCAAGCAAAGATTTTGTCAGCAAACTGCGCCTGCTGGAATATAGTATTTCGTTTGATAGTCCGGAGGACATTTCTGTCACCTTCTCCGATGCGATCCGCTGCCATGACCTCTACTCCGATTTTGCCAGTATTCAGGCTCAGGCCTCTTCCACCGCCACCAGCTTAAACTACAGCAAGTCTTCCTGGAATAAAGCCGACAAGGTCAGCAACCTGGTCTACGATACCATCAAGAACGGCCTGGATACAGCCAAAACCAATATCCTGGCCGGTGAAAATGAAGAGCAGGTCTTTGACCGGCACGGGCTCACCCTGCGATCCTGGAACGAGGAACGGCAGGATTACGACCCGGATCAGATCAAGATGATCAAAAACCTGATCTGCTTTACCGATGATGACTGGGAGTCGGTCAAAATGGCACTGGGCAAGGTTACCATCGACAATGAACCGGTCTACGGCGTCATCGCCGACGCTCTGATCGGACGTATTTTCCTGACTAACACCCTTCGGGTGGAAAATGAAAACAGCTCTGTCGCCATCGACAAGGACGGGGCTATGTTCAAGAACTGCGATATCACCATCCGACGCGGGGAACACACCATCAAGCTGAATCCGGAGGAAGGAATCACAATCGCCAGAAATAACGAAGTGGTTTTCCATATCAATTCCAACGGCGATCTGGTCATGAAGGGAACCATCCATGCAGATGCCGGATACATAGGGGATACCACTCTGGTGGACCGGAGGCTGATCGGCGGCTACATCAATGCCGAGACCTTCTACTCCTCCGCCTACGGCTACAATGACGACTCCCACAAATACGAAACCAACTATACCCAGATCCAGGGCGGCAACGTGATCATCCACGGAGCCGACAACTATTTGCTGAATTCCGGCACCTTTTACAGTGATACCGAAGAAGGCGAGACCGTTCCCTACGATGCAAATGTACGGATTCTGAACGGAACCATTCTTCTGAAAGGGCGAAACGGCTATATCCGGGGAATGGTGAATGGAAGCGGGTACTACAAGATCATCGGCATCTCGGAGAAGTCCAATATCGTCATCGGGCATAACAAAGATATCAAACATGGCTACTATATGGGAGAAACTGCCAATACAACTGGTTTTCTTGGGCCGCTGAATATCAACATGTATGCCAGGGATTTAGATATAGATGCAAATAATTCTGTAAAGATCTCTGCTGCACGGGGAGATTCAAAGCTGACAATTAACAGTAATATAGATATCACTTCCGGGAATGTAAGCCTGAAAGGCAATACCCTAAAAATCGGCAATCAGGAAATGGCTACAAAGGATGATATTTCAGGTCTGCAGAGTGAAATCGCATCCCTCCGCGCTCTGATCGGCAGCATGTCCCGTCCCACCGAATAACAACTAATCCATTTCACAACTGTAACCCAATCATTATTTTCTAAGAAAGGAGGTAAATCATGCTGGAATCATCTCAAAATATCCGTCTGGATATCAGTGTAAGCCCTCAGCCGGCTTTTATCACCCTGCATCAGTACGACATCCATTCCAGGTTTGTTTACGTGACGGTCACGGACCACGGCAGAGCGGTACATCTGCCCTCCACGGTCCATGCATTTTTAAAATACGGCAGAAAAGACGGTACCTTCGCTCTCACTGACTGCGACATTATAGATAACGTGGTCATCGTGGAAATGACAGAGCAGATGCTCTTTGTGGACGGCGCCGCCGAATGTGAAGTGGTCCTGTATGAAGGTGCCCACGACGACGAAGGAATCGTCGATGGGACAGCATACGCGTCCCAGCATTTTACCGTAATTATAGATGACTCGGTCCATGACGGCACCCATATTACATCTACCGATGAATACTCGGCGCTGATCCACGCCTTAATCAAGGCGGAGGCGCTGGCCAAACTGACAGGGGAGGCCAGAGAAGCCGTCGACCGTGCCAATATAACCATAGATTCCGTAATCGAACGCTTTACTGTTATCGTTTCGGAGCATGAAACCATGCTGGCCCGGGGCGAGGAAGTCATCGAGCGGTGCGAAGCCGCGATCCTGCGCTGTGATCAGGCAGTTTCCGATGTCACCGCCGCCGGGGAAAGCTTTGCAGAGGCAGAGCAGAAGCGCGTGGAGGCAGAGGAAGCCCGCACCGCCAGCGAATCAGAGCGGAATCTCCGCGTGGATCTGGCGCTGGAACGGGTTAATCAGGCAGCCGCCGATGCAGAAAGTATCGTAAATAAAACCGGTATCCTGCTGACCAGCGACAAGGGAATCCCGGGCGGCGTAGCCGAACTGGACGCGGCCGGCCGTGTTCCCTTAAGCCAGATGCCGGAAGCTCTTGATCCCGATGCTCTCGACTCAGTTCCCAGAATCATCCGTTCGGAATCCGAACCGGAAGTGATCCGTCTGGGCGACTTCTGGCAGCAGCTATTAATGGAGGTGTAACGTGAGTTATCCCATAGAAAAAATACGAAATCACATCAAGACAGAATCCGGCTATCTGACCGAACATGCGGAAACCTCCGCGGACATTACCTTATATACCCCCGGAGGGGAAAGCACCTTAACTGACACTACGGTGAAGGCCGCGCTGGATAGCCTTGGGAAACGTACCGACAGGATTTTACTCTATGAGGAACCTGCCGGGGAACCATCCTCTCAGGTCCGCACGGTGCGGAACCGGGAGGATCAGGCCATCTACCCGGAGACCTTACTTTCCGCGGTGAAAAAGGACGATACACAGACCGCCCAGGAATATATCGACGGACTGGCGGCAAAGACGGTTGCCGGTTCCCAGGGCGTACATGGAATCCGCTATTTTGCGGACAGTCTGGAAGTCTATCAGAATCAGACATGGATGCCGGTAACGGTATCCGGCGGAGAAAATCCAGGAGGAGACAGCGGAAACTCCGGCGGCAATTCTGGCAGCGGCTCCGGCCTTCTGCTGGGCGGCAGCCGGCTGTCTGAATCAGCTGTCTATACGGATGTTTCTGCCAATTATCCGACTATTCATCACACCTATTCCGATCAGGCAGCAGAACTTTTCTCTGTTTCCCTGCCCTCTCTTCTCTTCGGCCGGTATGCCGTTCTGCTTCGATTGAAGCTGTCAGGAAATACCTTGGCGCAAACGGCATTTACCGTACAGACCTCAGCAGGCAGTACACCCTTAAGTCAGGCAGCGGTATCATTTTCCGACATCCCCGCTGCCGGCGACTATGTAACCATCGGGTTTGTATCCGATTATAAGGGGAGCTCTCAATCGGAGAATCCTTTTGGCATCAAACTGACCGCGGCAGGCGGCAGCGCCCTTTCCGATATCACACTGGACATCGACTATCTGCTGGTGAATTACGCCTATACGGCTGTCACTGCATTTCCCATGACCGCGGTGCCCGCTGACAGCAGTGAGGAGGGCTGACGCTATGGATTTAAGTGTATTAAGCAGCGAAGACCTGAACCGTATCAAAGAAAAAGTAAAGAATGAGATGAACCGGCGTTCCGGCTATGGAAATCTCTCTTCGTACGGAAGTTCCGCTTATGACTTTGAGCACAGGCCGGGAAATGGCACACCCCTTTATACAGAATATAATACCAAGGTGGACAAGCCCCTTTTACAGGTAGCTGATTTTAGAAAAGGGGATAATTCCTTTCCGGTCAACGGCAGCCCGGTCAGGGATCTGAAAGAAGCGGAGGAATTTGCAGACCGGCTTCAGACAGAAACGATGGACGGGGCCTCTTCTTCCTGCCGCGGCGCCTGCAGCGGGCTCTGCGCCGGTATGTGCACCGGAACCTGTGCAGGAGGCAGCAGTGCAGCATTCTCGTCCGGTTCATCCAGCGGCGGCGGAAGCGGAAGCGCTGGCTGCGGAGGTTGCTCCGGATCATGCGGTACCGGATGTGCAAGCGGATGTTCTGGCTGTTCCGGATCATGCGGAAGCAGTTGTTCCAGTACGTGCAGCGGCAGCTGTTCCAATGTATGTGAGGGCTGTTCTTCTGGCTGCGGAGGCTGTACCGGATCGTGCAGCAGTTGTTCCGGTTGCGACGGAGGATGTTCCGGCGGGTGTTCTGGCGGATGCTCCGGTGGAGCCAATAAAACCTGCTCTGGCTGTACCAATAGCTGCGGCGGCTATTGCGCTAGCAGTTGTTCCGGTTGTTCCGGATGTTCCGGATGTGGAGGCTGCTCTGGTTGTTCCAACAGCTGTGGTGGCTGTACACAGTCCTGTTCTACCTCCTGTGGATATGACTGTTCCCAGAACTGCGCCAGCAATTGTTCCGGTTGTTCTTCCTGCGGCGGATGCAATGGTTGCTCCGGATGTTCCGGCAGCTGCTCGGGTGGGTGTTCCAGCTGTTCCGGCTGCTCCGGGTGTTCGGGAGACTGTTACGGAGGATGCTCCGGCAACTGTTATACCGGATGTTCCGGCAATTGTAAGGCGGACTGTACAACAACCTGCTCCGCCACTTGTACAGCTACCTGCTATACCAGCTGTTCCGCTACCTGTTTCGGACAGGCAGCTTCGGTTCAGGGTTAAAAAGGAAGAATTGTATCAAATCCACAATATATTAAAGGAGAAAAATCAGAGATATGAAGAAATTTAAGATAGACATTAATCAGGAAACCGTCAACTATATGCAGAAACTGGCCTACGAAGTAGGGGCCAGACAGGATGTCATCGGCAACCTGCTGGAATTACATAAGTTTGATACCGATACCAGCCTGTTTGACTCCGTGCCGTTTCGGGCCTATACGACTCAGCTGGCGGAGGTGAAAGCAGAATATGAACTCGCCAAACAGGAACTGCAGACCCGCTTTATCCCGGAAGAAGTACAGGCGCTGCCCCATAACTGGGAACTGAATTTTGCCACAAATGATCTTGTCATTACTCTCATGCAGGATGCAGAAATCACACTGGCAGAAGGGATGAGCGTTCTTGAGTAAACGAAGGAAACTAGAGCAATACCAGGACATGCTTTCCCGCCTCTATCCGGACTACAACGCAAATACTTCGGAACGGTGCTTAAGCCGTACGGTTACCTTCCAGACCTCCGACGCCTGCAATCTGGCCTGCAGCTATTGCTACCAGATCAACAAAGGCCATCGCCGGATGTCCTTTGACACGGCAAAGAAATTTGTGGATCTGCTGTTGAGCGGGGAAAAGGGAATGTCAGACTACATCCGTCCCGATTTTTCACCCGGTATCGTACTGGAATTTATCGGCGGGGAGCCGCTTCTGGAAATCGAATTGACCGACCGGATCATGGATTATTTTCTGGAACAGGCCATCGAGAAAATGCATCCCTGGGCGACCAACTATATGATCAGCATCTGCTCTAACGGAGTGCTGTATTTTGACGAAAAGGTACAGCGTTTTCTCCAGAAACACAAAAACCATATGTCCTTTTCCATTACCATCGACGGGAACCGGGAGCTCCATGACAGCTGCCGCCTGTTTCCCGATGGCAGGCCCTCCTATGACCTGGCGGTGGCCGGAGCCAATGACTGGATTGCCCGGGGCAATTATATGGGCAGCAAGATCACCGTTGCACCGGAAAATCTGGCCTACCTGTATGACGCAATTGTCCATATGGTCGATCTGGGCTATGACGAAATCAACGCCAACTGTGTCTATGAAAAGGGCTGGGAGTCCCATCATGCCACCGAATTTTACTGGCAGCTTAAGAAAATAGCCGACTACTGGAATGAGCATGATCTAGTAAACAGCCATTACTGCTCTCTCTTTGTGGAGAATTTCTTTCAGCCCAAGGCGGAAACCGATCTGGATAACTGGTGCGGCGGGACCGGCTTTATGCTCTCCTGCGACCCGGACGGCTACCTCTATCCCTGCATCCGCTATATGGAAAGCTCTCTGGGGGCAGATCAGCCCGCCATGCGGATCGGGCACGTGGATACCGGAATCGGGACTAGCGTCCATGAGGCGGAACGCATCCAGTGCCTGAAATGTATCGACAGGAGAAGCCAGAGCAGTGACGAATGTTTCTCCTGTCCCATCGCGGAGGGCTGTTCCTGGTGTTCCGCCTACAACTACCAGGAATTTGGCACCCCGGACCATCGGGCCACCTACATCTGCGATATGCACAAGGCCAGAGCTCTGGCCAATTATTATTTCTGGACCACCTATTATAAAAAACACGGTCTTCCCTGTACGATGAAACTTTATGTGCCGGAAGAATGGGCCCTTGCTATACTTCCAAGAGAGGAATGGGACATGCTGTGCGCTATGTCTCCGGAAGCCGTGGTCACTGTTTAACCGAAAGGAGAATTTTAATGAAAGTAATTTTAGCAGACAATACCGACATTACCGTAAGCAGCGTTGACCGCCAGTTAAATCCTGCGGTCAGCAACGATTTTCGTCTGGAACTGATCATCCGGGACGCAAGTATTTCCCCGGAATATCTAAAACAGATTTTGACACCGGCCAACTGTGCCCGGATTACCGTGGAGAGCAATACGGCCCGGGAGGTCATTGAAGGATACAGCAATGTGGAAATCATCACCCAGCGCATCACAGACTATGATTATCAGATCAGCGTCAGACTAATGGCCTCAGAGCCCCAGGCTCCCACTGACATCTAATGATCCGGGACGAGCGGCCGCACTCCTGCGGCCCTCTGCTCCCGACAGAAAGGAGGTATTTCCTTGTTACAATCCTTTGATCGTATGCATCTGGACTTAAGTACCCGTCCGAAATACGAATATCTCAATGTCCATCAGTATGATAAGAATTCCCGCCTGCTCTACATCCAGGTGACGGATGACGGCAAGCCCGTCACCCTCTCTCCCATCGCCAAAGCCATGATCAAATGCCGCAAGGCGGATGGAAAACAGATCTTAAACGACTGCCAGATCAACGACAACATCATCACGGTGGAGCTGACCGAGCAGATGCTGGTGGCGGACGGCCCGGCGGAATGTGAGGTAGTCCTCTATGAAGGATGGATGGACGACAACGGCAAGGTGATGGGCTCCGCGATCGCCAGCCAGCACTTTAAGCTGAATGTGGAGAAATCCGTCCACGACAGCTCCCAGATCGAGTCCCTTCCGGAATACACCACCCTCACCAATGCGCTTGTAAAATCAGAGGTGCTCTTCACTCTGGCCGAGCACACCGAGGACATGGTAAATCAGGCCACGGAGGTCTTCGAACAGCTGGACGAGAAGGTAACTGTCTTCATCACCGAAACAGAAACCATCATCGCGGACGGCCATGCCATCATTGACCGCTGCACTACAGCCGCGGAGGCCACAGAAGCCACCAACGAGGCCGTGCAGACAGCTGAAGCTCTCCGAATCACCGCTGAAACCGGTCGGGTAACTGCTGAAAATCAGCGCGTGGAATCTGAAAATGCCCGTGCCGCAGAAGAAGAAGCCCGCGCACTGGCCGAAACAAGCCGTGTGGATGCGGAGACATCCCGCGTTGCTGCAGAAGTCAGCAGAGTGCAGGCCGAAGCCGACCGTGTAAAAGCAGAAAAAGCCCGGGAGGCAGCCGAAGCAGCCAGAGAACTCTCCGAGGAAGCCCGCAAAACAACCGAATCCCTCCGGGTCAGCGCTGAGATCTACCGTGCCCAGGAGGAAATCACACGTTCGGAAAATGAAGCTCTGCGCCAGGAGCAGGAGGCCAAACGCCAGACAGACACTGCCGCAGCCGTGGAGGCTGCAAATACGGCGGCAGACAACGCCGACCAGGCAGCGGAGCGGGCCAATACCGCCGCTAAGGTGGCGGAGGACATGGTGGACGGCTTCGGCTTCATCCCCCTGACCCAGAAAGGGGAACCGGAAGGCGTCGCCACCCTGGATGATACCGGAAAAGTCCCAAAAGATCAGCTGCCGAAAACCGGCACCGGCATTTACCTGTCTCCCACCGTCCCCGAAGGTATGGAGCTTAACGAACACTGGTATGAAGTGATTTAGGAGGTGATGAATTGTTAATAGAAAAATACAGAGACAAAATAAAGGTCGCAAATACCGGCGTCGATGATGAAGATTATAAGATTCTTCACCCGGAAACCTCAGCCGACGTAGTACAGACAGAGACCGGCGAAGACGCAGAAACACGCCTCCCCGTCAAAGTGACCCTGGATGAGTGGAAAGCACTGGCTGAGCAGAGAGATCTGGATGAGGCCGCCGGGAATATGGAGGCCGTGGAGAAGTTTGACCAGACGACGTTTATCGTCACGGATGACTATGGGGATGGAACGGCGCAGAGTTCAGAATTCATAAAGCTTTCCTCCTATGCCGAGTGGGAGGAAAAGAAAGCGGCGGGAGAACTGAAACCTGGCAAATACTATGTCACACCGGACAGCGAGTCCTCCTCTCTCATTGACGATGGAGCGGCAAGAAGTGATAAGACCTACTCCAGTAAGAGGATTGAGGAAATAATCTCAGCCACCAGGCAGTATGACAATATTTCATTTACGCTCGATGCTGCAACACCCTCTTATCGTCTGGAAGATCCCTGGATCACCCCACAGACATTTGCATTTATCACGTTATCGGATTCCAGTATATCAATAGCAAAGGAATCGGGTCTGACCGCCGAAACAGTTCAGGGCGCCCTTTTATTCTCCGCTCAAAAATTGCCCCAACAGGAGATACTTTGTTCCGTCCTATTAGTGAAAGGAGCTAATGAATGAAAGCAATGTTAAATATCAATACAACGGATACGTCTGGTTCTTTCACACAGATCATGAGCAAAACCAGCAAGGTGAAAGAAAACTATGTAAAATTAACGGATCTTATCGATGATTTTTATTGGGGAGGTATGGTTCTCTATCATAATCAAATTCATTTATTTGGTGGTGGTAGTGAATATAAAAGACATGATGTATGGGATGGAACTTCTTGGACAAGGGTTGATAACCTACCATATGATATTTATGAAAATAAAGCCATAGTTTATAATGATGAAATTCACTTGTTAGGTAATTTTTCTATGCAAAATCCAGTAAATCACTATAAATGGAATGGAGAATCTTGGATTTCGGTCGGTACATTACCCTATGCCTTTATCGATGCGCCAGCTATTATATATAATAATGAGATTCACATTTTAGGGAGCAGTCACGATAGTGCAACAAGTTCAAAGCACTATAAATATGATGGTTCTGCATGGACTTCTGCAAGCACGCTACCCTATCCACTTTATGGTGGTGCTGCTGTCGTTTATAATGATGAGATTCACGTCTTGGGTTGTACAAGTAATGAACACGGTACAAAACATTATAAATTTAATGGCTCAAACTGGACATCGGTAAGTACACTACCTTATAACTTCAACTATGGTTCCGCAGTAGTATATAATGATGAAATTCATATCTTTGCTGGCGAAAAAGACAAAAGAAAGCATTTTGTTTTCAATCCAGAAAATAATACATGGGTAAATAAGCCTCCTATTCCATACGCATTTTCCTATGGATCTTTAGTTTCAGATGGAGAAAAATTATATCTTGCAGGGGCTATCTCAGATGTAAGACAAGATTCTAAGAACTTTTATACCTTCTATGAATCACAGGATATCTCATTCTGTCTCCCGAAAGATACAGAATTAATAGCAGTTAAATCCTCTTATTTAGAAGCAAGTAATTTATCAGAAACCGAATCTGGATACAAAGTAACAGAAACAGGAAAGGTTACAATGACTGGAAATATTGTTTCACCTGATTTTGGACTGCTGACCATAATTGGGTCCTGATGGCAGAAAGGTAGGTGGAACGATGATACTTGATGATCAAGGCGCAGTTGCCGGATTGGTCAAAAATGCGGAGCTGGTTGATTATGATAATGCCAGCTCTGGACTAACCGCTGATACCGTGCAGGGAGCGATTGATGAATTAAAAGTGAAATCTCATATGCACGAAAATGTTGATGTATTATCGGGTATAACAAACACTAAAATTAATCATTGGGATACCGGATACATAAACAGTATAGAATTAAATAATAAGGTCTCTGAATTAAGTGCAAAAGTGCACACCACTGATGTCGAGCTAGAAGAAATGAAAAATGATATCTCTGGTAAATCAAACAGACCTGAAGTTATCTCGTATACTTTGACTTCTTCGGGATGGACTGGCTCTGCTCCTCCCTATATATACCAGATTACTGGATATGATGGCAAACTCCTAACTGCATTTATCGATAGCTCTGCTATTACAACAGCCCAGTTAGACACTATAATGTCTGCCAACATACAGGGAACTGCTGCGACAAACGCTCTATACTGTTGGGGAGATAAACCAACAATTGATCTTCCAATTGCACTGGAAGTCCAATAGTAGCTTAGTAAAAATATATTGCATATCATTAATACACACTCTCACCAAGGGATGCCGAAATACTATGCGTAACAGACCATTAAATTCGAATGTTAATCACCATCTCTAAACAAAGACAAACAGGAGGAACACAATGCCGATTCTAAGTAATCTGCCCGTGGAAGGAATAAAATATGCTACCGGAACTTATAGTCTGAATGTCGATTCTTCACAGCAAAAAACCTATACTATTCCCTCAAACATAGGTTTTGTGCCAGACGAGTTGTATGTTCGATTAAGCTCTTTTTATTGCGGAAATGCTGTAGGAAGCGCATACGGAAGCAATTTCTGGACTCGATCAGATCGTACTATGAAGTTTTCAAATGAAGAATCTAGTAATTATGCTGGGGTCAACTTAAGCGGTATAACAGATAAGCAATTTAAGATAACACTCTACACTTATCAAAGTGGTAATATTTCTAAAGGAACTGTTACAGTTACCTGGGTAGCTTTGAAGTTTTAGCAACGCGTATGGACTATGAAGGGTATTGGGGTTAAACAAATACACCTGTGTTTCTGCGAGCTTATGGCTCATAAAATAAGAATTTACAATAAATAAAATTTGTAAAAATCTAATTAGAGTTCTATACCCAGTATAT
This sequence comes from Anaerolentibacter hominis, assembly GCF_032380675.1. Classification (NCBI taxonomy): domain Bacteria; kingdom Bacillati; phylum Bacillota; class Clostridia; order Lachnospirales; family Lachnospiraceae; genus Anaerolentibacter; species Anaerolentibacter hominis. Next base: position 1,879,414 of record NZ_JAWDIX010000001.1, read on the forward strand.
TTTTGACTAAACTAAAAAGATATTTATTTACTAGCAATCAGACACCTTTCCTCAGGATGTCTTCTTTATAATAGAGGGATATATATGTCAATAAAAATAGGTAAAAATACCGTCTCTGGCTCTTCTTCACCCACTGCCAGATCAGAAATAATAAAGCTCAACTCTTATCAGGAATGGGAAGATATGAAAATAGCCGGAACCTTAGCAGATGATAAATACTACGCAACTCCCGAATCCGATGCCACTGTCCTAATTGATGACGCAGCGGTAAGAACTGATAAAACATATTCCAGTAAAAAGATAGATGAGATCAAGGGTGATTTAGACACAGCTATTCAGGCCGGAAAGACTAACATAACTACTCTTGCCTCTCGTGTTGATTCAGCAGAGACTTCTATTGCCGGACTTATCGGAACTGTCAATGCTGTTAATGAGAAAGTAACCACTCTACAGACAAAAGTTTCACAGGTAACGACTCTACAAAAGCTCTATTACAATCAAGCTATTCCAATTGACGCCTCTACCCTCTTCTATCGTTTATCTGACGAGTGGATTACAGATAAAACATTTGCCAATATTGTATTGACCAGTGAGAGTATTCCAATAGCTCAGGTTGCCGGATTAAAAGCACACACAGAAAATGGAGCTATTGTATTTAGGGCAGAAAAAGTTCCTGCTGGGAGTATAGTTTGTAATATTACATTGACGAAAGGGGTGGCGTGATGGACGCAGTAATGAATTTCAGTACAGGTGGAGGTACTGGTGGGATTGCAAAGATTGAGGGACGTATAACCAAAGAGTATATTTCTGCTATAAATGTAGGAGATTTACCATATTGTTTCTATAGTGGTTCTGTTATAGTTTGGAACAACGAGATTCATGTTTTAGGTGGTTCTGCGAGCACTATCAAACACTACAAATATAATGGTTCTTCTTGGTCTTCAGTAAGTACATTACCTTTTAAATTTGTTAGTGGCTCTGCTATTATATATAATAATGAGATTCATATTTTAGGTGGTGGTGGTGATTCTTCAAGCTACACAAAACATTACAAATTTGATGGAACTTCATGGACTTCTGTGAGTACATTACCCTACAATTTTTATCAAGGTTCTGCCGTAGTATATAATGGTGAAATTCGTATTTTGGGTAGCGGGATTAAAGTCTTCGATCAATACCACTATAAATTTGATGGTACTTCATGGTCTTCTGTGGATACATTACCTTATGAGTTTACAGGTGGATGTTCCATATTATTTAATGATAATATACATATTTTGAGCAGTTCCCGTTCAAATGCAGAAACCCTTCATTATTCTTATAATGGTTCTTCTTGGATCGTTGAACCAGATTTGCCTAATAGCCTTAACAATATCTCTGTTGTAGTATGGAATAACGAAATACATTTATTTGTAAGCGATAGAGATTTTACAGATCATTTTAAATATAACGAATCATGGGTAAAATTAGCTCACTTTCCATTCAAAAGTGGAGATAATTCTGTAGTTGTATATAATAATATGATTTATGCATTGGACACTTCATCCACAAGTAATGCATTCTATAGCATTGTCTATGTAAGTGATTATCTATATTATCTTCCCAAATCCACCAAATTCATTATGGATAAAGCCGCATGTGCTCAAACAGAAAACCTTACGGAGACAGATACTGGTTATGAAGTAACCGAGACAGGGCGAGTTGTCTTGACACTTATTCCTGACCATGAAAATTATGGACTTATTACTATTACTAACTAATGGCACGTGATGTGTCTTTTTTATTGTAGAAAGGATGGTGAAGCAATGATTTTAGATGATCAAGGCACAGTTGCTGGATTGGTCAAAAATGCTGAACTGGTTGATTACAACAATACTGACTCAGGACTGACATCCAATAACGTGCAGGGAGCCATAGATGAATTAAAAGCAGATTCTGGGACAGCCAATGATAATTTACTTGGACAGATAAACGGTTTAAAAACAGATTCACATGTTCACGAAAACAAAGAAACACTGGACAGTATTCTTCAGACCGATGTTGAAAAGATCAGAAATCTTGAAACACAACTCAGTGCTCTAAAACAGGAGTTAGAAACCAGTATTGACACAGGAATAGCTTCTACAAACGAGGGGTTCCAGGCAGAAATAAAGAAATCGGTCAACAGGGATACGGCAAATCCAACTAAGTTTTTCGCAGAAGGTATGACTGGGACACTGAATGTAAAGAGTTTACGGAGTCTTCCTTATGAATTCTATGATGGTTCTGCTGTTGTATGGAATGATGAGATTCATATTTTAGGTGGTAATGGTGGTAGCACAAAACACTATAAATTAAACAGAACTTCTTGGTACTCAACAAGTACATTACCTTATGGTTTTTATTATGGTTCTGCCGTAGTGTGGAATAACGAAATTCATATTTTAGGGGGGAGCGGCGGTCATACAAAACACTATAAATTTGATGGCACTTCATGGACTTCCGTGAGTACACTACCATATGAATTTTATCAAGGTTCTGCTGTAGTATGGAATGACGAGATCCATATTTTAGGGAGTAATGCATCAGGTTGTTATACAAAGCACTACAAATTCGATGGAACTTTATGGACTTCAGTAAGTACATTACCATATAGTTTCTGTCGAGGTTCTGCTGTTGTATGGAATGATATGATTTATATTTTAGGAGGGGATGGTGGTAACACAAACAATTACAGATTTAATGGTTCATGGACTTTGGTAAGTGGTTTATCTAAAAATTTGTGTTATGGTTCAGCCGTTGTATATAATAATTATATTCATATTATGGGGAGCTATGTTAATAGTGCATATCTTAAATACCATATTATGTTGAGTGGAGCTACTACTATTACTACTACATCTTTTTTGAAAGACTTAAATTATAATTTTGGACGTGGAAATGCTGTGGTATGGGAAAATAAGATTTATATTTTGGGTGGTGGCGATTCTAGGACAAAAATATCTAATTTTGAAAAAACAGGTATTGGATGGATTTCCAGTGACAACGAAGCCTTCTTATATTATCTCCCCAAAAACACAGAAGTCGTATATGATAACACAATAACAGAAGTTCTGGGCGATGAAATCTCTAGAACTCAAGAAGGAATTTTAACCAACAGCAATCAAACTGTTTATGTTGTCGGTGCTGGCACTGTGTGCTTTAGAAATTAAGAGGTAATAATTTATGATTGATAATAGACCAATAGAGAAACTAGAGGAAATGAAAGCACGAATACTGGATCAGGAACGCGTTCAGGCAGAAATCCAGGTCAAACAGCAGGAGCAGGATGTCGTTCTTGCTTCTGTTCAGCTGAACACGGAATATCTTGCCTGTATGTCGGAAATTAATGCATAAGGAGGACTACATATGACCTATAAAAACGCCAAGAAAGTAATACAGTCCGGCAACTATGATCCTATAGTGATGCGGGACATGCTGGATACCTTTTTACTCCGAAATAGAATTACAAAGGAGCAGTATGATGAACTGATGACACTTATAGATCAGTCCATAATGACAACGGAGGCATAAATGTCAGAACTGAATCAAACAATTACATTTATTTTGTCAATATTAGGTGCTGTCTCTGTGATAGGAGGCGGCACTGCTGTTATAAGTAGGTGGTTGTCACCGTATCGAAATCTTAAAGAAAAAGTCCCGTCTCACGACAAGATGCTTGACAACGACAATAAACGGTTAAAAGATAATGAAGAGGCAGATAAGATTATCTGTCGGAGTTTATTAGCATTGTTAGATCATGAAATCACGGGAAATTCTGTTGAAAAACTTAAAAAGACAAAGGTTGATTTGCAAAATTTCTTGATTGATAAGTAAATATTTGTAGAAATAACTAATATAGATCAGGCTACTATGTCCTGATCTTTTAATATATCACTTTAAAGAAAGTAGGTGATTACAATAATTTTAGATAAAAATGGCCCTGTATCGGGCTTGGTAAAAAAAGCAGATCTGGTTGACTATGATAATACTGCTTCCGGAATGGCGGCTACAAATGTACAGGATGCTGTTGACGAGTTAAAAGCCGATTCGCATTCACATGAAAACATAAATGTTCTTTCTGGTATAACAAGTGAAAAGGTTAAGCAATGGGATGAGAAAAATGATAATAGTATAGAACTCACTAGTAAAGTCACAGAGCTAAGCACAGAAATATCTTCTATCAATACAGAGGTAACAGTATTGAAAAATACGATTTCTGTAAAAGAAAACAAACCAGAGTATATCGAATACACTCTGTTGTCTTCTGGGTGGTCAGGTTCCAGCACCCCTTATGCGTATAATCTAAGCACGACATATCCCTCTGCATCCAACGATATCGAAATCATATTAAATGGGGCTTCTACAACAGCGGAACAATATAAGGTCGTAGCTGATGCAAAAATTGTTGGAAGTTCAGACAACAATCTATATGCATTTGGTAGCAAACCAGCAATTAATATCCCAATTGTCATCAGGAGGTATTCAAAATGAGTTCAATTAGCAGACTTCCAAGTGGCGGTGGCATACTTGGAAGTATAGACCCAGTATTAGATAACAATACATGGACGCAGATCAAAGTCGTGGCAGCGGCAGGACAAGGACCAAACTACTGGGCAGTGGGTGACTGCAAAGGGGTAGAGATCAATGGCTGGGTAAGTGACGGACTTACCTTAAGCGGAACTTACTACTGCTTTATCCTTGGATTCGACCACAACAGCGAAAAAGAAGGCACTGGTATCCACTTCCAGTTCGGCAAGACCGCACTGACCGGCGGCACGGACATTGCATTTACCGACAGCGAATACGGAAAATCCGGCGGAACCGTTACATACCTGCGCATGAACTGGCAAAACAGCAATAGCGGCGGTTGGGGCGGTAGTGAGATGCGGAAAAACATATGTTCTCCGTTCCTATCCAAGCTTCCGACAGATATGCAGTCAGCAATCGCATTTTGCCAGAAGTACAGTGACAACACCGGCGGCGGTTCCAATACGGCAAGCTATGTAACCGCTACCTCCGACAAAATCTGGCTACTGTCCGAGTTCGAGGTGCATGGCACCCGGAGCTATGCCAATAGCGCAGAGCAGAACTACCAGAAACAGTATGACTACTACAAGAACGGCAACAGCAAGGTCAAGTATCGGCATAACTCAACGAGTTCGGCCTGCGCTTGGTGGCTTCGCTCCGTTTGGTCGAACAGCGGCATCGGCTTCTGCGCGATGAAAACCGACGGTAGTGCGGGCTCGTCCGGCGCCTCAAACTCGGTTGGGTTCGCGCCCGGCTTTAAAATCGGTTAGATCGGAAGGTGAATCACATGGAATATATAGCACATCGAAGATACAAGGAAGTGGGTGTCTGTGGGGAACAGCTGAATATCCCGTATGGAACACGCCTTGAAACAGACGGTGATTTCATCAAGACAAAGGACGGAAAATGCGTCTGCTTTACCACAAGCGAAAATGCGCACATCTATTTTGCAAGGAATGACGACGGGAAAGGATTGGAGCGCGGGGCGATCACCCATGCAATTGCATACGGTAAACGAGTTCCGAGGCGTTTTTCGGAAGAAGATATAGAAATACTAGAAAAATACTGGGGGAAATATCTGCGGCAGGATGCCGATACAATTCTTTTTAATCACGACTTCTTCAATGCAGACATAGAAGAACTAGGCAGGATGGTAGATTCCCTTGCAAAGACAAAGAGGTGCTTAAAGTGTTAAAAAGTATATGTAGGTGTTGATGGAGTGGCGAAATATTCATTCGATAAAAGTAAACTATAAACAAACGTACTCCGATACAGGAGTACCATTTTCATTTAGAGGAGTAAATTATGTCAATAAAAATAGGTAAAAACACAGTATCTGGATCAACCTCCTCTCCTATCGACAAGCAGCACTGGAATGAAGCTTATGAAAAATCACATGAACATGCAAACAAAGATGTCATAGATCTCATTACGCAGGAAAAAATAGATTCCTGGGATGAAGAAAAAACAGCGATTGTAAAACTTAACTCTTACCAAGAATGGGAAGATATGCAAGCAGCCGGAACATTGCAGGATGGTATCTATTACGCTACCCCTGAGTCGGAATCTACATCTTTGATTGATGACTCTGTTGAGAGTAATATAACGGCATATTCCAGCAGGAAAACAAAGGAACTGATTGATACGGCAAAGAGTTCTACTGACAGTAGTATTGCAGAAATTAATCAGAAATTGGGATATCTTGGCAGCACAACGAAATTCATAAAGAATTGTACCGTTGCTATAGATGCTACAACACTATCCTATCAGATATCAGACGATTGGATCACAGCGGATACGTGTGCTTTAATCACATATTCTAGCAATTCTACTAAACCTGCATCTGCTTCCGGTTTAAGTGCTGCTACAGCGATTGGTTTTTTAATATTTACTGCGAAGAAAGTGCCAGAAGGTACTATTACGTGCGATATTGTTTTGATAAAGGAGGTGGAAAATGCAAGCGTTTGATAATTTAACTACTGGGAATTCCGGTGGTAGACTGGTTCATTTGGATAGAATAATCGGAAGTGAGAAAATAAACACAAAAATCTTGGGGCACATGGGGATACCTTATAAATTCATTCGTGGTTCTGCTATTGTATATAATAATGAGATTCATATATTGGGTGGTGGTAGTTTAGGTTATGATACAAAACACTACAAACTCAACGACTCATCGTGGACTTCAGTAAGTACATTACCTTATGATTTCGAGTCTGGTTCTGCTGTTGTATATAATAATGAGATTCATATTTTGGGGAGTGTTATTTCTGGTAACCGCACAAACCACTACAAATTCAACGGTACTTCTTGGACTTCTGTGAGTACATTGCCATACGAATTTTATTGGGGTTCTGCTGTTATATGGAATAATGAGATTCATATTTTAGGAGGGGGTGGTGATTCTTCTGGGAATAGAACAAACCACTACAAATTCAACGGTACTTCTTGGAATTCTGTTAGCACATTGCCCTATGAATTTTATTTTGGTTCTGCTGTGGTATATAATAATGAGATTCATATTTTAGGGGGTGATGATTCTTCAAGTTATACAAGCCACTATAAATTTGATGGTATTTCTTGGCTTTCTGTAAGTACATTACCTTTTAAGTCTAGTTCAGCTGTAGTATGGAATAATGAGATTCATATTTTAGGCAGTGGTAATTCTTCTAATGATACAAAACACTACAAATTCGACAGTATTTCTTGGACTTCGGTAAGTACATTACCTTATGGTTTCAATTCTGGCGCTGCTGTTATTTATAATGATGAAATTCATATTTTGGGCGGGAGTGGTGGTTATACAAGTCGTTACAAATATGATGGTACTTCTTGGACTTCTGCGAACACGTTACCTTATGATTTTTATAATGGTTCTGCTGTTGTATGGAATAATGAGATTCATATTTTGGGGAGTAGTTATAATAGCACAAAACACTACAAATTCAATGGTACTTCTTGGAATTTTGTTAGCACATTGCCCTATGAGTTTCATGATGGTTCTGCTGTTGTATGGAATAATGAGATTCATATTTTAGGGAGTTATGTTGCTTGGGATAGAACAAAACACTACAAATTTGATGGCTCTTCTTGGACTTCTGTAAGTACACTACCATATAAATTTACTCAAGGTTCTGCTGTGGTATATAATAATGAGATTCATATTTTAGGGGGTGATGATTCTTCAAGTTATACAAGCCACTATAAATTTGATGGTATTTCTTGGACATCTGTTAGTACACTACCCTATGAGTTTCATCAAGGTTCTGCTGTAGTTTATAATAATGAGATACATATTCACGGGAGTGTTGCTGGAACAAACAGCAAGTCTCATTTTAAATTTAATGGCATTGTATGGACTAATATTGGAAACACTGAATTTGAAAATGGCTATATGAATGTGCATAATAATTTAATTCATGTCGTAAAAAATACTGTTCACTACTGTTGGGATGGGGTTAGCTGGAGAATAGATAATACTCTAATTGGATACGGGTCATTTAATATTATCATAACAAATAATGAAAAGGTTTTTCTTTTTAGTTATGAAGATAATTTAGCAGCTCTTTTCATCGAACCCCAGCTCACCAAAGACATTTCATATTATCTGCCCAAAGGCTATCATCTGCTTACAACCCCCAACATCACCACAGATACTCAAAACCTAACCAAAACTGACTCAGACTATGTAGTAACCGAAACCGGAAAAGTAGTTCTTACTCAGAGCAGCATTTCCGAAGATTTCGGTCTGATCAGCGTCATATCAGAATAAAATTATACGTTAACCAGCCAGCTAATCCCAGCTGGCTTTTATCTTGTTCAAATTTAAGGAGGAAAATTCATGAAAACAACTAATTACGTCATTGACAACAAACCGGTAACCTATGAAATCGTATCCAACGGCTACAACATCTATCTGGATGGAAAGCTCTGGATCACCCAGCACGAACCGTACATTCCGTTCAAGGATGTTACATATGAGGAATCCTGTCTGAAACAGATGGACGACCTGTGGGGAAAGAAGGAAGATACCGCTGCTGCAGAAAATGCATAACTGGATCTGACCGGCGCCTGTAACCGAAAACGCATCCTTCCTGACAGGAATACAACATGAATAATCTAATCGAACTTTTAAACCAGGTCTCCGCAGGGACCGTACTGAAATGGGTGCTGGTGATCCTGACCATCCTAAGCGGCCTCATCGCCTTTTCCATCCGCTGCTACAAGTGGATCGAGTCCTACCGGCTGAGGAAAAATCAGCTGGAAGAAAATGACCGGCTTCTGGACCAGCACAACAGCACCATTTCCGAGATCAAGAAACAGATCGGCGAGCTGGTGGACTACAACGCAGATATGACCAAGATCAACCGGATACAGACCCGGCACAGCATTGTCCGGGCCTGTATGGAGGCCCTGAACCGGGACTGCATTGACAAATATGAGCTCCAGTCCCTGGAGGACATGTTCACCCTGTACACCGACGTGCTGCAGGGCAACTCCTACGTGCTGACCCTGATGAAGAAGGTCCGGCACCTGCGGGTCATCTCCCATGAGGATGATACAGATGAATAAAAAGAACCATCCGCGGATGGAATTCAGTAAAAAGATCTTTTATATGGTCACCGGCTTTACCGTGCTGGTAACCATGTATAGTATGGCGCTGATGTGGATCACGAGAGATTCCTCGGCGCTGTCCGTTCTGATACCGGCTGTCTTTGCAGAATTTGCAACGGCAACCGGTTTTTATTATTCCAAGGCAAAAAAGGAGAATGAAATTAAGCTAAAGAAACTATATGGGACCGGTGAGGATGACTCGTCCGGTACCCTGCAGGAAGAAAGGGAAAATTAAATGGAATTAAATGATTTGCTGCAAAGCATCCTGTATGCTGTCCTGACGGTAACCCTGCCTCTGCTGGCTAAATACGCCGCAGGCCTGATCCGGGCAAAGACCGAGGACACAAAACTTGCAGAGATTTCCGATATCATCGCCTCGGTTGTCACCTGTGTTACACAGACCTATGTGGAGTCGCTGAAGAAATCCGGCAAATTTGACAAGGCCGCCCAGCAGACTGCCTTTGAGACAGCGAAACATACAGCTCTGGCAATGCTCTCCCGGGAGGCCAGAGAACTGATTGCAAAAACATACGGCGATATCGACGCCTATCTGGAAACGAAAATCGAAGAATATGTAAATCTGATCAAGTAAGGAGGCATCTATGGGAAGAGATATCACGAAATGTCATCCACGTCTGCAGAAGCTTGCAGATAAATTAGTCCAGGAATGTAAGAAGCAGGGGCTGAAAATAGGAATCAGCGAATGTCTTCGCACCGCCGCCGAACAGGACGCCCTCTATGCCAAGGGGCGCACAAAGCCTGGCAGCATTGTGACCAACGCCAGAGGCAGCTCCTATTCCTCCATGCACCAGTGGGGCGTGGCATTTGACTTTTACCGGAATGATGGAAAAGGGGCCTATAATGAGAGCGGGAACTTCTTTACGAAGGTTGGAAAGATCGGTCAGAAGCTGGGCCTGGAATGGGGCGGCGCCTGGTCGTCTATTGTAGACAAGCCCCACTTCCAGCTCCCGGACTGGGGGAGCACCCCTTCTAAATTAAAAGCCAAGTATGGGACGCCGGCCAAATTCATGGCGGCCTGGGAAGACCCGGATTATGTACCGGCTAAGACTGTAACATCCAAATCTTCCAAAAAAGATATCCTCTGGCTGCAGAGAAAGCTGAATACTTGTATCACCGGGAAAAGCTTTTCAAAATTGTCAGAGGACGGCTGTTTCGGCAGTAAAACCGATGCGGCCATTGTGCTATACTGGAAGCAGCTGGACTGGACTATCGCTGCGCCGGACAGGAATGGTTATCACAGGGCGGGCAGCAAGACAATTACTGCCCTGTCAAAAGGCCGGAAGAAATAGACTTAGTTTCCACAAAACAGGGCAGCTGCTTTACGGCGGCTGCCCTGTTTTTTTGCAGATTTTGAAATTATTAATTACCGTACTACTATCGTACCACCCGTCAATCTGACAAACCTGCTCAGGAGATGATACGTTCGTACAGATGTCGGACGGCTTACTACCGTCCGGCTGATTTTTTTGGCTTGCATCTTTTTAATTATGTTCCTGTACCCAGTTAGAAATTGACTATATTTTGCCTCTTAAGATAAGAGGACAATATATCAATGAACTCACCGGTGGATGGCTTTGAAGTCAGAGTATATCCTGCCATCTGATCCAGGAACTGACGGTTACCCCTTTTCCAACAGACATCAATGACTGTTCTTAAATTACGTTCTACACTATACAACGTTGTATTATGCCGCTTCGCTACTTCCGGATATAAACATTTTATAATCAATAATAAGCGGTCTTCATCCTCTATAGCAAGGGCAATTGCAGATGCAAGAAAATGGTATCCCATGTATGTTGCAGGGATACCCAAACTACGAATCAATCCATATATTTCTGGCAACAGAACCACTCTTCCTAATCTTCTTTTATGTTGATGGTACAGCATAAAATTTAAATATGGAAAATTTTGGATATAAAAAGACATATTTCGACATAATTTGCATATTTTTAATTATATTTGTACTCTAAGTTTATTTAATATGCATTTTAAGAATTTAGTATAACAGAAAAAAGTGTAGAATCAAAATATTCGCGGTAAAAAGACAAATTTGCAAATTATAGTCATTTGAGGTAAACTATGCCTGTGCTTACGGTAACAGCCCAATACGCATGAATACGAAATGAACTGTCCCATTGCTTTCATCAGGTACATACATAAACGGTGCAGGGGATGGAGTGAAAGAAAGGGAATTTTATATGAAGACTTATCAGATAGTAACAGATGCCACGGCTGATCTCACCCAGGATGTTGTCCAGGCACTGGGAATTGACGTCATACCGATGGAATATGATATTGACGGCGAGGTTCATACGTTTGCTCCCGGAGGGAGCGATATTTCTCTGGAGACCTTTTATTCCCAGCTTCGGGATGGAAGGCAGGCTCATACGTCCCAGATTAATCCGCTGGTATATAAGGAACATTTTGAACGTTATCTGGCCCAGGGGATGGATGTTCTCTACATCTGTTTTTCCTCCGGATTAAGTGCTACGATCCAGGGAGCTCATACCTGTATCCAGAAACTTCAGGAGAAATATCCGGACCGCAGGATTTACTGTGTGGACTCTCTGTGCGCTTCTTCCGGAGAAGGCTTTTTTGTATACAGCGCGAAGAAGAAGCAGGATGAGGGCATGGAAATCGAAGAATTAAATCAGTGGCTGAATGACCATCGGCTGAACGTTTGCCACTGGTTTACCGTGGACGATCTTGGGCATCTTCGCCGCGGCGGACGTATTTCCTCTGCCACTGCTATTATGGGAACCGCTCTCCAGATTAAACCGATACTCCATGTGGATGAGGAGGGCCATCTGATTAATATGTTTAAGGTACGGGGTAGGAAGAAATCTCTCTCAGGCCTGATGGAACATATGTCACAGACCTGGACGCCTGAGCTGGGTACAGAAGTATTTATCGGCCATGGAGACTGTCCTGCCGATGCGGACTATCTGGCCTCTCTGATCCGGGATAAACATCCCCAGGCACAGGTATCCATTTTCCCGATCGGGCCGATTATCGGCGCTCATGCCGGTCCGGGTGTGGTCGCGCTCTTCTTCTGGGGCAGCAGCCGATAGACGGAATAAGAAATCCGGTTGATGTTACAGTAAATAACAAAGGCAGCATAAACAGGTATGATATATCTCCTGTATGCTGCCTTTTTCTGATATAGAATTGTATCATTTTTTCTTCTTCGGCTTCACCAGATCGTAACTCTCGCCGATCATGCGCCTGATTTCTTCCTCCGGCACGGTCCCGTCAAGAATGACGGTATTCCAGTGATCCTTGTTCATATGATAGGCCGGAATAACGGACGTATACGTCTCTCTCCAGAGCCCGGCCCACTGTGGAGAACATTTCAGGTTCAGCCAGAATATACCTTCCCGCTCATAGACAATAGCAAAGCTTTTCTTGTTATCCCTGCAGCGCATCAGGGTCCAGTTCTGATCTTTGAACGGATGATCCTCATACACTCCCTGAAACGCAAGACAATAGCCGATCACATCTTCTCTCGTTTTCATCCTGCTCTCCCCTTCTGGATACGTTGATCTTCTTCCTCTACTATATAACAAAAGCAGGAATTATTACATAGGAAAGTTTGGAGAACTTTCCTATGCAACAAAGAAAAGACCGGGCATCCGCCCGGTCCTGTTCATTTCTCTTAATCCACATCCATCGCCGGCACATTGTTTTCCTGCACTGAAGATTCTGCCTGCTTTTTCACCATATCTTTAATGTCGTCCACCGACATCCCGTTTTTCTGCAGCAGAGTAAGTACTTCGCTGACATCCTCTTCTTTTTTCTTTGCCAGCAGGCTTGCCCGTTCTTTCTTCAATGCATCCATCTTTACCTGCAGCTTCTGAATGGATGCATCAAGCACTGCAAGCTGCTCATTGATCGGTTTTCTCTGACCTCTTGCCATTTGCACTTCTTCCTTTCCTTTGATTGTTGCCACCATCTGTCTCGCACTGGCTTGCCGGTTTCCATCTCTGCCCGGACATTTGTCCGAAAAGAAACCCATTACGGTAAAGTATATGAAAGGAAGATGCAATTTATTCCATTTTTATCGAATTGGATCACAGTAGAGTGACTCGTAGTAACGGCACAGCGCCTTGTACTCTTCCGTCTCTCCCTGGTGAATTTTATTTAACTGCTCATGGGTATCCAGCTCTTCCTTGCTGATTCTCTGGATCAGGTGGATCGCTATGTTGGAGCAGTGGTCGGAGATTCGCTCTACATTAGTAAGCACTTCGATAAAGGAGATACCTCTCTGGGTCTCACACTCTCCGGTCTGCAGACGCTGTACGTGCCTGGAACGCAGAGTTTCATTTAAGATATCTATGGTTTCCTCCAGGGGCTCCACACGCTGAGCCGTCAGCTTATCCTCGGTCTCATAGGCATCCATGGTCATCTTGAGGATATTGTCAACCGCACCCACCACATAGTGGAGTTCCTCCCGCGCCACATCTGAGAACACTAGATTCTGACTGCTGTTAAACTCGCCTACCTCCGCCACATTGACGCAGTAGTCTCCGATTCGTTCCAGATCGCCTACCGTATGCATGATCTCTGTGGCCTGCTTACTGTCCTCAGGCCGGATATCCTGCGCCGTAATCTTGACCAGATATTCACCCAGCACCGTCTCCGACTTATCCAGGAACTTTTCATTTTCCTGGAGCAGCTCCATCTGCTTCTCATCATACTTTTCCAAGAGCCCGGATGCAATTTCGAAATTCTCCCTGGCAGCCTGTCCCATGGATAAAATAACTTTTTTACACTGCTCCAGCGCCACGGCCGGTGTGGGAATAAAACGGCTGTCCAGAAGCGCCAGCTCCTCGTCGATCTTTGACACCTCGTGATCCCGGATAATCAGGCCGGACATGTGAATCAAAAGGTTGCAGAACGGCAGCAGGACGAAGGTAGTTACCAGGTTAAAGAGGGTATGGAAATTTGCGATACCGCCCCTGTTGATTACGCTGTCCCAGAAGGAAAAGCCGAACAGGGCCTGGTACCCGTATATGACAACCATCATCAGGATAACGCCGATAATATTATTCAGCACATTGATTGCAACAACTCTCTTCGCCTTTTTATTGGTTCCGATACTGGCAATCAAAACTGTAATACATTTTCCGATGTTCTGTCCCATGATAATAGGAGCCGCCATGGAAAATGTCACCGAACCGGTGGAAGAAACTGCCTGCAAAACACCGACGGAAGCGGAAGAGCTCTGCAGAATCGCCGTCACTACCGCACCTAAAAGCACGCCCAGCAGGGGGTTTTTAAAGATAAAAAAGATCTGATGAAACGCTTCGGAGTCCCGCAGGGGAGCCAGTGCGGTCTCCATCGTGGACATTCCCACAAACAAAATACCAAATCCAATGACAATCGACGCAATGTTTTTCGTCTTCGCTTTCTTTGCCACCAGAAGTATAAATGCGCCGATGCACACACAGACCGGCGCAAAAGAGGCGGGTTTTAACAGCATCATAAAAATATTATCACTACTGATATCGCCCAGACGCAGAATCTGCGCGGTAATTGTAGTGCCGATATTGGCACCCATGACCACCGGCACTGCCTGTACCAGCTTCATAATACCGGCATTGACAAAACCAACTACCATAACCGAAGTAGCCGCGGAGCTCTGTATCACAGCCGTCACAACAGCTCCCAGTGCCACCCCCTTCAGCCGGTTGCTGGTCAGCCGTTCCAAAATACGTTCCAGACTGGCACCGGCCAGCTTTTCCAGAGAGCTTCCCAGTACTTTCATGCCGTAAAGGAAAAGTCCGATGCCCCCCATTAATGTTAGAATCGAAGTTAAACTCAAATCAGTTCCCCCCACTGCCATCAGGCATTTTATCTTTTGCTGCTTTACCCTGATCTTACACAGGGTATACATTACACATAAATACATTTTACAGAAAACATACAGAAAACACAACAACAATTGATCCCTTCCGGCAGATAATTAACAAAGGCGGGAGCCCTTCCGGACTCCCGCCTTATGCTGGAAAACTATGTACTATTTATTTTTTACCTGAATGGTGTACACACCGGTTGTCTTTTTCGTATCTTTCGTGATCTTGATATAGTAGGTTCCCTTTGCAAGGGTCTTACCTGAATACCCGCTGCCGATGGTATACAGATTCACATATCCGTTATTTCTGTAGCTGTTTACCGTCTGGGTTCCCATACTCTTTCCATTGGATGAGAAGAACTCCATCTCGATGGTTCCGGATGTAATATCGCCGGTAATATACACATTGATCTTCTGGTTCTTCGGGTTTGTAAATTTAACCCAGTCTGCTTTGCTGGTCTTATCGCTGGTGGTAACCAGACCGGTCACCTTGCTGCCGTTCACCTTCAGGGCCTTTGCCTTGCTCTTTGAAGTTCCGGTCTTATCGCTGAGCGCCGTCACAGTTGCGCGAAGACGAAGCAGATCGTCTGTAGATTTGACTTTGACATAATAGGTTCCCTTCGGTACCACAAATGTCATCTTGCCGTCTGTAGAGGTATAACACTCTTCCGTAACTGCCTTTTTGTTTTTGTCGCAGATCGTGATGTAACGGCTGTACTCTCCCTGTGTCTCCACAACGATCTTGGACTGTTTGGACACGCTCAGTTTATAATACTGTGCGGTTGAGCTGTCTGCAAATGCAGAAATATACCAGGTTTTGCTCTTGATGGTCTTATTGCCGGAAGAGAATGCTCCAAGACCTACCGCTACGATACAGCCAGTCGTACTATAAGTAGAAACTTTCAGATAGTATGTACCCTTCTCCACCACATCGGTAAATCCGTCATACGTACTGTAGTTAATGGTCTGTGTGCAGGCCGCATCCGAATAGAAGTCTACACTTGCGCTCACATCCGACTGATACACAGCCGCCAGGATACCCTTAATACTCATTTCAACCGGAATAACCGCTTCCGTCATACCAGCCGGCAGAATGATTCCAAACTTATTCACCTTTGCCAGATCCGTATCTGAACCGGTTGTATACACAAACGGTTTCAGAGTCGTAACCGCATTCTCGTTTTCATCAACCACCTGCACACCAGCCGTCGGATTTGGTGCGATCGGAGCTGTGTCTTCTGCTGCACTAGCGGGTGCAATTGGCATAATCACACAAACCAATGCTAAAACAAGCGCCATCAAACGTTTCCAATTCTTCATTTTGTTGCCCTCCCTAAATGTTATTGCCGCAGATGTCATTCTCCCACCGTAATAGAACAAAGTGGGCAAACCCACCTCAGCTCCCCTAACCCCTCAATCTTTGAGGGGCTTGCACGCTTTGCGCGCCGAGCGTAGTCAGTTTCGCTGACGTTCTCCTCTTACGCGAGTGCGCATAAAATATTTGTTATTACATAGAAAAGTTTGGAGAACATTCCTATGTAATAACAATGCAAACTACGTACTGTCGTCTGACACTGTCGGCATGTTTCAATACACAATAAGTGTATCACTACTGATTTTTATTCACAACGGTTTTTCAGAAAATAAACATATTTCATCATATTTGATCATTACAGCACAATTACGGATACTCCGTCAGGAATCACCGTTATCTTGCCCTCCGGATTTCCAAGCATGGAATCTGCAATTTCCAGTGCTTCCTCCATGGAATGCGCCGGTGTCATACCAAATTCCTTCACCACTTCATCCGGGGCGTCGGAGATATATACTACCCGGGCATGCTGCAATACACGCACAAAGATCTGGGACTGCCACTGATCCGGCACTGTCCTCTCGCTGGGCGTATCCAGGAATGTCTGCCGCAGAACTTCCAGATCCTTTTCTTCTTGAAACGTGTGATAAAAATACTCTGCGCCATGTCCGTCGTTGGACTTCGCCAGCATGATAATCACGCCGTCCTTCCGGATCGTAGCTTCGGCAGCGGTCAGGCCCTTGACTGCCTGATAAATATTCTGATCCAGAGGATACCCTCCGTTGGTTGTAATAACAATATCAGCAGGTCTTGCATCCACTTTACAGTAGCGGCACAGGAAATCCACCCCGGCCAGGTGGGCTTCGTTGCAGTCGCCGGCCACCGCATGAACAATCTTTTTATCGGAGTCAATAATCACATTTACGATGAAGGCGAGATTTGCCTTCCGGGCGGCAAAAATCATATCCTCATGAATCCGGTTTCCTTCCAGTATGCCCGTCCTGGAATGGATATCATCAATAAATTCAGAGCAGTGATTCTCCAGCACGGTCCTTCGTCCCGCAATT
Source organism: Anaerolentibacter hominis (assembly GCF_032380675.1). Taxonomy (NCBI): domain Bacteria; kingdom Bacillati; phylum Bacillota; class Clostridia; order Lachnospirales; family Lachnospiraceae; genus Anaerolentibacter; species Anaerolentibacter hominis. Next base: position 1,896,830 of record NZ_JAWDIX010000001.1, read on the forward strand.
CCAGGGAGCACGCTCTTTCTGCCTCCTGAAAAGCCCGCGAAGAAGTGAGGTTCAATAAACCCTTCCGCAACGAGAAGATCCGCTTCCATCGCCAGCCGGTTAAGGATCAGCTCGGCGCCGGACGGAAGTTTCCCCAGGTCAATCATAGCTTCCTCATCGCAGTTATGTACCACAATATGTTCCTTCTCTGCAATCTCTTCCCCAAACTTATTGATAAGTTCTTCTTTCGTGGATTCACGATGACAGCCAGTTGAGATTAAAATCGTAATCTCCGCCTCAGGATTTCCCTTCCGGATTTCCTGAAGCATAAGCGGCATAATAATCCTGCTGGGCACCGGTCTGGTATGGTCACTGGCAATGATCACTACCTTTTGTTTTCCTTCTGCCAATTCTGAAAGCGCCCGGCTGCCGATTGGATGCGCCAAAGCTTCCGCAACCAGCTCTTCCTGAGTATGTTCCGGCTTATAATCATGCAGGTGTGAAACCAGCACTCCCGCAATCCGCTTTTCCGGCAGCTCTACTGTCTTGTAGCCCTTACCATAGGGCAATTGAAACTCTCTCATCCTTTTCTCCAATCCGGGACCCGGCCCTCCCGCCTTTTATACCAGTCCCTTTTTTATCGTATGCATATAGCTCTCGGCTTCATTCCATTGTACCACAAAAGAAGTCCCCTTGGCACAGAAAACAGAGGAAGACGGATTATTCAGATCCCCATCGCAGTCATATCCCCGCCGCTCAATTATTTCTTCCGGATTATGGCAGAAATCATAACCATCGTGTTGAAACGAAATGGTACCTCTGCCCTTTGTGGCACCGGCCAGCTCCCTGCTGTAATTCATCAGGCATGCCACAGGTCCTCGCCCGGCTATGAGTGTCATACGCTCCGTACGCCCCTCTTCATCCGGTATCGGCGCCTCCATCTCGCAGAACAGCATGGACAGATCAGACATAATACGGCCGGTCTGTTCCTCCGGTATCCGTATATGAAACCGGTAGAACGGCTCCAGCAGACAGCAGTCCGCTTTTTTCAGCCCCTGGCGGATGGCACGGTATACGGCTTCCCGGAAGTCGCCGCCCTCCGTGTGTTTGATATGAGAGATACCGGCTGCCAGCGTTATCTTTACATCCGTCAGGGGCGCACCGATCAGAACACCCCGGTGTTCCTTCTCCATGACATGAGTGCGGATCAGGTTTTGAAAATTTATGCCCAGGCTGTCCACATGACATTCACTCTGAAAGGTAATTCCCGAGCCCCGAGCCCCCGGCTCCAGCCGCAGTGCGGCTTCCGCATAGTGTCTGAGCGGCTCAAAATGTCCGAAGCCCATCACCGTGCTGCGGATCGTCTCCCGGTAGAGCACCTCCGGTTCCCCGAAGCCTATGGAAAGCCCGAACCGTTCGGAAACCAGTTCCTTTACAATCTCCATGTGCACAGTTCCCATCAGACTGATCTTTAACTGCCCTGTTTCTTCTTCCCAGCGGACGGACAGGGCCGGGTCCTCTGCTTCCAGTATCTTAAAAATGCGCAGTATCTCCCGAAGCGGAATCTTCTCATCATAATTGACTGCCGCACTGAGCGCCGGAACTGTCTCATACTTCTCCCGCCCCGCGGCTTCTCCGATGATATCCCCTGCCAGCGCTTCTGTCAGGCCCGTGACCGCACACAGGTCTCCGGCTGACACCTGCGCGGCAGTCTCATACCGCTCTCCGCTGTACAGGCGGATCTGATTTATCTTCTGCTCCCCGACCACATCTTTCACGCGGAGAGTGCCCCCAGTTACTTTTATAAAGGTCAGCCTCTCACCTGCTTCCTCCTGCCGGATACGAAATACCCGGGCCGAGAAAGATTCTTTCTCCTGTTTCTCATAATCGGTCAAGCTGAACCGGCTGAACACCCGGAGAAAGGATTCGATTCCCTGGTCATATAAAGCACTTCCCCAAAGGCAGGGAAACAGTTTTTCTTCCCGGATCAGCCTCCTGGTCTCCCGTTCCCAGTCCTCCAGACGATATCGTTCCTCCAAAAAGGCTTCCAGCAGCGTTTCCTCCTGCTCCGCGGCAAATTCCAACACTTCCCCGGTCAGTCCTTCCCCGCATCCGGTCATATCTATGATCCCGGCAGAAAATGTCTGCCGGAGCTTCTGTAACAATACTGCTTTATCCACTCCCTCCCTGTCCATCTTATTGATAAACAAAAAAGTGGGAACATGGTTACTCCTCAGCAGATTCCATACAGTCTCCGTATGGCTTTGTATCCCATCCGGCCCGCTGATCACCAGCACCGCATAATCCAACACTTTCAGTGCCCGCTCCATCTCACCGGCAAAATCCACGTGACCTGGTGTATCCAGCAGGTAATAACGATCTTCCCCGTAAGAAAAAGAAGCAAGGCCGGAGAAAACAGTAATCCCCCGTGCCCTTTCAATCTGATGGCTGTCCAGAAAAGTATCCTGATGATCTACCCTCCCCGGCTTCTTCAATGCACCTGCATGACAGAGCAGCTGCTCAGAAAAGGTAGTTTTTCCGGCATCTACATGTGCCAGAATTCCAAATGTCTTACGCATCCTTTTATTCCCCTATATGTTCATACCTCGGATCGAATTCCGTCATATTAGGCCGGTACCGCTTGGGCAGCATATTGTTCTGACATCGTTCATTCTTCCGCTCCATAATAGCAATGTGCTTGACAAAATGCTTCCACAGCCCAATAAAATCCGTCTCCTCCTCCGCAAGCTCATCAGCCGCCGCCTCGTCAAACTCCGAGGCATCTGTGAGAATCCATGGAAAATCAGCCCGGTGCAGAACCGCCTTTTTTCTATTACTATCATAAATCATAAAATTCTCCAGGGCAAGCCGGTCTGCAAAATGGGGTGCAACCAGTGTCAGCACATCGCTCTTTGGCGTTATCTTTGAAAAAAGAATACCGTTTTTCAGCTGGGAAAACCGGATAAACTCCACATGGTAGTGGGCCTCATTCCCCACTCTCCGGTTCATCTCCATCACCCGGCGCACACAGTCAAACCCCAGCTGCTGTATGATAGAAGGCCCCACGGCAAAACCCCGGATAAGGAAACGGTACACCGTATCCGCCTTGTCCGGATCATCCGACAGCAGGGCGCGGATCACCTGATTGTACCCCTCCGTCCCAATCTTTCGGCGGATCGTGGCACCCACCTTCTGCGACTTCTCCTCATCCGCTGCGACAGTAACATATTCAGAAAACAATTCCAACGTTTCCTGCTGGTTCACTTTTATTTTGACATAGTCGTGGCCGTAACGGCTCATCCAGCCTTCGTAGATGCCGGTCAGAATCCCGTCCACGCTGTCCTCACATAAATATATCCTGGTCGGTTTCATCATCAGCCTGCCGCACCCCCAAACCTTGCATCATCAAACAAAGAGAGCTGCTCATAAATATCCTTGTGCTCCAGTCCAGCCGGCAGACGCTCACCGGCCGCCAGCAGATTGTTCAGAATAAATTCCTGCTTCATAGGGATGGAATACATCATCCTCCCCTTGCAGGTAATAAAATAAACCGCCCGCTTTAAAACAACACCAATCTTTTTCAAATCCGGGAAATCCAGCACCGCGCTCTTTCTCGCCATCACAATCCGTTTAGCACTCTTCACGCCAATCCCCGGTATCCGAAGCAGGGTATGATAGTCGGCCCGGTTAATCTCCACCGGGAATTCTTCCAGATGATTCACGGCCCAGTTGCACTTGGGATCGAGAAAGACATTAAAATTCGGCACCTTCTCCGACAGCAGTTCCTCCGCCTTAAATTCATAGAAACGCAGCAGCCAGTCACCCTGATAGATACGGTGTTCCCGCAGAAGCGGCGGCCCCTGTTCCTGGACCGGCAGCAGGCTGTCGTCATTCACCCGCACAAAAGCAGAGTAAAAAACCCTTTTTAAGTCAAATTTCTGATATAAAGACTGGGCTACCGACAGGATCTGATAATCACTCTCCCCGGTTGCCCCGATAATCATCTGGGTACTCTGGCCCGCAGGGACAAAGGATGGCTTATCCTCCCGAAGGATCAGATCCGCTCCCGGCCTTCCCACCGGCAGAGTATTGGGGCCGGACAGCATGGCCTGGTTCTCCCTGCCCAGCTGAATCTGACGGATCGGCTTTAAAATATTCTTCCGGTTCTTGTGAGGGGCAAGAGTGCGCAGTCCTTCCGCCGTCGGAAGCTCCAGATTCACGCTCACCCGGTCAGCCAGCCATCCGATCATCTCCACAAGGGCAGGATCGGCACCCGGGATTACTTTGATATGAATATAACCGCCGAAGCGGTACTTCTTCCTCAGAAGAAATACGGTTTCATACATTAATTCCATGGTAAGCGTGGGATTCTGGTAAACCCCGGAGCTTAAAAACAGTCCCTCAATATAATTTCTTCTGTAAAACTCCATGGTAAGCATACAGATTTCTTCCGGGGTGAACCGTTCCCTGGGCACATCATTGGACACCCGGTTGACACAGTAACGGCAGTCAAAGATACACTCATTCGTCATCAGTATCTTCAGCAGGGAAATACAGCGCCCATCCGCCGCGAAGGAATGGCAGATACCTCCCGCAACCGTGTTGCCCATCGAATAATTGCCCCTCTGCCGCTCAACCCCGCTGGAAGTACAGGCCACATCGTATTTGGCCGCATCTGTTAAAACACCCAGCTTCCGGAACAGTCCCCTGGGATGGGCCGCCGCCCTCTCCTCCTGTTCCATCCGGATGCTCTGCTGCAATGTCTCCATATAAAAACCTCCGCACACCGCTACTCGAATATATGTTCTGTATCGAGTATAACACAGTGCGCAGAGGTTTGCAATTCTTTTTTTCGAACAATTGTTCCGGTCTGTTACATGGCCGCCCGGAATCTTGCCGCCGCCTGGAACCAGCATTATTTTTTTAGAAATAATTGTAATGCACCCTGATGGTTGACAATGTCCGCTTCCATATGATCCCCTCCGAATTCACCGTCGAGGGCCCAGGGAATTGGTGCTTCCGAACGGAATACAATGTGTTCCGCTTTCAGAAGCTGTACAAATTCTGACGAAAAGTCTCCCCGCAGCAGGGCACTGACAATCGTCTGCAGTTCCATGGGATTCTTCGGGGTCTTCACCAGCAGCACTTCAAAGACTCCGTCATCCAGCACCGCCACCTTGCGGACCACACTCTTAAAGCCGCCCACTGACAGGGAATTTGTCACCATGCCATATATATAATCCCCCTCCAGTTCCTCCCCATCACAGCTGATATTCATGTGATAGGACTGAAGATTGGGAAGGCTCATCATTCCATCTACAATATAGGCGAAATGACCCAGGGCATTTTTCTTATTCTGGGACGTGCTGTAGGAGACGTCGGTAAAAGCTCCGAACGCAGCTACATAGACGAAGAATTTATCATCAAAAGCGCCCAGGTCCAGGCCTCCCACATGACCATTTACAATAACCTGAGCCGCCTTCATGGGGTCTCTTGGCAGTCCCACACTCCGGGCATAGTCATTGGTCGTCCCGCAGGGAATGTAGCCTACCGGCCGTTCCACCTGGCCAAGCTGCATTCCGGCTGCCACCTCATCCAGGGTACCGTCGCCGCCGGAACATACAATCACATCGTATTTCTTACCCTGTTTCATCACGATTTTTTTCGCATCCAGAGGTGCTCCTGTCGGATACAGGGTCACCAGATAGCCCGCCTGGGTAAATTGTTCCGCAATGGGAAGGATCTTATTTTTAATCATTCCCTTGCCCGCCCGGGGGTTCACAATAAACAGCATCTTTTTCATTTATGCATCCCACCTTTGGGTGCATTTTACAATAGTTTACTGCACTTTTCAAGCAGTTTGTACATGAGCGTGGCAAGTATACATAAAATGACAATACTCAGTAATACATAGTCCAGTTTAAATACCTGGCTTCCATAGATAATCAGATATCCAAGACCCGCCTTTGCGGCCAGGAATTCACCGATGATAACCCCGACCAGTGACAGGCCGATATTAACCTTCATCAGGCTGATGATGGAAGGGATATTAGCCGGCAGAATCACCTTCCAAAGGACATCTTTTTTCTTGCCGCCCAGCGTATAGATCAGCTTAATTTTCTCTTCCTCCACCGATCTGAAATCTTTGTACAGGGTGATAATGCTGCCGAATACCGAAACAGAAATAGCCGCGATAATAATCGTCTTCATGTTGGCGCCCAGCCACACAATAAAAACAGGAGCCAGCGCTGATTTCGGGAGACTGTTTAAAATAACCAGATACGGGTCCAGGATCGCCGCCAGCCCATCCTTCCACCACAGGCAGACCGCCACCGCAATACTGATCACCAGCACCAGCAGAAAACTAACCAGCACCTCCATCACAGTAATTCCTGTGTGATAAAAAATACTCCCGTCGCCGGCCATCTGAATAAAGCATTTCACCAGCCTGGACGGAGAACTAAAAATAAAGGGGTCTACCAACCCGATATAGGTTGTAAGCTCCCATAAAGCCAGAAATCCAATAAATATGGCCACCTGCCAGATTCTCACCCTTTTTTCTTTCAGCAGCCAGTTTTTCACATAGTTCCTCTGCCCCTGAGACAGGCTCATATCCAGGGTGGCCGCCTTTAACTCACTCTTTTTGTGACCCACCGTGATTCAGCTCCTCCCAAATTAGATTAAAGTAATGACTAAATTCAGGGGCGCTTCTCATGTGAAATGGTGTTCTCTCCCCTTCAACCGTCATATGAATCGGAACTTCCCGTATTACTGTGCCGGGCCTTGCGGACATAACAATTACCCTGTCGCTCATGCTGATTGCTTCTGCAATATCATGGGTAATCAGAATTGCCGTTTTCTGTTCCTTTTTGATAATCTGCCAGATATCGTCCGACACTTCCAGTCTTGTCTGATAATCCAGGGCGGAAAAAGGTTCATCCAAAAGCAGAATATCCGGTTCCAGGAGCAAAGTCCTGATCAGTGCCGCTCTCTGACGCATACCGCCGGAGAGTCCTGAGGGCTTGGTATCCCGAAAACCGAACAGGCCATACGTCTGCAGTTTTTCATCAATCATCAGGTAGCTGTCATCGGTCAGCTTATTCTGAACCTCCAGCCCCAGCGTGATATTTTTCAGTGTCGTCCTCCACTCCAGCAGATGATCTTTCTGCAGCATATAACCAATACTATTCTGATTTATTTCAATACTTCCGCTCTCCGGTTGCAGCAAACCCGCAATTAAAGAAAGCAAAGTAGACTTTCCGCAGCCGCTGGGTCCAACAATCCCCACGAATTCACCTTCATCTACCGTAAAATCCACATCTTCCAGAGCAATCGTCTCTCCGGACAGCTCGTGGTAAGAATAATTTACGTGATTCACATGAAGCAGCTTTGCCATATGATACCTCCTTAAAACATTTATACATCCAATATATGCACAAACCGAAAAAGTGCACCGCCTCCGGAGTACCGGCTTACAGGTTCAAACGGTGTTCAAGAACTAAGTCCCTGCCGTTCCGTGAGGTATCCCGGGCATAACAAAACCAGGCTGCAACAGAGGTTACCCGTCTATTGCAGCCTGGTATAATGTTTTCTCAGTTATATCTAATAGCAGACAATAATGCCGCCGTCGTTGGCATACAGGGAACTGATCCCCGCCGTATCCACAATTATAACATCTTTAAACTTTACTTCCGAGAGCAGCAGTTCTTTCATATATAAGGCCCTCTCGTAGTTATTGCAATGGGCGATGCCAACCGTCCGATTCTCCGGATCTACAGCATCTTCCTTCACCGCTTTGGCCATCAGCGCCAAGGCTTTCTTCATTCCCCGTCCCTGGGTTTTCTTATCAATCTCCCCCTCCGGCGTGGCCGTCATAACCGGCTTGATATTCAGTGCGCTGGCAATAATCGCAGTAATGTTGGAGAGACGTCCATTTTTCCGCAGGCTTTCTAATGTCTCCAGGACAAACTTTGTTCCCATCTCATCCCGGAACTTAATCGCCTCCACACAGACCTTCTCAAAGCCCTTCCCGGCCTCTTCCAGTTCCTGTATCTTAAGTGCGATCAACCCCTGTCCTACAGAAGCGGAGCGGGAATCAATCACATAAATATTCTTCTGGGGATTTTCCTCCAGATACAAATTCTTGGCAAGCTCCGCACTGTTATAAGAACCACTGAGTTTCGCGGAAAGCGTCACCACATAAATATTCTCTTCCCCTCCAAAATGCTTCATATAATCTTCCGGTGAGGGGCAGGAAGACTTGGGGCAATTGGGACTGGCTGCCATACGGCGCAGAAAATCCTTCTGGTCAAATGTATCATCATCCACAATTGTATAGTCATCAACATGAATGGATAAGGGCACAAATTCAAAGTGCTCATTTTTCTTATATTCTTTCGGTAAATCAGTACAGCTGTCACAAATAATCCGGTAGCCCATATGTTATCCTCCAAACAATACATACCACACAACGTAGTATTCATTACTATGTAATATACCATGTGGACTATTATAATGTCAATTCCATAACGGTACTATAACACACCAAAACTAACGATTTAATAGAAATTTTATAAAATGTCACCACGCAGAAATGGAATCCAAAGCAAATGGAAAATTCTTTTTCCAATTTGCTTTGGGTTTTATTTCTATGGGGCGATAGCCCTAAGCCCGGGGAACCGCAGGTTTCACGGGCTTACGTGGTGACAAATACTTAATCACCCGTATCGTTTATTTCTATGGGGCGATAGCCCTAAGCCCGGGGAACCGCAGGTTTCACGGGCTTACGTGGTGACAAATACTTAATCACCCGTATCGTTTATTTCTATGGGGCGGCAGCCCTAAGCCCAGGGAACCGCAGGTTTCATGGGCTTACGTGGTGACAGCCCAATTATTCAAATTGATTTTCAGAAACATTTACCTCAATTGTAGCATCCTTAATATCATTTCCATAATTTAGCCGATTAACCATTTTATTGTTCCTGCCCTTCCTCTTTTCTATGTATCACTCTGTCAATACAGCCGTCCCGCTGACAGCAATCACAGCCACGGTTCCAATTGTCGAATACTCAAAGCTTACTCCAATAAGCGCGTTAGCGTTAAAGTCCTTTACTTTTTCAATCAGCCGCTTCACCGCCTCATCCCGGCCTTCTTCCAGCTTCTCGCCGATTCCGCCTGCTTCAACACCGAATACATCGGAAAAACCCGCTGAGAACTGTTTCATAAAGCCAGTTCCCATTACCACTTCCGAGGCTACGACTCCTTTGTATTCTTTTATTGTATATCCCTCAAAATTATATCCGGTAGTCATCAGAAAAAAGTCCTTTTTTCTCTGTTCCTCAGCCTGCAGTTTACTTCTCTCTTCTGTCAATTTTCTTCTTTCTTCCTGTATTCTTCTCCTCTCATCATCATCCAGCCATTGTTCCTCAGCAGTATCAATCAACCCCTGAAGACAATCCAATACCTGCGGATCCATTTCCTTATCATTCATGCAAGAGATAAAATAGCCCTTTTCTTCTTCAAATTTATCCTTTTCCTTGCCGGCATACGATAATAGCTTTTTCTTATGATCACTGCATGTACCACAAATACGATAATCCGGCATTTCCGGTCTCAGCGCCTCATCCTGTATCCATCCGCTTTGTTTTTTACCACAAACACAACATACAATTGCCATCCTCTTATATCTCCTTCCCATCTATTTTGTCCGAAACAGCACCTTCTCCGCCAGTGACAAAATGCCGTTTGTCACGACGGCCAGCCCCGCCGACAGGATACTCCCCCAGATAATCTTGTTCACATGAAACGTGCGCAGCCCATCCAGCAAAATGCTTCCCAGTCCCCCCGCATTGATCGCGGCCGCAATGGTAGCAATGCCAATGGTAGAAACCACGGCAAGCCTTACTCCGGCAAACAGCGGCTTCAGCGAAAGCGGAAGCCTTACCTTCCACAGAATCTGCATCCTGCTCATACCCATTCCCGCAGCCGCCTCCACCACAGCCGGGTCCACCTGGTTTAAGCCGTCAATAAAGTTGCGCAGCAGCAGGTACTGGTTGTACAGGGTCAGCACCAGGATTGCTGTCTTTCTGCCCAGGCCTGTAAGCGGAATCAACAGTGCAAAAAGCGCCAGGCTGGGTATGGAATAGACTGCGGAAAACACCGAGATCAAGATTCCCGCAGCTGCGTCCTTCAGCATGGCGACTGCAGTAAGAAGCCCTGCCAGGACAAGGGAGATTCCCAGAGTGATCAGCACGATCTCCACATGTTCCCAGAGAGCCGCAAGCAGCTTGTTATGATACTTTACAAAATATTCCATCAACCCGGTCACAGCAAATCCTCCCAGAAAGCTTCCTGACGCCTGGATGAGGCGATCAGGGATGCCACAAAATCATCAGCAGGGTTCTTCACAATCTGTTCCGGGGTGCCGAACTGACAGATTGCCCCCCGGTTCATGATCATGACCCTGCTGCCCAGGTAAAATGCCTCATTGATATCGTGGGTCACAAACAAAAATGTTTTCTTCGATGCCTGATGAATCTTTAACAGTTCTTCCTGCAAGTTCACCCTGGTAATGGCGTCAATCGCCCCGAAGGGCTCATCCAGCAGCATGACATCCGGGTCCGCGCTCAGTGCTCTCGCAAGCCCCACTCTCTGCTGCTGCCCTCCTGAAAGCTGGGCAGGATAACGCTTCCTGAATTCCCCCGCATCCAAGCCCACCAACGTCAAAAGCTCCGTCACCCGCTCCGCGGTCTTCTCCCCCGGCCATTTCAAAAGCTTAGGCACAACCGCGATGTTTTCCTCTATTGTCATGTGCGGAAACAGCCCCACCTGCTGTATGACATAACCTATTTTCCTCCTGAGGGCAACCGGATCGGCCCCGGCGATATCCTCCCCAAACAGGCGGATGACCCCCTCATCCGGCTCATACAGCCGGTTAACCATTTTCAGAAGCGTGGTTTTCCCGCAGCCCGAAGACCCAAGTATCGTAACCAGCTCCCCATGCTCAATCCGGCAGCTAACATGGTCTACCGCCAAATAGGTGCTTCCCCCGAACTTCTTGCTAACCTGTTCAAATTCAATCGCTGTGCTCATCTTCCGGTCACCCTTATCCTTCTCCGCTATTCAGCAAAAATCTGGTCCTTGATCGTCCCGTAAAACTCTTCTGCCACTTCATCCGCTTCCTGCTTCTCCACATCAACCTTGGCATTCAGGGCGGTCACATTTTCCGTTGTGAGAAGGGCGCTGACTTTATTCAGCAGATCCTCGATTTCCGGATATTCGTCCAACACATTCTGGCGGACCACCGGTGCCAGATTATAGGGCGGCCACAGCTGCTTATCATCTACCAGCAGCGTAAATTCCGGCTGCACCAGCTGCCCCTCCGTCGTATAGGCAGGCGCCACATCCGCCTCATCATTTAACAGCAGGGAATATTTTAAGCCATTGCTGTATACTTTAGAAGACTTCCATTCAAAAGGGCCGTACAGCTTTTCCAGCCCTTTCATGCCGTCCTCTCTCTCGTCAAATTCCCCCTGGGATGCAAACCGAAGGGCGGAGGCATTTTTCTGCACATCGGAAATGGTAGTGATTCCCAGCCGTTCGGCGGTCTCTGTCCGGATGACCAGGCCCTGGCCGTCATTGGCGGCGGAATAGTCAAGCCACACCAGGTCAAACTGCTTCTTATATTCATCCTTTACCGTGTCATACACTTTCTGTGCGTCTGTCATGACATCCATTTTCAGGATGGAAAGCAGACCAGTCCCCGTGTACTCTGGATACAAGTCGATCTCATCATTTACAAGGGAAGTGTGGATGATGGAGCCGGCAATGTTTTCAATGACTTCCACCTCATAGCCCGCATCCTCCAGCGCGCTGGCATAAACCCGGCCGATAATGACATTTTCGGTAAAATCTTTAGTACCCAGCCGAATTACATGTTTGTCTTCTTTCTTTCCGCAGCCTGAAAGCCCCAGCCCCAGCAGCATAACCAGCACAAGCGCAAGACAGGCCGCACGTTTTCTCTTCCACATTTTTTTCATTACAATTACTCTCTTTCCGACGGCGTATCCCGTCTCTCTATTTCTGAACCCGGTACCTGACAATTTTCTTCTGGACCGCTCCCAGCATCACGCCCGCCAAAATGGACAATACCGCCACAGAGCCGCCGCCGATCAGCAGCAGATCGGTCCTGTTTAAGCCAAGGCCCGTAAATATAATGGTGCCCAGTCCCCCGCCTCCGATGTAGGCAGCCAGAGTAGCGCTGGCGATAATCTCCACAAATGCCGACTTCGCGCCTGTAAAAATGGAAGGAAATGACATCGGCACCCGCACCTTCCAGAAGACCTGCCGCCTGGTCATCCCCAGGCTTTTTGCCGTCTCCAGCATAAAGTCCGGCACTTCCTCATAGCCCACAGCCGTATTCATGAGAACCGGCGGGACAGCCAGCAGGATCAGGGCTGTCATGGCAGGTATCTGTCCTGTCCCCATAATAGGAATCAGAAGGATCAGAACCGCCAGGCTCGGCACAATTTTAAGTACCTGGAAAAAACCGCTGACCCAGGTACCTGCCCGTTTTCTCGCCGCACAAAAAAATCCCAGAGGTATCCCGATGAGCAGAGCGGCTGCAAGGGTCAGCAGGCTGATCCGGATATGCGCGCCCAGAGCGGCGAGATAGGCCCCCATATTCGAAGTAAAATAGGCAACAATCTGATCCCACATAATAGAATCTCCTTTTCTTTAACCGGCAGCAGCTACTGCCTTAACAGGACAAACCTCAGCACACAGGCCGCAGTGCAGACAGTGACCCTGGAGTATCCGATACGGTTCTCCCTCTCTAATACATTTCTGAGGACAGACATTCAGGCATGTTCCGCAGCCGGTACAGGCTCCGGTGATCTGAAAGCCTTTCACCGTCAGGGTATGTCCACCGAAGGAAAATGGTTCCCTCTCGATCGGGCTTTTTCCCAGGTCAAACAACTCGCCTTCCCCTTCATAAAGGGAAAACACATCCAGTATATAACGGCTGTCCCCCGGATACACCTCATTCATCACAGGGTTTTCCGCAAAGACACGCTCCAACAGGCTCTGATCTTCCCTTCGGACTTTGCCCCACAGACGCACGGTACAGCAGGCTTCATTCATGCCAGTCACCGCCGCCTCTTTCGTCTCCGTCAGTTCTTTATAGAAATCTTTCCCTCTTGCGGTAACAAAATACAGCTTTTCTGGTTCAATAAACATAACATCTATCACTCTCACCCGGGGATGTCCCTCCTGGTCCACCGTGGCAAATGCAACACTTTTTACATCCCGCAGCAGCCCAAAACAGCTTTCTATCTTTGTTTTATCCATAGCGACGCCTCCCTTTTCTTTATACCCATTATACCTATAATATCTCTTTTGTTAAGTACGCACTTTGGGGAAACTAAGCTGCCCGCCGGAAAGAAAGAGGACATCTGCCGGAAAAAGACGTAACCGCTAGGTTGTAGAAATAACCATGAAAAGCCGGCTTTTCTTCGTGACAAAGCCGGCTTCTTCTATATTTTTTACTGGTACGCTCCGTCAGGAAAGTCTGAAAAAGCGTCCTCTGCTTCTAATTTCTGCTGTCTGCACACAGCGTCTAGCATCATTATGTAACGGCTTTCGGGCCGCGAAGGATACCACTCCGGCACTGTGCTGCCGCCCGGAGCTCCCGTGGCAATAAACTGAATGTACAAATCCTCCATAACAGCCTGCAGCGCCCTCGCTTCTTTTTCCTCCTCTCCAAAAAGGCCGGGATTGTCCCTAAAATACCGTCCCGTAAGAAATCTCAGATCCAGAGAATGTTTCGCCGGCGGATACTCAAAACTGTATTCCCACACCGTTTCTCCCCGTTCCGCCAGAATCCCTGCCAGCCGCTGCGCATGTGTCCGGTACATATAGTCAGAGAGAATCCGTATCCACAGCAGGCTCCGCTCTTCCCCGGACAGGTCTTTTCCCTCCGACTCCCTCTCATAAGTCCGACGGGCATACACTGCGTTTTCTCCGAAGAGTGCCTCCGCAATTGAATCCGCCTTCTGAAGAAATGCCGGGTTCTGCTTCATCTTAATGCACTCCCACCGGTTGGCGCCGATTACCGCGCGTCCCTTCCATCCCTGCTCCGACCGGATCTGCTTCTGCCAGTCCAGAGGGATATTGTGCCCGTCCGCGACCGGTCCGAAAAAACAGGTGGAGCCGGCTCTGGCGCAAAAACTGTTCTGTGCCAGCAGCAGAGTCCTTGCAGGCAGTTTCAGCAGTTCACCGGCTTCTTTAATGCCCAGCACCCTGAGATACTCTTTTGCCACTTTAGATGCGGTCTTTGCAGAACGCACTGTCTGGATGCCCCCGCTGGATAAAACCGCCTGATGAAACAGCTCTCTGGAATGTGGGGAGAGCATCATGGACGCAACCGACTTCGCGCCGGCCGAATTGCCAATGAGCGTCAAACGCTCCGGGTCCCCGCCAAAAGCCGCAATATTCTTCTTCACCCATTTTAAGGCCGCAATCTGGTCCAGAAGCCCCAGATTTCCAGTATCCCCGTATTCCTCGCCCAGCCTGCCGCCCAGATATAAATAGCCCAGTATTCCTGTCCGGTAGCCGATGGAGACATAGACAATATTCTTCTGTTTCTCCGCCAGGATGCGGCTCATATCCTCATAATTATTCCCATTCTGGAAGGAGCCGCCGTGTACCTCCACCGCCACCGGCAGCTTCCCGTCCAAATCCGGGGTAATGATATTCAGGTTCTGGCAGTCCTCCGAACCGATGACCTCGTCTCCCTTTCCCTGCATGGCGCAGGGGCCGAAGTGTTCTGCCCGGCAGATGCCCTGCCAGGAGCTCTCCGCCGGCCGTTTAAACCGCTCCGCCTTCCCATAGGGTATTCCTCTGAATTCCCACAGTCCCTGCCGCCTGAGGCCGGTCAGACTGCCGGAGCTGGTCTCTATCACCCTCTCCATGATATGTTCTCCTTCCGCCGTTCTTTTTATCTGGCAATATGATATCCGCGCGGGGCGATGTGCACTCCGCGCAGTTGTACAAGCCCTTCGGACTTGCACGCTTCTGATGACATTATATCATATTAGCGCCGGACAAAGGAATACATACCTCGAGTCATGCAACGTCAAGTTTAACCGGCTCTGCTCCTATGGGGCAGCCCCTCCGGTCTTGTATTATTCCCTCAGCCGGTCCACTATGCTCTCCCGGTTCATGCGGGAATAGAGGAACACTGGAACCAGCACCGCGATAACCGCGAACACGGGCAGGCAAACCAGAATCGGCAGCAGGGTAAAACGATAGACAAACCAGCGCATGATCTCCTGGAAGGACCGGAATATAACAAGGCTCAGCAGCGTTCCCAGGCTCAGGCTTAACAGCGCGGTAAAGCCGATATAGTAAAATCCTTCCAGACAGAGCATTTTCTTTTGCTGCCGGTCTGTCATGCCGATACTCTTTAACATGGCAAGCTCCCGCTTTCTGGATAGTATGCCGGTAAATACTGCGTTAACGTAGTTTAATATTCCCACCAGTCCGACCACGGCACACAGAGCGCCTCCCACGATCCAGAACATTCCCACTATCCCGGCGAATTCCTTTCTCAGGCTGTCCCTGGACCTGAATTCCATACCAGGATTTACGGAAGTTGTATAGTTTTCCAGTGCCGCGGCAACAGAAGCTTCCCTGGAATCTTCTACCTCAAAACACCCCAGATAGGTCTGATACCCGCTCACCTTGCTCATCTGCACCAGGTCCTCCTTCGGAACGACGACGGTGATTCCCGGGGTTCCTCCCATGTAGGAGACCAGACCCTCTTCCAATTCCACCACTGCCATAACCTCATATTCTTTGGCGGGCAGCTCCGACGGGGCAGGTTCCTTCTTATTGATACCCAGATCTATCTCCTTTCCTGTACTCCCGTCATAAACTGCCTCCTTCTCGTACTGATCTTCCTTATCATAATAATTTAACGTAATTTTATCTCCCGGCCGGTGATAGGCACTTTTCCCTTCCTTTGTTTTCAGTTTTGCCGCTTCCAGCACATAGCCGCCTTCTTTGAATTTTTCCAGATCCAGCTCTCCCTCCAGGACAGTAATCTGTTCCAGAAGATAATCATCGAAGGCCAGCCGTGTTTCATAGAGTTTGTGGTCATCGCCCAGCACTGCTTCATATGCCTGCTTCAGCCCCTGGGGAGAGCTGGATAAAAATCCGTTTTCTAATGCGTTTTTCAGGCTGCTTTGTCCCCTCTCATCCAGATAATGGGTGAAGAATCCTACATATCCTTTTCCTTCTCTCTCCACTCCCTCCAAGCCAGCCGCATACTGATAGTAGTCCTCCGGCACCTCGATCTCTCCCATCCCATAATTATGGAAGAAATCCGTCGTTCCTATATTGATATCCCCTTTCATCATCTCATCCAGATAACGCTCCATGGAGAAACCGGTTGCCAGCGTATAGACCACCAGCAGCAGGATCATAGACAGCGTCATGGAGGCAATCACCGCGGCCGTTTTTTTCTTGTTTCTGGAAAGGTTCTCCAGAGCCAGCCTTCCGATTTTCGCTCCATGTACTCTTTTTCCGGCCCGGCCCGGTTTGCCTCCGGCGGCTTCCACATATTTTACCGCCTCCACCGGTGAAACCGACGCCGCAATCCGGCCTGGCCTGCGGCAGCTGATCCAGACCGTCAGCATGGAAAATACTGTGGCTCCCAGAAAAATCCAGGGATTTGCGCTGAATCCATTTCCGTACGTACCGGAAACGGCGCGCATCAGCACAGGGGTCAGTTTTAAACCCAGCAGCCAGCCGGCCAACAGTCCGATGGGGATTCCCACCATAGAAAGAAAAAATGCCTGTCTGCGGATCAGGGAGCGGATCTGCCGTCCCGTTGTCCCAATGGTTTTTAAGAGTCCGTAAAAGCGGATGTCATTCACAATGGAGATGCGGAAAATATTATAGATCACCAGATACCCGGTAAATCCGATCAGCAGAAAGACAATGCCCACCCCCAGAAAGAAGATAGGGTCCGCCCCTTCTGTCTTGGTGGAAAGATACGCCCAGTTCACACCGATCTGAATTTCATTATCCTGGAATCCACATTCTCTTAAGACTTCCTTCGCATTTTCTTCGATCCCGCTGCTTTCTGAGAAAAAGACATTGGCCTGGATCAGCCCTTCCCCGTTGCTTTTGCCGTTATCCGCCAGCTGTTTTCTCTCCTGTTCCGGAACCCTTGAACAGATTTCTTCCACATATTCCTTCGAGAGATACACCTGAGAAGCCCCCAGAATCGGGTCTCCCTCATAGATCCCGCATACGGTAAATTCATCACTGATCTGATTTCCCAGAAATGTATAGGCAAGTGTAAGCTTTGTCCCTATTTCATGGGGAAGTCCCAGCATATCCAGGACAATAGTATCCACCAGAATATCCATCTTCCCCTCAGGCAGGGTTCCTGTTTCCGGTGTGCGAAAGCCCCACTGGATATCATCCGGTTCGCCGTAGCGTATCTCCGTACTGCGCTTTGCCAGCTCCGGATTGTCCGCCTCACCCAGAAGGACCTCATAACTGATCTTTTTAATACGGCCATTTTCCCGGATACGGTCATACTGCTCGCCTGTCAGATCCTTAAATCCCGCGTGGGCACTGGTCCCTATCTGACGCATAGTTTCCTGCTCCATGGAAGACATCATGCCAAATCCCATGGTAAGCACAGAGGTGAAAAGAACCGTCGTCAGCACAATCGCCAGGATAATAAAGAGATTGCGGGCTTTATTCTCTCTCCTGCTCCTGGCCGACAGCCGGCGGACGGCCTTTTTATTATTATTCTTCATGGCCGTCACCGCCTCTTCCCGCCGTCTCTTCCCGGCCCGCAGCCAGACGCCCGTCCTCCATATGCAGAATCCGGTCACAGAGCTGGGCCAGGGATTCATTGTGGGTAATCATTACAATCGTCTGGTTAAATGTTCTGCCGGTGGTTTTTAACAGTCCCATCACCTCGGCCGAGGTCCTGGAATCCAGATTTCCCGTTGGCTCGTCTGCCAGGATAATAGCAGGTTTAGCCGCCAGAGCCCGTGCAATCGCCACCCGCTGCTGCTGGCCGCCGGACAGCTGGCCCGGAAGGGCGTATTTTTTCTCTTTCAGTCCCAGAACAGACAGAATATCATCTATAAAATCCATATCAATCCTGCCGCCGTCCAGTTCAACAGGCAGAAGAATATTTTCTATCACATTCAGAATCGGCACCAGATTATACTGCTGGAACACAAAGCCGATATTTCTTCTCCGAAAGATCGTCAGTTCCTCGTCCTTCAATCCGGAGAGCCTGATTCCCCGGACCGTTACTTCTCCCTCCGTGGGACAGTCCAGACCTCCCAGCATATTCAGCAGAGTGGATTTCCCGCTGCCGGAAGTTCCCACAATCGCGGCAAATTCCCCCTCTTCAATCTGGAGGTCAACGCCGTCCAGCGCCTTTACCTGGTTTTCTCCCGTGCCGTAATATTTTTTCAGGTTTTGTACCGTTACAATTGTCATGTCAGCCACCTCGTTTTTCCCCGGGCTCCAGTGCCGGGATGTTTATTCCTGACCGTCAGCCCATCTGGACCGGGCCGGCTGTTTCAGGTTAATTTAGATCCTAACATCCATTTCTGACACCCGCCTGACCGTACATCCCGGATTTCTTACAGCTCTGTCAGAATCTTGTGTAAAAGAACTGCGCGGATAAGTCAGGAAACTCAGAAAAATTCCTGGGTAATAAAAGATAAGCATCCCGGCTTACCGGGATGCTTACCGCGGACGAACACAGGGCACGCAGCACGTACCTTCTTACTCTTTCTCTGACCGCACGCTATTTTCCCGCTCTGGGCAGCATAACAAAGAAAGTGCTTCCGGCCCCTCCGGATTCTACCGCCGCATATCCGCCCTCCCTGGACAGGATCAGCTGGGTTAAATACAGTCCCAGCCCGGACCCGGGCACAGTTTTGCCATTTTCTCCCCGGTAAAACCGTTTGAAAATCTTCGTGTAGTCCTCTTTTTCAATTCCCGGCCCCCAATCCCTGATTTCAATCCGCACAAACAGTTCCAGCGGCTGTACCCGAATGTTTACCGGCTTTCCCGCCGGCGAATATTTCAGGGCATTTTCCAGGATATTCATAATCGCTTCTGCCGTCCACCGCCGATTGTGAACTACGGTAATATCCTGAAATTCTTCCGTCTGTATCTCTATTTCTCTGCGCTGTCCTATGTCATAGACTCCCGCCACCGCGTCGGCCAGTGTCTGCTTCAGCCCCAGGGGCTCCGCCTGAAACGTAATCGCTCCGGTTTCCAGCCTGGATATTTTCACCAGCTGGGATAACAGCCACTGCATTTTCTCCGCCTGGTCGTGAATCCGGTCCGCGAATTCCAGCTGCTCTTCCCTTGTGAGCGTTTCCTCCCTCAAAAGCTCCGTCTCCAGACAGATACCGGCCAGCGGCGTTTTCAGCTGATGGGATATATCCCCGATCAGCCCCTTGACTGCTTCCCGCTCCGCTTCCCCGGCCCGGTTTGCACTCTGCAGGCTGTTAAAAGCCCTCTCTGTCATCGAGCTCAGCTTATCCTCTCTGGTATCCTCAAGCATTTTGTCCCGGTCCGGCACACCGCCGCTTAATATTACATTCAGCCGTTCTTCCAGCCTGTCGTAGGAATTCTCTATCTTTCTTCTGTAACGGACACAGACGGCAGCACTGCACAGAGCTGCCAAAAGCCCCGCGCCACCAATCAGATATTCTATCATCTCAGTCTCACACCTCAGTTTTTCTCGTAAAACAGATAGCCCATCCCGTGTATAGTTTTAATATAGTCCGGGTTGGAAGGGTCGTTCTCCAGCTTTCTGCGCAGCCTGGAAATCGTGACCATCAGGGTGTTTTCTTCCACAAAGTTTCCCTTTTCATCCCAAAGCCGGGAGAGCAGCTGTTCCTTCAAAAGGACCTGTCCCTTATTTTCCATCAGGTATTTTAAAAGCCGGTACTCCGTTGTGCTTAGGGTAATCTCACAGCCATCTTTCTCAGCCCGCATCTGCTCCGGATACAGAGTAATCCCTCCCGCCCGGAGAGTAAACTCCCTCTTCTCCTCCTTTTCCCGGAAGATCCTCTCTATCCTGGCTTTTAACACCGCCAGAGAAAACGGTTTTTTCACATAGTCGTTCGCCCCGGATTCCAGTCCCAGGATCTCATCGGTCTCCATATCTCTTGCCGTAAGCATAAGAATCGGCAGGGTGGATTCTTCTCTCACCCTCCTGCAGAAATCCAGGCCATCCCCATCGGGAAAGTTCAAATCCAGCAGGATCATGTCCGGGGCTTCTTCCCGGTACAGCCGCCAGCCCCTCGCAACGGTATCACAGGATATGACATGGCAGCCGTCCCGTTCCAGAAAAAAACAGATACCCCGGTTTAACCCGGCGTCATCTTCCATAACAAGAATCTTTCTTTCCTTCATCGCGGCCGTCCTCCTTACGCATCTTTCTGCTTTTTTCAGTGTACCAGCTTTTTCTGGATTTCACAACGCTTTGCCGCGCGGGCTTTCTGTCAGATTCTGTCATCCTGCCGCGGTTTTTCAAAGCGTCGCAGGCTTAGGAATACCCCTTGATTCTTTTTAACACACCGGTAAAGATAAAATTTTACTATTGACAAATTCTTTCCTTTCTGGTTATACTCTTTTCAACATCAAAATCGAAATGCGGTGACAAGGAGGAGTACATACTTGCCGATATCCCAGAGAGAAGATGGCCGGTGCGAATCTTTATGGAGGAAGTATGGAAGTAGCCTTTGAGCAGTGAACTGAACGAGAGTAATCTTTAGTAGACTTCAACGTGATTTTCCGACGTTACACGGAAAGCAGTATCGGTCTGTCTGTAAGCAGATAGGCTCTGTATTGACGGAGAGCAGAGAATACATTCTCTGAATTTAGGTGGTAACACGGATTCTATTCGCCCTAAGCGTTTTGGCTTAGGGCGTTTTTTTCGGAGAAACGCGCCGCAGTAAAACAGGAGGGAAAGCAAATGAAACAAATTACAGGTGCAGAATTATTTGTCAAAGCATTGAAAGAAGAAAATGTCGATATCCTCTTCGGCTATCCGGGAGGCCAGGCCATCGACTTGTTCGACGCCCTTTACGGACAGGATGATATCCAGGTAGTCCTTCCCAGACACGAGCAGGCTTTGGTGCACGCTGCGGACGGCTATGCCCGTTCCACGGGAAAAGTGGGCGTCTGTCTCGTGACCAGCGGTCCCGGCGCTACAAACATCGTAACCGGTATTGCCACGGCCAACTATGACAGCGTTCCCCTCGTCTGCTTTACCGGCCAGGTTCCCACCAGTCTGATCGGCAACGACGCCTTTCAGGAGGTGGATATCGTGGGTATCACCCGGAGTATCTGCAAGCACTCCATCACCGTGCGGGACAGAAAAGATCTGGGACGTATTATAAAGGAAGCGTTTTTTATTGCCAGGACCGGCAAGCCGGGCCCTGTTGTAGTAGACCTTCCCAAGGATATTCAGCAGGCCATGGGCAGCGACGAATATCCCGCTGAAGTTAATATCCGCAGCTATAAGCCCAGCACCAGCGTTCACGAAGGGCAGCTGAAAAAAGCCCTTAAGATGCTGGAGCGGGCCAAACGTCCGGTCTTCCTCATTGGCGGCGGCGTTAATATCTCCCATGCCAATGCCGCGATGACCCGGCTGGCGGAGCTGACCCATATCCCGGTTGTCACAACTATCATGGGAAAGGGAGCGATCCCTTCCGATCATCCGCTCTATGTGGGTAATCTGGGTATTCACGGCAATTATGCCTCCAACACGGCCATCAGCGAATGTGATGTCCTGTTCTCCATCGGCACCCGCTTCAACGACCGGATTACCGGTAAAATCAGCGAGTTCGCCAGAGGGGCCAAGATCATACACATCGACATTGATACTGCTTCCATTTCCCGCAATATCGTGGTAGACATCCCCATCGTTGCGGACGCCAAGGTAGCCATCGACAAGATGCTGGAACTTGGCACTGCGCTGGATACGGACAGCTGGCTGGAAAAAATAAATGGCTGGAAGAAGGAGCATCCCCTCACCATGGAACGGTATGAGGGCCTTACCCCGGAGAAAATCATCCGGAAAATCAATGAGCTGTTTCCCCAGTGCATCGTCGCTACCGACGTGGGACAGAACCAGCTCTGGACTACCCAGTATCTGGAATTGACCAAGGGGAAACGTCTTCTCACCTCCGGCGGTCTGGGCACCATGGGGTACGGTTTCCCCGCGGCCATCGGCGCCAAATTCGGCAATCCGGACACACCGGTAATCTGTATTTCCGGTGACGGCGGAATGCAGATGAACGTTCAGGAAATGGCCACCGCGGTTGTGAACGAGCTGCCGGTTATCATCTGTGTGCTGAACAATTCCTACCTGGGAAATGTGCGCCAGTGGCAGGAAATGTTTTTCGGCGGGCGCTATTCCAGCACCTGTTTAAAATACCGCAAAAACTGTTCCCATGACTGCAGCAATCCGGATAAATGCTGTCCAAAATATGTGCCTGACTTTATCAAGCTTACAGAGAGCTATGAGGCTCTCGGCATCCGTGTGGAGTCGGAAGAAGAATTGGAGCCGGCATTCCGGCGGGCAATGGAAAATAAGTGCGGCCCCACTCTGATCGAATTTATCATCGACCCGGCTGAAAACGTATCCCCGATGGTACCAGGCGGCCATGCACTGAATGATATGATAATGGATTGCTAAGGAGGACAGATATGAAAAAGAGATGGATTTCACTATATGTTGAAAATGAGATAGGTGTACTTGCTAAAATTGCCGGGCTGTTTTCCAGCAAATCCTATAACCTGGACAGTCTGACCGTGGGTGAGACGGAAGATCCCACCGTTTCCCGGATAACCATCGGCCTCACCAGCGATGATATTACCTTTGAGCAGATCAAAAAACAGTTAAACCGCAGTGTTTCCATTATTAAAGTAATCGATATCACTGATCTTCCGGTTCACCGGAAAGAAATTATGTTCATCAAGGTAAAGGGCTGTACCTCCCATGAAAAAACCGAATTATTCCGGATTGCCCAGGTATTCAGCGTCCGGATCGCCGATTATGGCAAAACCAACGTTTTATTGGAGTGTGTACAGACCGAGTGGAAAAACAATGATTTAATTGCCCTGTTAAAGCAGAGTTTCTCCGGCCGTATGGAAGTCGTCCGAGGCGGCAGCGTAGCCGTGGAGGCTATCAGTACCCAGGACGATTAATGGAAGGATATACGTAAAGAAATGCCTTAGGCCGCGGCCTAAGGCATTTCCTCTTTATCCTGTTCCATTATTTCTTTGCTCTGTAAGTGATACTGTTCTCTCACTCTGCTCTCCACTTCCGCCATCACAGCCGGATGTTCGTTCAGATACACTTTCGCGCCCTCCCTTCCCTGCGCCATCCTTTCGTTTCCGTAGGCATACCAGGAGCCGCTCTTATTTATAATGCCGGTTTCCGCAGCCAGATCCAGGATATCTCCCTCTCTGGAGATCCCTTCCCCGTACAGTATATCGAACTCAGCCAATTTAAAGGGCGGCGCTATCTTATTCTTCACCACCTTCACCCGTGTCCGGCTTCCGATACGTTCCCCGGCATTTTTAATCACGTCGATTCTTCTCACATCCAGCCGCACGGATGCATAGAACTTTAAGGCATTTCCCCCTGTCGTCACCTCCGGATTGCCAAACATGATACCAATCTTCTCCCTCAGCTGATTGATAAATATGACAATACAGCCGGACTTGCTCACCACCGGCGTCAGCTTGCGCATAGCCTGTGACATTAATCTGGCCTGGAGGCCGATATGGCTGTCCCCCATATCCCCGTCGATCTCCGCTCTTGGAACCAGAGCCGCCACGGAATCAATTACCACGATATCCACCGCCCCGGACCGTACCAGCAATTCTGCGATGTCCAGTGCCTGCTCCCCGGAATCCGGCTGGGAAATATATAATTCGTCTGTATTCACACCAATCTGTTTGGCATAAGCAGGGTCCAGAGCATGTTCCGCGTCAATAAATGCGGCAATACCGCCTGCTTTCTGGGTCTGTGCAATCATGTGCAGGGACACTGTGGTTTTTCCACTGGACTCCGGTCCATAGATTTCCACTACCCTGCCTCTGGGTATGCCGCCCAGCCCCAAGGCAATATCCAGGCTCAGAGAACCGGTAGGAACAACCTCCATCTCTTTCCAGACGGCAGCAGTATCCCCCATCCGCATCAACGCCCCTCTGCCAAACTCTTTCTCAATTTTCTGCACTGCCGCGTCAAGTGCTGCTTTCTTCTTCTTATCCATTCCGTTCTATCTCCATTCCCGCCAAGCCGTCCGCGGCACTTCGTCCGGATCACCCCGCGAAAATTTCGTTCCCATCCGTTTCTTGTGCCAGCTGCTCAATACGTTTCCTGATTTCCTTCTGCTTCTCTTTCTCCCGCCGTTCCCTCTCCGCCTTTTCTCTGGCCGTCTTTCGCCGCCGCTTTAACTGTTCCAGATGCTCATTCTTCCGCTCCTGGTCCAGGCGTTCGTACTCCAGCCGCCTCTGCTGATCCTCTCTTCTTTTATTCTCCCGCACCGCTTCTAAATCAGCATTGACTTTGCTCTGAAGCTTGTCATCCTCAAATGTAATGTATTGTTCAAAGGCCCCTGGATATTGAAAAACTTTCTCGCATGGCTCCGTCCCGAACCGGACCTTGATATAACAGCCGCGGGATTCTACTATTGTACCGGTTCCATATTTTCTGTGTATTACCATCTGGCCAACCATCATTACACTCCCCTTTCATCAAATTCTATTTTAATCGTAGAAATACAGCCGGTAATGCTGGCCTTTTTCTCCTCCAGGAATTCCGGTACCTCAATACAGGAAGCCGGAGTTATGGCCACCTCAAATACCTCGCTTTTTTTCCCGGCGGCCGCTTTTAACGGTGCCTTTTCGTCCGACAGATATAAAACGCTCCGGTTTGCCCATGCTCCGTATATCTTCTTGTTCTTTCTGCGCAGATTATATTCTCTCGGAAGCTGCAGTCTGAGAAAACGTACTTCCGATTGAGTTTCTCCAATTACAAACATCATTTTCTCCTTCTCTGCCTCATTTTGTTCCAAACTTTAGTTTTATTTTAACATTTCTATCTCTTTGATGTAAGTCGTTTTTGTATCTTTGTCACAATTCACAATCTATAGCGCAAATAAATTTGTGCATAATGCATAATTTTCCCTGCATTCTTATTCCAACAGAAAGTGTGCTTGACATTACATCCGACCTGCTGTAAAATCATAGATGTAAAGTAAGCTTGACATCAAAGGGGTGATACGATTTGAAAAACAGACTGGAATACATTCGGAAAGAGCACGGAATCAGACAGGAAGAACTGGCAGCGGCCCTGGAAGTTTCCCGCCAGACGATCAGTTCTCTGGAAAACGGGAGATATAACCCTTCCATTCTGCTGGCTTTCAAGATTGCCCGCTATTTTCATATGACGGTAGAAGATATCTTTATCTATGAGGAGGACGCGAAATGAAAAAATCAATGTTATATACCGGAATCGGCTACACGCTGGCCGGCCTGTTATTTATCATCCTGGCCGTGGCCACAGAAACCAGGCTGGATGCTCTGCTGTGGGGATTCGGCGGAGCGGGAATCGGTCCGGGTCTGATGATGATCTGGAAGTATCTGTACTGGACCAGGCCTGGAAAGCGGGAAGAGTACGAGAGCCGCTTGAAGACAGAACGGATCGACCTGAGAGACGAAAGAAAGATCATGCTCCGGGACAAAAGCGGACGCATTACCTACGTCATTATGACAGGGGTCTACTGCCTTCTCATTTTGGCCGCTTCCATTGTAAATGTTCTGGGCTATCTCAGACCCTTCTCTACCTATCTGGTCTACATTCTGACCTTTCTTCTGCTGTTTCAGTTTCTCTGCGGTCTGTTCGTCTTCCATAAACTGGACAGCAAACTGTAAGCTATCCCAGCTGCCGCCGTCTCTTTATCCCCTTGATCAGAAAGACGGCGGCAAGCGCCGAAAGGATTCCAAGCGCTGCTCCCGCCAGCACATCCGTGGGGAAATGAACAAATAAATACATTCGGGAAAAGCCAATCAGGGAGGCCAGCACCAGAGCCGGAATACCCAGCTTTTTGTCGTAGAGAAAGAGCGCCATAGCCGCTGCAAAAGAGGCCGATGTGTGCCCCGAGGGGAAAGAATAGTCCCCAGGGTTAGCGATCAGCAGCTGGATACCCGTATCAATCCAGCATGGACGGCTCCTGGCCACCAGATTTTTTAAGATTATATTGCCCGCAAGAAAGGAAAAAAACAGGGAGGTCCCCATAGCCGCACCGTATTCTCTGTATTTCTTTGTATATAAAAACACCAGTGCCAGGCAGATCCACAGGATTCCGCTGTCGGCCAGACGGGACAGATTTACCATAATCACGTCCAGCACCGGATGATGCAGGTTCTGAATTACGTAAAGCAGATCCATTTCCATTTTTTTCTCTTCTCTCCCCTAAATCATATTTCATATTCTTACAGCGCCGCCGATTTTAAAGACGCAGTCCCTTAATATCTTTAATACGTGATAATATCATGTTACAGCTGCTGTTTAAGACCCCAGGAAGAGGGTCAATCACATCCTCGATCAGACGTTCCATTTCCTCCCCGGAGGCGGCGACCGCGTGGACATGCAGCTTGCTCCTGCCGGTAACACGGTAAATCTGGGTAATAATCTCATTCTTCAGCAGTATTTCCGTCACCTGGGCAAATGCGGCGGGTGTTGTTTCGATCTCGAAATAGCAGGATACGGCTCCGCTTATCTTCTGCGGATTTACAATAGCCGTATACTCTTCTATAATGCCTCTCTTTTCCAGCGACTGAATCCGCATCTTAACCGCCACCCGTGATATACCTACCTGCTGTCCAATTTCCGAGTATGACATGCGCGCGTTCTCAATTAAAAGCTGTACAATCTTCTGATCCAGTTCATCCAGTCCTTCCAGAAACATCTCAGCACCTCTTTCATCCATTCTGTCCGGTTTCCCATTTTTCTTATATCCATTATAAAGCTCTTTTCATAAAATGCAATCCAATACTTGACATATGAATGCAGCGCCGATATAATTGTTTCGAATCGTAATATCAAACTTACATATAGAAAGTGAGAGCCGTAATGAGGGGAGATTTGACTCGGGGTCCGGTCATGAAGACCATGCTGCTGTTTGCAGCGCCCATGATATTGGGAAATCTATTACAACAGTGCTACAACGTAGCCGATACTTTAATTGTAGGTCGTTTTCTGGGGGCGGACGCTCTGGCTGCCGTCGGTTCGGCATTTGCTCTGATGACCTTTCTCACCTCGATACTGCTGGGCCTGTGCATGGGAAGCGGCGCAGTATTTTCCATCCGGTTCGGGAAGCGGGATTGGGACGGGCTAAAGGAAAGTATTTATACTTCTTTTCTGCTGATCGCAGTGTTCAATATTCTTCTGAACGTCTTGGCTTTCTCCGGTATAAACTGGATTTTAAATCTGCTTCGGATACCCGAAGAGATTCATGGGATGATGAAGGACTATCTTGTGGTTATTTTCTGCGGGATTACCGCCGTTTTTCTCTATAACTTTTTTGCCAGCCTGCTGCGGGCCATCGGTAATTCCCTGGTTCCTCTTCTTTTTCTGGCAATCTCCGCCGTCCTTAATATTATTCTGGACCTCTGGTTTGTGGTGGGTCTTGACCGGGGTGTCACCGGCGCAGCCGAGGCGACTGTCATTGCCCAGTTTGTTTCCGGCATCGGAATCGCGTTTTATACATGGATGAAATTCCCAGAGCTGCGGATTCAGAAGCGCCATTGTCATATCAGTTCCGCCTGCCTGAAGGAAATCTCCGGTTTTTCCGTCCTGACCTGCGTCCAGCAGTCGACTATGAATCTGGGTATTCTCATGGTTCAGGGCCTGGTCAACAGCTTTGGCACAACCGTGATGGCTGCTTTTGCCGTGGCTGTCAAGATTGATTCCTTTGCCTACATGCCGGTGCAGGACTTCGGCAACGCCTTCTCCTCCTTTATCGCCCAGAATTACGGGGCAGGCAGGGAAGACCGTATCCGCGAGGGCTTAAAGGGGGCGATCCGTACCTCTCTCCTCTTCTGTCTGGCTGTCTCCGCGGCTATATGGATCTTTGCCCGTCCTCTGATGCTCCTGTTTGTCAAGGAAGGAGAAACACAAATCATCGCGGAGGGAATCCGTTATCTGCATATTGAAGGCGCCTTCTACTGCGGGATCGGCTGTCTCTTCCTGCTGTACGGCCTATACCGTGCACTGGGCAAACCTGGAATGTCCGTTGTACTGACGATTCTGTCTCTGGGAACGAGAGTACTTCTGGCCTATCTTCTCTCCTCCATCCCGTCCGTGGGTGTTGCGGGGATCTGGTGGTCCGTCCCCATTGGTTGGTTCCTGGCGGACGCCGTCGGCCTGTCCTATTTAAAGCTTCATTTCCGGCGTACGTTCGGGAAGAAAACGGCTGTTCCGGAAGAAACCCCTGCAGCCTCAGGCTGACCCCGCCGCTTATACCGGCAGAATTTTGTACCGCTTTATAAAAAGCTTGTCTTTGGCAGTTGATCCGGCAGCAGCCGGCATCTGTCGAAGGCAGGCTTTATTTTTTTAAAAGCCTTGACAATCCAAACTGCAACTAATATAATAACAGTATAAACTGTTACTAATTTTATAACAGAATGTATTTTTCAAACCAGAGCAGGACTCAATTCATATCGAATTCTGCTTCATTCCAATTTATATATCACAGGAGGTAATGATTATGGCAGTACAGACGATAAACAATAATTTTAACGAGCTTATTTCCCAGTCATCCACACCGGTCCTCGTCGACTTCTGGGCTCCCTGGTGCGGCTATTGCCGCCGCCTGTCCCCCGCCGTTGACCGTCTGGAACAGGAATATGAGGGTAAACTTACCGTAGCCAAACTAAATATAGATGAAGCGCCGGATATCGCAGAGCAATATGGTGTGGATACCATTCCTACCCTGATCCTCTTTAAACAGGGGACGGCAGTAAGCTTTACCATCAATCCGGAATCCCAGGACGCCATCGAGAGCTGGCTGACCGATAATAACATTTAACCGCAATATACACAGACGGCGGTCAGGCAAGGAGGTACTCTTTATGAAACAGAATTCTTATGATGTGGCAATTATCGGAGGCGGTCCCGGCGGTTACACCGCCGCTCTTTACTGTGCCAGAAGCGGACTCTCCGTCATCGTACTGGAGAAGCTGTCTCCCGGCGGGCAGATGGCAACCACCGGGCAGGTGGATAATTACCCTGGATTTGACCAGGGGATTGATGGTTTTGAGCTGGGTGAACGGATGCAGAAAAGTGCGGAACGTTTCGGCGCAGAAACCGCGTTTGTCAACGTCACGGCGGTAAATCTTACCGGAGAAATGAAAGAAATCACAACATCCAGGGGAATCGTATCAGCCCGGGCGGTAGTGCTGGCTACCGGAGCTTCTCCCAGGGAACTTGGTCTGCCGGAAGAAAAAAGCCTGCGCGGACGGGGAGTTGCCTACTGCGCTACCTGTGACGGCATGATGTATAGAGGAAAGACGGTGGTTATTGTGGGAGGCGGCAACAGCGCGGCTGCCGATGCACTCACCCTGTCCAAAATCTGTAAGAAGGTTTATCTGGTCCACCGCCGTGATACCCTGAGAGCCTCCAACGTTTATCTGGATCCCTTGCTAAAAAGCGGTGTGGAGCTTATCCTGGACAGCCAGGTGTCAGAAATTCTCCATGATAAGAAAGTAACCGGCGTGGTAATAAAGCATAAAGATGGATCTTCCTCCGAGCTAGCCTGCGATGGTGTCTTCGTGGCCGTTGGCCGTATTCCGGACACCGGTTTGTTTCAGGGCCAGGTCGGGATGGATGAACAGGGCTATCTGATCGCCGACGAGACTACCAGAACCAATCTTCCCGGCGTCTTTGCCGTGGGGGATGTACGCACAAAGCCGCTGCGCCAGATAGTAACTGCCGCCGCAGACGGAGCGGTATCTTCCAGATACGCGGAAGAATATTTGGCCGGAACATGAAAACGGACATAGAAAAAGTGCCGCAGGGCGCTTTTTCTATGTCCGTTTCTTTAATCCTCATTCAGCCGTTTATACTCTGTAATATCAAAGCACGTCAGCAGGTAGGCATCACTTCCGTCCCACTTGATCGGTGCCCCCTTTGTCCTGGTCCAAACATCATACCGGCTGTTGTATAATTCTCCTGCGCCCCCGTTAAGAGGACAATTCTCACATGGACATTCTCTGTCAAAAAAAGCTTTATAACAGGTCATCCCTGGTTTCGCGCCGGGGTCCAGCATCCGTGTTTTATAATTCAGATAAAGTAATTCATAGCTGCCTTTTTCCACAGCATAAATATAGGCATCCTGGGTGTCTAAAATCGTGTTGAGCCGGACTGCCAGTTCCTGATCATGTCTGCCCGCCCGCCTCTTGAGCAGAAAAGTGGACAGCAGCTGAGATATGAGGGTCAAAACACCGATTTCCTCCTTAGTCCACATTCTCGTCCCCGTACACTCGTCAAACCCCACAAAACCATGAAAGATACCGTCCTCCTGAATGGCACACTGAAGGGTAGAGCGGATGCCCTGCTTTTCAAACAGTTTTGCCTGCACCGGTGTCAGCGAGCGGATATCCCGGCAATAAAACACTGCATTATGCTTGAATAAATCCCGGTAACCGTCTACTTCTTCATAGGGAAAATGCTGCAGAAAATCTTTCTGGGGTTCGATTCCCTCATTACACCACTCATAGGTGTTGTCGCAATATTTGTTATCCTCCGTATTTTCAAATACATATGCCCGGCTTACGTCAAACCGCTTCCCCACAATTTCCATGATCAAAGCAATGACACGTTCGATATCACTGGTATCATAGAGGACCTGAAACACATAGCTGATCAGATCTCCCGCCGTTCCCATATTCCGCTGGTCGGAATCAATGGCGGCGCCCAGGGCAGAATAACCGATCTGATCTACGGATACCGCTTGCTCTCTGTCAAAGACAACAAATCTGTTTTTGCCCAGACTCTTTGCCTTATACAAAGCCAGATCAGCACAGTGGTATAAACTTTGAAAGTCTGCCCCATCCTCCGGATAGACCGCCACCCCCGCGCTGCAGGTTACTTCCACAGGCCTCTTTCCCTGCTTAAACAGACTTTCAAACAGCTCCAGCAGCTGGGCCGCCTTTTTCACCGCCGTCTCTCTGGAAGGGATATTCCTCAGAAGAATGGCAAATTCGTCCCCGCCGATCCGCCCGACCACATCGCTCTGGCGTGTACACCTTTTCATTCCTGCGGCAAGCTCCGATAACACGGCATCTCCAAACAAATGTCCCTGCTTGTCGTTTACTCCCTTAAAATTATCCGTATCAATCATGAGCAGGGCGCACATCTGCTCCGGCCGCTCTTCCAGCTGCCTGCAGATCAGACGCTCCGTCTCATCCCGGTTATACAGGCCTGTCAGCGCGTCTCTCTCCGCCCTCTTTTGCAGTTCCTCTCTGGCATTCTGGGAATCGGTTATATCCAGTATAACCCCCATAAACCAGGTTCCTCTGTCTTCGTCCCGGAATATCTGCCCATTTTCCATCACCCATTTGCAGGTTCCATCCTTGCATATAACCCGGTATTGAAGTTCTGTCTTATCCCCTCTGCTCAACTGGCTGGCTATCGTTTCCCGTACCGCATCCCGGTCGTCAGGGTGGATCATTTCCATATAATGATTATGAAACCGCTCCCTGATCTCCTCTTCCTGAAAACCAAACAGTTCTGCAAATCCCTGATTTACTTCCAGTATGGTAAATTCTTCATCATAGAAGGACTGCCGCACCCCGCCTGGTATGCTGTTAAGCAGTGTCAGATATTCACGGCTGTGTTCATTTTGCATGTTCATCCTTCTTCCTTTCCCCTATCATTACCTTTTGGCACTGTCACCCCGCAATGTCTTCCTTGTTCATATTCATATTATTTAACAGTATAGCAGAGCAGCTCCAATATCGCAACCAAACAGGAAGAATCTGGCCTCCGAACATAGCAATAACGATACAAAAATGTTATAATAAATTGTATTTATCCCTATTTATTGCTCTGCAGGAGGTGTGGAATTGGAAAATCAAATAGAAGTTCAGCAGGTTATATATACCGTCCTGAAAACACAGATACAATTCGGAACCTATCGTTTTGGTGAACGGCTGCCGACCATTGAGCACGCCTCCTCCTTATTTTATGTCTCCTGTGATACTATCCGGCATGCCTACTGGCGCTTGAGGAAGGAAGGCTATGTTACCATATCCAAAAAAGCCGGTGTAAAAATAAAAGTTCATTACTCCGAACAGGACAGAGAACAGCACATACAGGCATTTTTTGCCCCGCGAAGAGAAGCTCTCCTTGATTTAAGCCGCTCGATGAAGCCTTTGTTTGGTCAGGCGCAGTGGCTGGCATTTCGCAGTGCTTCTCCGGAATTGTTGGATAAGATTGAGTGTCTGGCACAGGAAAAGGCTCTCCCTCCATCGGGTGCCATGATCAGGCAGCTTCAGCTTATCTACGGCAACCTGGGCAATGATCTGCTCATGCGTCTTGTCTGGCAGATATTTATGTACTATCAGGCACCGTTTTTAAGTCTCCCGGATTCTGTTTGCTATTTTGCCGGCAGCGAAGGCAATCCGCTTCTCTCCATGATCGCACAGTGCCGCCTGGGCGACTGGACAGGGCTCCGGTGTGCCATAGACGAATTCCAGGGGCAGTTTGCCTCTGCGGTCAGCCTTCTTTTTGACAGGAGGATCACCACCGTATCTTCTGACAAGCAGGAAGTATTTGCATGGAGCGCATACAAAAAGGCCTCCCAGATGTGTTATTCCCTTGCGATGAATATAATGATCGGCATCAGCCGGGGGACTTATCCGGCTGAAACTTACCTTCCCCCTTTGGCAAAACTGGCACAGGAGAACCAGGTTTCCGTCAGCACGAT
Source organism: Anaerolentibacter hominis (assembly GCF_032380675.1). Lineage (NCBI taxonomy): Bacteria > Bacillati > Bacillota > Clostridia > Lachnospirales > Lachnospiraceae > Anaerolentibacter > Anaerolentibacter hominis. The sequence goes on from NZ_JAWDIX010000001.1 coordinate 1,929,877, forward strand.
CCGACGGACACTCTCCATATTAAATCAAATCGGAGCAGTGGAGTCCATCAATGGGGTAGGCACAAAGGTTCTTTCCCTTCAGGAGATTGCCGGCCGCTGCGACTATTCCAGTCCCGCTGTGAAAAGGCGGATATCCAACCAGATACAAAGTCATCACATCCTGACGTTATCCTGCAAAGAAGCGGCAGAGCTAACATTAGTATCTATGTCCACGGCTGAGTTCGACCGGCTGAAAGAACGATTGCTGCTCCACCAGGAGCACCACAGATATGAACTGGCCGTTTACGGTGTCCTGGAGGTCATCACTCATTATGCGCCCTGTCGGACGCTTCGAATCGTGTACAAGGAGCTGTTTCAGCAGTTGTTGTGGGGATACCCTCTGAGAGCCAGCCAGTCTCCCGAAAGCCTGGAATCATATTATAAGTCCAGACTTTCCAGTCTTCTTGACTGTCTGAACCGCCGTGATATTACAGGCTTTGCTTCTGAGCTGGAAGAGGTCTTGCTTTATGACTATAAATTTGTGACGGAGCAGTCCCTGAAACAGGGGCTTGCACAGATTCCCAAAATCTTACCGGTCCGCAGTGCCGCAGAAAACGTATAAAGACAAGCACCGTCTCCGCACATGCGGAGACGGTGCTTATTTACTGTCCAACCGGCTGACAGTTACTTCATCCATTTAAGTAATGTTTCCATCAAAAGCTTTACATCAATCGGCTTTGCAATATGATCATTCATACCCGCGCTTCGGGCCTTCCCCACATCGCTGGTAAAGGCATTGGCTGTCAGAGCGAGAATGGGAACTGACCGGGAATCATCCCTTTTTAGTGACCGGATGGCAGCCGTGGCGTCGTAACCGTTCATAACCGGCATCTGAATATCCATCAACACAGCATCATACTCCCCCGGTGCAGATGCCGCAAATTGTTCCACCGCTTCTTTGCCGTTTACCGCTGTATCCACATGAATTCCCTGCATGCTGAGCAATTCCGCCGCAATCTCCCGGTTCAGGTCATTATCCTCCACCAGAAGCACGTGCCGGCCCTGCAGCCTGGAATGCTGATTCATTTCCGGGATCGGGGCATATTTCATACTGCTGCCGGTTGTAAATGTCTGCAGAATATGCAGTAATTTGGATTTAAACAAAGGCTTTGTTATAAATGCATCTGCTCCGGCGCGGAGAAAATCAGCTTTGATCGCAGAATAATCATACGCCGATATAATAATTATCGGAACATGGATGTCAGCCTGTCTGCGAATGGCTTTTACCGTTTCAAGGCCGTCTTTGTCCGGCATTTTCCAGTCCAGTATGACAGCATAAAAGTCATTTTCTTCCTCATGTGCTTTCGCTATCCGTTCAACCGCCTCTGTGCCCGACAGCACCCAGAAGCTCTGAATACCCATTTCGTTTAACGCTATGGCAGCGCTTTCGCATACGATCTGGTCGTCATCCACAATCAGCACTGGTTTCCCCGTCAGGAGCCGGTTATCCAGGCTCTCCTCCTCCTGCAGCGCAAGAGGAACCGAAACGGTAAAACGGCTTCCCTGGCCCTCATAGCTTTTTACCTCAATCGTACCGTTCATCATACGGACCACATTTTCCGTGATCGCCATACCCAGACCGGTACCCTGAATTTTACTGATGCGGGTATCTTCCGCCCTGGAAAACGGCTCAAATATATGGGGCAGAAATTCGGCAGCCATTCCCACTCCATTATCTTCCATAATAAATTCATACTGCCCTTTTTGAGGGTTCGCAGAAAGAAGCTCGTTAATCTGCAGACTTATCCTGCCCTTTTCCGGCGTATATTTAATGGCATTGGACATAAGATTCATCAAAACTTGGCGCAGCCTGTCTCCATCCGCGACCACCTTTTCATGCCGTACCGTCCCTGCACTGATATCAAATTGCTGCTGTTTCTCTTCTATCAGGGGCCTGCACATGTCTACCACACTCTGAATAAGCTGGGAAAGATCGATATTTTCCGGGACAAGATCTATCTTACCGCTCTCTATTTTCGACATATCCAGTACTTCATTGATCAGGCTGAGCAGATGCCGGCTGGATACATTAATCTTATTCAGGCAGTCTTCCACCTTCTCCTCCGAATGAAGATTCGCCTGAGCGATAGCTGTCATCCCCATTATCGCGTTCATCGGCGTACGGATATCATGGGACATGGAGGAGAGAAAATTCGTCTTCGCAGAGCTTGCAACCCTGGCCGCCCGGTATGCTTCCTCCAGCGCCTGCCGCTGCCGCTCCTGCTCCTTACGGTCCTGCGTCACATCAATCCCCACACTGTAGAACGAAGAGAGGCCGTCCCAGCTGTCCTCCCCTCTTACATAGCTGAAGGTCATCGTCAGTATCTTGATATCGCCTCTTCTGGTTACAATCCTGGCCTCCGCAATCGTGTCTCTGCCGGCTTCTTTTGAACCTTCCATAACGCTGATCACACGGTCGACATCATCCGGATGTATATAGCCGCACTTGCAGTCCAGCTCCTTCTCAAACTCCTCCTTCGTATAGCCGATCAGGTCCAGAAATCCGCCTCCATACCAGAGAATCGTCCGCATATCGCGGGCATCAACCCGGGCAAATCCACCTGGAATGGTACGGATAATCGCCTCTCTCTCCCGGTCCTTCTTCGCCAGTTTATATTCCGCGCTGTACATATCATGGGACAGTTCTATCCTGGCTCTGTGTCCGTACCAGTTAATAACACGGTTTTTTATCATAAAGGTCCGTTCCAGATTAGGATTGTAAAATTCCCATTCATAAAACTCTTCTTCTGTTATCCTGTCATTGGTGCAAAAAGGACATGGAGTCGTCCGGCCCTGTATTACTTCATAACACTTACGCCCCAGAATATCTGAACGCCTGAGTCGTGTAATTTCATAAAGAGCATCCGCCGCCGTGTGATTTAAATAGAGAAGTTCATAGCTGTTCATATCACAAATATAAATGTTACCTGCGTACTCTTCCATCATCCATTCAAAATACCTGGACTTTTCGCTCTGTAAATTGTGCTGTTCTTCTCTCAGCTTTATCTCATTGCTGATATCGGTATGTACCGCATAGCATACGGGCAAACCGTTTATTCTTTCTTCTGTAACATTGCCGGAGACACGCATCCACAAATCGTGTCCTTCTTCCACAGGGAAAGGGACCGTCACGGCAAATCCCTCCTGTCCCGGCTTCATTGAATCCATCACGCCTGTTTTGATCACAGCAAACGCATCCGGCCTGTCCGCATAATAATCCTTCCAGGCAGGAAAGCGCTCCGCAAATTCTTCCCTGGTATAGCCCGTTTTCCGGTAAAAAGATTCATTGGCCCACAGGAGAGTAAGCTCCTTATCCGGCAGATAGCAAAGTATTCCCATATTCGACTTCCCAAACATCCGGTTATACTCATGTGCAATCCGGGAATTCAAACAATGATTTAAATGCCCTGCATCGTACTGCTGTTCCATATATTTTCTCTCCTTTGCCAACAGGATCTTTATATCGCAACCTTGTTCACATACAATTTATTATAGACTGGATACGGTATAAAAGCAAGCGAAAGCCCTGTGAATTTTTTGTTAACGAAAGAAATATCATTTTCTGCAAATTCATACCGCAGCGACATATTTTATCAAAAAACCGCCGGCCGGAAACCGGCTGACGGTTAAGAACCAGACATATGTATACTTTTTATCTATGCACCCCGTTCTTCCCCCGTTTCAGGATGCATTTACTCAGTACAGCAAGCATTTGTTCCACCTGAATCGGCTTGGACAGATGTCCGTCCATTCCGCTGGCAATCGATTTCTTCGTATCTTCATCGAAAGCATTTGCAGTCAGCGCTATAATGGGAATAAAGCGCGCGTCCGGCCTTCCGGATGTACGAATCCGGCGGGCGGCCTCAAGCCCGTCCATCACCGGCATCCGGATATCCATCAGAACCGTATCAAAATAATCCGGATCATGCGTACAGAACAAATCCACAGCCTCTCTCCCGTCTGCGGCACAGGTTACAGCAAATCCATTCATCTTCAAAATGGTTTCCGCAATTTCACGGTTAATCTCATTGTCCTCTGCCAACAGTACATGATAGCCATGAAAATCCGGGAGCAAGATCTTCTGCTCCGGTTCACCGGCAGAAGGCTGCTGCTCGTCCATATATTCAAAGGAAAGCGTAAAGCAGAATTCCGAGCCCTGTCCCATCTCACTGCGAACCTCCAGGATACCGCCCATCATCTGTACCAGACGGCTGGAGATAGACAGTCCCAGTCCGGTGCCCCCTCGGCGGGCCGCCGTACTTGCCTCCGCCTGTTCAAACGGATTAAAAATACGGGACATCGCAGCCTGATCAATACCAATACCGGTATCTGTCACAGAAAAACGAAGCACCTGTCTGGGTTCTGATTCCAGTTCTTCCACCCTGACCGTAATACCGCCGTGATCAGTAAACTTTATGGCATTGCCGATGATATTGACCAATACCTGATTGAGCCGCAGCCCATCCGCACAGACCCGGCGCTTGATGTGCCGTTGATCCTCCAGCTGTAAAGCCAGCATTTTCTCCAGCGCCTGCGCGTGAAACAGGGATTGGAGACTTGCCAGCAGCTGAGTAAGGTCCAGCCGTCCATAATTCAACTCCAGCTTTCCGCTCTCGATCCGCGACATGTCAAGGATATCATTGACAAGACCCAGCAGATAGGTATTAGCCGACTCGATTTTGTTCAGGCAGTCCAGCGCTTTGTCCCGATCGTCCAGAACAGTTTTTGCAATCGTTGTCATACCGCTGATGGCATTCATCGGTGTTCTGATCTCATGGGACATACGGGAAAGAAAATCGGTCTTTGCCTGGCTCACCGCATCCGCCTTTGATTTCATAATAAAGGAGGGCACAATCTTAACCAGCTCTTTCAGCAGCCTGCGCTCTTCTTTGCTCCACTCATAATTCTCCTGGTAAGTCTCAAAGCTCATGGAACCGGCGTACTCTCCATATTCCCAGATACCCGCATGGAGACAGGATGGAATATGTGAAATACCATCCCTCACATTGTGATCCGCAAGACCATCGTCATCATACATATTGGCGCAGATGTCGAAATCTTCCTCCGAGGCATAAAAATCCTGCCCCAGCTGCAGATCTGACCGGCTGCGCGCCCACTGGTACGTAAACCGGTAACTGAGATAGGACCGGTCCGCCTCAATGATAGAGACCCGGTCAAAATGATAGGTTTTTCCAATGCGCGAGAGCAGCAGAAAAACTGCATCATCCAGGTTTTTCGCCTTACCCAGCAGGTCCAGCGCAAAAGACACCAGATCTCCCCTGTTCTGGGGCACCTCCGTCTTTATCCGGTTAACCGGATGTTCCTCGGTATAGAGCTGGGTCAAGAATACGCCTGCCTCATGAGAAGTATCCAGATAACAGGCCGCCTGACCTTTTCCATGCTCTTTCACATACTTCAGTGTACTTTCCGCACACCGGTACAGCGCGTTGTATTCATCTGCCACCTCTGTACTGCACATCCCAATACTCACAGAAACATGTATATTCTTCTCCGTATTTGTCATAATGCCCTGCACCAAATCAGCAATATGAGGGCCGATATCAGTTGCCCGCCTCTTATCACAGTGCTTGACAAAGAGCAAAAATTCATCGCCGCCCAGACGGATCTGTATATTATCCGGACCAGTCTCAGCCAGCAGTATATCCGCCACTTCCTGAAGAATGGCATCGGCAAACATATTGCCTTCCTTTTGATTGATATCATCAAAATCATCCATATCAAGCAGCATTAAAACGCCATGATCAGCCAAATCCCGCTGTTTAAGGAATTCCCTGATCAGTCTGACCCCGCTTTCCTTATTATGCAGCCCCGTCAGGCTGTCCCTGGACCGTGCCTCTATAAGAGCCTGCTCTATCTCTTTCTGATGAGTAATATCCTCCACAATACCGATGGCAAACTGAGGTGTCCCATCCTCCTCACAGCGTATCACAGACAGGGTCTCCCGGCACCAGAAGGAACCGTCCCCGCCCCGAAATACACAGGTAGCCGTCCGTTCTTCCCCCAGAATACGCTCATACATTTTATAAAATTCCGGGCGGTATTCCTCGTCCACCATCTCCAAGGCAAAACTCTCCGGCATATTTTCATAGCGGGATTTGCAATGGAATATGCTGCTGGTCCGCTCCGGGACGATACAAACTCCGTTCTTCGGGTAGTAGAAAAATTCACAGGTTGTGGTATGTTCCAGCGCCAGATGCAATATTTCATTGCTGGCCTCCACCTGCTCTTCCAGCCGCCTGCTGCGCTGCTCTGCCATTTTGCGCTCATTGATATCCAGAAATACACTCTGGATCACCTGCTCTCCATCCGTGTCCAATATAACCTCGGCACTCCCGATAATCCAGCAGGAACCTCCATCTCTCTGAACCATCCGGTACTCAAACGGACTCCGGTCGCCAGGCTTTTTCAGATTCTCACTGATCTCCGCCAGAACCCGTTCCCTGTCTTCCTCCACGATCAGACCAGGCAGATCCCAGTCCCTCTTCGCCCAAAACTCTTGGGGCGTATACCCGAAGAGCCGCATGGCCTCCTGGTTGGCATTTTTAAAGATGACTTCATGTCCATCCGTCTGGTATTGAACAATTCCGCACAACACAGAATCAAACAGATTATTATAGCGCACCGCCTGGCGCTTCTGCTCTTCCGCCTGCTGCTCCAGTCGTTCTCTGGCTTCAATTTCAGTAGAAATATCCCGGATTACACTGATACATACTTCTCGTCCGTCCTCAGATATTCCCTTTTTTCCCACATCGTTAACCCAGATGTAACTGCCATCCTTCTTAAGAATCCGGTACTGCACCTCATAGGAAGCACCAGCTGCAAATGCCTCTTCTACGAGGCGGTCTACCCTCATCCGATCATCCGGATGCATACAATTTATAACTTTACCGTCAATTGCCTCCACAAATTCATCATAGGTAAAGCCCAGATAGGCAAGCATGTAGTCATTCACATAATAAAGAGGAAAATCTGGTTCCAAATAGCCGCCCATCATCCCGCCTGGAATATTTCTGCCCAGAATATCCAGGGCTTTCGTCCCCAGCTGCCGCTCCAATTCATTGCGTTCAAGACCAGACGATGGAAAAAACTCCCCCTCTTCCTGTTGTCTGTCCGGTGTAGAGGCATGAATAGCGGCAATTTGTAATCTTCCATCCTCCTCAACACAGGCAGCCGATACTCTCATCCATATTTCATCCCGGTGGTCTGCAATCGGGCAGACAGTTGCCGTAAGCAAAACCACAGCATAGTGGTCTGTTATGACAACTTCTTCTTCACTCTCATAATCGATCCGATATGGTTCCGGCGACTGTGCTATTTCTGTGTGCAAGGCTAACTCCACCTGAGCTCTTGTACAAAACAGTTCAGACTTACCGGTCCCAATCCACTGTATATTTTCCGTCAGGCAGGAAAGGGCTCCTTCGGCATCTCGTTTAACCAGATACGCATCATAAAAAGTATGAACCGCTTTGACGGCATCATTTGGACGTAACATGCTGCACCTCTTTCTGCAGGAAACTCCTGCCGGACGCATAAAAAAACGTTCTTATTTATAATTTATTCTATCAAAGCAGGGGACTTATTGCAAGACCGCGGAATTTGCCCCTGAACAATCCTATTCTTTCTATCAGATAAACTAAAAAAAGCCAGCGTCATATGACGCTGGCTTATTACAGGCAAACCGCCTGCGGATCATTATCATTTCACAGTAGAAATTCTATTGATCTTATAACTGAGGTCCTGCGGAAACTAAAGCTTTTCCTGCTTCATTGCCCTCATATTTTGCAAAGTTCTTGATGAAACGCTGTGCCAGATCTTTCGCTTTCTCTTCCCACTCAGCAGCGTTCGCATAGGTATCGCGAGGATCAAGAATTGCAGGATCTACGCCCGGAAGCTCGGTCGGAATTTCAAAGTTGAAGTATGGCAGCTGTTTGGTCGGAGCATTTGCAATCGCACCATCCAGAATAGCATCAATGATACCACGGGTATCACGGATGGAGATACGTTTTCCAGAACCATTCCAGCCGGTGTTAACAAGATATGCTTTTGCACCGCTCTGCTGCATTCTCTTAACAAGCTCCTCTGCATATTTGGTCGGATGCAGCTCCAGGAATGCCTGTCCGAAACAAGCGGAGAAGGTAGGAGTCGGCTCTGTGATGCCGCGCTCTGTACCTGCAAGCTTAGCTGTAAAGCCGGACAGGAAGTAATACTGTGTCTGTTCCGGAGTCAGAATAGATACCGGAGGAAGAACGCCGAATGCATCTGCTGACAGGAAAATAACATCCTTTGCTGCCGGAGCTGCGGATACGGGACGTACAATCTTCTCAATATGGTCAATCGGATAAGATACACGGGTATTCTCCGTTACGCTCTTATCGTCGAAATCAATCTTGCCTTCTGCGTCCAGAGTAACATTTTCCAGAAGCGCATTGCGTTTGATCGCATTGTAGATGTCCGGCTCAGATTCTTTGTCAAGGTTGATAACTTTCGCATAGCATCCGCCTTCAAAGTTAAATACGCCGTTGTCATCCCAGCCGTGCTCGTCATCACCAATGAGAAGACGTTTCGGATCTGTGGACAATGTGGTCTTGCCGGTTCCGGAAAGGCCGAAGAAAATAGCGGTATTCTCGCCGTTCATATCCGTGTTGGCAGAACAGTGCATGGAAGCAATGCCCTTTAACGGCAGATAGTAGTTCATCATGGAGAACATACCCTTCTTCATCTCGCCGCCGTACCATGTGTTAACAATAACCTGCTCGCGGCTGGTAATATTGAACATAGAAGTAGTCTCAGAATTCAGACCCAGCTCTTTGTAGTTCTCAACTTTTGCCTTGGAAGCATTGTATACAACGAAATCCGGTTTGAAGTTTTCCAGCTCTTCGTCGGTAGGCTGGATGAACATATTCTTAACGAAATGAGCCTGCCAAGCAACCTCAACGATAAAACGGATTGCCATACGGGTGTCTTTATTTGCTCCGCAGAATGCGTCTACAACAAAAAGTCTCTTGTTGGAAAGCTCTTTCACAGCGATATCTCTTACTGTGTCCCACGCCTTCTGGCTGGCCGGATGGTTATCATTCTTATATTCATCAGAAGTCCACCATACAGTATCTTTAGAGTTCTCATCCATGACAATAAATTTGTCTTTCGGGGAACGTCCTGTATAAATACCGGTCATAACATTGACAGCGCCAAGTTCGCTGACCTGTCCTCTTTCAAAACCTTCCAGTTCCGGTTTGGTTTCTTCTGCAAACAACACCTCAAATGAAGGATTGTGAACGATTTCTTTTACTCCGATAATGCCGTACTGACTTAAATCAACATTTGCCATCTTCTATATACCTCACTTTCATTTTTTTAAAACTACGATCTATTATCTCATTTCACGAAACAAAAGTCAATATGAACAAGGTCGAAAAAGATGCAAAACAGGCCCCTTTTGCTGCACCATCTATGAAAAAAACAGAATCGTTTCCTTTCAGCCGGCTTTCCGGGAAAGTGCCGCGGCCTTTCCCGGAGAAAAACCCAAAAAACCCCTGCAAACGGCGTATTCACACCATCTGCAGGGGTCTGTCCTTTACAGGATACGGTTCAATTACTGGCCCATCTGTTTTGCAACTTCTTCTGCAAAGTTTTCTTCTTTTTTCTCCAGGCCTTCACCGGTCTCATAGCGCACGAAACCTTTGATCTTGATGTCTGCATTATTCGCCTTTGCAACATCTTTCACATAAGCGCCTACGCTCTGCTTGCCGTCTTCAGCTTTTACATAAATCTGATCCAACAGACAGATTTCTTTTAATTCTTTATTGATACGGCCCATTACCATGCCGCTGATGATCTTATCATTGGCATCCGGCTTCTCATTCTTTGCCTGAGCGGTAAGGATTTCTTTCTCTTTCTCAATGTAGTCGGCTTCCACTTCATCTCTGCTTGTATAAACAGGCTTGATCGCTGCAACCTGCATTGCAACATTCTTAGCCATCTCTTTTACTTCGTCATTGACAACGTTGGTTTCAACGTCAACCAAAACACCGATCTTGCCGCCCATATGTGTATAGGAAGCAACAAAACCATTCAGTTCCTCCACCTGGGTGAATCTTCTGATGTGCATGTTCTCGCCGATTACCGCGATCTGTCCGGCCAGCGCTTCATTTACACTCTTTGCTGTATCAAACTTCCAGGGCTCAGCCAGAAATGCATCAATATCAGCCGCACCGGTCTCGAGAGCCTGCTCTGCAACCTGTGCTACATAATCCTGAAATTTCTCATTCTTGGCAACAAAGTCTGTCTCAGCGTTAACTTCCACAACAACAGCCTTCTTGCCGTCCTCTGTGCACAGGATCTTGCACAGACCTTCTGCTGCAATACGGCCTGCTTTCTTCTGTGCGGTAGCCAGTCCTTTTTCTCTCAGGAACTCAACTGCCTTGTCCATATCTCCCTCGGTTTCGGTTAGTGCTTTCTTACAATCCATCATACCGGCACCGGTTAATTCTCTTAATTCTTTTACCATGGATGCTGTAATTGCCATTGTATCTTCCTCCAATAATCCAAACTCTATATTATTCTGCTGCTTCCTCAGCTGCTGCGATTTCCTCTTCTCCGGTTACTTCCTCAGCGTCAGCGTACTGCTCACCCTGATTCGCCTCGATCACGGCATCAGCCATCTTCGCAACAATCAATTTTACGGCTCTGATTGCATCATCATTGCCCGGGATCACATAATCCAGCTCTTCCGGATCACAGTTCGTATCAGCGATTCCGATCAGCGGAATGCCCAGTACGTGTGCTTCCTGAACACAGATTCTCTCTTTTTTCGGGTCAACAACAAAAATTGCATCCGGGATGCGTTTCATTTCCTTGATACCGCCAAGGTTCTTCTCCAGTTTTGCCCACTCTTTTTTCAGAGCGATAACTTCTTTCTTGGGAAGAACTTCAAATGTTCCGTCTTCGGACATTTTCTCGATTTTTTTCAGTCTGTTGATTCTGCTCTGGATTGTCTTAAAGTTGGTCAGCATACCGCCCAGCCATCTCTCATTTACATAGAACATCCCGCAGCGCTCTGACTCGGATTTGATAGAATCCTGAGCCTGTTTCTTCGTACCAACGAAAAGAATCGTGCCGCCGTCTGCCACAATATCCTTGATCGCATTGTAAGCTTCGTCAACTTTACCTACAGATTTCTGAAGATCGATGATATAGATACCATTTCTCTCTGTGTAGATGTACGGAGCCATTTTAGGGTTCCATCTTCTTGTCTGGTGTCCGAAATGTACACCTGCTTCCAATAACTGTTTCATTGAAATAACGCTCATTTTCATATACCTCCAAATGGTTTTTTCTTCCGCATGCGTCGTCTCGCCGTCAGGCTTGTACAAAGACTCATTCGTTCGCCAAATGCTCCCGCTTTATCCAAGCACCCTGCCGGAAATCAACATACGTGCAGTCTTACCGATATATAATAGCACAATAGAAATATGAAAGCAAGCAGATTTTTTATAACCGGCAGTTCAAGAGTATGCCCTTTTTCTAACAAACGTCGGCAGGCTTCGCGAGCCGTCTTATTGTAATCAAATAATCCGGGCAGATGCTTTCCATCGCCCGGATTTGTCTTATTTTCATTTATCGTCTTGCAAATAAAGAACGCTTCCAGTCTTTTACCTTCCGATAGGAAGTTTCCGGCAATGCCCCGATCAGTTCAAAGCAGAGCGCCAGGCCAAGCAGGAGACCCATAACCGCCTCCGGCATCTGAAAAAACTGTTTTAATACGAGCGTGAGTCCAAATAACAAAAGCCCGATTCTTAATTCCATCCGCAATTCTCTTTTCATGAGCTCTTCCTTCTATTATAATATAGCAGACTATTTTTCTTTCATCTTTTTCAGTTCTTCGAATACTACATCATTTAAAACCTTGATGTAAGTTCCCTTCATACCGGATGATTTGGATTCAATAACTCCGGCGCTTTCAAATTTACGCAGAGCATTGACAATAACCGAACGGGTGATTCCCACACGGTCTGCAATCTTGCTGGCAACCAGAATCCCTTCATTGCCGTCCAGCTCCTCAAAAATATGTGTGATCGCTTCCAGTTCGGAGAAGGATAACGTACCGATCGCAGATTTCACAATCTGAACCTTACGAACTTCCTCCGCGTTTTCTTCGTTGACAGAACGAAGCATCTCCAGACCGACTACAGTCGTACCGTATTCACTCAGAATAATATCGTCGATCAGATACTGGGCATCCATCTTATACAAAAACAGCGTTCCCAGACGTTCCCCCGCAATATCAATCGGGGTAATAATCGCCTGATATCTCTCCACATTTTCAAACTCAAATCCCAGAGTAAGAAGGTTAACATTCTCCTTTGTGGATAATACATTCAGGAAACGCTCATTGAGCATAGTGTCAATATGCCCTCCTACATTGTCCTTGATCAGTTCCTTGATATCCGCAATATCTTCCCGATTCTTAATTCCCAGTACCTTGCCTTTTTTACTGATAACCAGAATATTGGACTCCAATATTTCACTCAGCACCTCGCAGATGTCATTAAACACAACCTTGTGAGAACTGTTGTTATGCAGCAGTTTGTTAATCTTTCTGGTTTTATCCAATAACTGTACACTCATTCGCTTTCACCCTCCATGCCAGCCGGAATCATTCTAATGTATTCCGACAATTCAAATGTTTCTCTCTGTAAAGCCAAAGGTCTGTCCGTGTGATAATCCGCACAGAACCTTGGTTTATCAATATATTGCAGCATATTGACACAATTGCAAAACTGCTCATTGCGTTTATCATAGCATGAATAATTAGAAAATACAATAGCTCATGGCGAATTAACAAACTTTTCAGACATATTGCATATATTTACCAAATGCCGGTCGGTTTTCCCTCTGCTTTTTGAGCTTTCTGCCAGTATTCCGGCATATTTTATGCTGCTTTATACACAAAAGAGACAAGTCATTGCAAAGCCGTCTTATTGCAGCAAACGGCGGCATGATTTCGCACGGCCGTCTTATTGCAAAAGAAAAAGACAGGCCTCAGCCTATCTTCCTCTTATCTTGTCTATAACCGCAGTTTTCATTATTGCACACCAGATTGGAGCCTTTTTCCACTAAAATGTCACCGCACTCCGGACATCTTTCGGTGGACGGCTTCTGCCATGACATAAAGCTGCATTCCGGATTATCCTCACATCCATAATACTTTCTGCCTTTTTTCGTCTTGCGGATGACTACCTCTTTTCCGCATACCGGACAGGGAACTCCGATCTTTTCCAGGTAAGGTTTCGTATTCCTGCAGTCCGGAAATCCGGGACAGGCCAGAAACTTTCCGTGGGGGCCGTATTTGATTACCATATTGCGGCCGCATTCTTCGCAGATTACATCCGTAACCTCATCCTCTATCTTAATGGATTCCAGTTCCTTCTCCGCATTCTGAACCGCTTCCTCCAGATCCGGATAAAAATTGGAGACAATCGTCTTCCAGTTAACGGTACCTTCCTCCACACAGTCCAGAAGGCCCTCCATATTGGCGGTAAAGTTCACGTCCACGATGCTCGGAAAAGCTGTCATCATAACCGTATTCACCGCTTCACCCAGCTCCGTCACATAGAGATTTTTGTTTTCCTTGGCCACGTACCGTCTTGCCTGAATCGTTGTGATTGTGGGCGCATACGTGCTGGGGCGGCCGATTCCCAGCTCCTCCAGTGTTTTTACAAGTGATGCCTCTGTAAAATGAGCCGGCGGCTGTGTAAAATGCTGTTTGGGTTCCATCTCCTGCACGGTGAGCACGGCGCCTTTTGTGACAGATGCGGATAATGTATTTGTTTTTTCCTTATCCTCTTCTCTGGCATATACGCTCATGAAACCTTCAAATTTTAATTTGGAGGCCGCCGCCGTGAAACGGTAACCGCCGCCGTCAATCTTGACGGATGTAGTCTCATAGACAGCCGGCTTCATCCGGCTTGCCACAAACCGTTTCCAGATCAGCTGATAAAGACGGAACTGATCTCTGCTGAGGGAATCCTTCATCGCAGCGGGCGTATGATCCACATAGGTAGGACGGATCGCCTCGTGGGCATCCTGTATCCTGCCCCTGCTCTTGACTTCCTTCTGTCCTCCCTGCACGAATTCGCTGCCGTAGTTTTGCAGAATGAACTCTTTTGCGGCCCCGTCTGCTTCCTCGGAGACACGGGTTGAATCCGTACGCAGATACGTAATCAAACCAACCGTCCCGTTGCCCTTGATATCAATACCTTCATAGAGCTGCTGGGCCAGGCGCATCGTCTTCTGAGTAGTAAAGTTCAGAGTCTTGCCCGCCTCCTGCTGCAGCGTACTGGTAGTAAAAGGTATCGGGGGCTGCTTTATCCTCTCCCCGATCTTTGTATCCGTTATCTGATACTCCGCTCCATCCAGGTCTTTTAAGACAGTATCCATCTCTTCTTTGGAACGGATATCCAGCTTCTTATCGCCTTTGCCGTAAAAATGGGCGCTCAGCGGTTTCTTATCCCCGTCCACATGAAAATCAGCATCCAGTATTCCTCCGGTAAAAATGCGTTGATCTCTTCTTCCCGGTCACAGATAATTCTAAGCGCCACCGACTGAACACGCCCGGCACTTAAGCCTCTCTTAATTTTTTCCCACAGAAGCGGGCTGATGGTGTATCCCACCATTCGATCCAGCACACGTCGGGCCTGCTGGGCATCCACCAGCTTCATATCTATTTTTCTGGCCTGTTTGATCGAAGACTTAACCGCCGTCTTGGTGATCTCATTGAACGTAATACGGCTGGCCTTTTTATCATCCAGGTTCAGCGTGTTGTACAAATGCCAGGAGATAGCCTCTCCTTCCCGGTCAGGGTCAGTTGCGAGATAGACTTTATCTACTTTCTTCACTTCTTTCCTCAGCTTGGCCAGCAGATCTCCCTTTCCTCTTATCGTGATATATTTTGGTTCAAAATTATTGGCAAAATCAACACCCATCTGGCTTTTCGGCAAATCCCTCACATGACCGTTCGATGCCACCACTTCATAATTAGAACCCAAAAACTTTTTGATTGTCTTCGCCTTGGCAGGCGACTCCACAATGACTAAGTATTTTGGCATATATTCTCTCCTTATTTAACTGCTGCGTTAACCCTCTTATTAGTTCTATATACGCAATACCGGAAACATAATTAATATTTCCTCAAAATTTTATATTTATTTATCCACGTTCTTTTACGTATTTACTTCCGGCAGTCTGCCGGATATAATTCTTTAATTCCAGGCTTAGAAGGCTTTGCATCACATCATATACCTCCATACCCGTCTCATCCACAACATCTTGTACACTTTTGGGCAACAAGTCTAAACAAGCATACACCATTTCTTCTTTCGAATCAAGTATCAATTCATTTTTCATTATTTTCTTCTCTACACCCTTTGTACTAAGAAACATCTGTCCTGTGCTTTCCTCCCCCAGTCTGCAATCCTTTTCAAATCCATATTTTTCCATCGTCAGACTGTTTAGGATATCCACCGGGCTGCCCACAGGTTCAGCCCCCATTTTGATCAGATTATTGCAGCCCTCGCTCAGCAGATCTGTTATTCTTCCCGGTATTGCAAACACATCCCGTCCCTGTTCCAGCGCCATATCCGCTGTGATGAGAGAGCCGCTTTTCCTTCGGGCCTCCACAATTAAAATCCCATCGCACAGACCGCTGATAATCCGGTTCCGCATTGGGAAATGACAGGCAAGGGGCGGCGTTCCCGGAGGAAACTCAGAGATAATTCCTCCCCTCGTTTCCATTTCCTGATATAAGTCCTGATTTTGTGCAGGATAGCAGATATCCGCGCCGCACCCCAATACGCCGCATGTGTAGCCATTCCCATTTAAAGCGCCCCGATGAGCCGCCGCATCAATGCCTCTGGCTAGGCCGCTGATAATCTGAACCTGACAGGAGGCCAGTTCTTCCGCAAATTCTTCTGCAATCGTTCGCCCGTAATTGGTGCAGTTTCTGGCCCCCACAACAGCCAAAGACGGCTTGTCATCCTCCGGCAGATTCCCTTTATAATAGAAGCAAACCGGACAATCACAGATTTCCTTCAAACCGGCCGGATATCTCCCGTCCTCCAGCGTCAGCAGAGAAATTTCTTTTTTCTCCATTTCTTCCAGTATTCTGGCCGTTTCTCCATTTCTTCCGGAGCGAAGCAGCACCGCCCGGTCCCGTTCCGTCAATCCCGGAACGGGCAGCAGTTCCTTTTCCTGTGCCATATAAATTCTCTCCGGCGTATGAAACCATTCCAGAAGTCTGTGTCTCTTCCGGTTTCCGATACCCTCTAAACTCCCAAGCCATAACCAGTATTCTTCCCGTTCCATCCTTCGCCTTTCTGCTTTTTAATATGTATCATCATCCTTCGTCTTTCTTTCTGTAAAAATAAGCCTCCGTCAGGTGGCCGCAGTGAATCTGTTTTTCCCCTGCCAGATCTGCAATTGTCCTGGCTGTTCTTCTGAGTGTATCGTATCCTCTGATGGATAAAAGCCCCTTGCCAAACAGCTGCTTCATCAACCGGTTTTCTTCCCTCCCCAGCGGACAGAATTCATCCAGCAGCTTAGACGGCAGAGCGCTGTTCCAGGAAAAGGGCAGCCCGCGGTAACGTGCTTTTTGTATCTCCCAGGCATGCTCCACCCGCTCCCTGATCTGTAAAGAGCTCTCCTCCTTGGCAGTACCAATCTGTTTAAAATCCATCTGCTTTGTCTCCGATACAATGTCAATCCTGTCCCAGAATGCCCGGGTAATCCGGCTCCTGTATCGATTAAGCCTGTATGGATTGCACCGGCATCTCGACATATCGGGATAATAGCCGCAGTCACAGGGGTTCATTGCCCCAACCAGCATAAAGAAAGCAGGATAACTTAAGGCTCCCCGCGGACCGGTAAGCCTGATATTCCGTTCCTCCAACGGCTGTAAAAGCAGTTCCAGAACCGCCCTGCCAAATTCCGGAAGTTCATCCATAAAGAGGATTCCGTGGCTGGCAAGCACAGCCTCCCCTGGTTTCAGCTTCTTTCCTCCGCCCAGCAGCGCACCGGGCGAAATGGGAAATGTCACTTCCCGAAAGGGCCGCTCAGACACAACCGGACGCTTCTCATCCAGCAGTCCCGCCGCACTGTATAACCTGGAAAGGTATAGCTGTTCCGGTTCACTTAAGGGAGGAAGAATCCCTCTCATCCGGCGTGCAATCATCGTCTTTCCGGAGCCCGGAGGTCCGGTGAGGAGTAAATGATGAAATCCGGCAGCGGCAACCTCCGCCGCCCTCTTTGCGCTCTGCTGACCTGCTATCTCACAGAAATCTGCACTGATGCCGGCGGCCGCAGAAAAATGAGCTTTTTCCAGATCATCGGCCTTCGTCCTCCCCTGCAGGATCAGGACCGCCTGTTTCAGGGATGAGACCGCTATGATCCTTACATCCTTAACTAAAGATGCCTCCGGTCCGTTCTCTGACGGCAGAAAAAACACAGAGACTCCCTGCTTTTTCCCGTCCTCCAGGGCCGGCAGAATACCGCGTATTCTCTTAACCGAGCCGTCCAGGCCAAGTTCACCCAGAAACATGATATTTTTTGTCTGTGATTTGGATAACTGACCGAAACTGGTCAAAATAGAAATGGCAATCGCCAGATCGAAGGCAGTTCCTTCTTTTCTGACATCTGCCGGAGAAAGATTGACGGTAATCCGCTTCGCCGGGAAACGATAACCGGAGTTTTTCATGGCTACCCGGACCCGTTCTCTGGCTTCCCTCACCTCAGAACCCGGAAGCCCCACCATGTCAAAGACAGGAAGTCCGTCGCTTACATCCGTTTCCACACGGATCAGTGCCGCGTCAATTCCGATAACTGCCGCGCTTAGCGCTTCACTGAACATAAATTCCTTTCCGTGTTTTCCCGCCCCATGTCCTATATTTTAGCATCCTGCCTGAAAAAAAGGAAGAGGCAAACAGTAATCCTGTGCGGATTTCCATTACCTCTTCCTGTCTTTATTCAGCAATCTCCCTTTATTTTATGTCAGAAACTGCTTTAACTCCTCCATAAAGGTATTGACATCTTTAAACTCCCGGTACACAGACGCAAATCTCACATAGGCGACCGGGTCCAGCCCTTTTAACTTCTCCATCAGAATCTCGCCGATCACACTGCTGGAAATTTCCTTAGCTTCTGTTTTGAAAATCTCATTCTCCACTTCATCCGCCAGCGCCTTAATCTGATCCACGGAGATCGGCCGTTTATGGCAGGAACGGAAGATACCGGCCTCGATCTTGGAACGGTCATAGGGTTCCCGGCTCATATCCTTCTTTACCACGACCAGCGGAATCGACTCCACTTTTTCATAGGTAGTAAAACGCCGGTTACATTTATCGCACTGACGCCTTCTGCGGATTGAGCTGTTTTCTTCTGACGGTCTGGAATCAATCACTCTGGTATTTTCTTCCCCACAAAATGGACATTTCATTGTTCTCGTTCCTCCTTAAAGATAACCCCTTCTCTTAAGCACCCTTATGTAAGGCCTTCTCCTCGTTTATATTGACCAGAATAATATCGGCGCCGACCTTGCAGATACAGCGGTAGTCGATAATATATTCCTCTTCCCTTCCCAGAATCCCCCATATTTTACAGGGTCCCGGTACAATAATATGAGTAATTTGCCCGGTCTGGACATCAAATTCAATATCGCTGACATAGCCCAGCCGGTTACAGGTTGGTTCGTTAATAACTTCTTTCTGTTTAAATTCACACAGACGCATAGGCAGCTCCCAAAGGTACTTATCCCATACTATGCAGACGCCTACCACGCTGTGAACAATTTCTCCATTCCCGGATAGATCAGTTTGTATTTTTCATACCATTCATCATAGCGCTTCTGCATCTTAAGTCTGGGATAATAGGTTTTATCCACCTGGATAAATACCTTCTCCGCTTCCTCCACATTCTTATAAAGGCCTCTGGCAATCGCGGCCAGCATGCCGCAGGCCAGATTTCCTCCCTGAGAAACCTTCAGCGTAGACACCGGCATTCCATAGATATCCGCTTTGATCTGCAGCCACACCGATGAAAAGGCTCCGCCGCCGGTCGCCCGCAGTTCCTTAATGTCGATCCCTCTTTCTCTCCAGAACTCCAGGCCGGTCCTCAGCTCATACGTAACGCCCTCCATCAGCGCCTTATAAATAGCAATGGATTTTGTCTCGGGCGTGAGCCCCACGATAGCGCCTCTGGCATCCGGATTCATTCCAGGCGACCCCTTGCCAAGAAAATAAGGAAGCACCAAAAGTCCGGACGGACCATCCTCCGTCATCTCATCCAGACGTTCAAATACATTGCCGCCTTCCCTGCGGATCAGCTCTGCCTCATACTTAGCCAGGTTATCCCGGTACCATTTCAGCATACCGCCGCCGGTGAAACAAAAGATAGATGTCATATAGGTATCCGGCCAGAGAAACGGCACGACCGCAAGCTCCCTCTGCTCCATATAGTCCGGATGTTTCCGTCCCTCAAAAAACGTGCTGATACATTCATTTGTCCCCGTGCTGTCCGCACCCATACCGGGCCGGAGCACACCGGTCCCGATCATAGCTGCCGGCTGGTCATGGGCTCCGCTTACAATCAGTACATCCTCGGGCAGATTGAGTTCTTGTGCAATCTCTCTGCGTATCATGCCTGCCGCCGTACCGGTGGGAACCGTCTTTCCCATCATGCCGCGGCTTAAGCCTGCCGCCTGCAGAATCTCGTCATTCCAGTCCAGGGTATTCATATCAAAAGCATAGGTTCTGGACGCCAGCGTGTAGTCTATCTGGGCAATGCCGCTTAACATGTAGACGATATAGTCCTGCATCAGAAGCAGCCGTTTTGCCCGGCCGGAAAGGGACGGGTCCTGGTCCATCAGCCACATGATCTTGGGCAGTGTATAGATCTTGGAAGGATTCATCCTGGTGATATCCTTGAGCTTCTGCTCCCCGATTTTAGCAATCAGCCGGTCGATCTGCTCCTGACCCCGCGGATCAAAGTAGAGAATCGGCCGGTTCAGCGGGCGGTCCGCCTCGTCTAAGAGCACCGCCGCCTCGCCCATAGAGGCAATACCAACCGCCTTCAGATCTTCCGTCCCTCTGGCCGCCTCTTTCATTACCTGCTTAACACCCTGCCAGATCACCAGGGCATCCAGCTCCCGGTCTCCCGCCTCTGGGGGAAAATCATATTCTACATAAGCTTCATTGATAAAATCGCCCCGATCGGAATACACGGTGCATTTACATCCTGTCGTCCCCACATCTATTCCTGCAACAGCCATAGTTGTCCTCCAAGTCAGTCCATAATAAGAAATGTCCTTACATTATTTCTCCATTGTCATACTTGCCACTAAAATATTGTAGACATCATCAGCAGTCATCGGAACATAGGCAGCCGCAAGATTGTTATATTTTGCCGTGTCATCTGCCATCAGGCGCAGCTTGGAATCGTCAATGCCGATCTCCGGCAGGGTCATCGGAATATTGCAGTCCAGGAAGAACTGCTCTGTAGCGTCAATCGCCGCATTCGCAAGCGCGTATTTATCCTCTGACGGCTCCATCTGCCATACATTAACTGCATACTGTACAAATTTATCCACGGTCTTATCACTGAGAATATAGCGCATCCAGCGTGGTGTAACAATCGCCAGACCAACACCGTGGGTAACGTCATAATAGGCGCTCAGCTCATGCTCGATGGGATGGCAGGACCATGCGCCTGACTTGCCGCAGTTGGTCAGTCCGTTTAACGCCATACTGGAAGCCCACATCAGATTGGCTCTCGCCTCATAATCGGAAGGATCTTTCAGTGCGATCGGACAATATTTCAGGCAGGCTCTCATCAGCCCTTCGGCAAACTCATCCGGAATATAAGCTTCCTGGTTTTTAAAATAGTTCTCAAACAGATGTGACAGAATATCTGCTGTGCCGGCAGCGGTCTGAATAGCCGGAAGGGTATACAGATACTGCGGATCACAGAAGGATACCTGCGGGATCAGATTAATATTGATCAGCGCGCGTTTTTCATTCGTCTCCATGTTGGAGATAACCGCGTTCCGGTTCATCTCAGATCCGGTAGCCGCCATGGTAAGCACGGTTACAATAGGAAGGGCCTTCTCAACCAAACTGTTGTCACAAACCAGATCCCACGGATTGCCATCGTAATAAGCTGCTGCCGCTACCGCTTTACAGCAGTCGATCGTGCTGCCGCCGCCGGCAGCCAGAATCACATCAATACCATGCTCTTTACAGAGCTTTGCACCTCTGTCCACTGACGTAATACGCGGATTGGGTTCAATACCGTCCAGCTCGTACACCTCAAAGCCGTTCTCATCCAGCAGTTTCTTAATTGTATCGTAGATACCGGTCCGTTTGATACTGCCGCCGCCATAACCTAAGAGCACCTTTTTCCCAAAGCGGTCCAACACCTCCGGAAGCCCCTTAACGGCATCCTTGCCAAAAATCATTTCCGTACCGGCATAAAAATTAAAATTTTCCATTTCTTCTCTTTCCTTTCTCTGCACTGTTTTTCTTCTTTCGCAGTCCTTCATACTGCACCCTGCGGCTTTTACGATTTTCTTTTTATTCTTTCCCATTTTACCACATCTTGTATTTGATTGCCATAAAAACCTGAGGATTTGTGATAAGGACAGCTCCCTGTGAATAGAGTTTACTATTCAGAGCCCAGCCGGTTTTCCCCTTTAAAATCCCATTTGGCCGAGCGATACATTCTCAGGAGGTACCTATGCTTCAGACAATATTCACAGGGGCCAAAAACGGCCTCCTTTTGTGGTTTAATACACTGCTTCCCTCCCTGCTCCCCTTCATGATTCTCACACAGGTAATCATAAGCCGCCAATGGGCCGCCCGGATCTCAGGTATCTTTTACCCGGTTCTCCACCGTCTCTTCGGCCTTTCCCGGAATGGCTGCTTTCCTTTTGTTATCGGACTTCTCTCCGGTTACCCCGTAGGAGCCAAGACCTGTGCCGATTTAAAGCGCCAGGGGCTGATCAGCCGTGAGGAAGGACAATTTCTCCTCTCCCTCTGCAACAATGCCAGTCCCCCCTTTATTCTGACCTTTGTGGCCGGGCAGTGTCTGAACCTTCCCGCCCATGCCTTCGCCCTGCTCCTGCTTATGCATCTTTCCGTGATTCTGGCAAGTGTGATTCTGCGCGTCTGCTCACATAAAAGAGGGTGGTATTTTCCGGAGTCCGTCCGGTCGGACCGCGGTCCCTGTGTCCCCTTTATGACCGCTCTGGACAACGCAATCATGAGTTCCTTCGAAGTGATCACAAAGGTCGGCGGATACGTCATCCTATTTTCCATCGCCGTTCTCCTTCTCAAGCCATTTATTCCCGCAGCCTTCCTGGGCATCCTGGAGATCACCACAGGAACAGCCGCCCTCTCCGGCGTCTCGCTTTCCGCGGGCCTTGCCTTCACGGCTGCGGCTGCAGTGATTACCTTCGGAGGTCTCTCTGCCCTGGCGCAGACCAAAAGCGTCCTCTCCGGCTCCGGGCTCTCCATCCGGCCCTATTTTCTGACAAAGGCTCTGGCCGCTCTGCTGGCCTGCGGGCTAAGCTACGGCTATGCGCTGGCCTTTCTCTGAACATTCTTCCCTCTGGCCCAAAAAGAGAGCCGGATCACTTATGATCCGGCTCTTCTATGTACTCATCTGTCAATCAATATGTTTCATGAAATCATCTTCTTTAAAATCATAATTGTCCGCTTGTTCTTCCTCGCGGCCTTCATTCATAATAGCTTCCACCGGGTCCTGTGCAGGCATGGAACCAGCCAGCTCCTGCTTGTTGCCCGTCACTGTATTCAGATTGCTCTGGAGTGCATCGATGAGGGCGGAATAATAAGTCTTGGAGTCGGAAAGCGCGCTGGTCAGAATACTCTCCAGACTGGACAGCATATCTGTCGTATAAGCCATCGCCCCGTCCCGGATCTCTGCAGCGTCATCATTGGCTGACTGTAGGATTCCCTGTGCTTCCTCCGTCGCCTGATTGATAATCTCATCTGCGCGGGCATAGGCCTCCTGCATAATCTCATGCTCGCTCACCATCTGGTCCATCTTGTCCTGAGCCTCTCTGAGCATGGCGTTCGCTTTGTTCTCCGCATCCGTTAAGATAGCGTCCCGGTTTGCAATAATCTTCTGAAATTTCTTCACTTCATCCGGTGTGCGCAGTCTCAACTCATCCAGCAAGTCGTACAGATCGTCTTTCGGTACAATTACCTTCGTGGAAGATAACGGCTGCATCTTACAGCTCTCAATAAATTCATAAATTTCTTCAATCAGCTCTTCAATCTTACTGCTTCCCATTTCGGTTCACTCCATTCCTTTATTCCATATTCTGAAATTTTGCATAGATAATCGGCGCAATCTCCTTCGCCACGAATCCTGAAATATCTCCCCCGTACATGGCGACTTCCTTTACAATACTGGAACTCACATAGGCGTACTCCACACTCGTAGTCAAAAACATCGTATCAACATTCGGATTCAGCTTATGATTGGTCTGCGCCAGCTGCAACTCATATTCAAAATCCGTAACCGCACGAAGACCTCTCACGATAGCCTGTGCCTTCTTGATTCTGGCGTACTCAATCAGCAGTCCGTCAAATGACTCTACCTCCAGATTCGGGATATCTTTCGTCACCTGCTTAATCATATCCACCCGTTCATCTGCCGTAAACAAAGGCGTCTTTTTTCCATTGTTCAGGACTCCGATAATCAGCTTGTCCACCAGTTTGGCCGACCGTCTGATCACATCCAGATGTCCCAATGTCACCGGATCAAAGCTGCCCGGATAAACTGCTATCTTCATTCTATCATTTCCTATTCCCGTCTCTATTTTAACCGCCCGATAAACATGTGCTTATTGGTCTTGTATCTTTTTTCTTTATCCAGAGTAAATCCCAGATCCTTAAGATAGGAAAAATCCTCCTTCAGATCTGCTTCCACAATAATCCAGGTCTGATCATCCATCATACCGGAGCCCTTAAGCCAGGCAAGCGCTTCCCGCTCCAGGCCCTTCTCATAGGGAGGGTCCATATAGATAATATCGTAGACCTGATGTCTGCTTTCTAACTTGCGCAATCCGGTCATCACGCTGTCGGACATCACTTCCGCTCTGTCAGCCAAGCGGGTTTTCTCCAGATTTTCCTTTATACAGGTTACAGCGGAAGGATTACTCTCAACGAAAACAGCGTGGGCCGCACCTCTGCTCAGTGCCTCAATGCCTATGCCGCCGCTCCCCGCAAATAAATCCAGGAAATGGCAGTCCGCCAGATAGGGCTGCAGCATGTTAAACAGGGTTTCCTTAATCCGGTCCGTTGTCGGCCTGGTCTCCTGCCCTGCAACCGTCTTTAGTTCAATCCGTCTGGCACTTCCCGCGATCACTCTCATGAAATTCAAACCTTCCTATACATATTAACACGTATTAGTGTATCTTATTTCCCGCTATATTTCAACTGTTTTTCGCTGTACCGCTCCGCAAAAGGGAACGGCTTCCATAAATTGGCACCGGGCCGCAGACAGAATGATTCCTCTGCCTCGGCCCGACCGGGTACTGTTTACTTTTTTATTACGTTCGTTCCTCACTCCATAAAAAAGAAGGGGTCCCTTCTCAAACGCTTCGCTTTTGAGAAGTAGCAATCGGCATATCTCAACCTTTGATTTTAGTGGATTATGTGTTTACATTCTTGTGAAACTTCCGTCACCGCCCATAAGAGCGGTCATTTCCTCAATACGATCTAGTGGAAAAGGTGGTTGTGTCAACGGTTTCATCGCAATAGACATTAGTTTCATTGGGTTGTCGTCCGCAGCAATGCGATTTGAACTAAATTGACCACATTGACGGCAGCGATGAATAATGGCCCATTCTCCGCTTTTACGAACCCATACACCTACTGGTTCCATGACACCACCACAATCTGCTTGGCGGTCACCGGGTTCATCATCCACATGAAGGCTGGATAGGCAATTGGGACAATGATTGCGATGGTCGCTGCCTGCGCCATCTGCTACCACCAATCGCCCACATACTTTGCAAGTAAAACTATCCTTACAAACATGTGTTTTGTAGTAGCCCTTTTCATACTGCTTTCGCTTATTTTCTCTATTCATAGTGTCTACGCTCCTTATTGCGCAAGGCGAACAGTCCTGG
The DNA here is from genome assembly GCF_032380675.1 of Anaerolentibacter hominis. Taxonomy (NCBI): domain Bacteria; kingdom Bacillati; phylum Bacillota; class Clostridia; order Lachnospirales; family Lachnospiraceae; genus Anaerolentibacter; species Anaerolentibacter hominis. The sequence continues at coordinate 1,955,141 of NZ_JAWDIX010000001.1, forward strand.
CTATTTTTACAGAGCACGGCTTTACGGTTCCAAATCTGTGAGATGTTTTTTTAGCAAATCCCTATACTTCTGCGTTAGACGTAAATACTCGTCCTGCTCTTCTAATGACCATTCGTCAAAAATCTTATTTTCAATTTCAAATAAAGGGCAAATTTTTTCACTCGCAAATGTTTCACCCTTTTCAGTCAGACAGACAATTTTATTTCGCCCTGGGCCTTGTTTCAGGTATACAATATCATCATCCTCTAACTTACGAATTGCTGAATTTATGGTTTGTCTGCTAATTCCTGATAACTTGTAAATATCACTTTGTAAACACTGCCCGCCATTTCCATACATTACATACAAAATGTTTTGAACACTATCAGAAACTCCCATCATAACAGCCATTTCATGGTACAGTGCATTTATCTCACCGGAAAGATAATTGTACCTGTTTAGTTTAATTTCCATCTGTGCATACAGCGCCCCTCTCTATGTCCGATTTCGTACAAACATATTATATCCGATTTCGGACATAAGTCAAGTTTTTTTTAGCACAAGATAAACAACATGGTAGATTTATATTCCGTGAATTATTCCAAAAGCAAAAGGCAGGCCAAAGCCCGCCTTTCTCATTTTTAGTTGTGCATATTATATAAACGACCCATCAAACATCCGATTTATTTTGTGCGCCTTAAAACTGTCAAGTTGCTACATCTATTATATTGTGCCCCAAGTCTTTATGAAATCAGGGCGGGAATCGGGCGGGATTTTGGTCAAATCATGACCTGTAAACATTTTACAGTGTAAGCTGGAAAGAGCCGTTAAACTTCCGATTCATCAGCCTTTCCAGCCTTGTTGTCTTTACATGAGTACCTATAGTACAAACTAGAACTGACACTATTTTTATTTCTTCTTATAGCCCGTCTTCATATCCACCGGCGTATGATAGGGGGTTCCTTCATAAAGAGCGCGGATATTGGCAGCCGCGATCAGCACAATCCGTTCCCAGGTCTCCTGCATATGATAGCCGCCGGAAATATGGGGCGTGATCAGCACATTCTTTGCATTCCAGAGAGGATGATCCTCCGGCAGCGGTTCCGGATCTGTCACATCCACCGCCGCACCGCCCAGATGCCCGCTGTTAAGCGCCTCCACAAGAGCATCCGTATCCACAGATGTGCCTCTTCCCACATTCAGGAAAAGGCAGCCTTTCTTCATGGTTTCAAACCGGTTCTTATCGAATATCCGGTAAGTGGCGTCGGTCCCCGGCAGGCTGGTGGCTACAATATCTGCCCGTCCCAGCACTTCATCCAGATCCTCGTTCGTATAGAGTTCGTCCACATACTCAGGCGCCTGACGCTCCGTGCGGACCACGCCGATCACATAACTGCCCAGAGCCTTCATTCGTCTGGCAAACTCTCCGCCGATGTCGCCCAGCCCCACAATCACCGTCGTGGAACCATAGATTCCCGCTACCGGCCCCTCATCCTTCCACAGATGGTTTTTCTGATTTTCCTGGTAACGATTCAGTTTTTTCTGCAGCACCAGCACTTCCCCCAGCATATGTTCTGCGATCGCCAGCCCATACGCTCCGGTGGCATTGTTAAGAACCGCATCCGCCGGAAGCACGCCCGGTTCCGTATAGCCGTTTGTGCCGGCGCTGTTTAACTGTACCAGTTCCAGGTTCGCCGCATTTTTCAGCAGAGAAGGGGCAACATTTCCCACAAGGATATTCACGTCCTCAAGCAGCTGCGGGGTAACATCCTTTGGGTCACAGTAAATAAATTCCGCTCCCGGTGCCTGTTTCTCCAGCAATTCCTTATGCCTTTCCTGAACCGGCATGACAACCAGTACTTTTCTCATAATGAAACGCCTCTTTTCCTTTTAATTTCCAGTGCTGCCAAACAACTGCTCCCGCAAATGCGTCAGCATCTCCATCTGCACCGGTATATCAATTTTCTGCGGGCAATGCTCCACGCACTGGCCGCAGGCAACACAGTTATGGGCACAGATTTCTTCCTCCACCTCTGCGTAGGCATTCTGGTAGCGTCCCGGCTTTTTGTGCAGCTTATATTCATTGTACATCGCGAACATTTTGGGGATATCCACGCCGGCAGGACAATCCATACAATAGCGGCAGCCGGTGCACGGTATCGTCACATTGGACGTGTAGATCTTCACCGCTTCCTCAATCAGGGCATACTCTGCCTCCGTATAAGGTTCAAAGTGGTTCATCGTCTTTAAATTATCCTGCAGCTGCTCCAGGCTTGAGGAACCGCTGAGCACCGTAAGTACATTCGGCTTAGAGGCTGCAAACCGCATCGCCCAGGACGCAATGCTTAAGTCCGGACGGGCTGTCTTTAGCAGTTTTTCCGACTCCTCATCCAGCCCTGCCAGCGCACCGCCTCTCACCGGCTCCATCACCATGCAGGGAATCCCCTTTTTCCTTATCAGCTCATACTGCCCTTTCGCATCCTGCTTCGTCCAGTCCAGATAATTCAGCTGAATCTGCACAAAATCCCAATCCTTCTCGTTGATAATCTGCTCCAGAATCTCCGGCGTATCATGGAAGGAAAAGCCCAGATTACGAATTTTCCCCTGTTTTTTCATCTCCATGCAGAACTCATACAGATGGTTTTTCTCATAGTGGGGCCAGCGGTCCCGGTTCACATCGTGCAGCAGATAGAAATCAAAATAATCCGTCTTAAGCCTCTCCAGCTGCTTCTCAAAATAGTACGCTGCATCCTCCGGCTTTTCCACCAGCCATCCCGGCATCTTTGTCACCAGGCAGTAGCTCTCCCGGGGATACTTTTTCAGGACCTTCCCCATAAAGGTTTCTGATTCGCCGCCGTGATAGGGCCAGGCCGTATCAAAATAGGTCACACCGTTTTCATAGGCGCAATCCACAATTTTCTCTGCCTTTTCTTCGTCAATCTTTGTCTTGGAACCAGCCTCCAGCGGAAACCGCATACAGCCCAGGCCCATCAGTGAGACCTTTTTCTCCGTCCCTTTATATTCTCTGTAAATCATATTCTTCTCCCGCTCACATTCTTGTCACTTTACTGTAATCCAGCTCATGGGGATCTTTCTCCACCGCCTTATGACCGATTACCACGCCCACTGCAAATTTATACCCATCCGGGAAACGGAACAGCTCCTCGCACTGTTTTCCCAGTTTGGGATCGTCAAACAGCACATCACAGCCCCCGATAATTACGCTTCCCAGGCCTATGGACTGAGCCGCCAGCACAATATTTTCTACGGCAATACCCGCATCCACAATATGTTCCCCGTTTTTTGTAGAGATCAGGATAAAAAGCGGAGCATTGTACAGTGTTCTGAAGTTTCTCCCCTTCAAAACCTCCCTGCGGTTATCATCCGCGTGTTCCATCAGATAGTCCACGTGCAGCTTCTCGAAATCATCAATAACCTTCTTGTCCTCCACCACAGTGAACTGCCATGGTTGACGGTTCATGCCGCTGGGGGAAGCCAGCGCCGCCTCAATCAGAACATCAAGCATTTCCCGGCTTACTTTCTCATCGGTAAACCCTCTCGTGGAGCTTCGCTCCCGTATTGCCTTCATTACTTCATTCATATACCATCTGTCTCCTTCCCTAATGCTGATACACCGCATGAAACCCATACGGTAAAAACCACATTTTCATGTCAAATGCATTACCATAATCATACGTCTTAAAGTTCACTTCAAGTCAAGGTATTTTTCTGCGGTTATCCAGTCATCCCCGCAGTTTTCCGACTATAGAGAAATGCGGTTCAGATAACTCCCGGTCCTGTTGCTCAGCCGGGGATCGTTTTCCCTGACCTTGGCAAACTGCTCCGGATCTACCTTGCCGGCCAGCTCATTCGCCAGCTTTAAAACCGGTGCATCATTGAAGATATCTCCCAGCCTGAATTCCAGTACCCCGCTCTGGCGGATACCGAACAGATCCCCAGGGCCCCTCATCCGCAGGTCCTCCTCCGCTATATAAAAACCGTCATTGGAATGATTCAGCGTTTCCAGACGCTTTTTTGTCTCCTTATTGCCGGAACCGCTGACAATAATACAGTAGGACTGGGCATTTCCTCTTCCCACCCGTCCCCGCAGCTGATGGAGCTGGGCAAGGCCGAACCGCTCCCCGTTCTCAATCATCATCACCGTAGCATTGGGTACATTGACTCCTACTTCCACAACCGTAGTGGAAACCAGGACCTGGATCTCCCCGGCGGAAAAAGCCTCCATGATCTGATTCTTTTCAGAAGCTTTCATTTTACCGTGCAGATAACTCACCCGTACCGTGTCTCTGTAGATTGATCTCAGTTTTTCACAGTAGGCGATCACATTTTCTGCCTCGACCGTCTCACTGTCCTCCACCATGGGGCAGATAATATATGCCTGATGTCCCGCTTCCACCTGTTTCTTGATAAACTCATAGGCAGTGGGGCGGTAACGGGTATCTACCACACAGTTTTTCACCGGCAGCCGGTTTGCCGGCAGCTCATCCAGCACGGACAGGTCCAGATCCCCATAAATAATAATGGCCAGAGTCCTTGGAATCGGAGTAGCGCTCATAACCAGCACATGCGGCGCTTCTCCCTTTCCGGATAGCCGCTCCCGCTGCTTCACTCCAAACCGGTGCTGTTCATCTGTGATAACCAGGGCCAGACGGTCGTATTCCACCGGGTCCTGAATCAGCGCATGCGTCCCGATGATCACATCCGCCTGATGTTCCCGTATTTTCTCATACGCCTCTCTTTTTTCCTTCTGGGTCATAGAACCCACCAAAAGGCAGCAGCGCACCCCAAAAGGAGAAAGCAGACTCTCACACTCCGAAAAATGCTGTTTTGCCAAAACCTCTGTGGGAACCATAAGGCAGCCCTGGCAGCCGTTCGACGCACAGGAAAGCAGGGCCAGTACCGCCAGCACTGTTTTGCCGGAGCCCACATCGCCCTGGATCAGCCGGTTCATCTGGAAGCCGCCCGCCAGATCGCCCCGAATCTCCTCCCATACTTTCTTCTGGGCTCCGGTCAGCTCATAGGGAAGAGAATCCTGGAGCCTGTCCGTTTCTCCAAACCGTTCAAATAGGTAGGCAGATCTCTGTCTCTCCTGCTTTCCCTTTAACTGTCTTAAGTAGAGGGTAAACAAGAAGAACTCGTCAAAGACCAGTCTTTTTCTGGCCTTCATCATACTTTCCCTGTTCTTTGGAAAATGGATTTCCCGGATTGCGGTTTTATAATCCAGCAGGTCATATTCCTTCCGGATCTGAGCACTTAAATAATCCCCGTTTAAATTCACCCCATCCAGCGCCTGGCGCATCGCCTTTCCCAGCACCGTGTTTGTGAGTCCGAACGTCAGGCCGTAGACCGGCTGCATGACTTCTTTCCGGTTATAATACTCGGTCTTCGACAGCAGCTTGGGCTGTTCCATGGCGGTCATGCCATTTTTCCATCCTATTTTTCCCCGCAGCAGCAGCCTGGTTCCCGGATGGAGATATTGCTTCATAAACGGCATATTAAACCAGGTCAGACGTATGGTCCCTGTTTCATCCCGCCCAATGCAGCTTAAGATCGTAAGCTTTCTTGCCCGTCTCATTTCGGGCATTGCGGTAATAGAAACTTCAACCACCTGAACGGTACCCTCCGATACTTCCTCCACGGGTATAATCTCGCCGTACTGGTCATAATCCCTGGGATAGTATTCCAGCAAGTCGCCCACTGTACCGATGCCAAGTCTTGCCAGCAGTACCGCCGTCTTTTCGCCGATTCCCTTTATCCTGCCCACCGGTTCCGTATATTCCACCTTTACACTCACGCCTTTCTTTTATGAATCCTGCTGCCGGCCTGCCCCGCCCGCAGTTTCCTATAGCACGCGGTTTCCTATATCACACAGAAAGGGGAGACTGCAAAGCAAATTCTTTTGCAGCTCCCCCTTAACGTCCAATTGCCAAAGTCCGCCCTCATCGCTTTCAGACTCAGGCATAAAACACCTTATCTCTTCCTATTCAACAGAAAGTACATAGTAATAAATCGGCTGGCCCCCGCTGTGAACCTCCACATCTACATCCGGATAGGTTTCCATCAGCTCATCGGCCAGTGTCTCGGCATCCTCTTCCTTCATCTGATCCCCATAATATAAGCTGATCAGTTCAGAATCCTCATCGACCAGATTATCCACCAGTTCCCTTGTTGTGGAGTTAATATTATCTCCCACCGCCAGAATTGACTTATCTCCGATTCCCATGATATCACCCTGTTTGATCGCCTTGCCGTCCAGGCTGGTATCTCTCACCGCGTAGGTGACCTGACCGGTTTTCACACGGGACATCTCCTCGCACATCTGCTTTGCATTCTCTTCCGCAGAGCGGTCATATACAAAATTTATAATAGCGGTAATTCCCTGCGGGATGGTCTTGGAAGGGATCACAACGATCTTCTTCTCATCCGAAAGCTTCGCCGCCTGCTCCGCCGCAAGAATAATATTTTTATTATTCGGAAGGATGAAAATCGTATCGGCATGTACCTTATCAATGGCGTTCAGCATATCTTCCGTGCTGGGATTCATCGTCTGGCCGCCTTCAATCAGATAGTCAACGCCCAGGCCCCTGAAAATCTCACTCAGGCCGTCGCCCGCCGACACACTGATAAAACCATATTTCTTTCTGGGTTCTTCCTTCTTTACCACCGGTTCATCGCTGGCCGGAGTCTCCGCCTCCTGATTGAAGAGCACCTCATTGTGTTCTTCTCTCATATTGTCAATTTTAATGTGATTGAGCTGTCCGTAAGTGAGCGCTCTCGTCAGCGCCACACCCGGATCATTGGTATGCACATGTACTTTTACCAGATCATCATCCGCTACCAGAACAATGGAATCTCCGATGGATTCCAGAAAGCTCTTGAATATCTTTTCTTCCTGAGCCGGCAGCTCGCTGTCCCTCATGATGATAAATTCGGTACAATAGCCGAACTTGATATCATCGGTAGAGATCGCCTCTCTCTTTCTGGTCTTTCCTGCCGGAGCAGAAGTACCAACGGTAAAATTCACTTCCTTGCCCAGAAGCGCATCCTGCACACCCTTCAGTATGGTCAGCAGCCCCTGGCCGCCGGAATCCACCACACCAGCCTCTTTCAAAACCGGAAGCAGCTCCGGAGTATACTCCAGCACTTCTTCCATATGTTTAATTACTTCATCCATAAAGTATACGATATCATCCGTCTGTTCCGCCAGTTCAGCTGCTTTCTCCGCTCCTCCTCTGGCCACCGTCAGGATCGTGCCCTCCTTCGGCTTCATAACTGCTTTGTAAGCTGTATCCGTCGCTCTCTGAAAACTGGCTGCAAGAGTGGGTACATCAATAGCCTCCGATGCCAGGATTCCCTTGGTGAGTCCCCTGAGCAGCTGGGAAAGAATAACGCCGGAGTTGCCTCTTGCGCCCCGCAGAGAACCGCTGGAAATCGCTTTGCAGAGACTTTCAACAGTAGGATCTGCAAGAGAACTTACCTCTTTTGCCGCGGACATAATCGTCAGTGTCATATTCGTTCCTGTATCCCCATCCGGTACCGGGAATACATTTAACTCATTGATATACTCCTTCTGTGCTTCAATAGCCTGAGCACCTGCCAAAAATAATTTCTGAAGTAATTTGGCATCGACTGTATGAATAACCACCGCTTTGTTCCTCCTTAATTCCATGAGTGCCGGACATTAGTCCATTACCCGGACTCCTTCCACGAAGACATTGATCTTTTCTACCTTCATGCCAGTGAATTCCTCAACTTTATATTTTACATTGCTGATCAGATTGTCAGCAACAGCAGAAATGCTTACGCCATATGCAACGATAATATGAAGAGCAACGCTGATACCCGATTCCTCGATCACAACATTGACTCCCTGGCTGATACTGTCCCGCTTCAACAGCTTTACCAGACCGTCCTTCATACTGACATAGGCCATCCCGACCACGCCGAAACACTCTACGGCTGCAGAACCGGCATATTTCGCAATTACTTCATTTTCAATTAATATTTCGCCCAGCTGCGTGTTCATATGTCCTTTCATAGTCAACCCTCCACGATTCCTGTTTCATTCACACTGACCCTTTCCGGTATTCCGGGTATAAGGGAGAGGCTGCCGCTAAACAGCCTCTTCTATCATACAATAAGGCGGCCCGCGAAGCGTGCCGACGTTTGTTTCGTGCATTATTTTTTCATCTTTGAGGCAGCAAAGGAAACAAATCCTTATGCATATTATACCCTCTTTTCCCATAAAATGAAATAAAAAAATTTCATATACTTGGAAATGGCGGGATTTCAATGAAAAAAATGTTCGGCTTTATTTTATTCTGGATCGCCATTGGTATGACCATCATGCTCTTCATAACAAATGGACTCCTGGCAATCGCTATTATAATAATGTGCCTTATTCTGGGGTATAACTTATTTTCCTGCTGACGGATCAGGCCGCTTTCACAGCTCTGATCCAGACAATAAATATCCCACGGTAAAAGAGTCGCCTCTCATACCGCGGGATTTTCTTTTCCTGCTCTGTTTTCAGCCTTAAGCACGTTCTACTTTGCCGGATTTCAGACAAGAAGTACAAACATACATTTTCTTTGTACCGCCTTCTGTCTTCACTCTTACTGATTTAATGTTGGATTTCCACATTTTATTGCTTCTTCTATGTGAGTGGCTCACCTTAATACCAAAATGAGCGCCCTTGTCACAAACTGCACATCTAGCCATTCTAAGCACCTCCTCGACCAAACTTTCCAAGCCTGTATTAGCTCAGACAACAAAGCTATTCTATCAAATGAAGCACAGGAATGCAAGACTTTTTTTGTCGCACGAGAAATTCTTTGTATTTCCAGGCAGACACAAATAGTCTGTTTTAAAATCACTCCTTTTCTGCAGGAGCCTCTGTGACAATCTCCTCCTCGGTAAAGAACTCGTCCTCATCTTTGGACTTGGTAAACTTGTTGATCAGATCCGGCACCATATCCAGTATCTTGGTAATGCTGTCCTGATTCTTTACATTGACCAGCTTTGATGTACCGTCCTTGATCACCAGAACGGCGCTGGGGGAAATCTTTCCGCCCATTCCTCCGCCGCCATTGTTCTTTTTCTTTCCTTCCTCGGAAAAAGCACCCGCAGCCACACCAAAATTAACTTCTACCAGAGGCAGAATGATTGTGCCGTCGTCAAATTTCATAGCCTCGCCCACAACGGTCTTGGTTGTAATAAAATTGTCCATCCCCTTAAACAGAGATTCCACGGTTGAACTAAAGCTGTTATCTGTCATAATTTATTTCCTCCTTCTTCTCTATGCAGCCAGTTTTCTGCCTCTCATAATGGTCCGTCTGACTTCCTTTTTCAGCAGAAGCTTAAGCCCGGTAATCAGAAAGATAACCGGAACGATTCTGCCGGAAAGCTTTACATTTCCCTCCAGCACCGCCTCCGTAAAGTCAGGCCGGATCGTTAAATCCTTCGGGAGCAGGGAAATACCCATGCCCAGCAAACCAAGTATCTGCCCGGTCCTGCAGGGATCTCCGGTGCCAAACCGAATCCACCCTTTTACCTTCCGGGGCAGGATATGCTTAAACATCCCTTTTGCAGATCCAAACAAAAGCCGCAGGCTTTCCTTCGTATCTTCTTCCTGAAGGAACTCCTTTATTCTGACGGCCTGTCTCTTTATCTGCCGAAATTTTTTCTTTATACTTCTTATCTTATCAAGAATACCCCGAAAGAATTCCTTTATCCTCTGCCAAAGAGACTTCCGCTCCGGTTCCCTCTCTCCTGCTGTATCAGCCTCCCTCACCGGTTGAGGCAGCTCACTGACCGGATTCCCGACGTCTTCCGGCATCCGTTCGGCCTCATCCGTCCCGGCCGGCATCCGCTCCGTTTTTTTCTCAGGCTCCGGTACAGGCACCGCTTTTTCATAAACCGGAACTTCCGGCTGTCGGCACTTCTTCGGTTTCCGGCTGTTAAACACCGGAATCCCAAGAATACGCACTTTATACCAGAACCCGTCCTCTTCGTAATAAGCGGAAACATGGATCAGATGCAATAGCCAGCTGACACACCCCCGTCCCTTAATATCCGGATACTTCTGAATAGCGGCCCTGTAACGAATCGGCACCAGAAGAACAAGCAAAACCAGAACAAGCAGCAGTCCCAGAAGAATAAGCAGCAAAATCCCGATAATTTTCAAAATAATTCCAATGATATGCAGCAAATTTCCACCTCAGTTCTGATCCCGCCGTAACATAAGCTGTACAGGCAGCAGTCATCTGTCCGCCGGATCAAACACAAAATAATCCACCGGGCAAAGCTCACCAGTCTCGTTGTACAGATCCAATATAATCGTCGTCAGCAGCTCCACCGCCGAATCCCGGCCCCTGGCCAGTCCAAGCACCCTCAGCTGGTTTCTCCGGCAATGTTCAAAAAACAACTCTCCCGCACGGACGATATCAAATAAATTCTGCTCATTGGACGGCAGCGCAATGCAGAAAATATCCCTGGCCAGAAGACCGGGGGAAATCTTCTCCCGCTCAACCAGCCCCATAATCTTCTTCTGTCTCTTTTTAACATAGCCGTCCATATAGAGATTGTTGCACCAAATAATCATCTTAATAACATCCCCTGTGAAAAACCGCATACATTCTTCACTTTTTCTCACATCACTGTCCCTCAGGGACATTTTCACCTGCGGCTTTACCGCAGCCCTTCACTTTCTTCCATTCTTCCTTATTCACTTTTCACCCTTCGGTTCTTCCTTCTTCCTTTTTCATTCTTCCTTTTTAATATGTTCGTGTGTATACAGATGATCCATACAGTACTCATGGTCACCGTCACACTTGGAACAGAAACGAAATTCCAGCTCCGGATTATCTTTCTCCGTTCTCCCGCACACCTCACAGCGGTGACGTGGGAAATTCACAACCTTATTGACCTGTTTCTTATACTCGGCCTTCCGCTTTACCTCTTTCGGAGACACCCTCTTATAATTCCTGGTAGAAAGATAATAAATCAGGAAATTGGCCAGCGCCACCAGAATGGCAACACCGACTGAGATGCCCATAGGCGTCAGCATGCGGAAATAGGAAAAGACTTCCACTCCGATCAGTATACCATATATGATTCCCAGCCATTTCACCTTAATCGGTATAATGAAAAACAAAAGCAGCTGCATATTGGGGAAAATAACCGTAAACGCAAGGAAGAGAGAACGGTTAATGTAAGTCAGACCCATAGGATAGGACCCGCCTGCTGCTCCAAATACAAAATAGAGAATAAAAGCAGCGATAATATTAAATAAGATGCCCGAAACATAATAAAGATTAAACCGGAATGCTCCCCAGACATTTTCCAGGCTTCTCCCGATGAATAAGTACAGATACGTCTCAATTGCCAGGAAAATAATGTCGATCATACTTGTCATTCCATAAGGCGCAAGCAGAAATGTCACCAGCCTCCAGACTTGTCCATGCAGCACCTTGCCGATATCCAGTGCCAGATAATCATAGTAAAAAGACGGTGCAAACATCCCAATGACCGCACCGGCAAGATAAATAACAACCACATATTTCATCAGATCCCGAATGGCATATCTGCCAAACTTTCTTTCCACTTTGTTTAAAAAACGATTCATATCGTCCTATCTCTTCCTTTCTGCTCTTATGCAGCCTCCGCCGATACCTGCCTGTCCAATCTGACAGCACCTTGCCGCAAACCTTCCAAACTCCTTCCTCCATTCCGAAATCGCAGAAACCAGCCAGACGTATCTGCACTGTCCCATCCGCAGGCGTATTACTTCCCGCCCTGCGCCGTATCACGCACATCTCTTAATGAAAAAAAACGTCTGCCCGGCCGCGGCCGGATCAAACCGTTAGTGAACACGAAACACCTGCGAACGGGCAATGTCCTGCAATCTGTCCGCCGGACCTCTCCCACCGGCGGTCAAAATTCTTCTCGTAAGTATCCCTCTCTATTTATTCTTATCCGGTATCTGTAGTCGGATGCCTTCTTTCAGATATAGCTCTGCACTCTTATTATACTTAAATAAGTCATCTAACTCAATACCAAAATCATCTAAAATACTTTTAATGCTGTCTCCGGCTTTTACTTCATAGGAAAAAAGACTGCACAGAGGGCAGGATGCCATTGGTTTATTCAAGTCACAGTAAATTCCCGGAATACAGATTTTCTGACCCGGACGCAGATTATAAATATCAACCAATGGGTTGGCTTTCAAGACATAACCCAGAGGTACATTATATCTCCGGCTGATCAGGTAAAGTGTGTCCCCCTCCTGAACCGTATATATAAGCCCTTTGCATTGCGAGTTATCCATACTAATATTCTCCCCATTTCTTTACTTTATAATAATCTATTCCTATCCCATCCCGATTGTGCATAGGAATAGTAACGGGAAATGGCCGGAGCGGCCATGTATACAGCAGGACGAAAAAGCACTTTTGCCGTACAAAAACCGCTGAAAAGATCGAAATATTTCCTATTTAATAAAGATTTCATATTTTTAGCCTTGAAGTGCAAAATTTTATTCTTTATAATGATCAGATGAAGAATTATACCGGTATTTGTGATATAATTTTATATCTGAGCATGATTATGTTTTAATCTGTACACGGCTGCTCGGGCCGTCTGCAGGTAGAAAGCTTCCTGCAATTCTGGCAGGAACTGAGGGGTTTATTATGAAGCAATATGCATTGGGAATCGATGTTGGTTCCACAACCGTTAAAGTAGCCGTTCTGGACAAGGATAACACACTGTTGTTTTCCAAGTACGAACGGCACTTCGCAAATATAGTAGAAACACTTGGGAGTATCGTACATGAAGCTCTGGAAACGCTGGGCGATATGGAGATTGCTCCGATGATCACCGGCTCCGGCGGTATGACTATCTCCACTCACCTGGACATTCCCTTTGTTCAGGAAGTAGTTGCGGTAGCCACGGCGCTGGAACACACCGCTCCCCAAACCGACGTGGCCATTGAACTAGGCGGGGAAGACGCAAAAATTATCTATTTTAATCCCAACGGCGGTATCGAACAGCGGATGAACGGTATCTGTGCCGGAGGCACCGGTTCCTTTATCGATCAGATGGCAACGCTTCTACGGACCGATGCAGGCGGATTAAATGAATATGCAAAAGACTATGAGGCAGTCTACCCGATTGCCGCCAGATGCGGAGTATTTGCCAAATCCGACATCCAGCCCCTGATCAACGAAGGAGCTACAAAGGCGGACTTATCTGCCTCCATCTTCCAGGCTGTAGTCAATCAGACCATCAGCGGCCTTGCCTGCGGAAAGCCTATCAAGGGGAACGTGGCATTTCTGGGCGGTCCGCTTACCTTTTTAAGTGAGCTGCGCCAGGCTTTTATCCGTACTCTGCATCTGACCGACAGTCAAACGATCATACCGGAGCATGCATGCCTGTTTGCGGCAATCGGCGCTGCCCTTAATTGTCCTTTTGAGAAGGTTTCCACGTTGAAAGAACTGGATCAGGCTCTTGCTGCGGGCATTGTCATCGAGTCCGAAGCAGCCAGAATGGCGCCGCTTTTCCAGAATCAGGAAGAATATGATGAATTTATTTCCCGTCACAATGTACATACGGTTAAAAAGGGAGAGCTCTCTTCTTATCAGGGCAACTGCTACCTGGGAATCGATGCGGGCTCCACGACGACAAAAGCCGCTCTGATCGGAGAGGACGGTACACTTCTCTATTCTTTATACAGCAACAATAACGGCAGTCCGGTAAAAACCGCGAAAAAGGCTTTGGAGGAAATATATGAACTGCTGCCGGAGGGCGCCCGAATCGTCCGCTCCTGTTCCACCGGTTACGGCGAGGCCCTGATGCAGTCCGCTTTCTGTCTGGATGAGGGAGAAGTAGAAACTGTCGCTCACTATTACGCAGCCTCCTTCTTTGATCCCAAGGTGGATTGCATTCTGGATATCGGCGGCCAGGATATGAAATGTATGAAAATTAAGGATCAGGCTATTGACAGCGTTCAGCTGAATGAAGCCTGCTCATCTGGATGTGGTTCCTTTATCGAGACGTTTGCCAAATCCCTGGGATATGACGCGGCAGATTTTGCCAAAGTGGGACTCTTTGCCAAACATCCGGTAGACCTGGGCTCCCGCTGTACCGTATTTATGAATTCCAAGGTAAAGCAGGCACAAAAGGAAGGCGCCGGTGTGGACGAGATCTCCGCGGGTCTGGCTTATTCCGTTATTAAGAATGCACTCTTAAAAGTTATTAAAATCACCGATCCTAAGGATCTGGGTACTAATATCGTTGTACAGGGCGGTACCTTTTATAACGACGCCGTGCTGCGAAGCTTTGAATTAATCTCCGGCTGCCAGGCAATCCGCCCGGATATCGCCGGTATTATGGGCGCGTTTGGAGCCGCTCTGATTGCCAGGGAGCATTTTGCAGGCCAAGCCTGCGGTCTGCTCAGTCAGGAACAGTTAAAAGCGCTTACTTTCGATACGTCTCTGGCCCGCTGCCAGGGCTGTACCAACCACTGTCTTCTGACAATCAACAAATTCTCCGGCGGACGCCGCTTTATTACCGGGAACCGCTGTGAAAAGGGTCTGGGCAAAGAAAAGACCCATCAGGATGTGCCCAACCTCTTTGCGTTCAAAAATAAGATAACTTTTGACTACACCCCGCTGCCGGAAGAAAAAGCGCCCCGGGGAACCGTGGGGATTCCGCGCGTTCTCAACATGTATGAGAATTATCCTTTCTGGTTTACCTTCTTTACCAGACTTGGATACAGGGTGGTGCTCTCACCTTCCACTTCAAAGGCAATTTACGAGATGGGTATCGAATCCATTCCAAGTGAGTCGGAGTGTTATCCGGCGAAAGTGGTTCACGGACATATATCCTGGCTGATCCGCAATCAGGTGGATTACATTTTCTATCCGTGCGTTCCCTATGAACGACTGGAGACGCCAGAGGCCAACAATCATTTTAACTGCCCGATTGTAACCTCCTACGGAGAAAACATCAAGAATAATGTGGAGGAATTGAAGGACGGACATATCCGTTTCCAGAACCCGTTCCTCTCTTTTGAAAACAAAGTCATTCTTTCCAACCGTCTGGTGGAATATTTCGGGGAAGAAAATCAGATTCCTTCCGTGGAGGTACAGGCCGCCGCAGAAGCAGGCTGGGATGAAATGATGAACATCCGCAAGATGGTTCAGGACAAAGGCGAAGAAACAATCCGGTACATAGAAAAGAATGGCCTGAAAGGAATCGTTCTGGCAGGCCGTCCCTATCATGTGGACCCGGAGATCCATCATGGGATTCCGGAACTGATTACTTCCTATGGGGTTGCAGTCTTCACGGAAGACTCGGTGGCCCATCTGGGCCGGGCCGACCGGCCGCTTATCGTCCGGGATCAGTGGATGTATCATTCACGCCTTTACAACGCGGCTTCCTTTGTAAAGACCAGAACAGATATGGAATTAATCCAGCTCAACTCCTTTGGCTGCGGGCTGGATGCCGTTACCACAGACCAGGTCAGCGACATCCTCACGAAATCGGGCAAGATTTATACCGTCCTGAAGATAGATGAAGTCAGCAATCTGGGTGCGGCGCGTATCCGTATCCGCTCTCTTCTTTCCGCCATCCGGGACCGAGAAGCCAAGCATATCGGCATTCATCCTTCGGATACCTCTATGCACCGCAAGGTCTTCACGAAAGAGATGCGGAAAGAATATACCCTGCTCTGCCCTCAGATGTCGCCGATTCATTTTGATATGCTCCAGGAGGCCTTTCGTTCCTGCGGCTATCGGATGGAGGTTCTGCACAACGACGGACGCAGAGCCATAGATGTAGGTTTAAAGTATGTGAACAACGACGCCTGCTATCCGTCTCTGATGGTGGTCGGTCAATTGATTGATGCCCTGCTCTCAGGCAAATACGATGTAAACAAAACGGCTATTATTATAACCCAGACAGGCGGAGGATGCCGGGCCACCAACTATGTGGGCTTCATTCGGAGGGCTTTGGAAAAGGCCGGGATGTCTCAGGTACCGGTCGTATCCCTAAGTGCCGGGGTGGAAAAGAATCCTGGACTTAAAATCACACCAGCCATGATTAACCGTGCCCTGCAGGCCCTTGTCTATGGCGATATTTTCATGAAAGTACTCTACCAGACAAGACCATACGAAGCAGAACCCGGTTCCGCCAATAAACTTTATCAGAAGTGGAATTCAATTTGTAAAAAGGATGTTCGAAAAGGCAATCTGAAGAAATTCCGGCAAAATGTGAGGGATATCATTCACGCGTTTGATGTACTGCCTTTAAAAGAAGACCTGGTAAAACCTAAAGTCGGTGTGGTGGGTGAGATTCTTGTCAAGTTCCTCCCCGCCGCCAACAATTACCTGGTCGATCTTCTGGAAGGAGAAGGCGCTGAGGCTGTTGTGCCCGACCTGATCGGTTTCCTGCTCTACTGCAGCTATAACTCTACATTCAAGGCCAGGTACCTGGGAAAATCCCGCCTGGTTGCCAGGGTAAACCGGTTTGTCATCTGGTTTATCGAGGTTTACCGCAAAGAAATGATAAAGGGATTAAAAGAAAGCAGCCGGTTTGAGCCGCCTGCATCCATTGACCAGCTGGCATCCTATGCACAAGCAGTGGTTTCGACCGGAAACCAGACCGGTGAAGGCTGGTTCTTAACCGGCGAGATGATCGAATTAATTCATTCTGGCGTGAACAACATCGTATGTACCCAGCCGTTTGCCTGCCTCCCGAATCATGTCGTGGGCAAAGGGGTCATAAAGGAGCTTCGAAACCAGTATCCTCAGTCCAATATAGTAGCTGTGGATTATGATCCCGGCGCCAGCGAAGTAAACCAGCTCAACCGGATCAAGCTGATGCTGGCTACCGCCAATAAGAACTTAAATAAAAACGGCGGACCGACATCCGGGGCAGATGGCGGAGAACAGAGTTCTGCCCATGCATCCAGGCATTCCAAGCATGTAGCTGCCGCTGCACTTCAGGTTCCCGGCCCCGCACTGTTCCCTCCGGTCAACCGGACCTGATAAATTAAATAATACGGACGAATACATTTAGAGCCGCAGACAATTCAACTGTCTGCGGCTCTGCTGTTCCTTATATATCTTCAATCTGCCAGTCAATGGGTTCCACCCCATTTTCCATCAGAAAACGGTTGGTCTGACTGAACGGCCGGCTGCCAAAAAAGCCCCGTCCCGCGGAAAACGGACTGGGATGAGGCGCCTGTAAAATCAGATGATTGGGGTTGGTCAGCATATAGCGCTTCATCTGTGCAGGACGTCCCCACAGAATAAATACAATGGGTCTATCCTGGGTATTCACAGCCTCAATTATGGCATCAGTAAAATTCTCCCATCCTTTTCCCTGATGGGAATTCGCCTGGTGAGCACGCACGGTAAGCACCGTATTTAACATCAGGACACCCTGCTCCGCCCATTTTATCAGATATCCGTTATTTGGAATCTCACATCCTAAATCATCGTGCAGTTCCATATATATATTTTGCAGGGAAGGCGGCACACCCACCCCCGGTTTTACAGAAAAACAGAGGCCGTGTGCCTGCCCCTCATTGTGATAGGGGTCCTGCCCCAGAATAACCACCTTCACCTTGCTGAGGGGAGTCAGATGAAGCGCATTAAAAATATCCTCTGCAGGCGGATAAATCCGTCTCGTATTGTATTCTTCTTTCACAAACCTATACAGATTTTTATAGTAATCTTTCTTAAATTCAGAATCTAAAACCTTTGCCCAGTCATTGGTAATCGCCGCCATCCTGTTATTCCTCCTTCAGCTATCTAAAAGTATGGTAAACGGGCCGTCATTGACCAGAGATATCTGCATTTCCGCTCCAAAAGAGCCTGTGGCAACCTTTCTGCACCGTTTCGCACAGAGACCGGCAAAATATTCATACAGCCGTTCTGCCTTCTCCGGATTGCCTGCATGGACAAAACTTGGCCGGTTTCCTTTATGGCAGTCTGCATACAGGGTAAATTGAGATACGACCAATATTTCTCCGTCCACATCCGCCAGCGACAGGTTTGTCTTCCCGGCTTCATCGGCAAAAATCCGAAGCTTCACTATTTTATCCACCAGTTTCTCCGCCGCAGCTTCTGTATCGTCCTCCCCGACTCCCAGAAGGATGAGATACCCTTTTCCAATCTCTCCGATTATCTTATCATCCACGGTAACACTGGCATTTGTCACTCTCTGTAATACGACCTTCATCTCATTTGCTCCTCTAAGTTCATTTTCACTACAGCCGCACGCTGATCTCCCGGCTTCTCAGATATTCCTTCAGCTCCTTAATTTCCAGTTCTTTATAGTGAAATAACGAAGCCGCCAGGACAGCATCCGCCTTGCCCTCGGTCAATGCATCATAAAAATGTTCCATTTTGCCGGCGCCTCCTGAGGCGATAACAGGGACCGGCACCTGCTCCGACACCGTCCTGGTCAGTTCCAGATCATAGCCGTCCTTTGTACCGTCACAGTCCATGCTGGTCAGAAGGATCTCACCAGCTCCCAGCTCACAGGCTTTTCTTGCCCATTCCACCGCATCAATCCCCATGTCCACACGGCCGCCGTTCTTATAGATATTCCAGCCGGAGCCATCCGCTCTGCGCTTCGCGTCAATCGCCACCACCACACACTGGCTCCCGAACTTATCCGCCGCCTCGGAAATAAGGCCGGGATTCAGAATCGCCGCTGTATTAACAGCAACCTTGTCCGCCCCTTCCCGCAAGATTAGTTTAAAATCCTCAACGGTCCGGATTCCTCCGCCCACCGTAAACGGAATAAAGACCGTCTCCGCCACTTTTCTGACCATATCAAGCTTAATCGTTCTGGCATCGGAAGAGGCCGTAATATCCAGAAATACCAGTTCGTCAGCCCCGGCCTTATCGTAGGCCGCTCCTACCGCGACCGGATCTCCGGCATCCCGCAGATTCACAAAGTTAATACCCTTTACCACACGTCCATTATGTACATCCAGACAGGGAATGATCCTCTTCGTAAACATCAGGCGTCCTCCCCCTTCCACTCCGCAAAGTTCTTCAGTATTTTAAGCCCGGTATCACTGCTTTTCTCCGGATGAAACTGACAGGCAAACACATTTCCATGTTCCACGGAAGCATCAATCGTCGTTCCGTACCAGGTTGTTGCCGCCACATCTTCCTCCGCTCCCGCTTTCAGATAGTAGGAATGGACAAAATAGACATAGGGATCGTCACCAATACCCTTAAATAGCGAAGCCTCCGGTTTTACGTTCAGAGAGTTCCAGCCCATGTGAGGAATTTTCATTCCGTCCCGCTCCGGAATCCTCAGAATCTCACCTTTTAAAATACCAAGACCCGTAACTCCCTCCGCCTCATCGCTATGTTCAAACAAAAGCTGCAGTCCCAAACAAATCCCCAGAAAAGGTGTCCCGCGGTCTGCCACTTCCCGGATCGGCCCTGTCAGATCATAATGTCTCAGTTTTTTCATGGCATCCCCAAATGCTCCAACGCCTGGAAGAATAACATGGTCCGCAGACAAAATCTCGTGGTAATCCCTTGTAATCACGGGGTTCTCCCCCAGATAGAGAAGCGCCTTCTCCACACTTTTCAGGTTTCCTGCATCATAATCAATAATGGCAATCATCTGACCTTCCTCTCTGGCAATCCGGGTTGCCGCTGTCATAGTATAACCCTGTCTACATTTTCCCGCCCTGCACAAACGCAGTCAGCCACTCTGCCGCATTGGCCTTTACTGCCAAGGCCCGGGTCACTTCCTCCGGTATCTGATGCAGCATCTGGTTAACCCGCACAAAATAGGCCTTCTGATTAAAATAGGCGATCTTCTCAAATGGCCAGCGAAAAACAGTAGGCTGATCAAAATTTTCGCCCAGTTCCACCAGGACCAATTTTCGGTTTAAGGTATGCTGCAGCCATTCTTTATAGCAGTTCCACTGAGGCAGATATCCTTCTATATAATTACAACTCTTATCTCTCATGTGAAAACTGACCGGGCTGTTACATTCCGGACAGAAGGGGCGCTCCTGTAAAACTTTCAGAAGCTTTCCTTCCCGCAGGAGTGCAATCGCGCCTTCCAGATAATTCGGTTCCTGCCAAATCTTTCCGCCGCATCCGTCAAGACACTGAAATAAGCGGATATCACCGCAGGGGGCCACAATTTTCTCTTCCTCCAGGCTGCTTTGATAAATACAGGCATCCGTGTTCGTAGTTACGATAAAATAATCCTTACCCTTCAGCATCTCTTCCAAAGCCGCATATTGCTCCCTTGCCGGATTCCGCTTCTGAAAATAATCTGCCAGAAGGATACGGTGAATCCAGAGGGCCTTTTCAGTATCCTGAAGCTGTTCGTCAAGCTCTGCCTTGCTTCTTATTCCCAGAGACTCCAGAGGTTCATATACCTTTGCCTCTCCGGCCAGACGCTCACCGGCCAGTTCCCGGCCGATACCCACAACAACATATTCCGCATCCGCTATCTTCTCTTTGATTACATTATTGTCTATTTTCATTTTTATACCCCTGCCTTTCCCGTTTTATCCTTCACAAAACAAGAACAGGCCCATACAAGTCACCCCGGAAAGCCGGGCTGCTTGTCATAAATTTGCAGGGTTGAAAGAGTTCTTTCAGCCTTATACCTCTGCATACCACAGGTCTGCCTGCTTCGACACCCATCCGCAGCAATCTAGTCTTATTCCCAAAATACTTTTCTATTTTATCACTACTTTTCTATTACGTCACTAATAATGTGGCGATTTCTTCGTTATATGGTATAGTTATAGTATAAATTTACAGTCGGTCAATTGAGAGAGGAGCGGCTGTATCTCATCAATTCAAAAGAGAGGATATCTGAATGAACTTATTTTATCAAATATGCCGCGGCGTTTCACTGGGAATCCTGGTAGGATTTCTGCTGGGCGGTATAAAGTGGCTCCGCCACCCCGATTACGATCAAAATCAGATCGACGCACAGATAAAATTCTATAAAGTATTATCCGCTGTGCTGAAGTATCTTACATTTCTATGTTTAATACTCGGCCTGCTCTGGTGCATTTATTATCTGGTGATGGGTGCATGGGACCCGGATCTATCTGGCTATGCCACAAATATGTCACAGCTTATTGTATCTGTTTTAACCATTGTCTCCATCATTTTTGCTTTCTTTGAATTTCTCCAGCGCAAAAATTAACTGTTTAGCTTCTTTCGGGAACTTTAACAACAAATGACGGTACGCTTCGCGAGCCGGGCGTAGTCAGCTTAGCTGACTTTCTCCTTTTACGCGAGTGCGCATAGAATGGTTTTGATTGTGTAGGAAAGTTCTCAATACTTTCCTATACAATCAAAAAAGCAGCTGATTATTATCAGCTGCTTTTATATTTCTACCTTCAAAACTGCACATGAATTCTTTTCTTCCTAAACCATTTTCCCTTTTGGTCAAGCCCTCGACCGATTAGTAACTCTCCGCTCCATATGTTGCCACACTTCCACTTGAGTCCTATCTACCTCATACTCTTTAAGGGGTCTTACTGACTTTTGTCAGG